>JADJOU010000001.1 GCA_016713645.1 Bacteroidota bacterium
TCAGCACTTGATGCAGCAGCACCTACAACCGGTGTGCCTGCACAAGGAGCAGATGCGACAATCGTCACATTATAGTCCTCCGTCTCCCCCCAATTGAAACTTAAACAAGGTGTAATCGCTGCACCAGTATTACCTTCACAGCTATCACACGAAACCTTGTCGTGCCTACGGTTGCAGTGCCTGGAACCAAAACGTTTGTAGAAAGCGTGAAAGTAGGTCCACTTGGATAAGTTCCTGGCGAAGCATATACTTTCTCCCCTGCATCAACAAAGTCTCCATCGGAGTTCCAATCGATAAAAGCAGCAGCACCTGTATTAAAATTTCCACCACAAGTCCTATAGTCACACCAAATGGGTAATTTACTCCCGTGAAAATATTTGTGGTTGGTCCAGATGCAGTAAAGTCAGAATATCGATTCTGAATTCCCGCTGGCGGTGCAGTCGCACAATTTGTCGTATTGCTCAATCCTCCAAGCGTGACATTAAAAATATCCTCATCTGCCGTCTGAGTTGCACTCGATGCACAATACTGCGCATTGAGTATATTAAAAGCAATCAAAGACAAAATGATAATAGAATAGAACTTTTTCATATTAACTTATTTTATAAAAAACATATAGACGTAAAAGTAAGACTTTTTTTTTAAAAGATTAATTTTTTAAAAAAAAAGTTAAAAAAGTTTTAAACAATCTGGGGAGAAGTCAAAAGGAGACTTTGGAAAAGAAAAAAAAGGGAGACTAATGGGGCTCGAACCCACGACCCTCGGTACCACAAACCGATGCTCTAACCAACTGAGCTATAACCTCCGTAATTTTTGAAGTCACAAATGTACGTCAAAAAATGTAATTTCAGAAAAAAAAATATAAAAAAGGAATCCTAAAATGAAAAACTATTTTTGCAAACTATAAATTTACAAATATGAACTACGACATTATTGTTATTGGATCTGGGCCAGGCGGCTATGTAGCGGCGATTAGAGCTGCTCAATTGGGTTTTAAAACCGCGATTGTTGAAAAAGAAAATCTAGGAGGAGTTTGTCTCAACTGGGGCTGTATTCCCACCAAGGCTCTTTTAAAATCAGCTCAAGTATTTGAATATATCAATCACGCGGCTGATTATGGCATTTCTGTTAAAGGTGCGCAAGCCAATTTTGATGAAATGATCCAGAGAAGCCGAGGCGTCGCTGATGGCATGAGCAAAGGCATCCAATTTCTCATGAAGAAAAATAAAATTGACGTTTTAGAAGGTTATGGAAAAATAAAACGCGGCAAAGTCGTTGAGGTAACGGCAAAAGATCAGACAAAAAAAGATTATTTATCCAAGCATATTATCCTTGCTACAGGCTCTAAAACCAGGGAATTGCCCAACCTAAAACAAAATGGAGAGACCATTATCGGGTATAGAGAGGCGATGACTTTAAAAAAGCAACCAAAATCTATGATTGTTGTCGGGTCTGGCGCGATAGGGGTAGAATTTGCTTATTTCTATCACAGCATTGGGACCGAAGTGACTATTGTTGAATTTGCAGAGCAAATCGTACCGAGAGAAGATGCGGATATCTCCAAAGAATTAGGCAGAGTTTTCAGAAAAAAAGGCATTCAAATAATGACTTCTGCCTCTGTAGAAAAAGTCACTGCTACAGCAAAGGGATGTGAAGTGGAAATTAAAACAGCAAAAGGCATCGAGGTAAAGCAATGCGATGTAGTGCTCTCCGCTGTGGGGATTGCATCAAATTTAGAAAATCTCGGACTCGAAGAACTCGGCGTTAAAACTGAAAAAGGAAAAGTCGTTGTTGACGGCTATTATCAAACGAATGTTCCTGGTATCTATGCAATTGGAGATATTATTGATACACCTGCTCTTGCGCACGTTGCATCAGCGGAAGGAATCACTTGTGTAGAAAAAATCGCTGGCATGCATGTTGAAACGATAGATTACAACAATATTCCTGGTTGCACCTATTGCGCTCCAGAAATTGCCTCAGTGGGATATACAGAAAAGGCTGCAATCGATGCTGGATATAAAATAAAAGTAGGAAAATTTCCATTTTCTGCATCGGGAAAAGCAAGCGCTGCTGGAGCTAAAGAGGGATTCATCAAAGTGATTTACGATGAAAAATATGGAGAATTATTAGGTGCACATTTTATTGGCGCCAATGTCACAGAGATGATTGCAGAAATTGTTGTCGCTAGAAAATTAGAAACAACTGGTCATGAAATTTTAAAAGCCATTCACCCGCATCCCACGATGAGTGAGGCGATCATGGAAGCCACTGCCATGGCCTATGGGGAAGTAATTCATCTATAAATCCAAATTGAGATTGCTGGATTTAATCATTCAGCAATCTCTTATACATGGGTATAACATTCTCTAAACCCAAGTAAAGACAATCCCTAACGAGTGCATGGCCAATTGAAACTTCTAAGAGGTTTGGAACATGCTGTTTAAAGAATTTCAAATTATCTAAATTCAGATCGTGTCCAGCATTGACACCAATGCCAATCTCACTGCAGAATAGGGCTGCCGATTCAAATGGTTTAATGGCGCGCTCTTTATTATCCGCAAAATCTTCCGCATATTGCCCTGTATAAAATTCAATTCGATCTGCACCAATTTGCTTCGCCATTTCCAACTTTTTAAAGTCTGTTTCCATAAACAATGCCACCCTCAAATCATGAGATTTTAATTCATGCAAAATGTCTTTTAAAAAGTGTTCCTGTTGAATAGTATCCCAACCCTCGGAAGAGGTCAAAGCATCAGGCAGATCGGGAACTAAGGTCACTTGAGTTGGCTTAATTTTACAAACCATTTTTATAAATTCTGCGCTAGGATAGCCTTCAATATTGTATTCACAAACATCTGTAGGTAAAAAAGCACCTAATTCAAAAGCATCCACTCTTTTTATATGGCGCTCATCTTCTCTTGGATGTATGGTAATCCCTTCTGCTCCATAGCGAATGGCATCTTTAGCAAATTGCAAAACATCGGGGATATTGCTTCCGCGCGAATTTCTGAGCAGTGCAATTTTATTGATATTGACAGATAGTTTTGTATGCATAATTCGAAATTTAAAATAAATTATAAAAAAATGGGGAAAATTCTAAAATCTTTCCCCATTGTACCCTTAAAAAAAGGTTATTGTATTCTTTAGACTAGATTAATATCTGTAATAATCTTGCTTAAATGGACCTTCCACTTTTACGCCGATATAATCAGCTTGATCTTTACTCAATTCTTCCAATTCAACACCAATTTTTCCTAGGTGAAGTCTTGCAACTTTCTCATCTAAATGCTTCGGCAAAACATACACTTTGTTTTCATAATTTGCAGAATTGGCCCAAAGTTCCAATTGCGCTAAAGTTTGATTTGTAAATGAATTAGACATAACAAATGATGGGTGACCTGTTGCACAGCCTAGGTTCACAAGACGGCCTTCAGCAAGAACGATTACATTTTTTCCATCGATTGTATACATATCCACTTGTGGTTTGATGGTGTCCTTTGAATTGCCATAGTTGCTATTCAACCAAGCCATATCAATTTCATTATCGAAGTGACCAATATTACAAACAATGGCCTTATCTTTCATCGCTTTGAAATGCTCACCAGTGATGATGTTCTTATTTCCTGTAGCTGTTACAACGATATCTGCATTTTTAACTGCATCTTTCATTTTCTTTACTTCAAATCCATCCATAGCTGCTTGAAGCGCGCAAATTGGATCGATTTCAGTAACTGTAACTCTAACGCCACAACTCGCCAAAGAAGCTGCAGAACCTTTGCCCACATCTCCGTAACCAGCAACTACAGCTGTTTTTCCAGCCATCATAATATCAGTTGCTCTTCTGATTGAATCAACTAAAGATTCTTTACAACCGTATTTATTATCAAATTTTGACTTCGTAACTGAATCATTGATGTTGATTGCAGGCAATGTCAATGTGCCATTCTTCTCTCTCTCATACAATCTATGAACACCTGTCGTAGTCTCTTCAGAAATTCCTCTGATATCTTTTACTAATTCAGGGTGTTTATCCAAAACTAAATTTGTCAAATCACCTCCGTCATCCAAAATCATATTGAGGTATTTTCCACCTTCAAATGCATTGATGGTTTGCTCTATACACCAATCAAATTCTTCTTCATTCATGCCTTTCCAAGCATAAACTGGAATACCTGCAGCAGCTATAGCAGCAGCAGCGTGATCTTGTGTAGAGAAAATATTACAAGAACTCCAAGTAACTTCTGCACCTAATTCTTTTAATGTTTCAATCAATACAGCTGTTTGGATTGTCATGTGAAGACAACCAGCAATTCTAGCTCCAGCCAATGGCTTAGAAGCACCGAATTCTGCTCTCAATGACATCAAACCTGGCATTTCTGCTTCAGCCAATCTGATTTCTTTTCTTCCCCATTCTGCAAGAGAAATATCTTTTACTTTATACATTTGTTTTTGTGTTGTAGCACTCATCGTGTTTAATTTAAAAATTTGGACTGCAAAAATAGTACATTTAATTTATTTTTTTTTATTTTATTTGGCTAAATCAAAATAGCTTTGCACCCCGTACTGCATAATACTTGATCATGTCAAAATACATTTTTGTTACGGGGGGGTTACTTCATCATTGGGAAAGGGGATTTACGCCTCTTCACTTGCCAAACTACTACAAGCACACGGATTTAGCGTCACCATTCAAAAATTTGATCCATATATCAATGTCGATCCAGGTACTTTGAACCCCTATGAGCATGGAGAATGCTACGTAACCGACGATGGGGCTGAAACAGACCTCGATTTAGGGCACTACGAGCGCTTTTTAAATGTACCCACCTCACAAGCAAATAATGTCACTACAGGTAGAATCTACCAAACGGTGATAGATAAAGAGAGACGAGGAGAATTTTTAGGCAAAACGGTCCAAGTTATCCCTCATATTACGGATGAAATTAAACGGCGATTTAAACTACTCACTGTTGATAAAAAATACGATATCATCATCACTGAATTAGGAGGAACTGTTGGAGATATTGAATCGCTGCCATACGTAGAAGCGGTGAGACAGTTCATTTGGGATGTCGGCGAAGACAATGCTATTGTTTCTCACCTTACCTTAATCCCTTATTTAAAAAGTGCTAAAGAGTTAAAGACCAAGCCCACTCAACACTCAGTGAAAATGCTCTTAGAGAGCGGAATTCAGCCAGATATTCTCGTTTGTAGAACAGAATATAAATTGGAAAAGGAAGTGCGCACAAAACTTGCTCAATTTTGCAATGTAGAATATGATGCCGTCATTCAAATGATCGATTGTGATACGATATATGCTGTGCCGCTTGAAATGCTCAAAGAAAAGCTCGATACAACTATTCTAAGGAAATTAAAATTAAAATCTCGTCAGACGCCTAATTTAGACAAGTGGAAAGCCTTCTTGACTAAGTTGAAAAGCCCAAAGAAAACGGTAAATATCGCCTTAGTAGGCAAGTATATTGAACTTCAAGACGCCTACAAGTCAATTTACGAATCTTTTATTCATGCAGGCGCTGTACACAGTTGCAAAGTCAATGTACACACCATTCACTCGAAAGACGTCACTGTTGAGAATGCGGAATCACTTTTGAAGGATATGGATGGAGTACTCATTGCACCGGGCTTTGGAGGAAGGGCGATTGATGGAAAAATAGAGGCTATTCGATTTATTCGAGAAAACAATATTCCTTTCCTCGGCATCTGCCTTGGAATGCAGATGGCTGTTATCGAATACTCACGCAATGTGCTCGGTTATAAAGACGCTCATTCTTCCGAAATGAATGCAAAGTGCAAACACCCAGTTATCCATTTGATGGAAGATCAAAAAAACATCAAGAAAATGGGCGGTACCATGAGATTGGGCGCTTATCCTTGCACAATCTCTAAAGGGTCAAAAGCATTCAAAGCGTATAAAGAAACGAATATATCAGAAAGACATCGCCATCGCTATGAATTCAACAATGATTTTAGAGAAGCACTTGAAAAAAATGGGATGATTGCAACTGGAATTTACAAAGAAAAAAATCTCGTTGAAATCATTGAAATACCAAGTCATAAGTGGTTTGTAGGTGTTCAATATCACCCTGAATTAAAAAGTACGGTTGAGAATCCTCACCCGCTCTTCGTCGCTTTTGTAGAGGCTTGTTTAAAGTAAAAATTATTTATTTAGAAACGCAAGTACATTCTCTTCGATGCGCTGAAGGATATGCTCTTGAGGATATTTTACAAACGAATTTCCCGTGATTAATTCATACAATTCTATATATCTATCCGAAGTCATTTGTAAAAATTCATCTGACATAATCGGCATGGTCTGATTCTCTTTTCCTTGAAACCCCTCTCCTATCAGCCATTGACGAACAAACTCTTTGGAGAGCTGCTGTTGGGGAAGGTTATTGTCAAAATTACTTTGATAGGGCTCCGCATAAAAATACCGAGATGAATCTGGCGTGTGAATTTCATCGATAAGCACGATTTCTCCCTCTTTTGTTTTACCAAATTCATACTTAGTATCGACCAATATCAATCCTCGTTCACGCGCCATTGATTGGCCTTTCTGAAACAATGCCCTTGTATACTTTTCAAGAATCGAATAATCACTAGCGGAAACAATCCCATTTGCAATGATATCTTCCCTAGAAATATCCTCATCATGCCCAGCATCCGCCTTTGTGGTTGGAGTAATAATGGGTTCCGTAAATGCTTCATTTTCGCGCATTCCATCCTGCAATTTCACGCCACATAATGTTCGCAAACCACTTTGATAAGTCCTCCATGCATGGCCAGTTAAATAACCGCGAATAACCATTTCAACTTTAAATGGTGCACATTTTAAGCCGATGGAAACATTTGGATCCGGCGTTGCAATCAACCAATTCGGACAGATATCTTTAGTTTGAAAAAGGAAGTGAGAAGCCGTCTGATTGAGCACTTGGCCCTTATAAGGAATAGGCCTAGGTAATATACAATCAAATGCAGAGATTCTATCAGTCGCAATCATTAACAGTTTATCGCCTAAATCATAAACATCTCTTACTTTGCCGTGATAAACGGCTTTCTGATTAGGGAAATTGAAATTTGTATTTGCTACTGCCATAAAAAATTTTTAGTTAATAATGCTAACTAGTCTACTTAATTATCAAAATAAAACTAGCATCAATATCAGTTGAGCCAACATTTTGAGAACCACTTTTAATATTGGGTTGATGCTTTAAAACAACATCTAATGAACCTTTGCTTGCCGCTACAGTTGTAACTTCCACTTTTAGACCCAAAGGAAATTTATTGTCGTCTTCATCTAAATAGCGAAACGCAATATTGGCATCTAACGATGCATTGAAAAAAATTTGATGATCATTTTTTTCTGCACTAATTTCAGACGTAAGTTCTTTTTACACTTCCTGAAACTTCATTAAAAAAAGTCACTTGAAATGTGTCACTAATTGATTTAGAAAGGAAAATGGTATCGCTGAATGTCTGACTAGAAAGTTTCTTATAAACAAATGTTTTATTGAGCTTAGTGGAGAACACTTTCACCGTATTGATTGACTCTGCAGTATTATTTACTATTGTATCAGGAGTGCAGGAAACCAAAAGCAACACTACCGAAATAAAAATACTAATTTTTGTCTTGTTAATTATCTTCATTATTCTCGATTTACCCTTATTTAATGAGCGTGTAAATGTATTTCTTTGTTTATGATACTGTTGTTAATTTTCCGAAATAAACGGCGTATAAACACGCTATATCTGTTATTTTACCACCACAACGAATCAAAATTAGCGAGTACCGCTTAGTAATTCCAATCACGCAGGCATTCAAAAACGGCTACAATCAGCGCTTTTCAGTTCTTTTTTGTTTCCATTGATTCGAACTTGAAGTAGCCTGAGTGATCGCCACAGAAGCAGTACCTTGACTATTATTCGCATAGTGATTGGCTATAAATTTCGAAATCTTATTCTTCTCTTCGTCAGTGATAATGTGGTTGAGCATGTCTGGCGTATAATGATTTGCGACAAAATGCGTATCAAAATTTCCATTCACAAAATTCGGATGATTGATGACAAATAATCCAAAATCCAAGGTTGTTTTCAATCCTTTAATTTTGAATTCACCAATGGCTCTTTTCATCCTTTCAATAGCCTCAGTCCGATCTTTGCCATAAGTTATCAATTTTGCAATCATTGGATCGTAGTAGATGGGAATATCCATCCCCTCTGAATATCCATCATCAACGCGCACTCCAGGTCCTTCTGGCTTTTTATATTCCTCTAGTTTTCCAATATCAGGTAAAAAATTATTCTGAGGATCTTCCGCATAAACCCTCAATTCTAAAGCATGTCCATGAATACTTAAATCCTCTTGTTTGAACGAAATGGCATGCCCTTCAGCAATCTTTATTTGTTCTTTGACCAAATCAACTCCTGTTATCAATTCGCTGACAGGGTGCTCAACTTGGAGCCTCGTATTCATTTCCAAAAAATAAAAATTGAGCTGATCATCTAAAATAAATTCCCACCGTTCCCGCATTGGTATAATTACATGACTTACCGGCATTGACTGCTGCTTCTCCAATTTTCTTTCTTATTTCAGGAGTGAGCACACAACTGGGCGCTTCTTCAATAACCTTTTGATGTCTGCGCTGAACACTGCATTCGCGCTCAAATAGGTGCACGATATTGCCATGATTATCTCCTAAAATCTGAACCTCTATGTGCCTTGGATTCTTTACGTATTTTTCTATAAAAACAGCATCGTCACCAAAAGAATTTCTGGCCTCGCTCATTGCTCTTTCCATTTGCTCTTCAAACTCTCCTTCATGCTCAACAATTCGCATCCCCTTGCCGCCACCGCCAGCAGAGGCTTTTATTAAGATTGGATAGCCAATTTCATTTCCCAATCTCTTTGCTTCGGGTATGTCAGAAATTGCTGTATCTGTTCCTGGTACCAATGGTGTATTGAACTTTTTAACTGCATTTTTAGCCGCCAATTTACTTCCCATAATTTCAATTGCCTCAGGGCTAGGACCAATAAAAATCAAATTCGCTTCACGCACCTTTCTACAAAATTCAGCATTTTCACTCAAAAAACCATAACCTGGATGTATAGCATCCACCTTATATTGGTGGCAAATTTCAATGATTTTATCCCCCAATAAATAGGATTGATTCGAAGGGGCTGGGCCTAGGCAAATTGCTTCATCCGCAAACCGAACATGGGGACTATTCCTATCAACTTCAGAATACACGGCTACAGTTTTTATTCCCATTTCACGAGCAGAACGCATAATTCTCAATGCAATTTCTCCTCGATTTGCCACTAAAATTTTATTGATTTTTCTTGTCATATTCATTGGATGAAGTAAGGCAAAGATAAAAGATTGTATTAAAAAAATGAAGAGAAGAATAAAAGAGATTGAATGAGTCAATATTTCCCTATATTTGGTGCAACTTGCCAGAATATGAATCATAGGATTACATTGCTCACCATACTATTGACTAGCCTTCTATGGGCCTGTAGAGAAGAAAAAATTCAAGATTATTCTGACAACAATAAAAAAAATGAGCAAGAGCTGCTATCGCCCAATACCCCAGATTTTAAGCCTATTTTACAAAAATATCCCCTGAGAAAGCCATTGAAAAAATGGTTGCCACCAATAATATCAAAGATAAAAACGTCAAGAAACTCCTCAATGAAGTAGCTTACGATGCAGAATTAGTCAATATTTTCACGCATCTATCTGAAGTTTCAAAAGGAGAGATGAAATATGCAGAAGACGCTAAAACTTCGCTGCAATCAATAATAAAATACTAGAAAGCCACGCCAAATCAAATACTGACTTTGTTCTTATCATGGATAATACAAGCTCAATGATGGATGAAATTGAACAAACCAAAGCTAACATTGATAAAATCATCAATAAGTTTTCTCGTTTTAAAAATATAAAAATGAGTGTAGTTACCTATGGAGATATCAATGTCGATGGTAAAAATTGGTATACTTCTGTCGGATTGACTGATGACTATTCGCAAATTACGAATTTCATAAAAAAAATTGAGCTGATCGATGGGGGCGACTATCCAGAAAGTGTCAATGATGCTATTTATAGAACGATCCTCGAAACAAAATGGACAGAGGGCTCAAATAAGATGATTTTAGTGATTGGAGATGCCCCTTCGCATAAAAAACCATATAGTCGAGTCGAGTTAGACGATATCTTTAGACTATGCAAATCAAAAAAAATAGTCATCAATTTCTATCCAATCATCATTGCCATCGACATTACCCATCGAGCTGGAAATGAAGTAAGCGAAGATGTCAGCGCGGAAGTAAACCATTTTATCAATAAACTCACCATGAACTATTCCAGAGAATCATGCAGAATTGATCTCAAATACGGCAGCACTTTCAAAGTAGAATTATTCACAATCAAAGGCCAAAAACTGACTGAAGCCAAATTCTTCGGAAGTAAATATGATCTCAATGTAAGTAACTACCCGAATGGGAATTATGTGGTGAGAATCATAGATGAACAAAACAATCAATTGGATGGCCAATTCTTTGATATCGCTAGATAGTGATTAACTTTTTTTAGGGATAATAATTGATGCATACAATCTTGAAAAATTTACCTTTACAACCTTATGCATTTTAGATATATCGCCATCATCATCATCCTTGTATGTCTTTCGCTGATTGGACTTATTCTCATTCAATACAATTGGATTAAGGAAAGTTTTACTATTCGTCAACAACAGTTCGATAATAGTGTTATCGAAAGTCTGAATGACGCTGTTGAACTCTATGAAAAATACTCCACATTCAAATTCATAGCACTCAATAAGGAAATGAATGAGCGACAAGAAAATTTCCCTGATTACAGAGCATTATCAACTAAAAAAAGCGGTGAACAAACCTATAATTTATTCGAATCAACGATCATCGACACTAACAGCAAAACGCATCAAAGTTTTTCGGCACAAATTGGCGTCAATCCAGAATTACTCAATAAAATCCCCAAGGAGCGATTAATCAATCTCGAACAGGAATACGAAAAATACAATTCCTATTTTCAAAATTTAGCTCAAGAAATGATTTTTCAAAACAAGTGCATAGATGAAAAATTAGAAGTAGATACGCTCGAATTATTTATCAAAGCCGAGTTTGCTCGTAGAGGTATAAAAACCAAATACAATAAAGCAATTTTAGATGGAAATACTTTAGGTATTATATACTCAGATTTCAAACGGCTTGATCAACCCATTTTTGAGAAGTCATTTAAAATTGAAATCTTTCCCAATGATTACTATTCAAATTCAGGTATACTCACTGTATATTTCCCTGATAAAAACAGCTATATCATTCAATCTATGGGCATTCAGCTCGGCCTATCAGGATTCCTAATATTGGTGATTATGGCCTGTTTTGGTCTTACACTTTATATCATTATTAAACAGAAAAACCTGAGTGATATGAAGACTGATTTTATCAATAACATGACCCACGAACTCAAGACACCTGTCGCTACTATTTCACTGGCAAGTGATATGATACGAAATCAAAAAATACAAGCGAATGCTGAAAAACTCAATAAATACGCCAATATCATCAAAGAGGAAAATGAGCGATTGAGTGTGCATATTGAGCGGGTATTACAAGCAGCAAAACTCGACAAAACACAGATAAAACTCAAACTCGGAAATGTCGGAGTACATGAAATCATTAGAGATATTATCAACAAAACACAAATGCGCATTGATCAAGAAAATGGTCAAATTACCCTTGAATTAAATGCGCCTAAAGATATGATAGAGGCCGACAAAGTGCATGTCACCAATATCATCAATAACCTCATCGACAATGCCATCAAATATCGCCGTGAAAATGAAGCTCCGCAAATATTTGTCAGGACAGAAAATAATGAATCAGGAATAAAAATTCATTTCATTGACAATGGAATTGGCATCAGTAAAGACGCCTTGCATAAAATATTTCAAAAATTCTATCGAGTGCCTACTGGGAATATCCATAATGTCAAAGGGTTTGGACTGGGATTGAACTATGTCAAAGAGATGGTTGAAGCACATAGAGGGACAATAGAAGTCGAATCTCAAGTTGGAAAGGGAAGTGAATTCACCATTTTTCTGCCTTACGAGACAAAAATCAATCGACTGAATAGAGAAGAAGAGGAATCGAATAAGGCTTAAATAGCAAAGCTGTAGAATCGCAATCCAATTGGAATTAAAAATTAAAATTAGCATTTTTAGCCTTTCTAAGCGATGATATTACATCTGCTTTAGCTCATTTACCAATTTAGTCAAAACATCTTTAGCATCGCCAAATAACATAGAATTCTTTGGATGGTAGAACAATAAATTATCGATACCTGCATATCCTGCATTCATAGATCTTTTATTGATGACAATATTCTTTGCATTCTCAACATCAAGAATAGGCATACCATAAATCGGAGAAGAAGGATCCGTTTTAGCGGCAGGATTTACAACATCATTCGCCCCAACTACGAGTACAACATCCGTATTGACAAAATCTGGATTGATCTCTTCCATTTCTACCAATTTATCATATGATACATTGGATTCCGCCAATAATACGTTCATATGTCCTGGCATGCGACCTGCCACAGGATGAATGGCGTATTTCACATCTACACCTCGCTCTTCAAGTATCTTTTCCAATTCATGAATAACGTGTTGAGCTTGAGCAACCGCTAATCCATATCCTGGCACAATGATTACCTTTTTTGAATAATTCATCAAAATCGCTAAATCTGTAATGGAAATATCCTTGATAGAACCAGTCACAGAAGCAGCTGCACCGCCTGCTGCACCTGCACCAAATGCACCAAAAATCACATTGCTCAATGGTCTATTCATCGCTTTACACATCGCCAAGGTCAAAATAGTACCAGCACTACCCACTAAAATTCCTCCTGTGAGCATGACTTGATTATTATACAAAAACCCACCAAAAGCGGCAGCCAATCCGGTGAATGAATTCAGCAATGATATAACAACTGGCATATCAGCACCACCAATTGGGAATACAAAAAATACGCCATAAATAAGCGCCAATGCAAAGAGAACTACTACTAATACGATTGATTCAGGCTGATTAATGACAATATAAATAGAGAATAAAAATCACGCCGACCATCATCAAATTATTCAACAAATTATAACTCGGCAATCGGATAGGTTTATTCAGTGTGCCATTCAATTTAAGAAAGGCGATTATACTTCCACTGAATGAAATAGAGCCAATCACCAAACCAGCGATAATAAAAGATAAAGCACCTGTATTTCCTAGATTGTGGTGATATTCGGTCAAACCGATCAATGCAGCGCAAGCACCTCCCATTCCATTGAAAAGAGAAACGAGTTCTGGCATTTTGGTCATCTGCACTTTCTTTGCTGTGATCCAACCAGATATAGTTCCAATTGCAATGGCCCCTAGAATCAATGCAATTTTCATCCCATCTCTAGTGGTCTTTCCATCGGTGTGATTGTACAAAAACAAGGTACCAATGATTGCTACTGTCATTCCAACGGCTGCCAATAAATTTCCTCTTCGCGCCGTTTCTGGATGACTGAGCATCTTAAGGCCTAAAACAAAGGTAACCGAACCAAATAAATAAATGATATCTAACATTATCGTATATAAATTTAAAGACTATGTATTATTTTTTCTTTTTGAACATTTCCAACATTCGATCTGTCACGACAAATCCCCCAACAACATTAATAGTACCCAAAATCACCGCTAAAAATCCCAAAATAAGTGCGATGATATTGTCTGTTGAAGTATTGAGCATAACGATGATTGCGCCGATAATTACGACACCGTGTATAGCGTTTGCACCACTCATTAGCGGTGTATGAAGCACTGCAGGCACTTTTCCAATCACTTCAACTCCGACAAAAATGGAGAGAATGATGACATAGATCATTTGAATATTTGCTGAAATAAATTGTAAGATATCCATGATTATTATTTATTAAATAGATTAACACCATTGTGAACGATAAGACTGCCTTTCGTAATTTCCTCCTCCATTTCCCATTTAAAGCCTTCTTTATTGGCGAGGTGAATCAAGAATGTCTGAATATTTTTTGCGTATAATTCAGAAGCATTTAAAGGCAATAAAGATGGAATATTTGGCTCCCCTACGATGATTACACCATGTTTCACCACCGTCTTCCCATATTCACTGCATGCACAATTTCCTCCTTGTTCAACAGCCATATCTACGATAACTGCGCCCATTTTCATTTTTTTCACCAAGTCTTCTGGAATGAGCATCGGTGCTTTCTTACCTGGTATTAAAGCCGTTGTAATTACTAGATCGGCTTCTGAAATATGCTTAGAAACCACTTCTTGTTGCTTCTTTAAAAATTCATCAGATACCCCTTTTACATATCCACCTTCAATTTTAATGGATTCATCTCCTTTGACTTCAATAAATTTTCCTCCAAGTGATTCAACTTGCTCTTTGGTCTCTGGTCGAATATCGGATACTTCTACGATGGCGCCTAAACGTTTAGCTGTAGCAATCGCTTGTAAACCAGCTACACCAGCTCCCATAATTACCACCTTGGCTGGCTTGATTGTACCCGCAGCAGTCATCAACATGGGGAAAATTTTCCCTAAGTGATACGCTCCGACAATAACAGATTTATAACCCGCTAAATTTGCTTGAGAACTCAATACGTCCATCTTTTGTGCCCTTGAAATTCTTGGAATTGCATCAGCAGAAAACGCTGATATTCCCTGGGACACACACGCTTCAATCAATGCAGGATTACTTGCAGCATACATCAAAGATATAGTGACTGCTCCTTTTTTCATCATTTTTACTTCTTCCGAAGTCAATGGATTGACCTTGACAACAATATCCGCATTGGATAATAAAGCTGTTTTATCGCTTACGACTTCCGCCCCTGCTGCAGTATAGGCTTCATCGCTGAAAAATGAATTCATCCCTGCATTTGTTTCAATACTGCATTGAAATCCTGAGCTGATAAGCTGTTTACAGATATCTGGTGTAAGAGCTACACGCTTTTCAAATTCTTTTTGCTCTTTTATTATTGCTATTCTCACTAGATCAGAAAATTAGATGATTAGTATAAAAGCCGTGAAAATAAAGATTTAGATTTAAAGTATGTAAAAAAAATAATTTTTAAGCTCACAAAAAATACCCACCTGATTCAAAATAGATTGAATCAATATGAAGTATCAAATAAGATTAAAAGATAGAGAATGTTATAAACTCCAATAATTCAATTGGCTCATTTTTCCTTTAAAAATCCCCTTAATATCCATAAGAATAGGCTTTTCGCCCATTAGGGAAGCAAAATATGATTCTTGCAAATCATTGTAATCTCTATGATTGACCGCAACAATAATAGCATCATAATTATTGCCAACGGAAGGTATCAGACCGAAACCATATTCATGCATCAACTCCTCGCTATCAGCGTGAGGATCTACCACTTCAACATTGATTGAATAAGCTTTCAATGCTTTAATGACGTCCGAGACTTTAGAGTTTCTAATATCTGATACATCTTCTTTAAAAGTAGCACCCATCACCAATACTTTAGTTTGAGATACTTTCTTATCTGCTAAAGCCAATTTCTGTACCAATTTATCCGCGACATATTTCCCCATGGAATCATTGATTCTTCTCCCGCTTAGAATTACCTCAGCTTTATAATCAAGAGATTCTGCTTTATAGGTCAAGTAATAAGGATCGACGCCAATGCAATGACCTCCCACTAAGCCCGGTTTAAATTTCAAGAAATTCCATTTTGTACCTGCCGCTTCCAATACGTCAAATGTATTGATGCCCATCAAATCAAATATTTTCGACAATTCATTCATCAAAGCAATATTCACGTCTCTCTGCGTATTCTCAATAACTTTTGCAGCCTCTGCTACTTTAATTGTCGCAGCTTTATATACACCAGCAGTAACAACGATTCGATAGACATCTGCAATGATATCTGCACTTTCTGTATCGCATCCCGATGTCACCTTCATAATCTTGGTGAGCGTATGCTCCTTATCACCTGGATTAATTCTCTCCGGGGAGTAGCCCACTTTGAAATCTTCTATAAATTTCAATCCTGACATTTTCTCCAAAACTGGTACACAATCTTCTTCTGTGCATCCTGGGTAAACCGTCGATTCAAACACGACATAATCCCCTTTTTTCAACACCTTTCCAACTGTCTCCGATGCTTTTAACACAGGCGTTAGATCAGGCACATTATGATCATCCACAGGGGTAGGAACTGCTATAATAAAGAATTGAACAGATTTTAAATCATCGATATCAGCTGTAAAATGAATGTCAGCACCTTCAAATGCTGCAGCATCCAATTCATCAGATGGATCTATATTATTGCGCATCATCTCCACGCGCTTCTGATTGATGTCAAAACCAACTACTTTGATTTTTTTAGCAAATTCCAAAGCAATTGGAAGACCTACGTAACCTAATCCAATGACAGCTAAACTCGCTTCTTTCTTTTCTAACTTTTCGAAAATATTCATAATCTATTTTTTATCGTTTTATTTTATCTTCCTACACTGAAGTAATTAAAGCCTTCTTTTTTCATCGTTTCAATTTCAAAAATATTTCTACCATCAAATATCACATTGCCTCTCATTTTTTTCTTTACACTTAAAAAATCGGGTTTTTTAAATATGGTCCATTCTGTGACAACGATAAGCACATCCGCTTGATCGCACGCCTCATACATGTCTATAGAATAGTTTAATTTATCTCCATAAATTTTGCGAATATTCTCCATCCCCTCTGGATCAAAAACGGAGACTTTAGCTCCTGCCAATAAAAGCTGATTGATAATATCAATCGATGGCGCTTCGCGAATATCATCGGTATTTGGCTTAAAAGATAAGCCCCAAATTGCGAAAGTTTTATTGGAAATGTCCTGGACATGTGCCTCAATTTTCTCAAAGAAAATAGCCCTTTGTCGCTTATTGACATCCATGACCGCTTTTAAAATTTCAAAGGAATAATCGTTGTCCGCTGCTGTTTTATGAAGTGCCTTGACATCTTTAGGAAAACATCCTCCTCCATATCCTAGACCTGCGTTTAAAAATTTATGCCCAATTCTTGAATCATAGCCAATTCCCATTTTAACATGGTCTACATTTGCACCCACTCGATCGCATAAATTAGCAATCTCATTGATAAAGGTAATTTTAGTAGCTAAGAATGAATTTGCAGCGTACTTTGTCATCTCTGCACTTCGCTCATCCATAAAAATGATCGGTGCATCTTGGCTCATAAATGGCTTATAGAGCTCTTCCATCATTTTACATGCTCGCTCTGATTGCGAGCCAATGACAATTCTCTCTGGGTTTTGAAAATCTTGAACAGATGTTCCCTCACGCAAGAATTCTGGGTTAGATACAACATCAAATGGGCCATTGTAGTGTGCAGAAATTCTTTGTTTAACTAAATCTGCTGTACCGACAGGAACAGTGCTTTTATTTACGATTACCTTATAGTCTTGAATTAATTGACCTATTTTATCTGCCACATTTAAGACATAGGACAAATCTGCCGAGCCATCTTCATCTTCTGGCGTGGGAAGCGCTAAAAATATAATATCTGCATGATGCACCGCATCAGCTAATTCTGTGGTAAATGAGATAAGTTTTTGTGTGGCGGCCTTATGGAGAATTTCTTCTACCCTTGGCTCATAAAATGGGACCTTTCCGTTTTGCAACATACGGACTTTCTCTATGTTATTATCTACACATACTACATGAGCGCCTGAGTCTGCAAAACAAACACCTGTCACCAAACCAACATATCCTGTACCAATTACTGCAATTTTCATTTGCTATAAAGACGTTTTAAAACGGCGGGCAAAAGTAACACAATTTGATAAGTTTATAAAAGATATTTTGATAAAATTCAACAATATAATTAACTTCAATTCAATCAAATAAAACAATAGAGGTAGCTTTGAATATGCATAAATAGCATCTACTATCGCACTATTTCAACAAAACCAGTGCGATCCTTATCGGAGGATTGATCAGCTCCTGCGACTTTTATTACATAATAATAAGCGCCATCTGGTAAGGAGTATGAACTCATATTATACCCTCGGAATGGATCTTTACTGTATTCATCGATATTCAACCAAACTAAATCCCCCCAGCGGTTATAGACCATTACCCTAGCATCTGGGAAATTATACAAATCGGGGAAATCTAGAAATTCATTGATTCCATCGCCATTGGGTGTAATCATATTCGGTGCTCTATTAATCAATAAAATCACCCAAGCTGTATCACAGACCCCTTTATAACAAAGAATATATTGAAAACTATCCAATCCAATATAAGATGGCTCATCTAGAGTATATGTAATTGTTTTATCTGTATTTACAGTCATCCTACCATGATTCGTTTGGCTATTAATCAAACTGATCTTAATTAAATCCTTGATAATAGGCTTCCCATCGATGATGATATCATTTGTCAAGACACTGATGGTTGTGCCCGTTTGACCAAGACCCAAACCACCCCTATCATCAATTGCGATGACCACGGTATTATCTCCCGGCAATATTATGATTGGGATATTGACTTCCTTACTCACGAGACTCGAATCGCAATCTATAGCAACCAAACAGAACGATTCGATCGGCGGACTGACCAAATTCTTTGCAGGGGTATATTGAATGGTGTTATCAGGCAAAATGATCAACAAACTTCCCTCTGGCGTAATGAAAGATGTATCTGTAGGATTTTTTGTGCAAAACCTCAATTTATAACACGTAGTTCCAGTTACCCTTGGCTTGAAAATTTTAGTCGTATTAATCGTATCGATAAATATCGTGTCGACGATGGTCAAGCGCGGTCCTATAAGTGCAGCGAAGGTAAATCCTAAATAATCATTGGGAATAATAGATGTAGTCGCTTTAATCTGACCGACTCCATTGATTGTGCCCTTTCCAAATCCACCTAAATTTTCCCATCGAAATGTCGTTTTATTGAACCCTACCACGACGAGCAAATCCAAACTCGTATCTACAATCGATTTAATATTGCTTGCTGCATTCCATTCTAGTTCAATTTTAACCTGAGTAGGACCATCAATATCCCAATACTCGACTTTAGAAACATTTCGAAGACCAGGCTGAAAAGATAATGTGCTCATCGGTCCCGTAATCACAGTAGCCGTATCGGGGCTCTCATTGAAGTAAGCTGCTTTAAAGAAATTATTACTTCCGCCCACTTTTTGATCATAGATGCCACAAGGTCGATATTTTCCTTTATTTCCAACAGGGAAGGTAAAAGAAACAGCGGGAATCTTTAATAATTTAGAGACATAGCCATCTACGTGACTTGAATCATTGGCAGAGTTTGTCACTGCGCGGGCATCGAAAATAAAATTATTGTTGGGAAAATTTCGAAAAGTAGCCATCATCCCGTTGGTAAACAACATGGTATCATCGTTTAGCAAAGCGGTATTGCCACCTGGATGAATGCGCAAGACATCCGTTCCATTTATTGTTAAATGGCCGCCAGCATAGGTACTATAGTGGGTCAAAGTCCCACTCAGAAGCAAGAGAATAGATAGAATTAAGTTGTGACGCTTGATGAAAAAAATTTCCAACATATTATACATTATAAATAAAAACTACCTATTAATTAGGACAAATCTAAACAAAAAAAAGATTCTCCTTATTTTTTTATCTTATTTTTTGAAAGATGCAATACAGCTCGACGACTAAAACAACTGAAACACGCGCGAAATTGTAAAACCCAATCTAAATTGTCCTTTTAACCAATCGTTTGAAGAGTATGGGATAAAATCATTTTCCAATAATCCTGCGCTATTGCTCAGATTAATATGAAATACGTGTCCACCAGTCTCCCACTCAACCCCAATTCCAATCGGCAAATAGTAATTTGCAAAATTGATATTGCGCTGATACCTCCATGTCGATATAGGTAAAAAGCAGTCAAATACCATTCCAACTCGCTTTGAAAATTTAATTCTTCCGGCAATTCCCAATGCAAACAATTCATTTTCATCATAATAATCCACTAAATTTCTGTGAATATATGTGGGCAATATTTCAAGGGAGAAGGATTCTGAGAACTTTCTAGCTATAATTCCTTGAACTAGATACGAAGATCTATGAGCAAATTTTTGAATATTACTTACAGCGGAGGAATCATTGGAAGAGGCCATAGAGCTCAAACAAGCATTTCCATACAAGGTAATTGAAAGGGGATGTTTGTTATTCTTCGTCTGTTCATATATCTTATACTTCATATTCAAATTGTATAATTCTCTCACTGGACCAGCCCCTTGCGTTCGACCAATTCCTAATTGCCATTTATCAGTTAGCCCATATTCAAATGCGATAAGAATATCTGTTGCACTGGTGAGCCCAAAAAAGCTATGTCCTGCATTCCAATCAGCTAAATTGCCAAAGCGATGAGATACTCTAAAATCCAGCGCGTGCTTAGCCACTATCTCGGTTGAATGAGCGTTGATAATACGCGTAGTTTTAAAAGTATATCGAACAAAGTCTTTTTTTGGATTTGTTTCTTCAGCGATACTGTCTAAAAGATCCAAATCACTTTGTCCATAAGCAATATTTAGGCATGAGAGGATCATGCATCCGAGTAGAATTTGTTTCATTTAAATAAATTTATAATATTGGTCTAAGTTCAATGATATCGCCCATGGCATAAGTTGGACATTCTTTGGCTATTTGAATGGCCATTTCTTCATTTTTCACATCAATGATATAGTAGCCACCTATACCTTGTATCCGATCTCGCAATTTTCCCATTTTAATTTGATCCCCCTCTTCATAAATCAGCAAGCCATCTGGCTCAAGCCCATTGCCGTCGCAGACAATTCCCCTCTCCTCGAGACTCTTATACCAGTTTCGATGTAAGTCAATGATTTCATTCATCGACTCTTTCGAACGAATAAAATCTAAGTTCTCCCTGATGAATAGAATAAATTTCATGGCTTTTACAAATATAGCGCTTTCATCTTCATTTCCAAAAAAGTCCAATTCTTCTTTTTATATCTGCTTGAATATCATACCAAAAAAGATTATAATCAGCAAAATGAAGCACTCTTTCTTTTTAATGATGGGGTAATTTATTTTAACCCACAAAATCCCAGGATATCGCTGAACGATTAACTTATTGGTCAGTCTTGAATTCATCTTATATCCTTTTGCCCCTAAATGCGAGGACACATTGGTAACGACAGTATCTGTTTCCCAGGTAACTGGATTTGTGCAAATCGCACCTTTATAAAACGAATTGAAATTATCGGGAATAAATCCAGTTTTAAAGCAATTCCAACTGACTATCCCGCCAGTTTGTTGGGGGGTTGCGCATTCTAAAATGCTCTTGTAATCACTATTAGGGACTGCATATCCAACTAAATATGCCATGACCAATTTATTTTTCAGTGGTTTATCATCAAAAAACTCTTTAAGCAATTTTTTAGCATGAAAGGTCCCTTGACTGTGTGAGGCAATAATGATGGGCCTTCCGCCATTGTAATTTTCAAGATAATATTCAAAAGCAGTTTTCACATCTGAATAAGCCAGCTCAAGTGCCTTTTCGCCATTTTTCACGTCATAAAAACTCTTCAATATAGCCTGTCTATAGCGCGGAGCATATATCCTGCATGATTGACTAAAAACAGAAGCCTGATATTTCATAGGCTTTTTATCTGTTACTTTATTGATTGCAGCATCTTCAATATCTGCATTCCACCTCTCCCCTTTGCTATAAGTAGTTGGGTGTATAAAAAATACATCTACTTGCTTCGAGCTATCGTGCACATGCATTTCATCTCTATCGAAATGATCGCATGCATCGACTCTATAGGGTAATGCTGCCCAAGAATGCTGCTTGCTATAATTTGGTGGAGTAGGAGTATTATTTGAATCGAAATCCACATCGATTTGCCCGATAAGCGCATTTGAGCATATCAACAAAACCCACAGAAAATTCATCCTGATGACTAAATTCAATCTCAACATGTTTTACGCGCTCTATTTGTTGGCAAGATTACAAAAAAAAAACCTCAACAATCTTTCAATTGTTGAGGTTTCCATAAAATTTAATTTTATATTATTCAGTTACGTCGCCGTGAATTTTCACCACTTTAGCTGGCTCATTTGTAGCATTAGACATTACAGTGACATTCTTTGTAAATGGACCTGGTCTATTCGTATCGTAGTTTACATCAATAGAAGCTGTTTTTCCTGGCAATACTGGCTCTTTAGGGCAAGAAGGGACTGTACATCCACATGATCCCGAACAACCGCTAATAATCAAAGGCTCAGTTCCAGTATTTGTAATAATAAAACTTCTTTTTGGGTCAGAACCTTTTTTGATTGAACCATAATCCAAATCATCTGTATTAAAACTGATTCCCGCACCTTTAACTTTTTCAGCTGCAGGCTGAGCAGCAACAGGAACTGCGGCTGGGGCAGCTGAAGTTGCTTTAGCTGCAACTTGTGTTTTTTTAGGTTTTGCTGGACTTGCTTTCTTTGCAGTCTGCGCATTGGTCATTGAAAAAAGACCTACTAATGTGATAAGAAAGAATAACTTTTTCATTGGGTAAATTTATTTTGTTGTTAATAATTTTTATTAAGTGCAAATGTAGTGCAAGATTGATTCAAAGTTAGTTAAAATATTTTAATTCTACATCAAGACTTCTTTAACCGCTTCTGCAGCATCTTTCAACTGAATGACAGACTTTACTTTTAAGCCCGATTCATCAATAATTTTTTTCGCCTCAACTGCATTGGTTCCTTGAAGGCGAACAATAATGGGTACTTGAATATTTCCCATTGCATTGTATGCATCTACGATACCTTGAGCAACGCGATCACATCGAACAATCCCTCCAAAAATATTGATTAAAATAGCTTTAACGTTTGGATCTTTCAAAATAATTCTAAATGCTTTCTCTACTCTTTCTGCATTTGCTGTTCCGCCGACATCTAAGAAGTTGGCAGGTTCGCCCCCACTCAATTTGATGATATCCATTGTGGCCATCGCCAAGCCAGCGCCATTGACCATACAGCCGACATTGCCATCAAGTTTGACATAATTCAAGCCATAACTTCCCGCTTCTACTTCTGTAGGATCTTCTTCCCGCAAATCGCGCAATTCAGCGATTTCTTTTTGTCGATACTCTGCATTTTCGTCTATACTCATTTTCCCGTCGACAGCGACAATTTGATTGTCAGAAGTCTTCAAACAAGGATTGATTTCCAATAATGAAGCATCAGAACTCATATAGGCATTGTAGATGCTGCGAATAAATTTAACCATATCCTTAAAGGCATCTCCTTCGAGACCTAAATTAAAGGCGATTTGACGACATTGAAAATCCATTAAACCCAATTGCGGGTCAATCCAAGTTTTATACAATTTCTCTGGATGATGCTCTGCAACTTCCTCGATATCCATTCCCCCTTCAGTAGAGTAGATGATGACATTCTGCTTTTTTGTTCTATCCAATAAAATGGATACGTAAAATTCCTTCGTCTCAGTTGGACCAGGATAATACATATCTTGAGCGATTAAAATTCGATTGACCAATTTACCTTCCTTGCTCGTCTGAGGAGTTATTAGGTGCATACCCAATATTGCCGAAGCTCTCTCTTTCAATTCATCTAAGTTTTTAGCCAATTTCACACCGCCGCCTTTACCGCGTCCACCTGCGTGCACTTGTGCCTTCACAATATGCCATTGCGTTCCTGTACTCGCGGTCAAGTCCTTTGCAGCTTGAATTGCAGCGTCTACAGATTCTACTGCGATTCCCTCTTGAATCTTCGCGCCATATTTCTTAAGTATGTCTTTTGCTTGATGTTCGTGTAAGTTCATATATCAATTTGAAAGATGCGAAAATAGAAAAATATTCTTCATCCTCTTTATAAAGTATAAAATACGCAAAATAGAATAGTTTTGGCGCGTTAATTTCCAAGATGATTGAATTAGTCCTTTGTGTAATCACGTGCTCTTCCTTGCTCTTATTTTTCAAAATATTCGAAAAATACCATATTGATTTTTTTCAGGCCATTGTTTTCAATTATATTACTTGTGCCCTATTGGGTGTGCTCTTCATTGACATAAATCATCTAGCTTATGAGCCTAAACCTTGGATGCCTATAGCGATTGCGCTTGGCTCACTCTTTATTTCCATATTTTATTTAAGTAGTCAAACCACCCGTTTGCTCGGCATTTCCACGGCGACCATCGCGATGAAACTAGCGGTCGTGTTTCCCATTATCATCGGCATGTTTATCTATGGAGAGAGAGCTGCTTTCAGCAAAATCATAGGCATTGTCCTCGCTTTGGTGGCTGTAATTCTTTGTTCATGGAAGGAGAGAAACCACCACGAATTCAATATCAAGCTATTGCTCTATCCTATGGCTGTATGGCTAGGTTCAGGAGCATGTGATAGCCTTGTCCAATATGCTAAAATTCACAATTTTCAAAAAAATGGCTCAGAGGCTTTTATCATGATTGTATTTGCCATTGCCGCATTATGGGGGCTGATCATACTGCTTTTCAACCGCAATACTATTCGAATTAAAAATATTATTGGAGGAATTTCACTGGGGATTCCCAACTACTTCACCATGTATTTTGTATTTAAAGCCATGACAGCGCTCAAAGAGCAATATCAGATCGATAGCTCTATTTTTTTTCCCATCAACAATATTTCCATCGTGCTGGTGAGCACTGCTATTGCCGTCCTTTTTTTTAAGGAGAAATTATCTCAAAAAAACCTTTTAGGCTTAATCCTCGCTGTGATTGCAACCTTGCTGCTCTTTATTGACTGAAACTAGAAGAATATGACATCCTTATTCTCTTCAAATTTTAAAGACAAATACTTCTTATCCACTTCGCGCCGTTTTACTTTTAATGTTGGGGTCAGCATATTGTTCTCATTTGTCCATGGTTCTCGCTCGAGCACTAAGCGCGCTAGTTTCTCATGATTTGGCAAAACCGAATTAGTCTGAATGAGCAAATCCCTAAAAATCTGCTCCAATTCACTTTCAGGTTTTTCTTTGGCTAATTCAGTTAGCACAATGATCGCCATTGGTTGCTCAAGGCCATTTCCAATCACACATGCCTGCTCAACTAAGATATGACTGGCAATGCATTTTTCAGCAACACTTGGTACGACAAATTTTCCTTTAGATGTTTTAAATGTATCTGATATTCTGCCCGTAATTTTCAAGTAATTATTCTCCAATTCGCCACTATCACCCGTATACAACCAACCTTCTTTTAAAACACTGCGGGTCATCTCCTCATTTTTATAATAGCCCTTCATTAGCCATGGCGCTCGCATAATTATTTCTCCAGAGGAGGCGTCAATTTTCACTTCCACCTTAGGCAGCAATTTCCCCACAAAACCGTCTTTTCTCTCTCCGAATGGCATTAAAGCGCATCCTCCGCAATTCTCCGTCATGCCATAGACTTCGTGAATACGGATATCTAATTCCCAAAACCAATTTTTAATTTCATCCGAGCAATATGCGGCCCCCGTCAAGATGACTTTAGCCTCCGATAAGCCTAATGCAATTTTTATCTTGCGTTTAATTAAAGAAGAAATCAACGGCAATTTTAATAGGATTTTAAGCGTATTCGCAGACATTTTCTGCAAAATCCCCTGCTGAAACTTCATCCATATTCTCGGCACTGCTAAAAATACGGTAGGGCGGATTGATTGAATATTATCAGTAAAACTTTGAACACTTTCGATAAAAGATATAGGGGCGCCGCTGACAATCGCCGCCACTTCGACAATGATTCGCTCAGCAATATGATTAAGTGGAAGATAAGAAACATAGCGATGATTGGCAAATTCAAATATCTTAATATCGGCGTGCTCACCTTCATTGACAATGATTTTAATGGGCGTACCATGCTGAATGATGGCTCCTTTAGATAATCCAGTGGTCCCTGAAGTATAAATAATCGTCCATAAATCATCGAGTGATGGATGACAAATTTCATCAACAGGAGCAATAATCTTCATTATTTCGTCCCAATCTCTTCCTAAATCAACCTTTGCATTCCCCTCATAATGCTTCATTTTTATAAGTTGAATACCATCAGGTATGCCTTTTTTGAGTGATGCCCATTCATCGAGTTTTCCGATAAAAAGTGCTTTTGAATCAGATTGAATCAACAACTCACCCAATTGATCTGCAGGAATATTTGCAAAAAACGGACCCGAAACCATCCCTCCCATCATAATCGCCAAATCCGCAATAATCCATTCAGGACAATTTTTAGAGATAATAGCAATATGATCTCCTTTAATCAAACCAATCGAATGCATATAGCTGACCAACTTACGCGATGCCAATCCGACCTCTTGAAAAGTCATTTCTATCCAAGAATTCCCTTGAGGCATTCTCAAAAAGACAGCATCTGGGGTGTTTCTCTCCCATTGTAAGAAATAAGCTAAAATGGATTGTTCAAGAATTTTGTACTTCGACATTGAATGATTTAAAGAATAAAAAAAGCCTTGTAATAAAAAGTATTACAAGGCTTAAATTTATAGATTTTTTTTTATTATCTATTCAAGACTATTTTCCCCATGCTATTGAACCATCCTTTCGGTCCAAGAACTTTGAATTGCCACATGTAGAGACCTGCTGGTTGAACAACATTTTTATATTTTCCATCCCATCCTTTTGAGAGGTCTCTCGTGCTAAACACTTTCTCGCCTTTTTTATTGATGATCCAAAATTCAATATTTTTTCCACCACAATTAATAAATGTTGGTAAAAATACATCATCTCGTCCATCGCCATTCGGAGAAAAACTTGGTCCATGCCAAATCTCACAACCAGAAGCCTTTGCAGGTCTTTGCGTCGTGGTAACTTTCTTGGTAACTTTCTGTGGTACTGGATTTTGCTTTATTAGGGTCAGAAGAACTCAACATTTCAGTCTCTTCAGCAGTAGGGATTTTCAGGATTCATTGCTATCAACTCCTCATCTGCTTGAGCAAATGAGCAGTTAACAAAAAGTAATGTCAAAAAAGCAAGGCTAAATACTTGTTTCATTTTCATTGTATTTTTGGGTGATTATTGTTACAATGAGGAATGTATTAAGGATGTATGAAAATAGCAAGGGAAAAGCGTAAATTTTTCCCCAATTAAGGTAAAAAACAAAATAAAAGAGTATAGAAACCATACTCAACATCTTCAGAAAGATGCTCCCATAAAGGAATTGCATAAAAGAAGTCGTCCCTTTACTTTTTATTGATTTACTTATCAACAAATAACTAACAAGGGCTATTGCGAAAAAACTGCCCAGGATAATGAGTGCTTTTTGATAGTCTGGAAATAGAAATGCGGTGAGGAAAAGTAGACCATTTCCTATTAATAATTTAATCACGTTCTGATTTCAATATGCCTTTGATGATACTATAAATAGCTGCTGCAAGAAAAATAACTGCAAAAAAAGCAGTGGCATAAGGGGTTTGATTTTTCATTTTCTTATCTGCCCATCTTCCTATCAATGCACCAATACCTGCAGCACCGAGCAATTGAAATGCCATTCCCGCGTACTTCATATATGCATTGAACTTTGAGTTATTATTCTCCATGTTTAAGCCATTGAAATTTGTGCTTCGATAACTGCGCCTTCTTCTACGACAATTTTCTGCGTTTTGATTACGCCGTCAACTGAAGCTGTTTTGGTCAATTTTAAGACTTCTGCCACTATGATATTTCCTTTTACTTTGCCATCGAGATTTCCATTTTGACAGCGAACATCCCCTAAAACTTCACCCGTTTGGCCAACAACCAAGCGGCCAGAGGTCACGATATTGCCCTTAATCTTCCCATCGATGCGAATATCGCCATCAGACATCATGTTTCCATCAATGGATGTGCCAACACCAATGGTGTTCATTGTTTGCATATTAAATGCTTGGGCGCTCTCTTCTTTTTTTCCGAACATAATCTAACTAATTTTGAAATAAATCGTTTACAATCAACGATTTAATTTCTATTTTTCAATTTTTTTGTATTTTCTGAACCTTGTTTTACTTTATCATCTATTTCTGCAGGTCTCACATACATCTTATCTGCAGGTATTTCGCCGTTCAAGACCATTTTTACATTGTTGACCCATCGCTCATTTGTATTTACTTTGCTGTTCAGTTTCTCATTTTCTTTTATTAAAGTTCTTATTTGCATGCGCATTCCATAGTCGCCATATCCTGGGATATATTGTTTCAAAGGAGTATAGATAATCACAAGACTTGTCAATGCAATATTAACCGCAGCAATCGTACTCAAGGCTAAAATTACATTTAGACGGGACAAAAGGAATGAAGCCTTTTCTTCATAGGTCTCATCATCCAACACGACAAATCGATGTCGATGACTCAACTTTGCGATGAAATAGTCCCATTTGTCTTGAAATCCTGCCATTAAAATTGCTTAATTTTCTTAAAACTTGAAATTAATTGAAATAAAAGTATTTAATTTGAGTTTTTTAAACCCCTATAAAATAAATTATTGGTCAATAATTTTTTATACGAACAGCGAAAATAAAAATATAAGTTGAGAACATCAAAATATTTCATTTTTTTCACCATAATTCTTCTATTACAAAATTGTTCTCAAACTAGAAAAGGCAGTATTGGCCAAACTTATCAGAATTTTAATTCAAGATATAATACTTATTTTAACTCTAAAGAGAAATTTGCCCTCTCCTATCATGCGGTGAAACAAAAGCACATCGATGATTACGATTTAATATTGCCGATTTACGAATTGGACAATTCGAATGAGGCCTTTACAGGACAAGCAGACCTGAATGTCATTGAAGAAAAAGTGGGCAAATTAGTGGCCAAATACCCAGCAAGTCGCTGGTCTGATAATGGTTTATTGTTAGTAGGTAAAGCGCGATATTACAAAGGCGAATATGCCAAAGCTATTAAATGCTTGGAATACATCACCTCAGAATATAAGAAAGGGTTTAAAACGGAGGAGTTGAAAAAGCCAAAAGGTAAGCCGACAAAGAAAGAAAAGGCGATTAAAGAAGCTGAAAAAACACAAATTCCTATAGAGGAGGGTTCATTTGAACATACGCCTTCTAGAAATGACGCAATGATATTTCTCGCAAAATCCTATACGAAATTGGAAAAATATGCGGAAGCTCAATCTATCATTTCCTATGCCGAATCAGATATGACTTTTCCGAAAGAAAAGCGTTTAGAGCTAAAAAAGTTACAAGCTTTTCTATACCTAGAAAAGAAAGATTACAATGGCGCAGAGCAGAGTTTAAAAGGACTTCTGAAAGTTAAAAAGCAAAAAAAACTCAAAGCTAGAGCAAGTTTTATTTTGGGTCAACTATTTGAATTGAATAAAAAACCAGATAGTGCTTATAAATTCTTTGAATTCGTTTTAAAAAACAAGCCAAGTGATCTTATGGAATTCAATGCCAAGCTGCATATGGCTAGAATGGCAGGAAGCAGTGCAGGCGATGCCGAAAAACTACTCATCAAAATGTCTAAAGAGGGTAAAAATGAAGATTATCTCGATGTCATATTTTTTGAGTTGGGAGAGTTGAAGCGCAAAAAAGGGGAAGAAGAAGAGGCGGTCAACTACTATTTAAAATCAATTTCAAAAACCAAGGAGAATAAGCATCAACAAGCGCTTTCATTTATTCGCCTCGGAGAAATGCAATATGATAAAGAGCAATACAGCGATGCCTATCCTTTTTACGATAGTTCCATTTCTAGATACAATACAAAACTCAAGACATTCGACTTTATCAAAAGAAGAACAGCTGTGCTCAAAGACATTAACGACAATGAAAAAATTATTTCTCTAGAAGATAGCATTCAAGCGCTCGCCAAACTCGGAAAAGAGGAGGCAAAAAAAGCCATCAAGGCACAGTTAAAAGCGCAGTTGAAATTGAGTAAAAAGGAAGAGGAAGAGCGAGAATTTCTCGCATCCAAACCCACATCAACAGCAACTACATCTGGAAGTCAAGATTGGTATTTTGGGAATGCCGCAATGATGCAATCTGGGTTGGCAGAATTTAAGAAAATATGGAAAGATCGAAAACTCGAGGATGATTGGAGAAGATCGGGTAAAACAAATAATCAAGAAAAGAACGAGCCTGAGGACCCTACGATTAAGAATAAATATAGTGGCGATGTCCCTTCGCTTACACTAGATGAATCTGCAGATAAAAATCTAGCACTCATACCCTTTGAGCCAAGCCAAATAAATGCTTCCAACGATAAAATTATCGAGGCACTCTATATTTTGGGAAATCAATTTAAAGATGGCGTAGAGAATTATCCGAAAGCCATCCAAACATTTGAAGAGTTAAATCGAAGATTCCCAAAAACAAATACAAAGTAGAAGCTCTTTTCAATTTATACCTCATCTACGGGATATTAAAAGATGAGGTGAATAAGAATAGAATAAGAATACATCAAAGAAGCTGAAAAGGAGGATGACTATTATGCTGCAACGTATGATTTATTTCAATCAGCGCAATATGACAGCACTATTGCCAATTGCAATGCGTATGCCAGTTTATTCCCTAAAGAAAAGTTTAAGGAGAAGATGAAATTACTCAATCCAATGAGCTATGGGCGGAAATATGATTATAAAGAATTCATTGCCTCGATGAATGATTTGGCTAATAAATCTCCTGATGATGCCGTTAAAAAACTGGCGAAAGTGCAATTAGAAAAATTCCTCAATTCAGATTTACCAAGAATTAATACAGATACTGTACCTGCGGATTCTTCAAAAATTATCTATAATTTGACGGAGGATAAATTAGCGGTTATCGGTCAGCCAAAAGATAGCGCAAAAGCGGTTATTGCGCCAATTTCACAATTTACACAGCCGAAAGACACCGCAAAATCTCCCTATAAGTTTGATTTCAGCACATCACATTCATACATTATCATATTGAATCAAGAAGTGAGCAGCAGCAATATTATGAATGGTGTGAGTAATTACAATACAAAAAACTTTGCAACCTTGAATCTCAAAATAACGCCTATTACTATGAGCAATAAAACCATATTGATGATTCAATCTTTTACGGATGGAAGTAAGGCTGGTTTTTATGATAAATTTCTCAAAAATGAAAAAGGCATATTTGATGATTTAAAGAAAGAATCCTACGCGCTCTATTCTATCAGCAATGCCAATCTCACTTTATTAATTACAACCAAAGATTTAGCTGGATATGCTAAATTCTATGTAGAAAATTATAAATAATCTTGCTCATTAAATGGGTTTAATGCCCACAAAATGCTCCTTTTTTGCAGCATGCGGGCAATTCAGAATAAGCCGTTGAATCGCTCTTCGTATTATTCGCGTCATAGCCTACTTTAGAAATTGCCATTTCAAGACCCTTCACATCGATGAATGCGTCGTCATAGACTACTTTTACTTTAAAATTTGTCAAATCCAATTTTGCAGACTTGACACCTTTTATACTCAGCAAGGTTTGTTCGTTGGTCTTCTTGCACATTTTGCAGTTTGCTGATGTCTTGATGCTCGTTTTCTGCTCGACAGCAAATAGATTTGTGTTGAATATGGCTAGAAAAAAGATGATTGCTATTTTACTCATGATGATAATATTTTTAAGTTAAAAATTGAATTAATGATAAGGTATTCTCCACCTCATCCCTATATACATTCTGCGGCCATCAGTAGTTCCCCATATCATGCCCGCATCAAAATTATTACCAAATGGATTTTCAGGATCGATAATCAGATTTCGCTGTCTAAAATTAGTCAAATTCTCTCCGCCAAAATAAATATCTACATTCTTATGCGGCCCGTAAGTTCCTACAGCATGTAAAATTGCAAAGAGCGGCGAATAAGTCCCATCGGGATGGCCCTTCAATGCAATTCTGCCCGGTCCATTGAGCAATAGCGTAGTAGACAATCTCCATTTCCCATTATTGCTGGATAGTGCAGGATTGACCAACCACTTATGAGCGTTGACAAGCGGCTTGTCTAGGACTCCTTCTCCTTGGTAAGTTACTCGAACGAAATCATTTTTATAAGACAATTTGATATCTATATTTTTGGAGAATATCCATTTATTGTCGACTTGAAAGCTATTGGAAGATGATCTTCCCGCTAGATTATAAAAGGCTAAAACGCCGTTGGTTTCGACGTCGGTGACGATTTGATTTTCAAATTGTGTGATAAAATAACTCGCATCCCAATATCCCGATAACTTTCCAATTGTATAATCTTGTTTCAAATTGAATCCAAAATTCCAAGATTCTTCAGGTCTAAGTATTTCGCGTATTTGAACGACACGGGACGAGACCATCCAACCCATATTTTCTGTGATGAGCGAAACCGTTCTAAAGCCCTTCCCTATTGTAAATCGAGCATTCCAATAGGAATTGGGAGAAAATTTAATCGCTCCTCGTGGGGTTAAGAAGTTCCCCCATTGATTGTGGTTATCATAGCGCAAACCCAATAGAATAGTCATCGTAGAATCTTTTGTATAGGCGTGTTCTACAAAAACACCCGGCACTTTTTCATCTTTATCGAAGCGCACATCTCCCAATTTTTCCTTTTGGTAATCAAATTGAAAGCTGCTTCCCAGTTTTACTAGATGGCTTTTGCTATTGAATAAATGAGCTTGATAGATGGCATTGATGTTTCCAAAAATTTCTGTCAACCAAAGATCTCGATTTCCAATATTGCCTTCTTGCTGATTGTGGGATAAGCGATATGTGATTCCTAAGCTTTGGTCATCACCATTAAAACTAAAGCCTGTTTTCGCATAAAAGGTGTTTAAAAAAGATTGAATATTGATGAGATATGGATTTAAAGGTGCAGCATGGCCCATGCTAACTATCTGTCCCGTTTTTTTATTTTCATACATCGATTGAAAACCAAATTGTGCCGCAAATTTATCTGAACCAGAAAATTGCCATCGATTGAAGATATTGAAATTATTGGTCAAAGGCATATCTAAAAAACCATCGTGGAAATAATCCATTTTAGTCGGTTGAAAATTGGTATGCAAAAATAACTGTGTTGCCCAAGCATCGCTAAAACGATGTGAAACATCGAAATTGATATCTGTTTTGCCTATCTCGGAAATAAAAAGATTAAAAAATGCGCGGTCACTCTTGCGCGGTTTCTTCAAATCCAAATTAATTTGTCCTGCCATACTCTCATAGCCATTGACAACAGAACCAGAGCCTTTATTGATGGAAATACCTTCTATCCAAGTTCCTGGAACTTGTTCTAATCCAATCTTCTGACTGATTCCACGGATATAGGGTGTATTTTCAAACAAAATTTGGGTATAAGATCCTGCGAGTCCGAGCATTTGGATTTCTTTGCTGCCTGTGATTCCGTCGCTGTAAACCACATCTACCGTATTACTATTTTCAAAACTCTCTGAAAGGTTGCAGCAGGCGAGTTTGCACAACTCCTTCGCATCGACCAAATCCTCAAATTTAGTCTGCATATCAAATGTGCTCAGCTTGGAAGCATTGACTTTTACTTCATGCAGGGATTTATTTTCCAAAATCAATTTATAAAATTGACTTGAGTTGATTAAAATTGTATCAATGATATAGCCTGTTGCTGAGACAATAAAATATTTGTATTGAAAAGAATTGGCGAGGGAAAACTTTCCCTCATTGTCTGTATTCACACGACTTTATTGTCCTGTGAGCGCACGATGGCACCCATGATTGGCTGGTTATCTCTATCTAAGACAACGCCCCGGAATGATTGAGCATGCATAGCAAAACCAGCCATGATGCTTAAAAAAAACGCATAATATTTCATATTGCTTTCTATGATTTATCTATTAAATAAAAAAATTGTGCGAAAAGGCTTTCGCATAAATCATAGAAGTCCTAACAACGCCATTGGCATAGGAAAGGAAGATATAAACTCAGTAGATTATAGTGTCGAAACTGATTCTTTTTGATTGGGCAATTTGAGGAAATAAATTCAATTTGCCTTTCAAAGAAATTATTCAAAATAAAAGCATCCAATATTGCATGGCTGGTGAAAATGGATTTGCTATCAGAATGCGTGAACTTTGAATCAGATTTAAAAAAAGCGACTTCATTTTCGCAGCAAGCACTTTGTTTTGCAGCGCAGCATGACTTTTCTAGAGAAATAGTACAGCTAGTTTTACAATCTGCCTCAGCCATTTTACATGTATGGTGAAACAAGAGCAAACCATTGGCTTGACAGAGCACCATAGAAGCGAGCAATAAGACAAAAACAGATTTAATTCGTTTCACGAGACAAAGATAATAAGTTGGGAATCAATAGAGATGTTTTTTCTCATACTTAATGTTAAGTTTTGTAAAGTAAAGGGGTAACTATGTTTTAAACCATCTTAATCGGTAAAGCCCCCGACCAAATAAACATATACATCATTCCACCCCATTTGAACATCAACTACAATTTTTACTAACCGATTGACTGTCCTTTATTCTTCTCTTGCTTATGGATTCTGGTAAATCATTTAAAATTTACATCAACAAGCTGTTTCCACAAGATGAAAAATACATGTTTTAATTGACAAAAAGCTGCTGATTTCCTAAAGATTTATTCTTAAAGTCTTAAGGCAGCCTTCACGAATGATCCATCAGGTGCAAATACTTTTGCGCCATAAAAAAATCATTTATGTTAAAACAAAAATTCAATCACAAATTACTGCTCTTTTGCTTTGCATTGTTGCTGTCGCGAGCCAATGCGCAAATAGTTAAAGGGACCGATTATCAGAATTACTATTCTGCCCCGATTGGAACATTTCAAGGGATTAATTTCCGCGAAGCGGGATTTTCAGGACTCTACGTTATTCCAGGAACAGACGGAAAAGAATTTTGGACTTGCTCAGATAGAGGAGTCAATATAGATGCAGCAAATGCAAACTTGCCAGGTTGCAGACCTACTTATGACAAAATCTATTCCTTCCCAACTTATGCTCCTAAAATTCATCGCATTCGAATTCAAGGAGATTCTATTCAAATACTTAGAACCATCAATGTCAGAAGACCCAACAATACACATGCATCAGGGATATTCAATCCTACGGGTTTAGGCAGTACGGCTTTGGAAATTCCATCTACCGATACTGTTCAAGACTGTGCAAACTTCCTTACGAAAACAACGAATAAGGATACTTTTGGATTGGATCCAGAGGGAATCGTACTCGACAAAAACGGCAATTTTTGGTTGTGTGAAGAAGGTGGTCCAACTATTTGGAAATTGAATCCAAATGGAAAACTCATAACTCGATATACTCCTTATGCGCACTTAGCGGGAGCTCAATCAGTTGACGTAGCCATTGATACAGTATTTGGTTATCGCAAAAACAATAGAGGTTTTGAAGGTATTTCTCTTACTCCAAGTGGAAAAATCTACGCAATTATCCAAAGTCCTATTTTATATCCAACAAAAACTGCTGGAGAGAACACGCGCGTTCATCGCATCTTGGAAATAGATCCAACAACAAATTCAACTAGAATGTTTGCCTACTTAAATGACGGAATCATTGGCGCTTCTGGCAGCAATCAAATTAGATTGAGAGATTTGAAAATCGGCGATATGGCAGCAATCAATGACAGTACTTTTTTAGTATTAGAGGCGGCATTGAGAGGAACAACCGACATCAAGAGATTGTATCATATCAATATCAATCAAGCGACTGTTGTTCATTCAGGATTATACGGTGACCTTACTTTGGAACAATTGGTTGATTCAACTGGTTTAGCTGCGCAAAACATCAAGCCTGTGCAAAAGACCTTGGCCATGGATTTATTGGCAAACGGCTGGCCAACTGCTTTAGAAAAAGCAGAGGGAATCGCCATCCTCAATGACAGTACTGTTTTTATAGGCAATGACAATGATTACGGACAAGTTTCTCTGCCTGAAAATGGTGTTGCAGCAGCTACTGGGTTCACTTCACACATCATAGCATATCAATTCAAAGGAATAAATAAATTAAAAAATCATACACAACCAATTCAAGATATGCAATTTGGTAAAACAGGCATGCAATCATCAACTTCGCCTTATTTGATTTCAACTAAGTCTAATGCTAGTTTTACATCGCTGTTAACAGTAGGTGATGCAGTTGGTGGATATAGAATGGTTGGCTTGCCAGATGGTACAGGAGCTTTTGACAATGGAAATGGAACTTTTACTTTCCTCATCAATCATGAACTTGGAAATACGCTTGGTATCAATAGAAAACACGGGACTAAAGGCGCTTTCATCTCACAATGGGTTTTCAATAAGTCTGAGATGACTATTGTAAGTGGATCAGATTTAATCAAAAATGTCAAATTATGGAATGGTAGTTCATTTAGCAGTTTTGATACCTTAAACCCAGGTCTGGCATTTTCAAGATTTTGTGCAGCTGATATGCCAGAAATAAGTGCTTTATACAATAGCAATACAGGAAAAGGAACACAAGAGAGAATATTCTTAAATGGCGAGGAAGCTGGACCAACAGGAAGAGCTTTTGCACATATAGCAACAGGAGTCAATGCAGGTACAAGTTACGAATTGCCTGCGCTTGGAAAATTCTCATGGGAGAATGCCCTTGCATGTCCAACTAAAAGTGATACAACCATCGTTATCGGCACTGATGATGCTACACCAGGTCAAGTATATGTATATTTAGGCGTGAAATCAAGCACAGGAAACGAAGTAGAAAAAGCCGGACTAATTGGAGGTAATTTATACGGCGTTGCTGTTTCTGGTCTTCCAATCGAAACAAGTGGTTCGATGATTAGCCCAAACACAAAGTTCACTTTATTCCCATTTGGAAATGTAAACAATATGACCGGTGGTGCTTTAGATACAGCGAGCAATAATGCTGGTGTTACAAGATTCTTGAGACCAGAAGATGCTGCTTGGGATCCAAAATATCCAAATGATTTCTATTTTGTAACAACGAATGGATTTACTTCTCCTAGTAGGATGTATAGATTGCGTTTTGACAATATACTCAACCCATCACTTGGCGGAAAAATAACTGCTGTATTAGATGGCACAGAGGGTCCAAAGATGATGGACAATGTTTGCTTTGATAAGAAAGGCCATATGATGATCCAAGAAGATCCAGGAAATGTATCTCACCACGCAAAAATCTGGAAATACACACCAGCAACAGATAAGATCGAACTCATTGCAACACATGATTCAACAAGATTCACAGCAGGCTGTGCAAATTATTTAACACAAGATGAAGAATCCTCTGGAATTATCGATATGCAAGATATCCTCGGAGCAGGTAAATTTTTATTGGTAGATCAAGCTCACTATTCATTGGGTGGCGAATTGGTTGAGGGCGGACAAATCTTACTCTATACGACTACTGATACCATGAATGAATTTGTAGCGATGAATGTTGCTTCGAATAAAATTCAAATTGCACATAATGATATTACACCATCTACAACAGACAATACTGATTTTGGAAATGTAAAATCAATACCAATCTTACTAAAACATTTACCATTTTCAATCAAGGAACCGTTGCGTTAAAAATTGATAGTATAAAAATTGCCGACACTTCTAATCGATTTACATTCATCGGTGGTTCTTTCCCTGCCTCAATTATGGCAAAGGATTCAATGAATTTCCAAGTTCAATTTGCTCCAAATAAATTGGGTGTTTATACAGCCAATATCAATATTTTTAATAGCGATGCATTATTTGAACAATTCAATTTCAGAATCAGAGCAAACAGCTATGTATGTGCAACGACTAATTTAGTGAATACTATTGTTGGCAATACAACATTCTGTCTTGGCGATTCAGCTGTTATCACAGCGCAAACAGGCACGGGATATCTTTGGTCAAATGGAATGGCTTCAAAAACCATCTCCGCTAAAACATCAGGAAAATACTTTGTAAATCTATTTGATGCCTTGAACTGCCTTAGAAACTCTGATACAATAACAATTACTGCTAACCCAGTTCCTGCTAAACCAATAATCAGTCAAACTGGCAATGAATTGATCTGCAGCAATCCAAGTGAATCATATTACCAATGGTATTATAATGGCTCTTATGTCGATGGAGGAACAGCTAAAGTATTGAAAACGACAATAGCTGGATCATATTACATCGTTTGCAAAACGCCTTTAAATTGTTCTGCAAAATCAGATGCATTTAACTTCGTGCCAGCGGTTTCATCTATTTACAATCAATCTACAGGTGTATTAAATATTTATCCTAATCCAGTGCACGATAGAGTAAATATTCTAGTCGAAGAAAACTATGATTATTCAATCATCAATCTCGCAGGAATGGAAGTTCAATCTGGAAAAATTATCAAAGGAAATAATTCAATCGAATTGAACAAATCGATTCAAAAAGGAATCTACATGATTCGATTAAATAATGACAACGGTCAGTTGAATCAACAAATCATCAAAGAATAATCCTATTCTTTATAGAAACAAAATGCCCATTGGAATCAATGGGCATTTTTATTTTATAAACAGATTCAATCAAATATTTTTTAATTACTTCCAGAACTTTTCGATAAATACAATTATTTTTTTCATTAGCTTTGAGTTTTGCATGTTGGAAATAGAATCAAAGACCTTTTAGTTTGAATAAATAAAAAATGATTGGATTTCCTTTAAATGACAAAAAATAGCTTATAATTCTCATTAAAATTAACTACCATGAAATTTCTCCAATTATCGATCTTTTTCTATTTAACTCTGCTCACAATGGGGTGTTCCACCGATCCATCAACTGCAGGCATACCAAATCAGCAGATCAGTTTGCGCGCAAATGGAGTTTTGTTTTCAGTAACTACTGGCGGTGCTGGTGTCACAAAAGCAGATGCTCACATCAATAGCGGTAAGCTGAATTTGAATGCCACAGCTGGCGATAAAGATTTTTCTCTTTATTATTCCCCAGCTACTCTAAATACTGCGCTTACTGCTGGCAATACCGCACTAAATTTTGCTCAATGGGAGGATGGAACCAATTTATATACTACTTCTGCTGGAACGAATTCCGTTTTGAATTTTACAATTACACGTCAACAAGCAAGATCAGGCTTAACTGATTATTCGTATGTTGAGGGTACTTTTTCTGGAGTTTTGCGCAAAATAGGCAATAAGGATTCTGTGGTTATAACAGAAGGGCAATTTAAAATTTTATAATACTAATTATGCCTATTCTTCAAAGTTTGAAATTAACTAGAGGAAGTTTCGTCACCATTTCCCATTCAATAAACCTTTGCAATACATTTCCTTTACAAGGCCGTATTTAAGCATTATCTATTAATCTTCTAATAGCATTCATTTTATCGTTTCTCTCTGATACATACAATGCGGACGAAGTATTATTCTTACTCAAATAGAGCTACTGTTATGCGGTCAACTATTTAAAAAAATAACCAATCCCCTCTTTTCGTAAGAACAGAAAACAGTTAAAAAAGGTTGAAGTATTCTTTAAAAAATACGTTTCAAAGTCTTTTAATATCTTTAAATAAAAATGCCAATTGATTTTGATCTATTGGCATTTTTATTTTCGAATAAATTCAATCTAATGTTCTATTAATAGTTTTATTGTAGTATAATTCTCTCCAAGAGAAACTTTAATCTGATATAAGCCTGATGCCAATTGAGAAGAATTGCAAATGAACTCATTGTTTCTCTTTTCAATTGGCAATTGAATTGTTCTGCCCAAAGCATCAGTTATTGATATGGCATTTACATCAATTTCTGCTCCTTCTGATTGAATCAAAAATACATCATTCGCTGGATTTGGAAATACGTTGATTGTGGTTAGAGCGATAAGATTAGAAACACTGCTGGTCACTGTCAAATTAGCCATAACAAATGTATCATTGCCACATGCATTTTTAGAGATCAACTTCGCTTAATGGATTTACTGTTATTACAACAGTATCTTTTGCTATACCGCATTTATTGCTGCTCGTGCTGATATATTGTGTCGTAATACTTGGATTCGCATTGAACGAGATCGCATTGATATTTCCTGGATTCCAAATTGCTGCATTGATATTTGAATTCGCAAAAATCTGTACATTTTGTCCAGCACATATGGAAGTATCCGCGCGCGCTGTCAATGTTGGAATAGGCAATACAGTGATGTTCACAGTATCTTTTTTAGCTCCGCATAAATTGCTCGCAGTAGCTATATACGTTGAATTTGCAGTAGCGACAACATTATAAACTTGCCCAGCGATATTCCCTGGAGTCCATAGAATATTTGCATTTGAACTCGCTGTCATTTGAATGGAATTATTTGGACAAGCAATCGTATCAGCAATGGCATTTATAATAGGTTGTTGAACAACTTTTATATTCACGGTATCTTTTGCAATTCCGCACGCATTGCTCACTTGCGCTATGTATTGTGTATTTGCACTAGGATTCACCGTTACATTATTTCCATTGAGTCCTCCTGGATTCCATGTTATAGGCAAGAATGATGTCGCTGAAATTTGAATTCCTGAGCCGATGCAGAAAGAATCGTCGACACTCGCCATCACATATGGTTTAGGGATAACTGCGATGTTGACTGTATCTTTTGAAACTCCACATGCATTGGTCGATTGTGCGATGTAAGCGGTATTCACTAGCGGAGAAACAAGCACATTCGTTCCAGTGATATTTCCTGGATTCCAGATAATTGCTGAAGAAGCACTTGCACTCAACAAAATTGAATTGCCGACACAAATAGTCGAATCCAATCTTGCAGTTAGCGCTGGCTCATTTAAAACAGTAGCATTACCCGTATCTCTCTGACTGTCGCATTAGTTTTGAACGGTCCCGATATATTGCGTATTGCTAGAAGGATAAAATGCGAGGTAATTTCCAATGACATTCCCAGGATTCCATGTAATAGGCAAATTGGCATTGGCATGTAAAATAATTGGAAAGCCATTGCAGAAACTTGTATCAGGGCCCGCGACAATAGAAGGCTGCGGTATTACGGTAATGACGACAGTATCCCTAGATATCCCACATGCATTATTAGATTGGGCGATATAATTTGTGGTGACAGTTGGACTCACTGAAACAGGGGAGCCTATTAGTCCGCCTGGGGTCCATGTTATTGGGCTGACATTGGAAGTGGCTGTGAGTAAAATACTTTGTCCAGCGCAAATAGAACTATCGCTTCTCGCAGTCAAGGTAGGCACATTCGTAACCGATATCACCACCGTATCTTTTTTGCTGCCACATGCATTGCTCACTTGGGCTATATATTGAGTTGTTGCTGTAGGATTAATATTAACAGCAGCCCCTGTCAATGAACCTGGATTCCATGTGATAGGGCTAATATTCGACGTAGCAGTCAACCAAAGAGATTGTCCATTGCATATGCCAGTATCCGCTCGGGAGGTAAGACTAGGGATGAGTATTACATTGACATTTACAGTGTCTTTAGCGATACCACAAGCATTGGAAACTTGAGCTATGTATGGAGTTGTAGTTGTCGGACTGACGAATACAGAACCGCCAGTTAATGCACCAGGATTCCATGTGATTGGACTGATATTCGATGTCGCAGTAAGATTGATCGCATTCCCATTGCATATCGTTGAATCAGCTCGCGCTGATAAGCTAGGAACTATCGTTACACCTATATTGACCGTATCATTTTTCACGCCACATGCATTCGAAACTTGCGCAGTATACGTGGTGGATGAACTAGGTGAAACGGAGATGGCTGAACCAGTCATCGCTCCTGGATTCCACATAATCGGGCTGATATTTGAATTTGCAGTTAACCAAACAGATTGACCGTTGCAAATACCTGTATCCGCGCGAGCTGTTAGTGTAGGAATTGGGATTACTGTAAGATTCACTGTATCTTTTGCAGTTCCGCACATATTGCTCACTTGAGCGATATAGGCTGTTGTTGAAGTTGGACTGACGAAAACTGAACCACCTGTCAATCCCCCGGGATTCCATGTAATCTGGCTGATATTTGCTGTAGCAGTCAAGTTAAAGTTATTTCCACTGCATATCGTTGAATCTGCCCGAGCACTTACCGAAGGAATTAAAATCACAGCGACATTCACTGTATCTCTTTTTACACCGCAGGCATTAAATACTTGCGCATAATATTGAGTTGTTGTTAAAGGATTTACTGGAACCGATGCACCAGTCATCACTCCTGGATTCCAAGTGATTGGAGTTATATTGGAATTGGCTGTGAGGTTGATAGTAGCTCCCGTGCATATACTTGAATCTGTTCGTGCAGTCAATGTCGGAATTGGAATTACTGTCACATTCACCGTATCTCTAGCAATTCCGCAGGCATCCATCGATTGAGCAATATAGGAAGTTGAGGTGAGCGGACTTACGAATACTGAACCACCGGTCAATGCACCCGGATTCCATGTGATAGGACTGATATTTGACGTAGCAGTTAAATTAAAACTATTCCCCGCACAAATCGTTGAATCTAATCGAGCAGTTAATGTTGGCAAAGGGGTAACGGCAACATTCACTGTATCTCTTCGAATACCGCATGCATTGGACACTTGCGCGATATATGCTGTGGTGGCCGTAGGTGTCACCAAAACCGGAGAACCTGTCAAACTTCCCGGTGTCCAAGTAATTGGCGTGATATTGGAACTTGCAGTGAGGTTAATGGATTTTGTAGCACAGATACTTGAATCTGTTCTAGCAAGTAATGTAGGCAATGGAATGACAGTCACGCGCACGGTATCTCTCGCCGTACCGCATGCATTTGTCACTTGTGCTATGTATATCGTTGTGACTAAAGGGTTCACAGTAACACTTGGGCCAACCAATCCACCGGGATTCCATGTGATGGTGCCCGAGCTCGCTGTTGCAGTCAATCGAATTGGGCTACCACTGCATATCGTGCTATCTGTTCTAGCATTTATTGTAAGTGGTGTAACTACATTGATATTGACGGTTGCGGAATCTTTACAGCTTGTTCCCGCATTGGTAGCAACCACTTTATACGAAGAAGTAGGCATGGTTGGCGGAATAACTGTTGCATTGGCAGTTGTCATATTTCCAGGCGTCCACAACCAATTTGCAGAGGCTGTTGCTGGCTGTGGAATGTGAAAATTAAATCTGATGTTTGGTCTTCGCGTGGTTGTATAACCAGAAGTACTTCCTCCTGTAGTGCCGCAGCGTTGCGTATTGTCAGAAAAATTTGAGTAAGTAGTGTTAAACGCAAGCGTTGAATATTGGACGGTTGCATTTGGACTTTTGCAAGTTCCGCAGGTATTGTTCAAGTCATTGTCATGGCAAATTTCTACAACAATATTGGAAACACCGTCCCAATTGAAAGGGGCAGGGAAAGAATAAGTATTCCAACCTACAGTCGGCAAATTTTGCGTAGCAGGTCCGTATACGGTATTGAAAGTCCCTACAATATTGGCAAATGCACCCGTAATATTCGTATTAGAAGTATGACCGATTTTAATGGTAAAATTCTTTTGATGATTTGCGCCACTGCCAGCATTGGTTACATTGAACTGTATGCTTTTGATTGGGCCAGCACTTGCTCCAATTCCAGTCAATTCAGAAGCTCGAATCAAATACTGCGTTCTGCTCCCCTCCCACGTTCTATTATATGGGGTATTGCCATTTGTATTGGTGGTCGTTGTAGAAGTTCCCAATTGCAATATAGTACTGCTTCTCATCGTGCATGACCCCTTGAGTGTATCTACTGCGCCTAAACACGAGCTGAGTGCAGAGGCCGTTCCTGTCACTTTTGGAGTTCTATTTACCGTGACTATAATTGAATCGTAGAATGTCTGACAAGTATTCGCCTTGCTAATTCTATAAATACTCGTCATCAAAGGAGCAACAGTAACTACTGTATCTATCACATTTTGAAACTCCCATTTAACAGGACCTAAATTAGAAGTTGCAAATAATTGAATGGAAGATTTTTCGCAGATTACCGTGTCTTTTATTTTAGTGAAAGAGACTGGCATTGGGGCAGATAAAACAATATAATCTGTTTTAGTCAATGAATCTTTTTTCAATCCACAGGTTGCTATCAACTTCACAGAATAAGTGCCGAGCGATGCATAAGTATTTGATGGGTTTTTTAGCACACTGGTATTCCCGTCTCCAAAAAACCATTGATAAGTCCCATTTCCGCTGAGGTTGGTAAATGCATGTATACTTGGGACCGTGCAATTGGAAGTGGGATTTGCCGTAAAATTAACGACTATTGTTGAATCCCATTTTGCCCCAACACCCACGGCATACCATGCATTGGTCGTTTGCTTAACAGCAAAGCTTCCGCAACCATATAAATCTATTGCAGATTGAATCGCATAAAAACGAGCATCTGCATGTTGCGAAGAAGGACCCAAATAAACGGTATTATTTCTAAAAGCAATTTTACCTGCAGTGTCCAAACCCAATCTTGAAACGGTATATGCATTTCCTAGATCATTCGTCCCAGAGCCACCATTGACCATGAGGTAATACCAGAAATTTTGAACACCACTATTAGAGTGCACGCCGCCATTATCGGCAGTACCTGTATACCAAAATGAACCGTTGTAACAATCCGGATCCGAATACAAATTTGGATTGGCCATGGAGCGGAAGGGTGAACCACCAATTCCATCGCCCATCAAATAGTTTGCTAGCGCTGGGCGTGAATAGAAATCAATCGAGACGCCAAAAATATCACTGAATGACTCATTCAATGCGCCTGATTCATACGAGTAAACTAGATTTGACGTATTGGAAGTCAAACCATGTGTCACTTCGTGACCTGCAATATCCATGGCAACAAGCGGTGTATATGGTGAAGCACCATCACCATAAGTCATTCTGCTGCCATCCCAAAATGCATTGGTATAATTGGTGCTATAGTGAATATAGCTCATCAATTTGAATCCCGCATTGTTGATGGAATTTCTGCCATGCTTTAGAAAAAAATAATCGTACGTCATTTCGCAACCCCAATGCGCATCTGTAGCGTATTGATCTTTATTCGCATTTATATTATTCCAAATATTGTTGGAATCAGTAAAATCAACGGCTGCTGCATAACTAGTCCCTTTGAGCAAATTATAAGTCTCTACCCCAAGACCTCTGCCAGTCTCGCGCAATCGATAATTCACTGGACCCGTGCTATCCGTCTTAATTGTTTGCGTGCCCGAATAAGCCGTATTGGCTGTCCCTGTAACTGTTGCATGTTGTAATAATTGATCGTAAAATGCGATTGTTCCAGTCTTAGCGTTGACAAAAACGCGCTTCTTATCCAATGGTTCGTGGGCATAAATATCAAAAGCATAACAGAGCTCCAACTCAGGATTCATTCTATAAAAATCCCCTTCAGCAGGAATGATATACTTCATCGTCTTTGGGAAATAAGTTACTTTTGGATCTTCTTGTTCCTGCTTAAAATGCGCTTCTTCTTCAGGTATTTCCCATTTATATGATTTGGCTCCCATAAAGGCTTTGGCCTTGTTCAATGCATCTTGCTCGCTCAGGATAATAGCCCCATTCACAGGCGCGTCATAGCATTTCCCATTCATCGAAAGCACCTTTCCATTTTTGGTGTGAAACACGTAAACCCCATCGTAGAAAGCGATTCCATCATAGGTTTGTTGATATTTACTGTGTGTAAATCCCAATTCATCTCGCTCATCGCGTATGAATTCAAAGCCAAAACGACTGTCTAATCCGCCCAACTTAGTGATTAATGCTTGCGCTTCAAGGACAGTCAAATTCGGGTCGTCAAACCTTATAAACGCCGGGATAGAGGTATTCGCATACATCCGCACCATAGAGGCATTTGTATAATATGCCCTTGCGCTAGCACCTTCAAAAACAGTATCTCTTTGAGGGGTGTAGGCTAAAATAGCTGTAGAAAAAAGTATTGAAACGATCAGGGTAAAGAATCTTCTCATGGTTTTATTTTAAAATTCGAGGTACGAATATATTGAAAATGTGCTGAATGAAAGGGAATTTTTCAAACAAGAAGGGACTAAAAACAATTGGCAAATTTTCGATTATAATGATTCTTGCACTAGAATATGACTATTTTTGTGAAAAATCAAGTTTGAATGCGCTATTTCCCGTCTCCTTTTCATCTTTTCATCAGTTTTACCATTCTTTGTTTCCATTCGATTCATGCGGCGGAAATAGAGCGATATCTCTATCCCTATCCGCAAAAATTGGCTTTTCAAAAAACTTCAAAACCGAACAATTTCAGCACTGCAGATATAGAGGAAATTCAACAATTTGTTTATACAGCGCTTCCCTTAAAAATTGAAGGAGAAATTACCCTTCACCTCGCAAGCGGAAAATCCTTTCAATTTAATTTCCATATCGATTCAACTAGACTTCAAGAGCAAGCTTATAAAATCAAACTAGAGGGTAGTCAAGTCAAAATCACCGGGCATAAATTGCAGGGGCTATATTATGCTAAACAGACCTTCCACCAAGTTTTGAATTATTTTAAGACCGAACAATTAGATATTGTGAATCTCGAAATCCACGACTGGCCAAACTTTGCGAGAAGGGGCTATATGTTGGATATCAGCCGCGACAAGGTGCCCACCATGTCGACCATATATCGCATCATCCAAAATCTAGCTTCATGGAAAATCAATGAATTTCAATTGTATGTCGAGCATACCTATGCCTATAAAAATCATGAAACCGTTTGGAAAAATGCCAGTCCAATATTGCCTGAAGAAATTCAATTATTGGATCAATACTGCAAAGCGCGTTTCATCGATTTAGTGCCCAATCAAAATTCATTTGGACATATGGAGAACTGGCTCAAACACGATGCCTATTTGGATTTGGCGGAGTGTCCTGATGATTGCAATACCGTTTGGGGTATGCGCAAAAGATCTAGCCTCAATCCCACAGATCCGAGAAGTTTACAACTAATGCAAGAGCTCTATGCTGAATATCTTCCCAATTTCTCGAGTCCTTATTGCAATATAGGTTGCGATGAAACTGTAGAATTGGGACTAGGTCGCTCCAAAGATAGTTGCAAGGAAATCGGTCAGGGTCAAGTCTATTTAAACTATTTGAACAGATTAAATGAAGCGGTCAATGAGCATGGAAAGCGCGCCCAATTCTGGGGAGATATCATCGAGAGTTATCCCAAACTCATACCCAAATTGCCCAAGAATATGACGGCCTTGGTATGGGGCTATGAAGGAGATTTTCCGTTTGAAAAAAAATTGCCCAAGTTTAAGAAAGCGGAAATTCCATTCTATGTTTGCCCAGGCACATCCTCATGGCGATCGCTCATTGGCAAAAATAACAATGCCTTTGACAATCTCCGCAATGCAGCCATATTTGGCATGAAAAATAAAGCCACAGGTTATTTGAATACGGATTGGGGGGATTATGGCCATTGGCAACCGCTCTCCATCTCCTATCCCACTCAATTACTCGGCGCACAATATGCTTGGAACTATAGAGAGACCGCCATCATCCATATGGACGCCCAAGTCAATGAGGTCTTTTTTCAGGACTCAACGGGCAGACTTTCGCAAGCCCTATTAAAGCTGGGCAATGCCTATCAAAAAAGCAAAAATCCCTGAGGGCAATGCCAATGCATTCCACCAGATGTTGCATCGATATAAATGGACCTTGAATGGCAATGCACAGACCAAAGTCATGAATAAAGAAGGCCTGCTCGCAGCAGAAATGGAAATTTTATCTGCCTTGGACAGTATGAAATACGCAAGTCCAAAAGTCGCTGATTCAACCATCATTTTGGAGGAAATTCAACTCGCAGCTGAACTTGCCTTGCATGGGATTCATCTGGGATTGGCGCGATTGGAGGCGAAAGATCAAGCGACTGCCAATATCGCCCCAGAAGTCAAACAAGCATTGATACGCGAATTGCAACCATTGATTGAACGACATAAAAAATTGTGGATGGTGAGAAATAGACCCGGAGGATTGGATGATTCCGCGGGGAAGTTGAAGGAAATTTTGGATTATTATAAAATGCCGTAGGGTCGCGATGCTTCGCGACCCTGCGAAAAGGAAAACGACAGACCGCAGGTCTGAAATATCCATACAAAAAAATATAGGACAAGCAAAATCCATCATCGCAGGTTCATTCGTTTGAAAAAAAATGATTATTAAAGGCTGGAATGTATTTAATTACAACACGCAAAGAGAACATGTAACATATTTATAGCGAAAGTGAAGTGAATTGTTGCGAAAAAAAATATTTTAAAAATTAATTATTTATTTCAAAAAAGACATTATTTTTACAAAGAGGAAAGTGCTTTTATACAATTTACTATGATTGTAATTTGGATAATTGAAATGATAGGAATTATTCACACGTTCAACGTATTTTAAAATTTAAATTTTCAAGTCATGAAAAAAATTCAATATTTCATTTCGTCACTCATTATCATTTTAATTTCATTTTTAACGGGCTGCACAAAAGGGGACGACTCATCTCCAACCACAATTCAAAATGTAATTGGATATGCTCAAAAAGGACCATTTACCAATGGGAGTTCTATTATCATTTATGATTTAAAATCCGATTTATCGCAAACAGGAAAATCTTTTAATGTCCAAATAAATGATAATAAAGGTTCTTTTCAGCTAAATAATATATCCCTAAGTTCAAAATACGCGTCTTTGCGAGCGGATGGTTTTTACTTTAATGAAGTGTCCGGAAAACAGTCAAGTTCACAAATAACCTTATATTCCATTTCTGATGTTTCAGATAAAAAAAGCTTAAATATCAATTTATTGACTCATCTAGAAAAACCTAGAGTAGAGTATTTGGTAAAAAATGGGACGGCATTCTCAAATGCAAAAATACAAGCTCAAAAAGAAATACTTGGCATTTTTAACATTGAAAAAAGCAATGTGCAAACTTCTGAAAATTTAATTATTTCAGATTCTGGGGATGATAATGCTATTTTACTTGCCATATCGGTAATGCTCCAAGGTTTTCGTGCAGAAAGTGAAATGCTAGAGCTAATTTCAAACATTAGCAAGGATATTGAAGCAGATGGTGTATTGAATAGTGCCATTTTGGGCTCCGCTTTAATAAATCAGGCTCCTACTTTAGACACAAATTCTATCAAGAGTAATTTGACGAAGGATACAGTGAAATTGGAGCAACTATAAATATTCCTGATTTTGGAAAGTATATTTCAAACTTTATTTTAAAAACCAAGTTTGTAAAAACGAAATTACCAATAACCTTTCCTGAATCAAATATAAATGGTGATAATATTCTCTCTTTGACTAAAAAAAATTATGATTCAGGAGGATCATTTGGTCATTTTAGCCTAGAAGCACAATTAGAATTAGGCTCAGCATTAAAAATTAAAATTACTTCATTATCTTCTGACACAAGTCAGACTGCAAAAGGTATTTGGTCGTATGACATGAGCTCAAATGTTAATTGGACAATATCTGAATTTGACTTCAATGCATATTTTCAAACTTTTACGGCAAAAGAGTCGGGTAAAAATTGTGATTTAAAAATACTATTCATGAGCGGTTCATATTTAATTGAATATTTCGAAATGAATTCTGTCACAGCTACAAGAAACAAAACCATTATTGTTAAATAAAATAATGGTTGCTATTCACAGTAATAAAGTACACCGCAATAGCTGCTGCGCTGGTAAATCGACATTTACTCCAATCCACACCAATCCTCCAGCCACCATATTTTTTGGCTATCCATCCTCCCTTTTATGGTATCTATACACGATTAAAAAAAATTCCGTACGTTTGCGATAAGAAAACAAAAGAAATCTTATGGCAGAGGCATTGAAACTACCTAGAATGAGCGATACAATGGAAGAAGGTGTAATCGCAAATATCATGATGAAAGTAGGGGATAAAATCAAACCGGGAACCGTTATCGCTGAGGTAGAGACCGATAAGGCGACGATGGAATTGGAATCCTTCCAAGAAGGGGTCGTTCTCTATGTAGGAGCGAAAAAAGGCGATGCCATCCCAGTCAATGGACTTCTAGCTGTATTGGGCAAAGAGGGCGAAGATTACAAAGCTGTATTAGATAGTTTTAATGCAGGAGCATCTGCTCCAGCAGCGAGTCCCGCAAAAGAAGAGCCTAAAGCAGAAGTGGTCACTTCAAATACAACACCTGTTCAAAACAATCCTATAAGTTCAGATAATAGGACCAAAATATCTCCTTTGGCCAAGAAAATGGCTGAGGAGAATAATATTCCCATCCAAGCCGTTTCAGGTTCTGGAGACGATGGAAGAATCGTTAAAAAAGACGTAGAAAATGCAATGAAAAATGGCATTGCTAGTCCGAATAAGACTGCTACATATGTCATTCCAGCTTATACTGGAACAGAGTCATTTGACGAAGTGCCCGTATCTCAAATGCGCAAGACGATTGCCAGAAGATTGGGTGAGAGCAAATTCTCTGCACCACATTTCTATTTGACTATCGAGGTGAATATGGACAATGCGATGACCGCTAGAGAGCAGATGAATAAAGTATCTCCTGTGAAAATTTCCTTCAATGATATGGTGATGAAAGCATCTGCTATGGCCTTAAAGAAAAATCCCGCTGCGAATTCATCTTGGTTGGGCGATAAAATTCGATTCAACCACCACGTCTCCATCGGCATGGCAGTAGCTGTTGAAGATGGATTGGTCGTACCGGTGATTCGATTTGTAGATGGCAAATCATTGGCGCCTATCGCTGCAGAGACAAAGGCGATGGGCGATAAGGCAAAGAACAAACAAATTCAACCGGCAGATATGCAAGGCAATACTTTCACGATTTCCAATTTGGGCATGATGGGTATTGAAGAATTCACTGCGATTATCAATCCACCAGATGCTTGTATTTTAGCTGTAGGCAGCATCAAACAAATCGTCGGAGTAGTCAATGGAGAAATGAAAATCACCCATGTGATGAAGATGACCCTATCATGCGACCACAGAGCAGTTGATGGCGCTAAAGGAGCTGCATTCTTGAAAGACTTGAAAGACATGATCGAGAATCCGGTGATGATGCTAGTGTAAGTTGTGAGTTGTAAGTTGTGAGTTGTAAGTTGTGAGTTGTAAGTTGTGAGTTGTAAGTGGTGAGTGGTGAGTGGTGAGTGGTGAGTGATAATGAAATTACGATGTACGATTGAATTAAGTGGAATTGAGTGATTTTGGAATTACGATATACGATGTGCGAGTTACGATTCTTTAGATACTAAATACAACTGAAGCAACTCCCTTTCCTTAGGAGAGGGTTAAGGAGAGCCGATTTTAGTTCCATCGATATCCAGACACCAAACACCACTTTTTGATGTACGACTAAAGATTTATGAATATTGTATAGTGAGGGGCGATGCCGCCTCACTGATGTATCCCGCCCTTTCAGGGCTTTGGTTCTTTGAGAGCCCTGAAAGGGCGAAATATCTTCTGCGAAGGGTAAAGCCCATCGCAACAAAATATAATAATTGATATACGATTGGCGAATTCTTGCTTTATAATTCCATCGTTATTCCAGACACCAGACACCAGACACCAGACACCAGACACCATTTCTAATATACGCTCCGTTCGCTATCGAATTTCAAAAAGATAAAGAGCATGATGGTAAAGGACAGCAGGGATGAACCTCCGTAACTAATTGCTGGTAGAGGGATTCCATAACAGGCACTACACCGACGGTCATGCCGATATTGATGATAAAGTGAATCATGAATATACAGACGATTCCGTATCCATAGACTTTTGAGAGTTTGGACTTTTGTTTTCCGCCAGGAAGATCAGACGCCACAGGAATGCCACATAGAGGCGCAATCACAAAGAAACATCCAACAAAACCCCACTCCTCTCCGATTGTACAAAAAATAAAATCGGTCTCTTTAGCGGGCAAGAAATTTCCTTTTGATTGGGTGCCGTTTAAGAATCCCTTTCCTAAAAATTGACCGGAGCCCAAGGCGATTCTACTCTGTCGCACATTCCAGTCGTTGCCGCCTTTGCCGAGCATTACGTTGATTCGATCCTTTTGATGTTTTTCCAATTTATTGAAGAAAAAATCGACACTAAATGTATAAATCGCTGTGCCAATCAACAAGAAACTAAAGAAGCGCAAGATCTGATTGAAATTCCTCTTTTTCTTTTGAGAATAGAGGATTCCGCTGAATATGACCACTAAGGTGAGTATCATCCAAATGGGCTGTATAATCAGGGTGAGCACGGATACGGCCATAATATAAAATCCCGCGATGATGACCCAATTGCTCAAGCCAAGTCGATGCAACAAAAACACAAAAGAGACAAAAACCAAGGCGGAGCCCATATCATGCTGCAATAAAATCAATGCAAAAGGAACAATGATGATGGCAACGGCCGTCGCTAGATGTCTTTTGTTTTCTATACTGATGTGCAACTCACTGAGGAATTTTGCGAGCGCTAATGCCGTGCAAAATTTGCTAAATTCTGATGGCTGCAATCTAAAGAAACCCAAGTCTATCCATGCCTTTGCGCCATTGATATCTCGTGCGATGAAATAGACAATCAAGAGCAATATAACGCTGATAGCGTAATAGACGTAGGCTAGATTCGTAATGAATTTAATATCCACATTGATAATGACAATAGCTAAAAATCCAGAAATAATGATCCAAACAAATTGTTTGCCGTAGGTGTAATGATAATCGAACATACTGGACGAATCAGCACTATATCCAGCAGAATAGACTGTCACCCAGCCAATGATGGCCAGGGCAAAGTACATGAATATGGTCGTCCAATCAAGGCTGTTTTTTGACGCTATCTGCATGCTCGTGGGCGTATTTTATTAATTTAGAATCCATCATTCTCTTCTCTATCACTTTTCGCTTTGTGGCGATGCTATCATTGAGGTATTGCTCTATCATCAAACTCGAAATTGGCGCAGCATATAATCCTCCTGTTCCTGCATTTTCAACAATGCAAGCCACTGCGATTCTCGGGTTGTCTTTTGGTGCAAAACCCACAAAAACAGAATGCTCTTCCCCATGCGGATTTTGAGCAGTTCCCGTCTTTCCGCAGAGCGCAATCCCCTCCACTTTAGATGCCCTTGCAGTGCCATTGTTGACGACATTTTCCAATCCGTCAATAATAGGCTGATAATAGCCCAATGGAATCTTGAGCGTGTATTTCTTCAAGTTTTTAATACTCTCGTATTGACCCTTATTATTGATTTTTTTCACTAAATGCGGGGTGATATAATAGCCTTTATTGGCAACAGCACAATAGGAATTGCAGAGCTGCAGAGGAGTTACAAGAATTTCGCCTTGTCCAATTCCCAATGAAATAATCGTACTGGATTTCCAATAATTGCCATACATTTTATTAAAATACTCCACAGATGGAATATTTCCGCGCTTTTCATTGGGTAAATCAATGCCCAATTTTTGATTCAACCCGAAGCTGACAATGTCTTTATACCAAGTTTCATAGGCATATTGAATATTCCCAAATCGAGGTAAATCTATGGTATTTCTGAATGTCTGCCAAAAGTAGGGATTACAAGAATGCGTCAAGCCCTGTTGCACATTCATCGCAGGCGGGTGGCGGTGAGAACACCTCAACCTTAAACCTGGAATGGGATAATATCCTGGACAGAAATAGCTAAAATTGGTATCAATTGCCCCTTCTTTTAAGGCGGTGAGTGCAGAGAGGGTTTTAAAAGTAGAACCTGGCGCGTATAAGCCTTGAATCGCTCTATTGTAGAGCGGTTTAAACTCATCTTTATTGAGCGCTGAGAAATTGTTTCCTCGCTGTCTACCAGTAAGGATATTCGGATCGAAGGTGGGGCTAGAGACCAAGGCTAAAATCTCTCCGGTAGAGGGTTCAATGGCTACAATACTGCCCACTTTATTGAGCAATAATCGCTCTCCGAGTGCTTGTAATTTGATATCAAGTGTGGTGATCAAATTATCACCAGGCACTGGCTCCAAATCGTACTGTCCATCTGCATAGGAGCCTTTTTCGCGGCTGAGGGCATCTACCAAGACTGCTTTTACGCCGCGCTCTCCTCGCAGATATTGCTCATAACTGCGCTCAATGCCATTCTTGCCGATATAATCACCACTCAGGTAATTATACTCCTTATGTTTTTTAATTTGGGCACTATCGACCTCCCCAATATCTCCTAGGACGTGGGCGCCACAATGATAGGGATAAGTTCGAATCGTACGCGGCTGACCAGAAAACCCCTTGAATTCATACAAGCGCTCTTTAAACTTGGTATAACTCTCGATAGAGACTTGTTTAACGAAGACAAATGGCTTGTAAAAGCTCTCCCGCTTTGCTTTTCGCATTTGCGAAGCATAAAATAGCGAATCAATTTCTAGGATTTCACACAATTTGGGGATATCTATCGTGTCGATTTCATTCGGGGTCACAAGAATATCGAATAGACTTTGATTATAGACAATCAATTCGCCATTTCTATCAAAAACCAAACCCCTAGCGGGATAGAGAATAAGTTCTTTGATGGCATTGCTCTTAGATAATCCTCGATTCTTTTGATCGATGACTTGGAGGTAGAACAATTTCAAGATAAAAATCAATGCTGCGCCTAGAATCAATCCCTGGAGTAGAATTTTACGATGTGAATGAAAGTCGCGCACTGATTTGAGGAATTAAAGTTGATTCTTGGTAAAAACTTGCATAATTAGCGAAAAATAAGGAGATTTAAAGGGAAATTTTCAAAATTTGCAGGAAAATGATTTTTTAAGAAAAAGAGGAAAGATTTAAAATAATTTAAAAAAAAACTTGTCAGTTAAAAAGAATTTATACATTTGCACTCCAAAATTAATTTTTGCTCAACAGATAACAAGCATATGGCAAATACAAAAAACGCAAAGAAAGCAGCGAGACAAGCAGTAAAGAGAAGATTGCACAATAGATATTATGCAAAGACTACTAGAAATGCCATCAGGGTATTCCGTGCTACGGATGCTAAAGGCGAAGCTAGTGGAATGATTAATAAATTGGCTTCTATGATTGATAAATTAGCTAAGAGAAATATCATTCACGACAATAAAGCATCTAATCTCAAATCAAAATTGATGAAGAGATTGAATAGCCTCAACTAATTCAATTCGACATATAAATAAAAAAGACCCCGATTATTCGGGGTTTTTTTATTGTATAGAAGTGTCATGAGATATATTTTTTAAGAGGAAAATCACTGGTTTCAAAAAAAAATTGTAGGTTTGAAACGCTGAATAAAACAAAAAGAGCATGGTCGCATTTACACCTTCAAATCTCAAGAAAATTGAAGACCTTTTTAAAGAGGTCGGTTATGAAGTGCGCTACGAAAAGGGAAATTTCAATTCTGGCTATTGCATCCTAGAGAGCAGAAAAGTGGTGGTTGTCAATAAATACTTTCAAACGGAGGCCCGCATCAATACCTTGCTAGATATCCTATTTAAAATTCCTGTTGACACTGCGGTGCTTTCCAATGAAATCAAAGATTTTTACATTAAAATCAGGTCAAAACTGACTAAAAACCCCGCCTTATTTGAACCAGAAGAATAATATCCTTTTTTTAGGCACAGGGACATCGACGGGAGTGCCGATGATTGGCTGCTCTTGCCCAGTATGTTGTTCGGCTGACTCAAGAGACAAGAGATGGCGCACCAGTGCTGTTGTGGAATACCAAAATAAGAAATTTCAAATCGATATAGGACCAGACTTCAGGGCGCAAATGCTACACTATGGAATCATGGATTTTGATGCCCTTCTTCTCACACACGAACATAAAAATCATGTGGCGGGCTTTGATGATATACGCGCTTTAAATGTGATGAACCAAAAGCGCTATCCCATTTATGCTTCAAAATCATGCTTTGACAATACCTTAGAGCAATTTCCTTATATCGCCAAGAATCCCAACTACGACTTGGTTCCCAAATTTGATTTCCATGAAATAAAAGGGGGACAATCATTCAATCATGATGGCGTTGACATCATGCCCATAGATATCACGCATGGAAACTTGTCCATATTGGGTTTTCGATTCGGTGCATTGACTTATATCACCGATGCATCTTTGATTACCTCCGAATCCATTGAAAAAATCAGGGGAACAAAAATATTGGTCATCAATGCGCTGCGCTATGAAAAGCATGCCACCCATTTCACGGTGAATGAGGCATTGGAATGCATTGATAAGATTCAACCCGAACAGGCTTATCTATTGCATTTCAGCCATCAAATTGGGACGCACGAGGAAGTCTCGCGCAAATTGCCCCAAAATGTCTTTATGGCATATGATGGGTTGAGGGTAGAATTTTAACTAAAAATCGGTCTAGAATCCTTGAACAGGGAAGGATAGCATCTTTAGCGGATACTTGAATCAGGGATAAATCAATCTGCCAATCGATATTCAATTGAGGGTCATTCCAGACGATTCCCCCTTCTGATTCTTTATTGTAGAAATTATCGCATTTATAAAAGAATTCCGCTGTTTCGCTCAAGACGACAAATCCATGGGCAAATCCTCTCGGGATATACATCTGACGTTTGTTTTCGCCTGAGAGCAATGCACTGTAATATTGTCCATAGGTGGGTGAATCCAATCGAATATCCACCGCAATATCGAGCACTTCGCCACTGAGCACGCGCACCAATTTCGCTTGTGCCCATTCTCCACATTGATAGTGCAATCCACGCAATATGCCTCTCGAAGATTTTGATTGATTATCTTGAACAAAATGCGTATTGATATTCAATGGTTGATAGACCTTGGCATTAAATGATTCGAAGAAATAGCCTCTATCATCTTCATGCACAATCGGCTCCAAAACAATCAAGTCTTTGATAGGTGTCTGTATAATATTCATCTTAAATAGTGTGGTTGAGTAAGCTTCCGCTTTTCAATAATTTATATAAATAGGGACTTTCAAGCGCTTTCCGCAAATATTCCAATTGATCCGGCTTATGGATATCACTAGAGACAAAATCGACTAAGTCCGCATCAATTAGTTTCTCAGCAATCTCTTGAGATTGCTTGCCATAGAGCCCTACCAGCGAGAAAAGATTGACTTGCATCCAAACGCCGCTCTCTTTCAATTTTTCAAATTCATGGATTTTGCTCTTCTCATAGAGATATTTATACCGCTCGGGATGAGCCACAATCACGCGATAACCCTTTACCAGTAAGTTGTAGGCAATTTCTTTGAAATTGTCCGATTCTTGAAACATAGATTTTTCTACCAATAAATAGTTCTCCCCAAATGTCAAGAACTTCTCATCCTTCATTCGATTCACAAATGTATCGTCTATATAGTATTCAGCAGCATATTGAAATTCAATATCGATTTTTTCTTCGATTAAGCGCTTTTTCACCTCTTCAAAGCCCTTTTGAATGATCTCAGGGTTATTATTATAGGCTTCTGTCATGATATGTGGCGTAGTAATCACTTTTTCATAGCCCAAATTCTTCAAATTGCGCAGGATGGTAATGGATTCTTCTATTTTTTGCACGCCATCATCAATCCCAGGAATGAGGTGAGAGTGGAAGTCTACCTTAATTTCTGAATAGTCAGCGAGAAAATGGTCCGCCTGTTTAGGGGTATTTTTTTTGAAAAATCCAAACATATTGAAGCAAACATAAAATTTATTAAATAAAATTTGGAGAATAAAAAACATTTTATATCTTTATGTTAAAATAACTAAATTTAATACACATGAAAAGATCGTTTACTGTAATAATTGCCATGCTAGGTATATACTTAATTTTCGTAGCTAGTGCTACAGGTCCAGTATTAGGAAGTACAGGTGCTCCTGGAGAGAATACTTGCAAAGACAATGGAGGCGCTTGCCACGTCAACTCTTGTAATTTGACTAAAGAATCGCCAAAATTAGATATCCTACTCAATGGCATGAATGCTACAACTTTTAAATTCGACTCTACTTATGAAATCACTGTTACAATTGATTCTTCAAAAAGTGCAATAAATGGCTTCCAGGCTGTTGTAAAAAATGCCAATCTCGATAAAAAAGGAACATTCTTCTCAGGTCCAAGTATAGGTACTTCTGGTGGATATGTATTCCATAATAATAACCCATTTAGCTTCCCAATGAAATTTAAGTGGAAAGCGCCATCTAAAGATACTAGTGCAATGAAATTGACGATCTATGTTGCTACCAACGAAGCGTTCAAAGACGGCAGTGTTAACAGAGATGCGTCACACGATAGCATTAGAACAAAATCTTTGGCATTGACCGCTGATACGACTAAATCTCCAGGTGTAGGTATTTTCAATACATCATTGGCTAAGTTTTCTGTTCACCCAACATTGGTTTCTCAATTTGTCACTATTTCTTCTGATATGATGAATATGAACTACGAAGTATTCAATACTTCTGGTATTCAAGTAATCAAAGGAAATATTGAAAACAATATTATCGATGTAGCGAAGTTGAATAAAGGACTTTATTATATCGTAGTCGATCAAAAGATAGCTAAATTTATGAAAGACTAATACGCTGCAAAGCGAGCATAAAAAAAGGGGAGAAACAATGTTTCTCCCCTTTTTTATTTGTATCAATTAGTAATTATATACGCTGGTTCCGTAGGCTTCTCCTGTGACAACGATTTCCAGTTTGTCATTCGCCTCTACACGGCCGATTATCTGCCCTTCAATGCCAAAAGACTGGGCAATTTCTATCATGCCTTTTGCTGCGGATTCATCGCAGTAGATTTCCATTCTTGTGCCCATATTATACATTTGGAACATCTCCTTCCAAGGAATATTAGAACTCGCCTGGATCTTACTAAATATAGCCGGAATTGGCAATAGATTGTCCTTGATGATTTTCACCGCTGGTGCAAAATGATGCACTTTGGTATGCCCACCACCCGTATTGTGCACGATGGATCCGATAGAATCAAAATATTGATCGAATATTTGGAGCAATGCTGGAGCAAAACTTCGCGTAGGGGACAATAAAGCCCTGCCTAAATCGAGTTCGCGCTCAAATGCATCGGTCAACTTATTTTTTCCAATATACACCACCGATTCATCCAAGGCCTTTTCAAAGGATTCTGGAAAGTTCTCCGCATATTTTTTTGACAATAAATCATGTCTGGCTGAAGTCAAACCATTGCTGCCAATGCCGCTATTATAAGCAGATTCATATGTTGACTTGCCATAACTCGCCAAGCCGACGATGACATGTCCTGGTTGAATATGATGGGTATAAATCAAATCCTTTTTTTGCATTCTCGATACCATACTGCCATCGACTGTTATCGTGCGCACTAGGTCACCTAAATCTGCGGTCTCCCCTCCTGTCAATACGATATTGACACCGTGTTCATGCAAAGTCTCAATATATTGCTGCGTTCCTTCAATGATTGCCTTAATCACCTCTCCAGGGATTCTATTTTTATTTCTATTAATCACTGACGAATAGAGAAATGGCCCTCTTGCGCCCACGCAGAGCATATCATCTAGATTCATCACCAGAGCATCTTGTGCTATTCCAGCCCAAACAGAGACATCACCGGTCTCGCGCCAATACATATACGCCAAAATGGATTTTGTTCCACTGCCATCGCTGCTCATCAAACTCACCCAATCCTCGCTTCCCGCTAGGAAATCAGGATATACTTTACAAAACATTTTATCGTAGAGGCCAAAAGACAAATTCTTTATGGCATTGTGCACATCTTCTTTGGAAGCTGAAACACCGCGTTTGAGGTAGGATTCTGACATATTATGGTTGAATAATTGCTTGCAAATAATCGAGAGTCTTATTGCCTTTATTCATGAGCAAATCTAATATAGAAATATTGGCAGCGAAAGGAAATTTTGAATTAAAAACTTGAAAATAAGGTGGGAATTCAAGTTGAAAGGGAATCTCCGTTCTATTGTGCGATTCTTTCATCTTGAGCAAATCAGTCACGAGCTGAACAGTATCTGCATTCAAAGCACATAAATAGGTGTGGTTATTCTGATACAAATCCAATATCCTATCCTTGTAAAACTCCCAAAATGCGGATTTGCCATAGGCGCTCTGCAATGCATGGAGATGATCGCGCTTCCAGGTATCACCATTCGCAATCTTGACCTCGCTAAACATTTGTTTCACTTTCCTGCCGCCTTCTACTGGAACGGTGAGTTTGAGCAATCCATTCGCGGTTAAAATTTCAGTTCTATTCAATATGGAACTAGGGATAAAAGGTAAATCTGTTAAATCCACTGTTTGAATACCCTGCGCTCTATTTACCCAATATGCGATATCGCCAAAGAAGACATGGGGATAATGGAGTATCGTGTTTGGATTTTGGCCTTGCATGCAATTTTTACGCTTGTATGGAAGGGGCAAAGTTAATTCAAATAATAATCAGAGACAAAATCAATGTAGCTTTTTTCTATGGTTGGTCTTTTAGACAAGCCAAACTTGATATGCTCTCTATAATCAGTTAATAGGCCAAAATCATCCCCAAATCCACGATAAAACCTGGATGAGGAGAACAAATAATCTTCTTCTTTAAGAACAAGACCTTTCTTAACTGGATTAAGATGAATATACTCCAATTTTTGCTCTAAAACATCTCGTCTTAACATTCTTGAGGAATATGGCCTTCTCTCCCAAAAATGATATGCTCTATCTTTTTGCGTGCTTTTATATTTTTCCAATTCAATTAGATTATTTGCTAGCAAATCAAACTTTATCATTTGAGCTGTATATTTGAGAAATTGCTGTTGAATGTTAGAGTCAATCCATTTGTCTTGCTTTCTCCAAATTAAGTGTATATGATTTGGCATTAAAACAAAACCATAAAGCCAAATTTTCTCTTCTCGCGTTAAATATTGGAAACTATCAATTAGAATAGATTTGTACTTATCTGATTCCAATAGATTTTGCCAATTTAAGCAAGTTGCTGTAAAAAACTCAATGCTATATTTATTATTCATACTCTGGGTATGAAGGTAAAAAAAAGTTGGCATAAGACCAAAATTTGGTTGGTCAAAATATGGTTGGTCAAAATATGGTTGGTCAAAAGACCAACCATAGGTAGTCAGGATGAAAATCCCACAAAGGATGTCCCGCAAGATGCCCATAGGTTTGGTTGGTCAAAAGACCAACCATAGGTAGTCCAGAAGAAAATCCCATAGGTTGGTCAAAAGACCAACCATAGGTAGTTAGGTAGTCAGGATTTTGGTTGGTCAAAAGACCAACCATAGGTAGTCAGGATGAAAATCCCATAAAGGATGTCCTGCAGGATGACTAGAGGTTGGTCTTTTGACCAACCTTACTTGCCCGAGGTTGGTCTTGTGACCAACCTTACTTCTTTATCTCAATGGTCTTTTTCTCTTCTCCATCTCTTATCAGTATTTTGCCATCCTTGATGCGCACTTCTTTATCGCCATCTTTAATATGGACATTTACCCCTTTCATATCTACTTTCTCATCTCCTCCATCGATGCGAATAATTGACTTGTCATCATCTTCTTCATCGCTATCCCATTCCGAACTAGCAGAGAAATTGCAATCGGTGCACTTCAAGCCCGAACTCGTCATTAACCAAGTATGTCCCACCATTTTGCTGTCATGCGTATCTGTTATATTTTTTATGTCGTAAATCAAATCTTTAGAAGAGTGATCGAGGTAAATCGATTTGCCCATTGGCAAGTATAATTCATAATTCAATTCTTGTCCGCGGAACAAAGGTGGATTGGATTTCACTTCCAACATTCGACTGACAAATAATATAGAATCGACAATCTCCATTTTTCCATCAATCTCTTTTGCGCGCATCATTGCATCGCCATTGCTCTTGCCGCGCGACTCTCCGATGCGCTTGATATACATTTTATCATCGCCTGACATGAGAATATTCAAATGAGCATCTGGATACATCAATTTGCCCTTTGGAATTTCTTGTCCATTGATTTGCAACCCATCTTCACTCACATCAAATTCAATATCCTGCTCGGATTTCAAAATGAAATGCTGACTGGCAGAAGGAATCATGGTGATGGTTTCTGTTGTTCCATTTCCTCTAATTTCATGAGATGATTTGAATGCTATGAGTGTGAATACCGCGATTCCAATTATCCATAGAACCAACATAATCCAACGGTGGAGCGATTTCATAAATGGTCTTTGAATGACGATTCTCGCACCCAATAAAATAAAACTAATCGCTGGAATGCCAATCATCAAGGCCAATCCCGCAGAAGCGAGTCCAATATAAAATGGATTGGCAATGATGTAATTTTGCAAAATAAATGAGGTTGTGAACCAAGAGATATTCGCTTTGAAAAATATCATGGCGACAAAAGTCAACAAGCCAAACCCAATCACAAAGAACAATGCAGCAAAGAAATACTTGAATATTTTATAGAAGAATTGAAAAATGCGATGCAGTGTTTGCGAATTCGAAGGATTATTCAAAGTATCTCTAAATTGGGTGAATCCTTCTTCAATATTTTTCAGGTTCACTGGCAAGCCGCGCATTTGAAGCTTTTGAGAAGTTGTCTTCGCCTCTGGGATGATTACCATTGCAATGAGGTAGATGATGGTGATCGAACCTGCAGAGAAAAACATAAGGAGTAGAAACAAGACGCGAATCCAAAGGGGATCGTTGATTCCTAAATAGACACTCAACCCAGAACAAACCCCGCCGATCATTTTCTCTTCAGGGTTTCTGTAGAGGCGCTTCTCAGAATTTGTATTTCCCTGATTAAAAGAAGCGTTATTGGTATTTTGTTGCGAAGATGATTGCTCCTCTCCCGCTATATCCTCTGGCTTTCCCAATTTTTTGATGATTTCTTGAACGTCTAGTTCACTGATGACTTCTTTATTAGAAGCTTTCAATTTACTCGTAAAAATTTCGGAAATTCGATATTCGATATCTCCGATGATCTCTGCCTTTTCATCCTCTTTGCTGAATTTTGATTTGAGCGATTCGAGGTATTTTGACAATATTTGGTAAGCATCTTCATCTATTTGAAATGCAAATCCCGCTAAATTTATAGATATGGTCTTCTTCATGATTTTCTATTTTGAATTAAATAATTTTTTTGATTGAATTTTCTATTTCTTTCCAAGTCTTATCGAGTTCAGCATAAAATGCTTTGCCCAATTCGGTGATTTGAAAATACTTTCTCGGTGGACCTGCATTTGATTCCTGCCAATAGTAGGTCAAATGACCACTATTTTTCAGTCTGGTGAGAATAGGGTAAATGGTCCCTTCCACCACTTCCAATTCAGCTTCATTGAATTCATCTAGAATTTCAGAAGCATAGACATCTCTCTTTTGGATAATCGAGAGCATGCAATACTCCAAGACCCCCTTGAGCATTTGCGTTTTTGCATTTTCTACGTTCATGTATATTACGATTTAAAGTTTACTTACTATTTAACGAGGCAAAGATATGTCTTTTGTTCAGTACTTTGTATACTTTAGTACTAAAATAATTTAAAACAAAAATTAGATTGTTGATTTTCAAATACTTAACCAAAAATAAAAATTATATTTTTTTTAGCAGCTAATAAAAAGCCAAAAAAAAAAGTGAATTCATTTTGAATTCACTTCTTTTTTTATTATAATAAAATGCTTATTTGACCAAAGCCTTCTTCAGCACCTCATCCATCGTATCCACATAGTGAAATTTGACGCCTTTTAGAAAGTCTGATTCAATTTCTTCTACGTCTTTACGATTCTTTGAACAGAGGATGATTTCTTTGATGCCTGCGCGCTTGGCAGCGAGCAGCTTTTCCTTAATCCCTCCTACAGGAAGTACTTTACCTCTCAAGGTAATTTCACCCGTCATAGCTAAATGAGGCTTTACACAGCGATTCGTCAAGAGCGAGGTCAATGCCGTGAGCAAGGTCACCCCTGCAGAAGGACCATCCTTGGGCGTCGCGCCTTCTGGTACATGCACGTGTATATTCAATTGATCTAAATCCTCCAATTTCAATTTGAGTTTTTCTGCATTGGCTTTGATATAGCTGAGTGCGGTAGTGGCGCTCTCTTTCATCACATCCCCTAAATTTCCTGTCAAGGTCAATCCGCCCTTTCCCTTGCTCTTATTGGTCTCTATAAATAGAATATCTCCGCCGATAGATGTATAGGCCAAGCCCACAGCTACACCAGGTATTTTCTCTTCGAGATACATGGTCTTATCATAGCGCGGTGCGCCCAATATCTTATGCAGTCTATCTGGTTTAATATCCTTGTTGAGCTTTTCATCCATCGCGATATCCATGGCTTGTCTGCGCATCAATGCTGCGATTTTGCGCTCCAATTCTCGCACGCCACTTTCTCCAGTATATTCTTCAATCAATTTTGTAATCGTATCGCTGCCAATTTTTACTTGACTCGCCTTTAGTCCATGCTCTTTGATTTGCTTGGGCACTAAATACTTCTGTGCGATTTGCAATTTCTCTTCCACGCTATATCCATCGACTTGAATGATCTCCATTCTATCGCGCAAGGCGGGTTGGATATTTTGTAAATAATTTGCCGTGGCAATAAATAGCACTTTGGATAAATCAAATTCCAATTCGAGATAATTATCGTAGAAAGTTGAATTCTGCTCTGGGTCCAATACTTCGAGCAATGCCGAAGATGGATCTCCACGGTGGTCACTGCCCAATTTATCGATTTCATCTAAGATAAATACGGGATTCGCCGTCTTCACTTTGCGCAAATTTTGAATCAATCGCCCAGGCATAGCGCCAATATAGGTCTTTCGATGTCCGCGTATTTCGCTTTCATCGTGCAATCCACCCAAACTCATGCGCACATATTTTCTGCCGAGCGCTCGCGCAACAGATTTCCCCAGCGATGTCTTGCCCACGCCCGGAGGGCCGACTAGACATAGTATCGGAGATTTTAAATTGCCCTTCAATTTCATCACTGCCAAATATTCCAAAATACGATCTTTGATTTTGGTCATATTGTAATGGTCTTCATTCAATATCTTCTTCGCTTCAATCAAATCGAGGTGGTCTTCACTATAGACTTCCCAAGGCAAATCCAAAAGCGTTTCTATATAATTGTATACCACAGAATGGTCTGGTGAGGCGGGATTCGTTCGCTTCAATTTGGAAATCTCTTTATCAAAACTCTCTCTCGCTTGTTGACTCAACTTGACCGTAGCTGCTTTATCGATGAGTCTCTTGATCTCTTTATCTGGACTTTCCGCGCCGAGCTCTTCATGTATATTCTTCAATTGTTGATTGAGGAAATAATCTTTCTGTTGTTTATCTAATTCAATTTTCGTTTTGTTTTGAATTTTATTCTTCAATTCTTGAAAATTGGCCTCTTTGTTGAGTGTGCGCAAAACCCTTTCTGCACGCTCATCTAGGCGATCAATCTCTAGTATTTCTCGTCTATTTTCATTGGCAAGGGGTAGATTAGATGCAACGAAATGCAATAGAAAATTGGGCTTTGTGATATTCTGAATCATCATCTCCGCTTCGTGTGGAATGTGATTGGAATTTTGAATGAAGTTTTTTGCTGCATCTCGAATCGCGTCGATTGTAGCATTGAACTCATTCGATATAGGAACAATATCATAGAGCAATTTTACTTTGGCTGCGGTATAGGGCTCCTCAAAAAATAAATTTTTCCATGCGCACGCGTTGCTTTCCCTGAATAAAAACCGTGGAGGTATTATCAGGTAGCTTGATCACTTTCAAGACCTTGGCTAAGGTTCCAATCTCATACAGATCCACTTTGTTTGGATCTTCTACTTGACCATCTCTTTGAGTAAATATCGCAATCAATTTATCGTCCTTCTGAGCCTTGTAAATGGCCTTTAGCGACTTTTCTCTGCTCACAGAGATGGGAATCACGACATTGGGAAATAAGACCGTATTGCGCAGGGGCACAATGGGAATTTCTTTTTTCAATGTGGCAATTTCTTGTTCGTCTTCTTCTTCACTGACTATACTCACAAACTCGCTATTATCTTCTGGTGGAAATATCATAATATATTAATTGTCATCTTGACAGCGACCTGCTGTCTTAAAATTATTTCTTGCAATGTTCAAAGAGTATGCCATGGAAAATATCGCCAAAAAATGCGCGATTAACTGACAAAAGGGCAAAAAAAAAGCGAGCTAAGCTCGCTTTTTAAATATGTGTTTGACTATTTTGTTCCCAATTCACATCGTTTAAATCCAACGACTTTCAAATCTTTATCGACATCAGCGACTACTTGAGCAACTGTTTTCTTAGGATCTTTCACGAAGTCTTGATTCAACAAAGTCATTTCTTTATAGAATTTCTTCAATCCACCTTCAGCGATTTTTTCAACCATTGCCTCTGGCTTACCATCAGCGATTGCTTTTTCGCGACCAATAGCCAATTCTCTCTGCTTCATCTCTTCTGTTACATGGCTTTCATCCAATACTACTGGACGCATAGCAGCTGCTTGCATGGCTACATCTTTTCCGATAGCAAAGAAATCATCACCACCTTTTTTGCTCAATGCAACCAAAACACCAGCTCTATTGCTGTGGTTATACGGAACAATCATTTCACCAGAAAGTGTTTCGAAACCAGCGATAGCAATGTTCTCACCAATTGCACCAACTTTCTCTCCTACTCTTTCTTTGATAGAAACGTCATTCATATCTTGTGCGTGCAATTCATCCAAAGTCTTTACATTATTCGCCAAAGCGATATCTGTAACAGCTTGAACAAACTTTACAAATTCTTCATTTTTAGAAACGAAATCTGTTTCAGAACTGATGTAGACGATTACACCTCTAGTTTGGTCATCATTTACTTTTGTCAAGACAACGCCTTCATTGGCATCTCTTCCCGCTCTCAATTCTGCTACTTTAGCGCCTCTTTTTCTGAGGTAATCGATGGCTGCATCGATATCTCCATTTGATTCAGACAATGCCTTTTTACAGTCCATCATTCCTGAACCTGTCAAATCTCTTAGTTTTTTTACGTCTGATGCTGAAATTTCTGCTTGCATTTTTTTATTTTTATAAGCCAGTCACCTAGCTTTCAAGTTAATAATTGATTGATTCCTCCAACTGAAAACAGAGCCATTCAGCTCTGTTTTCGTTGTGGTTATTTTAAATACTTGAATTATTTTTTTCTTTGGATTCTCTTTCTAGTTGGTCCACCAGGCTTTTTCTCTCCGCCTTCTGTAGTTCCACCTTCTTCGATTTCTCCTTCTAAGATATCATCATTTCCATCCAAATCAGCATCAACTGATTCTTCTGTTTCTTCTTCTACCTTCATGTTCTTGCGCTCTTCCAAACCTTCGTTGATTGCATTCGCCATAAATTTAGCGATCAATTCGATAGACTTTGATGCATCATCATTTGCAGGAATAGGGAAATCAACTTTAGTAGGGTCAGAATTCGTATCACAGATACCGAAAGTCGTGATATGCAATTTGTGACTTTCTTTGATTGCAATATGCTCATGACTGATGTCGATGACGAAGATTGCATTTGGAGCTCTGTTCAATTGCTCGATACCGCCCAATACTTTCTCTAATTTCTCTTTTTGTCTAGACAACATCAAACGCTCTTTCTTGTTGATGCTATTAACAGTGCCATCTTTAAACATGCGATCGATGCTCTGCATTTTCTTAACAGACTTTCTAATCGTTGTAAAATTGGTCATCATTCCACCTAGCCATCTCTCAGTGATGAAAGGCATTCCACAGCTCTTAGCCGCTTCTTTAACGATATCTTTTCCTTGCTTTTTTGTAGCTACGAAAAGGATTTTCTTACCAGATTTAGCCAAATGCTTCATTGCAGCACCAGCCTCTTGCATTTTCTCTGCAGTCTTATTCAAATCGATGATATGAATTCCCTTTTTCTCTGCAAAAATATATGGAAGCATTTTCGGGTTCCATTTTTTCTTTAAGTGTCCAAAATGTACACCCGCATCTAGCATTGCTTTTTGATCTATTGCACTCATTTATTTTATGTTTTGGCAGTATGCCGTCTTTTAAAATATTATTAATAACTTTTTTTGAACTGGATTTTTAGAGAATAAAAAACCACAAAAATTCTTTTAACGCTTGCTGTATTGCTCTCTTCTTCTCGCACCGCGTAGACCTGTTTTCTTACGCTCAACAATTCTAGCATCTCTCGTCAACAATCTAGCTTTCTTCAATGCTGGTCTGTACTCTTCATTATCAATTAACAAAGCTCTTGCGATTCCTAAACGAACTGCTTCAACTTGTCCTTTGATACCGCCACCGCCGACATTTACTTTGAAATCATAAGATGTTTCGTTCTCTACAGTCTTCAATGGAGATAGCATACTATCTTGCATAAAAGGGATAGGGAAATAATTCTTATAATCTTTGCCATTGATGGTGATTTTACCAGAGCCTTTTGTAATAAAAACTCGTGCAATCGCCGTTTTTCTTCTTCCTACTGATGAATTTTTCTTCATTGATTTATGAAATTATTATTTGATAGTAATTGTTTTAGGCATTTGAGCTGAATGCTTGTGCTCAGCACCTTGATAAACATGCAATTTTTTGAACATCGCATTGCCCAATTTTGATTTTGGCAACATTCCTTTTACACCTGTTTCGATCAATGCAATCGGCTTCTTGACATTCAAGTCTTTTGCTTTAATCAATCTCTGTCCACCTGGATGGCCTGTGTGACGGATGTATTCTTTATCATTCCACTTATTTCCCGTAAGAGAAATTTTGTCGGAATTGATGATAATAACACAATCTCCCGCATCGAGATTCGGTGTAAATGTAGGCTTATGCTTGCCCATTAATATAGATGCAACTTTAGTACACAATCTTCCTAATGTTTGATTGGTAGCATCTATTAAAAACCACTCTTTCTTCTCGTTTGGAGTGAGTATGAATTCTGTTCTATAACTTAATTGATCCACTTGTTCTGATTTTTGAGAGCGCAAAGATAATTTCTTTGTCTGTAATTCCAAACTTTTTTGAAAATATTTTTCAAATTGGTCCGTTTTTTCATTGATAATCAATAAAAAAAAGGCCTAATAAAATTATTAGGCCTTTTTAGAAGCGGCATTTTTCAATAGAAATCGCCGCATTTTGTCTGTAAATCCTATTTTTTCAGTTTTTCCTCAATTGGCTTGCCACAAATGACAAATATCGGCTTACCTAAATTACATGCAGCAAAGGCATTTGGCTCTTCAACTGCTTTAAAGGCAAAATGTATTTTCAGCTCATTTACGATCAAATTAGGATAATCACCCAAATTGACGGCATTCAACAAAGAACCATCTTCCAATTGAATCATCCATTTGCATCCTCCAGCTCCTTCTTTATTGAGCACTGTGCCAAAAATTGGCTTATCACAAGGATTTGGCTCAATCTTGTCTTCATTCCCACATTCCTTTTTGCACTCGTAATTTTCGACACACTTAATCGTATACTGCGGTGGATAGGATTCTAAGATATAATCCTCAAAACAAACATGCAACTTCTGCAATTCTTTTTTCAATTTGAACTGATTCAAATTTCGAACAACAATTTCTTCCCCATTTGCCTTGAACACTTTGAACTGAGGGCAATCTAGGGCCATACAGGTTACTTCTAATGGTTCTAGCACGATCCATTCCAACTCTTTGCAATCGCATTTATTCTTCTCAATGGGTAGAGGCTCTATACATTCTATCGCTATTTGCCCCGGTGAGAGAAAATTAACTTCTTTTGGACAAAATCGGACCAATTGATCCCTTTCTTCAAGTTTAAAATCTTCAATATTGGTCAATTCGACATATTCGCCAGAAGTCAAAGCTGCTTTCCAACGGAGATTATAACTGCTCAGCTGAGATGGTTCGCCAATGAATGCCAATTTGGCTTCTAGAGGTTTGTCGCAGGCACAATTTGATGTGCTCTCTTTTTTACAGGAAGTTAATATTGACATCAATCCCAATAGGCAGATAAAAAAATATTTCATGATTTTCATTATTCAATTGGCTTCAAATTTAAAGATAATTAGAAACAACATATATTTAATTTTGAATGGAATCTTGCGTATGATATTTTCTTCTTTTATTCAAAACAAATTCCTCACTCAAAAAAACATTTTTTTCTGATGAAGATGATTGTTTACTAAAAGCTCATTTGATAGTTGATCCAACAAATCAAAAGAATGACACGAAGAAAAGCATCAATAAATAATAGAGTAATAAGATTAATTTCATGGTTTAACTTTTCAATTAAACGCAAGAAATCAAAACAAAATTTTAGAAAAACAAAAATTAAGAAATTTTAAGAAATCGAATTCGATCAAAACTATTGATCGTATCTCCAATGATGGTGAATCGTTTCGATTCCCTTGTGAGAAGTCATATCGAATTGTACAGGGACGATAGAGACAAAGCCATTTTCCAAAGCCCATTCATCGGTATTCTCGCGCTTATCATAATTGACAAATTTGCCTGTCAACCAATAATACTTAGATCCTCTTGGGTCAATGCGCTCTTCAAACTCTTCCTCCCACTTCGCTATCGCTTGATGTCCTGTTTTGATTCCCTTTATTTCATTCAAAGGTAGATCGGGAATATTGACATTGAGTAAAATTCCCTTTTCAAGTGGGTGTTTTAAAATCTGTTGAACAATCACTTTTGCATAGTGTGCAGCAGCTGTAAAATCAGCATCCAAATCGTGGCTACAGAGACTAAAACCGATACTGGGGATATGTTCAATCGCTGCTTCAACGGCTGCAGACATGGTTCCTGAATACAAAATATTGATAGACGAATTACTGCCGTGATTAATTCCAGAGACGCAGAGATCCGGCTTTCTATGCAAGACAATATCTCGGGCAATCTTGACACAGTCAACGGGCGTGCCGGAGCAAGTGTATGATTCTTCTACCTGATTAAAACGGCTTATTTTATTCAATCTAAGCGGCTTATTAAGTGTCACCGCACGTCCCATTCCACTCTGCGGTTTATCAGGCGCTACGACAACCACATCGCCTATTTCAGACATTGCTTCGACAAGCGCTTTGATTCCCTTTGAATAAATACTGTCATCATTGGTTACAAGAATCAGTGGTTTGCTCATTTCAAAAAATATATTTTATAGTGAATAAAAAAGCCACAAAAACAATGAAATCATTTTTGTGGCTCTAACAAATATTAAAATTGATTATAGATGTTTGTTTAGGATTGCAGCAAAATGCGATTTAGGGGCTGATCCTACATGCTTATCGACAACTTCTCCATTTTTGATAAATAGGATAGTTGGAATATTTCTTACGCCAAATTGAGCGGAAATATCGCCTTCATTGTCTACATTTAATTTTGCGATGGTCGCTTTTCCCGCAAATTCTTGACTGAGTTCCTCTACAATTGGTCCCACCGCTCTGCAAGGTCCACACCACTCTGCCCAAAAGTCGAGCATGACCAATTTGTCTGATTTCATCACTTCTGATTCAAAATTCGCTGAAGTTATTTCTAATGCCATAATATGTTTGATTAATTTTAGTCTATAACAGAATTAAATACAAATAAGTTTCTTCAACTTAAAACACCACTGGACAGCCAAACTTGTTTGGATTTCTCTTTAAGCATCCCGTATAGACGATGGACAATTCAGGAGCTCCCGCCATGCCATTTAATGAGCCCAATGAGGACATATTGAAATCATAGCTCACCCCGACATTCAAGCCATCGTATTCAAATCTCAATGCCGCTGTTACTGCCTTGATATCTTTATACCATCCGCCTAAATAAATAGCCATCGGCTTATTATTTGTTTTGGTCTCTTTGGTCAATTTGTATTTAAAATATGAACCGATGCTGTATTGCACAGAGCCATTTTCATACATCCAAATAGTAGAAGGCATTAAACTTAATTGATTGATATCGATATTGACTCCCTCCATGACCAGAAAACTTAAAGTATTTTCTATTGTCATTTCCACCGGTAAACGAATATTTGGTTTGGGTGAGGTGAAAGAATCCAGTTCCAATATAGTAATTCACCTTAGTTGTTGGGCGAGAACTAAACATCACGCCAAAACTCGCATCTGGATTGATAATAGTGGGATTGGTCACGACAGCCGCATGGGAGGGAACAATAGCACCCGTTACTCGATCAACATCATCAGGTAAGGTCATTAAAGTATTGTCCACAGACTTCACTTTTTATTCCCAATTGCAATCCGAAAGACAAAGTACTTAAACCCGCTTTTCCCATTACGAAATGATATGCGCCATTGGCTGGGATGTCTGTAGACATCATATTGAGCGAGCCATCCTTACTGCCATTGATCAATAGACCAACACCACCGAAATTGGTCTTTTTGTTTCTGATTTTCCCAATAGCCACATCCCCACTAATTGAACCAGTTAAAAAAGTATTGCCATTTGCCACACCAATCCATTCATTTCTTGCATTTAATACAAGTCTCCAATCACATGGACTATTGCCCGTCAATGCGGGATTTAAGTTCAAGGGACTGGCCGTAAACTGGCTAAATTGAGCATCCTGAGCATTGGCGACATGCAGACTCAAAAGGATTATTATGATTGCGAAGTTTTTCATTTCAAAGTTCATTTATAAATTATCTCAATAGCGTCACATCTCTGCTAATTGTCAACAAATTGCCATTGGTGCATTCTACACCAATTTGATAGATATAGACTCCTGATTCCATCTCTTTATCACTATTCTGTTGTCTACCATCCCATCCATAATTTGGATCATTGGCAATGAGATTGTATTTTTCGAAAATAATATTTCCCCAACGATCAAAGACGCGGAAGAATTTTACTTCAGAAAGGGCTGGTCCCATGACAAAGAATTTATTATTGCTAGCAGCTGATGGGGTAAATGCATTTGGCATCGTGATATTCTTTTCAGAACAAGAGTCTGAGACAAATATGGTAATCGAATCTGCATTCCTACATTGATATCCTTTGAGATTAGAATAGACGATTTCCGCTTTATAGGTAGTTGTAGTAATTGGAGTTACTTTCGGCTCTAAGCAATTGAGACAAGAGATTCTTGAATTAGGAGCCCACGTCAATGAATCAAATACACCTTTAATATTGGCTTTGAGTTTTATCTCTTGACCTGAAATTATCTTCGTCACTGCAGCAGTAATATTCAAATCCAATTTATCAACGACTCTTATTAAGAAACTATCTTCTTGCTCAGGACAAACTCCATTTGTTCCTGCATATCTCACCAATAAATTAACTGGTGGCGAGATTAGAACAACAGTATCTCCACTTATTTTTTTCAAGAAAGGGTTGCCCTTCCATGAGTAGTTTTGCGCTCCAGATACTTTGACAAGCACACTTGCGCCAAAACAAATAGAGGTATCCGGTGCAGATGGGTCGTGTTTTAATAGAGGTGGTGCATCAATTTTCACAGCATATTGAACCGTATCTTTACATCCAATATTATCAACGCCTATCAAGGTGACTGTATAATTGCCATCTTTAGGAAAAGCATATTTTGTATCAAAGGTTTGCGCATCAACATAAGGCAAAGGCAATTCGCCAAAATTCCATGTCCATGCAACAATATCTGACGCACTTGGAGAAGTATTGTTAAAATCAATCAACGTATCAATACATGTTTGTGGATTATACGTAAAGTTAACAATTGGTTTATTTCTAATAAGAACGCTGATTTGCTGTGAGGATTTACATCCATTCGCATCCACAATATTCAATTTTGGCAAGTAATTACCCGCTACTTTATAAGAAAAAGGAGGAATAGTTGGACCGTTTCCATCCAAAGGAGCAATACCATCCAAATCCCAATCCCATGTGACAATTGGGGCGGATGAAGGTATAGATGAATCTGTAAAAACAATCGGCACACCAAAACAGGTCTTTGCAGGCAGAGCTCCAAATTTTGCGAATGGAGAACCATAAATAGGCACTATCTTGGTGACACTATCCATGCAACCCTTCGTATCTGTAACAACTAATTTTACATTTTTATTTCCGGCTGTCGTATAAGTTGTAGACGGGCTTGCAACAGAAGATGCAGAACTAGGAGGATTGTCTAAATCCCAATTAGAGTATACACCGCCAAATGGATTTGTTCCTGCTACACTTTTATTGTTTAGATTTGTTGGAACGCCTACACAGAAACCAGAAGAATCAAAGTCCGCTTTAGGTGGTGCGTAGATATTAATCACCTTTTGAACTGTATCTTTACATGAATTGACATCTTCGATTTGCAATGTCACCGTATATGTTCCAGGATTTGCATAAATCAAGCCTCCATCTACCTTAATAGAAGTATCACCTGCTGTCAACCCATAATGCCACCAATTCTTATTATTCGGGGTTAAAGTTGAGATATCTTTAAATCTTGATGAATCGCCCAAGCAATTGTCTGCAATATTAAAATCAGCAATTGGCTTATCATTGACGATAATCTTTTGAATGATTGAATCAATACAATGCACTGAATCCTCTACAAATAACTTAACATTATAATTTCCTGCAACATCATATTTGGAACTTACACTTTGATTGGAAGAATTACTTGGATTGCCAAACAAAGTCCATTCATTTCTCAATCTAGTCTGAGCATAGGTTGTAGAGTCTACAAAGTCTATTGTTTCGTGTTTACAAATAAAGGTATCTGAAACACCAATCTTGGCTTTTGGTGGAGTAAATACATTTATATTCGGATAATTCTGCGGCAATACCCTCGGTGGACAACCACCTCGATCATCTACGATAATAAATGGAGTATATGTACCAGGATTAAAAAAAGAAATATTAAATGTATCAATACAGTTTGGCTTTCCTGGGATTCCGCAACTTGTATCATGGGTTACAATATCAGAAGGGGTAATCGATCCAAAATTGACAACTTGAACTTTAGATGCATTCTCCGTTCGCAAAACAAATTCAATTTTACCCGTACCACAACTATCCAAATACTTATACGAAACACTAGAAAATACCCTAGTAATTAAGAATCCGGTGTCTTTGCATATGGTATCGCGACATCCAAAAACTGTTTCTACAATATGACATACTTTATAGACGTTTGGAACGTCATATTTATTAAACATAGAAGTAGAACCTGCTTGCATTCCCAATCCTTCGCCAAAATCCCAGAAATGGTTGACGATATTGGAGCCAATTGAATTATCTGTAAAGGTCACAAAAGTTGCGCTGCATGTTGCAACATACTTATCTTGGGTAAAGCTCGCTTTAGGCGAATAGAGGGCAAACACTATTTCTATTTTTAGTAAACGAAGCAGTAAATGGATTGACAACATGAACTATTGTATCGAGTTCATCGTCACAACCACTGGAATCAATGCTAGTCAATTTCAAATGTAAATCGCCTGGGGTAGAGGAAGAAAAATTAGAAGATACCGCACCAAAGATCGGAGTACCACCATCAAATACCCAAGAATTCTGTTTCTTTGGCCTAGAAGTATAAACGCTTGTTTCTGATGCTGTAAACATTTGATTAATACAAACAATCGTATCTGACAAATTCATCTTTGCTACAGGTTTTGTCAGCAAGACAGCATTGGTTTTAAAAAATGAATCAATACAACCATTTTGATCTGTTGTAATCATTCGAATATTTTTATATCCGAGCGTATAATAGGTGAAAGTATGGCATGCAGCTGCCCCACTTCTTGAATCATTGATGCCGAGTGTATTGCCTGTCTCAAAAAATTGGAAAGTTACATTAGCTGTAGATCCCGATGGCAAGGTTGTATTGCAGGCATCGATTGTTTTTCCAACACACGTTATCGAATCGGTAATTGTGAATGAAAGGGCAGGTTTATATGTACATACTTGCTTTTGTGAAGTGTCATAACAATTGGAAATGCTATTGTATGTAATCAATTTTACTTGAAAACATCCAGAATCTGGATAAATAAATGAGGGGTTTAAAGCTGTAGAGGTATCAGTTGTAGAAGTGGTCACACCAAAATCCCATAATTGAGAGGTGGCATTGACTGAGCCATTTGTGAAATCAACCTTATTTCGGCTGACCAAACAGTTGATGTTTGCAGTAAATCCCGACTTTGGACCAAAAACAGTCACTTTTTTTGAAAAATCCTTATTTGCGGTATCCTTGCATCCATAATACTCTGCTATAAGCATTGGATAAAAAGTACCTGTATCAGGATAGCTTGAGGTTGCCAAACCTGCAAATAGGGAATCTAACGTTATCGGGCTATTCGCAACTTTCGGGAAGCGCACATACCAATTTGATTTGGTGATAGGCAAGGTTCCTGTATATGGAAATTGAATTTGCTGATCGATACACGGAGCAGTATCCGAGATTGTAAAGTTGGCCGTGGGTTTCGTGCCAGCACAAATTGTATTCGTCGAACTAGCGATACATCCACTTTGAGTGGTAATTTCCAATTTTACTTTTTTACACCCAACGATAGGATATTGCCAATCAACTGGCTTTTTAGAAGTAGTGATTGAATCATAGATAGAGTCATTGTTAAAATCCCATTTATGAGAAACGATGCTATCGCCAGCTAATCCCACAGAAGTATTCAAGAAGGTAAACACGTCTGTCACGCAGCCGCTTGTAGCGCTAGGGACAAAGCTAGAAGTAATTCCAGAGAAATTGATATACCCCGATTTTGTCAAAGAGTCTTTGCAACCAAAGGCATTGCTAATAACTAATTTTGCTGTCCCTGTAGCTGAAAAGCTAATACCTGCAGGACTAGTAGAAGCACTTGTCGCAGGCGTGCCATTTGTAAAAGTCCAATTCGAACCAGTAAATCCAGTTGATTGATTCGTAAAAGTAACGGTTCTTGGCGGTGCGCAGAATAAACTATCGCTAACCCTGAATGCTGCCTTAGGCGAAGGATTGATAGTGACCACATTGACTTTTGTAACTGTATCATTGCATCCACCGGGATAGGTTACAATCATTTTAACGGTGAATGTACCAGGATTCGGATAGGTGTAAGAATTGCTAGAATTAAGTGCTGACCCATTGCCGTAATACCAATTTACTCCAGTATATCCAAGATCAGATGTATTCGTAAAAGTCAAGGATTCTCCCTGACAAACTGTTGTGACAGCAGGCGCAGTAAAAGACGCTATGGTCTTTTTGCATGAGATATAATTTGGTTTAACAATAGAATCATAACAGGTCAATAAATTATTATTGAACTTTTCAGCAATTAATAATTTAACTGTATAGGGTGAATTTGTTTTATAATACGTTCTTGAAGGATTGAAGCCCGTAAAGTCAGGGCTGCCATCCCCATAGGTCCAGGTTGCGGTATAATTGGCTGAGCCTGTATCTGATTTATTGGTAAATTGGGTAGTAATAACAGTATCACATGTTGAAAGCGGCAATCCATCAAATTTGGCATTGGGCGTTCTGTATATTTTTACAATCGACTTAAAAGTGGTATCTGTAAGACAACCGCAAGTGTTTTTCGCAGTAACATTTAGATAATATGTTCCTGTATCATTAAAGGTATAAGAAAAATTGCCTCCTGTCGCAGCATTCGTGGCGGAATCAATAAATAGTAGCGAAGTATTTCCTTTTTTCAATTCTGTAAACATGAAATTAATTGTTCCACATGCAGCGACAGACGTATTGGTAAGTTAACCGTATGAGATCCTCCAGATTTCATACAACCCAAAGAATCAATAGCTCTAAAACTAAGTATCGGCAATGAACTCACGCAAACCATACTAGTATTCGTGGTAGAATCGCAAGTACCATTTGAGTAGCATACTTTTAACTTTGGAGAAAAGCATTTGACAGAATCATAAAATGTCGTCATCGTATCTCCTCCAGACAATGGAGGAAAAGAATTTCCGAAGGTCCAAGTTCTAGATACCACAGGAAAAGGATGCACTGTAACATCTATATATCGAACGACAAGCGGAGAGCAGCCGATGGTTTTATTCACAGTGAATGTAACTGCGGCATTTGCATTCATGCAAAAAAAGACGCTAAATAGTAAAATTAACTTTTTCATATCGAATGATTTTGGGCTAAAGAGCTATAATTTTAAGTCGGTAAACTATTTTATTAGATGATTAAAATGATTTCATGTCTGGACATTTCAGACGGTTGCTCGGCACAAAAGAAGCTATTCCGATATATCCTATGCTAATTTCGAATGCGTTGGCACCACCGCCGGGGGCAGAGCCATACTCACTTAGATTTGCATCATAACTCAATCCCAATTGAAAACCTTTCAGTTCCATCTTTGCTAAGAATATCAAACCAGCAATCGTATTATTGGTAAATCGACCATAGGCTCCTGCAGTAAAGCTCACTCTATCTTCCTCATAATTGCCTACCAAAAATTGAGCATTTAATCCTGCATTCAACTGTCTGTGACCAGCCTGCATTTGATACAATGCATTCGGTATCATATTGACCATTTCCGCTGCTTTGATCTTTGCGGCAAATTGCATGGAGTGTTTCATATATATTCGAGACTGTGATGCATTGATTACATTATCAATAGGCTCTAATGCATGTGCCATAGAATAGCCAGCAAAAGCATTGAAACGCTTGTTTAAAAAGAATTGATAATTCAATCCAAAGCCCATATCAAAAGTAAATCCATTGGTTGCTCCGCCAAACAAGTCTTTTTCATCTATAGTAGGGAAAATTAAAGTTGTGGCATCCAAGGTTTTTTGAATCACACCGCCATTAAAACCCAAGGCGATGAAATGCTTGGTTCTATCTCCAAAACCCAATGAATAAGCCAAGTTCAATTGCATTTGATTGGTCACTAAGTCAAGGAACCCTGCATTGTCATTATAAAAAACAACGCCCACGCCAAAATAATCATCATCCAATTTATTCTTGAAGAGTGAAAAATCCGCAGCACCTCCGATAGTTTGGTATGGTGCATCAGAACCCTTGGATTGCAGCCTGCCATTGGCGATGATTCTATAATCTCCGTCAAAGAATCCTGTCAGAGCCGGATTGATATAGGGTTGGGTTGCAGAATACTGTGAGAAATGGATATCTTGTGCCTTCAAACAAGCATTGCCACTTAATACCAATAAGGTGATTATGTAAAATAATTTATTCATTAAAATCTCTATCTAATTAGTGTAATATTTCCAGACAAAATTGTTTTAGTCGTGTAACCATACTTGATGATATAACCATAGACTGCATTCATATTATTGCGCGTCTTTGCGGCTGTGACATTCGACTCTTCCGTGCCATCCCAACCTTCTTTGATATTAAAAGATTGATAAACTTCATTGCCCCAGCGATCATAAATATGTATTTCAAAAGGCACTAGTGGGTCAAAATTTACCCTATCCTTATTGATATCATACAAGGTGAACTCGTCGTTTCTGCCATTCCCATTTGGTGTGAAAACATTCGGTACGATATAGGTGAAAGAAGAATCAGATATTTTAACCAATAAAGAATCTTTTGCAATACACCCATCTGCATAAAAAGCCTTAACAATATAGAGTGTGTTTGTTTTAGGATTTAACAAAGCTCTATTCTCACCAATATTGACAAGGGCAGAGTCAGGACCAAATTCAAAACCATAAAAATTATTGAGCGGCAATGCGGTCAAAAAGTTGTTTTGTGTGCCTATTTTATGTAAGACATTACTCGCTTCCAAGGTCACGACCCTCAATAATTCTTCGCGAATAAAAGAAGTCAATGAATCTGTACAACCTCCTGCATCAACCAAAGTGACGGAATAGGTGCCAGGCTGCAAGCCACTTGCTTCTTTGTTATTCAATGTAAGGTCATGCGACCACGTATAATTCATACCTACAGGATTACCGGTGATCAAACTCACTTTCAATATCCCGTTGGCTTCCCTGGACAAACAGTATCTCTGCTGATACTTCCCCTTTGGACCTGGGTTAGCGAGAATTTTATAGGATTTGATTGTCGGTGGACAAGACTTGCTATCTGTTATCGTCAATATATAATCTCCTGCAGCCAAGCCAGTAAGTGGGATAGTTGAATTTCCATTTGACCATGCAAAGTTATATGGAGGTGTTCCACCAGTGAGATTATTGATAAAAATTTGACCATCTGTCCTATTGCAATTTGCTGGCGTAAACGTGTCGGTAAAAGAAATAGAATCAACCGAACCTACGGTGTATTCCTTTTCAATTGGACAACCATTCACGGTGATTGTTACTTTATATTTTCCCGCTACAAGGTTATTTGCAACAGAATCCGTTTCTAGCGCAGAATGTGCCCATGTGTAGGTAAAATTGCCCATGTCGCCTGAAATCATAATTTCGCCATCAGCACTGTTTTTACACGAAGCTTTTTTGATGGTAGGCGTCATCATGATGGTACCAATGGTGGATGTTAACAAAACATTGTCAACGGAGTCAGAACACCCAGTATTCAAGTCAGTGACAATAATTTTGTACAATCCCGCTCCGTAGGCTGATGGGGTATTAAAACTTCCCCCGCCATTTTTTAGTCCAACCTGCGTTGTACCTTGTTTAATTTCAAATTTGCCAGTAATTGGCGGGTTTGAAGTTATTTGAAAGGCGCCATTGCTTCCACAAGTGGGCTGAGTTACGGTATATACGATGGTAAAACTGCATGCCGACAGGGTTGAATTCATCAAAAAAGGTATGAAAAAGGCACTAAGGGTCACTAAAATTCGCTTCATTAAGGTACTTTCTTTAAGAAAAAACATAGACTTCAAAAATAAGAACTTTTATTTGTATCGTTATAAAAATTTTCAAAGATGTCAAAATTCGGTATTTGTAATCTATCTGTAGTGCCTATTCGTGCTGACTTTTCACATAAAACAGAACAAGTTTCTCAACTTTTATATGGAGAAATTGTGGAAATCATGGTGGTCAAAAAAGAATGGACCATGGTTCGCAATGAATTTGACTCCTATGAAGGTTGGGTCTCGACAAGTCATATCACAAAATTGTCGATAAAGACTATAAATTGATTAAATCAAAAAATGCCTTTCTCTGCTATGAAACTTTTTATACCATTTCTAAGGGAAGTGACCATTTCAATGTGCTATTTGGCTCTGTATTGAGGGATTTTGATGGGATGAATTACTATTTCGACAAGGAAAAATACATATTTCACGGACAAGCCATCGAACCCAATCTCGACAACTTTCAGAAACTTTTTGATAAGATTACCTTAAAGTATATCAATGCTCCCTATCTCTGGGGCGGCAGGACTCCTTTTGGTATCGATTGCTCTGGATTTACCCAAATGGTGTATAAATTCTTAAATATAGCGCTGCCGCGCGATGCCTATCAGCAAGTAGAACACGGCAAAATCATCAATTTTGTCGAAGAGGCTAGAAAAGGAGATTTGGCATTTTTTGGCGATACAAAAATCACCCATGTGGGCATTATTTTGGATAAAAACAAAATCATCCACGCCTCAGGAAAGGTGCGCATCGACGCGATGGATAATTTTGGCATATTCAATGTCGACACGCAGAAATACTCGCACCACCTCAAGACCATCAAGAGAATTATTTAAATTACCACCTTTATATATGGTCCAATTTCTTTTCTACCTCATCCTATTTTTAATAATTGCTAAATGTATTTTCAGCAAGGTCTTGGATTATTTGAAGCAAAAGAAATGGACAGAAGAACTTCCCCTGAAGCGGTGGACTTTTATGACCAAAAGAAATATTCAGAAGCAAGATCTTATCACAGAGAACAGTCAAAAATCAGTTTGATTTCGGGATTGACTTCCACTGCCATAAGCATTCTATTGCTCATCGCAGGCGGATATGAAATACTAGACCAATTTGTCGCTCCATAACCACCTCTCCCATTTTGATGGCCTTGTTATTTTTCAGGATTTTTGACTTTTGCCACTTCTCTGATATCAATGCCTTTCTCCATATACAACACCTTTGTCATTGAGGAAAATATGGCTTTAATAAAATGACTTGGAAGATTTTCATCTTGGATTTGTTAAAAGGTCTATTGCTGAGCGCTATTTTAGGCGGTGGCATTTTATCGCTGATCATCTTTGTCTATATGAAAATGCCCGATCATTTTTGGTGGATTGCTTGGTTGATTGTAAGCGCACTGACTATATTTTTCGCGATGTTTTATACGAGTCTAATCGTTCCCTTATTTAATAAATTAACCCCATTAGAAGAGGGTGATTTAAAAAAGGAGATTTCAGACTATGCACAAAAAGTCAATTTCCCCTTGACGGAGATTTTTGTCATCGATGGCTCCAAACGCAGCACCAAAGCCAATGCCTATTTCAGCGGTCTGGGGCCTAAAAAGACCATCGTCTTATTTGATACATTAATTAAGGAGCAGACCAAAGAGGAATTGACCGCCGTGCTTGCTCATGAAGTGGGTCATTTTAAGGAAAAACACGTACTTAAAAGCCTGGCCATTTCGCTCATCCAAATAGCCATATTATTCTTGGTCTTTGGAAAAGTATGCAGCAGTCCACTCTTGCATCAGGCTTTGGGAGTCAGTGAAGGGAGTTTTCATATCGCCCTGATCGGATTTTCGCTCTTATATAGTCCTATTTCCATCTTTACAGGAATCGCGATGAATGCGCTTTCGCGAAAAAATGAATTTGAGGCAGACACATTTGCCAAAAAGACCTATGGGGGCAGCGATTTAATTTCCGCACTTAAAAAATTAACAATCAGCAATTTATCCAACCTCACCCCGCATCCATGGTATGTTTTCGTGCATTATTCCCACCCTCCTGTCTTGGAAAGAATAAAAATGTTGAAATAATATTTTGTTATTTGGTGAAATAATCTATCTTTGCACACTCAAAAAAAAAGCGATATGTACGCAATAGTTGAAATTAGTGGAAAACAATACAAAGCAGAAGCTGGAAAAAAGATCTATGTAGACCTTATCCAAGCTGAATCAGGACAAAAAATGAGTTTTGATAGAGTTTTGTTGGTAGATAATAATGGCTCCGTTCAGGTAGGTGCTCCTACAACAGGCAATACAGTGAATGCCACTGTAGTAAAGCATGTTAGAGCTGACAAAGTCATTGTATTCAAAAAGAAGAGAAGAAAGGGATACAAAGTAAAGAATGGTCACAGACAGCCTTATACGCAAATCTCTGTAGATTCAATATCTTAATTAAACGCATTAGTAATCAATAAAAAAGTAAAACCATGGCTCACAAAAAAGGTGTCGGTAGTTCGAAAAACGGAAGAGAATCACATAGCAAGCGACTTGGAGTAAAACTCTATGGTGGTCAGACTTGCATTGCAGGCAATATTATTGTTCGTCAAAGAGGAACTCAATTCCACCCGGGAATTGGTGTTGGAATAGGCAAAGATCATACGATTTATGCACTTGTTGACGGAACAGTTGTTTTCAAAAAAGGCAAAAACGATAGAAGATTTATCTCTGTATTACCAGGAGTTCCTGCTACTACAGTTCAGCCAACTGAAACAAAGAAAGCTTCAGCTAAGACAGCAGCTCCAGCAAAAGAAGAGAAAAAAGGCGATAAATTAGAAATCATCGAAGGAATCGGACCAGCGATTGCAAAGAAATTCAACGAAGCAGGTATCTTTACCTTTGCTGAATTGGTTGCTGCAGGAACGGAAGGATGTCAAAAAGTCCTTGACGAAGCAGGTGCTAGATACGCTATGCACAATCCATCTACTTGGTGTCAACAAGCTCAATTAGCAGCTGATGGCAAATGGGATGAGTTGAAAGCATTACAAGCAGAATTAGATGGTGGTAAATAATCACTTCACACAATAATTAAAAAAGCCGATTTCTATGAAATCGGCTTTTTTTTATGAAAAATCTCTCCAAATTATTATTCCAATGTTTATATTTGAATACGGATTCTGCAAAGAGTCTAGAAATTAAAACTTTAAGATGCTGGAAAAAACATATGGAAGCGCCGTCTACGGCGTTGATGCCACTACAATAACCATTGAAGTGAGCGTAGTCACAGGTTCAAAATATTATATGGTTGGTTTGCCCGACAATGCCGTCAAGGAGAGTTGGCATAGAATGGAGTCTGCAATTCGCTATTCCGCCTTCGCCATGCCGCGGAGAAAAGTCGTCATCAACCTCGCTCCCGCAGATATTAAAAAGGAAGGATCTGCATATGATTTACCCATAGCGATTGGGATATTAAAAGCCAATGCACAATTTGAAGACACGATTGATGTTTCGAAATACATCATCATGGGCGAACTCTCACTAGATGGCTCTATACTTCCCATCAAAGGGGCGCTCCCCATCGCTATTCAAGCCCGCAAAGAGGGATTCAAAGGATTTATTCTGCCCAAGGCCAATGCGCGCGAGGCAGGCATCGTCAACAACCTCGATGTCTATGGCGTTGAAAATATCAAAGAAGTAGTCAATTTTATTGAAGGAAAAATAAAAATCCATCCCACTTTTGTTGATACCCGTCAGGAATTTGAAGATAATTTAAACAACCTACGCCATGATTTCACCGATGTAAAAGGGCAAGAAAATATCAAGCGCGCCATGGAAATCGCTGCAGCGGGTGGCCACAACCTCATCCTCATCGGACCTCCCGGTGCTGGAAAGACCATGCTCGCCAAGCGATTGCCCTCTATCCTACCGCCCTTGTCATTGCAAGAATCGCTAGAGACGACTAAAATTCACTCTGTCGCTGGATCGCTCAGAGGCGGTGAATCCCTCATATTCGAAAGACCTTTTCGCTCTCCCCATCACACGGTGAGCGACGTGGCACTCGTCGGTGGGGGGAATCATCCTCAACCCGGAGAAATTTCACTCGCACACAATGGCGTCTTGTTTCTTGATGAATTGCCTGAGTTTAAAAGAACCGTTTTGGAAGTCCTGCGCCAACCCATGGAAGATAGGATGGTGACAATATCTCGTGCAAGATTTTCGGTAACCTACCCCTCGAGCTTTATGTTGGTAGCATCGATGAACCCTTGTCCGTGTGGGTTCTACAACCATCCAGAAAAAGAATGTGTCTGCGGACCCGGAGTCGTACAAAAGTATTTGAATAAAATATCAGGTCCCTTGCTCGATCGCATAGACTTGCACGTAGAAGTTACGCCAGTTTCGTTTAATGAACTCACCAGCGAAATCAAAACAGAACCGAGCATTCATATTCGCGAACGCGTGATTAAAGCCCGAGAGATCCAACAAAAGCGCTATGAATCCATTCCCAATATGCACAGCAATGCGCAGATGGGCGGACGAGAAGTGCAAGAGATTTGTATCATCACTCCTGCGGGAAAAACATTGCTAAATAGAGCGATGGAAAAACTCAGTCTTTCTGCCAGAGCTTATGACCGCATTCTAAAAGTAGCACGCACCATTGCCGACTTAGCCGAAAGTGAAGAAATCAAAATCGAGCATTTGGCAGAAGCTATTCACTATAGAAGTTTGGATAGGGAGAATTGGGCAGGGTAAAAGTGGTGTCTGTCCCTACACAGTGTAGGGATGGAGTCTGGAGTCCAAATTATGGACTCACATTTTAGTAAAATAGATGTCAGTCTTAGTATCTAATGGTATTTGATTTATCTGTATAGTATATGGAAAAATATGTAACTATCGAAACAACTTGCTGATATTCTTATAATATGTGCGTTTAAGTTATAAGGAATTTTACTAGTGTATCATTTATGTTTTTACAATAAAGAATCGAATGCTCAATTTTGTTATCAATTGAATAATTTTTCAATATTTCTATTTTTTGTATATACAAATAATGTATCCGAACTGCGATATATATATATATTACAATTTTTATTCTCATTACATTGAGAAATAATAAATAAAAAAAAGAAACTACCTATTAATATCTTCATACTCTTTCTTTAATTTTAATATTTTTTCTTCAATTTTCTTTATATTTATATCCCCTTCATTAATAATATTGTTGTTATGTGTTTTCATAGTATTATAAATTCTTGAATTAACATTAATATCAGAATTACTAATATTAAATTTGGCAATATTTTGTATAGATATAATTCTGTTTTTTAATTCTTCAAAAATAGACATTTCATTTTGAATGCCAATTTCCTTCCAATATTTTACCCCTTCTATTTTCCCTATTTTAAATTTCTCCTTTTCAAGTATGTTTTTATTTTCCAATGTATTTGCAAATTTTGGATTGGAAATTAGCCAATCCCTGATTGAATTACCTCTTTTGTAGGCAATCATCTCAGTAGTCTCATTACCATAACCACCATATACTTTATTTTCAACTATGTAATTTATCAAAAATTCAAAAATACCCAAATTTTCATAATCATTAACATGAGATTGTTCATGAGCTACTAATGAAATTGATTCTATAACACTAAATGACTCTGAATATAATGAATTATCAAAAACTATGTTTTTATCAAGTGTGATTGCTTCCATTTCTCTATATTCAATTGCAGTTATTGCTGCAAGCTTCTTCCAGATTGAAATGGATTTTAGAAAAACTGATTCGTTTAATGAACCCCAGTTTGATTCTTTTAAAATTTTCTTATCATATTTTAAAGCTTCACTTAAAAATTCAATAGTGGATTGTTTTAAATCTCCATTTCTATCAATTACAGATCTCATACCTTTCTCAAAAATTGTCACAGGATTGATTGATTGATTCGCTGAATTAATTGGTTCTATTACTATATTGTTAGTATTATCTTTATTCCATTGATACATTGTCATTTCATTTACTACACTTGTCGACCTTACATCTCTCTGCGCATTCGACGGAAGTTGAATCACCTCGCCGGGATAAATTCTACTGGCATTGCCAGATTGCAATGTGGTTTGGTTTAGCTCCCATAATGTCTTCCATGAAGTTCCATATTTTTGTGCGATGGAAGATAAGTTATCTCCTTTCTTTACAGTGTAACTAGCTGTATCACCTATCTTTGGAAGTTGAAGAGAATTATTGGGAATGATATTTTGGAGTGCAAGCTTTTGCAAGGCAGTATTCGCCGCTTTGGAGTTCAAAACTTTTGAAGCACTGTTTAATTGGTTGATAAGGTTGTTGGAGACCACTTTTTGTTTGGTCTCCAACTGCTTTATCTGATTGTTTAGTTGGTTAATACGAGCCAGATTGGTCGCTTGAGTTTTCATCAAATGCGCATGTTGCCATTGTCTAAAAATATCTGCCGCTTCAAGTACAAGAGCAACAACTGCAGAGGCTGATAACAACGATTTAAGTGAAATTGATGCACCAGCCCCCACACCTGGAGGTGGCGCAACTCTCTCTAAAGTATTTATTCCCATTATTACAATTTACTTTTAATAACAATTTAGTCATTAATAATCCCTTACATTATGCTTCACCATCTTCTTTACAACAGTCTTGTCCAAAAACTTCTTTATAATGCACCGCCTTTTCTATTGGATCAGCAATACCATTAATTATTCCTATCGCTTGTTCTAATTGTTGGTTTCTCAATTGCTGCGCATAAATACTTTCACTTTGTAAATCTCTGTTGTAGCAATCCAATGCTTCTCCTTGACCCAATAATGAATCTACAATTACAGGCTGTCATTGTATGGCTTTGAACTCCTAAGATAACTCCAGGCACAGTAATATTGCCACAAGTATGAGAGATTTTTAACCCTCAACCACAAACAAGTCATCTCGCCAGGGAAGATAGCACCACTACATACATCTGTATAGGAGTAGGCAGAAATTGTTGAGGTTCAAAAAAATTGATGAAATTTTCATCATAATTCATCACCATTCTAACTGGCCCCATGAGCATCCCAAAGACTTCATTCACATGCTCTGGTTTAATAAGGGTATTGAGCAGATCAAATAGGTTGTGTGAAAATACTCTTTGGACTTCCTGAGTTTTATCATTATAAAAACCAAATTTAATATTTTTTAGCCAATGAATTGTTATGTACTCTTGTAACAATTCTCTAAAAACAAAATTTAATGTTCTACTTTGATTGACATTCTCCAATTCTCTGACAATTGTAGTCTCCTCACCACTGCTGACTGTATTTGAAGTTGTTGTATTGACTGGTATGTCTCTATGGTAATTACTTTCATTTACATTGCTTGAAACAGCATTTGATACAACAGATTTAATTTCACTCTGCATGCCTTGCTGTGTTGATGACAAACTCATAGTTGAACTTGAACTACGGTTTGCAAAGATCGCTGCTAAGAGTCCTGAACCTTCTTCTTTAGTAGAAGTAAATGAGAACCCACCATTTTCACTCTGATCTTTTTGCTTTCCATTTTGTTTTTGAAGTGATTTTTCAAAACTATTCACACTTGCTTGATTTATTGAGTCAATAAAGTTTGAAGCATTATTAATTGAAGAAACCGAATCTCTGTATGTTCTAACAGATATGGTAGTTTTTTCATTGGGCAATAATGAAAAAGTATTGATTGTTTTTCCCGCACCATATTGTCCAAGATAGCTGCAAATCATAGATTCGTATTGTATAAAAAAGCCACATTTGTCAACTCCTCCAGATTCGCTGCAGGAATCAAATTCTAAATTTAATTTTCCCATCGCATCTTCACTAAATCTAGGGATTTTTCCTAGTAGAATTTGATCGACAATAATCTCTATATCAAAGTCCCTAACGGAACCTAGAGGAAAGGATATAGTTGCCTTAAATCCCAACAAACTGGATTGGGTTTTAGTATTGTAACTAATAGGTATTTTGTCATAAATCATATTGAATAAATTACCTTTATTACTGTTGCATAGCTCCATTTTCCTTTGCTATTCGTATACAATGGTTCAGCATAATTTAATGGAATATCCGAAGGTAGAGCTGGCATCCCCATTCCACTTGTAAAATCGCTGTCATCGTAATAGTCAGTTTTGGGGTTAGAGATGAATCATAAAAAAAACAACTGAATTAGGACAGTTTACAACTAATTTGTAATTAAGGAAATAAACCGAGTTGGCCTGCTTTAAATCATTAATAATTTTATCTTTAATTACTTCTCTAGCCTCAAATCTAAGCGCATAAGCTTGTGGAGTTGTAGAAGGTCCGCCCGCAAAATCCTCTTTAAAATATAAAATTGGTATTTTAAACGGCAAAGTAGAGAATAAATTCACACAATTCTCTTGCTCCATATTATAGTTTAGTATAGGAGCATTGCTGTTACTTTCTTGTAACTTAATAAATGGTTTTGATTCGCAATTGTTTGGATTTGGCATACTAAAGTGTTTTTATTTTTTTCCCTTACTCTTTTATGGTTTTCAGGAATCCCATAGTTCTACACTATAATTATATAATGTTGGACTTTAAAAAATGAGGCTGTATTTTTTTCCTTAAAATTGATAATATCTAGATAATTCAATTTAATGATGGAATATCATACCTTAAACTTCACATTTCAAATCAAAGGTAATACTTAAAATATTTATTTTATTTGTGAGACACAAATAATATATTTGTAATATACAAACTAAAGTTATGCACCTAGGAGAAAAAATTAAAGTTTTTAGAGAATTGAAAAATATATCACAAAAGGGATTAGCAAATGTATTAGGGATAAGCCAGCAAGCCTATAGTTACCTCGAAAAAAATGGTTTGGATTCGTCAGATAAAAAATTTGATATTATTGCTAACGCACTTTCTATAAAAAAGGAAGTAATCGAAAGTTTTGATGAGCAAAAGATTTTTCAACAAAACTATTATAATCACGCAATTGAAAATAATACAAACAATTGCAACAACTGTGCCTTCCAACAAAATGGACAAGAACTGATTTTGATTTTAAAAGAAATGCTTCTAGAATTAAAAGAAAAAAATAAATAATTGTTTTCACTTGCATCTCTCTTGGTTAAATTATCCTATGAATTTAAAGTTTTCTAAATTAAATTGATTGTCAATATTTTTTAAGGGATTCTATTTAAGTCTAAAATAATCGTTTTTTTCATGTTTTGACAATCAATATCCAAAATCATCCCCCTTTCAAATTCGCTTTTAATCAGTCATCTCTACTAAACCCAATCGTCCACTGCACTTTGTACCGTGTCCCAACTTTAGTTGTGTAGGGATTGAAAATAAATCTAAAGTGGTGTTTGGTGTTTGGTGTCTGGAACATTTGTGAATTATAAATCACAAATAAAATCGTCAATTCCACCGAACTGAATCGTAACTCGTACATCGTACATCGTAAATCAAACGTACATCGTAAATCAAACTCATCCTTTCAACATTCGTTTCCACTCACTCAATTTCATCAATGCCTCAATCGGCGTCAGTTTATCGACATTCATTTTATCCAATTCTGCTTGAATTTGTCTGACCATGGGATCGGTTGTATCGAATATAGACAATTGTAGATTGGTATTTTTCGGTAAGTTTTTCAGGCTGTCTTTATTGTTTTGCAGCGCTGCTTTCTCTTCCAAATCAGCGAGGATCGCATTCGCTCGATCGACAATCTCCTTGGGCATTCCAGCCATCTTGGCGACGTGAATTCCGAAACTGTGTTCAGAGCCACCTTCTACCAATTTGCGCAAGAAGATGACTTTGTTTTTCATCTCGCGCGTGCTGATGTGGTAGTTTTTGATTCGACTAAATTTCGGTGCCAATTCATTCAATTCGTGATAGTGGGTCGCAAATAATGTCTTGGGTTTTGCATCGCAATAATGCAAGTATTCCGCCAAACTCCACGCGATGGAAATCCCATCATAGGTGCTGGTTCCTCTTCCGATTTCATCCAACAAAATCAAACTGCGCTCAGATATATTATTGATGATGCTCGCCGTCTCATTCATCTCCACCATAAAGGTACTCTCTCCACTGCTGATATTATCCGATGCACCGACGCGCGTAAATATCTTATCGACGATGCCTATTTTTGCGCTCGCTGCGGGCACAAAACATCCGATTTGAGCCATGAGCACAATCAATGCCGTTTGTCGCAACACGGCACTCTTACCACTCATATTCGGACCAGTAATCATCATGATCTGTTGTTCCTCCGAATTCAAATACATCATTCGGCACATAGGCATCGCCTAATTCCAATAACTGTTCAATCACAGGATGCCTGCCATCTTTGATATCGATAATGAGAGATTGATCGATAATCGGCTTGACATAATTGTTCTTTTTGCTCGCCAAACAGAAGCTGAGCAAGCAATCCAGCTCCCCAATGATATTCGCATTGAATTGTATCGGCGCAATATAATCGTGAATGTAGACAATCATTTTCTGAAAGAGCTCCTCTTCGATTTGAAGAATTTTCTCTTCCGCCGTCAATACTTTTTGCTCGTATACTTTCAATTCCTCCGTGATGTATCGCTCTGCATTGGTCAGTGTCTGCTTGCGCATCCATGTCTCGGGCACTTTATTTTTATGCAAATTCGTCACTTCGAGGTAATAGCCAAATACATTATTGAATCCCACTTTCAAACTCGAAATCCCCGTCGCTTCAATTTCTTTTTGCTGAATCGACAAAATATAATCCTTGCCCTTCTGCGTGATATTTTTCAATTCATCCAATTCGAAGTGAACGCCCTCTCTGAATACATTGCCCTTGTTGACCGCCACAGGCGCGTCTTCCATGATTTCATTTTCTATTTTATGAATCAATTGTTGGCAGGCATTGAGCAATTCGCCGTATTTCAACAAGACGGGATTTTTGCTCTCCGCCAATAAATTTTTAATGGGCTCGATGCAAGACAAACTCCGCTTGATTTGTATCACTTCGCGCGGATTGATTTTACCGAGGGATACTTTCGAAATCAATCGCTCGATATCGCCGATGGGTTTGATGTATTGAATCAAGGTATTTGCCAGTGAATCATCCAAAACAAAATCCGCTACGACAGAATGTCGCGCTTCGATGGCAGCGATATCTTTGAGTGGCAAGATGATCCATTTGCGTATCAATCGAGAGCCCATGGGCGTCTGCGTCATATCGATTACATCGCAGAGCGTCTTGGCATTTTCATTGGGGCTGAATAATAATTCGAGGTTGCGAATCGTAAATCGATCCAACCAAACATGTTGGTGTCCTTCGAGCAAATTGATCTTGCTGATGTGTTGGGTGCGGTTGTGCTCGGTCTGACCGAGGTAGTACAATGCAGCGCCTGCAGCAAATGTGGCCACATCGTATTGCATGATGCCAAAGCCCTTCAGCGAGATGGTCTCAAATTGTTTGAGCAATAATTCCGTGGTATATTCCTGTGTATAGACCCAATCATCGATGCTGAAGCAAAAGAATTTCGTGCCGAACAATTCTTGAAATTCTTTTTGATTTCGCTTGGGATAGATGATTTCAGCGGGTTTAAAACTCTGCAATAATTTATCGATATAGGAGGCATTGCCCTTGGAGATGATAAATTCACCCGTGGATATATCGATGAAGGCGATGCCAATTTCCTCTTTATCGAAAAAGAGCGAGGCCAAATAATTATTCTTATTGGAATCGAGGATATGGTCATTGGAATTGACCCCCGGAGTGACCAGTTCAGTGACGCCTCGCTTGACGATGGTCTTAGTCTTTTTGGGATCTTCCAATTGATCGCATATGGCCACGCGATAGCCCGCTTTCACCAATTTCGGCAAATAGGTATCGAGGGAATGATGGGAAATCCCGCCAGTTCGATATAGGTGGCAGCTCCATTGGCGCGCTTTGTGAGGGTGATGCCCAAGATTTTCGATGCGGTGATGGCATCGGTCCCAAAGGTCTCATAAAAATCCCCCACGCGGAACAATAGAATCGCATCAGGGTACTTGCCCTTGATTTGATTGTACTGTTTCATCAATGGAGTTTCTACGACAGACATGGGGAGATTTTAGTAAGCAATATTAAGAGAAATTTATTCAATTCTCCAAGAAGTAAATAAAATTAAGTGTTTAAGTTTCAACATTTCAATATTCAATCAATAATAATCAATCAAGGCATTCAATTTTCAATATTTTTACCTAAAAAATTATGAAAATATTCTGCGTCGGAAGAAATTATGCGGATCACGCTAAAGAGTTGGGCAATGCAGTGCCAGAGAATCCAGTGATATTCATGAAACCGCCTTCTGCCCTCTTGATGAAAGACCGCGATTTTTACTATCCAGAATTCTCCAAAAACATTCAATACGAATGTGAATTGGTCATCAAGATTTGCAAAAACGGCAAACATATCGCGCTGAAATTCGCGTCGACCTATTACGAGGAAATCACAGTGGGCATCGATTTCACCGCGCGGGATGTGCAGAACGAACTAAAACAAAAGGCCTGCCCTGGGAATTGGCAAAGGCTTTTGACAATAGTGCAGTCTTGGGCGATTTTATTCCTATGAAAACAAGGCCATCGAATTCTCGATGCAGAAAGATAATGTCCTTATACAATCAGGAAATTCATCCGATATGATCTATTCCTTTGACGATATCATCGTATTTATCTCACAATACTTCACGCTAAACAAAGGCGATTTGATCTATACCGGCACACCCGCCGGCGTCGGACCCATAGCGCCCGGCGAGCGATACAGTGGCTTTATCGGCACGAATAAGCTCTTTGAAATGGGGATAAAATAGATTAGCCACGCAAAAATGAGAACAAGGGTACCACACAAAATGGTGTTTATTTGCCGCTTGAGCCAGCAAGAATTGAGGAATAATTAGCCACGAATGCACGAATGCAATCGAATAATTCATTCGTTTTAAATTCGTGCATTCGCGGCATACCTTTACCTTGCGCCAGCAAGAAATCAACACAAAAATGGCCTCAAAATAAAGAGAACAGAATAAAATGGTGTTTATTTGCCACTTGAGCCAGCAAGAATTGAGGAATAATTAGCCACGAATGCACGAATGCAATCGAATAATTCATTCGTTTTAAATTCGTGCATTCGTGGCATTTTCACCTCTTGCGCCAGCAAGAAAACTTCAATTTTCCTATTCGCAGCGCCCCCTCCCAATAATTTATGCAAACTGTCCCACGAAAATTATAAATTTACATTTCAAATCTATCTATGAAAACACCTCTACTCTTTATTCTATTCATCAGCACATTGATCTATTTCACTCAAGAGAGTTGCACTAAAGATAAGACGACCGTTCCAACATCAAATTCATGTGATTCGATCAATGTAACCTATACAGCAGATATCCAACCCATCTTAAAATCCAAGTGCACGGCATGTTACGGAGGCACGAGTCCCAATCTCGAAACCCTCGATAAGGCAAAGGCCGCTATTGAAAACAGCAATTTGATTTGCACCTTGGAGCAGACTAGCTGTACGGGGAGTAAGGCCATGCCCCAGGGATCTGCCAAACTCGACGATAGCATTATTCAGAAATTTAAAACATGGAAGTGTAAAAACTATCCCAATTAATTTTGACAATTCATTTCGATGCGAATATTCAAGTTCACGCTTATTTTCTTTTTTTCTTGCGCATCGTCCCTTATACTATTCGCTCAAACACCTGATTCTATTGGTGCTTTAGCACCTCAACCTAAAAAGTCCATCCTACTTCTCCCTCAGATACACTGAGTAAAAAGCGCTTGCACTGGTATGTCGGTTCAGCCGTAACAGCCAGCACCGCAGGGTTTACAGGGCTTTACTTCTTATGGTATGACAAAGTTCCGCAATCCTCCTTTCACTTTTTCAATGATATGGAAGAGTGGAATCAAATCGATAAAACAGGCCATTTATTCGGCGCCTATTTCCAAACCAAAACTGCTTTCCATATCCACAAATGGGCGGGTGTATCTGACAAGAAAGCGATATGGTATGCAGGCATGGCGGGCTTTACGCTTCACTCCATGATTGAGGTCTTCGATGGATTCAGTCAGAAATGGGGAGCCTCTGTCTCAGACTTGGCATTCAATGCAGGGGGCAGTATGTTTTTCGTCGCACAGGAATTGGCTTGGCACGAACAGCGGATTAAAATGAAATATTCCTTCCACGGCAGTGATTATGCCGATCCAGAATTGCAGACAAGAAACAAAGAATTATTCGGAAAGACTTTGGCAGAAAAAATCCTCAAAGATTACAATGGCATCAATCTATGGTTTTCATTTTGTCCGTCGGATTTCAATCCCAAACAAAAACATGTGAAGTGGTTGGGCATCGCGCTGGGATATGGCGCTGGGGGCATGTTTGGCGGATTCGAAAATAAGTGGATCAGCATCAATGCAGCAAGTGATACAACCTTTCACGATAGAAATGATATGGTTCGTTTTAGAAGATTCCTCATCGCACCCGATATCGATTTAGAAAAAATTCCCGTCAAAAAACCGGGATGGAAATTGGTTCTCGGCATCCTCAACTATTTCAAATTCCCTTCACCCGCCTTGGAGTTCAATACCAAAGGGGAGATCATCCTTCATCCGATTTATACATTTGGATTGGATCTGCCGCTGTATATAAAGAGATAAAATTGATTTGCGATTTACGATGTACGAATTATTTTCAATCCCTCCACAACTAAAGTTGGGACACAGTGCACAGTGTAGAGAGTATGTAGTGCGAAGCGACATCATCGGAATCGTCATTGCGGGCTTGATCCGCAATCTTCGCCCCTCAAGAGGGCGATATAAAGTTACTAAAATAAGAATGACTCCGCTCTTAGCGGAGATTGCGGCTCGCTGGCCGCAATGACGCATAGCAGGCTATCGCTGACGCGTGAATTCATGCGTCAGCGCAACTAATGAGCGAAGCGACATCATCGGAATCGTCATTTCGTCCTGACACTGTGTAGGGACCAGACTCCAGACACCAATTTTAGATTGACTAAAGTCATCATCATGCAAACAAAAAAAGACGCCCTAATTTCGAGCGTCTTTTTGAAGTTGAAATAATTTATCAACTAGATTCTATCGAATGTTTATTGCAATTGAGGTCTTGTTGATTTGGTAGTAGTAGTAGTAGATCTAGTGCCAGCGCCAGAAGTTTTTATCTGTCCAAATTCCAATCCCCACCAAGTCATCTCTCCACATGGATTGTTCGCATATACTTCGCCATAGGTGAGTTTCCAAGGACATTCCTTGTCTTGTGGCATCGCAAATCCACCTGCATAGATTCCATTGTTCTGGTTGAGTTTTACGCGCAAGTTTTTAGTCTCTCCGTTGCAATTTGTTATTTGCACAATCATATCTACAGCACTTGGTGCATCGCTATTCCCTTCGAAACTAAAATAAAAGCCCACGCCGTAAATGCCGCTCTGTGTCGTCTCTTCGCTGAATACTTCTTTGAGTTTGAATTTGGTTTTACAAGGATCTTCCGCATTTTTAATTTTTTCAATTTCACTTACAAAAACGGCAGTATCTCCTTTCGTTCCAACAATCGTGATTCTAAAGCCTGAATAGCTATCTTCTGAAGGATATTTCTTTGTGCCCAAATATGTTTCGTATTGTCCTGATTCTTTATTCAATACTGGATTCAAGCTAATCAATTCTTCTTTTCCATTGGCATCTTTAGCCATGAAACTAAGGTTGACCGAGCGAATGATTCCCTCCGTCTTGCTGTCTACATTGAATGCAAATAAATAATGCACCAAGCCCGATTCGAAAATATCCGGTGTTGTTTGAACAGTCATCTTCTTTAAACTGGCCAAGGCTGAAATCTCTCCAAGGGTGGTAGTCTCCTGTTTTGGCTTATTATTTTTAAACTGGATGATGGTGACTGTAGTCGCAGAGGAATTGCTGTCTTTCTCAAATTTTGCATCAAAAAACACTGTTTCTCCTTTTGCATTGACGAGGGATATAAAATTTTCAATCGCTCTTTATCGCCATCAAATTGAAAAGGACGGTCTCTCAAATTGGCTGTATACAATCCTGTCTCCTTGTTGTAAACGGGACTTAAACGCTGCGCTGATGTCTTGCCATCAAAATAATAAGAAGTAAAACTCAATGCTGCATTTTTTACGACATCGCTATTTTTAATCGCCACAGCAAATACAAATTGGTAATCGACCATGCCTGCTGCTTTTGCGCCCTCTGCCGGTGTAAGTGTAATAGTCATTGCATCGATATCGAAATTATTAAAGGCTGTATTGATTCCATTACCACCATTGCCAATTTTCGGATTCTTTTTTTTGATTTTTACTTGTTTAATTATAATGTTTCCTGCGCTGCAGTATTCAGGCATTGTCACATGGCCTATGGTGAGCATTCGCATACAAATTTTCAGGAAACGACTCGTTCCTTTGCGCATGGATAAAATCTGGGGTTGAATTGCATTCATCATTTTATTTGAATTTTATTTTTAAATAATTTTGTTTGATGAGGCAAATTTGCAGCGAATACAGGGGCTATTTAAAATGAGTAAGTGAAAAGGGGAAATGGGTTAGTGAAGAGGGGAATTTTGAATTACGATATAGGTTTGAATTACGATGTACGGTTGATTTACGATGTACGATGTACGAATTACGATTTGTGCATGCCTAAAATAGCATGACAAAAAAAACTTTATTTAAAAGCAATTTCGTTCATTTCGGTCGGTGGGGACACCGACCGATAAGCATTGGGGAAGAGGAAGACGAATTGGTATGTTGGAATTAAAGAACTATATACATAACTATCTATTCCAACCCAACACCTAACAACCAGCAATCAATGCAGACAAGTTGTGAAGCCACTCTGTGCAACTCTCCCTACACTTTGTACCGTGTCCCAACTTTAGTTGCGGAGGGACAAGCGTGCATAAAAACTCAGTGCAACTCTGTGTTTAAAAACTATTGTTCTAATGTAAAGTATGCTAAATTTAAACGTTCAATCCTTTTAAAAACAAGGATTTACTTAACTAAACCACATCGATACTTCATTCAAGAAAATTATTGTTAGTCGCTGTCCTAAAATTCTACAAACGCCACACCCTTTCCTTTGGAGATGGTTGGAGAGAGGCTATCAGCCCCCTCCTACTCCCCCAAAGGGTGAGGGTTACTTCTATTGTCGCAATTACATTATCGCCCTTAAAATCATTAAATTCCACTGATGTAGCTCCCTTTCCTTTGGAGAGGGTTGGGGAGAGGCACATGGAGAGGGTTGGGGAGAGGCAGATTTGGAGAAGCTTTCCTATCGCTTCTCGATATTTGCAAAACTTCCTTTCAAACTCGTGACGCTTCCACCCGTTACTGCAACATCAAAATCACCCGTCATTTTGCTATTGGAAAATGCCGTTAGATTTAAAAATTGCGCAGTTGAATTGGTATATGTCGTACCACTATTTATATAAGTAAAATCAGCAAACGTACCTGTATTCAAGGTCTTCTTTCCGACGATGGTATCATTGGCTCCAGTCCAATTGATTTCAAAGAAATTGGTCATTCCACCTCTATAAGCGCGAATACCTGTTCCGGAACTATAGGTCGTCCAAAATGCTGAATCGGCGGTGATGACAGCTCCACCATTCTCTTGCCAAGTAAATGATGGCGTAGTAGTGGTTGTGGTGGTTGTCGTCTTGCTGCATGATGCAATGGCGAATAAGCATACCATGATGGCTGCAATAAAAAGATGGCTTGGATTTAATCTAAACATGAAATTGATTTTCGGTGAAAGTAAACCTTTCAAATGAATCCAAGATGCATTTAATAAATTACCAAGCATTACTATTTAGTCTTGCGTCAGCGATTCCTCCCTTTCCTTTGGAGAGGGCTGGGGAGAGGTCGGCCCCCTAACCCCCGAAGGGGGAATTGCTGACGCGTGTTTTTTGCATCGTAAATTATTCATATTAATTTTAGAATCCCTAATCCCAATGATGCAACTCCCTTTCCTTTGGAGAGGGTAGGGGAGAGGCTCATTGCGCTTCAATGCGCGTAATCAATTGCACTGCATCTTCATAAGTCTTGGCCATATCATCGCTGGACACTGGCGAAAAGAGCGACATCTCGCAATTATCGATGACTTGAATGACCGTATCAATGGTCGATGATTCAATATTTCGACTCGCTAAAGTCTGTGCGATATTTTCGCGCGAGATATTGGATGGATCAATTTGAAATTTATTGCCCACATAACTATTTACCCCGCGCACCACTTCGTTGTAAAAGCCCGCTTTGTCATTCTTATCCAAAAATTTCTTTGCATTGTTCAGACGAGCACGTGCAATTTTTGTCGCGCGCTTATTGCCCATATAGATGGCATCGCTTTCTAAATCTTGGAATCGCTTGCGCACCAATAACAATCCGAGCAAAAGTACAAATGGAAATCCCATCATGGCAAAGTGCTTGCCGCTATTGAAAAAATCAGCACTGACTGTTTCAACTGCCGCATTTTTATGAATAAAGCGAATGTCTTTTCCAATCAATTTAATATCTTCTTTATCCATATTGCCAGAGACAAATTTGGATGCTGCGGATGGCTTCCCTGTTATTGTTAAAACGTATTCGGGCGATTGAATAGTGACATAATCATTCTTAGCAATATCGAAATAGGAGAAGGAAGTCGGTGGGATTTTAAATTCTCCGGGCATGTGCGGAATAGCGACATACTCGACTCTCTTGCTGCCTGTGAAATTTTCACCCGCATTGAAATTATCGGTGATAACGGGATCATACAATTCAAAATCTTGAGAGAAATTCGGCACAGGCGCTTCCATCAATGGCAGGCTACCCGAACCTTCGATATTCATTTTAAGCGTAACGGCATCATCTGTTTTGCATGTTGTTTTATCAATCGTCGTCGTGAAATTGAACTTGCCCACTGCACCACTAAAATCAGCTGGTTTATTCTTAGTTGGTGATATCTCCAATGTGCCTGCTTTATTTGGAAAGAGGATAATTTTTTGCACTTCAAAAACTAAGAATGGCTTGCCTCCGATGACTTCACGAGTCGGTGTAATTTGTTGAGGCATTTTAATATTCTGACTCCAAAACCCATTGAAATTGGGCACTTTGGTGGGTTCAAATCCATTTAGATTGACGGAAGTATATACTTTAATGGTCGCGGTGATTTGTTCGCCGACATAGGCCGAATTTTTATTCAAGATGATCTTGGCATAGATATCTTTTTTCAAATCGACATTTGAGGTATTCACGCCACCGCCCCCTTGACTCTGTTGCGCTTGCGGTGCCGCCTTTACTGCCTCAACCGTGATTTCGCCCGTTTCAAAAGTCTCGTTGGTATTGGAGATGACAACGGCTTTCCAATTTTGAATTTGCCGATTTTTGGTGCTCTGAAATAATACGTGAGTGATAATATCTCTTCGCGCTTCATGGAGCCATTCACAAAGCTCATATTGGTTGAAGAGGATTGCTGAGGACCACCAACGAGCTGCAATTCGCCGAATACTGGCGGTTTAAAATCTTTGGCTGCGATATTGTGGATATTGTATTGAACGACGAAATCTTCGCCCACTTCAACTTGTTTCTTGCTGATTTGAACATCCACACTTTTTTGTCCAAAGACAACTTGGAAGAAAACTAGAAAGCTAAATAGGTAGATATATTTTCGCATAATTAAACTTCACTTTGCGCTTGCAAATATCATTGAAATCAGGGTAATTTAAAATAGGCCTTAAGAAATTTTAACGCGAACTATCTTATGCCTGCGGTGCTGTTTCTTCCGCTGTCGATATGCCCTCTTCTGCTGCAATAAGCTCCGGTTCTTTAAAAGTATCTAAGCCATCAAAAAATGTCTTTTGAAATAAGAAGACAATGGCAACACCGACAGAGATAGCGCTATCCGCAATATTGAAAATAAAGGTAAAGAAGACAAAGGGCTGACCACCATAGATGGGAAACCAATCCGGGTAGGTCGTTCTAATGATAGGACACCAAATCATATCGACGACTCGCCCTTGCAAAAAAGCGGCATAACCCGTTCCAAATGGAACAAAAGTAGCTACATGTTGATGGATAAAATCGCCGCTCTCTGTAAATATAAGCCCGTAGAACATGCAATCGATTAGATTGCCCACTGCACCTGCCAATATCATAGAAGAGGCGACAATAAAGCCCGTGTGTGCATTTTTCTTGACGAGTTGAATGATATAATAAATAATGACACCCGAAAAGACGATGCGAAAAGTGCTCAAGAAGTATTTCCCGATAGGTCCACCCCATTCAAGGCCAAATGCCATTCCCGCATTCTCCGTAAAGTGCAACAAGATAGAATTTCCAAATATCGGAATCTCATCGCCGAGGAGCATATTGGTCTTCACCCAAATCTTTGTAAACTGATCTAGTCCAAGTAAAATAAGAACTGTGGCAATAGAAATAATTGCTTTTTTATTCATCCAATCTAATTAATCGTTATCTCCACTCATTTTTGCTTCCATGCTCAATGTTGCGTGGGGAACCGCGATAAGGCGCTTTTTATCGATAAGCAAACCTGTCTTGCGACAAATGCCATAAGTCTTATTCTCAATTCTAATCAATGCATTCTCCAAATTCTGGATGAATTTAATTTGGCGTCCGCCCATATTGCTCAAATACTCTTTCTCAACAGTTCCAGTGCCGTCGTCTAGGCCTGAATACTTCTGCTCATCATCATTGTCCTCTGCTGCTTTGATTTGATCTCTATAATGCTTTAATTCTTCTTTTGCAGTCCATAGTATTAAATTATATTAGGTTTTAAATGGGGTTGAATAGATAAAATTATTCAAGTCCAATTTCTAAAAGTTTGCAAATATACATTTTTGTTTGATAATTTCTCAAATTCAACAAATATGCATCTAAAAGATTGTGAATGCTTTAGAATAATCTTAGGAATATATTGCGCCATTGATTTGAAATCAACTCATCCAAATCCCTAAAACCCAATTTTCTGACCCTTTCCGCCTTCCAGCATATTGTCTTTTTCGATATCAAATTCCTTTACATCCTCAATGCTCACCGTATGCTTCATTTTCTCCGTTCGCTGTTTCATCGTCAAGGAAGCCAATCTCAAATTCTGATTTTTCACAATTTGTTCGATTACCTTTCTCACCGCTCTTGCATTGCCAAAGTATTTATTCTTATAGCGAATCAATTGCTCCACATATTTTGTCAAACACTCTGCAGCAGGAGCATCCAATTTGAGGTCTTCTTTCTCCAACATCTTGATGATAATCGTCATCAATTCCTCTGAAGTATAATCTTCGAATTCGAACTTTCGATCAAACCTCGATTTCAAGCCTGGATTGGACTCCAAGAATTGATTCATTCGATCTGGATAACCCGCCACGATGACGATCAATTCCCCGCGCATATCCTCCATCCGCTTCAAAAGCGTATCGATGGCTTCATATCCATAATCCCCGGAGAGCCTTGGGCTAAAGAGTATGCCTCGTCGATAAATAAGACAGATCCCCTCGCTCGCTCGATGAGTTCGTTGGTTTTCATAGCCGTTTGACCGATAAATCCACCGACCAATTTTCTCTCGATCGCATTCGATAAGTTCACCGCGCTCAAGGATTCCCAATGCGCGATAGATTTTTGCCACGATGCGCGCAACAGACGTCTTGCCCGTTCCTGGATTTCCAGTGAATACAGAGTGCAGGGAGAATTTATTTAAAACATCCTTCTTCTCTTCTTTGTAATACTTGACCAATTTGACGAGTTCAGTAATTTCTTTTTTGACATTATTGAGTCCTGTCAAAGCATTTAATTCCGCCAAGCTCTCCGTCAACAATTCATTGTCAACTGGAATATCTGGCTTTTTATGTCTTGTATCTTCAAATACTTCTTTGATATCGTCTTCGGTAATGGTATTCAATTCGTCGATAGACAATTCATTCACATTTTCCTTTTTCATCAAGCGCAAACCGAGATTCATCTTCGCTTCGCTGATGAGGGATTTCACCATACGCGCATTGCCAAAAGAACGGGTGCGGGCTCTATATGAATCCACCAATTTCTTGTACAAATAAGTTACAGCTGTATCTTCAATAATCAATTTATTGTCTTTGACAGAACTCAAAGCAATTTCCTTCAATTCCTGCGGCGTATAATCTGGGAAGTCGAAATAGTGTATAAATCTAGATTTCAAACCTGGATTGGAATCTAAAAACACCTCCATTTCCTTTGGATAACCCGCGACAAAAATCGCGATATCTCCAGGGCCATCGCTCATCTCTTTGATGAGGATTTCAATCACTTCTCGACCGAAATCTTTATTGTCCTCTCCACTTCTAAACAGGGAATACGCCTCGTCGACAAAGAGAATTCCACCTCTCGCCTGCTCTATGGCATCTTTTACTTTTGGAGCTGTCTGTCCGATGTATTCTGCTACCAAATCCGCTCTGTCCACTTCATGCACATGGCCTTTGGAGAGCAAGCCCATTTTATTGAATATCTTGCCCAATAATCTTGCAACCGTCGTCTTTCCTGTTCCGGGATTTCCAGTGAATACTGAATGCAAAGTAATATTGCTATCTTCTTCAATCCCTTTCTCCTTGCGCAGTTTGAGGAAATTGAGGTATTGGATATAATCTTCTTTGACTTCTTTTTTGATGACTTCAAGCCCTGTCAAATGGTCCAATTCAGCGATCAATTCCTCTAAAGTTTTAGAAGATGGATCGTTGACATTATTGGCCGCATGAACCGGCATCGGCAAGAATTCTGCATTCGGGAAGAAGACTGGTGCTTCTCCCTCAATAAAGCTATCGCCCGTGCTGAATGGAACCACCGCTAAAAGGGTGTCCATAAAGAGAATCTCCAAGGTGTAATTATCATCGTACCAAGTTCCCTTGGTATCGCTTCCCCAGCCAGATTCAAACATAAAAGATGTTCCGTTTAAGACTTTGTTGAGTCGCACAGAAGAGCCTTTCAATTGGTGGGCATCATTGCTGAAATTGAAGACCAATTCGCACATCCAATCTTTGGGAAATAAATTATTGATCAAACATTCCACCCATACATAGCGGGTTTCTTTGCTATTGAATTCGCTGAGGTATTTTCGCTGACCAAGCGGCACATTGCTATCAGGGCCTTCATAGAGCTTGATGGAGGCAATATTGAAATACTTATTCTCTTGGGTAGAAACGGAACCGCCATTGTAAACGTAGAAATAAGAAGTTGCAATCAATTCATTGTCGATATAGGCCTCCCAGCAATACTCATCTTCCTTCCAGAAAGCACCTGGCTTTTCCATGCCCCATCCCTCGCGAATAAAGACAATATTCTCTTCTGGCTTAATGGTTCTTTTAAATTCCAATTGACAGAGTTCTTTCCGTGAACCAGCCACTGAAAAGGCTTTGAGATGTATCACAGTCTCCCACTCCTGCTCGTCAAAATTCTTGTTGTAAAAAGCAAATTCCGCATAGATATACTTGGTCTCCGTAGAATCAAATACGACTCTATACTTCTTCTTATCGATCATCCATTCATTGCTGGAATAGACTTTCAGGCTTTTAAATTTGTATTTTTCTATATTGCTCATCCGCACTAAATTTTAAAGGTATAACAATTAAACACCCCGATTTAATTCAAAAAGTAAATAAAGTGATTTTTTTTGAAGAAAATCAACTTTTTAATGCACATTTTATCCCTATAGGTAAATTGGCTTGAAGGTACTATAAAATAAGGGGATAGACCTATACCACTTCGGCTGCTTTCGCCAATTCTTTTCTCAATTTGGTCAAATACATATTCATTTTTAAACCCAACATGACTGCCTCTTCATTTTTTTCTTCTTCAGCTATTTTGAGCTGCACTTGATTTTGTTCAATCATTTCCGTAACTAGCAATATTTTATATCGAGCAACGGCCTGGATGATATCCCTCGAGTAATTTTCATTCCACTTGGGCAATTGAACATCTTTATCGCGATTATTCCAATTGGCCAAATCATATTGATAGGTCGTCACCTCTTCCGCTGCCTTTCTGATTTCTTCATTTTCATGATGCAAATAATACTTCAAATCCAGCACGGTATTCTCTTTATACAAACTTTTCACATGCTGATATAAAACTTGGTACAAGGGATGTTTCAACACAGTATCCTCTAAATTTTCGAAGACGTAATGCACGAGGTGATGCTCAGAATCAGCAATTACATCGCCGCCTTTTTCCAATAGCAATCTGCAAATCTCTCGCTCACATGCATACATCGGTGAGGTCGCATCCGTCTGAAAAACTTCTTCTACAGCTTCGCGATGCACCACCTGTTCGATGATTTCCTTTTCGTTGGTATTGAGTTTTTGTTTGTCGTAAAACTCTTTGCGCTTTTTCTTCTGGACTTCATTGATCACCAATTGCTCTTGCACTTTCAATAATGCACTGCACTCTTTGATATAGAGGGAGCGCCTAATTGGGTCAGGTATTTTGGAGATTGATTCAATAATTTCACCGATCAATTCGCTCTTCTTGACTGGATCATTCTTGACTTCTTCGAGAATCAATTTTGATTTAAAGAGGATAAAATCCGATGCATTGTGCTCGACAAAACTTTTAAACTTCTCCGCTCCTTCCTTGCGGATATAGGAGTCGGGATCTTCATTATCTGGCAGCAAAACCATTTTCAGATTCATGCCTGCCTCTAAGACCATATCCAATCCGCGCAATGCGGCTTTTACACCTGCAGAATCCCCGTCATATAGGATGATGATGTTCTCCGTAAATTTTTTGATCAACTTGATTTGATCCACGGTGAGAGCCGTTCCTGAAGATGCCACCACATTCTCTACACCGCCTTGATGCATAGAGACCACATCGGTATATCCCTCCACGAGCAAACAGTGATCTTCTGCTCTTATCGCCTTCCTAGCTTGTGATATGCCATAGAGAATTTTACTCTTTTGATACAATTCACTCTCTGGCGTATTGATGTATTTGGGGGCATTGTCTTGGGTAGTCAACTTCCTTCCACCAAATCCAATCACTTTGCCTGAGAGGTTGTGGATGGGGAACATGACGCGCCCCTTATAAAAAATCGCGGTATTGTTGATTCTCTCCGATTTTTGTCAAACCGGCTTTGACCAAATTATCCATGGTATAGCCGCTCTTAATGGCTTCGTCGGTAAATTTTTGCCAATCATTGAGGCAATAGCCCAAATTAAATTTCTTGATTACTGCATCAGAAAATCCGCGCTCTCGCAAATAGCTATAGCCAACAGCCTTTCCCTCATCGGTCTCCCAGAGATTCGACTCCATCTTTTGCATGGCATATTGCAAGACGATATACAAACTGTCGATTTGCGTCTGCAATTCTTTGCTCTCTTTGCTCGACTCAATTTCTTCAATTTCGATGTGAAATTTCTTCGCTAAAAATCTTAGAGCATCAGGGTAGGAAAACTGTTCGTGCTCCATCAAAAAACTCACCGATGTTCCCGATACGCCACAGCCAAAACACTTATAAATTCCCTTGGCTGGAGATACTGAAAAAGAGGGTGTTTTCTCATTGTGGAATGGGCAATTGCCGATATAATTAGAACCCCTTTTTTTCAAGGTCATAAAATCACTCAACACATCCTCTATGCGAGCTGCATCAATAATTTTTTGAACGGATAAAGGAGATATCATTGCCATAGCATCCCGAAAATAATGGATTTTATCGAAATAAGAAAAATTAAATAAAAAACGCCGATTACTTATTCATCTTATTCAATACCTCTGTGCGTTTTACGCTGAATTCATCTTTTTTATCTCCGACGACTTTCAAGGCATTGCTGATGGCAGTTTGGTAAGCAAATTTTCCAAACCACTCATCTTTGTTCTCGTCCATAAATTTCTTGATCAAGACGAAACCATTATTGAATAGTGCATCATTTTTATTCGCCAAGAAAGTGCCGAGATGTCCAAAGGCAAATGCTTTTTGAAAGCCCGATTCACGCGATAATTTATCTAAGAAAAACCCATAATAACTGGAGTCTCCATTCGCTGCGATTTGATTCATCACAATCGATTTCAAGGATTGGTTTTTTGTGTCCTTTCTCTTCACAGCCTCTGCGAAGGCCAATTTCTTATCGCTCTGACCGATTGCTTTCAATGCCTCAGCTTCCACGCGATAAGAACTATCGCTCAGCAATTTGAAAAATAAATCTTTGTATTTCTCTGCATTCAACTTCACCAATTTATCAATAGCTGCTGTCTTCACATTAAAGGTCTTGTGGTATTGTGCTAGATTGATCATCTTCTCTACCAAACCTGTATCTGTCTCTTTCAATTTTATTGCTTTGACCGCTTCCACGGCAATCATGGTGAATGGGGAATTGACTGCAGCGCGGAGCAGGCGTTGAACATCTTCTTGATCTTTATGCTCTTTAAAATACTTGATCGCCTCTAATTTATCATTAAAGAGCGGAGCCATTTTAAACTGCGCTATCCACTCTTCAGTTGTCTTGTGATCGATGCGCTCGCATATCGTCGTCTTCTCAACATCTATATTGACAAAGTGGATTTTTGCAAATTTTGTTTTGATAAAAAACGAATCGCGCACATGGGTGATGGTGATCGATTTTTTTATCTTATTGGTATCACCATAGACATCTACCACCATCAGCAATTTATAGACAAAATAATCATCGATATTGTGTTTTTGATGGGTATAAATATGCACGCCAGAATCTGTCTTTACATAATCAAACGTGAGTATTGGATGGCCTCCAACGAAAAACCACTGATTGAAAAACCAGTTTAAATCTAATCCTGTCACTTCTTCAAAACACTGTCTGAGGTTGGAAATCTCCGCTGTTTTGTACGCGAATTTTGTCAAGTACAATTTCAATCCTTTGAAGAAAGCTTCATCGCCTAATGTCTTTCTCAAGTGATGCAAAACGCGTCCTCCTTTATTATAACTCAATACATCAAACATCTCCTCTTGATTGCCATAATCAAAGCGAATCAGTGGTTGTACCTTTTGCTTAGATTGCTTGTAATAGGCCTCTGCATCGCTGTAGTTCGTTTCATCTGCATAAGCTCTACCCTTATAATGCTCAAACCACAAATACTCTGAATAGTTCGCGAATGATTCATTCAAGGGCAAATGACTCCATGACTCACAAGTCACCAAGTCACCAAACCAATGATGGCATAACTCATGCGCCACGGTTTCATCATCATTATTATCCAAGAGTTCTCTAGTATCTTTCTGAACAAAATTATTGAAAGTCACAGCACTCGTATTCTCCATCGCACCTGCGACGAAATCGTGCACGATGATTTGCGCATATTTATCCCAAGGAAAATCCACGCCCAATTTATTGCTAAAAAACTCCATCATCGCTGGAGTCCTTCCAAATATAGGTCTCGCCATCGCTTCATACTGTGGCTCCATATAATAAGAGACCTCTTTGCCTCTCCAAGAATCTTTGACAATTTTATAATCTCCAATCGCAATCATCGTCAAATACACCGAATGCGGGATAGTCTGTGCCCAAAAATCCGTATAGGTTCCATCCGCATTTTTTGTGCTATTCAATAATTTACCATTGCTCAAACTCACAAAACCAGCTTCTCTGGTGATGACAATTTCCTGTGTGTGTTTTTCATTGGGTATATCAATTGTGGGAAACCAACAAGCGCTCGCTTGCGTTTCGCCTTGAGACCAGACATGTCTAGGCTTGAGTGAATCCTTTCCATCGTGGTTGATAAAATACAAACCTTTGTCTTCGCGGATTGCTTTGCTGCCGCCTTTTGGCAATTCATTGGGTTTGGCCGTATAGGCGATAAACAATTTAAATGTATCGTTCTGGGTATACTTCTTATTGAGTTTGATATGAATCACCGCGCTATCATAAGTAAAGTTGAGATCTCTCGTCTCGCCGCCAGCAATCAATTTCACCTCATGAATATCGAATGCCTTGGCATCGATATTGACGCTATCCGTTGCATAGAAATAGGGCTTCATCGTCAACCATGCCTTTCCTTGCAATTGGGCTTTCTCCCATACAGGACTTATCTCCAATCGCGTATGCAATAGATCCATATAATTATCCTTGGTCGCGCGATAGACTTCCACAGAGCGATTTTTATGCCCTGTTATCTTGACTTCTGGAAGATTGGTGGCAACTTTTTGATTGACTTTGCAACTCGCTAATAAAACGATGAACAGCGATAAAATATAAACTCGATTCGAAAACATAATAAAAAAATGTGCGCGAAGATACGGAGGAATCGTTTAAATTCTATATTATTCGAAATCAATGGCTATAATGGTTGCTAATGGGCTTTTGCGACCATCTTTTTACATTAAACATAGTAACAATACATATGATTACTAACTAGATAGACCTTTTCTTATATACTTTCGTTTTTTTCGCTTGATTTTGAAAAGTTTAATCAACTCGAGTATGGCGATTACAGAAATAGAACCGATGCCTGCACTTATAAAATGACTGTAGCCAGGGAATTCAAAACTGAATAAATCTTGCAATTTAGGAACAGAAATAACGGTTACCAGCATGATGACAGCAGCGGTGATAATAAACAGCACCGCATAATTTCTCTCTGTAAAGACCGCAAAGAAACTCCGCGTCTTCGATAGATCTGCGAGTATGAGAAATACATTCCCAATGATTAAAGCGGAAAAGGCAATTGCCCTCACCTCTCCTTCTGTATGGCCTTCATGGATGGAGAGAAAATAAATGATCAAGACCATGGCCAACAATAAGATTCCTTGAAATACACTCCACATAATTTTACTCCAACCAAAAAATTTATCCGCTGGATTTCGCGGAGGTCGATTCATAATGCCCTTTTCCTCTTGTTCGTATTCAAAAGCGATTGAACAAACAGGATCGATAATCAATTCCATAAAAACAATATGCAAGGTCATGAGCAGCAAGGGTAATCCACTGAAAAAAGCGGGCAGCAAGGTCAAGCCGATGATGGGTATGTGAATCGCGATAATATAGGACATGGCTTTTTGCAAATTGTCAAATATCCTTCTGCCTGAGCGCACAGCCGCTACAATAGACGCAAAATTGTCGTCTAATAAAACCAATGACGAAGCTTCGCGAGCGACATCCGTTCCTTTATTTCCCATCGATATACCAATATGGGATGCCTTCAATGCAGGTGCATCATTCACGCCATCACCAGTCATTGCCACAATTTCATGATTCGCTTTCAATGCTTGCACAATGCGCAATTTTTGTTCTGGTTGCACACGCGCAAATATCGTCGCATGCACAATTTCTTTTTTCAGCGTTTCATCATCCATCTTACTCATTTCATCGCCCGTGATGATAACATCCGATTTGAGTCCAATTTGATTGGCGATAGACCTCGCTGTGATGGGATAGTCGCCCGTGATCATCATCACTTTTATTCCTGCGTGATAGCATTCTTTGATGGCATGTGGCACTTCAGTTCTTATGGGATCTTCAAGGCCCAATAGACCACAGAAATGAAATACAAAGTCCGATTGATTCTCTGGAAGCACAGCATCGCTTTTTGATACATTGGCTACTGCCAATACGCGATATCCCTTATCCGCCAATTCATTCACGATTTTTAAATGCTTGCTCTTTTCAGCTTCCGTTAAATTGCAAAGCCCCATAATCGCCTCTGGAGCGCCTTTTGAAGAAATCGATATTTCGCCTGTCTCTGTATTCTTCACCACCCGCGTCATGGCAAATAATTGTTTTGACAAAGGGTATTCTCTAATCAATTCGTATGCATGAAATGGGGGCAATGCAAGCGTTGAATAGGTATTTCCAATTGCTTTTTCCATTGGATCGACTGCATCAAATTGCGAAGCCAATTGAGCTGTGATCATCAATTGCGACAGCGATGATTTATTGTCAACAAATGCTGCTTTTTCTATTAAATGTTCGCCATCATAGAGATAGGCCAATTCCATTCTATTCTGTGTAATGGTTCCTGTCTTATCTGTACAGAGAACCGTCGCTGAGCCCAAAGTCTCAATCACTGATGGATTTCTCGTCAGCACATGAATTTTAGACAAGCGCCATGCACCCAATGCGAGAAAGACAGTGAGTACAACGGGAAATTCCTCTGGCAATATCGCCATGGCTGCGCTCAATCCGCTCAATAAGGATTGTATAAAATTGCCTCTTGTAAAATAAAAAGCCGCGACAACGCCTACACTTAAAATTCCACCGATGATGAATAATTTTTTAATCAATGATTGCATCTCTATCTGCAGTCTGGTAGAGTCTTGAACAATGCCTTGCAATGATTTACCAATCTTGCCAAATTGGGTTGCTTGTGCAATCGCAATCACTTCAGCGATTCCCTTTCCGCCAACTACCAATGTACCGCTATATACAAATTCGGATTCACCTTGCTGCTCAGTTGGTGGATTTTTTTGAACGGGAATAGACTCACCTGTCAGCATAGATTCATCGACCATGAGGTTTAAACTCTCGATAATTTTTGCATCTGCTGGTACTCGATCCCCTTCGTGCAATCGAATCATATCGCCCACGACCACTTCTCTGCCCGGTATCCGAACTTCCACGCCATCTCGTATCACCAATGCTCTAGGAGAGGATAATCGCTTGAGCGCGTCGAGTGCCTTTTCTGTTTTTTGATATTGATAAAATGTGATAAAAATGATGATGAGGGTTGTGGACATCAAGATGATTCCTTCAATCGTGTCGCCCAGCAAGATGTAGAGAATCCCGCTGCTTATCAATAAGAGAAACATAGGCTCTTTAATCACCTCAAAAGCGATATGCCAAACACTCTTTGCGCGAGTGCTTGGCAATTCATTGTATCCTTCTGTTAGTAATTTTTTATTCGCCTCTGCTGCTGTCAACCCTTTTATCATAAGTATAAAGTTATGACAATTTAGGGAGAAAACGAAGCTATTTTTAAATCAATTTTTCTCTGTGAAAACAGCAAAAATCAACTTATACTTTAAACACAAAAGTATCTAAAGCATTTCGCGTGCGGGCGGTCAATTCGCGGGTTTTATAGGGCTCTTCCAGCGTCTCTGCTTCAGTCAAATATCCAATCGCAATGATGCAAATCGGATCTTGATTGCCTGATAATCCCAAAGATTCAATTAATTGAACTTTATGAAATCCCGCCATGGGATGACAATACAAATTCAAAGCAGTTGCTTGTAAAAGCAAATGCGCATTTGCCATTCCCAAGTCGTGATGCGCCCATGCATTTTCCTTCTGACTCACTTTAAATGAACGCCTTGCAGAGGTAATAATGAATGCGCCGGCATTCTTTGCCCAAGGCTGATTGCCGGGCATCAAGGTTGCCAATATTTTTTCATAACCCTCCTCCCCTTTTTTTGAATAGAGATATTCCCAAGGCTGCTCATTATTGGCACTCGCTGCCCAACTCGCCGCTTCAAAAAGGGTGTTTAATGCATCATCAGAAATTTCCTTATCAGCGAATGCCCTTGCGCTCCAGCGGTTCTTGATGATATCTAAAACGGGATATTGCGTCTGCGGAATTTTAATTGAATTCATGTCTAACCTATTTTTTGATCAATTGAATCTCACTGATGATTTTCACTTCTTCGCTGACCATCACACCGCCTGTCTCCAATGCTGCATTCCAAGTCAAACCGAAATCAGAGCGATTGATTTTTCCAGTCACGGTAAATCCGGCTTTGACATTTCCGTATGGATCTTTGGTGATACCGCCAAACTCTACATTGACATGCATATTTTTTGTGACGCCTTTAATCGTCAAATCTCCATGTAAATCAAAATGTCCATCATGGTGTTTATTCTCCGTTCCAGTTCCTTTAAAAGTGATTTTCGGGAATTGTGCTACATCGAAAAGTCAGGGCTTTTCAAATGTCCGTCTCGCTGTTCACTATTCGTGTCGATGCTATTCACATCAGCAGTAAAATGAATTTCCGCTGTTGAAAAATCATCACCCTGTGTCGTTACATTGATATCAAAAGAATTGATATTTCCTGTGACATTGGTGATCATCAAATGTTTGATTTTAAATTGCAATTCACTGTGTGAAGGGTCTAATACCCATTGATTTGTTTCCATGTTTTTTGATTTTACTTTTTTTTAATAATATTTTTATGTTAGCTCGTTAAGAAAATATGCATTTATTAATTTAGACAATTCTGATTTCATGATAAACTTTTTGCCTTCGGCGACTCACTTTTTGCCTTGACGCAAAAAGTAAGCAAGAGTGGGATGCGCTAGCATAAGCATAGCAGAGGTCAAGGGCCGTTATAAAAATGATCCCTACACTGTGTAGGGACCCGCGCGATTAAAGGTATTTGCTGCTATCGATAGTTTTTATATTCTTTGGTCTGTCATTGCAAATACTAAATCGCTAAATGCCTCCTTACGCACAAATCCTCCCTTTGATCTTTAGTCATTTTTCTAAAATGGCCCGCTTCGCGCACATCGGGCATTTATTAAAGTAATTTACTTAACTATGAATATCGGACCTTTTTTTGAAGATTAGTCTAAACAGTAGAATAAAATTCTTTATTTAAAATATTAATCAGTGCGAACTAAAGGACATTAAATAAATTCCAACTTATACTTTAAACACAAAAGTATCTAAAGCATTTCGAGTGCGGGCGGTCAATTCGCGGGTTTTATAGGGCTCTTCCAAGGTATCTGCTTCGGTCAAATAGCCAATCGCAATGATGCAAATCGGATCTTGATTGCCTGATCTCTAAAACGGGATATTGCGTCTGCGGAATTTTAATTGAATTCATGTCTAACCTATTTTTTGATCAATTGAATCTCACTGATGATTTTCACTTCTTCACTGACCATAACACCACCTGTCTCCAATGCAGCATTCCAAGTCAAACCGAAATCAGATCGATTGATTTTCCCTGTCACAGTAAATCCAGCTTTGACATTTCCATATGGATCTTTGGTGATACCGCCAAACTCAACATTGACATGGATGTTTTTTGTGACTCCTTTGATAGTCAAATCTCCATGTAAATCAAAATGTCCATCGTGGTGTTTATTCTCCGTTCCAGTTCCTTTAAAAGTGATTTTCGGGAATTGCGCTACATCGAAAAGTCAGGGCTTTTCAAATGTCCGTCGCGCTGCTCACTATTTGTATCGATGCTATTCACATCAGCAGTAAAGTGAATTTCGCTGTTGAAAAATCATCACCCTGTGTCGTTACATTGATATCAAAAGAATTGATATTTCCTGTGACATTGGTGATCATCAAATGTTTGATTTTAAATTGCAATTCACTGTGTGAAGGGTCTAATACCCATTGAATTGTTTCCATGTTTTTTTGATTTAAATTTATGATTAATAATTGTTTTATACTAAACCGTCATTGGCACTTCCATGAGTAAAAATTCTGCATCGCTCGATGCTTCAATACTCAGCAAATCTGTATCCCAGATGCCAAAGCCGTCTCTTGTTTCCATGATTTGATCACCCACTTTTAATGCTCCTTTGAGGTTGAAGATATAGACGCCATTTCCCTTGCCTTTGATTTTATATTCTGCCTTATGTCCACGATCGAAATTGGCCAAATGAAACCAGGCATTTTGATGCACCCAAACGCCTTCATCATCTTTACTCGGCGAGAGGATTTGCTGCAATTTATTCTTTCTATCCTCTGCGTTTAAAGTGATTTGATCATAGCGCGGTGTGACATTCTTTTGATTAGGAAACATCCATATCTGCAAAAACTTCACGGTTGCATCTTTATTCTTATTGTATTCGCTGTGCTGAATACCCGTGCCAGCGCTCATCACTTGAATATCTCCGTGTTTGATGACGGCTACATTGCCCATGCTGTCTTTGTGCTCCAAATCCCCTTCTAAAGGAATGGAGATGATTTCCATATTGTCGTGAGGATGGGTGCCGAATCCCATGGCTGGGGCGACGGAATCATCGTTGAGTACCTCAATGCACCAAAATGCATGCGCTCGGGATTGTAATAATTGGCGAAACTAAAGGTATGCTTGCTGAGCAACCATCCATGATTTGCATCGCCGCGCGTGTCTGCTTTGCGTAATACTGTGTTTGCCATAATGTTTGATTTTGTATTTGGAATATGATTGAATCCCAAGATTTCGGGAATAGACATGGGTTGAAGTTCGGTGATTTCATCGATTTGATTTTTCCACGACGCCAGCGCAGGAATCGCAGCGGTAAATATCCCCGTTCCCAATAAACCCTTTTTAAGAAATTCTTTTCGTTCCATGTTGATGTATTTATAATGCAAAGATGATATATCCAATAGGAAGATAGAATAATCTAGGTTAAGAAATGCAGATTGATTTGAAGGGGCCAAATTTGACCATGTACCGATTTTCTTGTTGTATTTAAAGGAAGTAATTACTTTGCGTGCAATGCGACTTCATGAGGTTTTACTTTGATTTATTGAAAATTACTTGAGTTAAATAATAATCCTATACGATTCATTTAATTATCATATTTTGAAAGAGGGCTTGTAAAGACGAAGTATCAAACGCACATCGCAGATACTTACTTATAAGTCAGAATTGATTAAAAATCAAAGTGGAATTTGAAATATCCGCATTGCATATGCATTCTATGGAAAATAATAAAAATAAATCATTTTTTTTTGGAAATACTAATCGTTTACAATATAAGTATTTGATTAGGGGACCTATATTGGCAGTTTTAATAATACTTGTTTATTTGTTTAAAGCGGGTAGTAATTTAATTGATAAAAAAAATATTCAAGCAGATAGAATTGTTTGGATTAAGTCTAATATAATTCAAATACTAGATTCAAATAAATCGGATAAGTTCAACTATTATTTTGATAGTTATCATTTTGATAGTCTAAATGTAATTAATGCAGTTGCATTTATTCGCAATCATTTAACAGAAGATGGACTTAAAGTAGAACAAATTGGAGTAATTGATAAAATTAATAACATATCAAAAAAGATGAGAGTTTCTATAAATTCAAGATTAAAAGCTCAAAGGATAGCATTGTCATCGCAACAGATAACTGGAATTATAGACCATATAGATAATTTTTAAAACCAGATAACTCCCCGCCCGTCTGCATTTGCAATTCGGATGCCTAAAAGTTTTGTAAAACAAAAATTAAAGCTGCAGTATATTTTCAATTGTAATTGATGTAGCATTTTTTATGCGGATACAAACAAATATTTGAATAGCAATTATAGTCGACTTTATGTTCGAAAAAAATATTTTATGCACGGGAATGACTACTTGTCAAAAGGTAACGGCAATAGAACTTTTGAATATATAGACAAAACACCTATTTTATTGCAAATCAAACTGTATTCATTGACCCAAATGTTCTTCATTTTGTCATTTCGACGGCAGGAGAAATCTCATGAACGTATAGGATGAAATTATTAGCATTGAATGATAGAACCCTTCGAAATAGTAAACGCAATCCCATCTCATGCACGCACCATCTCCCTATATGCAGGGAGATTTCTCGCCGAGCTCGAAATGACAATGCAGGGGAAGTGAGGTTTTATTCAACTTTTGCAGCAGAAACGCATTTCTTCGTTTCATAAAAGCGCAAATAAGCACTTACAAACACTTCCAAATGCTTCTAGTCGCATACAACTGCTTAGGCCCTTGCTAATGGTTTCAAGACATCACATCTTTGCATCGTTATTCGAATGACAAAAACATTTTTAAAAACCATTTAGAAAAATTTAAATTACAAAACCATGAACAACATTAAAAACTCAGTTAGACTTATCGGTAATTTAGGCGCAACACCAGAAATTAAATCATTGGAATCAGGCGCAAAGATGGCGCGCGTTTCACTCGCCACATCGGAATTCCACTATGAACCAGATCCCACGGCCACACTCGGAAAGAAGAAGGTCACCGTCACCCAATGGCATCCATTGATATTCTGGGGTAAACAGGCAGAATTAGCTGCCAAATTCCTCAGCAAAGGAAATGAAATCGCCATTCAAGGTAAACTCACCCATCGCTCCTAAGAGACCAAGGAGGGAGAAAAAAAGTATATCTCTGAAATTGTCGTACACGAATTGGTGATGATGAATCGCACGGCCCACCAAGCCTAAATAATAGCTAGATAGCCAAAATGAGAAAGGGACTTATCAGTGATGCTGGTAAGTCCCTTTTCTATTTTATATCTCTATGTTTACTTTATCGTAAACCTAAACACCAAGGTTCCATAATCGACTTCCTTCTCAACCGCTGAAGAGAATATCGCCTTGCGCGCAGCTGCTTCGCATTTGTCCACCAAATCATTGTCCGAAATCGTCGATCCCTGCGCCGTGAATTCTGCAGATATCACTCGGCCACTCTTATCGACTTTTACTTTGATGATGATCTTGCCCGTCTTATTTGAATTGTCGGCGATATCAGGTATGCCATTCAATTTTCTTCCTGTCAAGCCCGTGCCAATCAACCCACTTCCATCTCCTGCATTGCCCAAGCCTGTGCTCTTTCCCTTATAAATATCCGATTCACCGCCGTCTAAGACACCCATATTGCCTGTCCCTTTTGTATTTCCCTCTGAACCCGAATTTGATTTCTTCGCGAAGCCAGTAAAGATAGCCCTTTGATTGGGTTTGCGCTCTTCTACTTTCGGCAATACCGGCTCTGTCACTGGATTTTGAACTATCTTCTCTTCATTCTCTGTCACCTTATTCTTGGTATCATCTGTCTTTGTCACCGAGACGGATTCTTCTACATCCGAAGTCACCATATTCTCTGTCGACTTCTCAGGCGTGCTCTCTGTAATGGGTTGTTGCTCGGGTGCAATGGGCGTCGCCTCAGGATTCACCTGTGGCTCTTCTTCACCATAACCTACATCGGTATATCCAAAGTCGACCAAGAGTCCGCCCTCTTCTTCTGGCGGCTCTGGCTTGCTGAATGAGACAAACCAAAAGAGCGCAATAATCACAGCGATATATATCCCCGTGACGATTGATGCGATTCCCTTGTCCTTATTTGATTCTCTTGTATTCATATGATATGCATAAAAAAGGAATTAACCACTTAAATGCTCATTTTTTTATCAATCTTATAAATTACTTTTCACTCTTTGTCGCTAAGACCATCTTCACTTTCAATGCGTCGCCCACTTGCAGCACATTCACCAAATCTTGCACAGATAAATTTCCATCTGCACGCACTACCACGGTTGGATTTTCATTTCCTGCCACCAATTGTTTTAAGGTCGATTCAAATAATTCCTCTGCGACCAATTGCTTATTGATATAGATCAATCTATCTGCTGTAATGCTCACGGTGATGGGTTGCTTCGCCAAAGATGCCGTCGTCTTTGAATTTGGCAAGAGCAATTTGATGACATTGGGATTTATAAGCGTCGAGACGATGAGGAAGAACAACATCAAGAAGAACATGATATCGTTCAGCGACTCTGTGCTGACTTCTGCGGTTTCTCTATTTCTTCTGATTCTCATAATGACTATTTAGTAGGCGAATTCAAAATATCTAAAAACTCCAAACTGCATTTTTCCATTTTATGGATGATTTGATCTACTTTATTATTGATGATAAAGTAAAAGCTGAATGCAATAATACCCAAGGTCAATCCCAAGGCAGAAGTGATCATTTTATTGTACAAACCACCAGAAATGACTTCGATATTATAATCACCCGTTGAAGAGATATCATAGAAAATTTTGATTACCCCTGCGATGGTTCCAATAAATCCAAACATCGGCGCCAATTTTGAAATCATGCTCAATACATTCAAGCGCTTTTCCAATTCGAATGCCTCGACATTGCCCGTGATTTCCATGGCCATTTGGACATCTTTAACAGGTTGACCGAGTCTAGAGAGTCCCTTTCCAACAACCTTTGCCATAGGCGTATGATTGCGCGCGCACAATTCCTTTGCTGCATCAATATTGCCATGCATCATGGATTCTTTGATTTGCGACATAAAATTGCTGGAGATTTTACCCGCTTTGCTCAATCCCACCATTCTCTCCACAAAGACGAATAAGGCGATGATCGATAGGATAAAAATAATCACACAGACGAGCATACCAGCAAATCCCATTTTGAAAAATATATCCGTTAAGGAAGTGGTTTGCTGAACTGCTTTGGTTGTCGCTTCTGTAGCTTGAAGAATAGTCAAAAACATAATTAAAATTTTAGTGTAATGCTGAATGAATTATTTTGTTGTGTAAATATATTATTAGAATAATTAAAATGAAATAAATTCTGTTAAAACATCAATATACCCATCGAATCCCTCCGAATACTTGGATGCCATAGTTATTATATCCGTAATACTGTCTGTATTTTTGTGTCGCCACATTGTTTGCCTGCAAGAAAAAATGCAAGTGCTTGTTGAATTGATATTCGCCAGAGACATTTAAATCGATGATGGTCGGCAATTTCATTTCAACCAATTCCGTCGTTGCTGTATAGATGCCTGATTTTACAAAGAAATCAGCTCGGAGTGTCCACTTCTCAAAAGGCTTATAAATAAAGCCGATATTCAAATCAACGGTCGGTTTATTCCAAGCTCTTTTAAACGTATTCATATCGTAGAGATATACATCGAATTGATTGATCACTTTTACCTTTTTAGACAATTCAAAATCAAATGCGACATGCAAATTATTGATGCCCATGCGCGGTTCAAATTGCAGTGTAAATAGACGCGTATTCAATGTATCTGCTAAATACAATGGCATATTGTTCACTTGTCGATTGGAGAACATCAAATTATAATTCAATTTTCCCAAGAGCCCTTTAAATCCGCCATAGCGATTGTCCACTTTGGTGTTTTTAATATTATCGGTATAGAATAAATAGGGGTTCTCGATGATTAAATTATCGTAGTAATTCACTTGCAATTTTATATTCCATCCCGTATAGAAAATCAAGGCATCGCCGATGAGGTTTTTCTCTGTCTCCAAAACCGGGAGTATATGCATTTGGTTGATCTCCTTCGTGAAATTCAAACCAGCAAATAATTTAAATTTTTGTTTTTCTAAATTGATTGAATACTTCGGCAATATGCTAAAAATCGTACGATGATTTTTAGAGATCACATTTGCTTGAGACATATCGATATTGAATTCACCACTCAATTTGTGTATTTTGGCAATGCCCTTCTCTACAAAAAAAGTCGTTCCATATCGGTATTCATTGTATTTAAAACTCTGCTCACCAGTTTGCTCTTGATTGACATTGTCCTTGAGGTAAGAGAGATAGACAGTATTCGAGAATTTTATCTCTTGTTTCCCGATGAGATTTTCAATCTTATTAGTCAAACCAAATTTTTGATTATTCCTTCCGATGTCTAATTTGTTGGAGCCTTTATCGTCGATAGAAAAGAGATGGTTGTTATTGTGCTTAAAATAAATTAAAGGTGCTACCATCCATTTTTTTGAATGGTAATTCATTCCCACCAAACCATCATTACTCATAAATTTTTGGTAGCCGCTGAGGGCATCGCTTCTAAATGCAGAATTGTGTACGGCATGTGCATTTATTAAAATTTTATCATTGATTTTTTGACTGTGAACCCATTCAGCCATCGGTGCAATTTGAGAGCCAAATCCCAATTTCAAATAGGAATTATCAGAAGGAATCAATTTAGGGGCAGTATAAGATAATGGTTTGAATTGGTTTGGCTTCAAATTCCAATTTCTTCAATTTACTGGGAATGGAATAAGTCAATTTATCCGTTTTAAAATTCTCAGAAGGCGGCGTATTCGGCGCGAAACCAACTTTGACCGCATCCTCCAAATTTACTTTATAATCTTTGATGATGATGATTTCCTGAGATTCGATTTGTTCGCCTTGCGCATGCAATTCGACAGCGCAGAAAAGAAATCCAAGTATGGTAAAAATATGCACCATTTTGGACGCTATGTATATTAAGATGTTTGACATTCTACTTTTCATAATCGTTTACTTAAAGTCCACTTTAGATTTACCCTTCCCTGCTAATTCAATTTCTGCCAATTTCGCTTTTGCTTCTTCAACCAATGCTTTATCCTCATCAAAATTACTCAATAGCGATTCGATGGTGGCTTTCGCTTGGAATATATCATCCAATTTTAGGTAATTATCACCGATCAAAATAAAGGCCTTTACTACCCATTTTTGATAAGAGGCAAAATCATCTTTGAGTTCAAAACAGATATCGAGTGATTTTTCATAATTCGCTTTTCCATTTTCATACACAGCCAATAGATACTTGCACTCAGCGCCGTTCTCCGAACTGGATTTTTTTGCGATAATCTCTAAATAAGGCTTAGCCAAATCTTTTTTATCTGTTGCGAAAAGCGACTTCGCTTTGTAATAGTTCGCTTCCAATTGAATATCCTCTGCAAACTCTTTATTGCCCAAAATCTCATCGCAGTAGAGAATATTCTCTTCAAATTTATTGGTATAAAAAGAAGCCCGCATAGAGCCTAGTGAGGCGATTTGTGCATTTTGCTTGGTGGAGGCAATGGCCTTTACTTTCTTATACAATTCCAATGATTTTTCGTAGTTCTTCTTTTGATTGTAGAGAATAAAAACAGACTTCAATAGCACCTTCTCGTAATAAGTAGAATTTTCATCTGCAAATAAGAATTCATAATCCTTTACAGCCTCATCAAATTTCTTGGATTTATAATGACATTCTCCGCGATAGAAATGCGCTTTATTCGCAAAAAATCCAGCGGGGAATCGATCGAGGTATGCATTCAACGCTAGGATGGTCTTGGCGCAATCACCATTGGCAAAAGCCTCTTCCCCTGCTTCAAACAAAATGGAATCAGCAGCAGATGCCGAAATTTTCTTTCCATTGGGCAAATTCTCCAAGTAGTTGATATATTTCTCCGCTTCGCCTTTTGACATATAAATCTCCTTAATCACTTTCAGGGCTTGTTCGCTCTCAGGTATTGAGAACTCCTCACCGACTGTTTTATAGTAAACCAGTGCATTGTCCATTTATTCTCATTATAACTGATTAAACCCAATTTCAACAAGGCTTTTGAAGTATAATTGCTGTTTTTATAATTGTCGAGCAATAGATTGAATTGCATTTTCGCTTTTTCATAATCATTGCGCTCTTCATAGACAGAGCCTAATTGATAGATGGCATCATCTAAATAAAGTGATTTTTTGTAGGTTGCAATGAGTGTCTGCAATGAATTGATCCGGGCTTCATCGTCTTTCAACAAACCATCCAATGTCGCTTTCTGCAATAAGGCATAATCACCTCCTTGCAGATTTAATTGGTATACCTGATAATAATCATTTCTAGCTCCTTCGTAATTTTTCAAGATAAAAAATGCATCTCCTCTTCTCAATAAGGCATCTGGTAAGACCTTCGCCTTGCCAGCGGCATCTTTGGTCACATTGCATTCTTCAATCACCTTACCAAATGCTATTGCGGCATTGTTGTATTCCTTAAGCATATAGTGGCAATATGCCTTTCCATAGAGCGCTTTTAAATTGGAATAGTTAGCGGTATTCACCCCCGCTTTTTGCATCATCTGATAGGCAGATGCGTAATTCTCCATCGCAGTTTTATATTGCTTTTTTTCAAATAAAATCTCCGCTTTTAGAAAGGTCACTTGTCCGTCAATATTGTTGTCAACTGCGTTATTCGTAGATTTATCCAAATGCACCAAAGCTTGATCTTGCTTATTGTCGTTATACAATTCTACTGCATAGAAATAATTGATTTTTTGGAAGACGATTTGATTCTTATCGGTAAATTCATCAAAATCTTCCATCAATTCGATGGCTTCAGGATAATTCTTTGTACTAACCAATTGCTCTGCCAATAAATTCTTTGCTTCAGTTGTTTTAGCAGATTTTGGATACTTACTCATAAATGTTTTAAGCGATGTGATGGCTTCATTTTCATCGCCCAATTCAAAACACAATTTGCCATAATTGAATTCAGATTCTTCTTTGATTGATTTGTCAAAATCGTATTTAGCGACAGAGGCAAAAGATGCGCGCTTCTTTCTTTTTATTCAATTTCAAATAACAATCGGCGAGCGCATACAAGGCATTTTGAGCCAATTCTCCATCTGCCAATTGCAATTCCCTTTAAATTGACAATAGCTTCTTTGTACTTCCCTGTTTTGTATTGAGCAAACGCCACTTGATACATTTCCTCTGGCGTGACGCGCTTGTTTTCTAAGAATGATTCAAGATAGCCAATTGCTTTTGCATAATTCCCCAATTCAAAATAGGATTGACCGACGATATGACTCATTTGTTCAACATTCTGGTCAGAGAAAGCCAATTTTGGCTCAGCATAGCTGATGACTTTGTTGTATTGTTTTTGCTGATAGTAAACTTGGCTGAGCAAGAAAGGAATTTGATATCGGTATTTGTCGACATTTTCCACTTTTAAAAATCCCTTTTCGGCGTCCTCATACTCTTTATTTTTGAAATCGATGAGGGCGATATAGTAGACAGCGTCGTGATAATAATTCCCTTTTTGATTGGAGAGTAAAGGCTTTAGAAATTTTTGAGCCTCAGCATGATTATTGGTGACAAAGAGCGAATACTCATATTGAAATTGATAAGTCTCTCTATCTTTTCTGCTGAGCAGCGTGACATCTGCTTTTTTAAAATTCTCGACGACTTTGCTGTATTGTCCTTGTTTGAAATATATGCTTCCCAGAAAAAAATGAGCAGATTTGACGTGGTCTGCAGAAAGACCATTTTGAATATAATGGTTTAATTTTTCTTCTGCAATGGGATAATTCAATTTAGCGACGCAGACAGCAGTATAATAGTTCAGTTCAGACTCGATCAATTTTGAATTTCGTCCTGCTGGTTTGGGCAATAGGTCCAAAGCGCGATCGAAATGGACTTTTGCAGCAGGAAATTCATCTTTTTCAAAAAGCGCCAAGCCTTTTTTGTAATCGATAAAATCCTCTGTAAATTGCAGTGTTTGTTGCGCTAGCAGCTGAATTGTGCCAATAAAAAGGAAAAGTGTTAAAAAATAATTTGCTTTATCGCGCATGTTGGATGATTAAATAATCCTCGTTCAACTTAATTTAAGAGAATTATATTTACAACGCAAAAATTATCAAATTTTGCATGGGAGAGCATTCTAATTATAAACATTGCGATGTTGAATAGTTTCTATCTTGTCCTGCATTAAATAGGCTAAAGTCGCACCATGAATATCATTACACTTCAAAATCTAGTAAAGAATTACTACCTCTGGAAGCAAGAAATTCAAGTGTTAAAGAATATTAACCTCAAAATCGACAAGAGCGAATATGTGGCTTTAATGGGCACCAGTGGCTCCGGCAAATCCACTTTGATGAATATTCTAGGATGTCTAGATACTGCCACTTCGGGCGAATATATCCTCAACAATATCAACGTCCGAAACATGGATGATGATGCCTTGGCCAAGGTGCGCAATCAAGAAATTGGCTTTGTATTTCAGCAATTCAATCTTTTGCCAAGATTGACTGCCTTGGAAAATGTCGCGCTGCCCTTGCAATATGCGGGCATGGACAAAAAGAAGCGTATGGAGCGCGCCGAGGAAGTTATGGTCTCTGTTCAATTGCAAGACCGCATGCACCATAAGCCCAATGAGCTCTCTGGGGGCCAGAAGCAAAGAGTGGCGATTGCGCGAAGCATCGTCAACAATCCCTCAATCATTTTGGCTGACGAGCCTACAGGGAATCTAGATAGCAAGACTTCTCATGAAATCATGAAAATATTCGAGGAAATTAGTTCCAGAGGAAATACCGTAATTTTGGTCACGCACGAAGAGGATATTGCATTATTTGCAAAGCGCGTCATCAGATTGAAAGACGGGATGATTGATGGGGATACTATGAATAAGAAGTAAATTGTTTTAAGGGGCGGTTAAGCTTTAAGAGTGATAAACCCTTGACATGACGATTTTCCCATTTGAAATATTGAGCACTTCTCCGACGCGCAAATCAGGTTCTCCTGGGTTTTGGCGCATATATTCCATAAATACTTGTTCGTTGTCTTTCATCAATTTGATGATTTCGTAGTGCAATTGAGGCATTCGTTCAAAAGCGTCATTCCACCAAGCTCTGAGTGCATCGCTTCCTTTAATCCAACCTTTGGTATGTGGCTGACTAATTTTTAATTTAGGGCTATAATGCTCTGCATCGTCATCATACAAATCAATGAGCGCATCGATATCTTTGTTATTAAAGGCATCAAACCATTGATGGGCTATTTCAAAAAAATCTGTCATCGTCAATAATTTAAGGGCAAACTAGGATAAATCAGTTTAATAATGGACTGAGCGGATAATGCGCAATTTTTTCAAATTCACCACCCATATTGATTAGGACATCCTTCCAGAGAGAAGATTCTCTATGGTTGAAAATATAATCTGGGTTACTCTCCGCGACAATCCAGCTATCCTCTTCCATTTCTTCTTCAATTTGACCGACATTCCAACCGGCATATCCCAATAGGAATTTGATTTGATTTGGCTCCACTTTCCCCAACTGGATGAGCTCTTTGAGGTGATCATAGTTGCCACTCCAATAAATGCCCTTTTCGATTTCGACTTTCTCCTCCAATTCTTCAATGGTGTGCAAATAATGCAGGGTATTGGATTCGACAGGTCCGCCGTAATAGACTTTTGCATCGAACTTAGGGAATCCAGCAACTGCTTCATTGATATTAATGGTGAGGGGCTTATTGATGATATAGCCAAAACTGCCTTCTATATTGTGGTTGCAGAGGAGAATGACAGACCGACCAAAGTATTCATCCTGCAAAAAAGGGTCAGAAAGCAGAAAAACCCCTTTTTGTATATTTATTTTCTTTTGAAGTAACATAAAGTAAAATTAAAGGTTACAAATTTATAGACGTAAAAAAGATGCAAAAGGTTTCGTTTGTGAACAATTATTCATAAAATGTTAATTATAAAGAAATAGTGCGGTTCACAATTTTATCTAGCTTTGTGGCTCAAATTTCACTATGAAAAAGATTCTTTCCATTGCGATTCTCTCACTCATGATAAGCTTTCAGGCTAAATCCACCATTGTCACCATCAATGCGACAGCGGCCAATAAATTTTCGCCCGATTCGGTCGTCATTCGATGGGGCGATACCATCCAATTTGGCAATATGTCAGGGCATCGCGCCATAGAAGTATCGAGTACCGCATGGAATGCCAATGGTAAAACAGCTGCTGCAGGCGGTTTCAATACCGTATCTGCTGGAAATACAATTACCAATTTAAATATTGGCGTACACTATTATGTGGATACTCATTTTGTGGCCACGGATACGATGAAAGGGCGAATTTGTGTATTGCAGAGAATTGCACCACTCAGTGATTGCAATGATTTATTCATCTCTGAATATATTCGAGGGAAGCGGAAATAATAAAGCTTTGGAAATATACAATCCAACTGGGGCGCCAAGAGTTTGGCAGGTTATACTTTGGTGCTCTATTCCAACGGCTCAAAAGTGGCATCTAATACAACCGTTTTGTCAGGAACAATTCCTGCTGATTCAACCTATGTCTTAGTCAATACCAATGCTGTTGCAGGGATGATTGCCAAAGCTAATGTCACCAATAATAGCACCATTAGTTTCAATGGAGATGATGCAATAGCTATCCTTTACAATAACACAATCGTAGATGTATTTGGCATCATTGGCGAAGATCCAGGAACTTATTGGGTGATGAATGGCACTGATTCTGCCAAAGACATGACTTTTATACGCAAACCCACAATTAGAAAGGGAAGCACAAATTGGGCAAACTCATCGCTGACTGAGTGGCTGAGCCTTCCAAAAGATACATTCTATGATTTGAAAAAGCATACGATGAACGCGTGTGCCCCAATTGCCAAATCATCCATAACCTTCGTCAAAACAGCAGATACAGCAACTGAAAATATAGGCACTAAATCCTTTCAATTGAAGATTTCCAGCCCCAATCCAACGGTTCAATCTTCTGTTCAAGTAGAAATCATTGCAGGAGGAACTGCGGGAGCAGCAGATTATACATACAGCACTCAAACAGTCATATTCCCAGCGGGTTCGAGCACTTCGCAAACGGTGAATATCTCCATCCTCGAAGATATTCAAATTGAGGCGATGGAGAGTATTATTCTTAAAATTCGCAATCCGCTCAATGCGGCGGGAATTGGCGCAGACAGTACGATGACGCTTTATATTCAAGATAATGACACCTTAAAAGCTTCATTTACGACACCGAGCACAACCTATATTGAAAGTAATAATGCTCAATTGATCGGGGTTAAATTAAATGCCCTAAGTCCAAATCCTACTAAGGTAAAATTAAATGCGCCAACTGGAACAGCATCTAATGGGAATGATTATTCGATTGTATTAGATTCATTGACTTTTAGTTCCAATGATACTTCCACTCGATATTTTTCTATTCTTTTAAAAGAAGATATCGTCATAGAATCTACGGAGACGATCTTGCTCGATTTTACTGCGACAAATAATGCAATTAGTGCTGGACAATCATTTACGGCCAATATTCAAGACAATGATACCTTGAAGGCGATATTTACACAAACGAGTGCATCATTTCAAGAGAGCGCAGGAACCGTTCAAATTGGCTTAAAATTAACTGCTTTCAGTCCAAATGCGACAAGTGTATCTGCTAATATAATTGGAGGAACAGCGAGTTCTGTTACAGATTTTACACCTGGCACCGTTGTAGCAAATTTTGCTGCAAATGATACGGCTACTAAATTCTTTAGCGCGACAATCGTTGATGATACCCTTATCGAAGGCAATGAAAATCTATTGTTGGGATTGATCGCCAATAATGGAGCAATAACAACTGGTCAGCAATTTACAGGGACCATTATCGACAATGATTTTGCTCCGATTATTCAATTCAACAGCATCTCTTCAAATATTTCTGAAGGTAATGCTGTACATAGTTTTCAAGTAAAACTTAACAAACCAAATGCAAGTCCAACTTCAGTAAACATAACTGCCGTAGGTGGAACAGCAAATGGCTCTGATTATAGTTTAACCACCACAACTGTCAATTTTGCGGCCAATGATTCAACGCCTAAAAATGTCAACTTGAATATAGTGAATGATATTCAAGTGGAAGGCAATGAGACCATCCAATTTAAGTTTTCTAATCCAACGAATAATGCCATTATCGGCGCTGATTCCATGCATACCGTTACCATTAACGACAATGATACTTTAAAAGCTATTTTCTCCAAAACTAGTTCTTCCTTCAGTGAAAACAGCGGATCTGTTCAAGTAGGCGTAAAATTAAATGCATTTAGTTCAAATGCCACGACCATCAATGCGACAATTGCTGGTGGAACAGCTTCAGGCACTGATTATACCATGACCAATAGTTCAGTGGTTTTCGCTGCAAATGATACGGCAACAAAATTCTTTACTTTGAATATTGTGGATGATGCATTGTTAGAAAGTGATGAGACGATTGTATTCAATTTAACAGGCAATAATGGAGCTATTACGATTGGGCAGAATCACGATTTATCGATCAAAGACAATGAGAGCAATCAATTCTATTTTGCGAATACAGCAATTACAAAATCAGAAAATAGTGGGTCATCCAATTACGCCATCAACATGGCATCTGCTATTTTAACAGCATCTTCTGTCGATGTGAGCATATCTGGACTTGGAAATGCAACTAGTGGAGTTGATTATAATTTCACCAATCAGACCGTCAATTTCCCTGCAAATTCAAGCAGTCAGAATATCAGTTTGAATATCCTCAATGACATCATCGTTGAAGGGAATGAAACCATTCAATTAAAATTGAGCAATCCAACCGGAGGCATTATTATCGGCAGCGACAGTATACTCATTATCACGATTCAAGACAATGATACGCTGAAAGCCCAATTTGGAGCAGTATCGAATTCAATCAATGAAAATAGTATAACACATAAAGTTCCTGTGAAATTAACAGCATTCTATAATGCTCCAACATCTGTCAATATAGGTGTTTTTGCCTCTGGAACCAATACAGCCATCTTGAATACAGACTATAATTTCGCGAGCACCAGTGTATTAATTCCAGCAAACGATACTTCCACTTATTTTATTGATGTAAATCCAATAGAAGATATCCGCATTGAAATTACTGAAATGGCGACATTTGAAATAAGTTCAGTGAGCAATGGAGGTATTCCCTCTGCGAATAAATATGCGCTCAACATCATGGACAATGACACTTTAAAAGTGCGCTTTGTCTCGCCAAGTGCTAATTTCGGTGAAGCAGCAGGAAATGCGCAGATTGGCGTAAAACTAACGGCATTCAGTCCAAATCCAACAACAGTGAATGGTATATTCAATGCGGGAACTGCGACCAATAATATTGATTATACAAGCACAAATTCTACTTTAAACTTCAGTGCCAATGATACGAGTACACAATATTTTTCAGCGAATATTGTCAATGATGCCTTGGTAGAAAGCAATGAAACATTCACAATCACCATGACTGCAAATAATGGTGGATTGACTGCTGGGCAGTTATTCACAGCTACTATTATCGACAATGACTTAACAATTATTCCAAAAATTAAATTTGCGCAAGTGAGTTCGAATACAAGTGAAAATAATGCGACGCATAGTTTTGCTGTGAGTTTGAATAATCCAAATAATAATTCAACGACAGTCGGAGTTTCTGTGATTGGAGGAAGTGCGAGCGGATTAGATTATACTTTGAACACGACGACTTTAGTTTTCAATGCCAATGATTCTGCAGATAAATTTGTCAACCTCAATATAAGTAATGATATGATTGCAGAGGGTATCGAGACGATTACATTCAAATTGAGCATTCCTTCAAATGGCGCCGTCTTGATTGCAGACAGCATTCATACCGTCAATATACAAGATAATGATACGCTAAAAATATCTTTCACCACCTTGAGCGGTCAAGTAAATGAAAGTGTTGGGACAGCAAAAATAGCAGTTAAAATCAGCCATATGAGTCCTAATGCCTCCACTGTGAATATGGCTTTGACTAGCGGCACCATCAATAATTTAGATCACACTTTTACAAGTCAAGTTATCACTTGGGCGGCCAATGATACTGCAACTAAATTGATCAATATTCCAATCGCCAATGATGTGTTGGACGAGAGCAATGAGACGATGGTATTCACTTTATCAAACCCAACGAATGGGGCCATTCTCGGCACAGCTAATCACACTTTGACTATCATTGATAATGACACCACGATTATCCCGAATTCTATTTCAAATCAAATTGAAAACCCCATTCACCTATATCCAAATCCGCTTATGAGAAGCGATATCTTGCATATTGCGTCTGAAGAGGCAATCAATCGCATTTCTATATACAGTGAAATCGGACAATTGATACAAACCATTCAGGCGAGTGAGCGCATGGTTCGAGTTGATATGAGTTTATGCGCAAAAGGTATATTCCTCGTAGAAATCACAACGAATTCTGGTGTTCAGTATAAAAAAATTGTGCGCGAATAAAGGGAAACTAATTACTTTCACTGCATGATTATCATCGGAATTACGGGAACACTTGGTGCAGGAAAAGGGACCATTGTCGACTACTTAATAGAGAAATATCATTTTGAGCATTTCTCTGTGCGCAAATACCTGACTTCTATTATAGAATCCAAAGGCATGGAAGTGAATCGCGATACGATGACCATCACTGCCAATGCGCTACGCGCAGAACACAATTCTCCTAGTTTTTTAATCGAGGAATTGTATCGACAGGCGAAAGAGAGCAATAAAAATTGTATTATCGAGAGTATCCGTACCATAGGAGAAATAGAGACATTGCGCAAGGGTGGCAAGTTTATTTTATTGGCGGTGGATGCAGATCAAGCCATTCGCTATAAGCGAATTTGGGACAGAAAATCGGAGACGGATCGAATATCCTTTGAGACGTTTGTCGAAGATGAAGCGCGAGAAATGCGCAGCGATGATCCGAAGAAACAAAACTTGGGCGGTTGCATAGCGCTCGCAGATTATACCTTGACAAATAATGGCGATATCGATGCTTTGAAAAAGCAAGTGGATGCTATTTTTAAAACAATATCGATTTAAAGGGAAATCCACGTGTTTTATTTCGAATATTCTGCATCATTAATGCTGGATTTTTATAGGTAGACAAAGGACTAAAAGTCCTTTTGCAATGTGTTTCATTGCCACGCCGTGTCCCCACGAAGTAGGGGGAATGCACGAATAATTCTTGAGATGTTAGAGCCGAATGGATTTTGAATTTCTCTATAAGAATAGATGTCCGCAGGTTTATTACGGACTAAAAGTCCTTTTGTATCATATTTTATTGCCACGCCGTGTCCCCAATAAGTAGGGGGAATGCACGAATATATTTTAGGATGTATTCGCATTCGTTGATAATATTTAAAAGCGACATGCACGTAAGTGCATCGTAAATCAATTTGAGGTCAATAAATTGTCAAATGCTTCATAGGTTTAAAGCGGACTATAAGTCCTTTTGCAACGTGTTTGATTGCCACGAATGCACGAATAAGTAGCGTGAAATTATTGCACATTGTATTTTTAGCCACGCCATGTCCCCACGAAGTAGGGGGAATGCACGAATAAATTCGCAAAGTATTCGTGCATTCGTGGCATTTTAAAGATGCTTCAACGAAATTCATAGAAATGCATCGTTTCCATTATATTTGTGTCAATGAATTGTGAATTTCTACATACGATACTTATTGGTTGGGCTGGTATTGCTCTGCTCACGTTAATTTCCTTATTTTTTATCCGCGCTCCCTATGGAAAACATATTCGGAGTGGTTGGGGTATGATGATATCCAATCGCTTGGGTTGGTTTATCATGGAACTGGTCTCTCCCATCGCACTCTCCTATTTCTTTTGGACAGGAGATGGACCGAAAAGCGATGTGCTTATTCTCATCTATAGTTTTTGGATGTTCCACTATTTCTATCGCAGTATTTTATTTCCACTGATGACCAAGACGAGCGCGAAAAAAATACCGCTCAGTGTGGTATTGATGGCAGTGTTTTTCAATTCTGTGAATGGCTATACCAATGGAAGTTTCTTTGGAAATTGCGCCTCTTATATCGATGAAAATTGGACGCATCAAGCCTGTTTTTGGATTGGATTTGTATTATTCATCGCTGGATTTATATCCATTTCTACTCAGATAAAATCTTAATACAATTGAGGGAAGAGGGCGATAACAAATACTATATCCCCCGCGGATTTTTATACCGCTACATCAGTTCGCCGAATTATTTTGGTGAGATGATAGAGTGGATAGGATTTGCCGTGATGAGCTGGAGTCCAGCAGCAGCGGTCTTTGCGCTTTGGACGATCGCCAATTTATTGCCGCGCGCTTTTGCAAATCACAGATGGTATCAGGAGAAATTTGAGGATTATCCGAAGGAAAGGAAAGCGATTTTCCGTTTGTTGTTTAGTTGTTGGGAGTCTGGTGTTTGGTGTCTGGTGTCTGGTTTGTGGTGTCTGGATATTTCATAAGGGCTGAATTACTTATAAAACCAAGAGTTGCAAACTAGCGGCAGCTAGGACCTTTAAAGTGCAAATGGCTTTTTTCGATTTCCACTTGCACTCGGGAAGATGCGGAGAGTGAGAGATTCGAACTCTCGGTACGATCACTCGCACACACGCTTTCCAAGCGTGCTCCTTAAGCCACTCGGACAACTCTCCTTGTTTTTTAGCTTTGGGGTGACGAAGATATGGGTTTCTTTTTGATTTTTCTAATTCAATTCGCGATATACTTTCAAAAATCGATAGAATATGCGCCGTTCTTTACCTAATTTTCATACTTTTGCCCCTCATTTAATCAACCTATGTTAAAGGACAAAAACACCTTAGTCGGTATTGCGCTGATTGCACTTACCACCCTTCTTTTCTTTTTTTATTTAAAAAATAGACCCGCTGTCGTCGCTCCTCCTACAGAGGCATTGAGCTCAAAAGATAGTGCGCATGCGCCCATTCAAGCTGACGCCATTGCCACTACTGCTGTTCAAACGGCTACTATCGCTGATACAGCCCGCTCAAGCAATGCTGGATGGGTTGCCAATCAAGGCAATGAAGAAAAGTTGACCATGGTCGAAAATAGCTTGATGAAAGTGTATTTCAGCAATAAAGGCGGTAGAATTTCTAAAATAGAACTCAAAGAGCACGAATCATACAAGGAAACTAAAGTTATCTTATTTGATCAAGCAAATTCGAAATTTGGCTTCAACCTCGGCGATGCCAATACACAAGACCTTATCTTCGACCAAGAGGGCAATGCTACTGTAATCAAAGATAAAGATTTAGCGACAATTAAATTTCATGTTCACAAGGGCAATGAGACATTCCAACAGGTGTATACCTTGACGGGGAACTCCTATTTGATCGATTATAAAATCGCCCACAACGGCGGCACTGCAAAGAATCTAACCATCAACTGGTCTGAAGTAGTGAAGCAACAAGAGGCTGATGTGACGCGCGAGCGCATGTATTCATCCATTTATTACCTCGACCCGAATGAGAAGAATATTCAGTATTTGAGTTTGAGCGAGACGGAGGAAAAGAATGTGGACAAGGGTTTCCGTTGGATTAGTTTCAAGCAGCAGTTTTTCAATTCCCTTTTAATCGCCAAGAATGGCTTTAAACAAGGAAAGATGAAGTCTTATTTCATGAAAGACGATACGGCTTATGTGAAGAAATACAGCACCGAATTGCAAATAGAGGGCACTACAGCGGATTTACAATTCTATATCGGACCGAATTCGTACAATTTGTTGAAACAATTGGATTTTGGTGGAGAGAAGTTGATTCCGCTCAGTCCAGACTTCGTCTTGATGCGCTGGACCAAGGTATTCAACGAATATTTCATCATTCCACTTTTCAATTTCCTCTCGCAATTTTTCTCAAACTATGGCATTATCATCTTGATCATGACTTTGTTTATCAAGACGCTCTTATTGCCGCTATCTTATAAGACTTTCAAATTGGGTGTAGCGACAAAAGTATTGCAACCAGAATTGAATGAAATCCGCAAGAAATATGGCGATGACCAACAAAAATTTGCTCAAGAGCAGATGAAAGTGATGAGTGCAGCAGGGGTTAGTCAAATGAGTGGTTGTTTGCCTGCATTATTGCAAGTGCCTTTGCTCATTGCGATGGTGAATTTCTTCCCTGCGTCGATTGAGCTGAGGCATGAGTCCTTTCTCTGGGCAAAGGATTTGAGTACTTTTGACAGCATTGGGACGCTTCCATTCAATATTCCACTCTTCGGAAATCACATCAGTTTGTTTACCATATTGATGACAATTACACAAATCGGAATGACTTGGTATATGCAGAAGAATCAGCCGAGCAGTCCGATGGCCGATCAGATGAAGTATATGACTTATTTCATGCCAGTGATGTTGATGTTTATGTTCAACGGATTCCCAGCAGCGATGACTTATTACTATTTGTTGCAAAATGTCATCTCTATGGCGCAACAATTCTTGGTGACAAAATATTTTATTTCAGAAGAGGCGGTTCGCGCTGAGATAGAGGCACATAAGAAAACGCCGAAGAAGAAGAGCGCTTTCCAGCAAAAGATGGATGATATCATGGCACAGGCGGAAGAAGCGAAGAAAGTGCAACAAAATTCAAAGAAAAAGTAATTTAATCATAAGAAATTAAATTATTCCAGTTTTAAAAAAAGGTTACATTTGTATCTATAAATTTTAATTAAAATTAACTATCCATGAGAAAACTTTTACTTGGAATAGCGATGATAGGATCTCTATCACCCGTTTTTTCACAATTCACGATTAGAAATATCGGTTCGTCTGGAAATGCCTTGAGCGCATTGATCCAGGAGTAACCCAGTTGGCAGTAGACAACAAACTCAATACTGTATTGTTTATTCACAGAACTAATTTCAAAGTATTCACTTCTGATGATGGAAATAATGGTCAATACAGATATGACATTTCTAAAGATAGAGGGGCTAATTTTACCATCAATATTGGAAAATTGAATCCATCTGGCTCAGAGTCTGCCGGAAAAGCTTGCAGATTCCCTGGTGCGACGATATATAATCCAATGACAAATACAATGAATGAAGCGGATAGCGCTTATTTGATTTATTTTGGAACCTACCACTTAGGTTCATCAGTGCCAGCGAATACAACACCCGTTTGGAGAGCTTATTCACATGGTAGAGCATCTTTAACTGGCAATTCAAGTTCATTCACAGATGAAACTTATATTCCGCCATATAGATCAGTTGGAAAGGATTTAGATCCAGCAGGAAGCATGTGTACAGGAAAGTTTGGTCAATTCTGGAATATTACGAGAATGGATAGTTCAGTAGGAACGAATCAAGTAATCGTTGATACTAATATCGTATTGAACAAGGGAACTTGGAATGAAACAATCAAAAAAGTAGATTGGGATTATGTTAAATTGCCATTTAGATGGAGAGATATCGATTTAAATATCATCAATCCTAGACTTTCATTTAGCAGAGATGGAAAATACGGTTATGTCACTTTAGTCGCTGATAGCGGTAAAAGAGGTGGTGTATTCACGATTTGCTATTATAAGACTGAAGACAGCGGTTCTACTTGGTCAGCTATGAATGCTATCGATATTCACAAAGTAGTTGGAATTGACACGACGAATGTAACCGCAACAGAATTGGTGCATGTAATTGATTATTCAGCGCTTGTCGACAATGCAGGCAACTTGCATTTAGCAGCTATAACTGCGATATTAGATGGTTCTCAAACAACTTCATTTAGCGATTTTATCTCTAATAATGCGACAAACGAAAACACAAAATTGTACTATATCGGAAACGATAAGGCAAGTTCACCAGGCTGCCAATGGTATGCATCCTACATGGGTCAAGTTAAAGCTATACGCGGAACACTTGCTTCAGCAACAACAGGAACTTATGCCAACAATAATAGAATGCAAGCTGGAATTAGCCCAGATGGCAATTTCGGATTCTTCTCTTATGTAGACAATACTTCAGGAGGATTGGACAATGCGGCTCCAAATATTAGAATGTTTGCGGCAGATTTTGGCGCAAAGAAAGTTTCTAAAATCAAAGACATTACAAAAGGAACAGCTATAAGCGAAAAAGCATTCCAAATGGTTGCTTCAAACTCTGTATTTGCCAATGCTGGAAATACAACTTGGGAAATTCCATATGTTGTTTGTGAATTCGAGCAACCGACTGCTCCAGTTTCAGAAAACCCAATATTCTACAAATACTTGGATGGTGTTTCAATCAATAAGAGTGAAATAAGCACTGCGATCTTCGGAACTTCATTGGCTTTGACTACGGTAACTGATACCTTGTTTATCAAATTGGATTCAGCTAGCAATGTTATTCCAGGATGGTCACTTCCTAAATTCACTGTTTCAAGATTGACTTGCAGCGGAAAAGATAATGGTGCGGGAGCAACTGTAGATTCGTCATTAAAAGTAATTCCAACCGCTCACTTGGGCAAAGGCTTTATCGTCTATGTAGTTAAAGATGGCGGCAATACGACAGATTCAATCATTATTCCGGTTATGGCATTATTGCCTCCAAAATTTGATTTTGGATACACCGTAAATAATGCTACAAGAACCGTATCTTTCACGAATACGAGCAATGAGGATAGTTTCCGCATTGTCACTTGGAATTGGAGTTTTGGTTCAGGACCAACGAATGCCTCGAAGTTCCCACCAAACAAACAATATCCAACAGCGAATACTTATAAAGTAATTTTGAGTGGAACTAATAAGGCTGGTGCTTTTGGTAAAGTAGAGAAGATGATCCAAGTTGGTACTGTAGGCATTAATAATGTTGAAGTTGACAATAAAATTGAATTATTCCCTAATCCAGCAGTGGATAAGGTGACTTTGACAACGAGTGAAACATTCAAGAAGTTCAATATTACGATTGTTGATGTATTGGGAGATAAAAAAGTATTCAACCAAGAAAATGGCAAAACAACAGGTAGCAAGACATTAGATGTATCCACTCTAACGAAGGGATTGTATTTAGTAGAAATTGCAACTGAAAAAGGTTCATCTATCAAGAAACTTGTTATTGAATAATTTTAGATTAAATTTATACTTTCGAGGCTGCCTATTAGGCAGCCTTGTTTGTTTAAAAAAGGACTTATAAATTGTAACATGAAACCATTGTCATTATTTTTCAATCAATTTTTCAAGAGTGAGAAGGCTGGAGGAATCATCATCATCCTCAGCACGATCTTTTCCTTATGCATTTCAAATAGTTCTTTTGGTGAAACTTATTTGAATTTTTGGCAAGTTCAATTCGCTCATCACTCCCTTCAACATTGGATCAATGATGGCTTGATGGCCATATTCTTTTTATTGATTGGATTGGAATTGGAGCGAGAAATATACATCGGAGAATTGTCTGATTTCAAATCCGCTTCCTTTCCTTTATTCGCTGCATTGGGTGGTATGATTCTTCCAGCTTGTATTTACCTTTTTATCAATCGAGGAACGGCCTATACAAATGGATTTGGCATACCCATGGCAACAGACATTGCATTTGCCCTTGCAGTGCTTTCCCTCTTAGGCAATCGAATTCCCAATTCCTTAAAAGTATTGTTGACTGCCTTGGCGGTAATAGATGATTTAGGTGCAATCATAGTAATCGCCTTTTTCTACTCGTCATCTATCTTCTGGATCAATCTCGCTGGTGTTGCAGGAATTTGGGCATTTCTATTCATACTCAATCGAAAAAAGTAAACCACTTTTTGCCTTATATCATCGGTGGCATAAGTATGTGGTATTTGATGTTGAACTCAGGGTACATGCGACTCTCGCTGGTGTAATCACCGCATTTGTCATCCCCTTTGACAAGGAGAATCGAGAGAATATCTCCTATAAGATACAGGAGAAATTGCATATTCCAGTGGCTTATTTTATCCTACCACTTTTCGCATTGGCCAATACCGCAATTGTCTTTCACTTTGACAATATCGGAACGACCTACTGCATGGGCATTATAGCAGGATTGCTCTTAGGTAAACCGTTGGGGATATTACTATTCACTTATATCGCGAGTAAATTGAATTGGACACAGTTGCCTCAAGATGCGAATTGGCTAGAAATTACTTGTATTAGCCTGATGGCCAGTATTGGATTTACGATGTCCATCTTCATCACTTTGATAGCATTTAATTCACCAGAGCTGATCAATGCTTCTAAATTGGCCATTTTATTGGCGTCTTTTGGAGCGGGACTGCTCTCCTACTTCTGTTCGATGATGGTCTTTAAATCCTCAAAACCTTCTTCTAGAAAAAATTGATGCGAGCACCATACCAGTTGCAGCGCCCCCTAAGTGCGCCCAATGACCGAAAAAATCCCATTCAAAATGAGATACCCCTAGATAGAACTCTAAGCAAATCAAACCGATGAGTAAGTTTTTTGCCTTGATGGGAAATGGTATAAAAAAGATGAAGAATGATGCATTGGGATTGGTCATCGCAATAGCTGTAAACACCCCGTAAATTGCCCCAGACGCGCCAACAGAGATGGATAAGACTTTAGGGGGGATTTCCAATAAATCTGTAATAGCTGGAAAGTAACTACCCGTATAGGTATAAACATCCACGCCCTGAAAAATCAAGGAGATGATTGAAGAAAAAAAGCCACAGACTAAATAGAAAATGAGAAAGCGCTTTGGACCATACATTTGCTCGAGCGCTGAACCTAAAGAGATGAGGGTAATCATATTCATCAAGAGATGCATAAATCCGCCATGTAAGAAGATACAGGTGAATATTTGAAACCACTGGAATCCAGGCAAGGCGTAATAATGCAATCCACCCAAACTAGCCAAATCCATTTGCTGCGTTGATTCAAAATACATGCCCACTAAAAACACGAGTATATTGATTAAGACAATGTACTTTACAACATTGGTAATATTGGGAAAAGCTCTGCGCAACATCTTGATAAAAATAAAGTGTAAATGTATATCTTTATCAATAAATCCTGCCTTTCAAATTTGATAAGCAGAAATCAAGAAGCGCATGTATTCGATGATTTTCATTTATATAAAATCCATCTGCGGAAATAGCAATCCTTTTTCTCGCGCCTCTCATCATTCTATGGCCAAGTCAATTGAATTCTATGAGTAAAAAAGAAAAATTATTTATTGTCTTAGGGGCCTTTTTTATAGCCAATGCCCTTCTTGCTGAGTTTATTGGTGTAAAAATTTTCTCTCTCGAAAGAACACTAGGTTTTCAGCCATTGCAATACCATCTATTCAATATTGAATTATCCCTCACGTATACAGCTGGAGTGATTATATGGCCGGTTGTATTCATCATGACTGATGTAATCAATGAGTATTATGGAGAAAAAGGCGTGCAATTCTTGTCTTACCTCGCTGCGGGAATTATCAGTTATGCCTTTATTGTCGTTTACCTAGCAATTCATACCGTACCCGCGGAATGGTGGGTGACCATCAATGTCGACAAGGGAATTCCAGATATGAATGCGGCATATCAAGGTATTTTTGGACAAGGGATGAATATAATCTATGCCTCTTTGGTGGCGTTTATCATGGGTCAATTAATCGATGTTCTTATCTTTCAAAAAATAAAAAATGCAACAAAAGGCAAATACCTTTGGTTGAGAGCAACGGGATCGACCATCGTATCTCAAGCGATTCATAGTTTTGTCGTCATTTTTCTCGCTTTCTACATCGCTGCAGGTTGGGATTTTGATCGAGTCATGGCAGTCGCCATCAACAACTATATCTACAAGTTTATCTTAGCCCTTTGCACCACGCCTATATTATATGTCGTACACATTTTATTAGACAATTTCCTCGGCAAGACGCTTTCTCATGAGATGAGAAATCAAATCGAACAAGAAGATTAAGCAGCTCAAACAGCGAATTAAAACACTAAAAAGATATGCACAAGCATAGCGATATTGAATAGATTCAACTAGATTTATCGAATAAAGATAAACGCTTTGTTGCTCAATTGCCACACCTATTACAGCTTTGGATATGGTAGCCTTTCTATTGAAGAAATGCTCGATGAAGCGCGCGCAAAAGGCTATAAAAAATGCATCGTCACCGACATCAACAATACATCTGCGTGCATCGATACGATGCGCTTGGCCGCTAAATACCAAATGCAAGCGGGAATTGGGATCGACTTTAGAAATGGTATAGAAGCGAAATATATTGGCATAGCCAAAAACAACGCAGGGTTTAAAGAATTGAATGAACACCTGAGTGCGCATTTACATGAAGAGCGTGAATTTGCTCAACAATCACCCCCATTTGAGCATGCGCATATTATATATCCGTTTAAACAATATGGCGGTTGGAAATTGCGCGAGCATGAATACATCGGCATTTCACATCGGGAAATTTTGCAGATCCCTTTCTCCCTGGCCAAGCATCAAGTAGAGAAAATGGTCATCTTGGAACCCTTGACATTTGTACAAAAAAAACATTACAATACACATCGACTCATCCGGGCTATCCATGAAAATACACTACTCAGCAAGTTAAAGGAAAATGAGCAAGCACGGCCAATTGAGACAGTGATTGCACTTACACAAATCTTGCGAGAATTTGAAGAATATCCCATCATCATAAGGAATACAGAGCGTATATTGGAAGAGAGCGAAATCGATTTTGAATTTGGAAAATTTGCCAATAAAAATTTAAAATTCTTTCGCGGGAGTTTGAGTGAAGACATGGCTCTGCTCAGATCAGAGTGCGCCAAGGGCATTGCCCTTCGTTATAAAAACCCATCTGCTGAGGTGCAGGAGCGGGTGGAAAGAGAACTCAAGGTCATTGAAGATATGGGCTTCGCTTCTTATTTTCTGATCAACTGGGATATTATTTCTTATGCCCGACACAAGAATTACTTTTATATCGGAAGAGGAAGCGGCGCAAATAGCCTTGTAGCCTATCTATTGCGCATCACCAATGTCGACCCCATCGAATTGGATTTATATTTTGAGCGATTCATCAATCCATTTCGCAGCAATCCTCCGGATTTTGATATGGACTTTTCATGGACTGATCGCGATGATATCACGCGTTATATATTCGATCGATTTGGTCGAGCGAGAACGGCTTTGCTCGCTACCTATTCTACTTATCAGCATGATTCCGTGACGAGGGAATTGGGGAAAGTATTTGGTCTGCCACCACACGAAATTGACAAATTGCAGCGACTAAAAACCTATGATGAAGCTGATTCTATCGGCAAATTGGTCTTGCAATACAGCCATCTATTGCAGGGATTGCCCAATCATCTCAGCATACATTCCAGCGGTATCATCATTTCAGAAAAACCGATTACCTGCTATTCCGCGACCTTCATGCCCCCCAAGGGATATGCCACCACACAATTCTCCATGCTAGAAGCGGAAGATATTGGTCTCTATAAATTTGACATTCTCAGTCAGCGCGGATTGGGCAAAATCAAAGATGCTGCTGAGATGGTCAAGGAAAAATATGACATAGAAATACCACTCGATGATATAGATCTATTTAAAAAAGATGAGGCAGTCAGGGATTTATTGTCTGTAGGTAAATGTATTGGATGCTTTTATATCGAATCACCTGCTATGCGCATGCTATTGGCCAAGTTAAAAGCGAGTGACTATTTGAGATTGGTAGCTGCTTCTTCCATTATTCGCCCAGGCGTATCCAAAAGCGGCATGATGCGCGAGTATATTTTGCGATTTAGAAATCTAGAGATGCGGGAACGTGCGCAGAAAGCCATTCCCGTCTTATATAAAATTCTTGAAGAGACTTATGGCGTCATGGTATATCAAGAAGATGTTATCAAAGTGGCACATTATTTCGCTGGATTAACTTTGGCCGAAGCAGATTACCTGCGCCAGGGAATGTCATGGAAATTCAAGCAGCGCAATGAGTTTGACGTGGTAAAGGAAAATTTCTATAAGAATTGCCTCGAAAAAAATTATAGTTTAAAAATCATTGACGATATATGGAATCAGATTGAGAGTTTTGCAAACTATGCATTTTCAAAAGGGCATTCTGCGAGTTATGCCGTAGAGAGTTATCAAGCGCTCTATCTCAAAGCCCATTACCCATTGGAGTATATGACCGCAACTGTCAATAATGGCGGTGGTTTTTATCGAACAGAAATTTACTTACACGAAGCGCGCATGCATGGCGGAATTATTGAAGCTCCATGCGTCAATACAAGTGAAGATTGCGCAGTATTAATAGACAAGCATATCTATCTATCGCTTTCTATGATTTCAGAATTGGAGGCGCATACTGTTGAAGCCATTCTCCATGAGCGCAAAAAAAATGGGCCCTTCAAACACTTGCAAAACTTCATGCAGCGCGTATTTATCTCCATCGAACAAATGCGCTTATTGATTCGCGTCGGGGCATTTCGATTTACACAACGGAAGAAAAAAGAATTATTATGGGATGCCATGATGCTCTCTTCCTCAGCTTCACAGCATATTCCTTCGCGAGAATTATTCGAACACGTAACAAAAGAATATATCTTACCAGCACTCACCTATAATCCAAAAGATGATGCTTATGATGAGATTGAATTGTTGGGATTTGCACTCTGCTCTCCATTTGATATGGTTAAGGAGCAAAAGGCATTTGATCAAATGCTCTCCAAGAATTTAAAAAATCATGTAGGCAAGATCATTGAAACATATGGCTATCTCGTAACCAATAAACGCACTGCCACAAGCAAAGGCGAGCGAATGAGCTTTGGGACATTTTTGGATTATGAAGGAAATTGGATTGATACGGTGCACTTTCCCCCTTCACTAAAAAAATATCCCTTTACTGGAATAGGTGTGTATTGGATAAAGGGAAAAGTAGTGGATGAATTTGATTTTATCTATATCGAGGTGATGGAAATGATGAGATTAGCTGTGGTGAATCGGGAAGACGAGATGTGATTTGGGAATTACGATTGTCGAGTTACGAATTACGATTGAGTTCGGTGGAATTATCTGATAAAGATTCATGAATAATTATTCAAATTTAATTATTTTTGGATTTAGCTGTGACCTCGGATACTTATATCTGATTGAATAGATTGAAATGTCGTGCTAGAATATGAGTTATTTCTGAGTGATGGCCTTACTTAATCATTGAGCCTTATAAATAATATTTGCATGAGCGTAGACATTTTCAAACCGATTCAAATGGGCAAAGAAATTTTTCATCCAAAGTCCTATGATGAAAATTCCTTTGTCATGGATTGGTCTATCGAAGCTGGGGGCAGCGTTCCTCCGCATGTTCACCACCATATGGACGAGCATTTCCTTATTACAAAAGGGGAAATTACCTTTCAAGTCAATGGGGAAAAGATTACGAAAAAACCAGGAGAAGATTTCTTTGTCCCCAAGGGAATCGCACATGCTGTAAACAACGCTGTCAAAGGGCAATCATGCATAACAGTGACTTATTCTCCTTGCGCAGATACGCATCGGATGTTTCAAATACTTGCAACATTAGATATTGAAAACCCTGGGAGTATGATCAATTTGATGAAATATTTTTACCTCGTTCCTAAACTGGGGTTAAAAGAATTTTCTAGTATTCATCCACCATTTATTATGAGCATGATGGGCGGAATAGTCAGTGTTTTTGGGAAAATAGCGGGATGGGATAAATTGATTGCAAAGTTTAAGTAAACATTTTTTAAAAATGAATTCATAAAAATGCCCATTGAAAAGAATATTTCAATGGGCATATTAGTATATAACTATGCTGATATTACTTTACATCAAACCGATCTAAATTCATCACTTTCGTCCATGCGGCAGCAAAGTCTTTAACAAATTTTTCTTTGGCATCATTGCTCGCATATACTTCAGCTAGTGCGCGCAATTCGGAATTTGAACCAAATACCAAATCAGCTCTTGTCGCAGTCCATGTCACTTTTCCAGTCGCTCTATTCAAGCCTTCATAGATTTCTTTTGTATCATCTTTGGCCTTCCACTCCGTATTCATATCGAGCAATTTCACAAAGAAATCATTATTCAACATATCTTTTTTATCGCTGAATATACCATGATTTGAATGATTGTAATTGGCATTCAAAGTGCGCATTCCACCAATTAATACAGTCATTTCCGGAGCGGATAGATTCAACAATTGTGCTTTGTCAATCAATAATTGCTCAGTAGATAAAGTATATTGTTTCTTCAAATAATTTCGAAATCCATCTGCCATCGGCTCCAATAAATTGAATGATTCAATATCCGTCTGATCTTGCAAGGCATCCATTCTGCCAGGCGTAAATGGCACGCTCAGTTTATAGCCCGCATTCTCAGCGGCTTTCTCAATACCTGCAGAACCAGCCAAGACAATTAAATCTGCCATTGATACTTTCTTGCTGACATTCTTTTCGTTAAAATTTTGCTGAATCTTTTCCAATATTGTCAATACGCGCGTCAATTCTGTAGGATTATTTACTTCCCAGTTCTTTTGCGGCAATAAGCGAATTCTCGCACCATTGGCTCCTCCTCTTCTATCTGAATGACGATAGGTAGAAGCTGAAGCCCAAGCTGTAGTTACCATTTCAGAGATGGTCAAACCCGAATTCAAAATACTGGCCTTTAAACTCTGCATATCATTTTGATCTATTACTGGAGGATTTAAAGCAGGAATAGGATCTTGCCAAATCAAATCCTCCTTAGGTGCTTCAGGTCCGATATAAGTTGACCTTGGACCCATATCTCTATGCGTCAATTTAAACCAAGCCTTGCCAAAAGCAGCCGCATACAATTCGGGATTCTCCATAAATTTTATAGAAATCTTCTCATATACAGGATCGAATCTCAATGATAAATCCGTCGTGAGCATGGTTGGCTTATGCATTTTTGTCGAGTCAAATGCATCGGGAATAATATCCTTTCCTTTTTTTGCAACCCATTGATGGGCGCCCGCAGGACTCTTGGTCAATTCCCATTCATTGTTGAATAAGATTCTAAAAAATTCATACCCCCACTGTGTTGGTGTAGAAGTCCATGTCACTTCTAGTCCTGAAGTAATCGCATCTTTGCCTTTTCCAGTTCCGTATTTGCTCTTCCAACCAAATCCCTGTGCTTCAATACCCGCTGCTTCTGGCTCTGGTCCAACATTTGAAGCGGGACCCTTACCATGCGTTTTTCCAAAAGTATGACCACCTGCAATCAATGCTACGGACTCTTCATCATTCATACCCATTCTCTTAAAAGTCTCTCTGATATCTATAGCTGCTTTCAACGGATCTGGATTCCTATTCGGTCCCTCAGGATTCACATAAATCAAACCCATTTGCACTGCAGCCAATGGATTTTCTAATTTTCTTCCTCCGGAATAGCGCTTATCGTCTAGCCATTTAGTCTCTGAACCCCAATACACATCGCTCTCTGGCTCCCATACATCTACTCTACCTGCAGCAAATCCGTAGGTCTTGAAACCCATGGACTCAAGCGATACATTGCCCGTCAATATCATCAAATCGGCCCAAGAATTTTGCTTCCATATTTTTGTTTTATTGGCCAAAGCAATCTTCTCGCCTTATCTAAATTGCCATTATCTGGCCAACTATTTAAAGGTGCAAAACGCTGCTGCCCTCCTCTTGCTCCGCCCCGTCCATCGCCAGAGCGATACGTCCCTGCGCTATGCCATGCCATGCGAATAAACAGCGGTCCGTAATTGCCAAAATCTGCTGGCCACCAATCTTGTGAATTGGTCAATACTTTTCAATGTCCTTTTTCAATGCAAAATAATCTAGGGTTTTAAATTCTTTGATATAATCGAAGTTCTCCCCCATGGGATTTGTCTTTTCGGAGTGTTGTTTCAACACATCTACATTGAGTTTGTTTGGCCACCATTCCTTTTTGCCAGCAGTATTCAAGGCTGCTTCCCTAATCTGAGTGGTTTCCGTCTTAGCTTCTGTTCCATGTCCCATAGGGCATTCAGCCTTTTTCTTCTGCGCAAATAGATTTGCCGAAAATAAAATGAGCGATACATAAATGACTTGTTTCATGATATTAAATTCAGTTTGTTATTAAAAATTTTCACAAAAATAGCCCAAGCATTTCATTGATAAAGATAATAGTTCTTATATTTGCTATTGATAGCATCAATACTAAAAAATCATGAATATTCAACAATTAGAATACATCGTCGCCTTAGATAAATACAAGAGTTTTAGCAAAGCAGCAGAATCGTGTTTTATAACCCAAGCGACTTTGAGTACGATGGTAAAGAAATTAGAAGAGGAATTGAATCTAGTCATTTTTGATAGAAAGACCAACCCTATCATCACCACAGATAGTGGCATTAAAATACTTGAAGAGGCGAAAAAAGTGATATTCCACAGCGATAAACTCAAGCGCATTCCATCTGAACTCAAGGGGATTATCGAAGGAGAATTGCGGTTGGGCATTATTCCCACTGTCGCCAGCAATCTATTGCACAGGGTGGTTCCCATTATCTTGAAAAAATACCCTCAATTAAAATTGAGCATTCAAGAAATCACCACGGAGAGCATTATTCAAAAATTAAAAATGGGCGAAATCGATGCGGGCATATTGTCTACACCACTTGACACAAAAGAACTAGAGGAGATTGTCTTGTATCGCGAAAAGCATGGTCTATGGCAAAATAAAAATGCATCGACACAATTCATCAAACCGAAAGACATGAAAAAAGAGCATATATGGCTTCTCCAGCAGGGCAATTGTCTGACAGATCAAATCATCAATGTCTGTTCGCTGAGTCCAAAGAAGATCAATTCCAATTTAAATTTCCATCCCAATTCATTTGATAGTTTGTTGAATATCGTCGATACACTGGAGGGCTTGACGCTCATTCCAGAATTGTATTTCGATGATTTATCAAAAGAGCGCAAAAAGAAAGTGCGCGATTTCACAGCGCCTTTCCCAGTTAGGGAGATCAGTATCGTCTTTCATCGTCCCTATGCGAAGTGGAGATTGATCAATGCCATTTCAATGGAAATCAAGGATATTATTGCGCCGCTATTGCATCCGAGTAAATTGAAAAACAGTGAGATGAAACTGGCTAGGCTTTAATGCAGTATTGAATCTAAAATTCATGCGCATTGTAATTGGCGCAAGCATTAGTGAGGAACGAACGGTGCTTGTGCTTTACAAAATTGTTCATCATCGACGTCACAAGGATCGCTCTGTGAATGCTTGCGCCACAAAATAATCATTGAAGTCACAAGCACCGCTCCGCTAATGCTTGCGCCAAGACAGAAAAAATTCTATTTAACACACATCATAGCGGCATTCATGTATATTTGCCAATAAGCAATCATAAAATGAAAAAGACTCCTGCACAATTTTGGGATTGGTTTAAGGACCATCATCAAGCCTACCTCCAACTCGATCAAATCAGCGAGGATGAGCAAGAGGACTTATTGGATGCGATGCAAGATGCACTGCATGGATATTGCGATGAACTGTTTTTCGATATTGGATTGCCGAAAGAGGGCGTCCACGAATTTATACTCACTGCAGAGGGAGAAACCAAATACTTTCATCATGTAGAAAAATTGATAGCAGAAGCACCAGCTATTGCACCTTGGAAATTTATCGCATTTGTGCCGCCCATGGGCACTGATTTTACTTTTGATTATGAAGGCATCAAATTAATGCCCAATGAGATGTGGTTTTTGCCATTAGAAAATCCAAAAGACAAAGATTCGATTGGAATCAAAATATGTTGTCGTGAATTTCTCGAATTGCGCTCAAATAAGGCCTTTCTGCCGTCTATTTATACTATCGTGGATATGATAGTCGGCGAAAAGATTTACGCCACGGAAATCGACCATATAGAAGCGGGTTCACTTCCAGATGATCCAGAGATGGCGGGGATGATGCCATTAGCTGATTTGATGGATTATATTGAGGATTTTAGGATGAACTAAAGAGTTGTTGGGTGTTGGTTGTTAGATGTTGGTTGACGGGTATTAGTTGCTAGGTGCCGCCGTGTTCCTACAATGTGTAGGAATGTCCCGACAAAGTGTCGGGATTGGTTGAAGGTTGTTCCAACGCATTGCAAATGAATTCTAAGGTCTCCCCGCTACCGCGAGCTTGTAGCTCGTGGCTTATTTACAGGATGCCGCCAACTATCACTCACGCTGCGGAGTTCTAATCTACATTTATGTAAAGTAAGACTTATCAATTTTAGATTTTTATTTACAAAACACACCTTCAATTTGCCGTTTTTCGGAATCGTTATAACTTGTTTTCATTACTTCCAGACAATAACAGACATTTTGATGCACTACCTTAAATATTTACAATAAATAAATCCTTTTCTTTTTGTATTGCTTCTAAAAACTCCTTCTCAAATGGATGTATATCTTTATTATATTTATTCCAAAAATACTCTCCAATTCCTGTAATACTTTCAGGATACTGATCAAGTGAAAAAGATTCAGATTTATTATATTTTGCATAAAAATCTTTTATCCTTTCTGAATTTCTAATAGGATTAGAATTATGAAATTAGGCCATTGGGGTAATATATTTGTATTGAAATCTACTTTAAAAAAACGAATGCCATCCAAAATACAATTTGATAAATCATTGTTTTCAAATATGGCATGGTAGTTTTCAGTTGTAGGATAAAAGTCATCAGGGAATCCCCCAAAATCATTGCCGATTAAATTACCTGATAATGTACAATTTAATATTTTTGATCTTTTCCATTGTGCATTAATAAATTTTTTTTTGAAAATCATTTTGCAATGATTAAAATCAACACCTCCTAAGACAATATTTCTATAAGTATCATTAAAAATAACTTCACAATTATTAAATACTACATTGTGTAATGTGGCCACTATTGTGTCACCTGCTTTTAATTCAATAGTTTCATTATTAATAGTTCTATTTTTAATATAAATATCCATACCGTTTTTAAAATGTTATTAATCTAAATAATTCTGTATTCATCCTTTTTGTATGAAGTTCTATATTTGAAACAGTTCCCACTCTACCGCGAGCTTGTAGCTCCAGGCTTTCATTACAAAATAAATTTCTGCCAATTCATTATTTCCAACTTAAAGATAGAAAGTATAACTCTTCTTCATTATGAAATTTATAATTTCTAATCGTGAAATAAAGATAAATAAATCTTTCGATATTCATGCTTTCAATGCAAACATGAGCTGCAAGCAGACGATTAAACAATAAGCCACGAGCTACAAGCTCGCGGTAGCGCAGCAGGTGTCGCTACTTTTCTATCGCTTTAATACACTACCACTGTTTCATTTAATATAGTTCTTTATAAATATTTCTACTTTGTTTATATTAAATAAACACCAAATCAAACTAATTATAGCTAGAAGTAAAAACAAATTTCCTATGATATAGTTTTTAAATAATGAATAATCATCCACTTCATGTAAGTTTTCCATATTATAAGGGTCATACATAATCAACATAGTATCTCCTATACTACCATATTTAACATATGAACTTAATTTTGCAATATTTTCTATTGAATCTTTAAAATAAAATTTCACAGTATAGAAATAACATATTGATGTTTCAGCACATGCAGTTTCATTAAGTTCAATTATTTTAGCTGAAGTAATAACCCCATTATATCTTAAATCAAGTAATTCATAACATTTAACTATTCCAAATAAAAACATAAATACTAAAACTATTAAAAAGAAAACAGATAAATATTTCATAAATATTTTTTTGATATTAACCAATTGTCGAAATTATCTAATGAAAATTGATTTGTTAAAATACAATATTGTATTTTAAGAGCTAACATTTTAGCTCCATCATGGTGAAAGTACATATCAAAATTAGATACATTATTAAAATATTCAGGTCTTAGTTTGATTGCACCATGATAGTAAATCTCTAAATACTTTAATGCTACTTCGTCAGAGTATCCAAAAGAATCTTTAAAAAGTTTATTGCTTCTTCAAATAAGCATTTGGTATCGTCATCTATTCTTAAAGAAATTTCATATTTATCTATTTATTAAATAATGAAACCCACCGCTACCGAGAGCTTGTAACTCGTGGCTTTCATTACAAACTGTACTTCAGCTAATTCATGTTTCCAAATTGAAAGATGCAAAGTATAACCCTTCCTCACTTTGAAATTCATAATTCCGAATCATGCAATAAAGATAAAAAAATCCTTTGCTCAACAGGTTCAATGCAATAAACCACGAGCTGCAAGCACGCATTAGCAATAGGCCTCTTTTCAGAATTGAAATCTCTTTTACTTCTTTTTATCCACTTTAAACCCAATCTTCACGCGATTCTTCATAATCTCCTTCTGCTTGCCTGCTTTTAACAGGTAATTAATGGCATCATTTACATCGGAGACATTCCCTTCTAAAGCATTTAATCTGTCACTGAGTTCCTTGTAGTTCAGCGCAAATCGTCTTATCTCAACAAATGCCCTCCATAATATTTAAACTAACCTGGATGGCTTTTCACTATTTAAAACACTGCTCAGCATCGCAACCCCTTACTCTGTGAACGCATGCGGATACATACCTCATTCCGCCTCTTCTCTCCGTTGTGATCTTGTTTGAGGCTCTTTTTGCAACCTCAAAACTTCCCATTCTTCTTTAATCAATTGAAACAAAAATCTTTAGAAATCTCAATAAAATTCCGCTTAACTGCTAAATTTAGATTTTTGGTCTGTACATCTAAAGACTTGCCAAATCAAAGTCCAACATCACTTTATGGCCCCTAATTTCATAGATTTTCTTTTGAATTACTTGTAATTCCATATTTTTTCCTTTAAGTTTAAATTTTACTATTGCTAAAATAAATGCTTAAAGCCAATTCTCTCATATTTTTTTAATGGGTGTACCTACACTGTGCAGGTATCGCGCTATCTAGGTCCAGATAGCAATCAGGATATTCCTATTGCTGGCTACAAGCTCGCGGTAGGGACATAAAAGCGCAACCGAAGTTGCGCTTTTTTATTAGTAATTTGTTTGTTGTAATTATTCTGCTGTTGGCTCTTCTGTAGCTTCTTCAACTGCTGGTGCCTCTGGAGTCTCCTCAACTTTCGCTTCAGCAACTGGTGCTGCAGTTTCAACTTTCTTAGCTCTTCCTCTTCTTGTTTTGCCAGCTTTAGCAACTTCTTTTGGATTGTATGTCTCATTGAAATCTACCAATTCAATCATCGCCATTTCCGCTGCATCTCCTGATCTATGACCCAACTTGATGATACGCGTATAGCCACCTGGTCTATCGCCTACTTTTTGAGAAATCTCGCTGAACAATTCTTTTACACTCTCTTTGTTTTGAAGATGGCTAAAAACTGTTCTTCTGTTTGTCGTTGTATCCTCTTTACCTTTGGTAATGATAGGCTCTACAAATTTTCTCAATTCTCTCGCCTTAGCAAGGGTGCAATTGATTCTTTTGTGCTCGATCAATGAAGAAGCCATATTGCTCAACATAGCTGATCTGTGCGCTGTTTTCTTACCTAAATGGTTTATTTTATTTCCGTGTCTCATTTCTAATTAATTATTAGATTATCTGTTTAGTTTATGATTCTAGCTGAATTCACATTCAACTTATTTTTTTGATTAAATATCCTCGTGCAATCTGTATTTTGAAACTTCCATGCCGAATGACAATCCTTTTTCAATCAACAATTCCTCAATTTCTACCAATGATTTTCTACCGAAATTTCTGAATTTCAACAAATCATTTGTATTGTAAGTTACAAGCTCTTCCAATGAGTTGATCTTAGCTGCTTTCAAGTAATTGTAAGCTCTTACTGAAAGATCCATATCTTCAAGATTGGTTTTCAATAATTTTCTCATGTGCAAGATATGCTCATCAACTACATCTTCTTTCTTCACAGTTGGAAGATCAAACGTGATATGGTCATCATTGATCAACATCAAATGTTGGATGAATATTTTTGCTGCTTCTTTTACTGCTTCTTCAGGATGAACTGTTCCGTCAGTTTTGATATTCAAAACCAATTTCTCGTAATCCGTTCTTTGCTCAACACGCGTATTTTCAATCGTGTAATGTACATTTTTGATTGGCGTGAAAATCGCATCCATAGGAATATATCCAAGTGGCATTTCAGGGAACATGTTTTCCTCTGCAGGAACATATCCTCTTCCTTTTTGAATCGTCAATTCGATATCTAATTTCACGTTTCCAGTCATTTTGCAGATAACTAAATCTGGATTCATGATTGTGAAAACATTGCTATACTTCTCGATATCGCCTGCTTTGAATTCATCTTGTCCTTTGATAGATAAGATGATTTTCTCTGTATAGCTATCTTCAGCTACATTTCTCTTAAATCTGATTTGTTTGAGGTTCAAGATGATTTCCGTAACATCTTCAGTAATTCCTTTGATGGTTGAAAACTCATGCTCTACACCACTAATTTTAACTCCAACAATTGCGTAACCATTCAAAGAAGACAAAAGAATTCTTCTGAGGGTATTGCCTATTGTTACACCAAAACCCGGCTCTAGTGGTCTGAATTCGAAAGTACCTTCAAACTCTGTTGATTTTTGAAGAATGATCTTTTCCGGTTTTTGAAATGTTAATATTGCCATAATGTATTTTAAAATTTAAATTCTTAAAGACTACTTTAATTTACTGATTATTTAGAGTACAACTCCACAATTAATTGCTCATTAATTTTCTCTGGGATATCTTCTCTATCAGGGAACTGAATAAATCTTCCCTCTAAAGTATCTGTATTCATCTCTAACCAATTGCCTGTTTTTCCTTTACCTGCAAGTGCGCCTAAGATAACATCCAATGATTTTGATTTCTCTCTTACAGAGATTACATCACCTGGTCTCAAAGAATAAGAAGGGATGTTCACAACGTGACCATTCACCTCAATATGCTTGTGTAATACGACTTGTCTAGCTTGTGGTCGGCTATTTGCCAATCCCAATCTGAACACGGTATTATCCAATCTCGCTTCAAGTAATTGTAACAATACAACACCTGTTACTCCGTGTTTCTTCAATGCTTTTTCGAATGTATTTTCGAATTGTCTCTCTAGTAAACCGTAAGTATATTTTGCTTTTTGCTTTTCTTGTAATTGAATTGCATATTCAGATTGCGTTTTTCTTCTCTTAGAAGGTCCATGTTGACCACTTTGATATTTTCTTCTTTGGAAATACTTATCGTATCCAAAGATTTCATCTCCGAATTTTCTTGCAATTTTTGTTTTTGGACCTCTATATCTTGCCATTGTTAATGCGCTTTTAGCTGATAATTTTGATTAATTGTTTCTTTGTTGATTGAAATAAATTCAATGGTTTTTATACCCTTCTCTTTTTAGGAGGACGACATCCATTGTGTGGCATAGGCGTTATATCTCTAATTGTAGATACTTCGATACCATTGATGAATATTGTTCTGATTGCACTTTCTCTTCCAGATCCAGGGCCTTTTACAAAAACCTCTACTTTTCTCAATCCAGCTTCGTAGGCAACTTTAGCTGCTTCTTCAGTAGCCAATTGAGCTGCATATGGAGTATTCTTTTTGCTTCCTTTAAAGCCAGCTTTGCCTGCACTTCCCCAAGAGATCACTTGACCTGTCATATTGGTAAAAGACACGATGATATTGTTGAAAGAAGCTTGGATATGCACTTGTCCTTCTTTCTCTACTTTAACAATTCTTTTCTTAGCTGCTGCTGCTTTTGTTGATTTTGCCATTTTATTATATTTTGAAAGAATGTCGAAATCACTTCTCTCATTCTCTTCTTAATTATTTTAAATTAATTGACTAAGTTCTATTTAGTTACCTTTTTCTTGTTAGCAACTGTTTTCTTCTTGCCTTTTCTCGTTCTAGCATTGGTCTTCGTTTTTTGACCTCTTGAAGGAAGTCCTTTTCTATGGCGAATTCCTCTGTAACAAGCGATATCTTGCAATCTCTTGATGTTCAATTGAACTTCAGAACGCAATTCACCTTCTACAGTGCACTCGTCGCCAATCAATCTATTGAGGGTTGCTATATTATCCTCAGTCCACTCGATTACTTTTGTATTTTCATCAACACCTGCCTTTGTCAAAAGTTCTTTTGACTTAGATCTTCCAATACCATAAACATACGTTAAACTGATAACGCCTCTTTTATTCTTAGGAATGTCAATACCTGCTATTCTCGCCATATTATTCTTATTTTAACCTTGTCTTTGTTTAAATTTTGGATTTTTTTTGTTGATCACATAAATTCTGCCCTTTCTGCGGACAATTTTGCAGTCGACACTTCTTTTTTTAATGGATGCTCTTACTTTCATGTTATTTTATCACTTAATTTGTCAGTAATTATTTTTTCGTTTTCTAACTTCTTTTAGATGAACTTCATCTTATTTATATCTAAAATTAATTCTTCCCTTGTTCAAGTCATAAGGACTCATCTCCACGCTCACCTTATCTCCTGGCAAAATTTTGATATAGTGCATTCTTTTTTGCGGCCTATTGCTTTCTTTTGAATTCTAGGGATTTTTTCACTCCCTCGCTTCTTTTTAATCATTCACGACCATCAATGCTGGATTCTTCGCAATTGCCGCCTCAATCTGCTCAAAAGAGGTCAATTTAATCGCTGTATCCTTTTTCACTACAATTGTATGTTCGAAATGAGCGGACATTTTACCATCTTTGGTCAATATCGTCCAATCATCACTAGCCACTACAATATTCTTGGTCCCTTCGTTGATCATTGGCTCGATTGCCAAGACCAAATTCTCTCTGAGTATGACGCCTTTTCCCTTCTTGCCATAGTTTGGAACATCTGGTTCTTCATGGAGATTTCTCCCCAATCCATGACCGACCCGTTCCCTGACGACTGAATATCCCGCTGACTCACATACATTTTGTATTTCAAAAGCGATATCTCCTGTCCTATTTCCGACGATTGCCCTTGAAATACCCAATTCGAGTGATTTCTTAGTCGTCGATAATAGTTTTATGGTCGATGGCTTAACATTTCCCATTGCAAATGTATAAGCGCTGTCGCCGTGAAAACCCTCAAAGAAGGCACCACAATCGACGGATATAATATCGCCATCTTTATAGGCTCTATTATTTGGAAAACCATGCACGACCGCATCGTTTACCGATATACAAAGTGAGTAAGGAAATCCGCGATAGTTTTTAAAACTAGGGACGGCACCTCTACTCTTGATATATTCCTCTGCAAAAGCATCCAATTCCAACCCATTCATACCGGGCTTGAGAATTTTTGCTATCTCAGCTAATGTGTCTGACACAATCAATGAACTCCTTCTAATACACTCAATTTCTTCCTCCGACTTGAGATACATCGCACTCTTATTCGACATGTCTATTGTTGAATATCGTTTCTTCCTTGAATTCTTCCGTACTCAGTCAACCCATCATATTTTTTCATCAAAAGATGAGACTCTACTTGTTGAAGCGTATCCAAGATAACACCTACTGTAATCAAAAGCGAAGTTCCACCGTAGAAATATGCCCATTGATTATCCATAAAACTCATCATCAAAGAAGGCAATATTGTAACCAATCCCAAGAATATTGCGCCTGGCAAGGTAATTCTTGACATAATATTATCGATGAATTCAGCTGTTTCGTTACCTGGTTTAACCCCTGGAATATAACCGCCATTCTTTTTCATCTCATCGCTCATTTGAACTGGATTGATGATCAAAGCCGTATAGACATAAGTCATCACCACGACCATCAAGAAAGTAATCAAATTATACAACCATCCTCTTGGATCTGTAAGGGCCATTAAGATTGGATTATTTTGATTTACCCCTAAAAACTGAACAACAGTACTAGGAATAAACATGATAGCTTGAGCAAAATGATTGGCATTACGCCCGCTGCATTGACCTTTAGCGGCAAGTATTGACGAACGCCTCCTGTAGGATCCGCTTTCTCTTGAACTGCACCTCTGCGCTCTCCTGGAATGACATTACTGCCACTTCCTGGTCCAGCGACCATTCGCTTGGCGTATTGCACTGGAATTCTCCTCGTACCTTGCACCAATAGAATCACTGCCATAATAACAGCTACTAAGAAGATTATTTCTGCAATGAGAATGATAACACCACCGTTTGCTCCTGCGAATTTTGCGGCGCATTCATTAATAAAAGAACCTGGCAAACGAGAAATAATACCCGACATAATAATCAATGAAGTACCGTTTCCTAGACCTTTATCTGTTATTTTTTCACCCATCCACATTACGAAGAGTGTTCCCGCTGTGAGCAAAAACATCGTAAGAATGGTGAATGTCGTTTCAGAAATACTATCAACTGGTTTGATACCCAAACTTTTCAAATACAATAAATAAGCAGAACCTTGGAACATGGTAATCACGACAGTAAGGTAACGCGTGATTTGGTTCATTTGGCTTCTACCGCTTTCGCCTTCCATTTGCATTTTCTTAAATTGCGGGACAACCATGGTTAATAATTGAACAGCAATAGATGCAGAGATATAAGGCATTACACCCAATGCAAAAACAGATGCGTTAGAAAAGGCTCCACCCGCAAAGATATTGAGCAAACCAAAGATTCCTTTGGAGCCGCTATCTTGCAAAGCTTTCAAGCTATTTGGTTCGATTCCTGGTAAAACCACGTGAGATCCTATTCTATATAGCAAAATAAGGGCAAGCGTCCAATAAATTTTATTGCGCAGCTCTTCAATGCTAAAAATGTTTTTGATTGTCTCTATAAATTTATTCATTATGCTAGAATGATTACAGTTCCACCTAATTTTTCTATTGCAGTTTTAGCCGTTTCGCTGATGCCGTTTACAGCAACATCTACTTTGGATTTCAAGATACCTCTACCCAAAACCTTTACTAATTCAGTTTTAGAAATAATTCCATTGGCACGCAAATGCTCGACAGAAAAAATAGGCATATTGTATTTAGCGACTAAATCGCTGATACGATCTAAATTGAAAGCGGTATACTCAACTTTAAATGGATTTTTGAAACCTCTCTTAGGCAAACGGCGTTGCAAAGGGATTTGTCCCCCTTCAAAACCAAACTTTTGAGAGTATCCGCTTCTAGATTGAGCTCCTTTATTACCTTTTGTAGCAGTGCCACCTTTTCCACTTCCTTGTCCACGACCAATTCTCTTAGTCGACTTAGTTGCTCCTGCTGCTGGCTTTAATGTATGTAATTTCATATTATTATAATACCTTTTCTAAAATTATATAAGAATTGGATTTCTTTTTATTGTTCAACTTTTACTAAATGTTTCACTTTATTAATCATGCCTTGAATCTGCGGGTTCAATTCAACTTCTACTGTTGAATTCATCTTTTTAATTCCCAAAGCGATTAAAGTTGCTTTTTGAAAATGGCTTCTATCGATGCCACTTTTAATTTGGGTAATTTTTACTTTTGACATAAATGGGTATTTATTAATTTACTTCTAATTGATTATAAACCGTTGAAAACTTTCTCTAATTTCAAGCCTCTATTCTGAGAAATGGTGTTTGGTGTTCTCATTTTAGAAAGTGCGTCAAAAGTAGCTTTGATTACATTATTTGCATTGGAAGTTCCCAATGATTTTGCAAGTACGTTATGTACACCAGCACTCTCAAGCACTGCACGCATTGCACCACCAGCGATAACACCCGTTCCATTTGCTGCTGGTTTGATCAAAACCTTATCTGCACCAAATTTTCCAGCTTGCTCATGAGGGACAGTTCCTTTCAAAACAGGCACAGAAATCAAGTTTTTCTTAGCATCGTCAATTCCTTTTTGAATTGCATCGCTCACCTCTTTCGCTTTACCCAATCCGTAACCCACGATTCCGTTGCCGTTGCCGACTACTACCGTAGCAGAGAATGAAAAGTGTCTTCCTCCTTTAGTAACCTTAACAACACGACGGATGTTTACTACTTTTTCTTTAAGCTCTACATCGCCTGCTTTAAGTATTGTTACATTTAAATTTGCCATAATAATATTATTCGTTTTAGCCTAAACCCATGAGGTCTTTGGCTTTCATTTTTAAATTAAAATTGTAATCCTCCGTCTCTTGCTCCGTCTGCCAATGCTTTTACTCTACCATGGTATAAGAAGCCACCGCGATCAAATTTCACCTCTTCTATACCCGCTGCTTTTGCTTTAGCCGCAATAGCCAAACCAACTGCTTTAGACAATTCTACTTTGGTGCCTTTTACATCTGTCAATTGTCTCGATGATGCAGAAACGATTGTCTTTCCTGCGATATCATCAATTAATTGCGCATAAATTTCTTTATTGCTTCTGTAAATTGCCAATCTAGGTTTAGTTGCAATTCGGCAATTAAAATTATTTTTTACCTTTTGCTGCTGATTTTCCTGCCTTACGACGAAGAACTTCACCTTTGAATTTGATACCTTTACCTTTGTATGGTTCTGGGAATCTCACTTCTCTAATTTTTGCAGCAACTTGACCTAACAATTGTTTATCAGGACTTGTCAATGTAACTAAAGGCGGAACCCCTTTTGGCATTTCAGCAGTTACAATAATTTCCTTAGGGAATTTGAATACCACAGGATGCGAATAACCAACAGAAATTTCCAAAGTTTGACCAGTAGCCATTGCTCTGTAACCAACCCCTACTACTTCAAGTTGAGTTGTAAATCCTTCACTCACACCTTTAACCATATTGAAGATCAAAGATCTATAAAGACCGTGAAGGGCTTTATGTCTTTTTTGTTCAGTCGGTCTAGTTACTTTCAATTCAGTACCTTCGATTACAACGCTGATATCTCTATCAATCGCTCTTTCCATGACACCATTTTTTCCTTTTACCTTCACTACATTGTTTGCATCTACAGAAACTTCAACTCCTGCAGGCAATGTGATAGGCATTTTTCCAATTCTTGACATATTGTTTATTTTTACTTTTGATTGATCAAGGGCTTCAATTTATTTAGACAGGATTTCAGCCAATATTCCTGTTTTAGTTTTATGATTAGGCTATGGAGCAAATTACTTCACCACCTACATTTAATTTTCTAGCTTCTTTATCCGTGATAACACCTTTTGGTGTACTCATGATTGTGATACCTAAACCACCGAGTGTTCTAGGGATTTCAGAAACACCAGAGTATTTTCTCAATCCTGGTCTACTCAATCTCTGAAGAGATTTAATCACCGGTTTTTTAGACAATTGGTCGTACTTCAAGGCAATTTTAATCACCCCTTGTCCGCTAAATCCCTCATCAAATACATATTTCATAATGTATCCATGTGTGTAAAGAATTTCAGTAATTCTCTTTTTCATGTTTGAAGCTGGAATTTCCACGATTCTTGGCTGGCCATTTGCGTTTCTAATTCTTGTCAAGTAATCTGATATTGGGTCAGTAAACATAGTATTTCTCCTCCCTATCCGGTAGTATCAATTAAGACTTTCCGAAATTTTTAATTTTTAAAATTTTATTTAAAACGTATTTTTTATAATTCTACCAGCTGGCTTTTGTTACCCCTGGAATCTTTCCATAAGATGCTAAATCTCTAAAAGACACCCTTGAAATTCCGAACATTCTCACATATCCCTTAGGTCTTCCTGTCAATTTACATCTGTTTTTCAGTCTGCACTTGCAAGAATTCTTAGGCATTTTGTCGAGCAATAACCACTCTCCTGCGTCTTTAAGTGCTTTGCGTTTAGCAGCATATTTATCTACTAGGCGCTGTCTTTTTACTTCTCTTGCTATGATTGATTTACTAGCCATTCTGTTTGTATTATTTTTTAAATGGTAATCCTAATTCTGTTAATAATTCCATTGCTTCTGCATCTGTTGTAGCAGAGGTAACAAAGGTAATGTCCATCCCTGTAATTCTTGGAATCTTATCGATATCCATTTCTGGGAAGATGATTTGTTCTTTGATCCCCAAGGTATAATTTCCTCTTCCATCAAATCCTTTATTATTGATTCCTTTGAAATCTCTTACTCTTGGAAGAGCAACAGCAACAAATCGATCTAAGAATTCATACATATTGTCATTTCTCAAAGTAACTTTAGCTCCGATCGGTTGATTCTCTCTCAATTTAAAGTTTGAAATCGCTTTCTTTGACAAAGTAGCTACAGCCTTCTGTCCAGAAATTGTTGTAATTTCCTCTACAGCTGTATTGACTAATTTCTTGTCATTCACTGCTCCGTTCACACCTTGATTGATGCAAATCTTTAACAATTTAGGAACTTGCATAGGAGATTTGTAAGCGAATTTCGCTTGCAAATTTTTAATGATTTCCTCGTTATATCGTGTTTTTAATCTTGGCTTATACATATTAGATAACTGTGTTTGACTTTTTAGCAATTCTTACTTTCTTATCACCTTCCATTTTAAAACCAATTCTAGAAGCAGATCCTGACTTTGCATCTACGATGGCAATGTTAGAGATATGAATAGGTGCTTCTTTTTGAATGATTCCACCATCTGGATGCTGAGCAGAAGGCTTTGTATGGCGCTTAACTTTGTTAACCCCTTCTACAATCGCACGACCTTTTTCAATATCTACAGAAGATACGATTCCTTTTTTACCCTTATCATCACCGGCGATTACAATTACATTGTCGCCTTTTTTGATCTTAAATTTTGGAGCAAATCTTTTCATGATTATTTTTGCTTTGCTTTCGCGTTAATGTTGATTATTTATATAACTTCTGGTGCCAATGACACGATTTTCATGTATTGCTTATCTCTCAATTCTCTAGCTACTGGCCCGAAAATACGTGTTCCTCTTGGCTCATCTGATGCATTCAACAATACACAAGCATTGTCGTCGAATCGAATATAAGAACCATCTTTTCTTCTAATTGCTTGTTTCGTTCTCACGACAACAGCTCTAGACACAGCGCCTTTTTTAACACCTGCAGTTGGGATACATTTTTTAACAGAGACGATGATGATATCACCAATGCTGGCATATCTTCTTTTGGTGCCTCCCAATACGCGTATCACGAGTACATCTCTTGCGCCGCTATTGTCAGCTACATTTAGTCTTGATTCGGTTTGTACCATTTTTTATTTATTAATTCTTTCTTAAAAATATTGATATTAAACTATTATTTCGCTTTTTGAAGAACTTCTACTAATCGAAATCTCTTCGTTTTGCTCAAAGGTCTAGTCTCAGCAACCTTTACAGTATCGCCTACTTTAGCCTCATTCTTCTCATCATGCACTGAAAACTTATTTGAAGTTTTCATTACCTTTCCATACAATTCATGCGTTACTTTACGCTCTACGAAGATGGTGATCGTCTTATCTCTTTTGTCGCTTGTTACAACTCCAGTAATTTCTTTTCTGCTATTGCGTTCCATAAAATAATTATTTAGCATTTTTTTTAGCTTGCAAAGCAGTCATTGTCTTTGCAATATTTCTTCTTAAAAATCTTAAATCCATCGGATTATCAATTGGCGCAACAGCATGATTGAATTTCATTCGCGTGTATCTCGCCTTCTCTGCAATTACCAACTCTTCAAGTTGCTCTACAGACATGTTTTCTTTATTTTCCTTATTCTTAGCCATCTTATTTGGATTGAATATTAATATTAATTTGTTTCTACGTAATCGTATCTTGTTACAATTTTACACTTTACAGGTAGTTTCTGTGCTGCCAATCTCAACGCTTCCATCGCTACTTCAGTACTTACACCGTCAATTTCGAACATCAACATTCCAGCTTTTACAACAGCTACGAATCCCTCAGGATTTCCTTTTCCTTTACCCATACGCACCTCTGCAGGCTTTCTTGTAAAAGGTTTATCTGGGAAAATTTTAATCCAAACCTGACCTTCTCTTTTCATAAAACGCGTCACTGCAATACGCGCAGCTTCAATTTGACGATTTGTGATCCAAGACGATTCTAAGGATTTCAATCCGAATGAGCCAAAAGCGATTTTATTTCCTCGCTGAGCTAAGCCCTTCATTTTTCCTTTAAACTGTTTTCTAAATTTGGTCCTTTTAGGTAATAACACGTTTCTTAATTTTTAATTATTAATGCTAAATTTCTGCAAGTTTTGTTTCCGAAGACTATCTTCTTCCACCGCCTCCGCCGCCTCTTCTATCTCCACCGCCGCCACCTGGGCCTCTTCTATCTCCACCTTCTCTTCTATCTCCACCTCTTCTATCACCACCTCTATCATCTCTTCTTGGACCTTCCAAAGCACCTTTTCTAGGGCCAGCATCTTTTTGCTCTTGGTTAGGACTTAAATCCACTTTGCCTAAAATTTCTCCTTTGCAAATCCAAGTTTTGATACCAATTTTTCCATAGATAGTCAAAGCTTCTTTCCAACTGTAGTCGATATCTGCTCTGAAAGTATGCAATGGTGTTCTTCCTAACTTGAACTCTTCTGTTCTTGCCATCTCCACACCACCCAATCTTCCCCTGCATCTGCTTTTAATTCCCTCAGCGCCCATTCTCATTGCTGATGCAATAGCCATTTTCACAGCTCTTTTATAATTAACCCTTGCTTCTAATTGTTTTGCGATACTCTCACCAACAATTGCTGCATCGATTTCAGGTTTTCTGATTTCTACGATATTGATTTGAACATCTTTAGAAGTCAATTTTTTCAATTCTTCTTTCAATCTATCCACTTCTCCACCACCTTTTCCGATAATAATTCCTGGACGAGCTGTGTGAATAGTAACAGTAATTCTCTTCAATGTGCGCTCAATAACGATTTTAGAAATTCCGCCTTTTGAAATACGAGCATTGATATACTCACGGATTCTCTCATCTTCTACTAACCGAGTGCGCTATCTTTTCCGCCATACCAGTTAGATTCCCATCCTCTGATAATTCCTAATCTATTTGCAATTGGATTGGTCTTTTGTCCCATTCTTATTTATTTTCAGTTATATTATCGTTAACAATTTCATTTTTAGCATCTACCACAAGTGTTACGTGATTCGATCTCTTTCTGATTCTATATGCACGACCTTGAGGAGCAGGTTGGAATCTTTTGATCATCGTTCCTTCATCCACAAAAGCTGTTTTTACAAATAGACCAGCATCTTCTGCTTTACCACCTGATTTTTGTTCCCAATTCGAAATGGCAGAAAGTAAAAGCTTGTGCAATTTCTTTGCAGGCTCTTTCTTATTCCATTTCAAAATGCTCAATGCTTTTGTAACATTTTCGCCTCTTATTGTATCTACTTCAGAGCTCATTTTGCGTTGTCTCGTATGACAATTATTTAATTTAGCAACTGCTTCCATCTTTTCTAATTCTTAATAATTATTTAATTTTCTTGGATGAATGTCCTTTGAATTGTCTCGTCGGTGCAAACTCACCTAATTTATGTCCTACCATATTTTCAGTACAGTATACCGGAATAAATTTATTGCCATTGTGAACAGCAAAAGTATGCGTAACCATTTCTGGTAAAATCATGGATGCTCTTGACCATGTTTTGATAACGGTTTTCTTTTCCACCCTCATTCATCGCTTCAATTTTCTTTAGAAGTTTGAATGCTATATAAGGTCCTTTTTTAGTGATCGTGCCATATTCTATTTTATATCTTTTACCTTGCGATAATCAATTTTTATAAATTATTTTTTCTTTTTGCTGATGATAAACTTATTAGATGCTTTCTTCGGGTATCTAGTTTTTAGACCTTTAGATTTTTTACCGCTTCTACTTCTTGGGTGACCTCCTGTAGCGCGACCTTCTCCTCCTCCCATCGGGTGATCCACTGGATTCATCGCAACTGGTCTTGTTCTTGGTCTTCTTCCTCTATGTCTAGATCTTCCCGCTTTTCCTAAGCTTTCCAAACTATGATCAGGATTTGATACAGATCCGATTGTTGCTAAACAAGTCAACAAAATCAAACGAGTCTCCCCAGATGCTAATTTCACGATTGCAAATTTGCCATCTCTCGACAAAAGTTGTGCATTTGTTCCTGCACTTCTAGCGATTTGACCGCCTTTACCTGGTTGCATTTCAACATTGTGAATTACAGATCCCAATGGAATCTCTGCAAGTGGCAATGCATTTCCTAACTCAGGTGCACTTCCTGGACCACTTACTACTTTCATTCCCACTTTGATTCCATCTGGAGCGAGGATATATCTCTTCTCTCCATCAGCATAATGTAAAAGTGCGATAAAAGCTGTTCTATATGGATCATACTCAACAGTGGCAACTGTAGCAGGTACAACTGGCTTATTGCGTTTGAAATCAATAATTCTATACAATTTTTTATTACCACCACCCAAATAGCGCATGGTCATTCGACCTTGTTGATTTCTTCCTCCACTAGTTCTCAAACGAGCAGTAAGGCTTTTCTCAGGCACATTCGTGGTAACTTCCGCATACGTATTTCCTATACGCTCACGTGTTCCTGGTGTAGTTGGTTTAAATTTTCTTAATGACATATCGTATTCCTTCTTATAAAATATTAAAGACTATAAAAATCAATTGTTTCTCCTTTTGCTAATGTGATATAAGCCTTTTTTGAAGAAGACTTCATTCCCGTCACAACACCCTTTTTAGTGGATTTTGTTTTCAATTTTCCAGGAGTAACAGATGTCGCAACATCTACTACATTCACACTAAACATTTTTTCTACAGCTGCTTTGATCTGTATTTTGTTGGCATCTTTCGCCACTTTGAATGCATACTTACCTAACTTTTCGGATAGTTTTGTCGCTTTCTCAGTTATAATCGGCTTTATTAAAATATTGCTCATCTTCTTAAATTTCTATTAATTATTAATTAGCGCTTAATCTTTCAGTTAAAACTTTTACTGCACTTTCACTGATTACAATTTTATTGCAGTTCATCACTTGATACACGTTTAAGTCAACAGCATTTACTGTATGTGTATGAAAGATATTTCTACCAGACAAAATTACATTCATATCATTTGAAGACAATACAAAGCAAGACTTGCCTTTGTTTACACCCAAATTATTCAATGCAGAAGTAAAGTTTTTAGTCTTTGCCTCATTGAAAGTAAAGTCTTCAACAATGATCATTTCATTGTCTTTTACTTTGTAAGAAAGTGCTGATTTGCTAGCAAGTGCCTTTACTTTCTTATTCAATTTAAAGCTATAATCTCTAGGCTCAGGTCCAAAGGTTCTACCATTTCCAAATACAGGATTCTTGATACTTCCCTTTCTAGATCCACCAGTACCTTTTTGCTTGTGCAATTTCTTCGTAGAACCAGAAGTTTCACCTCTTTGTTTTACTTTATGTGTACCTTGGCGTTGATTAGCTAAATATTGCTTAACAGAGAGGTATAAGACGTGATCATTTGGCTCAATACCAAAGATATTGTCATCAAGGTCAATCTGCTTGCCTGTTTTACTTCCATTAATATTTAAAACTTCTAATTTCATCGTTATTTTCTTTATCTTTTAAATAAACCAATTCGTCACTGATTTTTTCTTTCTTATTTTTCTAAGGTAACGTAAGAATTGTTTGCACCTGGAATTGAACCTTTCACCAAAAGAATGTTTTTCTCTGGGAAAATTTTCATGATAGCAACATCTTTAACTGTCACTCTATCATTTCCCATTCTTCCGCCCATTCTCATTCCTTTGAATACTCTTGAAGGATAAGAAGAAGCTCCAATCGATCCTGGCGCTCTTTGTCTATCGTGCTGACCGTGAGATCCCATTCCTACTCCAGAGAAATTATGTCTTTTAACAACTCCTTGGAAACCTTTTCCCTTAGAAGTTCCAACGACAGTTACTTTCTCTCCTTCTGTAAAGATGGTAACATCAATGGTAGTTCCGATACTTCCGATTTCTGCATCTCTGAACTCAACCAATTTCTTCATTGGTGTTGTTCCTGCTTTTTTGAAATGGCCTTTCATTCCATTGGCAGTATTCTTTTCTTTCTTATTATCAAACGCCACCTGCGTTGCGTTGTATCCTTCTTTTGCAGTTGATTTCACTTGAGTAATTACGCAAGGACCTGCTTCTACGATGGTACATGCAATACTTCTACCTGCTTCGTCGAAGTAGCTTGTCATCCCAATTTTTTTACCAATTATACCCTTCACTTTTATTTATTTTTAATGATGAATTTTCAATTACAATTTATCTAACTAGATTTTGATTTCAACATCCACACCACTCGGCAATTCTAACTTCATCAAAGCATCAACTGTCTTTGAAGATGAAGAATAGATATCCAACAATCTTCTTATAAGTACACAATTGGAATTGCTCTTTAGAATTAGCGTTTACGTGCGGTGAACGCAATACAGTAAAAGATATTCTTGTGTGTAGGCAAAGGAATCGGACCTGATACAACAGCACCAGAAGCTTTCACTGTTTTTACAATTTTCTCAGCAGATTTATCTACTAGATTGTGATCGTAAGATTTTAATTTTATTCTAATTCTTTGATTCATATTATTGTACTTCTAATATTTTAATTATCGCCTTTTAATTTACCTTTTGCTTTTTCCTGAATCTCCTTAGAGACGTTTGCTGGAACTGGAGTAAAGTGAGAGAATTCCATTGTAGAAGAAGCTCTTCCCGATGTAATCGTTCTCAATTGTGTCACATATCCAAACATTTCACTCAAAGGCACATCTGCTCTGATTACTGTACCAGCTGGCTTTGTATCTTGTCCTTTTGGCAAACCTCTTCTTCTGTTCAAGTCACCAATTACTGATCCAACATATTCATCAGGAGTAATTACTTCCAACTTCATGATTGGTTCCAAAATAACTGGAGCTGTCATAGGAGCCGCTGCTCTGAATCCTTCTTTAGCACATAATTCGAATGCGATAGGCTTACTATCCACGTTGTGCATAGATCCATCGTGTACTCTTACTTTCATGCTTTCGATGTTGAAGCCTGCTAAGATTCCACTATTCATCATTGCAACGAAACCGTCATTGATAGGCTTCATATAGTTTTTATCGATAGCTCCACCAACAATTGCCCACTCTAATTGCAATTTTTTCTTTCCAGATTTGAATTCTTCGCTATTGATAAATTCTTCATCAGCTGGTCCAATTTCAAATTCCATATCGGCGAATAAACCAGAACCTCCAGTTTGCTTCTTCAATTTCTCTCTGTGGTTAACTTTCTTAGTCAAAGCCTCTTTATAGTTCACCTGTGGTGCACCTTGATTCACTTCCACTTTGAATTCTCTTTCAAACGATCCACGATAATTGCTAAGTGCAATTCTCCCATTCCTGAGATAACTGTTGGACCAGGTTCCGCTTCGAATTTCTCCTGAACGTAGGATCTTCCTCAGAACAATTTTGCTAGAGACATTCCCAAACGCTCCATATCTTTTTGTGTCTTAGGCTCGATTGCTAAACCAATTACTGGCTCAGGGAAAACCATCGATTCTAATATGATTGGGGAGTTTTCTGCACAAAGTGTATCTCCTGTTTTAATATCTTTAAATCCAACTGCCGCTCCAATATCCCCTGCTTCAATATAATCCACTGGATTTTGTTTGTTTGCGTGCATTTGATAGATACGAGAAATTCTCTCTTTGCTATCACTTCTTGTATTCAATACATAAGATCCTGCATCTAATCTACCTGAATAAACGCGGAAGAATGCCAAACGACCAACGAAAGGATCTGTTGCAATTTTGAAAGCCAAAGCTGCAAAAGGCTCTTTTACATCTGGTTTTCTCAAAATAGCTTCTTCTGTATCAGGATGTGTTCCTACGATACCTTCTTTATCCATTGGAGAAGGGAGGTATCTGCATACAGCGTCCAACATAAATTGAACACCTTTGTTTTTGAATGATGAACCGCACAACATTGGAATGATTGCCATTTCAATAGTTGCTCTTCTCAATGCATTGTGGATTTCATCTTCTGTAATTTTAGAAGGATCGTCGAAGAATTTCTCCAACAATACTTCATCATATTCAGATACAGCTTCAATCAACTTTGCTCTATACTCTTCAACCATGTCCAACATATCCTCAGGTACAGGAACTTCATCAAAAGTTGCACCTTGAGTATCTTCATGCCAAACGATTGCTCTATTTTTAACTAAATCAACAACGCCTTTGAAATGCTCTTCATTACCAATTGGCAATACGATAGGCACTGCGTTTGATCCCAACATTGTTTTAACTTGGCTACAAACATTCATAAAGTCAGCACCAGATCTGTCCATTTTATTGACAAACCCCATACGAGCTACTTTATAATTATCTGCCAATCTCCAGTTAGTTTCAGATTGTGGCTCAACACCGTCAACTGCACTAAACAAGAAAACAAGACCATCCAAAACTCTCAAAGATCTATTTACTTCAACAGTGAAGTCAACGTGTCCCGGAGTATCGATGATATTGAAGTGATATGGTTTAGTATCGCTCAATGGCTTACCTTGTTCTGTTGGAAAATTCCAAGCACAAGTAGTCGCAGCAGAGGTAATTGTAATTCCTCTTTCTTGCTCCTGCTCCATCCAGTCCATTGTAGCACCGCCATCATGAACCTCGCCTATTTTATGGTTTACACCAGTATAATAAAGGATGCGCTCTGTTGTGGTAGTTTTACCAGCATCAATATGGGCAGCAATCCCAATATTTCTCGTGTATTTTAAATCTCTTGACATATTATCTTATCTAATCTTATTTAAAGTGAGCGAAAGCTTTATTTGCTTCTGCCATTCTATGAGTATCTTCTTTTTTCTTAACTGCGGCGCCTTCACCTTTAGAAGCAGCTAAAATTTCAGCAGCTAATTTATCGGCCATTGATTTACCTGTTCTTTTTCTAGTGAACATAATCAACCATTTCATTCCTAAAGATATTTTTCTTGAAGGTCTAACTTCTTGAGGAATTTGGAAGTTTGATCCACCGATTCTCTTGCTCTTTACTTCTACTGAAGGAGATACATTTTGCAATGCTTTCTTCCAAGTTTCATAGCCCTTATCTTCTGTCTTCTCATCTACCATAGCAATTGCATCGTAGAAAATTCCGTATGCAACAGATTTTTTTCCTGCCCACATGATATTGTTTACAAACAATGTCACTAATTCATCATTGAATTTTGGGTCTGGTTGGTGGTAGCGTTTACGCGGTTTTGATTTTCTCATTTTTACATCTTCCCTATTGCTCCATTTATTCAGAGCCTTGCGGTACTATATTTTTATGGTTATTATAATATTTTGTGACTAATTTTATTTGCCTGCCTTAGGTCTTTTCGTTCCGTATTTAGATCTTGATTTCTTTCTGTTGTTTACACCAGCTGTATCGAGTGCACCTCTAACAATATGGTAACGAACTCCCGGTAGATCCTTCACCCTTCCTCCTCTGATAAGCACGATACTGTGCTCCTGAAGATTGTGGCCCTCTCCTGGGATATATGCAATTACTTCCACAGAATTAGTCAAACGCACTTTTGCGACTTTACGCAATGCAGAGTTTGGCTTTTTAGGGTTGTTGTATATACACGTGTACAAACTCCTCTCTTTTGAGGACAAGAATCCAAGGCACGAGATTTCGATTTGTACTCTATTACTTCACGTCCTTTTCTTACTAATTGTTGTATTGTAGGCATCTAACTATGTTTAATTTCGTTTTTTTTATTTTGAGAGTGCAAAAGTAGATATTCTAAACGAAATTAACAAGTCCTGTGTGGAAAATATTTTTCCTGGAGGAGATATGTAATGACTTTTTAGCAATATCCTAGGCTTTTAAACCTCAAAACGGATTGACTAAATGAGCTTTTGGCTCCATACTAATCACTGATTTCCAGTATTTTAGTATGTCCATCCACCAATCACTCGGTTTTTGGAGGTGCAAAGATACTTTATTTTCACAATTCACCTAATTTATTTTTAAAAAATAAAATAAATGTTTCATTTATGGGTCTATTTCAGGAAAAAGGAAACCATTTTGAGTCCACGAGCCCAAAAAATCCGTCACAACACATTAGAAAAATAATAAGACTATTTTGGCAGGAGCCAGTCCTCAGGATTGAGTTTAATTTGGCCATTCCATATCTGGAACTCGGTGATGGCCTCTTCCTCTTTTTCATCAAAATAGACTTTGCCGAGCGGCTCTTTCGTGTTGACCATTTCACCCGCCTTCACATAGACAAGGCTTATATGCGAGTAAACGGTGATGAATTTCCCGTGCTCGATCATGATACACTGCTGTAAACCAGGAATGGTAAAAATGGAAGTCACCTTACCACTAAATACGCAGCGCACTTCGGATCCCTGATTTGTCTTAATATCCACGCCGAGTTTGTCTATTATCAAATCTGGGTCAAGCGGATGGGAATGGCGTCCGAAATGCTCTGTAATATGTCCCTTGGCTACTGGCCAAGGCAATTTGCCCTTATTGGACATAAAATCGTTCTGCAAGGCTAATTCCGCTGGCGTTGACTCCAATTCTTCTATATCATCTTGCTTGGTATCTCGAGGCTTTGGCTTGACATTATTGTCTTTATTCTCCCGCTGCTCTTTTTCACGCTGTTCTCTTTGCTCCTTGAGCCGCTTTTCTCTTCGCTTGCGAATTTCGTCTTGGATGATTTTCTCAATTTGACGCTTTAATTGGTCGCTTGCTCTATCCTTCTCGCGCTGCTTTGCCCTCAATTTATTGATGTCCGATTTCAAATTCTTCACTAGGTCATCTTGTTGGTTTTTCTCCTCCACCAAGGTGAGATTTTCCTTCTTATTGTTGTCGAGGAGATCCACTTTCTCCACTTTTGTCTTATTCAAGACGTCAATCTTCTCCTTTAACTTATCGATCGCATCGAATACCCGACGCGCTTGATTGTTTCGATAGGTGCTATAATTTCGAATATACTTTAGACGAGCAATAGCTTGATGAAAACTCTTTGATGAGAAAATGAACATCAAATTATTCGTCGCACTTCCCTTCTTATAGGTTGTTGAAATGATTTTTGCATACTCTTGCTTTAGCACTTTGATTTCCGTTTGATACTCCAAAACGCTTCGTGTATTTTGAATAATCTCTCCTTCGATATTCTCCAATTGATAATTGATATTGGTGATGAGCTTTTGACGCTTTTCAATCTTGCTGTTGAGTGATTTCAATTGCGAAAGGGACTGCACTTTTTTGCTCTCTGCCTCTTTGATAGAAGATTTAATCTCCTCGATTTCATCCAATAATCGACGTTGCTCTTGCTGCAATTTATCCTTTCTCGATTGCGCCATTGCGGGCAAATCATGCAGGAGAAGGAATACAAGGGCAAGTATTTTTATGCTTTTTTTCAATGATTGAGAAGTTCTAAAATTTTAGCATAATCAGGGGTCAAGATAATCTCGGTCCTCCTATTCTTTGATCGAAGCAGTGGTGATTTATTATCCGCAACAGGCAATGCATCTGCGCGACCGCAAGGAATTAATTTTGACTGATCTATTTTTGCATTCTCTGTCAATACCTTGAGCACATTGGTCGCTCGCAAAACGCTCAAGTCCCAATTATCTTTGATAAATCCACTTTTCTCCACGAATGGGATACTATCGGTATGACCTTCCACATAAATAAAGAAATCCGCATTCTTTTCCAATGTTTTGGCAATTTTTATCAATGCCTCTCTTCCCAATAGGTCAATGGCAGTGCTGCCAGACTTGAATAGCAATTTGTCTGAAATAGTCACATAGAGCTTGCCGTTTTTATTGACGACGGTCAAAACAGAATCTCCATAGCCAGAGAGTGATTTAAGGAATACGTTTTTAATTCCATTCAAAAGGGAATCATGCACATGGAGCAATTGCTCCAATTCATTGATGCGCGCAGTGCTCTCCATGATTTTCTTGCTAGCGGTATTATTCTGCTCCTCTTGATTTTGCAATTTCATTTGCAGGGCCAGCAAGTTTTTCTTCATTTCATTGAGGGACTTTTCTCTCGCCTGCAAACTGCTGCTGTATTGCTCTTTTTGCTTATTCGCAAATTGATTGATGTCCTCTCTCTCCTTCTCTAATTCATCATACAAAGACTGCAGCTGCTTATTCAACTGTTCCAATTTCGCAATGCGCTGTTCTTTAGAACTAGAGTCGGTTCGCAAGAATTCTATATAATTCAATTTGTTCGCCAATTTGAGTTCCATGGTATCCATGGCCAATTCAGCAATCTCCAAACTCTTGATACAATCATCCTTTTGAGCACTGAGTTTCTGAACTAAAGCCGCTTGCTTGTCATATTTTGTCTTGGAGACGACACATGACTGGGCCATAATCAGAAGAATTATTAAATAGGAGTGCTTAACCATGTTGCAAAAGTAAGAAGCCGAGCGACAATATTTTAAAGAGTTATAAACGTGTCGATTGTTGATATTCGCATTCATTTCAAAAAAATCCGTAGGTTTGTTACGTAAAAAATACCCATGAATTTTCTATTCAAATTGATATTGACAGCGCTATCTGTTTTCGCTCTATCCAAAGTACTGCCTGGGATTGAGCTCGGTGAGCCAAAAATAAAGGCGGCATTATTATTTACGCTTGTGTTCGCTATAATGAATGTGACGATTAAGCCCATTCTCAAACTGCTCACCCTGCCCATCACTTGTTTGACGCTCGGTATATTTCTGTTGGTCATCAATACTGCAGTGGTGATGTTTGCCGATTATTTTGTCGCCAATTTTAAAATTGATACTTGGCAACATGCTTTCTTTTTCAGCGTTTCTATGAGCCTTGCTAGCTCAGCGATTGAGTTTTTATTAAAACAAGAGTCCGGGGATGATAAAAGTGAATTTATTTAGTCTATTAAACAAGCATCATGGAAAATCAAATCGATAATCAGCGCGCAGCTATCCTAGCTTCATTAGAAACTAAAGCTTGTCTTAAACAGACCATCTATAAAAACACGCTTCACTTTTTTGAAATGTTCAAAAAAACAGGCAAAGAAATTGTCCAAGATTTACAGCCAAAAATCAGTAAATTTGAAGAGCAAGTTGAATTGGAATACAAGGAGAATGGCACATATGAATCAGCCATGAAAATCGCTGGCGATACTATATTTTTATCTATGCACAGCAATGTTTTCAATTTTGAAGATATTCATCCCATTCATCAGAGCAACTATGTCAAAGCTGATAGAACAAGGGTTTATTGCGGGATGATTGAGATATACAATTTCTTATCTGACTCTTTGAAATACGATCGAGTCACGGATGTCGGATATCTCATCGGCAGGATATTCATCAATAAAGACAATCATTTCTTTGTCGAGGGCACACGACAATTGGGCTTTTTATACAATGATTTTGAAAATATGATATTGAACGAAGTCTATGTAAATGCCATTATAGAGAATGCAATTTTGTATAGTTTGGAATTCGATCTTTGGGCACCTGCTTTTGCAGATGTTGAGCAAATTTCTTTGGGAGAGATGATCATGAAAACTGGGGTAACACCCCATAAAACAGGAAAGAGGTTGGGATTTGACATGTCGAATATAAAATCGAGTAGCATTAAAAATTAAGTCGCTCCATGAAAGAGATAGCTAAACTATATTATACCATTGGCGAAGCGGCAGAAATCCTTCAGACAACCACTTCTCAAATTCGATTTTGGGAAGGAGAATTTGAAAGTCTGAAAATTAGAAAGACAAAAAAAGGCGATCGCTTGTTTGTATTAGAAGATATCGAGCAACTCAAATTAATCCAGTACTTATTAAAGGAGAAAGGATATACCATTGAAGGGGCTAGAAACCAATTGAAGAGCAATCCTGAAGACGCATCCAATCACTATAAAGTCATTGAGAGCTTGCGCAGGCTCAAGCAATTTTTGGTAGAATTGAAAGCGGAATTATAAGCATTGAACTCTTGAATTATTCTTCTTTAGGGGTGCGTACAAACTTAGCCCCATTGAATTTATAGCGCTTGTTGTATATCTTAATCTTATGCCCCAATTCGATATTAGGCAAATTGAAAAAGTCGTCTTTTGCTGTATGAAACAAGCCATTGGTGGTCTTTGCCAAATCTAAGTACGTGGTATTGGTTCCATTCTCATTCCCGCATAAAATCACGCGCACAGGCACTTTCACATCGCCCAATATGGTTAAATCTCTCGGTGTCGCAAAATTGTCTGCTATAAGAACCAAAGTATCCACATCTGAAAATCTCCTTGTCGATTCAATCAGCGCTTCGATATCATTTTCTGGAATATCACCTCCCTGACCCCTTTCCATTGCCTCTATGCAAGTTTCAAAAACTCGCTCAAAACTATCTGCATTCGCAATATATATTCCTTTCGTAAAACCGACGACTTTATCTTTATTCTCCTTTTGATCTCCATCGTTGAAAAAGACCACTCGGCGCACCTTGCCATTGTCGACATTATTGCGCAACCAATATAAAAACTGCGAAGTGTACTTTGCCATACTGCCTGTTATATCGCATACAACGGTCATATTCACCCAAGATGGATTCCGCTTAAATACATTAAAAATGGTTTGGTCTTCAAAAGTATCTCGCACTACTTCGCGCTTGATATCTTCTCTGCGCGTATCTAATTTTGCCAATTCAATTCTGTCTGCCGGGTCATTGGCAAAAAATTTTTATTTGTACCTCATCTGCATCACAATCGAAGAACATCGGAATTTCAAAATATTTCTCTGCCTCATATCCCTGCCTAATACCCAAATTCCACTGAGGTAGATTTTGATGGTCTCAATTAGTTTCTTATCACAGGCAGAATAATCGGTATTGAGGATTTTCACTTCTTTGGGATAGCCCACATAATCCAATCTAAAATTAACAAACTTCGTCACGGAATCACTATAGCAGCATTCCGCTTTATTGGTAATCATCTGCAATAAATCATAAGAATTCTCAATGGTCTTTGGAGGCTTTCTATCATTATTCAGTGTGTCTTTCAAGATGACTGTTTCTCCAATGACTTGCTTGCGTATCATATCAATTTCCTTCCTCATCAACATTGAATCTGGATGCGGTCTATAAGTAATGAGAAATCCGTGAAATTTTTTCTGCCCTTGCTCTCTATTGCTGCAATCTATATGTTCAACCAGGGTCCAATTCACCGTCTCTTCAAAGGCTTTTGGAAACATGGCTGCCAATTCTTGTAATCGGTTTCTATTTAAATCATGTTGATTAAATCCCTCCACACTGGCATATCGCGTGTAGAAGAGCGAAACACCATAAATGACTTTATCTTCTAAAATTCTAGCATCATCTGGATTGAGTATGGTAAAAGCGGCAAAATCTGTTCGCAATGCCAATTGATATTCCTCGAGTTTATTTACATTGAATTTAGTCACAGGCAAAGCTTGCTGACTCAAAATCTCTTCCGCAGAGATATTTTGAGCGAAGCTTTGATTCCTTTGCAAAATCAAGAAGATAAAAAATAGGACTTTTTTCAAGAGCAATCAGGATTTTGATACTAAAAATACTTCATTTTATTTGATATGACAAATATACTTACAATATTCTCTTTTCCACCACATCATAATACTTACCAAAGAGCGATGCGCGAACAGCATCTTCGTTCAAAAAGTCATTTGGGAAACCAAGCACAATTTCACTGGCTTTGTTCAAACGCTCCATATGCGCTGGACTCAAGTGGACATCCAAGCATTGAATGTTCTCTTGCACTTGCGCCTCGCTGGTTGCACCCACGATTGGAATGCATTTAAAATCGCGGTGATTCATCATCCACTGCAATGCTACAGAAGAAGACTCACAGCCAATTTCTTCAGCTATTGCCATTACTTCTTTGGTGATGCCCATTGCTCGATCATTGAGTCGATTACTCCCCTCTTTTAATCTTCCGGGATTGCCTTTTAAATACTTGCCCGTAAGCGCGCCACCTGCCAATGGAGCCCAAGGAACCACTGTCATGCCGTAGGATTTAGCCATCGGCAATAAGTCACGCCTGGCGTTCGCTGTAAAGGGAATACTCAATTTGCAGTGCGACAAATTGATTCCATCCCCAACATCTCCGCATAGGTATTACCTCGCGAAACAATCCAAGCAGGCGTATCAGAAATTCCGATATAATTGACCTTTCCTTGGCGGATCAAATCCTCCATAGCGCGCATAATTTCATCGATGGGCGAGAGATTATCCCAAATATGCAAATAGAATAAGTCGATATACTCTGTATTCAATCGCTTGAGGCTGCCTTCAATCGAGCGCATCATATTCTTTCTATTCGTGCCGCTGCCGTTGACATTACTGGTATCAGCATCCTTTAGCGCATATTTTGTGGCGATGACGAAATGGTCTCTATCTTCTTTGATAAATTCGCCAATATACTTTTCGCTGGTTCCGTCGGTATAGCGATTGGCAGTATCGATAAAATTACCACCAGCGTTTGCAAAGGCTTCAAATATCTTTTTAGAGGAATCAAATTCGTTGCCCCAACCCCATTCTGTTCCAAATCCCATGGTGCCCAAACACAATTCCGACACTTTTAACCCGCTTTTTCCAAGTAATTTATATTGCATCATGATATTTAAGATAATTTTGCACAAAACTACCACAGCAAAAGGGAAATTGCATTCTTTTTTTTGCAAGCAAAACAATGAGTCTACACCTCAATATTGGCGGCGTTCCTGAACATTTCAATCTTCCATGGAGATTGGCCATCGACGATGGAATATTCTCTATTAAAAATATTGAACTCTATTGGAAAGACTATAAGGGCGGCACAGGAGATATGTGCAAAGCCTTGCGCAATGGACAATTAGACATTGCCATCTTGCTCACCGAAGGCATGGTCAAAGATATTGAAATGGGCAATCCATCGACCATCGTGCAGTTTTATGTCAATAGTCCGCTGATATGGGGCATCCACTCCGACATTCACTCAGAAATGGATTCTCTATCGGGAAATTATCCCAGACAATTTGCTATAAGCCGCTTGGGTTCTGGCTCACACTTGATGGCCTATTTATTGGCAGAACAAGAGGATTGGGCAATCAGTGATGACCAATTCAAAATTGTCGATAATTTCACAGGCGCTTTAAAGGCAATGCAGCACAATCCCCACATGCTTTTCCTCTGGGAGAAGTATATGACCAAACCCTATGTCGATGCAGGTCAGATCAAACGCATTGGAGAGATCAATACCCCGTGGAAGAGCTTCTGCATTGCGGTGCGCAACGATGTTTTAGAAAAGCATCCAAGTGAAATTGCCCAAATACTTGAAATCATCAGCACCTATTGCTATAAATTCAAGGAGAATTCGTCTCAGAGCATTTATGCAATTGCCAATAATTTTGATTTGAGTTTGCGAGATGTAAAGGAATGGTTTAGTCTGACGGATTGGAATTACGACCCCCATTATGCAGTGCACGATGAAATTGAGAAAGTGAAAGGGCATTTGAAGCGGTTGAAGTTGATTTGATTTTATAATCAAGAGAAAATTATGTTTAAAAAATTCTCGATTCTCATTCACAAATGAATTTAAAAACCGTAGTTTTGCGCAAATTTTAAACAAATAAATCAATCGAAATATGAAAGTAACTGTCGTTGGTGCTGGTGCAGTAGGTGCAACCTGTGCAGATAATATCGCTCGAAAAGAACTATGCCAAGAGCTCGTGCTATTGGATATCAAAGAAGGCTTTGCAGAAGGCAAGGCATTGGACATCACACAGACTACTTCCCTATTGGGTTTTGATACAAAGGTCGTAGGAAGCACGAATGATTATTCTAAGACGGCGAATAGCGACGTAGTGGTGATTACATCGGGAATTCCTAGAAAACCAGGTATGACGAGAGAGGAATTGATTGGAATCAATGCCGGCATCGTAAAAGGCGTAGCTGAGAACATCTTGAAATACTCTCCGAATACCATCATCATCGTCATCTCGAATCCAATGGATACCATGACTTATTTGGCATTGAAATCAACTGGATTGCCGAAAAACAGAATTATTGGTATGGGCGGTATCTTAGACAGTGCGCGTTTCAAGACCTATTTGTCCTTGGCGATGAATTGCTCACAAAACGATCTTCAAGCGACAGTAATTGGCGGACATGGCGATACGACGATGATTCCATTGACAAGACATGCACAATATCAAAGTTTACCAGTATCAAAATTCTTAGGTGCTGAGGCATTGGCAAAAGTATCTGCAGATACGATGGTCGGTGGAGCGACATTGACAGGATTATTGGGCACTTCGGCTTGGTATGCTCCAGGAGCTGCAGGCGCGATGTTGGTCGAGAGTATTTTGAGAGATGAGAAAAAAGTAATGCCATGTTGTGTTGCCCTTGAAGGGGAATATGGCCAAAGCGATATTTGCTTGGGTGTGCCAGTTGTCAGTGGAAAGAATCACTGGGAAAAGATCATCGATATGGAATTGAATGCAGCAGAGCAGGCAGCTTTCAACAAATCAGCTGATGCGGTTAGAAATATGAACAGCGTATTGGCGACATTGAGTTTGTAGTCATAACATGTAGAAATATTCAAAAGCCATTGATGAAAGTCAATGGCTTTTTTTGTGTGGGGAGGAGAACAAAAAAAAAGCGGTGTCTGAGATTGATTGCCCTATCTGAATTGGATTGCAGAGATAAACTGCACAGCTTTAGAACATCTATTCAAATACAAAAATAAGCCCACAAATACCATTAAAACAGCCAGAGACGTCAATCCGTAGAGAAAAAAATATTAAGTGCTGGCATGATATCGATCATGGTAAGCACACAACTCAAAATCCCAAAATGACCCTATTCCCATGAATAGAAAGCCAATCCGCTGTCTTTTCTCGTTTCTAAGCTTTTTATAAGCAGCAAGATATGCCTCATGGAATATCTGAATCATATCCCAAAGCAGATAATCGCCCCTCAGCCTCTTGTAAATTTAGTTTATCAATCAGCCATTGATTTGTAAGTGCAGTGTCTATTTCAATTGACTTCATCATAATATAGGTGATTTTGTTCAAAATAGTTAATTCAAATATACATATAGTTTCTTAAGTGATAAATAATAATCATTGAACTGCAAGAAATATTGCATTAGTAATTTCTCAAATATTTAGAATGGTCGGAGGAGACACCAACCGTTGAAGAGATTCAGCACAACTTCCGCTTATGTTGCGCACATAGTCTCCCAAAAAAGCATTTTATAACATGACGCAATCGATTCCACCAATTGGGCTTATGAAGCTTTCCTAAAAATGCTGCCATCAATTTCAAACCATTGCACGTACAATAAAATCATAATTAACACGTGTTAATGAAAAAATTGTATATTTGTATTCAAATTGTTAACCATGAACACGAAATTAACTTTGACTATTGAAGATTCTGTCATTGAAAAAGCGAAAAATTATGCTCGCAAAAGAGAGAGAAGTCTATCTAATTTAATTGAAAACTATCTAAGACTGCTAACTTCAGAGGAAGAAAATATAAAAAATGAAACAAGCCCCATTGTTAAAAATCTCAGGGGGGCATTCAAAATGCCGCATGATTTTGATTATAAAAAGGAATTATCTAATCGCCTTTCTGAAAAATATTTACAATGAAAAAAGTATTTATAGATACGGATGTAATTCTTGATTTTTTGTTTGATAGGACCCCATTTTCCGAACAGTCCTCTCGGCTACTTTCTTTATGTGAAAAGGGAGAAATACATGGGTATGTAACTTCGATAACACTGAGTAATGTTTATTATTTACTAAGGAAAACAGCTAGCCAACGAAAAAGTAATTGATAGCATAAAATTGCTTTTGAAAATTATAGATGTAAAAACAACGGATAAAAAAACGATTATAGAGGCCTTGAATTCAGGGTTCAAAGATTTTGAAGATGCCTTACAAAATTTTTCAGCCCAAAACGATGAAAAAATTAGAGTAATCATCACAAGAAATATTAGAGACTATAAGTTGAGTGACTTATCAATAATGACACCAGAAGCTTTCCTTAAAGTAAATTAGCCTAGCGCGTAATTACTCCCCCATAGCCATCCCTTCCAATCTTGATTGAAGCGGTTGGATGATATGGGCAAATTCAGCCAGATATTTTCGATCGAGGGCTTTATTGATAGTCACATTTTGTTTGAGTGCATCCACTTGAACGCCATTTTTCCAGAAGCGATAGCATACATGGGGGCCGCTGGCTAAGCCTGTTGCGCCGACATATCCAATCACTTGCCCTTGGCTGACTCGCGCACCTGGCCTCATTCCCTTGCCAATTCTGCTCATATGCAAATATTGGGTGGTGTAGGTGGCATTGTGCTTAATTTTGACGAAATTCCCATTGAATACTTTGAATCGCGCTTCTTGAACAACGCCATCTGCTGTTGCCATAATTGGGGTTCCCTTCGGTGCTGCGAAATCCGTTCCCAAGTGAGCTTTCCAGACCTTTTGAACTGGATGAAAACGCTGTCTTGTAAACCGAGAAGAGATGCGATCGAATTTCAATGGCGCTTTTAGAAACATATTCTTCAATTCCTTGCCATCTGGCTTGTAATATGCATTTGTCTTGGGGAAATAATAGGCGTAATTGTCTGCCCTTTATGTCTAAAATAAACGGCTAATACAGAATCAATCCCAATGCTCTTTCCATCGACATAGCGCTCTTTAAAAATGATTTTAAATTCATCGTCTTTTTGAATTTTATAGAAATCGATTGACCACTTAAAGATATCCGCCATCTTCACAGCCATTTCATCGTGCACATTATATTTATTGAGGGTTTCAAAAAGAGATCCCTCTATCTTTGCTGCAATGCTTCTCTCCATGACTTTTTGCGGTCTCACTTTGAGTTGAAACTTAAATGAATCCCTTCCATAAAATTCAAAGACCCCGTACTCCATCAAGTTTTTCTCGTAAATAAAATAGCGCGGGATAAAGGAATCCGTCTTGCTCTCACTCAGAAAAACATATTCGTTGCCTTTGATGATTTTCTTTAAATTCAAGCTTTCATCCGCTGCTTCGATCATGCGGTGAATGGTATTGCCGCTGAATCCGTATTTAGCCATGATGCTTCCAAATACATCATCATTGCCCACTTTTGATATTTCCGTCTTGTAATCCCTGATATTAAATCCGTACTTGAGGATGGGCAATGGTTTCTTGGTTACCATCTTGGAGATGATGCGCACATCTGAATTTCTATAAATATTTTGAACACTGCAAAACTAGCCCAAGTTATGAGCATTGCCGCGATGATCCATTTATATTTAGCCAAAAATTCATGCTGAAAATATTTATTTTGCGCAATCCAAATAAGTGAAGTCTCCCTTATTTTTTTAAAGAAATTGGCTTAGCATTGAGTGCACTTAAAATTGCCAATGCCGCTTCTTTCCTTTGTTTCCCAATGCGCCGCCACTCCTATCCTCTGCTTGTTGTAAAGTATTGGTGGTGAGCAATCCAAATGTAATGGGAATGTTGTACTCCAATGTCAATTGAGCAATAGAATTTGCCACTGCTTGATTGATATATTTATCGTGGTCTGTATCGCCTTTAATTACGCATCCCAAAGCGATGATTCCATCGTATTCGTGATTCTCTATCATTCTCCCCAATCCATAGATCAATTCAAACGCACCCGGCATATTCAAGACTTCAATATTCTTTTCTTTGACGCCATACTGAGTCAATACTTGAATGGAAGCATCTAATAATTTATGGGTAATTTCACTGTAATAATCGCTGACGACTATGCCAATCGTATAGCCTTCATTATTTTCTGATTGATAATAGGCATTCTGAGAAGTATTGCTGATACTGCTTGACAAAGGGTAAAAATTTTGATCGCGGTGAAATTAAAATTAAATCTCTCCGCCTACTTTTAGGATGAATTTATCTATTTCTCTCCCCTCTTCGCTGGTTGGATATTCCTTTTCAATTTCATATACATTTCCAAAGCAGATTCTTTGTCTTTATTCGCTTCATAAGCCATTCCTGCTTTGAATATGAACATCGGTGCGAGGACCTCATTTTTAGTGCCGTTAGCTGCTTTTTTTATAATTGCTGCAAGCCTTGCTCATATCGCCTTTTTCTGCATAAGCATCCCCTAAAGCACAATATGCCTGTGATTGAACCATATCTTCTGAAGTAGAGAAACGCTCTAAATATTCAATAGCCTTGTCGAATTTACCCAATTGTAAGTAGCAAATTCCAGCTTGATAGGTTGCGATGCCCTTTGCATTGGTAAACATATAATCCATGCCACCATCTGCAATTTTCAAAAATCCTTTTTCTTTTCCTGCACCATTCAACGCCAAATCAAAGGAGTCTTTATCAAATGCGAATTGCGCCATAAACAAATCTTTTTGAGCTTTAGCCTCTCTTTCTGGGAGGAAAGTCGTATTCATATAGACGATAGCCAATATGAGCACAGCCAAACCGCCGACTCCATAAATCAATACGTTCTTATTCTTTTCTAAAAAGCTCTCTGCTTTTCCAATTGTCTCAAGCAATATTTGCTCTTCATTATTCTGTTGCTTTGCCATTATAGTTTTTATTTATTTTAATTACTTTATTTTAAAATTTGTTTAGTCCACTAAGAAAGGATAATCTTGTTGAACATAGATATCTTTATACAATTCATCATTATCTGGCAATGGAGAATTCTCTGCAAATTCAACACAATCATCTACTTCTTTCTTCACTTTTTCATTGATTGCGTCAATTTGCGCTTCAGTAGCGAATTTATTGGATTTAATCTTTGCCAAAGTCGTTTCAATTGGGTCAATATTCAGGTATTGATTCAATTCTTCTTTGGTTCTGTATTTCTGCGGATCACTCATTGAGTGGCCTTTGTAGCGATACGTTTCAATTTCCAAGAAAGTTGGTCCGTCCCCTCTTCTAGCGCGCTCACATCCCTCAGCAATCGCATGGTGCACTGCTTCTGGATCCATTCCGTCCACTGAAAAACTAGGCATATCATAGGCTTTACCCAATTGAGCGATATCGACGACATTAGAAGTTCGCTTCACTGAAGTACCCATGGCATATCCATTGTTTTCACAAATGAAGATTACAGGCAATTTCCAAAGCATTGCTAGGTTAAAGGTCTCATGTAAGATTCCTTGTCTTGCGGCTCCATCACCAAACATAGAGATTGTCACACGGTCTGTATTATTGTATTTATCTGCAAAAGCAATTCCACCGCCCAAGCCGATTTGTCCGCCGACGATACCATGACCGCCGAAGAATCGATGTTCTTTAGAGAAATAGTGCATTGATCCGCCCTTTCCCTTAGTAGAACCAGTTGCTTTGCCGTATAATTCAGCCATAGCAGCATTCGCAGAAATGCCTTTGGCAATAGCTAAAGCATGGTCTTTATAGCCAGTGATGATATTGTCGTCTTTTCTTATTGCACTCATGATTCCCGCTGCTACGGCTTCTTGACCGATGTAGAGATGACAAAAACCCCTGATTTTTTGCAAGCCATACAGCATACCAGCGCGCTCTTCAAACCTTCTGAGGAGCAACATCAATTCATACCAGTATAAATAGGTTTCTTTATTTATTATTGTGGATTCTTTAGCATTTGCTTTTGACTTTGCCATTCGCTTGATTTAATAAGAAACGCAAAAATATAAAAAAAAGTGTTTTTACAACGACTTTCCTTGTTCAACTTTAAAAACCACGCCCAGTTTGAGTTTCGATTCGACCGAAAGTTTATCTGCTTGGTGGGAAATAATGGCGTCGGCAAGACCAATATTTTAGATGCGATCTACTATTTATCCGTTACCAAGAGCCATTTCAACTATTTAGATGCTCAATTGATCAAACATGGCGAAGACTATTTCAGGTTGGAGGCGGATTATCAAAATAAGCTAGAAATTATTTGCAAATACACTAAAAACAAGAAGGTCTTTGAGAAAAATCGGTCTGCTTATGCCAAATTAAGCGAACATTTTGGCTCTATTCCCATTGTTATGGCTAGTCCCAATGATATTCTGTTAATTATTGGGGGAAGTGAGGAGCGACGAAAATTTATAGATTATACCCTTTCCAGCATTGATACTACCTATATGGAGACGCTCAGTGCCTATAATTCCTTTCTAGAGCAGCGCAATGCCCTCTTGAGACAATCCAATGATGGTCGGGTGGATGATGGATTGCTGTCAATTTACAACGAGAAACTGCATGCATTAGGTCATATAATATTTGAAAGGCGCAAAGCATTTATGGCTGAATTTGAAATAGAATTCACCAAAATCTACCAAATAATCTCTGACGACAAGGAAGAAGTTCGATTGGATTATGACTCAGATTTAGAAGGCGCTTCATTGAACCAATTGCTGCGCGAATCTAAGGGGAAAGACCTCGCTTTGCAGCGCACCACAGTGGGTATTCACAAGGACAATATTCAATTTATCACCAATGATTTTTCGACGAAGAAATTTGGCAGTCAGGGACAACAAAAATCTTTTTTATATGCCCTGCGAATTGCGCAACATCAAATCATCAAAAAGTATGTGGGAACAAGTCCTATATTGATTATCGATGACCTATTTGACAAACTAGATTGGATGCGGGGAAAAAATTTACTGGCGCTACTTAAAAATCCCACCTTATTTTCGCAGATTTTTATCTCGGATATTCACAAAGAGAGAATCATGGAAGAGTTTGACGAAGGAGAAATAACTGTTATTGAATTATAAATTGAATTTTATGCAAATACACAAATTCGGAGGTGCATCAATCAAAGATGCCAATGCTATCAAAAATGTATCAGAAATTATTCGTCAAATGAAAGACGATAGAATGGTCATTATTATATCTGCGATTGGCAAGACGACCAACGCACTTGAAAAGATTGTTCACGCTTATGTCACGAACGATGTATCATATGAAGTACTTTTCGATGAGATTATTTCAAACCACAAAACCTTAATCGATTCTCTTTTTGAGAAAAAAGAAGATGCGGAATTTGCCATTTCAGGCGTCGTAAAAATGCGCACAGATTTAAATGAATGGATGCTAGAAAATCCGAACAAAGAGTATACATTTTGTTATGATCAAATTGTGCCGCTCGGCGAGCGCATGTCATCATTCATCGTGCATAGATACTTGCGTTCCGTGGATATCACCAATGAAAAATTAGATGCACGCCAAGTGATCATTACAGATGATAATTATACAGACGCGAATATTGATTGGGATAAAACGAAGTATAAAGTTTCTACGCATATCCATCCAGGAAGCAATATTTATATTATGGAGGGATTTATTGGAAGCACGGCTGAAGGGCATAGCACAACGCTCGGCAGAGAAGGCTCTGACTTCAGTGCAGCCATCATGAGTTACTGTCTTGATGCAGCAAAAATGACTGTTTGGAAAGATGTCGATGGGATATACAATGCAGATCCAAAATTATTTCCAGACGCCATTGTATTAAAAGAATTGACTTATAAAGAGGCAATTGAAATGACATTTTATGGCGCGCAGGTCATTCACCCTAAGACAATCAAACCGCTTCAAAACAAAGGTATACCGCTGCATGTTCGATCTTTTCTTCAACCCGATAAACCGGGAACGAAATTGGTTGAAAAAATAAATCAAGAGTCCTTCCCTCCCATTATTGTGCTGAAAAAAGAACAAGTATTATTAACTTTTTCAAATAGAGATTATTCATTCTTGAATGAAAAAAATTTGGGAAGGATTATACAAGCCTTTGGAGATTTGAGTTTGCGCATCTTAGTTATGCAAAACACCGCGATTAGTTTTCTCGTGGTCACAGATTTGAAGGTCGGTAAAATTGAATTTATCATGAAGGAATTAGACAAAGAGTTTTCGATTACAAAAACAGTCGATTTGGATTTGTTGACCATACGCCACTACTATCAGGAAATCACAGATAAGTATACCAAAGGCAGAAATGTCATTATGGCTCAAAAGACCGCTGAGACCATTCAATACTTGATGTCTAGTTAGTTCGAATATTCTTATTCTTCGAATAACAATGCACGAATTTCTTTAAAATTTCTAGATTTAAAATCAGCGATAGCGTATTTTGGATGATTGAAATTTGCTTCTTCAGGCATCGCTATTACAGTCATTTTAGCAGCCTTTCCAGCCAATACTCCATTGATTGAATCTTCAATTACCAAACAATATCTCGGATCTATTTTCAATGTCTTCGCCGTTGTCAAATAAACAGCTGGATGTGGCTTTCCATACTCTTCATCATAGGCAGAAGAAACACAAGTAAAGAATTCATTTAATTGCAATTTGTCAAAAACTGCTTGAATAATTTTGTGTGAAGACGATGTTGCAATGGCCATTGGGATTCCCAATGATTTGATACGCTGTAATAAATCTGATAAACCTTCTATCTCTTCGCCATGAGCATAAATCAAATCCACCACATTTTGCTCTAACCGCCTGCAAATCTCTTCTTGACTTGGGTTTTGAATATTGAATTGCAGACAAATATTGTTGACTACTTCTGTATTTTTCAATCCAACATTTTTCTCTATATCCTCATGCTTTAAGGTGACGCCAATTTCACCAAAGACCTCAAATTCTGCCATTTTCCAGAATGGTTCTGAATTAATGATAACGCCATCCATATCAAAAATGATTGCTTTGTATAGATTGATCATTCTCTAAAATCTAATTGAATTTCTCGATTTTCTTGACAATTTCTTGGGCAACTTTGAGTGCTAAATACCCATCCTTTAATGTGACTGGCGGGATAGTATCATTTAGAATACTTTCAACGAACAATTCCAATTCAAGCTTAATCGAATTGATGAATTCAATTTCTGGTTGATCAAAACAAAGCTTTTTGTTAGCGCCTTGGTAATCTTGAAATTCGAGTCCTTCAATAGAATCAAGGTTATCGCTTTCTATAGAGTATATCTCTGTCTTCTTATCCAAGAAATCTATGGTTAGATACTTATTTGGTTGAAAAATGCGCATTTTTCGCATCTTCTTCATAGAGATTCTGCTAGCAGTGAGATTTGCTGCAGCGCCATTGGCAAATTCTATGCGCGCATTGGCGATATCAGCAGTTTTATTGATGATGCCTACGCCATTTGCACTGATGTATTTAATATCTGATTTAATCAAGCTGAGGATGATGTCAATATCGTGAATCATCAAATCCAGCACGACAGGCACTTCATTGCCGCGGGGATTAAAGGGGGCCAATCTATGCACTTCGATAAATTGAGGATTGATGGCTTTGCCTTTAAGTGCCAAAAAAGCGGGATTGAAACGCTCTACATGTCCTACTTGCGCCTTGATATGAGCTTCTGAAGCCAATTCCATCAAGGTATTTGCTTCATCTAAATCTTCAGTAACTGGTTTTTCAACAAAAATGTGTTTGGAAGCTTTGATGGCTTTTTCAGCATAGTAAAAATGGGAAGTCGTTGGAGTGACGATATCAATGGCATCCGACATTTCAATGAGTTGTTCCACATGATCAAAAGCCATGACATTAAATTCTGTGCTAACGGCTCGAGCGAGTTCAGCATTGGTATCGTATATTCCCACAATATCAGCCTTTTCAATGGATTTCCATTGACTGAGATGTATTTTGCCTAGGTGGCCTACACCAATCAACCCAATTTTTACTTTCTCCATGTCAGACCAATTTGTAAAGCACAATGTTCAACATTTTAATTGATATCCCTGTAGAATTGAATCCACAGGGGATTGTGCATATGTAATAATTCGTTTGTAGACATTAAGATGAATAAGCTCTGCCTCCTTAAATAACTTAACTTTTAAGTCTATGCCTTCTAATCAATTCAGCGCAATTGAACAAAAGGATTTCTATCAATTATGTATAGTTCATAGCACTTTTAACCTTTTCATTCGATGTATTTTAGCTAGCCAAGCAAAGATGATTTTCAACAAAAAACAATTATTTTCTTTGTATAAAGCTAAATGGCATAATTTTTTCTATACTGATAGAATTCAGAACTTTCGTCTTAAGAAACATTAGATTTTAAATGAATAAACTTCAAAAAATCATCCTTCCGATTGGATTTTGTTTGTCGGCAAGAAATGAACATTATTACAAATATTAACTTCTTTTTTATATTTTTGTCAAAAGTAAAATTTTATTAAATTGTCCATTATGAATTTTAAATATACAAAATTCGCTATAAGTATTACAATTGGATTATTCTTTGCTACTCTAGCAAGTGCTCAAACATCATTAAAAATTGGAAATAATCCTACAGCTGTGAGTGCAAGTACCGCATTGGAAATTGAATCCACGAACAAAGGGGTTATTTTACCGAGGTATAGCACAGCTGGACTTGCTGCAATTGCCACACCAGCTAAAGGTATGTTGGTCATTGACACTCAAATTCGCTGTGTCAAAATATACACAGGAACTTCTTGGGATTGCGTAGGAGCAGGATATTTGGGGAATAATTTGAGTACAAATAGTTTGATCAATATAACGTCAGGAACTGGCACAGGGGCTACCTTGCAGAATGTAACTGTAGGAGTAAATATCACTTCTCTTAAGGATACTATTAATAGTTTGATTGCGAGTCAACAAATTAAGGCAGTGAATTATTTTTACATGCCTAATATTTCTTTTAATACTTCAACATTAGCAGTTGGGCAAACCAAGGATTTTATATAGTCTTTATAGGGCGCAATTTTTAGCGCCACCGATCAGAAGCACAGGTGCTCCAGTAAGTGTCCCTTCATATGCTGCTGCTACAGATTTGTACTATTATATCACTTCCTATGATGCAACTGTATTCGCCAATGTGACCATAAACGCAAGTGGTTTGATGACATACGATATAATTGGCAATGCTACGGATTGTTCATTTATCAATGTTGTATTTGTAATTAGATAATCTTTAAAATTCTTTAATATCCCGAAAGAACCGATTGGTTTATTTGAAATATTAAAAGAATAAGTAAATTAAATAATGGTCAACCATATATCATGAAAACGATTTTGAATATTACTTTAATTATGCGCAGTTTAATATCAATAAAATGTGTTTCACTAATAATTGCGCTATCTATTCTAACCAATACATCTATTGCACAATCAACAATTCATGATACGCACGAGGATGGGAATTATACTGCAAGTAAATTTTTGACTTTTGGTCAATCCATCGAAGAATACAATAATGTTTTAAATGAAAATATCTCATGGAAAGTAATATCCAGCGCCGATAAAAAAGTACTTTCTTCAGGAGCTGGCCTTGGCTTATCTAAATTCAAATTTGATATTCCGGGAAAATACACAATAGAAATTGATGATAAATCACCTCACGATAAGAAAAGTTGCGGACATTCTCATATGCCTAATTTGATCAACGTTGAAGTAAGCGGTGTTCAAATGAGCTATGATTTTACACGTATTAAATTTTCCGAAAAAATTGTAAAAGGCATGAGATGCGATCATATAGCAGTTTCAGTGCCTATTCGAGTCGTATCAGTGGATGAAAAACCTGTTACATTCAATATCCCCGATATTAGAACTGCAGGAATCGGCACAGAAATAATAGCTATACCAGTTCAAAGACAAATTGAATTAGTAAATGGTGAACAAATATTGAATTTTAAACTTTCAGGAGTAGCCAATGATGAGGCATATATCATGTTTGATTTTGTTGACGTCAACAATCAAGTTCAACCATACAGTCATCTTGAATTTATTAAATAAGGGAACAATGAATAAGAACATAATTAATAGTTTATTTATACATCGGATTGCTGTTTTATTTTTAGTCATTGTGTTTTGTCATGTACAAATCTTTTCACAGTGCTCAACTCCAGTGGTAGGTTGCCCAGGAACTAACTTATCCAATTCGGGAATGAATTCTAGTAATAATTTCACCACAGTAGAATACGATAATTATATTTCCAGTTTTCACTCTACCATTGTAAGATCCAGAGATGGCTCCTTCCTTATATGGGGAGAAGATATGGCAAATAATGGCACTTCGAATGTCCTAAATCCACGAACTATTAATATTACTAACTATCCGGCATTAACTGGCGTTCCATTGAAAGCAGGATTGGGGAGTTCTTCGATTAATGATGTTCAAGGTATATTGCTTACAACAACAGGATTATTTGCTTGGTCAACAGAAGGAAGGGTGTTAGATGGTTCCATCACCACAAGTACAACATTTCAAAAATTGACGATTGGAGGAAATGCAAATGGCTTGCCAACTGGAGTTACTCCTGCAGATGTAAAAATGTTGTATGTTGGTAACCGAATGATTGCGATAACTACTTGTTCTGGCAGTGTATGGGTGATTTCTCAAATTGCTAATACCAGGGGCAACGGAGCAGCTGGCAATAGCACAACTTGGTATCAAGTAACAACAAATCTTGCTGGGAATCCGGCATTAACTGGAATTGTCGCATGCAGAGGATCGGGCAATTCTTTATTTGCATTAAAATCTGATAGAACATTATGGGTATGGGGCTCAAATACATATCTAGCAAATGGTACTGCAGCAGCAACAAGAAATCGAGCAACGCAAATGAATTCTCCAACTGGTACCGCAAAAAAAATGATTGGAGTAAGTTATGATGGCACCGCCCACTCTTATTATGTAATAGATACTTTGAGCAGATTATATGCACTTGGCAGAAATGCATTTAGACAATTGGGTGATTGGACAACAACTGAAAGAACCACTTGGGTGCAGCCTAGATACACTTCAGCAGCTGGACCAGTCATGAATAATATACGTTGGATCAGCACTAATGAGACCGATAATAGCGGTGCAGAAAGTCCTTCTGTTAATATTTTAACAAGAGACAGCACTTTATATTGTTTCGGCACGGACAGTCGAAATATGATGGGCAGAGCTGGTTCAGGTTCATCCAATAACCCAGCAATTCCGAACAATATAACCGCAGCTGATAAGATACTATTTGTAAAAACAGGAGGACATACTTCAATGATCGTAAAGCGATGCACTCTTACATTTGGATATGTTGGTCATAGGGTGAATGGAAGTATGGGTAATGGAAGCGGAGCGGATTTGCAAGAAACTGTCTATACTTTTGCAACAGCTAATGTTCAAGTTTGTGGTTCGGAAACAAGTCCAAATATAGTCATTAGCACGCCATCGATTTTTGGTGGAATCAATGGAAATCAATGCGCCAATGCCAAAGTTGTCCTATCTGCTTCTCCTCCTGGAGGCTCACTTTCAATTGTAAGTGGACCTGGAACACTTGCGGGTGATACCCTTAAGTTTACTGGCGTGGGTTCTGTAGTTGTGAAATATAGGGTTTCGACTTATTGTGGGTTTACAGATTCTTTTGTTCAAACTTATGTCACTGAAGCATGCCCTGACTCCACAGACGGCGATGGTGTTCCGAATTATGTTGATCTCGATAATGATAATGATGGTATTTTAGATACTTTAGAATGTCCATTGGTCAAAAGGGTAAATAATGGTACATTTACGGGCAGTACTGCAGGCTGGACATTGGGTTCAGGTTGGACGCTCAATTGTAATCGCTAGAAATGATTCCTCCATGGTTGGAAAGTTAATCCCCTTTAATAGTGCTGTACTTTCAACCAATACATTTATCATCAGCAATGACAGCACACAAATGACTTATGTCAATGTGATGATTCCATATTTTAATGCCAATACAGCGCTTTTTGAAGTTGCGTATCGATTATTATCTGGAGGGGATGATTTTAGAATTGATAGCATACAAGTTCTAAATTCTATTTGTGATGCAGATTCTGATGGATTTATTGATTATATGGATTGGGATAGCGATAATGATGGATGTACAGATGCTGACGAAGCCTATGCCAATTTGAATGCCGATGGCAATGATGGCGGAATATATGGAGTAGGTATACCTACTTACAACAATAACCAAATCAATGTGAATGGAATGGTTATAGCCGCAGGAATCAATGGTGGAGGTACTGCTTATACAACTACGCCAGCCATATCCTCACCGGGAGGAAGATATCGGTTTCAGCAATCAGTTAACCTCAATTCAACAGCAGTTCCCAATCAATTTTCAATTGTAGGAGGAAATGCTATATTTAGCTCAACGATTACAGCAACCGCTGGAACAACAACTCCAGCAACAGTCATAGGAACTACTACAACTAGAAACGTCAACTTTAGATGGCAAGTAAGTACAAATGGCGGAGGAACATGGTCCGATATAACGGTAGCAGGAACATCCCCTGTATATTCAAATTTTACTGGAACTGATACAACTGGAGCGAATATAAAATTAAACCTTTCAAATATACCCTACTCAGCAAATGGGTATCGTTATAGAGTATCCGTTACTCATGAATCCAATATTTGTGGGACAGTCTCTTCAGTATCTGGTTTATTGTCTATATACAATACCAATCCAGATTTCTTGGTTACCAATATAAATACTGCGACTTCAGGGAATGCAAATACCAATGACAATCCTCCAGCTGGAACCACTTATGGAACGCCAGTCGCAATACTAGGCAATCCGAGTGTATGCGCACCAGTAATGGCAGCAAATGGAACCTATACTTTTACTTGCGCCACTGCAGGCGAGTATAATTTCGCTGTACCAGTATGTCCTCCGGGCGTATTGATTAATTGTCCTAATGAATCTTTGAGTATTACCGTAATCAATCCAAATTTAGTAACAAGCGCTCCTACCGCCAATCCGATGTATTAGTTACTTTGCAAAATATAGCAAAGACAATCAATGTCAAACGCAACGACACTTGTCATAATTACGCATCTTGCACTTTGTCTAATCCCAATATAGTTAGACAACCGAGAAATGGCACTGCCACAGTCAATGTCAATGGAACCATCGTATTTACACCAAATGCCGCGTTTTTAGGAAGAGATAGCATCATTTATGCAGTTTGTGATAATCAAGCTCCCACTCCTAAATGCGACACAGAATATGTGTTTATCAATGTTATACCTGCAGGTTTCCCGAATATCACCAGAGCCAACAATGATTTTTCCTTGACCACTTCTGGTAATAATGCAATCGGGAATATATTGACGAATGATGTAGACCCAGAAGGAAATACTTTAACAGCGAATGCACAAAGCGTTATTAATGTAAATGGAACATTTACCCTTTTAGCAACAGGGGCATACACATTTGTGCCTGCGGCAGGATTTTATGGCCCAGTTAGCTATCCTACTGTTATTTGTGACAATGGTGTTCCGAGTGCGTGTGATACTTCTACCGTGTATATTTTGGTAAGACCATATTTATTCAAAACAGATCCAGACTTTTTAGTAACGCTTCCGAGTGTTGCTAATGCTAGAACATTAAGAACAAATGATACCATTCCAACTGGTTCTATTTATGGTCCAATTACTGTTCAACCAGGCAATCCAAGCGCATGTATTCCTGTACTTGCTCCTGCTGGAACATATACTTTTACTTGCGCAACTACAGGAGAATACAATTATACCGTGACGATTTGTCCTCCAGGCATGGTGGTTGGATGTCCTACTGAATTATTGACTATAACAGTCTTAAATGCAACCATATTAACCATCCCGCCTACCGCTCATCCAGATGCTTTAACAACAAATCAGGGTACCGCAGGTACAATCAATGTCAAAGCAAATGATGTCTGTAATAATGGTGCTACTTGCACATTGAGCAATCCAACTATAATTAGACAAGGTAGTAATGGGACAGGTGTTGTCATCGTCGGCGGTTCTATAACCTATACCCCTAATCCTGCATTTTTTGGCGAGGATAGCATAAGATATGCAGTTTGCGATAATCAAGTTCCTGCAAAATGCGATACTGAATATGTATTCATCACAGTTCGACAAACAGGTTCGGCAAATATTGCAGAAGGTAATGATGACTATGCCCTATCGAGATACAAAGCGACAATTACAGGCAATGTATTGAACAATGATATGGATCCAGAAGGCAATACACTATCAGTCACACCTCAATCCATCACCAATGCTAGCGGCACATTTACCCTTCTAGCAAATGGATCTTATACATATACTGCCGCGCAAAATTTCAATGGATTAGCAGAATTTATTTATCGTGTTTGCGATAATGGTGTTCCTTCAGCTTGTGACAATGCCACGTTGAAAATAATGAGAATCAATAAAGCTTGTATTATTTCCAATACAAATATTCAACAAAGAATTAGGTAATTCAATCTTATAAGGTAAATATTTATATGTATTAGGAATATTAACAAGTAGTTTAAAAAAAATGATATTGTAAATCAAAGCTGATTTATCCTATTCCTCTAGACTTTCTATCAATTTTAATCTTCTTGCATTTTTGTTTATCGTTTATTTGAACAATCTGCAAATAGAAATACAGCCTTTGGCAATTTCCCAACCCATAAAATACTTAAGTGTATAGGCATTCTAAATTGACACCTAGTTGAGGTTTCATATAAGATCAATTAATTCTTTTCTGCTCAATGAAGTCAAGTGGTAAAGTAAATCTAGGGCTATTATCTTACCTTAAACCAACAAGAGATTTCCTGCAGATGTCGACTGACCGATAATTCGTCGAGTTTGAATTTGTAAATTTCACCATTCATAAATAACTTTATACCGCAAATAGCATCTTAAAGATGCAATTTTACAAATTGACAAATAGCACTAGCAATTAAACGACTAGAGGCTAGAAGGAAGGCCCGAGAATTAGCTCGAGAGCTAGATATAAGCACATCAACTATGAACAATCAGGAATCCATATATCGCTGTTTCAAAGCTACTGATGTCAAGCATTCAAATAGCTTGAACCAGCACAAACTGAGCTAAAAGAAATATATTCAGAACATATTATAGAGAACAGAGCAATTTGGTTTGTACTTGAATAAAAAGTTCTAACCAATAAGTATGTACGCGAAATTGTAATAGTCTCATGATAGAAATTCTTAGTGCTAGAAAGGCTTTTAATTGTAAGATATTGTTGGGTCAACTTACTTAAAATTCGGCCAATTTGAATTTATGAGCAGCACAATTATAATAAATACAAAATAGGAATCAAATCAAAGAGATAATTACAGATTATATTGGTGTTAGTGATTAAACAAAGATAAATTTGGATAAGACTAAGGAGTTCTATGAATATTTAAGTAAAATGTAACTATCCATTTTCTACAAATCTCACATATCAATATTATACTTTTTAAAAAACAGATAAAAGTGATTCTTGAAATTTCATAAATAACTCACTCTTTATATAAATAAAAAAAGATGCTATAATAATATAGCACCTTCATTTCGTTAATAAAATAATATTAGTTAGCTGTGAATCTCCCCTTTCTTCAAAGAGGCTTAAAGCATTGCTAGATTTTAAATCTACTTGTAATTCTAATTTCCAATTGTATACCAATCTGTTCCATCACTGATTATCTCCACTGTATTTCCACTAACAGTCCGATACTTGGAAAAAGCAGAGAGCTGACTATTCAATGTGCGGAACGTTTCGTTTGTCAAACCACCTTGAATCGACAGCGGGTAAAAAAGTAATTGCAGTATTACCAGCTGTTCGAGCAAATTTAAAATTCTAAGTATCTTTCAGGATTTAATGCCGCAGATGGCAATGTTAATGCTGCTGGTAAAAGTTCCAGTAAAAATACAATATCAATTTGTGCTCGTAACATTAATACTTGCAGCTGTAGTATAAGAATATTACCTGTTCTAAGGGAACTTGAAGAAATTCTTCTAATTGCATTCGTGCTGGGATCTTGAACTAAAACACTATCTGTTAGTGCCCCGATTGCAATCCAGCTAATGCCAAGTGTACAGCAGAAGTAGTAATAGTAGTTGCTCCAGTCAATGCACCGCCCATTCTAACATCTTTGCCCACCAAGTTCAAACCGTTTGATGCAGTTGTTGAATCTGCATTTGACAATGTAGATGAACTAGAAACACCGTTTACATTCGATGTAATCGTATTGCCAACAATAGTCAAGGAGTTTGAATTGATAATTTTTGCAGTGTCAATTACTCCGTTTACATTGCTAGTATGTATATTTCCTGCACTGTTTGCACTATTCGTTATTGAACTAGACAAAATCGTCGCTGGTGATCTTCTTCTCATCACGCCTGTTGTTGCATCAGCTACTAAAATGCTATCAGCAACTGTACCACTTTGTAATCCTGAAACTGCCAAGGTACTTACACCTGTAGTTGTTATTGTTGTTGCACCAGTCAATGCACCGCCCATTCTTACATCTTTACCTACTAAGTTCAAACCGTTTGAAGCAGTTGTTGAATCTGCATTTGACAATGTAGAAGAGCTAGAAACACCATTTACATTTGATGTAATCGTGTTTCCAGTGATTGTTAACGTATTTGTAGTTGAACCACCCAAGATAGTCGCAGGAGATCTTCTTCTCATCACGCCTGTTGTTGCATCAGCTACTAAAATGCTATCAGCTACTGTTCCACTTTGAAGCCTGAGATAGCCAATGTATTAACACCTGTTGTAGTGATAGAAGTTGCTCCTGTTAAAGCGCCACCCATTCTAACATCTTTGCCCACCAAGTTCAAACCGTTTGATGCAGTTGTTGAATCTGCATTTGACAAGGTAGATGAACTAGAAACGCCATTTACATTAGATGTAATCGTGTTGCCTGTTATTGTTAACGTATTGGTTGTTGAACCACCCAAGATAGTCGCAGGAGATCTTCTTCTCATCACGCCTGTTGTTGCATCAGCTACTAAAATGCTATCAGCTACTGTTCCGCTTTGAAGACCTGAGATAGCCAATGTATTAACACCTGTTGTAGTGATAGAAGTTGCTCCTGTTAAAGCGCCACCCATTCTAACATCTTTGCCCACCAAGTTCAAACCGTTTGATGCAGTTGTTGAATCTGCATTTGACAAGGTAGAAGAGCTAGAAACACCATTTACATTGGATGTAATCGTGTTACCTGTTATTGTTAACGTATTGGTTGTTGAACCACCCAAGATAGTCGCTGGTGATCTTCTTCTCATCACGCCTGTTGTTGCATCAGCTACTAAAATGCTATCAGCTACTGTTCCGCTTTGAAGACCTGAGATAGCCAATGTATTAACACCTGTAGTTGTTATTGTTGTTGCACCAGTTAAAGCGCCACCCATTCTTACATCTTTGCCCACCAAGTTCAAACCGTTTGATGCAGTTGTTGAATCTGCATTTGACAAGGTAGATGAACTAGAAACGCCATTTACATTGGATGTAATCGTGTTACCTGTTATTGTTAACGTATTTGTAGTAGAACCACCCAAGATAGTCGCTGGTGATCTTCTTCTCATTACACCACTTGTTGCATCAGCTACTAAGATGCTATCAGCTACTGTTCCGCTTTGAAGACCTGAGATAGCCAATGTATTAACACCTGTTGTAGTGATAGAAGTTGCTCCTGTTAAAGCGCCACCCATTCTTACATCTTTACCCACCAAGTTCAACCCGTTTGATGCAGTTGTTTAATCTGCATTTGACAAGGTAGAAGAGCTAGAAACGCCATTTACATTCGATGTAATCGTATTGCCAACAATAGTCAAAGAATTTGAATTGATGATTGGTGTATTTGATGATATGCCATTCACATTGCTTGTCATCGTATTTACTGAACTTGATATCGTATTGGTTGTTGAACCACCCAAGATAGTCGCTGGTGATCTTCTTCTCATTACACCACTTGTTGCATCAGCAACTAAGATGCTATCAGCTACTGTTCCACTTTGAAGACCTGAGATAGCCAATGTATTCGCGCCTGTTGTTGTAATCGTTGTTGCACCAGTCAATGCACCACCCATTCTTACATCTTTACCCACCAAGTTCAAACCGTTTGATGCAGTTGTTGAATCTGCATTTGACAAGGTAGAAGAGCTAGAAACGCCATTTACATTGGATGTAATCGTGTTACCTGTTATTGTTAACGTATTTGTAGTAGAACCACCCAAGATAGTCGCTGGTGATCTTCTTCTCATTACACCACTTGTTGCATCAGCAACTAAGATGCTATCAGCTACTGTTCCGCTTTGAAGACCTGAGATAGCCAATGTATTAACACCTGTTGTAGTGATAGAAGTTGCTCCTGTTAAAGCGCCACCCATTCTTACATCTTTGCCCACCAAATTCAACCCGTTTGATGCAGTTGTTGAATCTGCATTTGACAATGTAGATGAACTAGAAACGCCATTTACATTCGATGTAATCGTATTGCCAACAATAGTCAGAGAATTTGAATTGATGATTGGTGTATTAGATGATATGCCATTCACATTGCTTGTCATCGTATTTACTGAACTTGATATCGTATTGGTTGTTGAACCACCCAAGATAGTCGCTGGTGATCTTCTTCTCATTACACCTGTTGTTGCATCAGCTACTAAAATGCTATCAGCTACTGTTCCACTTTGTAATCCTGAAACTGCCAATGTATTTACACCTGTCGTTGTTATTGTAGTTGCACTGGTCAATGCACCGCCCATTCTAACATCTTTGCCCACCAAGTTCAAACCGTTTGATGCGGTTGTTGAATCTGCGAGGAATAAATTCACTGCACTTGAAACACCATTTACATTAGAGGTCAAGGTATTTCCTGAGTAAGATAAATTATTGGTAGTTGAAGCTCCAAGTATAGTCGCTGGTGATCTTCTTCTCATTACACCACTTGTTGCATCAGCAACCAAGATGCTATCAGCTACTGTTCCACTTTGCAATCCTGTAACTGCCAAGGTATTTACACCTGTCGTTGTTATTGTAGTTGCACTGGTCAATGCACCGCCCATTCTAACATCTTTGCCCACCAAATTCAAACCGTTTGATGCAGTTGTTGAATCTGCGAGGAATAAATTTACAGCACTTGAAACACCATTTACATTAGAGGTCAAGGTATTTCCTGAATAAGATAAATTATTGGTAGTAGAAGCGCCAAGTATAGTCGCTGGAGATCTTCTTCTCATCACGCCTGTTGTTGCATCAGCTACTAAAATGCTATCAGCTACTGTTCCACTTTGAAGACCTGAGATAGCCAATGTATTCGCGCCTGTCGTTGTAATTGTTGTTGCACCAGTCAATGCACCGCCCATTCTAACATCTTTGCCTACCAAGTTTAACCCATTTGATGCGGTTGTTGAATCTGCGAGAAATAAATTCACTGCACTTGAAACACCATTTACATTAGAGGTCAAGGTATTTCCTGAATAAGATAAATTATTGGTAGTTGAAGCGCCAAGTATAGTCGCTGGTGATCTTCTTCTCATTACACCACTTGTTGCATCAGCAACTAAAATGCTATCAGCTACTGTTCCGCTTTGAAGACCTGAGATAGCCAATGTATTAACACCTGTTGTAGTGATAGAAGTTGCTCCTGTTAAAGCGCCACCCATTCTAACATCTTTGCCCACCAAGTTCAAACCGTTTGATGCAGTTGTTGAATCTGCATTTGACAAGGTAGATGAACTAGAAACGCCATTTACATTCGATGTAATCGTATTACCAACAATAGTCAATGAATTTGAATTGATGATTGGTGCATTTGATGATATGCTATTAACATTGCTTGTCATCGTATTTACCGAACTTGATAAGGTATTCGTAGTTGATCCCGCTAAAATTGTAGCAGGAGATCTTCTTCTCATCACGCCTGTTGTTGCATCAGCTACTAAGATGCTATCAGCAACTGTTCCACTTTGTAATCCAGAAACAGCAATTGTATTTGCCCCACTCGTATTTATTGACGTTGGTTTAGTTAAGGTACCTCCTAACTCAAAGTTAATTCCACTTTTGGTTAGACCATTGTTCGCTGTCAGCGTAACATTTACCAGTGAAATAATCGAATCTTTAATTGGTGATTGAACAACATAAATCGCAACAGAATCTTTTAAAGCAGAAGTATTAACAGAAATACTATTGTTTTTTAATGCAGAACCTGTTCCACCAACAATAGAAATTAATCCATTACCTGCAGTAGTATTATTACCATTAATTAAATTATTCGTAAGTTGATTATTGATTACTTTGGTGATTGAGTCAATGATTGGGATACTATTTGTAATAAAATAAGAAATTCTCAATGGTGTTAAAGTATCGCCAGCATCGGCCATTCTAATCCATGTGCCGCCATTCAAAGTTAATGTAGTATTGCGATAATAATAATAGCCTGGATATACATGATTTCCTCCCATGCCAGCATTTCCTGTCGCTGAATTATATACAATCATTCCATCCAATCTAGTGGGGAAATTATTAGGCAATGTAGCACCTGGCGCTAGCACGGCTGTTAATGCAACCAAATTCGTCCTTGGGAATAACAATCCTTTCCCCTGATCGATGGTACCATTTAAAGTTGGATTACTACTCGCATCCAAAAATATAGAAGATACTGTAGCAGAACTAATTGATCCAGTTCCACCAATTCTAATTTGTGCATTTGCATCAGCAAATGATAAACCGAGAACAAGTGTGTAAATAACGATTTTGAGTAAAGTATTTCTCATGTTTAATAATTTATAAACAACTACAATTGTTATGTGCTTATGTAATGGATTAGAATCCACTTACATAAGCCCATCTTGCTCCTGTACAAATTAATGTACAAGCAAAAGTAGCTGGCAATGTTGTTTGGTAAAGTGAGACAAAAGTTGCCAAATTAGCTGGAACGAAAGCGACATCTGCTACAGAACTTCCAGAAGAAGCAAAGTAAATCACTCTTCCCGCCATAGCAGGAGTTGGCGTAGGCAAGGTAATATTAAATGGAGCTGCACAATTTATTACAACGATGTAATCATTTGGTTGAACTGTATAAGCTGCAGAAATAGTAACCACATCAGTTCCAGAAGGTACCGCTTTTTTTCTAATAACTCCGTTTGTATCAACAACCAATGTACTATCATTAGCAGTTACTGAAGTTTGAAGTCCTCTTAATGATAAAGTATTAGTAGCTGAAGTTGTAACGATTGTAGGATTTGTTAAATTTCCACCCAATCTCACATCTCTCCCTACGACATTCAATCCATTTGAAGCGGTAGTCGAATCTGCTAATGATAATGTCACAGAACTACTTACACCATTCACATTGCTTGTGATTGTATTTCCTGCTGATGTCAATGTATTTGAATTAATAATAGTCGTAGTATCAACAACACCATTGACATTAGAAGTTGTAATATTTCCATTACTGCTTAAAACATTTGTGGTTGATCCTGAAAGTATTGTCGATGGAGAAACTCTTCTTATTACTCCTGTTGTTGCATCTGCAACCAAGACGCTATCAGCACCCGTTCCACTTTGCAATCCTGAAACCGCTAGTGTATTTGCACCTGTTGTTGTTATAGTAGTTGCACCAGTCAAAGCACCGCCCATTCTAACATCTTTCCCAACCAAGTTCAAACCGTTTGATGCCGTTGTTGAATCTGCAAGGAATAAATTTACTGCACTTGAAACACCATTTACATTTGATGTCAATGTATTTCCTGAATAAGATAAATTGTTTGTAGTCGCTCCACTCAAAATAGTCTCAGGTGATCTTCTTCTCATAACACCTGTTGATGCATCAGCTACTAATATACTTTCAGCTCCTGTTCCACTTTGCAATCCAGAAACAGCTAGTGTATTTGCACCTGTTGTTGTTATAGTAGTTGCACTTGTCAAAGCACCGCCCATTCTAACATCTTTTCCTACCAAGTTCAAACCGTTTGATGCCGTTGTTGAATCTGCAAGGAATAAATTTACTGCACTTGAAACACCATTTACATTTGATGTCAAGGTATTTCCTGAATAAGATAAATTGTTTGTAGTCGCTCCACTCAAAATAGTCTCAGGTGATCTTCTTCTCATCACCCCTGTTGAAGCATCAGCTACTAATATACTATCAGCACCTGTTCCGCTCTGCAATCCAGAAACTGCTAATGTATTTGCACCTGTTGTTGTAATTGTCGTTGCACCAGTCAAAGCACCGCCCATTCTCACATCTTTGCCCACCAAGTTCAAACCGTTTGATGCCGTTGTTGAATCTGCAAGGAATAAATTTACTGCACTTGAAACACCATTTACATTTGATGTCAAGGTATTTCCTGAATAAGATAAATTGTTTGTAGTCGCTCCACTCAAAATAGTCTCAGGTGATCTTCTTCTCATCACCCCTGTTGAAGCATCAGCTACTAATATACTATCAGCACCTGTTCCGCTCTGCAATCCAGAAACTGCTAATGTATTTGCACCTGTTGTTGTAATTGTCGTTGCACCAGTCAAAGCACCGCCCATTCTCACATCTTTGCCCACCAAGTTCAAACCGTTTGATGCCGTTGTTGAATCTGCAAGGAATAAATTTACTGCACTTGAAACACCATTTACATTTGATGTCAAGGTATTTCCTGAATAAGATAAATTGTTTGTAGTCGCTCCACTCAAAATAGTCTCAGGTGATCTTCTTCTCATCACCCCTGTTGAAGCATCAGCTACTAATATACTATCAGCACCTGTTCCACTCTGCAATCCAGAAACTGCTAATGTATTTGCACCTGTTGTTGTAATTGTCGTTGCACCAGTCAAAGCACCGCCCATTCTCACATCTTTGCCCACCAAGTTCAAACCGTTAGAAGCAGTTGTTGAATCGTCATTTGAAAGTGTAGATGAACTAGAAACACCGTTAACATTTGAAGTAATTGTATTTCCAGAGATTGTCAATGTATTTGTTGTTGCTCCTGCCAATATAGTTGTCGGAGATCTTCTTCTCATCACCCCTGTTGAAGCATCAGCTACTAATATACTATCAGCACCTGTTCCGCTCTGCAATCCAGAAACAGCTAGTGTATTTGCACCTGTTGTTGTTATAGTAGTTGCACTTGTCAAAGCACCGCCCATTCTAACATCTTTCCCAACCAAGTTCAAACCGTTTGATGCCGTTGTTGAATCTGCAAGGAATAAATTTACTGCACTTGAAACACCATTTACATTTGATGTCAAGGTATTTCCTGAATAAGATAAATTGTTTGTAGTCGCTCCACTCAAAATAGTCTCAGGTGATCTTCTTCTCATCACACCCTGTTGAAGCATCAGCTACTAATATACTATCAGCACCTGTTCCGCTCTGCAATCCAGAAACTGCTAATGTATTTGCACCTGTTGTTGTAATTGTCGTTGCACTAGTCAAAGCACCACCCATTCTCACATCTTTACCAACTAAGTTCAAACCGTTTGAAGCAGTTGTTGAATCGTCATTTGAAAGGGTAGATGAACTAGAAACACCGTTAACATTTGAAGTAATCGTATTTCCTGTGATTGTCAATGTATTTGTGGTTGCTCCTGCCAATATAGTTGTCGGAGATCTTCTTCTCATCACCCCTGTTGTTGCATCAGCAACTAAGATGCTATCAGCAGATGTTCTACTTTGCAATCCTGAAACCGCTAGTGTATTTGCGCCTGTTGTTGTAATTGTCGTTGCACCAGTCAAAGCACCGCCCATTCTCACATCTTTGCCCACCAAGTTCAAACCGTTTGAAGCAGTTGTTGAATCGTCATTTGAAAGGGTAGATGAACTAGAAACACCGTTAACATTTGAAGTAATTGTATTTCCAGAGATTGTCAATGTATTTGTTGTTGCTCCTGCCAAAATAGTCGTCGGAGATCTTCTTCTCATCACCCCTGTTGTTGCATCAGCAACCAAGATGCTATCAGCACCTGTTCCACTTTGTAATCCTGAAACCGCTAGTGTATTTGCACCTGTTGTTGTAATTGTCGTTGCACTAGTCAAAGCACCACCCATTCTCACATCTTTACCAACTAAGTTCAAACCGTTTGAAGCAGTTGTTGAATCGTCATTTGAAAGTGTAGATGAACTAGAAACGCCGTTAACATTTGAAGTAATCGTATTTCCAGAGATTGTCAATGTATTTGTGGTTGCTCCTGCCAATATAGTTGTCGGAGATCTTCTTCTCATCACCCCTGTTGTTGCATCAGCAACCAAGATGCTATCAGCAGCTGTTCCACTTTGCAATCCTGAAACGGCCAATGTATTTGCACCTGTTGTTGTAATTGTCGTTGCACCAGTCAAAGCACCGCCCATTCTCACATCTTTGCCCACTAAGTTCAAACCGTTTGAAGCAGTTGTTGAATCGTCATTTGAAAGGGTAGATGAACTAGAAACACCATTAACATTTGAAGTTATCGTATTTCCAGAGATTGTCAAAGTGTTTGTTGTTGCTCCTGCCAATATAGTTGTCGGAGATCTTCTTCTCATAACACCCGTTGTTGCATCAGCAACCAAGATGCTATCAGCAGCTGTTCCACTTTGCAATCCAGAAACGGCTAATGTATTCGCTCCTGTTGTTGTAATTGTCGTTGCACCAGTCAAAGCACCGCCCATTCTAACATCCTTTCCTACGATGTTCAAACCGTTTGAAGCAGTTGTTGAATCGTCATTAGAAAGTGTAGATGAACTAGAAACACCGTTAACATTTGAAATTATCGTATTTCCAAAAATTATCAATGTATTTGTGGTTGCTCCTGCTAATATAGTCGTCGGAGATCTTCTTCTCATAACACCTGTTGTTGCATCAGCAACCAAGATGCTATCAGCACCTGTTCCACTTTGCAATCCAGAAACGGCTAATGTATTCGCTCCTGTTGTTGTAATTGTCGTTGCTCCAGTCAAAGCACCGCCCATTCTCACATCCTTTCCTACGATGTTCAAACCGTTTGAAGCAGTTGTTGAATCGTCATTAGAAAGTGTAGATGAACTAGAAACACCGTTAACATTTGAAGTAATTGTATTTCCAGAGATTGTCAATGTATTTGTGGTTGCTCCTGCTAATATAGTCGTCGGAGATCTTCTTCTCATAACACCTGTTGTTGCATCAGCAACCAAGATGCTATCAGCACCTGTTCCACTTTGCAATCCAGAAACGGCTAATGTATTCGCTCCTGTTGTTGTAATTGTCGTTGCACCAGTCAAAGCACCGCCCATTCTCACATCTTTTCCTACGATATTCAAACCGTTTGAAGCAGTTGTTGAATCGTCATTTGAAAGCGTAGCTGAACTTGAAACGCCGTTAACATTTGAAGTGATTGTATTTCCAGAAATAGAAATTGAATTGCTATTGATAATTGTAGTCGTATCAGTAATTCCATTTACTGTGCTGGTATGTATGTTTCCGTTGCTATTGGCAATATTTGTCGTCGTAGCGTTCAAAAGTGACTCAGGGGATCTTCTTCTCATAACACCTGTTGTTGCATCAGCAACTAAGATGCTATCCGCAACTGAACCACTTTGCAATCCAGAAACGGCTAATGTATTCGCTCCTGTTGTTGTTATTGTCGTTGCACCAGTCAAAGCACCGCCCATTCTCACATCTTTTCCTACAATGTTCAAACCGTTTGAAGCAGTTGTAGAATCGTCATTTGAAAGCGTAGCTGAACTTGAAACGCCGTTTACATTGGAAGTAATTGTATTGCCTGTAATTGTCAAATTATTCGTTGTTGCTCCGCTCAATATAGTCGCGGGTGATCTTCTTCTAATCACACCAGTTGTTGGGTCAGAAACCAAAATACTATCAGTTCCTGTTCCACTTTGCAATCCTGAAACGGCCAGTGTATTTGCGCCAGATGTGGCAATTGTAGTAGATTGAATCAAAGTTCCACCCAATTTGAAATTTGTTCCAGTCTTAGTCAAACCATTGTCTGCTGTAAGCGTGTTAATCAAGAGTGAAATAATCGAATCTTTAACTGTATTATTATTTGTAATATAATTGGCAATAGAATCTTTTAAGGCTGTTGTATTAATTGAAATACCGAAATCTTTAATAGATGCACCAAGAGGTGAACCAGTTAATGTTACCAATGGGCTTCCTGAAACATTTTTCCTATCAAAGTACCAGCTTGAATTGCATTATTGATTACTTTCAAGACAGAATCTCGTGCAGGAGCTCTTGTAATTGCTTTGGCCAATTCAAAAGAATCAACTGAGCAGAGCGATTTCCAATTGTTACCAGGTGTCAACTGAAATATACAATTCTGATCGGTGTTGTAGATCAACATGCCTACAAGTCCCGTATTTATTGAATTCATATTTGCAGTATTCATCCTAGGAAGGACAAAACCTCTTGTCGTGTCTTCGAGTTCTAATAAGCTCTTTGAATTGATATTCAATGGATTATTACCCATTTTTATTTGTCCAAAGCCCGAAATACTCACCATCAGAACCAAAAGAAGATAAAGAAATCTATTACTCATATAAAAATTGTTAAAAATACCGCGTAAAAGTATAATAATGTATTTAAAAATTGGAATAATTCTTTAAAGCAAGACGCTTGTAAACAATAGCCCCAAATTTGTTTGTTTTTCAATCAATATTAAATCAAATAATTCATTAAATATCAATAATTTGCATAAAAAATCACCTCAAATCTATGCCCTTTTAATACTTATAAAAATCTAATTTAATATTAATTAACTCAATATTATTCAATAACTATGCCAATAAGTTAATTTTTACTAAAGACAGTTCATTGTTTCCGCATAATTCGAGGAAAATTTGGACCTAATTAAATTGAGTTTTGTATAAAATTGCTGATATACAACAATTTAATAAAAAGATTGTTTATGGAATAGGAACTCATGAATTGAGCTCACTTGAATGTAAATCTAAAAAACTTGAAAGCTACAAATTGAAATTTCGACCAATAATCACTATCAAAAAATAATATATATATATTACTTCATTTTATACTTCTCAGCAAACTTTTGATATAAGTCTTTTTGCTTATTGCCCAAATTAATGGATCTTCCTTGAATATAGGCCAATTCGATAAGACTAGTCTTCATATCGAGAGCATCGCCGGCAGAAATGAGGATATTGGCATCTTTCCCAACCTCGATTGTTCCAGTGCGTTCGCTAATGCCCAATATTTTTGCAACATCTGAAGTGATTGATGCTAGCGCTTCTTCCTTAGATAATCCATATGCAGCAGCAGTTCCAGCCATAAAAGGCAAATTTCTCACCTGCCAAAATCCCTCAATAGACAGACAAAACAAGACCCCTGCGTCTTTTAAAATTTTCGGTTTTCTATAAGGCAAATCATAGTCTTCATCGCTTCTAGATGGCAAAGTGTGAATTCTCTCCATGATTACAGGGATTTTAGCTTCTGCCAGTTCTTTTGCGACCAACCAACTATCATCGCCCCCAACGATCACTAATTGAACGTCAAACTCCCTTTTAAATGCAATCAATTGCATGATGGCTTTTGCCTCTTGAACGCGAACAAAAAGGGTTTTTTTCTTCGTAAACAATTCTCTCATTCCCTCCAATTTCAAATTCTTTTTTTCCGCTTTATCACCTTGACAATATGCTTTTGACTCCTGAAAAAAAGCGCGAATTTCTTCTATTTGTTTGTCGTAATCTTTATTTAAAACATAACCTCCCGGTTCTGCCCACCAACCGCCATAATTATAAATGGCTGGCCAACTCATCCAAATTCCATCATCCGTTTTATATGCTGCATCTTCCCAGTTCCAAGCATCCATTTGTACGATAGACGAAGTGCCAGAAATTCTCCCTCCAAACGGAATTGTCTGTGCCAATAAAATCCCGTTTGAACGAATCGTAGGGCTCACTCTAGAATCTGTATTATATGAAATAATTGAGCGAACATTTGTGTTAAAATCACCCACTTCCGCTTGATCCCGCGTTGCACGAACAGCATCGATTTCAGATAATCCCAAATAGGTATTGGCTGCAATAAATCCCGGATAAATATGTTTCCCTTTAGCATCTACAACCGTAATATCTCCCCCAGAAGCAATGCCATCTTTTTCAACTTTTACTATTTTCCCTTTTTCAATCACAACACGCGCATTCTCAATGACTGCACCATTTCCGACATGCACTGTACCTCCAATTATTTCGATCACTTTTGTTTGAGCAGGCGCGGGTGTCGGAACAGACTGAGCGCTCATGCAGATTGATATCAATGATAAAATAGCGGATGTAAAAAGTGTTTTCATAGAAAATAGAACAATGATTGTGGGATAAAAATAGAAATTTAATTTTTAGACTTATATAAATTCGCGAGGATAAACTCAGTTATCCGTTACCCAGACTTTTGTTCCCTCCGTGCAGTTCTTGCAGATGTCAATATTCTTTCTCGCTTTTAGCAAATTCGTTCGAAAGGAATTATATAATTCACCACGCCAAATTTTTTCAAATGAATGGTTTTGAAGATTGCCCATTTCATATTTAGCATCTTTGTCAAAACAACAAGGAAACACCTTGCCATCCCATGTAATCACGCAGGAATGCCATAATTTCCAGCAATGATTGAGCATTTTATTTTTGATTGCCCATTTCCCGTCTGCCTGCTTAAAATATCTGGAAAATTGACTTTGTTCTGGGATTAAATCACTGCCATTTTCAAAATCATATATTTGTGCAGTCTTTAATTTTACTTCATCCACCCCTATTTCTTTTCCGATTCTGCGAACCTCCTCCACTTCATGTTCATTGGGCTTTACGACCAACATCTGAAATATAATATGTGGGGTCTGAGAATTCAATTTCCTCTTTGCTTCTACTAAATTTTTTGTTCCCTCCAATACTTTAGACAATTTCCCATCAATTCGATATGCTTGATAAGTCTCTTGTGTAGCGCCATCTATTGAAATTAAAATTCTGTCCAATCCAGACAATACAGTCTCCTCCGCCTTTCTAGGGGTTAAAAAGTGCGCATTGGTTGATGTGACTGTATAGATTTTCTTTTTCGCTGCATATTGCACAATCTCTAAAAACTTAGGGTGTAAATAGGGTTCCCCTTGAAAATAAAAATAAGCAAATACCAATTTCTTCTCCAATTGGTCGATAATATTCGTATACGTCTCCATCTCCAAATTGCCTGTCGGTCTAGTGAATTGCTTCAATCCACTCGGACATTCTGGACAACCCAAATTGCAAGTAGTAGTCGGCTCTATAGAAATATTGAATGGCAAACCCAGCTGATGGTTTTGCTTGACCATTTAAGAGTGAAATAAGAACCAATAATCAAACTTGCATTCCAAATCTTCGGAAATGTCAATTTTGAAATAAAGTTTAACCAATCTGACAAATTACTAAAATTAAGACTGAAGAATAGATTTAACAGAAGTCAAGCACAGCATAATTCTATATTAACTACCACTTTCTGCTCTCCAATGCTGTTGCACTAAAGAGGATAAAAATAGCATTTAAACTGAGAAAATATAAAACATCGCGCGTATCGACAATTCCCCTGCTAATTGAATCATAGTGAGAGGCGATACCAAATTTTTGAATAAAAGTCTCGATGCTTCCCTCCATGAAGTCAAAGCCAGACACTAGATCAAAGCCCCAATACAAGAGTGCTGAAAAAAGCGCTGCAAAAAGAAAAGCGACAATTTGACTCGAAGTAATTGTTGAGCAAAATATCCCCACCGCTGTGAAAACAGAGCCTAAAAACAACAAACCCATATACGAACCAATCACACCGCCCGTATCGATATTTCCCTTAGGCAATCCCAATTGATAAATTGAAATATAATAGACGAAAGTTGGAATAAGTGCAATAAAGACAATAAAGAGCGACGCCAAATATTTTCCTAAGACGATTTCCATATCTGTCAAAGGTTTCGTGAATAATAACTCGATGGTGCCATTATTTTTCTCCTCTGCGAAAGAGCGCATGGTAATTGCTGGAATGATAAATAAAAAATAAAATTGGAGCTAACGAAAAAAAAAGCATTTCCATAGAGGAAAATCCATAATTCAATATACTATAAGATGGAATAAACCAAAGTAAAATTCCGTGATAAACAAGAAGATTAAAATGGCGATATTCCTATTAGGGAACTAAAAAAACTATTGACCTCTTTGATAAAAATACTTTTCACCTCAATGAATTTTATTGTAAACTTTTTATTAAACATCTATTATAAAGGCATTATCAACGCAAATTAGCAAAGATTATCACTTCATCCCTTTTTTAATTTTGCATATAAATCAAACTCTGCAGCATCCGTTATTTCAACCTCTACGAAATCTCCTATTCTGCAATAATTATCTTTGGCGGGAATCAACACTTGATTTGATTATCCACTTAGGAGAATCATATTCCGTTCTACCATAAAAATAATCCCCCTCTTTTGCTATCGATAATCACTTTATACGTTTTTCCAATTCTATTTTGAGTTGTGCTCATAGGAGATTTCCCCTTGAACTTCCATCAACAAATTTGCCCGATCTTGTTTCGTCTGTTCAGACAATTCATCTTTCAATTTATATCCACTGGTATTCTCTTCATGTGAATAAGTAAATGCCCCTAAGCGATCGAATTTCATCTCTCGCACAAATTCTAATAATTCCTCAAACTCCTTCTCCCCTTCGCCAAAACCAACGAGCATAGTCGTTCTTATCACTATATCTGGAATTTTATTTCGAATAGTTCCAATCAGTTCTCCTATCTCCTCTTGCGTAATATTGCGCTTCATAGCCTTAAGAACATTGTTTGAAGCATGCTGCAGCGGCATATCGAGGTAATGACAAATTTTTGGCTGACGACTAATCGCGTCCAAAATTTCCAATGGGAACTGAGCTGGATAGGCGTAATGCAAACGAATCCACTCGATTCCATTTACTTCACAGAGTGCATCTAACAAATCTGGCAATCTTCGCTTTTTATAAATATCCAAGCCATAATAGGTCAATTCTTGAGCGATGAGCATCAATTCCTTCACTCCTTGTGCAGCCAATATCTTAGCCTCTTTCACAATCTCTTCAATCGTGCGTGAAACATGTAATCCACGCATTAAAGGAATGGCACAAAAACTACATTTTCGATTGCAGCCTTCAGAAATTTTCAAATACGCATAATGGCTTGAGGTCGTTAAAACACGCTCTCCTATTAACTCATGCTTATAATCTGCGTTGAATTTATTGAGCAATACGGGCATTTCCAAAGTGCCGAAATAAGCATCGACTTCAGGAATTTCCTGTTCTAAATTATCCTTATACCGCTGACTTAAACAGCCAGTCACATAGAGTTTTTCAATATATCCCTTTGATTTTGCCTCGGCAAACTGCAAGATAGTGTTGACACTCTCTTCTTTAGCCTTATCGATGAATCCGCATGTATTCACAATGACAATATTGAAATCGTCCTTCTTACTTTCATGGATGACAGATATGCCATTGCCTTTTAACTGGCCCATGAGCACCTCACTATCCACTAGGTTTTTTGAGCATCCCAATGTGATGACATTTACCTTATCTCTCTTTAATTTTTTGGTTTCATCATCGTCTTATTAGAGGGGGCAAAATAGGATAAAAAAGTGAATAAAGGCAGAAGGGAATACAAATAGAATAATCACTTCAATCCTATTTATCGCCATAACGAACTTCATTTAGGCCTCCATTAGTCATTAATTATTCTTCATTTGCTTAGAAAAAAATATATTTACGGGTGAATTTCTTATCCCATTACCATTTTGATCAGGATAAAAGCCCTGAATTTATTCTCGGCATTGCCATTCCGATATTGCAGGGAAATTTCTCACATCACTACAATCAAATATTTAAGAATATTGATTCAAATGCCTGCGAAAGCAGAAAAGGACCTCATAAACGGCATTAATCAGCATTATCGAGTCGATGCCATCTTCCACAGTGCGCCGCTTTTTGAAGAATATTGCCATAATCTCAAAATGAGAATCATGCAAAAACCATGGCACGATAAGCTGCCAAGGCTTTATTTCATCGTGCATGTTCTCTTTGAATTGGTCTTAGATGCCTATCTCATTCATCGAGAACCATCTATTGTCAAACGCTTTTATCAGACCGTTAAAGAAATAAACCCCACAAATAATAAAAACCAATTTTTTCGCGTTTTACAGAAATGGACTTGTTTGTTTCAAAAATATTTGCCAACTTTATACGTTTTTCCAATCATGAATTCTTGAGACTTTATGAAGAAGATGCAAATCTCGTCATAGGATTGAAGAGAATTAGCCAACATCATTTTAAGTGGCAGATGAATGAAAAAGAAGAACATGAATTTGCAGAATTGATTCAAACATTTAGAATCGAGGAAAGTCCTAGATTCCATGAAGTTTTTAACTATGTTTCGAATCAATTAAAACAGGATATTCTATGAAAATTGTCTTATCAATTACACTTTTTTTCACTTGTACTTTTATAAGCCATGCAAAGCTGTGCGCAAATACAGCAATGAATTTATGGCGAAAATCGGAGTCGAGTGTAGAGGCATTGGATTGGGCAATACCGCTGTCGCTGCTATAGACGATATCACCGCTGCCTATTACAATCCCGCCGGCTTGACGCAGTTGAATTCCAATTTCGAGATTGGACTGATGCACAATGAATATTTTGGAGGGATCGCCAAATACGACTATGGCGCCATTGCCATTCCCATGCTTCAAAAAAAACAAGTTTTGGCATTTTCATTTTTGAGATTGGGTGTTGACAATATCGCAATACTCCTTGAATTTAATCAATGTAGACGGCACCGTTGATTATAACAAAGTCACCCTTTTCAATGTTGCAGATATGGCGTTCCAGCTTCTTATGCTAAAAATTGGGAAAAGACGATAGATGGAGCATCGGCGGAAGCGCCAAAATCATCCACAGAAGTTATGGTGGATTTTCTTATGCCTGGGGATTTGGACTCGATGTGGGTGCGCAGTATCGCAACAAGAATTTAAAGTTGGGCATCATGGCTCAAGATATCACCTCCACTTTTAATGCATGGGCATTCAATTTTACAGAAGATCAAAAACAGACCTTCCGCAATACTGGCAATGAAATCCCTACATCTTCTTTGGAAATTACAACCCAACATTAAGAATCAGTGCCGCTTATCTATTTCAAGTGAAGCAAGACAAACTATCCATTGAACCAAGTCTTGAGTTCATCTCCACTTCGATGGTCGCAGAAACGTCCTGATTAGAACTTATCCCATGAGTTTTGATTTAAGCGCTGGAGTAGAATTCAATATGTTCAAAGTATTCTACTACCTGCAGGCATTTACAATATCCAACAAGCCACCAATGATAGGTCAATACTATACATCTGTACAACCCAATATTGGCGCTGGATTAAATTCAAACCGGTCACGATTGATTATACTTATTCAAATCTTGGAAGCACACAGACTAGCGGCGTTGGTCTATACTCCCATGTTATCTCCTTAAACATTCATTTTAAAAAGAAAAAAAGAAAAGCACCAAACGGCTTAACAGCCCTAAATAGCAATTATGCAAAGACTGTCGTCATATTAGGATTACTAATTCCAGCTTTGATAAAAGCTCAAGCGCCTTATGGGCGGACATGGTGGATAGACTATTCTCCAAGCGCATTTATAAATTCCAAGTGGCGCAAGATGGAATCTATAGAATTCCTTTCAACACCATCGCAGCGGCCATTCTGGCATCAATAGTATCGACCCAAACAATATCACCATTTTTACTCGTGAAAGAAAAATTCCCATTCACGTCTCTTGGACTACCAATCCAAGTAGTGCTGATTTTATTGAGTTCTGGCAAAAATTAGGGAGAAATCGATGCAAAATTATTCTCGCAAGCAGAAAATCAATTAAATCCAAAACTACTCAATCTTTGGGGATACCGCCACTTATTATCACCTTGAGAATAGGACCTAATCCTCGGTTGATCAATACAGCCAATGATTTAACCAGTTTACCTACCAAAGAAAATTGGTTCTATCACACCAGCTTAGCTTCCTTCCCAATGCTTCATACAGTGGAGGCAGAAGGTCATACATCAGCACCTATGAATTCGTGATAGCACCGAGCTATGACAATGGTGAAGGATATGGAAATGCCGTCTATCTGACCGCTTCATCCAATGCCATTTCCAACGCCATTTATCAAATGCGGCCTCAGGTGTTGTATCTCAATATAAAGACGAGAATCATGGCATTCAACGCAGGACCGCATCGAATGCAGTTTAACTTAAACTCCAACTTGATTAAAGACACGCTTTTTTGATGGTTCATTTTGCCAGAACATTCAATTTTGATGTGCCGACCAATCAACTTATCGCGAATAACAATTTCACCATCACCGCTGTTCAACCACTACCATGGCTATTCAACAGGTTTTATTGAAATTACCTATCCCGCGCGATTTTAATTTCGGCGGGCAGAACAATTTCTATTTTCAAGTTATCGGCACGAATGCGAAGCAGTATATCGAAATCAACAATTTCAGTTTTAGTTCGGGCAATCCCATCCTCTATGATTTTGACATCTGGATTCGCGGATAGCGGGAACCATCCCTAGTTCGGGAAATCCGCTGAGGTTAGCGCTCCCACCTGCAATTGGGCAAGAGAATTATATGTGTTCAATGAAATCAATTTTTGACGATTAATTCCATTTCCGCCAAGACATTTATCAATTACACTTCAGCATTCAATCAGAATTACATCATGATTTTTCATCCCAAATTGACCAATGATGGCTTGGGAAATAATCGGTAGCAGAGTATAAAACATATCGTGAAAGTGCTGCAGGCGGATCAAAACAAGTGGTGAGTATTAATATCAATGAGCTCTATGACCAATTCAGTTTCGGTCAAAATAAAAATCCAGTCACGATAAAAAAATTCTTACAATTCGCTTATACCAATTGGTCTATCAAGCCCAATCATGTTTTTCTGGTAGGAAAAGGAAGACCCAATGAAGAGACAAGAAACCCTTCTGTGACCAATGCTATTTTAATTCCGACCATGGGTGTTTCACCCACACTATCAGATATTGCACTTTCTGCCACGGATACATCCAATATCTCTATTGCCTATCGGCAGCGCTTGCAGCAGAAACTGGTGACGACATCAATAATTATTTAAACAAAGTCAAAGCCTACGGAAATTGATAAAAATAGAATTGTGACCCAATCAGACCATCAATATCCAAGAGCCAAAAAAATGGGCCATTCATCTCGGTGGGGGGTCTGACCAATCTCAACAAAACGCCTATGCGGGTTCCCAAAGTTTTCTGAAAGTCAATTCACCAGGAAGTAAATCTATCAGCGGAACTGTCTATGGCCTCTATAAAAACAATTCAACAATTCATCAGGACATCACCAGCGATCGACTCAAAAGCTCATTAACAGAGGAGTTTCGCAAATTACATTTTGGACACTCTGCAGCGACCATGTTCGATGTCCAGGATAGATGAACCAGAGAATTTTACCAATACAGGAAAATATCCATTTTCTTGGCCAATGGATGTAATTCTGGTTATATATTCAGTGGATCGAAAGGATATTCTGAAAAATTTGTCTTGCTCCCAACAAAGGCGCCATCGGCTTTCTGGCGACTGCCAACTTTGCCATATGACAATGCGCTCATTGAATATTCGCGCTCATTCTACTCTAATTTAACCAATGGAAATTATGGCAAAACTTATGGACAAATTGCCTTGGGAAGTGGGAATGATATAATTGGTGCATATCCAGTCAATACCCTTCAATCAAGTGACCACTGCTCAAGAGTTTATTTTACATGGTGATCCCGCTATTGAATCTCCTTATTACAGCCTCCCAGATTATGTCATCGAGCCACAGCAAGTATCCTTTATTCCATCTCATCGTCAATGCTTCCAATAGTTCATTCAAAGCTGCGCATGATCGTTCTCAACCTTCGAAGGCCATCAGCGACACCTTAAAAATTGAAGTGACGCGCCATGTTGCCAATAGAAAGGTGATTAGACACGCAGACGATCAATGCTCCGTTTTATTCAGATACTATCGATATGCAAATACCGACACTAGAAGAAGAAATTGAAACGGGTATCAATAATTTTGACATTAAAATTGAAAGCGAAAATCGCATTGTGGAAAAATCTCTGAGACCAATAATAATCTATTGAACGCCATTTCAACACAAATCGTCTCCGATGATATTTTCCCATCTTCCCCTATGAATTCAGCATTGTCAATAAAAAAGATGTGGAGCTCAAAGCAAGCTCCAGCAATGTCTTTGCGCCATTGAGAAATTATGTTTTTGAAATTGATACGACTGAAAAATTAAATAGCTCTTTAAAGACAAGCACTACAATTGCCTCGACAGGAGGCATTCTCCGTTAAAGGAAACAATCCCTCGATTTATTGGACAGCACCGTCTATTATTGAGGTTTCCCTACCAAGCGACCAAGGCAATTAGTACGGAAGTTCGTTTATCTATATTCAAAATGAATTTCCCGGTTGGAATCAATCGCACTTTTTCCAATACAAGAAAATGAGCAAGCTAATTTGGTCATCGATTCAATCGATCGCTCTTTTAAATTTGTAGACAATATCAAAACCATCAATATAAAAACACGCGGTGCAATGACCGTGAATTGGGATATGGCGAAATTGAATGGAACCTAAACAATGCACGTCAACAAGCATTTAGAGAGAATAATTATATAACATCAGGGATTAACTTTATCTGGTTATTGGTTAGCACTGGGCTTCCTTATTTCAGTATTGACAGTTTATACAATGGCGCGAAAGATGGGCATTACGGCTCTATCGCTATCAATTACGGTGCAAATCCCGATGTTCGGATTGGCTTTGTATTCCCCCGATACTGGCCCTACACCAGCCAATCACCCCACAAGACCCAACCAACCTTGGGTCTGAAGTCGTCCATGATTTCCTCAATCAAATTCCAACTGAGATTACATTTTTGCCTATGCACTGCTCAAACGCACCAATTACGCGGATGGAACAATCAGTTGAAATTGGATTTTAAGTTTGGGCGGCAACTAAAAGTGACCGATTAATCAATAATGCCACCAAGGCACCCTATATATTCGCCTGCCCGAAAAGGAGAGATATTTCTTTCACCCCAGTTCAAAAGGGTGGGCACTCTTTCAATAACATTGCGATACCAGTTTGCATCTCGGGTTCTTGGTATAGCGGTTATTTCACCCCGCCGCCCTACCGGTCCAGCCAATGCTTGGAATAACTTCCATTGAAATTGACGCACCAAAGACATCGCGAATAGCGTCCAACAGAGTGCTCGATATCCCCTAGGCGTCAATCGAACAATTGCGAGAGGTTTTTCTGAAGACAGTTTATCAAAATGATACCAATATCCAACTCATCAATGCGGTTCAATACCCTTATTTAAAACTGAGATTCAATACAACCCTGACTTAGCCAATCAAACGCCGAGCATTAAACTATTGGAGGATACTTTGTAAACCCGCTCCAGAGATGGCATTGAATCCGAATCGCCTCTTTGAATTACAAAAAGATACTTTCCGAGAGGGCGAACCCCATAGAAATGAAGGTAGCACTGGAAAACGTCGAGAAAGCGCATTCACTGTGTGCAGATAAAAGTAAATTATCAGTTGAACAATACCCATTATCGTCTTGACAAAAAACCGACTTCTCAGATCAATCAATTTACCATCATCAATTTGGTATCTCCATACAAACGAGCCTAGGAGATAATGTGATTAGTATTGATGCCAATCCATTTGGACCTAAACACCAAGCAGAGAAATTTCACTTCAATAATTTATTGCAGCGCAAATAATATGTCGTTCGCGATGTCATCAATCTTTGGTCGATGATGACCTTTGATGGCGTGAGAATCATGGACTAAGAAATCGTTTCATCAAGCTGCATATCGTCATCCCTTTAAAGACGAAAACAGATTTCAAGCCTGTGAATGATACTGCCATGTATTGAGTTTGAAATTAAGATGCCAAGACAATACCATTCTGCCTGTTTACCACAATGACCCGAGATTGAAATTCAATCCAGCGAATATTGGCAGTTCTAAGAAATATGGCCTGTGGAATTTGATCCCACTTTTGATATCGATGGAATATGAATTGCAGGTGGTGATAGAGATATTGCAGGCAATCGCAGTGGCAATAAAAAATCATTTGATTACAATATCGCTTTCAATATCATCAATAAGCAGACCATCACGCACTACTCAAATTGCCCGAATCCATTTACGTCTAGGACGCAGTTCATCTTTAGTTTGACGGGCAATAAAATCCCAGAATACACATCAAAATCCAGATACTCACGATTTCGGGCAAAATTGTGCGCGAAGATAACCAAAGAAGAATTGGGACCATTGCGCATCGGGATGAATAAAACCCAATTCTGGTGGGATGGGACAGACACTTATGGCGATGCATTGGCAAATGGAGTCTACCTCTATCGGGTCATCATCCGCGACCAAGGAAAAGACGTCGAACAGCGACAGATTTTTCACTTCCAGAAAGGTGACCAATGATTTGATAAAAAAGCCTTTAACAGCGGCTATGGCAAAATGGTGCTTGGTGCGATAAACTGTTTGAATACCCCATATTTTCGCCCAATTCACAAAATTATTCCCCTTGGCCTTAGCTTTTTGTTGATTTCCTCTCAAGATTGAATATATTTGCAAAAAATACGATTATGTTTCATACATTATTATTTAGCATACCTAGTGGAATGGAATGGGTTTTCATAAGTTCATCATTCTTGTATTGTTTAGCAGCCAAAAATTTCCTGAATTTGCTGAAGGGTTTGGGCAAGGGCATTAGAGAGTTCAGCAATGCCAAAGCCAATATCAAAAGTGAAATAGAAGAGGAATCAAAGAAGCAGAGAAAGAGAAGCTCAAGAGCTAATCTTCATGCATTCATTTTCACACAATTTTCTTTGATTATTCAATCAAAGTGTTTAACTATTATATATAGCAACAGTGGCCTATACAAGTCTATCCCAGATTCAAGACGCGATAAAGAAAAAAGGAGACCAATATTGAAAAATTGGTGCGCCATTATTTATCAAATATCGAAACCAACCGAGATTTAAATGCATTTTAGAAGTATTTGAAGCCGAGTCCATCCAGCACATGCAAGCACTCGATGCGAAATTTGCTCGTGGTGCAAAATGGGTCGATTGTTGGTTTGGTCATTGGATTGAAAGACAATATCTGTTACAAGGACCACAAAGTTTTCAGCTTCTTCTAAAATACTGGAGGATTTGAATCCATCTATTCATCCACGGCTGTAGAGCGATTGCTCAGTGAAAGATGCCATCATCTTAGGACGGTTGAATTGCGATGAATTTGCCATGGGTTCGAGCAGAGAGAATTCCGCATTTGGCAATATACTCAATCCCATCGATAGAACAAGGGTTCCCGGTGGAAGCAGCGGAGGAATGCAGCAGCGGTGAAAGCCGATCTATGCCATGCTACACTTGGCAGCGATACGGGTGGATCCATCCGCCAACCCGCTTCATTCTGCGATATCGTCGGATTCAAACCCACATATGGAAGAATATCTAGACATGGATTGATTGCTTACTCGTCTTCTTTCGATCAAATCGGTCCCTTTACTAAAAGCGTCGAGGATACCAAAGCGATATACGAAGCCATTGCGGGTAGAGATGTATTCGATGCGACAACATCCGCTAAGCCTATTCATACAGAACATACAAAAGACTACCTATAAAATCGCCTATTTCCCTGAAGTATTGCGAACAGTGAAGGGGTTTCAGCTGAAGTAAAGGAAGCACCAAATTATTAAAAAAGGCGAAGAGCAAGGCCATGAAATCGTCGAATATTCATTCAAATATTTGGACCTGTTTAGTTCCAATTATATTATTTGCTCACGACCACCCAGAGGCATCTAGCAATCTAGCGTTTTGATGGGGTGAAATACGGCTATCGATCGGAAGATGCAAATGATTTAAGAAGAATTATATGTGCGCTCGAGAAGCGGGGATTTGGACCAGGGGTCAAAAAGAATCATGCTCGGCACCTTTGTATTGAGTGCGGGCTATTAGCAGTGCCTATTACACCAAGGCTCAAAAAGTGCGAAGAATCTTGCGCGATAGAAAGAACAAACTCCTCACGGATTGCGATTTTCTATTTACCAACTTGTCCCTCTGTACCATTTAAATTTGGCGATAAGACATCCAATCCTATCAGGGATGTATTTTGCAATTCATCTTTACCGTATTGGCCAATATCGTGGGCATGCTAGCGATATCCCTTCCTTTATATAGAATGCAGCAGGCTTACTTATGGGCGTGCAATTGATGAGCCATTCATGGGAAGAGGAAAAATTGTTTGACTTTGGAATGGATTTGATGGAGAAGATAAAGTGAGAGAATTCTAGCTCCAATAAGTGTATATCAAATACTTTTGGATAAATCTTCTTGAATTGAACATTGTTCCAAAACCCATTTGGAAAAGGAATAGTAATTTTACTTCCCTCTTGCCTATAAAATGTTTTCCATCACAAGTCAATACTCGGAATAACTATTAGCAACAATAACAATAGAGTCATCAGCATTTCCGATATAGAATCCTTCAACAGAGTATGTGTCATCTGCATTATGTTCACCGAACTATCTATATTTATTTTTCCTTTTAACCAATTGCTAATTCTTCTATGGGGTCATACATCTCAATACTTTTCAGATTTTTGCAGCTACGTTAAGTGCATGCGGAACAGAGCATCAAAAAGGCTTTCAATTTAAATTGATGGAAGAAATGGGCTATTTTTCATTAAGCAAAGATAAGAAATATTCTTTGCTATCAGCAAAAATTAAACACAGAGTAACACAGAGTTTTTTTTAAGAGTAACAGAGTTTTTGCACGATTCGTCTGACGAATATAATATGCCTTAAAAAAGAATTGCTTGCTATTAAAATTGTTCAAGCAGATTTTAGCTTGTACAGACCTGCATCAAAATCAGTTTATCTTTTCAATGCCGCATAAAATTTAAGTATATTTGATAGGCGAAGGGAGAAAAATGCTCAATATGCGCATAGTAGGCGGTTTTATACATTTCCATATAATTACAAGAATATTGCCAAATGCTTAAACCTAATGGTAATGTGGTTGGGAATGAAGTGATGGGGTGGAGGAGTTTCGCATATAAATAAGTTAGCGGCAACCTTAAACAATGACAGTGCGGATAGAAACATGCATACCGACTGATAATCTTAGTTTTCGTAGGACAACTCGCCTTCGGACAGGACACTGTTGAAGGGTATTCATCAACCTGACTCTTTATTTGAGACAACAAACTACGATTTACAAAACAGACACGTTCAACCTGCGTGACAGTAAAGGAAAATTCAAAACAGGGGAATTTTGTTCTTAAAAGATGCACAGTTCAGCGTGGTATATCAAGTCATTCTCTTGGCTATCACAACGGCTCAAAGTTGCGACCTGCATGTATCACGAAGACCCAACCAATGTTTATTATAAAGTAAGAGAAATTTTTTACGGACAATTTCACGACAACCTTATGACTGGCGTTTGGACTTGTTTTGACAGTAACGGACAAAAACGAGTAGAACTGACTTATGCCAAAGGAGTTATTCAAGGACAAGTTAACATCTATTTCGACACGGGTGAGTTGATGTATGGCGGGACTGCAATTGCAGGACAAGACAAAATTGAACTTAAAAAATATACAAAGGGCGGACTACAACCCGAGACAATTAAATGGTGGCTTTCGGACATAACAGAATTATACTTTTGACAAAAACTAAATGACGACAATCAATTGCGAAAGCTACACAACTTTGGACGGAAGGAAAGGCTGTCGCTAACAACTAAGATTTCATTTCGCCTGGAAGGCGGCTATAGTCAGGACGGGACTTGAAAAACATGAATTCAAAAATACACAATTAGAAATATGAATCAATCGCTGTTGCACAGCCTGCCCCGACAATATTCCGGGGGAAGATTATCAATTTTAAATTCAAAATATTATGCCGAATGCAGTTAAATCAGCGATGCAACTCTCAGAATCCCATTAATTAGAATAGAAACAAAGAGAGATATCCAAGTTCAAATTTTATTAATTTTACATCATGAATATACTTGTTAAAAAATGAATCAAGAATTCACTGCCAAGATTAGGAGGAAGTATATGATTTTGTTGAATTTCTTAAAACAAAATCGAAAACAAAATCAAAACTTAAGACACGTGAATTTGGTTTCGCCAAAGGAAAAATTAAACTTTCCGAAGATTTTGACCAACCGCTCGATGAATTTAAAAACTATATGTAATGGCTTATTTACTCGATACGCATGCATTTTGTGGTTTTGTCTCTAGGGATAAGCGGTTACCCTGTTACTGTTAAAGAAAAAGATAAAAAATTGATGAACCATGCTTTCTTAGTGTGGCAAGCCTTTGGAAATTACAATCAAACAACAAATTGGCAAATTGGTTTTAAGTATGTCTTTAGATGAATTATTTGATTATGCTGACAGAAATCAAATTGAAATAATCCAAATAACAAATTTCGCATCTATTGACTTTATCCAAATTAGCAGATTATCATAGCGATCCATTTGATAGGCTCATAATTTCTCAGGCCATCACAGAGAATTTAATTCTTTATTAGCCGCGATAAAGGATTTAAAAATATAAAGTCAAGCAGCAGTGGTTATAAGCCACATGCTTATATCATCTTCTTCTTCCAACAATCAAAAAATTCCTATTAAAACCAAGAATTTTAATATTAAATTTGCTATACAATCAAATAATATCCTTATGCATATCAAATCTACCCTCATCGCATTGCTCATGTGTCAATCTTTATTGCATGCGCAAAATTTTGAAAAGACATTCAATACCAGAAATACAGAAGGACAGGAATATGCCAATGCAGGCATTGAATTGGGCAATGGGAAATACCTCATCGGCATCGATAACCGCATCTTATGTTTATCTCAAAATGGAGATTCTCTCTGGACAAAGATCTACACGGGCTATGGCAATATCGAAAAAATATTTAGAGACAATAACAACAATTTGATGATTGCCACAGATATCGGAAAAATGATGATTGCAAAGATTGATTCCAGCAATGGAGATACCATCTCATCGCATAAACCTCCAAAACAATTCTCCAATTCAGGCTATAAAATCGTCGATGTGAAAAGTACTCCCTGGGGGAGACTACCTTTTGTTGTATAGAAACGCGGTCCAGACGGCGGGGCTTTGATGAGATATACACCTGGCAGTGCCAATTTTGTTTTGGCAAAACGATTATGCCGGCAAATCTTATAAACCAACTGCTATGTTGATTGAGGATACGACAATTACCCGCAGGCTATTATGGTGCCATTGACAATTGGTATTTCGATTTGAAATTGATCAAAATTTCCACCAATAATTTCTCGATTTGGGAGAAGCAATTTTTCCGCAGATTGACTTATAAAGACGGAACAGTTGGCTTGGTTAAAAAACAACTAAACCAATATCTATTGGCGAGCAATTTATCGTTGCTGGTGGACAAGCACCGACGATTCATGTCATCTCCAATAATGGCGATAGCCTTGCCATGCGCTATATTAAAAGCGTTGATGGAAAGAGCATCAACCATGCAAATATGTGGAAAATCATACCGAATGGAAGCGGATTTTATGGCACAGGTATGGTCAATATAACTGAAAAAAGATCCAGACGGAAAAGGCCAAGCATCAGATCGATTAGCGGTTTTCAATATCAGTCAAAGTGGTGATATCTAGGGGTCAATCAATTTAACGATCTTGGATTCTTTAAATTGACAACGACACAATACAGCAACGCTGGGGCATGGGGTGCGGGATGCATCGCCACTTCAGATGGATATTGCTTATCCTATGGTACGGGAATAAATTATTCCCAGGCACACCGGGATGGTTGGCGAAATCAGTATTTAAAGGCTGGTCAAGACCAATGTCTTCAAATCAGGTACGGTGTCCATAAAGGATAATGCTCCTTCGATACGCAATTTTAAAATTTACCCCAATCCTGTCAATACAAACTTTGTACATATTCAAACACAAGAGGCAGGAAATTTTGAAGTATTCGATTATTCAGGCAGAATCGTCATGACAGGCAAATTGCAAGTGGGTGACAATAAGATTGGTGCCATCGTCGATGGTTTCAGGAACTTATTTTGTGCACTGGGAAATGCGGTTCAAAAATTGATTATTTCTAAATAGTTTTGATGAAAGATATAAAACATTGATTTCTTTGCCACGCCTTTTCCCCGAGCAGTAGGAGGAATGCACAAATGTAAAACGAATTGATTTCTATACTTATTCCAACTAAAGAAATCAATATTTATTGTGTATTTAAAACGATGATATGGCTTTCTATTGGATGAACTATCATACATCTTATTGTCATAGCATCAGCTTGCTCGCAATCATCAGTTTTAAAATATTGCACATAAAACTCTTTCCCTAATTTATATTTAGAAACCATATCAAAATTACAAACAAGATAATCTTTTTTGTCGATTTGCAAATACCACCCCGTGCAATCATTTATCATTATTGTAGAAACAAAGCCTTCCGTTTTTTTACAAGAATTCAATATCAAAATTGATACAACTAAAAAATAGTAGTATTTTATTCATCTTTAAATTGATTTTTTGAAAAATATATAAACGCAAAGTACACAAAGTTTTTTCGCAAAGAACACAAAGTATTGATTGAATTTACATTTGCAATTTCAGCGGACTCATTATCGACTTTGTGACTTAAAAATGAATTAATATTGCTTTCACAACCTCTCTTCCACAATTTTTGCTACCACACAAGAAATCAATATCAAAATTGATACAACTAAAAAATAGTAGTATTTTATTCATCTTTAAATTGATTTTTTAAAAATATATAAACGCAAAGTACACAAAAAGTTTTTTCGCAAAGAACACAAAGTATTGATTGAATTTACATTTGCAATTTCAGCGGACTCATTATCGACTTTGTTACTTAAAAATGAATCAATATTGCTTTTACAACCTCTCCTCTACGATTTTTGCAACCACACTTGGATCTAGAAGCGTTGTCGTATCACCGATTTGATGAATTTCTCCTTCTGCGACTTTTCGTAATATTCTTCGCATGATTTTCCCTGACCTAGTCTTTGGAAGTCCCGTGACAAATTGAATTTTATCTGGTTTGGCAATAGGGCCAATGATTTTTACAAGGGTCTCTAAAATAGATTTGCGCATCACCTCTTGCGAAATATCTCCATGCTCTGCAATCACAAATGCATAAATCCCTTGTCCTTTGATATCGTGGGGATAGCCCACAACAGCGCTTTCGATGATATGAATGTCTTCATTGATGGCATTTTCGATTTCCGCTGTTCCAAACCGATGTCCTGATACATTGATCACATCATCTACGCGTCCGATGATTCTATATTGCCCTTCTTCATCGCGCCTTGCGCCATCTCCCGTGAAATATAGATTGGCATAGGTGGAGAAATAATTGATGCGACAGCGCTCGTGATCGCCATAGGTCGTTCGAAGGATGGATGGCCATGGAAAGCGAATACATAAATGCCCTTCCACATTATTTCCAAGCAGCTCCTCTCCCTTCTCATTGACGAGCATGGGTTGAATGCCTGGCAAGGGGAATCCCGCAAAACTGGCTTTCGTAGGCTGAATACCGCACATGGCCGCAATCATAATTCCACCCGTCTCGGTCTGCCACCATGTATCTGTTATGGGGCATTTCCTTTGCCTATATGCTCGTGGTACCAATGCCAAGCTTCTTCATTGATCGGGGCTCTCCGACGGATCCCAATTTTGAGCGAAGCGGGAGAGAATATGGTTCGATAATCTCTATACCAAAAGTCATCAAGGAGCGAATGGCTGTCGGTGCGGTATAGAATATATTCACCTTATGTTTGTCGATGACATGCCAAAATCCCCGCATCGGGATAGGTCGGTACGCCTTCAAACACGAGGGTGGTGGCGCCATTGAGCAAGTGGTCCGTACAAAATATACGTATGACCTGTCACCCAACCAATATCCGCAGTACACCAGTGAATTTCATTTTCACCATATTGAAAGACATTGGCAAAAGAATACCCTGCGTAAACCATATATCCGCCGCAAGTGTGCAACGCCTTGGGTTTACCTGTGAACCAGAGGTGTATAATATAAAGAGCATATCCTCGCTATCCATGATCTCGGCAGGACAATTGTCTGCAGCATGCTTCACTAATTCAGTATAATAAAAATCACGACACTCCACCATAGAGATTGGTTCGTTGGTGCGCTGAATCACCAAGACTTTCTGAATGGATGCGCTTTTGGAAATCGCTCCATCGATGATGGGCTTGACGGGAATAGATTTTATTTCCGCGATACATGCCATCACTTGTAATGATATACGCCCGCTTTTGCATCGTCAATTCTATCTGCAATGGCGCTGGCAGAAAATCCCGCGAATACCACGGAATGAATGGCGCCAATGCGCGCGCAAGCCAATACAGCAAAGGCCAACTCGGGAATCATGGGCAAATAGATAATCACGCGATCGCTTTTTGGACACCCATCGATTTCAATACATTCGACATCTTGCATACTTCTGTGTACAATTCCCGATAGGTATAGGATTTATGGGCTTCTTGCAATTCATTGGGCTCCCAAATTATGGCGACCTTATCCCCTATTTTGTCCAAATGTCGATCGAGGCAATTCTCGGTGATACTGAGTTTTCCATCGACAAACCACTCGATTTTGGGTTCTCAAAATTCCAATTTAAAACCTTATTCCAAGGGTTTTGCCAAGAAAAATGTGCAGCGATATCAGCCCAAAATTCCTCAGGATGCTCTATGCTTCGCTTGTAAGGCATTTTCATAATCTTTAGTATTGGTCAATTTATAGGATTCCATGTTGGCTATTTTTTATGGAAAAGTAAATAGAAATGTTAAAATATAAAAGAATTTATTACATTTGAAACTCAATATTTTAAAACCTATTCTTATGAATATCAAATTTACGCTATCGCTTATTTTCTTTTGCGCGATTACATTTTTGCACATGCCGTTACTCCCGCTTTTGTTTGGGCCAATTCTGTTGGCAAGGACAGTAGTGAATCCGTCGTTGGAATCAAGAAGGACTTTGCAGGCAATGTTTATATAGCAGGAAGTTTTGACGGAGTCAATGTCGACTTTGACCCAGGTGCGGGCACATCCTTAAAATCCACCAATGGACTGCAAGACTTATACATTATAAAATATACTGCCACAGGCGCTTTCAGTTGGCGATAACGATGGGAGAACCAATTCTGACGTTGTAAATGGCATGGATGTGGACTCGGCGGAAATGTCTATATCGTTGGCGCTTTTGTAAGTACGACACTCGATATGAATCCAGGAGCTGGAACAAATAATATCAGCAATAATGCGGGATTTTCTGCTTATTTCGCTAAATATAATACGAGTGGAACATATCAATATGCCTATGCCATTGAGGTTCAACTTCCACGCTCAATACGCGTTTTGATGATGTGAAAGTAACGAATGATAATGTCGCCTTTTATGTCACGGGATTCAGCACAGATTCAACCATTGACTTCGATCCAGGCGCCGGAATTTCAAAAACACCTGCCTTGCCAAATGGTGATGTCGTCGTCGCTAAATACCTCACAGCAGCAGGGGATCGCTAGGAGCCATTGGCTATATTGGTACGGATGGTTTTGATAATGGATCCAGATTGCATACAGATGCTGCAGGAAATTTCTTTTTACATGGTCAATTTCAGCACTTTTTAAATATTGGAACCACTGCACTCCGATTAATATTCCGAATGGGGAGCTGTTGGCACTCAAGATGTTTTCTATTGCAAATTGAGTGGCACAGGTGCAAACCTCGGCTTTATCCCAATTGGAAGTGGGGGCAATGAATCTTTGGGTGATATCACTTCGAATAGTACAGGTTTTATGTATGCTATCGGTAGAGGCTTAACAGGCACTGATATAGATCCTTTGGTGCAACGCCAACCATGACCAGTAATGGAGGTTGGGATATATTTATGTCAAATTTGAATTGGCAGCAGGTACTGCAGTCGCAACCAATACATACGGCGGTGTAAACAATGATATCCCTTTAGATATTCAAATCGAGAGTGATGGGAAACTTGATATTGTTGGTCAATTCTGCAGGCACTGTGTCAATGTGGGAACTCCTGGTATTCCATTCAATTTAACTTCTAATACAGTAAATTTCTGGGATGGCTATTACAATAGATATGATAGTTCATTCAATCACTTGACAGCATTCGCAGTAGGTGGACCAACCAATGATTTCTCAAGAGGCGTATTGCAAACAGGCAATCAAATTTTCATGGCTGGGACTTATTCAGGTACTGCCAATTTCAACCCAAGTGGTACAAGCAATTTGACCAGTTTAGGTCAATTTGATGTATTCTTCCAGCAAGTACAATTTATGGTGCTTCTACGCCCAATCTCACTTTGAATAGAACCATTTGCAATGGCAATGCCTATTTTTCAAAGGAGCGAATAGAACAACTACTGGAACTTATATCGATACAATCAAAGATAATAATGGATGCGATTCTATTCTTACTTTGAATCTAACTGTATCACCGAATAGCAGTCCTACGATTTCCATTTCGACGACATCCTCAACAACGATTTGCCCAACAGCTAGCGTAACTTTTAATGCCAGTGTTACAAATGCAGGTCCTAATCAATCTATCAATGGAGAAGAAATGCATCGATTGTTGGAGTGAATAGCTCAACATTGACCTTGAGCAAATATCAATAATAATGACTCTATTTATTGTGTATTCACTGCTGGCGACTCTTGCGCGATACCTAAGTACAAAATTCCAATAAAATTAAATTCACTGTCGCGACCAATCGAACACATTCCGTTATCGTAACCTCCAATCCAGCTTTGTCGACTTTTGCGCTGGCACATCCGTTCAATTTACAGCAACACCGACCAATGGTGGTTCCACTCCCATCTTATCAATGGAGAAAAATGGATTCAATGTAGGAACCAATAGTCCTACTTGGACAACTACTTCATTGGCGAATAATGATTCAGTTTGGTGTCTTGTAAGTGGTTCAGATTCTTGTGCATCTCCAACCGATGCCACTTCAAATAAACTAAAATTTACCATCAACGCCAATGTACACCAGCAGCTACAATTGCTGTAAATCCAACAGGTGCTATATGCGCAGGTGCCAATGCATCATTTTCAATTGCTACTTCTTCAAATCTTGGAAGCGGTCCTTTGTATCAATGGAGAAAAATGGCGCACCCGTTGGAACCAATTCAACTTATGCGTCGACAACACTTGCACAAGGCGATGTAATTTACATTGAGAATAACTTCGAATGCAACTTGCGCCGTTCCAGATTCTGTGATTACAGCGCCAATCGCCATGAATGTTAACGCACTCAATACACCTTCTGTATCAATTGCTGGGGTAAATTCAATCTGCGTAGGACAAAATACGACATTCACTGCAACACCTACCAATGGAGGAACTGCACCATATACCAATGGAAAGTAAATGGCGGAAATGTTGGAACGAATAGTACAACTTATTCTTCTACTTCATTTACCAATGGCCAAGTTGTATCATGCGAAATGACTTCAAATGTAACTTGTCCATCAACAACAAAAGTAAATTCAAATGATATCACGGTACAAGTGAATAGTCTATCAGCACCTGCAGTATCTATTGCAGGACCTACTACGACCCTTTGCTCTGGACAGTCATTGACTTATACGGCAACACCAACCAATGGAGGTTCTGCACCTGCATATCAATGGAAAGTAAATGGCAATAACGCTGGAACAAATAGCAGTTCATTTACCACTACCTTAGCTGGTGGAGATATCGTCACATGTGTGATGACATCTAATTCAGCTTGCGCTTCTGTACCGACAGCCAATTCGAATAGTTTAACTATTACTAGTGCAGTTACACCAACAATTTCAATCAATTCTCCAACAACGAGCATTTGCGCTGGAGAGAGTTTGACTTTCACTGCATCGATTACCAATGGTGGATCAAACCCATCATTACAATGGTTTAAGAATGGCTTTGCTGTTTCAGGACAAAATGGAACAAGTTATTCAAGTTCATCTTTTATCAATGGAGATCAAATCTATTGTGAATTGACTTCAAATGCGCCTTGTGCAAATCCAACAAAAGTCAATTCAAATACAAAGACCATAACGATTGTAACATCTGTCATTCCTACTGTTTCTATTTCAACAACAGCGACGACTATTTGTGCAGGAACAAATCTTACCTTTACTGCTTCACCGAAATGGTGGTTCTGCTCCTACTTACCAATGGAAAATTAATGGAACCAATATTGGATCACCATCGACAACAGCAACATTCAATAGTTCTACACTTGCCAATAATGATGCAGTCACTTGTTTAATGGTTTCTAATTCAGCATGTGCTTCAACGCCAAATGCAAATTCAAACACCTTGAATATAACAGTCAATCCTAACTTAGTACCATCTGTTTCGGTGAGTCCAAGTCCGGAAACACTATTTGCAGTGGCTCTGCGATTACATTTACAGCAAGTCCTACCAATGGTGGTACATCACCAACATATAGTTGGACAATTGATGGAAATGCGCAAGCAAGCACAACAAGCGTCATGGGCAAAACATTTTACCAATGCGGGTACAAGTCCAATTCAAGCGACCATTATTGCTACTTTAAATGTAAGTCAGGACTTGTGTAACAACGAATTCAGCTCTTTCGAGTCCAATTATTGTTACCATCAATCCAATACTTACCCCTTCGATTGTTGTTTCAACTCCAGTAACTTCAATATGTCAAGGAGCAAATACCACATTTACTGCAACACCGACTAATTGCGGTACAACGCCAGCATATCAGTGGAAAATAAATGGAATCAATGCAGGATTAAATTCAACTTCATTTAGCAGCACAAGTTTAGCAAATGGCGATATCGTAACATGCTCTGTCACCAGGTGGTGGATGTTTTAGCGCGAGTACAGCAAATTCGAATTCTATCAATATGACAGTAAATTCGGTAAAAGTCCCTACAGCAAGTATTTCAAATCCAAATACAACGATCTGCCAAGGAACCAATGCAACCTTTACAGCTACAATTACCAATGGTGGTTCAAACCCTACATATCAATGGAAATTGAATGGAGCCAATGTCGGACTCAACAGCAATATCTATAGCAATGCCGCAATAGTCAATGGAGATCAAGTACAATTGGTATTGACATCTGACGCTGTATGTGCGACGCCTTTAACTGTCAATTCAAATACAATTCCAATGATTGTAAAAGCAAAACCAGCCAAATCAACTGTCACTAAACTCAATGCGACAACGTTGCAATCCAGTGTAATTGGTGATTCTTATGTTTGGAAAAAGATGGCACCACATTGGCGCCATGAACAAGAAATATTACGGTGACTGCATTAGGAGATTATACTGTTGCAGTAATACTAAGCGGATGTACATCTGATGTTTCAGACCCACTTACCTTTATTCCTTCAACGAGCATAAAAACTTTTGATGAGATTGGAATCAAAGTATATCCAAATCCAGTATCTGATAGAATATTTGTAGAGATGCCAAATGGTTTATTGTCTAAAAACAATACAATCAAATTCTATAGCGTTTCAGGACAGACGATTGAAATCGAAAATCAATTGACTAAAACGAAGAATGGTTTTGAAATTACCACAGAGAATATGAGTTCAGGAATCTATGTGATTGAATTGGAAAATGAATCAGGTAAAGCGATTTACAGGGTGAATATTGTAAAATAAACGAAGTCTGAATATTTTAAAAGCGAGCACAATGTGCTCGCTTTTTTTTTACTTTGTTTTGCAAATTCAAAAAAGTAATATTTGCAATTTCTAACACCAACCACAATGAATCTTCCAAGTGCATTTGTCAAAAGAATACAGGAACAATTTGCGGACAACGCAGATGATTTTATAAATGCTTTGACAAATGAGCCCAAAACCTCTATTCGCTATAATAGAGCGAAGACAAGTAAAGCAGAAAACAATTCGATTCCATGGGCCAAAGACGCTTATTTTCTTGAAACACGCCCCTCTTTCACCCTTGACCCACTATTTCATGCTGGTCATTACTATGTGCAAGAGGCGAGTTCGATGTTGATTGAGCAAGTATTTAATCAATACTTAAAGACAGATTCCGCTATGCGCATTTTAGATATTTGCGCAGCACCAGGGGGAAAGAGCACGCACATCATGAGTTTGATCAATGATCAGTCTTATCTTGTGAGCAATGAAATCATCTCCAATCGGAGCAATATATTGATGGAGAATATCATCAAATGGGGAACGGGAAACGCTTTAGTCACAAACAGCGATCCCTCCAAATTCACCTATCTAAAAAATCATTTTGACGCAATTCTTGTCGATGCGCCATGCAGCGGAGAAGGGCTCTTTCGGAAGAATCCAGATGCCTGCGCTGAATGGTCAGAAAAAAACTGCACCATTTGCGTGCATAGACAAAGAGATATTTTTCGAACCATGTGGGAATGCCTCAAAGAAGGCGGCATAATGATATATTCTACTTGCACTTATAATCCAGAGGAAAATGAGCGCAATCTCGCAGCACTTCAAGAAGAATTTAATTTTGATGTTCTACCGCTTTCTTTGAAAGAGGAATGGCAAATTCAAGAAGTAAAATTTAATTCCATCCTTGGATATCAATTTTTACCCCACAAGAGCAACGGGGAGGGATTTTATTTGAGCATCATTCAGAAGCCAGGAATATTAACACAAAAAGAAGGCAAAATTAAAAACCGAAATCACCCATTCAAATCATTTTTGAATGAATCATCCGCTGATAAATTTGATGCTAAGCATGTCCATAATAGAGATTATTTTATGCCCAATAATATGTCCGATGATTTTGATGCATACAAATCACTGCACATAAAACATGCGGGCGTGTGTATCGGCGAAGAAATCAATAAGAAGCTAATACCAGACCATAGTTTAGCGCTTTTCGCTGGGCTAAATGTGAACAGTTTTCCTCGATTAGATCTAGAGGAGAAATCCGCATTAAATTACTTAGCAAAGCGGGATTTTGTGATTGATGGCCCCTTGGGTTGGAATGTTGTCACTTTTGAAAATGCTCCTTTGGGATTTATTAAAAACATGGGCAATCGATTCAATAATTACTACCCCAATGAGTGGAAGATTCGGATGAATTTCTAATCAATTGTTACTTATCAATAAAGACAAACTCTTTTAGACAAAAACACTTCTTTTACTTCCGCTATTTTGCTGGAGTCGACATCGTCACCAAATATTTAATAATCAATGCCTCTTGAGTAGGATCAATTCGCATCTCTTTTTTATTGGCCTTATTCGTCATATCTGCGACCATACTTGGCCATCTCTCTGGAGACAGTGATTTAGGACTCTTCAACGCATGACAAGCTACACATTTTTCTCCATACAAGATTTTTCCTTGATTGAAATCCGCTAGTGTTAAATCGGGATAAACAGCATTCACTTTGACTAGATCTGGTTGGCTTGGAACTACTTTTTTGAAGAAGAGCAGGCTGCTGCAATTGTCAGAACAGCGGAGATTAGTAAAATTTTATACATAATAAATGTTTTAAAATTCGTGCAAAATTCAATCGAATAAACTTGCAACAAAATAATTATTTTAATGGTTGAAAACCAAATATAGCGTGTTTCAAAAATACAAGCCCCCTTTCTTTCTAATATACATGCATAAATCCTAATTCGCGGTATTATCAGCCAAAATCCAATCTCTATTTTTTAATATAAAAACCTACATTTGCCCTCAAGAAATGCTATAAATATATTAAAATCAATATGAGTTTATTACAAAAATATAAAGACAAAAAGCCGGAAATCGTATTTGAATGGAATGATGCAGAGACAGGCGCAGAGGGCTGGGCGGTCATCAATTCTCTTCGCGGCGGAGCTGCAGGCGGGGAACGAGAATGAAAAAAGGCTGTACGCGCGATGAAGTTCTAAGCCTTGCAAAAACGATGGAAATCAAGTTTACCGTGGCAGGACCACCTATTGGGGGTGCCAAATCGGGCATCAATTTCGACCCAGCAGACCCTAGAAAAAATGAAGTCCTCAAGCGTTGGTATAGCAAAGTCATTCCACTTCTTAAAACCTATTATGGCACTGGAGGCGATTTAAATGTCCCTATCGAAGATATCTTCCCCATCACAGAAAGTCATGGATTGATGCATACCCAGGAAGGAATTGTACAAGGTCATTTCTCGCCAAGTCCAGAACAAAAAGTGAAGCAAGTTGATCAATTGAGAAAAGGTGTCTCCTTGATGATGAGCGATAAAACCCTTATTCCTAATGGAAACATTCATTATAGCGTAGCAGATTTGATTACGGGATATGGTGTAGCAGAAGGCGTTAGACATTGGTATTCCACGTATAAAATCTCCAATGCCGCTGGAAAAAGAGCGATTATTCAAGGATTCGGCAATGTGGCCGGAGCAGCAGCCTTCTATCTCGCTGAGCAAGGAGTCAAAATTGTTGGAATCATTGATAGAGCTGGTGGGTTGATCAATGAAAATGGATTCAATAGCAATGAAATCGCAGACTTATTGGCTGCGAGAAATGGCAATGCGCTGAATGCCCCTAATATGCTTTCATTTGAGGAAATCAATGAAAAGATATGGTCTGTTAAAGCGGATATTTTTGTTCCTGGCGCTGCCTCTAAAATCATCACCAAAGAGCAATTCGACCAAATGATCGCCAGCGGCATTGAGGTCATGAGTTGCGGAGCGAATGTGCCTTTCAAAGAAGAAGATGTATTCTTTGGCGAATTGGCCCAATATGCAGATGGCAAAATGAATATTATACCAGATTTCATCGCCAATTGTGGCATGGCGCGCGTTTTCGCATATTTAATGCAACCCAATGCAATCATCACGGATACGGCAATTTTTAAAGACGTCTCTGATACGGTTGCAAAAGCATTGAAAGAAACGCATACCAAGAATTCACATCTTTTCCATTTACAAAAACGGCTCTTGATATCGCTATCGGCAAATTAATTTAATTCTATTTATGAAACACGCATTCTTCGCAATAGCCCTTTTAATAACAGGGATTTCGCAAGCCCAGACCTTTACCCTAAAAAGTGCAGATTTAGGTGGTCAAGCGACTTCCAAAACGAATTCGGTGGATTCGGCTGCAGTGGTCAAAATGTATCCCCACAATTGTCTTGGGATAATATCCCCGAGGGAACTAAAAGTTTTGCCATTACCATGTATGACCCAGATGCTCCTACAGGCAGCGGATGGTGGCATTGGTTGGTTTTCGACATCCCCGCACACATTCGCGAATTGAAATCAGGAGCTGGCGATATCACGAAGAATATTGCTCCCGCCAATTGCGTGCAAAGCACTACGAATTATGGCACATCAGGTTATGGTGGCCCATGCCCGCCAAAAGGTCATGGAATTCACCAATACATCATCACCGTTTATGCATTGAAAACGGATAAATTGGGACTCGATAAAAACGCGAATCCAGCGACAGTCGGATTCAATCTATGGGCGAATACCATTCAAAAAGCATCTATCGTCACGTATTATCAACGCTAATTGAATTTATGATTATAGACATCGTTTTTGCCATTGCCCTTATCCTTGGGTTCTATCATGGATATCAAAAAGGGATTCTTTATTCCTTTGTATCAATCGTAGGAGTATTGATTGCCGCTTTGGCTTCCATGAAACTCACCCTTTGGTTCTCTGGACTGCTCAATCAATGGTTTAAAATCTCACCTACTTTCTTGCCATTCGTATCCATGGTTTTGATATTTATCATCATCATGCTCAATTTAAAGTTAATCGCCTATTTATTGGAGCGATTTTTAGCAGCCATCAAATTGACGCAAGGAAATAAAATAGGCGGTGGACTTCTATGGGTAGGCATCTCCCTATTTTTGTTGAGCACTTGCATTTGGCTCTTGGATAAAGGGGATATTATTCGACCAGCATTGAGAACGAGTTCTTTTTCTTACGCAATGCTCCAACCAATAGCTCCATGGGGCTTTAAAGTAATCAGCTATTTATCACCTATGTTTAAAGAGTGGTATGAGGCATTGGGAGCGATTTTTGAACATGTGGGTAAAGAATAATTAACATATTCGCAAAATTGTTTAGCTTTGTTTTTTAGGGGGGAAGAAATCATGCACATAGGGGCATTTTTACTTATGCAAAACAATCATTTATGACAGGTTCAGGATCACAGAAGAAAATCGGCAAATTATTTGAAAAGTGCTATGCGTATGACAGAGCAGATATTGTAAAAGCAGCGGGGATATACCCATACTTCAAAGCCATTGAGGAGAGCGAAGGACCAGTGGTGAATATGGCAGGAAAGAGAATTGTCATGGCGGGATCCAACAATTACCTCGGACTTACCGCAGACCCTAGGGTCAAAGAAGCAGCCATCAAAGCCATTGAAAAATACGGAACCTCATGTTCTGGCTCTAGATACCTCACAGGCACCATCGATTTGCACAACGAATTTGAATCAAAAGTTGCCAAATTCGTAGGCAAGGAAGCAGCTCTCTTATTCAGCACGGGTTACCAAGCTGGACAAGGCGTTATCGCTCCACTTGTGGGAAGAAATGATTTTATCATCTCAGATAAAGACAATCACGCCTCTATTCAAGCGGGAAATATGCTCGCCAAAGGGGGAATGGGAACAGAAATATTGCGCTACCACCATTGTGATACAGAAGACTTGAGAAAGCGTCTAGAACAAGTAAAAGATAAGCCAGGAGGAAAATTAATCGTCACAGACGGCGTATTCTCCACTTTTGGAGATATTCCACCATTGGACGAAATCGTCAAATTGGCCAAAGAATACAATGCACAGCTGCTCGTTGATGATGCCCATGCATTTGGGGTAATAGGCAAAGGCGGAAGAGGAACTGCCAGTGATTTCGGTTTGACTGACCAAGTAGATTTAATCGTGTGCACATTTAGCAAATCACTCGCATCTCTCGGTGGTTTCGTTGCCGGTGATGAGCGTGTAATCAACTATTTGCGCCACCACTCGCCTGCCTTAATATTTTCTGCATCGCCTACACCAGCGTCAGTAGCTTCTGCTATAGCTGCTTTAGATATCATGATTGCTCAACCTGAATTGCAGACAAAATTGCTCAACAATACAGATAGAGTTCGTCAAGGCTTGATCAAAGCGGGTTTCCACGTCAATCCACCAGATGCTAGAACGGGCATTGTTTCTGTCATCATCGGTGACGATAACAAAGCGTTTTCTCTTTGGAAAGGATTGTTTGATGCGGGAATCTTCGTCAATGTATTCATCCAACCAGCAACTCCTCCAGGAATGGCGATGATGAGAAATAGCTTTATGGCGACTCACGAAAACGAACACCTCGATACCATCATCGATACTTATATCAAAGTGGGTAAAGAATTGGGGATTATCTAATTGGTAATTGGAATTTGGTTAGTGGATTTTGGGGCTAATTTCTTGGGACATCAAGACCTAGCACAAGAAAACAGAAAGTACATCTCAGCGCGTTTTGCTCTATCAATATAAAAAAATCCCCCATTTCTTTCGAAGTGGGGGATTTTTTTTTTAAAACTACTTTAACTTTTACAAAAGACCAGGCTTACCGCTCGTTGTAGTAGCTACATTCCTTGTTCCTTAGCCATTGGATTTTGATTCACTTGTTTCAAATGACCAAACTGTTTTGTCTTTGCATGCATTGTACGCTGCAATCTCACCATATGTCAACGCCCAAGGGCAAGCTTTATCTTGAACCAATGCTTGTGATCCAGAATAGATGCCCGTCAGCGCATTGTACTTAAGTGCCATTCGAACATATTGATGCTTTCCATTGCAATCTGTCAGTTCAACGATCATAGCAACTTCCGCTGGAACATCGCTATTGTTTTCGAATTGAAATTGCACATTCAATGCATACATGCCCGCAAGATTGGTTTCACTGTAATTCAATTCTTTCAATCTGTATTTTGTATTACAAGGGTCTTTTTTAACTTTCTCTTTACTATCCATCTGAATTGAATATTCGTCTTTATTTTTCAACTCTTTCGTATTATCACCAACAAAACCAAAACTTTCACCACATACACTTATAAAATTCAATTAAACACTTGCTAAAACTGGCGCATCATTTCCAATAAAAGTAAAATTATCTCTAAAAACCCAATTGCCTAGGCTATCTCTTTCTGGTTTGACCATTCGAATAATTTTTTGATCATTTCCTTGAATCCAGATCATATTAGAAACACTTTGCACGTCAACAGCATCAAGCGCAGTAGCCAATGGAACAGCCTTATCTTCTTTCGAATTATTAAGTCCAAGAACAACAGAAACCGTATTTTTTACTATCGACTCTTTTACAAATACTTTCTTGAGATCAGGAATTTCACATTTACCAACGCCTTGATTGATTGACCATTTCTCTGTCCAAGCAAAATATTCACCACTACCTGGCTTATAACCTTCACCGCCATATGTGTTCAATCTAAAAGTATCCATTGCAAATTCTAAATCTATTCTTACTATTCTAGAGTTATGGCCCCTCGGATAACTATCCTGAATCATATGTGCCATTCTACCAGCATGGAATTTAGCCCTTCCTCTATGTCTATACAAATTTCCATTCTCATCACGGACAGTAGTAACAGCTATCATCTGCAACTTATTCCACATCAATAGGCTCTCTATAATATCATTATCTTCAATTGGACCATTCGCTAAACCAATGCCAAATGAATGAGTATATCCTTCTTTTGACGCTTTGATTGATTGCTCAATAAGGAGATCTCCCAAGATTAGCATATTATCCTCACCCAACCTATCATCTACACAAAAGCACCTTCCAAAATGACAAACCCCATTATTCAATCCGACTCTGCCGTTCAATAAAACAGCAAAGCTGGTCTTCTTATTTGTAATTCCAAATTGCTCAGTGAAACTCGCTTTTTCATTGCATGCATTCGTTGTGGTGCAGCTAATTTCTCTAATATAGAATGGACTCATTTCAGTTGTTTTCCCGCTGACTTGCGCCTCAAATAGGCCCGTGGCAGCATTCAATTTGCCTGTGGCAGAAACAGTCGTTTTGTTTCCTTTAATATCTTCTCCTCTCAAATCGATGACGATTTCAGTCACGTTTGGCCTTGTGCATCTGGTGAAAATCAACCAATTGCCCTCTCCCTTTGTACCATTTTGAGGAATTACAAGAAGATTGCCATTGACAGTCAAATTGGGATTTGAAAAGTCAATCGTCTCTATGCCCATTTTTGAACAATCATTCGTGTTCTGAGCAAGAAGTGAATTTGTGAAGACCCCTATAACTAGGGCGATAAGTATTTTTCTAAGCATAAATATTTTTTTATGGCTCAAAAATATATTGATGCAAGAAATTAGGGTAGTACCTTTTTAGGAATGGAATTTTTTCTTTAGGAATAGAAAAACGAAAGATTAAAACGAAGTGTTTGAAGCAAAACTTCGATACCATTCGTCAAATTCTGCCTTTCTATATTTGGAAATCTTCGCTTCAAGTTGATTTGTCAAGTATATCATATAGTCCGAATTAGAATACTGAATGATGTGATGATAATTTATCAACCAGGATTTATGCACCCTAAAAAACACTTTACTATCTTCCAAAAGGGATTCATAAAATTTCAAATTTTTACTCATTGTATAGGCATTCCCTTGTATATCAAAAATTGTCGCATAAGCTTCTTTTGCCTCAATAGCTATGATGTCTGCAATATTCAGCGCTTTCTGCATACCTTGATGCGTGACAATCATTTTTTTTACACTTTTCTCATTCAAACTCTCTTTCAGAATTTGATAATTGAGTGCATCTTTATCGATATTTCTCTTTTCAATAAATTGTTTGATTGACTGATCGAGTCTAGTTTGTTCGATTGGTTTGAGCAGATAATCAAATGCCGCCACTTCAAATGCCCTTAGAGCGAATTGACTATACGCAGTGACAAAAATAATTTCGAAATTTACATCATCAAAAAAAGAGACCAATTCAAACCCTGTGTAATTGGGCATCTCTATGTCTAAAAAAACCAAATCAGGCTGGTGCTTTTTTATCTCTTGAACGGCTTGTTCAACATCTTCGCATAATGCGACAACCTCAATATCATTTTTATACTCTTGTAAAAAAGAATTCAAGACATATCTCGCACGCTCTTCATCATCTACAATAATTGCCTTTATCAAAGCACCCATGCACCAAACAAATTTAAAACCGTAGTTCCATCTTACTTATCAATCATTACCCTGCCATGAGCATGTGTATTTCCGTCTCCATCTAAAATATAGGCGTACATTCCTCGCGGCATATCCCTCACATCGATTTCAAGTTGATCTAAATTGTTCGCTTGTATTTGTTTAACCAACTCTCCAGAAATGCTAAAAATACGCACCTGAACTTTCTCCAATTTTGTCGGCAAATTAAAATACAAATAATCATAGCTCGGTTGAGGATTCGCAGAAACTACAATTTCATTTCCTGATGCACTTTTAATACCCAAATTGATTTTCTGCTTTACTTTAAAATCAAAACCCACTGAAGCCAATCCTTGGTCTGGCGTTCCAACCCAACAATCATTTGTTGGCGAAGCACAATTAATTGCTGTAATTCGATTACTATGCAAACCATTCTTGATATTGACTTTGGTAAAATTGCCTCCTTTTAAACATACCAGACCCGAATCTCTCGTGCCTATCCAAACTCCTCCTGAAGGATCTAACTCTAAAACAGTGACATCATTGGATGGCAATCCACCATCTTGATTGAAATTAGTTATTGTATCTAGTTTTAGAATGGTCAATCCTTGATTTGTTCCCACATATACGAAGCTATCACAAGTGGGTTTTCCGAGAACCGTTTGAATTGTATTACTTGGAAATCCATCTACACTCGTATTTAAAACAGATTTCATTGTAAAAAAAAATGTAAACAAGAAACCATATTCCAAATTGATTACACCGCTATCCGTTGCACACAATAATTCGGGGCAAAAAATATCGCGTACTTGAAGTGATTTAATATTATTAGTTGGCATACTTGGGAAGGTAGATTTATTAAGGACTTTCGCCAAATTCAAATTCGATGAATTATAGAACGCAATTCCGCTATCGCGCATAGCTACCATAATCGCTCCTAATGGCCCTATTGCAATGTCAGTCACTTTTGAATCAGGCAAATTAGGCAATGTATCCCATACTCCCGCATGCAAATAAGCTACGCCTTTATTTGTCGCCATAAAAGTATGCATGACACCACCAATATCCTTAAAAGCTATCGCAGTCATTGTATCTTACTTTAATGTTGAATTGGTCTTGTCAAATAATGTGGTCGTATTTGCAACTGGATCATACATGATACAACCTTTTGAAGCTGTTCCCAACCATGTCTTTCCATTAGGCGCTGCCTCAATGATTACAATTTCATTGGAATTTATAGACTCTATTCTTTGAACAACTTGCGCGGTCAAAAGATTTGAAATAAATAGCGCTAGAGGTAAAATAAACTTTTGCATAATTTTAAATTATATAAGACACGAATATAACTATTCTAATCTATTTGAACAAAAATTTCTTCGACGCTAAAATTCCTAAGGAAAATTGTCTTTTTATATCAATAGTTTCTATGTAAAAATCCCATAAACGCAAAGCATTTATGGGATAAATAGTATTCAATATGTGATTCCTCGCAATACGTTAATCAGCAATCGTAATTCGTATATCGTAAATCTTAAATTAACGCACTACTAAGACTCTTCCCGTAGCAATAGTTGCATGATTTCCCTCTAAGAAATAGGCATACATTCCCTCTGGCAAGTCGCCCACTTGAATCGTAAATCTATCTGCATTTGAAACGCTGACTTCTTTAGCAATATCTCCAGTAATGCTGTATAATTTAACATTGATACTAGCCATATTTTCTGGCAAGACAAAATTAATTTGTTCTGAAGCTGGCTGAGGGTATGTGCTCACAGCTATTTTATTATAGCTCGGTGTTGAAACTCCCAAATTCACTTTTACCTTTACTTTTTTATCACACCCTACAATAGAAATCCCCTTATCCTCTGTTCCAACCCAACACTCACAGGTTGAAGAAACACAATTGATTGAGGTAATTCTATCGCTGACCAATCCGTCTTTGCTTGTCAATCTGGTGAAAGTACCTCCTGAATAAAAAGCAACTCCAGAATCTCTTGTACCAATCCATACAGTACCTAAAGAATCCTTCTCAACAGCAGTTACATCATTCGATGGCAAACCATTTGCTTTATTAAAACCCGTACAAGTCAATCCAGAACAATCGCTGAATCCTTTATCAGTCCCTAAATAATAATTGCTTGCACAGTCTGTATTGGCATAAATCGCTTGAATGGTATCACTCTTTACGCCGGCGATGAGGTTATTGATTAGGGTGACATTGTTCAATTCGTCAATTTTAATCATCCCCTTATCTGTTGCACAATAGAGATCATTGCAATTCAAATTCTTTCTATGCAATTTCAATATGCGGTTAGAAGACATACTTGGGAAATACTCTTTTTTGTACACTTTCGTCAATTTCAACATCGTATCGTATTCAACCACACCACTATCTTCCGTTGCAAAAAATATTTTATTGCCCTTGCCAACTGCGATGTCATTGATCTTTGAATCTGGCAAATTAGGCACGGTATCCCATATACCAGCGTGTAAGTATGCTACCCCTTTATTGGTAGCCATAAAGGAATGCAATACGCCACTAATCACTCTAAAATCGATTGCTCTCAATGAGTCCGATTTCAAGGAAGAATTCGCTTTTACTAAACATGGTTGATGTCTTAGTTGTTGGGTCATATAAAATACAGCCACTCGAAACTAAGCCAATCCAGCGCTTTCCGCTTGGTGCTGCTTCAATGATACTTATTTCATTGGAATTGATGGATTCTATACTATTCGAACTCTGTGCGAGCAGTACTAAAGGAAAAAATGAGAGGATGAGTAATTTTAAATGTTTCATAGTTAGGCTATTTGAATTGGTTTTAACAAATATAGAAACAAAAACAAATAAACCCTAAATTATATTTTCAACAAAATACATATCAATTTTGCCTTTGTTTTTAGCGTCCACCTTGCCGCGATAGGAGCAATTAAAGGAATCTTTGATCAATTCATAGGTCATACCAGAAATGTTTACCTTGCCAGGTACGCCGCTTTGTTCGAGTCTTGCAGCGATATTCACCGTATCTCCCCAAATATCATAGGCAAATTTTTTGCGCCCCACAATACCAGAAATCAATGGCCCAGAGTGAATTCCCACCCTAAAATTTATCTGTGGCAATCCCTTCTGCTGAAAAATATCATTCAATCCATGCAATGCCTCTATAAAGGCCATCCCTGATTTCACCACATCGATGGGATTGGTCGTATTGGGCGTTGGAATTCCACCTGCACACATATAGCAATCACCTATTACCTTAATTTTTCTACCCCATTCGCTTCTACGATATCATCGAATGTTCTAAAACACAAATCGATCGTATCCATCAATTCTTGCGGCTGAAGCATCTCACTCAACATGGTAAATCCCTTGATATCCGCAAATAAAACAGTGACTAAGTCATAATGCCTTGCGACACTTTTCCCCGTGCTTTTTAACTCTTCCGCAACTTCCGATGGCAAGATATTGTGGAGCAATTCCTCCGCACGATTCTTTTCCAAATCCAGCGACTCATATGCCTTTTGCAATTCCAGATTCTTTGCTTGTTCGACTTCCATTTCGCGCTCCTTCTGCTCCATCTCATAGCGCACAGACATCTGGGCCATTTGCTGACTCGTCTCAATATTTAAGACTTCATTTTGCGCAGCAGAAAATTTAGAGAGAAATTCATAGGCCTTTTCATAATTGCATTCTAAGGCAAATATCTTAGAAAGAGCTTCATAAATATCGCGCAATTGATATTTGAAATCCTTTTTCCTTTGCGATAGAAAGTGCACTATACAAGAGGCTTTTTGCCTTTTCGTACAGGGCTTGTTCATAATAGATTTCGCTTAGATTGATATATGATTCAACTATGCCTTTCTTATCCCCTATTTGCTGTCGAAGTGCCAAAGAGCGCTGCAAAAAATCAATTGCTTCGTCAAATTGTCTTTGGTGCAAATAAATACTGCCTATATTGTTGAGGCTATTCGATATCCCAGCTGTATCTTGCAATTGAGTCTTGATTTCCAATGCCCGTTGATGATAAAAAAGAGATTGCTCATAATCCTCTTTGTCCTTGTATATATTGCCAATATTATTTAACAAAATGGACTCAGAACTAATATTATTCGCATTTTTATGGATAACCAAAGCTCGATTAAACATTTTCATCGCCTCTTCATAGTTCTTCTGCTCTAAATAAATTACACCAATATTCGTACAAACTGAAGCGATTTTAGAATCAATTTTAAAATGCTCATATGGCTTTAAGGCTGATAAATACGATTTCAACGCAGAACTATACGAACCCTTTGAATGATAAATTACGCCAATATTCGCATCAATATCCGCTACAGGAATTTCTTCATTAAGTTCTGCTTTTATAATCCTTGCTTCGGTATATTTCTCCAATGCCTGCTTCTGATTGCCTAGATATAAATATACTGTCCCCATTTTATGATAGGTTGCACCGAGTTTCTCTTTATTCCCCTGCTCTAGAAAATGACGTTGTGCAGATTCATATTGACTCAATGCTTCATCAAATAATCTTTGTTTCAATTTAGCATTTCCTAAAATGAAATGAGATTCCGCAATAAACTCATGTGAATTTATATCTAAAGCCATTTGATGGGCGTCGAAAGCCAAATAGAGTGCTTTATCGACATCGACTTCTAAAGCCATCTCTGCTTCATGCACCATATCATTCAGCTTTTTAAGCAATTCATTGGGGAATTGCTCTGATGAGTTTTTATGGCTATTAATTTCAGGCATTTATTCAATGAAATTTCTTTAATTCGATTCGCGCTTATTTGGTGAATTGTACTATTTCAAGTAAAGCGGTTAATTCAAAACAAATGTAACTTTATTCCCCGACTTAACCTCTAACAGTTTGAAAAAAAAGTGATTAATTTCACTCTACGTAAATACGTTTCCGAATTATAGGACCAGCCTTAAATCAAGCAATTCAATAAAAAACTGACTCAAATTATTCCTTTACTAAACGATCTATGCAGTATAATGAAGGTTAAATCATAAATTATTAGGTACAAAAGAAATGACTTGATATATACCAAATAATTAAATAAATTTGCTTAAGTTTGTCAGAGATTGGATTTTTGTGGTGATTTATTCATTTTTCCATCTCCTAAATTAGCATCTATGTTTCATATCGGACTCATCGAAGACAATCCATCAGAGAAACTGCTCTTTGAAATAGCTGTTGACGAGCTAGAGTTTAGTGAAGATGAAACAATATCTATATTTGAAGACGATAAACAATTGCTTGAATATTTAGATAGAAGCGGAAAATTCGACTTATTACTCCTCGATGTAAATATTGGTTCTATTTCTGGGTTTGACATCCTAAAATTGCTCAAAGGAATGCAGGTGAATTTCCCCATCGTCATGTATTCCAACTCCAACAATCCCGATGACTTAGAGCGCAGCAGAGTGCTCAAAGCAGAAGCTTATATTCAAAAACCCTACGATTTTGAGCAATTAAAAGATTTGCTTCAAAACTTTCAAGCACATATTAACAACAATACTTTGCTGCCTTTTCTGCAAAATGAATCTTTTATTAGAAAATACGGCAGAGCGCAATAAAACCTGTATATGAAATTGAGTTTTAAAAATAATACCTTTTTCTACCTCTTATATGGATGTTTTTTAATTATCGGGTTGATTTCCTATCTCCGCATCCCTAAAGGAGCAGAAATAACCTATTGCTACCAGCACTACAATACATACTCTAACCTATTTTTTAAAAACATCACCTATTTCGGAGAATTCTATTTCGCGGTAATTTTTGGTATTTATCTCTATTTCAAGCGTCGCAATTTTCTCAATTTCGCCATGAGTGCATGGATAGGTCAATTATTGCTCAGTAAATTTTTTAAATTATTAATCGACGCGCCAAGGCCATTGACATTTTTCAAAGGTGTATACTCGTTTGATTTGGTCGATGGAGTGCAACCGCTCTTTCATCAATCCTTGCCCTCAGGACATGCTTCTATGGCATTCTGCACATGCTGTCTAATCAGTTTCTTCGTGAAAGATTATATGCTCAAATTTGCCTTGTTTGCGCTTGCCGTTGCGGTGGGAATATCCAGGGTGTATTTGATCTGCCACTTCAAAGAAGATGTCGTCTTAGGCAGTATCAATGGGGTGTTCTGTGCGACTATTGCAGTCTATTTCTATAATTATTCAATCTCGAAAAATACCTCGACATTGCATTAATTCGACCCAAACCGTCTGGCTTTGATCGATGCTATTCGCTTCAAAAATATATTCCTTGTCGTAAATCGTATTCCCAATATAATAGGTGACGAAAAAGGAATTATTCAAAACAAAAACTTCTTCAACAATGGTCTCAAAAGGCACGTGCGTTTTCGGCTCGAGCACTTCAATAAAATGCCTCAAGGTGGAAGAACTCACCCCAGCGGTGTCTGAACCATGCGAAGTGATCATGATGTTTTTTATTATTTCATTGCTCTGATTTCCAATATGCATCATCCAAGCACCTGTATCGTCTTGAACTGCGATAAGGGCGATGTGATTGGCCGGAGGTATGATAATGTCTTTGCGCATAGGGCTATATAAAAAAACAAAAGCGATTGAATAATTCCAACCGCTTTCCTTTATTATCTTATTTGAATATTATCCTTCGTTGGAAATAGCCATACGCTTTTCCTTAATTCTCATTGCTTTTCCTTTAAGACCTCTAATGTAGAACAATTTAGCTCTTCTCACTTTACCAGCCTTATTGAACTCAATTTTCTCAATCAAGGGAGAATTGAAAGGGAAGATACGCTCAACACCTGTTCCATTAGACAATTTTCTCACGGTGAACATCTTTGTATCACCATTGCCTTTGATATTGATTACATCGCCTTTGAAAACCTGAATACGCTCTTTATTACCCTCAATAATTTTATAGTGTACACTGATATTATCTCCTGAATTGAAATTCGGGTGATCTTTTTCTGGCTTAATGTCTCTTGTATGTATTTTACGATCGCTTGCATAATATGTAAATTGAATGCTTTTTAAAATTCGGACTGCAAAAGTAATATAATTTTCCATTTTCTCACGCTTTTATCAAAAAAAATATTTATTTCGGTCAAAATCCGCAATTTAATTGATTTTTACACCTTTGAAATATCATCCAAATGCAGTTCAAAAGTGCGCAAATAGCACCCTTTTGTCGAGAATAGGCTTTTAAATTAAAAATGACCAATATATGAATAATGAAGAAAAGTCGAGTTGCTGCGCCATACCAGCTGTTAAAAATCTAGACCGCGATTATTGGAACAACCAATATATTGCAGAGACCACCAAATGGGACCTCGGTCAGATTTCACCTGCCCTCGCCAACTTTTTTGATGGGCTATCAGACAAAAACAGCAAAATCCTCATTCCCGGCTGCGGAAGTGCCTATGAAGCGCAATATTTACTCGATAAGGGTTTTACCAATCTCACTTTAATTGATATCGCCCCTCATTTGGTTGCGAGATTGCAAAATCATTTCCAAGGCAATCCCCACATACGCGTCATAGAAGGGGATTTCTTTGAATTAACAGGAGAATTTGACCTCATCGTCGAGCAAACTTTTTTCTGCGCCCTTCCCCCATCTATGCGACCAAAATATGTCTGGAAAATGCATCAATTGCTAGCGCCAGAAGGCATGCTCGCAGGATTGCTCTTTCATGTGCAATTTGAACAAAACCCGCCCTATGGTGGCTCGAAAAGTGAATACGAAGCCCTATTTAAAGGCGCATTCCAACTTTCAGCATTAAGCGAAACAAGCCTATCAGCAGCACCTAGATTAAATAGCGAATTGTTCTTTAAATTTATTAAAAACAAAGAAGTCATTGCCAAGCTCTACAAATTCTCGGGAATAACTTGCAATGGCTGCAGAGAGACAGTTTCCAATCACTATGCCTCGATAGAAAATGTCGTGAATGTCGCCATGAATAATGATTTCAGCGAAGTGCTCATCGTCAGCACTGCCCCCATCGACATCTATATATTGAGAGAAAAATTCAATACGAACCCCATTATCACATGAACCCTTTCAATAAATAATAAGAATAGCGCTTGAATGGGCAAATAGAAATGACCAAAAAAAGAAATATTATACCGTTTGGAATGGCCGCGAGATTGGCGTCTTCAATACTTGGGAGGAGTGCGAATCCCATGTCAAGGGCTATCCAAGAGCTGAATACAAATCCTTTCCCACATTGGAAGAAGCAGAAAATGCCTTTTTCGATGAATATGAAAATTACAAAAATGTACAGACCAATTCACCCACATTAACAGAAGAAGAATTGAAATTGATAGGCAAACCCATACTAGAAACCTGGTGCGTAGATGCAGCGATGAGCGGCAGTACAAAGAAAATGGAATACCGAGGGATTGATTTGCTCAAGCGCGAACAGGTATTTCATAGAGGGCCATATAGCGATGCCACCAACAATATTGGGGAATTCCTCGCAATTGTGCACGCACTCTCACTGATGAAGGCCAAGGCTAACTATACCCATCTATTCCGATAGCAAAATCGCCATAGGCTGGGTAAAGCGAAAAAAAGCCAATTCGCAATTGGCTGCCACTGCGCAAAATGCCGAAGTCCTCGATTTAGTAACACGTGCAGAGAAATGGCTCTCAGAAAACATCTACCCAAATAAAATCCTTAAATGGGAGACACAAGCTTGGGGGGAGAATCCAGCGGATTTTGGGAGAAAATAATTTTTCGATCGCCACTTATTCCTCATTTCATTTTTAAAAATTCCAACTTCTAAAAATAGCATTTGTGCTCTGAGATTTGTATTTTGGGACATAATTGGAATTTGCAATTGCCTATTATCGAAGTGAATTGCCCACTTCGAGCTTTTGTAGAGAAAATAAAGAATCTATTGCTATTCTTTCGTTTTGTTCAATAGCCAATGCAAATAGAATCGCAATTCCCGGCGCTTTTCCAGTCCATCTAAAAATGTTGATAAATAAATATTGACTTTCATCAATTAATTGCTTTCATTTGCAGAAAATTCTAAAATAGTAGATTATGTATTGGACACTCGAATTGGCATCCTATCTTGAAGATGCACCTTGGCCAGCGACAAAGGACGAATTAATAGACTTTGCAATTCGATCTGGCGCTCCTGTAGAAGTTATTGAAAACTTACAAGAGTTAGAAGATGATGGTGAAGAACTCTATGAAGGCGTAGAAGACATTTGGCCAGATTATCCCACTAAAGACGACTTCTTCTTCGATGAAGAGGAATATTAATCATTATAGCCCTAATTTTTTAGGGCTATTTTTTTATATACTATTTATTCATCTATATTTGAACATTTCTTAACTTTTATTTGTCTTCTCCTTGGCTAAATTTGCCCAAAATCGACACAAGAATTCATCGTATGAAAAAATACAAAATAGCTATACTGGGAGGAGGAAATGTTGCTCATCACTTGATTAGACAAGTCACGGGATCTGGACATAAATTGGTTCAGATTTACAATAGAACCCTTTCTACAGCCAAAGATTCCGCCACAGAGAGCAATGCAAGTCCCATCGATAATTTACAGTCATTGACTCAAGATGCCGATATCTACATCATCTGCGTGAAAGATGAGTCCATAGCAAGCCTCGCAAGTAAAATTAAACTCAAAGACAAATTAATCGTTCATACATCGGGAACCAGTTAGATGGATTTACTCCGCGATTCGTCCAATCAATACGGTATTTTCTATCCCCTTCAATCCTTTTCAAAAAATTTGGCCATTGATTTTAGAAGAATTCCCATTTTGATTGAAACAAACGAGGAAAAAGGGATGGAAGCACTCAAGACATTTGCCAATTCTATCTCTGATACTGTTGTGGAGATGAAAGAAGCTGAGCGAGTGCATATTCATATCGCAGGTGTCTTTGTCAATAATTTTGTCAACCACTTGTTTAGTCTTTCTGATGATTACCTTTCGAAGAATAATATGGACTTTAACCTGCTCAAACCGCTTATCCTGCAAACGGTTGAAAAATTAAACTTTTGGGAAACCCGCTGAAATGCAAACAGGACCAGCAAAGAGAAACGATATAAAAACCATCGAAAGCCATCTCAAAGTTCTTGAAAATGAAAAGAACTTACACGAGATTTATGATGTGATGACGAAGAGTATCTTGAAGAGTTTAGCTTAATAAACGAGCATTTATTTTTCTTGCAATTTTCTATTTATATAAGCATCTTCCCACCATTTTAGCTATTTTTGGTATCGCACTTCCCCTTGGAAGAAATCAACCGCCCGATTTATTGAGATAAACCAATTCCATGAAAGCGCTATTCTCCTTCTTTGATCAATACCATGAAATCAGCAAAGAGTCGCGCATTGCCATAGAAGGCATTCTATCTGAAAAACACTATGCCAAAAATGAAATCTTACAAAATATAGGACATACATGTAAGACAATCTACTTCTTAAAATCTGGCATCGCTAGAATATACTACTACCGCGATGGTATAGATATTACTGAATCATTTTCTTTTGAAAATAATATCATCGCGAGGGTAGAGAGTCTGTTTACAGGCAAACCATCCAGCAAGGCAATTCAAATTATAGAAGACGCAACAATCATAGCCATTGATGCCACAGCACTTTTCAAACTATACAATACGCATCACGATATAGAGCGACTATTTAGAATCATCTTCGAGCATGGTTATGTTGAAACCGTGCAAAGAATTGAGAGCATTCAATTTCACACGGCAGAAGAGCGCTATCTAGCCTTGCTCAAAGAGACCAATTATATCCAAAATATCCCCTTAAAATTCATCGCCTCTTATTTGGGAATTACCCAAGTTTCGCTGAGTCGTATTCGAGCGCAGGTTAAATAGTTGTTTGTTTAGGCATAGCACAAGTCAAGAGTTGTTTTTAAGAATAAAAAAAATAAATTTGATTTATTTATTGACTAATTTAAATCTCTGCGCAACTCTCCTTGCACTTTGCGCTCTCGTATAGATACAGTTTTCATTGATTTAATAAATAGATTTTTAAACACAGAGTTGCACAGAGTTTATGCACAGAGTTACACAGAGTACTTCAAAGAAAATCATGCGTCAGCGATACTAATGTGCGAAGCTTGCCATTCTAGAAAAATAATTAGATTTTCAAAAGTGACAGGGAATAAAATAGCTAAGTTAGAAAAATCAAAAAACGCCCGATGTGCGCGATGGTGGGCCATTTTAGAAAAATGACTAAAGATCAAGGAGGGGATTTGAGCGCAGCAGGCATTGAGCGATACGCATTTGCCATGAGTGCACAAAGACTAAAATCACTATCGACAGCAGCAAATGTTTTATCGCGTCAGGAGATCACGCAGTAATTTATACCTTGACATAAAATTAGACAATAAATAAAGCCGCCGACGTAGATTTTTGTCATTTTTATAACGGCCCATGATTTCTGCCAAACTTATGCTAGCGCATCCCACTCTTGCTTACTTTTTTTAACAAGATCGCGTAGCCAATGAATACAATACTTTACAATTAGAATTATGAATAAAAAAAGTGAGTCGCCGAAGGCAAAAAGCAAATTAAAGAATCGCAAGAATTTCTAAAATGAATTTTGAAAAAAACATCCCCCTATTATTTATCATTTGATAAATCCATCGCCAATGCAATGAACGAAATTTGCATGATCATGCACGAAATGAAAAGGCAAAGTATCCATACAATTAAATTAGGGTTAAAAGAAAACTGGCGTCAATTTACGCTATTGGTTATCGTCAATGCATTTGTAGGCGGGATGATTGGCATGGAGCGAAGCATATTTCCGCAATTTGCACAAGAAATCTTCGGCATTGAATCGAAGACAGCCATCTTATCATTTATCACAGCCTTTGGCATCACAAAGGCTATCGCCAATTATTTCACGGGAAAATTATCCAATCAATTTGGTCGAAAAAATTTGTTACTCGGCGGATGGTTGATCGCCATGACCGTTCCTTTTATCCTGATTTACGCTACTACATGGAATATGGTCATATTTGCCAATATCCTTTGGGGAATTAGTCAAGGATTCACTTGGAGCAGCACTGTCATTATGAAGATAGATTTGGTGGGTGAAAAAATCGCGGTTTCGCAATGGGGCTCAATGAATTTGCGGGCTATTTTGCTGTGGGTGTCATCGCGTTTTTATCAGGCTATATCGCCCATAAATACGGCGTTCACCCCTACCCTTTCTATATTGGAATCATCATCTCCTTCTTGGGATTTTTATTGACCTTCATCTGGATAAAAGACACCAGGGCATTTGTGCATATAGAAAATGTACAGGATAATACGACCCCGCTAAAACACGTGTTTTTTGACACCACGATTAGAAACAAAACCTTGAGCGCTGTGACACAAGGAGGTTTAGTGAATAATCTCAATGATGGAATGATCTGGGGATTATTGCCCATGTTTTTAGCTTCTATGCATTATCAAGCGATGGAAATTGGCATTATCACCGCTATTTATCCCACTGTTTGGGGTATCGCCCAAATATTCACAGGTAAAATGTCCGATGTATACTCGAAAAAGTATTTATTGTTTATTGGTATGTTTCTTCAAGGCATTGCCATAGCATTTATACCCTTTAGCAATAGTTTTGGTTGGATGATTGGCATTGCCATTTCGCTCGGTTTGGGCACTGCACTGGTTTACCCCACATTTTTATCTACCATTGCAGCAGCGACCAATCCGAGCCAGAGAGCGGAGAGCATTGGAACATTTAGGCTGTGGAGAGATTTAGGTTATGCCATTGGAGCAATTTTATCAGGAATAACAGCGGACTATTTTGGAATCAATTGGGCCATCTACTTCATCGCTGGAATCACCCTCTTATCTTCAATCATTATCTTAATTCGCATGCCCAATTTTATTGTGAAAAATAAAGATTGTATCGAAATCGATGAACTCATCATCGATTTGAAAAAAAACAACAAAATTCAAATCATCGATGTGCGATCAAGAGAAGAATTCAATGCAGGCCATATCCCGCTATCCCTGCATATTGAACTCAAAGAATTAAAAAATCAATTGGTTACATTAGACTTATCTGTTCAATACATCACGACTTGCGGCAAAGGTGGTGGAAGATCTGCTGATGGTGCGAAGATTTTACAGAGTCATGGTTTTATCTCGAATTGGCTTTGCGGAGGCGTGGAGAAATGGCTTGAGAAGCGAAATCTCCTCGTTCATTCTTCTTAAAAAAACAGTCTAATATAGCTTATGTTGAATTGCTCAAATGACTGAATCCAAAATGCCTTGAGGTATGGGCAAAAAAATATGGCAAGTTACTTCTATCGCACCGCTACAACCGATTACCCTTGCTGTATTCCTACCCTGGGGGATTTTCAGGAGCTGGTCGTAAAAGACTTGCCACGGTGCAAATATACAGCAAAAAATTATTTGTGTGAAAAATTCACGCGCAATTCAACCATTCCGCATCAAAACTGGTCGGGTATTTCTTATAAAACCCGATGGCCAATTCATTCCAATCCAGCACTTGCCAAACGATTCCCGCAAAGTTTCTTTCCTTCGCCTCTTCTATGAGCACTTGCATAAAGCCATCTCCAATACCCATTCGTCGATAGTCAGGCTTAATATATAAATCCTCCAAATACATGCGCTGTCCCTTCCAAGTGGAATAGCGTATATAATAAAGTGCAAATCCGACGACTAGTCCATCCACTTCCGCTACAAAGGCCCACCAAACGGGATGTTCCCCAAATCCACTCTCCATAAAATGCGCCAAATCAACTGTTACCTCTTCAGGCGCTCTCTCGTATGCGGCGAGCTCATTTACCAAGCCCATCATCGCGGGACAGTCTTCCCACACTGCGCGGCGTATATTAAATTGCATATTAGACTATTTACCTGCAAAGAAAACCTATTTATCTAATATAGAATAATCGTTTGACTATTTTTTCAAATTTGAATAGCAAGAGAAAGATTTAGGTGAGCTAATTTGATTAATTGAATCCTTTCTGAACAAGCTGTTCTAGTGCAAATGTGAATTTAATCATTGATTTGAATGCATCTCGCTTAGTTGCTAGTCTATCCGAAAGGTATCGCTCTATACTATATTTACTGCTGTAACCCCCAATATATTGATATAGAAAACTCATAAAAATGTCTATCATTCACAATTTATCCATACTTTTGCTAAAATCAAATTTAAAAAAAATGAAACATTTAACCATTCTATTTATCGCAGCGATTTTAGTCGCAACAAGTTGCTCAAAATCAAATCAAGAACTATTAGTAGGTACTTGGACAGCCTCATCATTGAAAGTGACCTCTAAATCAACAACAACAAATCAAGACACCGTTTACGATATCACCCCACTTTTAGCTTTTGCTCCTACAAGTTTCACATTTAATGCATGCGCACTTGCACAGGAAATATGACTAAAGAGGCAAAACCAATAAATTTACATATGTATTGAGCGAGGATGGAAAGTCAATCACATCAACATCAGATTCAGCTTCTTTAAAAAGCGTAATTGCCATCAACGAATTAACGTCCACTATGTTAAAAGTTAAAGCACCAATTCCAGTAGGTGAGTTTATTTTCAATCCATCAGTTGCTGCTACGGCAGATATGGAATTGACAAAAAAATAATACGTTATTTATCTCTAGACAAAATCTGATAAAGTCTTTTTTATCAATAGATGTCATTAAAATACCCCTTGAAATTGAGTTCAATTTTAGGGTATTTATTAGTAAATTAGAATTCGCATAATAATTGAATTTCATTGAATCAGCATATTCTTGAATTTTCATCTAGAATTCATTACAAGAATTCAACTTCACCAGATTTGAGGTGATGCAATCCGCAGACGAATTTGACTTCTCCTTTCTCATACATTTCACGCAAGACTTCACTCTTTTCAAGAATATATGTACGGCCATTGAGCACATTATATTTAGTGACATTTTTGACAAATTCCTTATTCTTGGAACTTCGATTTTCAACCGTCATCGTCTCCATATCAATTGCTGGTTGAATCCGATTGAGCAAGTGCGGTAAATTGCCGAATTGAACATGGTCGCAAGCGCCTTTTATGGCTCCACACTCCGTATGTCCGAGTATCACAATAACTTTTGCGCCAAGGACTTTGCAAGCAAATTCCAAACTCGCCAATACATCCTCATTTGCCACATTTCCCGCCAAGCGAACACTGAATATGTCGCCAATACTCATATCGAAAATAAATTCTGGAGCAGAGCGAGAATCAATGCAACCAAGCACGATAGCGAGCGGATGTTGCGATTCACTCGTCACTTTAATTTGATGCTGAATATCTACTTCGATAATATTATCTTCTACAAATCGCTTGTTGCCATTTTTGAGAATTTGAATGATATCGTCTGGACTGAGATCCGTCTGAACTTCTTTGGTGGTTGTATAAATCGATGTATCATCTTCTAAATTAAATTTCTTTCGGAATCCTTGCAAATCGACTAATATATTTCGTTCAGGCCCCTTGATATGCACAAAATCGTTTAATAATTCTAAGACATCATCATCAATTGAATTGGTATTAGAACCGTCGATGATCACTTTGGTATCTGAAGGAATCTCTTCCAATAAATCTGACAATTTAGCTTTGTGAAAAAAGTTAATTTGCTCATGAAGTTTAATGCGCATCACATTTTCCTTATAATACATCTCCGTTTTAGTCGTAAACGAACTTTTATAACTATTCTTGATCACGAATAAAAAACTAACGACCAATCCAATTCCCATCCCTATCATCAAATCAGTAAAATAAATGGCAAATACAGTGATGATAAATGGGATAAATTGGTTCCAGCCCAATTTATACATTCTAACAAATAAATCCTTATTCGCCAATTTAACCCCTGCATAAATCAATACCGCAGCAAGGGCAGAGAGTGGAATTAAATTCAGTATATTGGGAAATAATAACACACAAATCAGAATTAAAAAACCATGCATGATCGCACTGAATTTTGACTGAGCACCTGCATGTAGGTTTACAGAGCTGCGAACAATTACAGATGTTACAGGCAAACCACCACCTAAGCCGCAGAAAATATTACCAATACCTTGAGCAATCAATTCTCTATTAGGCGGGGAAACACGTCTATGAGGGTCAATTTTATCGACCGCTTCTAAATTCAATAAAGTCTCCAATGAGGCGACAAATGCGATTATTGCGCCCACTGCGATAACTTTTGGATTATTCCATTGCGAAAAATTTGGATGACCAATTGCTCCAGCGATTGAATCCAAGGATTTCATATCAGGTATTTCAACCAAATGCGTTGGACTCAATGCCCATGCAGGGAGGAATAAGTTAAAAATATACTGTACCGCAATTCCCATCAATACTACCACAAAAGAATTTTGTAAGAATGATTTTGAAAATGGGGTTTTATTCCATAAAAACATAATCAATAGGCCCAAGACAGAGATGATGATGGCGGCAGGTTCGACGTGATCAAATATAGATAGCAATTCTGATAAGGTATTCTGACCATCCTTTTGAAAGAATCCAAAATCCCCTTCAACATCTAAATCATCTCCAAACGCATGTGGAATCTGCTTGAGAATAATGATTATTCCTATCGAAGCGAGCAATCCATTGATAACACTGGATGGGAAAAACTTGGCAATATCTCCCGCCTTGAGAAAACCAATGATAACTTGAAAAATACCCGCAAAAATGGTTGCAAGAAGGAATAATTCAAAACTTCCCAAATCCTCAATAGATGCGATGACGATTGCCGTCAATCCAGCTGCTGGTCCAGAGACACTGATCTGCGAACCACTGATTAACCCGACGACAATTCCCCCAATAACACCTGATATCAACCCTGCAATAGGGGATACTCCGCAAGCAACAGCTATTCCCAAACACAATGGAACTGCCACTAAAAATACAACCAAAGATGCATTCAAATCTTTCGTCCAATGACTCATTTTGCTATTCATAAAATATACAATTAAAATAATAAAAAAATATCCTACACGATAGAATTGCGCAGGTCAGTTTCTCCAATGCATTAAAATTGGATTAAGCAAGCTTCTCTGGAGGTGGGGAATGCAATTCAATGCACAACTGCTCGTTAAATTCTGTATTTTGAGTATATAGAATTGGTCGCAAAATCAAATATATAGCCGATCGATTTTTTAAATTGACAACTTGATTTAATGTCGATTTGTCGAATTCGCTATCCTCTTCAATTATTGCATATAGGTTACTTTCCTCAAATACACATGCAGTTATCGCATCCTTGGTCAATAAGATTAAACTTACCAAACCAATTAAAAAGCAAACGACAATATGTAGTGATTTCTTCAACTAAAAACAATAAAGCACAATTATCTAAAAAAATTACCAAATCCTACTCATTTTTAAATTAAAAAAACAAAAATCACGCAATATTCGATGATAGCAAGATCTATGCGACATTGTTCAATTAGATTTGATATCAAATTTCCATTTTTTATTCCAGTGATTCATGTATTTAAATTAGGTTTGTCATGCAAATAAACTTTTCAAATCCCAATTCATTATTTGAATGATAAAAGAATAAAAAGGTAAAATCATGGATAATAAAGATATTGGATTTGGTGTGAAGGCCAACCAAGGCGGACATAGATTGGTCATGCCCGATGGGAAATTCAATGTCCAGCGTTTAAACACAAAATTTGATCTTTTTCATCATTTAATCACTTGTCCGCTTTCACATTTTTTTCTATATGTTGCTGCATTTTATATTTTATTCAACGCAATATTCGCATTGGCATATAATATAATAGGGATAGAGCATTTAGCGGGTATCGAACCTGGAGGTTTTCTAACTAATTTTTTAAAGGCCTATTTTTTTAGTGTTCAAACCTTTACAACCGTTGGGTACGGATATGTGCATCCTGTAGGCATTCTGGCTAATTTATTTGCTTCATTTGAAGCCTTAATCGGCATATTGAGTGTCTCCGTAATTAGTGGTATATTATTTGGAAGATTCTCACAGAGAGGCGAGACGATACAATTTACAAAATATGCCATCATAACAAAACTCGGAGACATGATGACCTTCCAATTTAGAATAGCCAATCGCTCGCGAACCGAATTGATAGAAATGGAAGCCAAAGCAGTATTTTCTTCCTTTGAATTAATTCATGGCGTGCGAAAGCGCTCTTATAAGCAGATGAAACTTGAACGTGAAAAATTAATGTCCGAAGTGGTCATCATGGTCAGTGGATATGATGATACGAGCAAATCCATGATTTACTCTAAGAAATCCTATGCCGCCACTGAATTCCGCTGGAATACCAAAGTTTCCCCTGCATTTTCACACAACAATCAAGGCGAAACGGTATTTGATTTGCGAGATTTAGATACTTATATCGAGGAAGAAAATTAGGGAATTAATCTAGTTTAATAAACTTGCTCGAATAGACTTTATTATTAGCTGAGATAATTTTTATAGTATAAAAGCTAATAGGAAGGGCCTCGACATTGAGTTTTTCATCAATAAATCTGTGATTGACTTCTCTGCTCATCACTTTCTCCCCTAATTGATTGAATATCGCTATTTCACATTTCACTTGCTCCATCAAGTCAAATTCTACATGCAATTCTGATGAAACTGGATTTGGATAGAGATTCATGGTCGGATTAAGCAAAGCATTCTCAACACTCAAGCCATAAGAGTATAACAATTTGCGCTTTGTTTTCATGACACCTCGCATCAAGTCCACTTGCCCCTTGCTAAACATATTGGTGCACAATTCACTGGTATAATCCATATAATTCTCACTCATATCAGGCAATTGAGGATTAGTCGCTTCTGTACAAGTATTCAATGAATCACAAGTTTGTTGTTGCTTGTTTTTTGCATCAGGAGTATCGTCTATGCCGTCTGAATCCGCGCAATCATCAATGCCATCACCCCAGATATGTCTCAACCCCAAATAATGCCCTGCCTCATGCACTGCCGTTCTTCCGCCCTTTAGCGATGCAGGCATTAAATTAGGATTATTATCCCCGACCACTTTATAATGTAAAACCATCCCATCTAGCTCTGGACTCTCCGCAGAAGAGTTTGGTGCCCAATTGGGCATATTTGCGGGAGGAAAGGCAAATCCCAAGATTTGATCATCTTTATCTTCTTCTTGCCCCATTCCATTGGTTATTTTATTTTTCGTGCGACACACCCAAATATTCAAGTATTTACTATTATTCCATGCATTGCTCCCACCCTTGCTCGTATATTTCATACTATCGGAATAAAAGCCTCCTGGCAAATTGACGACAAAGCCCTTCTTATCTGTTTGAATGCGCAAGACTCCAGAAGTGGAATCCCCTTTTGGATCTACAGTTGCTAATTTGAACTGAATCCCTGCTGCACTTGCTCTCGATCTAAATGCAAACTTTGTTTTAGTTGTATCTGCATTTCTTCTTCCAAAATCCCGATTTAATATCTCAATTTGTCTCTTCAAAATAGAGTCATGCAAATTTTCTTTGGCAACATTCCAAAGTACATGAAATACAACATTAATGGTATATATAGAATCATCTGTAAACCCATCTGATTTGCGGCTTTCCAAAGCATGAAACTTTGCCTCATTAAAAGCATCATCTACTGCTCGCTTATACCAAGAATACTTCTTTTCATTTGCATCCTGAATCTCTCTCGTATAACAGGGAATAATTTGCTGTGATTGGGTTTCAATAAATAAAAAAAGAGAGAAAACAAGGGTAAAAAATTTCATGAAAGAGGTTTAGAAAGACAAATTTAAACAAGATTTCTAAAATAAATTATTATAATTGGAAGAAAGCTTTAACTTTGGATATTACAAAAGAACAATCTATTTTGCCTATGAAACGATTTTTTACACTTTTATTTGTTGCTATTTCTACGCTCATGCTTTTTTTAGCAAGTTCGAGTTCTGCGCCAACAGGAAATACAGGAGCACCAGGAAATTCCACCTGCGGCAATTGCCATGGCGGTGGCAGTGGAACAACGAATACAACGATTTCTTTTTCAGGTACAACGAATACCTATAAATCTGATTCAACTTATACCGTTACGGTTGATGTTTCGAATGCCAATTATGTTTCGCGTACGAATAAGTTTGGTTTCTCCTTATTAGCATTGAATAGCAGCAATAGTTCTGTGGGAACAATTACCGCTGGAACAGGCTCTAGCACGAATGTTTCAGGAGGACTCACTTATCTTGGACATGTAACTGCATCCAATACAAAAATATGGACTTTTACTTGGAAGGCCCCATCCACCGCGTATACAGGAGCTATTACTTTTTATATATGTGGAAATGCAACTGATGGAACAGGCGGTACCGGTGGCGACCAACCCGGAACTTATAACATCACTTTGACGAATGCCAATCCTACTATTCAAGATATCCATGTAAAACAAGCAGGCGCGAATTATGTCAATACATCTACATTTAATTATGGCACCATTACCAATAATACCAATTTGGATAAAGTTTTTGCCATTCAAAATGTAGGCGCTAATGCAGCTACACTGAGCGTTTCTTCTGTCAGTTTATCTGGACCAAATGCCGCTGAATTCTCTATTCAAACTACTCCCACTGTTTTTAACGTGAATGGCGGTGATAGCAATAATGTAACAGTTAGATTTACGCCAACTTCGGCTGGAGCCAAGTCAGCGACATTGACTATCACATCAAATGACCCAGACGAAAACCCCTATACGATTACACTCAACGGAACTGGCCAATTGCCTCCACCTAAAATTTCCATTACCCAAGCGGGCATTAATTATAATACTGGTGGCACTTTTAATTATGGAAATAAAAAGTCAATTCCAATAACGATACGGTTTTTATCTTGAAAAATATTGGAGGACAACCCCTCTCTTATACAGGCACTCCTGTAGTAGGTGGAACGAACGCAGCCAATTTCTCTATCTTCTCAATCAACCCAATCGTCACTTCTATTGCCGCTGGGGATAGTGTAGCCGTGACAATTAGATTTACGCCTTCTTCCACTGGATTGCGAACTGCAAATATTTCTATCCCAACCAATGATCCATTGACCAATAATTATGTGCTCAATTTAAATGGGACTGGAACCGCTCCTGATATCGACGTCAAACAAAACGGAACAGGCATCGCCAATGCTGGAAACTTTAGTTTTGGAAGCATCAATACAAGTAGTTTTTCTGATAAAATTTTTGACATCAAGAATACAGGAAACGATACCTTGTTTTTAACCAATAGCTCTTTTAGCGGAACCAATGCCGCTGATTTTAGTTTTCAGTCGAGCACAACCGCAACGATTGCACCTAATGCCACCTATAACCTCACGATAAGATGCACACCAGGTGCCAGCGGAAGTAGAACAGCAAAATGCACCTTAACATCCAATGACCCCGATGAAAATCCATTTGAGATCAACCTCAGTGCGACAGGTTCAACAGCGATTATAGGCGTGAAACAAAGTACCACAACCATAGCCAATGCCGGCAATTTCAGTTTCGGAACGAGCATCATCAATACAGGAAATTCAAAGACATTTACCATCGAAAACACAGGTTCCGATACCTTGAAATTCACTGGCAGTTCAATCACTGGAACCAATAGTGCAGATTTCACCACTGCAACAAATTTCAATACACTCACTGTTGCTCCGAGTTCAAATGCTAATTTTTCAATCACCTTCACCCCTACTTCAATAGGGAATAAGACAGCCTCTATTTCACTTTCCAATAATGATGTGGGCAATAACCCATTTGTCATCAACCTATCTGGAAATGGAGATAGCGCATCGGATATCCATGTTCAACAAAGTGGCTCTGATTATTTAAATAACAGCATTTTCAATTATGGCAATAAATTAAATGGCGCAAACCACGATGTCATTTTCTCTGTTCAAAATGTCCAAGGCGTGCCTCTTGTTGTTTCTTCCGTTACACTGACTGGCACCAATGCATCTGAATTCCAAATCATGCCACCAGTTCCTACGACAGTTGCAAAAGGCAGTCCGAGCAATTGCACCGTTAGATTCAAACCGCTCACATTGGGCTCAAAAACAGCAAACTTAGTCATCACTTCCAGCGACCCTGATGAAAGTCCATATACAATTGTATTAAATGGAAATTCTGTTACCCCTGAAATTAATATTAAACAAGGCTTGACCAATATCAATGCAGGTGGATCGTATAATTATTCAAATACACCCATTAATTTTGACAATGACATCGTTTTCACCATTGAAAATACAGGAACTGATGCACTATCTGGAATTCTTGGAACCATCATCGGAGCCAATGCAAGTGATTTCGTCATCATCAATCCACCTGCTATTTCTATCAATGCCTCTGCTACAACAACCATCACCGTTAGATTCAGACCAACAGTTGCAGGAGCAAGAACAGCCACACTCAATTTATCATCGAACGATGCAGACGAAAATCCATACCTTATCACCTTGAATGGAACGGGAATTAATTTACCTGCACCTAATATAGACTTAAGTCAAGCAGCTGTTCAAATTACCAATAATGCTTCTTATGCATTCGGAGCTGTAGCTACAGGTGGAAATATTCCAGTGACATTCACAATCACCAATAGTGGCGATGACACCTTGCGCAATATTCTTGCGAAATTATCTGGCACCAATGTTTCAGAATTTAAATTCACTTCGCAACCTGCATTCAAATTAGATCCAGGGGCTACAACTGATTTCATCATTACCTTCTCGCCTCTTTCTGCTTCTAGTCGCTCTGCTATATTGAAAATTAGCTCTAATGACTTGGACGAAAATCCATTTACTGTAAATTTAACAGGCAGTGGAAATGGACCAGAGATTGATGTCACCAGCAATAATATTCCGAATCCAAACAATAGCACTCAACCATTCCCACTCACAAAGACTTGGGCGAGCAGTCCAATAACATTTGTAATCGCCAATAAGGGAAATGCGATCCTAAACAATATTACCGTTGCCATTTTGGGAAAGATACCATTGACTTTTTAGTTGATGCAATCACATCCAATCAAATTGCTCCTGGAAGCACCATGGATGTAAGGTTACATTCAGACCAAAAAACGTTGGCAATAACAAACAAGCAGAATTTGTCATCTTCTCAGATGATGCTGATGAATCTGTCTATAAAGTTAATCTTTTAGGTAATGCCATCTTATCAGTAACCAATAATCGTTTGCCAGAATTGATTTCATTGATTCGCAACGAAAATGCGATTGAATTGAAAAATAATAGCGGCAATTCTTTCAATGTTAAATTCTATCAGATAGATGGAACCATGAGATTTGAAAATCTACTTTCAGAATCATTGAATATAAACACCGCCAACTACTCCAAAGGCATATATATCCTTGAATTAAATGACGAGATGAATCGCGAGCGCTATATTCAGAAGATAGTGATTGAATAAAAATCTATCTAAATTTATTTTGCAACTAATATCTTTAAAAAAAATAAAAAAATCACAAATGAAAAAAGTTCTCATTCTTTTAATCATAATTATTACTATTAATCATGTTTACGCACAAAAACAAGTATTTGAAGCCGAATCTCAAAGAAATAATTTCGAAACATAAGACTATCGCTATTCTTCCTTTTAAAGTTTCATTAACTTGTAAAAACTGCCAAAAATTTCAGTGAAGAAGGAAAAAAATCTGATGAAGAGAGCATGTCATATAGTTTTCAACAAGGCTTGATGACTTTTCTTTTAAAAACTTCAAAAGACTATTTTGTTAGTTTTCAAGATGTAGAGAGAACAAATATTCTTTTAAAAAAAGCCAATGTATACGACAATTTAGATGAAATTTTAGCAGATTCATTATGTAAAATTCTAAATGTTGATGCTGTTATCAAATCACATTATACCTATGAGAAAACAAAGAGTGAAGGCGCTGCTATGGTCAACACAGTATTATGGGGGTCATCTGGAAGGACGGGAACTGGCTCAATTGTCCTACAAATAAATAATGGATTAGATGGAAAGATGATTTGGCGCTATTACAATATAATGTTTGAACAATCTAATTTTAATGCAAATAATATGATGGAAAGAATGATGAAGAAAATCTCTCGAAATTTCCCTTATACTAAGTAATTCGTCAAATTCTATTTGCAACAAATTGGATAAAATTTTAGCAAATTGAATTAATAAAAAACGCCCATCATTCCGATGGGCGTTTTTTTATTTCTTATTTGTTCTAATTTCTACCCTAAAAATGGATATCGATAATCCACTGGAGGGTTAAATGTTTCCTTGATTGTTCTCACAGAAACCCAACGCAATAGATTCAATTTAGAACCCGCTTTATCATTTGTTCCCGATGCCCTTGCTCCACCAAATGGTTGTTGTCCCACAACTGCTCCTGTCGGCTTATCATTGATATAGAAATTGCCCGCAGCATTGGTGAGCTTTTTCATACATACATCGAGTGCATATCTATCTTGACTGAAAACAGCTCCTGTCAAGGCATACTCTGAGGTCTGATCCAATATATCCAAAGTCTCTTCCCATTTCGCATCTTCATAGACCTAAATGGTCATCACAGGACCAAATATCTCTTCACACATGGATTTATACTTTGGATTCGTTGTCACGATTACAGTTGGCTCTACAAAGTAGCCCACTGATTTATCACATTTGCCACCGATCAATATCTCGCTATCAGCGCTGCTCTTTGCATGTTCAATATAATTGGCAATATTGTCGAATGATGCCTCATCGATTACGGCATTGATAAAATTCCCAAAATCCTCCGTACTGCCCATTTTAAATGAAGACAAATCGCGAATCAATCCAGCCTTTACTTCATCCCAAATAGATTTCGGGACATACGCTCTTGAAGCCGCACTGCACTTCTGTCCTTGGTATTCAAAAGCCCCCCTTGAAATGGCTGTAATCAAAGCTTTAGCATCTGCAGATGGATGTGCAAAGATGAAATCCTTGCCGCCTGTTTCGCCCACAATTCTCGGATAAGATTTGTATATTTTGATATTGTCTCCAATGCTCTTCCACATACTTTGGAAAACGCCTGTTGAACCAGTGAAGTGAACTCCAGCAAAATCCTTATGCGCAAAACATGTATCCCCAACATCCTTGCCTCCTGAGAAGACGAGGTTGATGACGCCCGCTGGCAATCCCGCTTCCATGAATATTTTCATCAAATAATGTGCAGAGTAAATCTGTGTATTGGCACATTTCCAAACCACTGTATTGCCCATCATAGCAGCACTCGTCGGGAGATTTCCCGCAATTGCCGTAAAATTAAAAGGCGTCACCGCCAATACAAATCCCTCCAAAGGTCTATACTCCACTCGATTCCACATCCCTCCCCGCTAATCGGTTGGTCGTTGTAAATCTCCGTGGCAAATTGCACATTGAAGTTCAAGAAATCGATCAATTCGCATGCGCAATCAATCTCTCCTTGAAAGGCATTCTTGCTCTGCCCGAGCATGGTAGATGCCATGATATCATATCTATATTTCTCGCGCAATAATTCTGCTGCTTTGAGGAATATGCTCATTCTATTCTCCCAAGACATGGCTTCCCACTTAGGTTTTGCCGCCAATGCCGCATCTATGGCTTGTTGAACATGCTCTTTGCCTCCTTTGCTCGCCCAGCCCAATACATGGGCATGCTCAGCAGGTGGAGAAACTTTGATTTTATTCTCTGTAAAAACTTCTTTGCCACCAATAATCATGGGGATTTCAAGCGCTCGAGACTTGTGTTCTTTTAGCGCGATTTCCAATTTGGCTCTCTCTGGCGAACCAGGCGCGTATTGTCTGACGGGATCGTTCTTCGCTACAGGAACGTGGTATATTGCATTCGGCATATCGTTTGAATTTTGAAGCGCAAAGATAGGATTTGCAATGGCAATTTTAGGAAATAATATGGTCATGAAACTCGCAATATCTATGACATAAAATGCATAAGTTTCAACCCCCAAATTCCACAAGTAACCAAACACCAGACACCAAACCCACACCCCAGACCCCAGACACCAAACCCAAACAACCTATTTTCTCCTCATCTGCATCAACACCTCTTTGTTGAACTCACGCTCTGCGCGGACCAAGAGGATGACTTTTCTAATCGGCAATATCTGTTTGAATTTCACAAAATACTCCTTTTTCAAATCAAGGTGCGCTGCTCACTGGAGATAATATCATTGAGTGTCGTCTCCGCCTCTTTATCGCTGATGGCATCCAGGTTTTGAATCTCCTTCATATCCATGCGCATCTCCTTGCGAATCGTCTTGATCTTGCTCTTGTATTCATTGTAGAGCGGCCAGAATTTCTCCGCCTCTGTCGAGCTCAAGTTCAATTTATTGGTGATATAGCCTATTTTGGCTTGTTCGATTCTGCTGCCATCTTGCGCATGAACTTGTATGAGCAATAAGCTGAATAAAATTAAAATGTAGTTTTTCATATGCTTGGTTTTTAGATTTGTTCTTCTTGGTTGTCTGTTAAATATTCATCGATAGATGCCTGATCATATTGGATATAATCTTGCAAGTCAACATTGGCTTGTTTATCTAGCCATTCATCCTCTACTTGCACATCATTGGAGGCGATATACGCTTGCACTTCATCTGCTTCAAAAGCAAAGACCATATTGCGCTCATGGCTAAAAAAATAGCATTGAAATGCCGATGATTAAAACGGACATATACAAAGCCAATTTGGAGAGAATATAGATTGAATGATTCGATTCCACATAGATTCAATTGGGTGGACGCTTGGGACGGCCTTCGGCTTCAAAGCGTCTAATTCTCTGACTTGATGCATGACCCTCGACTGAAAATGCTCAAAATATCCAGCGGGCAAAGCACCGTGCTGCTCTTCCAATTTGGGCATCATGGCCAAATTCGGGGCGATTGATTCGAGCTCTTCTTTAATTTCCTTTTTCATAATATTCCTTTAGACTTTTATGATTCATTTTCGTTTAATGCTGATTTCACATATTCCTCAATTTTCTTGACGGCATGGTGATAAGAGGCCTTGAGCGCTCCCACACTGGTTCCTGTCACTGTCGCCATCTCCTCATAGGGCATCTCATCGTAATAGCGCATTTTGAACACCAATTTCTGCTTCTCTGGCAAAGTGTCGATGGCCTCATCCAAATGGGCGTAGAGATCTTTTTAATCGATGTATAACTATTATCTGTATGCCCGCCACCTTGTTCTCAGAGTTCTCCCAATCATTCAATGCCATCCGATTTCTTTGTCCAATAAAGGTGAGGCTCTCATTATAGGCGATTCGATACAACCACGTACTCAATTGGCTCTCTCGTTTAAAACTGCTCAATGCTGTCCAAACCTTGATAAATACATTCTGCATCACATCGCTCGCATCATTGTGCTCCTTCAACATCCTCCTAATTTGCCAATAGACCTTGTCCTGATATTGATCCATCAATATTTTAAAACCCGCTTCCTTGGTGGAAGGGTTTAAATACATTTGAAGGATTTCATCATCAGTTCGGATGGCCATGCTTTCTTGAACTTTGCTCTAAGATACAATAGAAATGAATTGGTTTAATGCTAGATCTTTAAATCATGCTTTTTCCCATCAAAGGGAATTGGCGTAAACATTCCATCGGGCTTTGCGCGGTCTTGGTCAAAAGGAATGACATGAGCTATTTTCGCCACTAGACCAAATTTTTCCTTCAACTCATCGTGGGTATTTACCGCATATTTCGGTCCTAATTGTTCAATCAATTTCTCTGCCGCAGCTGCGCCCAAATTAATTTCTCCCCCTAAAAAAGCAGGCAATACAAAATGGGTAAATGTTGTAATTACTATATCAAAAGAAAGGTGCTTGATGGTATCCAATTCATCCCTCGTCAATTCAAACCCATGCGGGGCGTAGAATATAGCATGCTTATTGGGGAGTGCAATGACGATGGCATAGAAATTTGGACTGAGCAAGCCTTTGCGCTTGAAGGACATTATCTCCCATCCACGCCAATGTGTCCATGCTCCCGCAGAGATGGTTTGTATGGATCGCGATGTCTCAAAATAAGCGGTCAATTTGCGATAGGCATGATGCGTCGCGAATATGGGCGTATTCGCATCAACCCTTGTATAGTTTCTACATGGCGGTGATCGGGATACTGCTGCGAAACCAGAATGCCATTGACTACAGGCAATTTGCTCATCGCTATTGGGGCATGAATATGCTTCTGATGACTAAACCATTTAAAGCCTGCTACATCATCTCCAATCAGCCATGGATCGATGATGGCACTTGTTCCGCCGTATTCAATATACCAGGAAGAGTCAGCATTTAAGCGTTGGAGGATGGGCATATGGACAGCTATGTTTTGATTTAAATTTTGATTGGAAAAGTAGTGCAGATTTATAGAAACTTGCCTATGAATTTTTAAAAAGATAGATAAACATGACACTCGATTTCTCGTTTTTATGGCATGTACCTAGGCGATGCTGGTACCGCGCTATTCGGCTCCTCGATAGCAATCGGGGACTACGCCGCCTACTATCGCTCACGCATTGGCTATAATTTTTAATAGCTATATAATTTCTTTTGTATCTTCGTAAAAAATAATATCATGAAAACTTATAATTACCTTAAACTCACGCTTATTGCAGCGACCCTTTTATTTGGTTTAAATTCTTGTGTTAAAAAGGATATAACCATTCCACTTACCATAACCGTTACTGATTTTACCGTTCCAGCAATGCCTAAGAAAGACGACTGGAATGAATTTGGCAAAACAAATGCCCTCACAGGAATTAAAAAACTCATTACTGACAATGGCGGCGATCCTGCGCAATTGAAATCAGTCAAATTAAAGAGCATGAACATGACTATTACATCTGGTCAAAACTTCAATGATATCAAGTATCTTGAAAGTTTTATCAATGATGATGTCAATAAATTTGCCTATAAAACAGAAATCCCTACGACTGGATTAACTACCATCGACCTAGACAATCAATACTCAGAATTGGTAAGTCATTTTCAAGGCGATTCAATTAAGTTGAATGTAAGAGCATTTGTAAATACGCCTATGAGTGCCATGAAAGCAAGTTCTGTGATGAAATTTGATGTGGTTGTAGGACCAGCAAAATAAAAAAATTTATTGTCTTAAAACAATACACAATAATCCCTGAATATTGAATAATGTTCAGGATTTTTTATCCCACAAACATTCATTTAATTTAAAAATTTAGCACACTTTGCGACCACTAAATCGGAAACACCTTGTGGCACTTAAATATTAAAGCAGCATTTACTGCTAACCGCCACATAAATAATTAAAATGCCACGAATGCACGAATATATTCGTTGTTTAGCATTCGTGGCAATTATTCATCCTAATTGCGCCAGCAATATTTAATCAAATTTATTCAATTCACATTCGTGCATTCCCCCTACTGCGTGGGGACGCGGCGTGGCAATAAAACTCTTATTGCGCCAGCAATAATTAGTCAAAATTTTTCGATTACCAATCTTAGCATAAAAACAAAAAAGGCTGCCATTCGGCAGCCTTATATTTATTCTAGATGGTGAGGTGTTTAAGCCTCCTCCTCTGCTTTTACTTTTTTCTTAGCACCAATTACTTCATTCTTATTTCCTACAATCAAGTTTTTGGAATGACTTAATACCTGTACCTGCTGGAATCATATGACCTACGATCACATTCTCCTTCAAACCGGTCATATAATCTGTCTTACCCGCGATAGATGCAGTAGAAAGTACTTTCGTCGTCTCTTGGAATGATGCCGCTGAAATCCAGCTATCCGTACCCAATGAAGAGCGCGTGATACCTTCTAATTGAGGACTTGAAGTAGCTGAAATCGCATCTCTGAACTCAATCAATTTCTTGTCATTTCTTCTCAAAGTAGAATTCTCTTCTCTTATTGTTCTCAAGCTCACCATTTGACCTGTTTTCAAATGCTCAGAATCTCCTGCATTTGTAACAACTTTAGTGTCGAACATGCGATCGTTTTCTTCTAAGAATTCGTATTTGTAAACAGCCTCTCCTTCCAAGAATTTTGTATCTCCTTGATCATCGATGACCACTTTATTCATCATCTGACGAACGATAACTTCAATGTGCTTATCATTGATCTTTACACCTTGAAGACGATATACCTCTTGTACTTCATTCACCAAGTATGATTGCAATGCAAATGTTCCTTTGATTCTCAAAATATCATCTGGAGAAATATTTCCATCAGAAAGTGGTGTTCCAGCTCTTACGAAATCTTGCTCTTGAACCAAGATTTGTTTAGACATAGGAACGAGGTATTTTCTTTGATCATTATCTCTTGATTCGATGATAACCTCTCTATTACCTCTCTTTACACCTCCAAAAGAAACAACACCGTCGATCTCAGCTACTTTAGCTGGATTGAGTGGATTTCTAGCCTCGAATAATTCTGTTACTCTCGGTAGACCTCCTGTGATATCTCTCGCTTTACCAGACAATCTAGGTATCTTAACAAGGGTTTCTCCCGCTTTAATTGTCGCTTTATTAGCAACCACGATATGCGCACCAACTGGTAAGTTATATGATTTATTATCTGGTTTTCCTGCTACATTGAGTACAGGTATTTTGGTTCTATCTTTAGCCTCGATGATGATCTTTTCTTTGTGACCTGTTTGCTCATCTTGCTCTTCTTTGAATGTGATATTCTCGATGATACATTCGTATTCGATTTTTCCATCGATTTCAGATACAATCAAGTTGTTGAATGGATCCCACTTACAAATAGCATCTCCCTTCTTAACTGTTGCATTGTCCTTAACATAGATAGTCGATCCATAAGGAATATATGAAGTCGTCAAGATTTTATCTCCTGCTTTATTCATTACCCTCATCTCACCTGTTCTACCGATAACGATTTCCACCTTCTCGCCAGAGTCATTCGTCGTAAGTACTGTACGAACACCATCCAATTGAACAATACCGTCGAACTTAGCGATGATTCCAGATTCAGTCGCTGACATCGATGCAGTACCTCCCACGTGGAAAGTTCTCAATGTCAACTGTGTTCCCGGCTCACCAATAGACTGTGCTGCGATGATACCAACTGCATCACCCATTTCACTCAATCTATTTGTCGCAAGATTTTTACCATAACATTTTACACAAACACCTCTTCTAGTCTCGCAAGTAAGAACCGATCTAATTTCAATCGTCTCAATACCGCAATCCTCGATAGCATGAGCAATATCATACGTAATTTCTTCCCCTGCTTTTACCAATAATTCATCAGTTTCTGGATGATATACATTGTGCAATGAAGTTCTTCCCAAGATTCTATCGAATAATGGCTCTACGATATCATCATTGTTTTTCAATGCCGATGTCTCCAAACCTCTCAATGTACCGCAATCCTCATCGATGATGACAACATCTTGAGCAACATCCACGAGACGACGAGTCAAGTAACCAGCATCCGCTGTTTTCAAGGCTGTATCCGCAAGACCTTTACGCGCACCGTGCGTTGAGATAAAGTATTCCAAGACAGACAAACCTTCTTTAAAGTTCGCCAAGATTGGATTCTCAATGATATCATTCTCTGTTGAAGCTCCAGATTTTCTAGGCTTAGCCATCAATCCTCTGATTCCACCCAACTGCTTAATTTGTTGTTTCGAACCTCTCGCACCAGAGTCCAACATCATGTATACAGAGTTGAATCCTTGCTTATCCGTTGCCATCTTCGTCATCAAAGTCGAAGTGATTCTATTATCCACCCTCGTCCAGATATCGATTACTTGATTGTAACGCTCACGGTTGGTAATTACCCCACTATTGTAATTCTCTTTTACTTCTTCAACTTCTTCTTTCGCTTTGCTCAAGATAGCTTGTTTGTCAGCAGGAATCACAACATCCTCAAGGTTGAATGACAATCCACCTTTGAAGGCCCAACTAAATCCGATTTCTTTGATTTCATCCAAGAATTTAGCTGTTTGCTTAACGCTTGTTTTGCTGATAATCGTACCAATGACATCTCTCAAATTTTTCTTAGAGAGTTGCTTATTTACATAGCCAATTTCCTCTGGAACATACTGATTGACCATTACTCGGCCAGCAGTTGTTTCAACAATTCTATATACCAATTCACCATTCTCAATCACTTTCACTCTGCACTTAATACCCGCATGAATATCCAATCTCTTTTCATTCATCGCGATGATTACCTCTTCTGCAGAATAGAATGTTCCACCTTCTCCTTTTACTTTTTCTTCAGGAGTTGATTTTTCAATCCTGTGATATAGTATAGACCGAGTACCATGTCCTGAGAAGGAAGGGTTACTGGCGTACCATTTTGTGGATTCAAAATATTGTGCGATGAAAGCATCAATAATTGCGCTTCCAAAATAGCCTCATTACTCAATGGAACGTGAACAGCCATCTGGTCACCGTCAAAGTCGGCGTTGAACGCTGTTGTTACCAATGGATGCAAACGAATCGCCTTTACCTTCCACCAATACTGGCATGAAAGCTTGGATTGACAATCTATGGAGTGTCGGCGCTCTGTTGAGCAATACCGGATGTCCTTTCAAAATATTTTCTAAGATATCCCAAACAATCGCATCTTTTCTATCGACTAATTTCTTAGCAGATTTAACAGTTTTCACAACTCCTCTCTCGATGAGTTTTCTGATGATAAACGGTTTGAAAAGCTCTGCTGCCATATCCTTAGGAATACCGCACTCATGCAATTTCAAGTTTGGACCTACGACGATAACCGAACGACCAGAATAGTCAACCCTTTTACCCAAGAGGTTTTGACGGAAACGTCCTTGTTTTCCTTTCAATACATCAGAAAGAGATTTCAATGCTCTTCCACCTTCTGCTTTAACAGCATTTGATTTTCTAGAATTATCAAACAAAGAGTCAATCGCCTCTTGCAACATTCTCTTCTCGTTTCTCAAAATCACCTCAGGTGCTTTGATCTCGATCAAACGCTTCAAACGGTTATTTCTGATGATAACTCTTCTGTATAAATCGTTCAAATCTGAAGAGGCAAATCTTCCGCCATCCAATGGCACAAGCGGTCTCAATTCAGGTGGTACGACTGGCAAATATTGAATCACCATCCACTCAGGGCGATTGGTAATTTTCAAATTCGCTTCGCGGAAAGCTTCAACAACACCCAATCTCTTCAAAGCCTCAGCTTTTCTTTGACGGGAAGTTTCCAATGAAGCTGTATTTCTCAAATCATAACTCAAATTATCCAAATGGATATCTGCTAAAAGCTCTCTAATCGCTTCGCCACCCATTTTAGAGATAAATTTGTTTGGATCTTTATCATCCAACAAATGATTTCCATTCAATTCTTCAGAAGCCAAAGCTGCCAAATACTCTTCTTCTGTCATCAAATCCAATCGAGCATAGCGCTTTACTTCTTGCTCGCCTTTTTCATTGATTACGTTTATATCATTCTCTGCTTTACCTGGTTGAATTACCACGTAGCGCTCGTAATAAATGATAGACTCGAGGTTTTTAGTACTCATTCCCAAGAGATATCCAATCTTGTTTGGCAATGATCTGAAATACCAAATATGCACGATAGGCACCACCAATTTGATATGGCCCATGCGCTCTCTTCTCACTTTCTTTTCAGTTACCTCAACACCGCAACGGTCACAAACGATTCCCTTATAGCGAATTCTTTTGTACTTACCGCAATAGCATTCGTAATCCTTTACAGGTCCGAATATGCGCTCGCAGAATAAACCATCTCTCTCTGGTTTATAGGTTCTATAGTTGATCGTCTCTGGCTTGGTAACCTCACCATATGATCTGTTCAAGATATCATCTGGCGAAGCCAAGGTGATGGTGATCTGCGTGAAATCTTGTTTTATTTTATCGTTTTTTTACAATTGGCATCTTCTATTAATTATAAATTATGAATTTTAAATTTTGAATTTTTAGCGGATTAAAAATATTAATCAAATTTTAAATCAAGTGCTAAACCTCTCAATTCATGTACTAATACGTTGAATGATTCTGGAATTCCCGGTGTTGGAATATTCTCTCCTTTGACAATCGCTTCGTATGCTTTTGCTCTACCATTGATGTCATCAGACTTCACAGTCAACAACTCTCTCAAGATATTCGCAGCACCATAAGCCTCGATCGCCCAAACCTCCATCTCTCCAAAACGCTGACCTCCAAACTGAGCTTTACCTCCCAATGGCTGTTGCGTAATCAATGAGTATGGTCCGATAGAACGCGCATGCATTTTATCATCAACCATGTGACTCAATTTCAACATATAGATAACTCCTACAGTCGTTTTCTGGTGGAATCGCTCTCCAGTCTCTCCATCGAATAAATAAGTCGATCCCAAGGCAGGCAATCCCGCTTTATTGATCCACTCTTCAATCTCTGGAACTGAAGCTCCGTCAAAGATTGGCGTTGCAAACTTAACACCCAATTTCTGACCAGCCCATCCAAGAACGGTTTCATAAATCTGTCCCAAGTTCATACGCGAAGGTACCCCTAGTGGATTCAATACGATATCAACAGGTGATCCATCTTCCAAATAAGGCATATCTTCTTCACGAACAATTTTCGCTACGATACCTTTATTTCCGTGACGTCCCGCCATTTTATCACCCACTTTGAGTTTTCTCTTAGAAGCGATATATACTTTTGCTAATTGCAATACACCTGATGGCAATTCATCTCCAATCGTCAAATTGAATTTCTCTCTCTTGTAGAATCCTGCCTCTTCATTCACTTTCATATTGAAGTTGTGAATGATCAATTTAATCATCTCATTCGTCTCTGCATCTGACGTCCAATTCGTCACATTGATATCTTTATAATCGATATCAGCCAATAATTTAGCAGAGAATTTACTTCCCTTTGCAACGATTTCTTCTTTGAATGTATTCTTGATAGAATTAGAAGTCTTATTGCCAATCACTCTTGTCAATTTCTCTATCAAGACTTTCTTGATGCTCATGATATTCTTCTCATGTGCCTCATCTAATTTTCCAATTCTGCTTTTTCTTTGCTCTTCTTCTTATTGTCTTTCTTGATACGAGCAAATAATTTATTGTCGATGATGATACCCTCTGCAGATGGTGGTACTTTCAAAGATGCATCTTTTACATCACCTGCTTTATCTCCGAAGATTGCTCTCAACAATTTCTCTTCTGGTGTTGGATCTGTCTCTCCTTTTGGAGTTACTTTTCCTACTAAGATATCGCCTTCTTTTACTCTTGCACCAACGCGGATAATACCTCTACTATCTAGATCTTTCGTTGCATCTTCAGAGACGTTTGGAATATCTTGTGTCAATTCCTCTTCACCCAATTTAGTATCGCGAACTTCTAATTCGTAATCTTCAATATGCAATGAAGTGAAAATATCTTCTTTGATAACTCTTTCTGAAATAACAATCGCATCCTCGAAATTATAACCTTTCCAAGGCATGAAAGCCACTTTAAGATTTTGACCCAATGCCAATTCCCCTTTTTCAGTAGCAAAACCTTCACAGAGAATTTGTCCAGTTTTGATCTTATCGCCTTTCTTCACGATTGGTCTAAGATTCACACAAGTTCCTTGATTGGTTCTTCTGAATTTTGGCAATTGATAAGTAGTCAATTCATCGCTAAAGCTCGCCAAGATTTCATTATCTGTACGAACATATTTCACGACGATTTTTTCAGCATCGACATAAGTCACTTCACCATCTCCCGTTGCATTGATCAAATTATTGCTGTCTTGAGCAACTGTTGCCTCCATACCTGTTCCAACGATTGGAGAGTGCGGAATTAACAATGGCACAGCTTGACGTTGCATGTTTGATCCCATCAATGCTCTGTTCGCATCATCATGCTCCAAGAAAGGAATCAAAGATGCAGAAACACCCACGATTTGGTTTGGAGCCACATCCATGTATTCTACTTCTTTTTTCTCCAATACAGGGAAGTCTCCTTGATGTCTAGCAGATACTTCATCAGAGACGAAATTTCCTTTAGCATCTAGCTCAGATTTTGCTTGAGCGATTTTTTTATCATCTTCTGCTTCTGCAGATAAGTATTCAATTTTTCCGTTGAAATCAACCTTTCCGTTTGTCACCTTTCTATATGGTGTTTGCAAGAATCCCATAGGGTTCACAGATGCATGCACACAAAGTGTAGAAATCAAACCGATGTTTGGTCCCTCTGGTGTCTCAATCGTACAAAGTCTTCCGTAGTGAGAATAGTGTACGTCCCTTACCTCGAATCCAGCTCTTTCTCTCGAAAGACCGCCGGGTCCTAGTGCGGAGATTCTTCTCTTATTCGTGATCTCTGCCAATGGATTGGTTTGATCTAAGAATTGAGACAATTGAGAAGTTCCGAAGAATGAATTAATCACAGAAGAAAGTGAACGCGCATTGATCAAATCAATTGGCGTAAACACTTCATTATCTCTCACGTTCATTCTCTCGCGAATAGTTCTAGACATACGAGCCAAACCAACGCCGAATTGAGCGTATAATTGCTCACCCACTGTTCTAACCCTTCTATTACTCAAGTGATCGATGTCGTCAATCTCTGCTTTGCTATTCGTTAAACTAACAAGGTATTTAACGATAGAAACGATATCTTGCTTAGTCAATACTTTTGTATTGATGCTGATATCCAATCCCAATTTCTGGTTGATTTTGTATCGACCTACTTCTCCTAAATCATAACGCTTGTCAGAGAAGAACAATTTATCGATTACATCTCTTGCAGTCTCATCATCTGGTGCTTCAACACCTCTCAATTGGCGATAAATCGTATTGAGGGCCTCTTTTTCAGAGTTTGAAGTCTCTTTTTGAAGGGTATTGTAGATGATGGTGAAGTCCATGGTATTGTTCTCCTTTTGAAGAATCAATGTATCCACACCGCTATCGCCAATCATATCGAGATTTGAATCTTCGATGACCGTATCTCTCTCCAAGATAATCTCATTTCTCTCGATAGAAACCACCTCTCCTGTATCCTCATCCACGAAATCCTCTACCCAAGTTTTCAAAACTCTTGCAGCCAATTTACGTCCCACTAATTTCTTCAATCCCGCTTTAGAAACTTTTACTTCATCTGCAAGGTCAAACAATTTCAATATATCTTTATCTGTATCGAAGCCAATCGCACGCAATAGCATCGTTACAGGGAATTTTTTCTTTCTGTCGATATAGGCATACATGACATTGTTGATGTCCGTTGCAAACTCCATCCAAGCACCTTTAAAAGGAATTACCCTAGCTGAATATATCTTTGTTCCATTTGGATGGTAACTCTGACCAAAAAATACCGCTGGAGATCTATGCAATTGAGTTACAACCACACGCTCCGCGCCATTGATGATAAAAGTTCCTTTTGGTGTCATGTATGGGATATTTCCCAAGAACACTTCTTGTACAATCGTTTTGAAATCGATATGCTCAGGATCGTTACAAGACAATCTCAATTTTGCTTTGAGAGGCACAGCGTATGTTAGACCTCTGTCGATACACTCTTCGAGCATATATCTAGGTGGGTCGATATAATAATCTAAGAACTCCAATAAGAAAATATTTCTGGCATCAGAAATAGGGAAATTCTCTAAGAATACTTGATAGAGACCTTCGTCATTTCTTTTGTCCTGAGTTGTTTCAACTTGGAAAAATTTAGTAAAAGATTCCAATTGAATGTCCAATAGACTTGGGAATCCCTCTCCTAATTTTACTTTTCCGAAATTGATTCTCGGTTTTTGAGTAGCCGCTGCTTGTGCCATATTTTTATTTTATTAATTAAAAGCTAAGAACAATCCCTTCGCTTATTTTTTTATTTTTATTCCGCTTACAACCATCCATTCTGTTGTTGCGTTTTACTAAAACTGAACAATACCTAAATGCATTTAGCTTGCCAAAACATAGCGTTTCAGCAAGCTTAAATACTTGATATTTTGTTGTGTTTCATTAATTCTATTCACTTTTTCCTTTTAGACCCAATCATACATGTATGAACTGAGTTTTGATTTTCATGCGCAAAAATTCGCGATGAAATGGAGCAATGCTAAAGAATTAATTACTTGATTTCAACTGTAGCACCTGCTTCTTCCAAAGCCGATTTAATTTTTTCAGCTTCGTCTTTAGAAACACCTTCTTTTACTGCTTTAGGAGCTCCATCAACTACATCTTTAGCCTCTTTCAAGCCTAATCCTGTAATATCTTTCACTACTTTTACAACATTCAATTTTTGTCCACCTGCACTTGCAAGGATTACATCGAATGAAGTTTTCTCAGCAGCTGCTGCTGCGCCACCGCCATCTCCTGACATTACTACTGTTGCAGCAGCTGGCTCAATACCATACTCTGCTTTCAATACTTCTGCAAGTTCTTGAACTTCTTTAACTGTCAAGTTTACCAAGTTTTCTGCTAATGCTTTTACATCTGCCATTTTAATTAATTTTTAGTTGTTAATTTTAATATTTAAATAATTGTTTCACTGTACCTCAAGTACAATATTATGCGTTTTCTACAACGCCTTCTTTCTCTGCTTTTGCCATAAGACCACCCAATACTCGCTTAATTGGAGATTGTAGTAATCCGATAACATCGCCGATCAATTCGTTTCTTGACTTAAGTGCCACCAAAGCTTTAAGTTGGTTATCGCCGATATAAATCTCAGCATCAACAAATGCCGATTTCAAAATAGGGCGCTCACCATCTTTTCTGTATTCTTTGATCAATTTAGCTGGACCGTTTGAAGTCTCACTAAACAATACAGCAGATGCACCTTTCAAAGATCCGTACAATTCGCTTGCATCTTTATTAGAAGCTTCTAATGCTTTTTTAATCAAAGAGTTTTTAGCTACTTTGTAAGGAATTCCTTTATCAAAACACATTCTTCTCAACTTGCTTGTCGATTCTGCATTTAATGATGAGTCATCAGCAAAATAGAAGAAATTGTATTGGTTGAATTGCTCTGTGAGCTGATCTATGACCTGTTTTTTCTCTTGTTTATTCATAATTATAACCCACTTATAGATTTAGTATCAATTTTAATTCCTGGACTCATGGTCGATGCCATACTGATTGATTTCATGTAGACACCTTTTGCTGAAGATGGTTTCATCTTCTGGAGCGTTTGAATAAACTCTTCAGCGTTTTCTTTCAATTGTTGAGGTGAGAAAGAAACTCTTCCAATAGAAGAATGGATAATTCCAAACTTGTCTACACGGAAAGCGATTTTTCCTTTTTTCACTTCTTCAACTGCTTTTCCTACTTCAGGTGTAACAGTACCTGACTTTGGATTTGGCATTAGGTTACGAGGACCTAATACTCTACCTAATTTAGCGATGGTAGCCATAACATCTGGTGTTGCTACGATAACGTCTACATCGGTCCATCCACCTTCTACTTTTTGGATGTACTCCTCTAGACCTACATAGTCAGCGCCTGCTGCCTTTGCCTCATCTACTTTCTCAGGTTTGCAGAATACCAATACAGTCTTTGATTTTCCTGTACCATTTGGAAGCGATACGGTACCTCTAACTGCTTGGTCTGCTTTTCTCGGGTCGATGCCCAATTTTATATGCAAATCCACAGAAGCATTAAACTTTGCGGTATTGATTTCTTTAACCAATGAAGAAGCTTCTGCTAAAGAATAGTTCTTATTTGAATCTACCTTCTTTGCTACTTGTTGTCTCTTTTTTGATATTTTAGCCATGTCTATTTATATTTTTATAAATGATAAATTATTATGATTGCCAAGGTGCTGTCCCTGTTACTGTGATTCCTAAACTTCTTGCAGAACCCGCTACCATTTTCATTCCTGATTCGATGGTAAAGCAATTGAGGTCTGGCATTTTAACTTCAGCGATCGCTCTTACTTGATCCCAAGTAACGCTTCCCACTTTCAAACGGTTTGACTCAGCTGAACCAGTCTTAACCTTAGCAGCCTCTAATAAAAGAATGGCAGCTGGTGGAGTTTTGATGACAAAATCAAATGATTTGTCTTTGTACACAGTCAATAAAACCGGCAATACTTGGCCTGCTTTATCTTGAGTGCGCGCATTGAATTGTTTACAAAATTCCATGATGTTCACCCCTTTAGATCCCAAAGCTGGACCGATTGGTGGTGCTGGATTTGCTGCTCCTCCTTTTACTTGGAGTTTGACGAATGTTTCTATTTCTTTTGCCATAATATTTTTGTTATGAAACTTTTTCTACTTGTACGAAATTCACCTCTACAGGGGTCTTTCTTCCAAATATTTTAACTATTACTTTTAATTTTTTCTTGTCTTCGTTGATTTCCTCTATCGTTCCCACGAAATCATTAAATGGTCCGTCAATAATCTTCACTGGCTCATTGACGATAAACGGCTCATGCATTGTCTCACCTTGATCCACCATCTCATCCATCTTGCCGAGCAATTTCTGCACTTCTGGATATCTAAGCGCTTGCGGCGTATTTCCTCCTAGAAAATAAATTACACTGGTCAACGATCTGATCGTAGTAATAATCTCTGTTGTAAAACGCTTTGCATCTGCCTCGATATAGATGTATCCAGGAAAAAGTGTTTTATCCTTAATCACCTTCTTGCCCTTGTTGATCTTATAAATCTTCTCAACAGGTATAAGAACAGTATGAATAATATTATCCCACTTAGACCTCAAGATCTCCATCTCTATATAAGCCTTCACTTTGTTCTCTTGGCCGCTCACGACCTTAAGCACATACCATTTATTATCTTGTGACATGATACTTAATATTTAGATGAACATTTTATAAATAAGCTGATATACCATTAAATCAGAGAAACTATCCATAATCAAAATGATAATGGCTATGATAATCATGGCCACCAAAACAACGGTAGCACTAGATTGCAATTCCTCCCAATTAGGCCAAGACACTTTGTGTTTTAGCTCATCATAAGACTCTTTTATATATTCAGCGATATTTGCCATTTTTATTATTTTTTATCCCTATTAATCCGAAAATAAACTAAGGTTTTGCACGGAAGGCAGGGATCGAACCTACGACCTTCGGTTTTGGAGACCACTGCTCTACCAGCTGAGCTACTTCCGCTTATATATTTCCCGATAAGATACTTGCGCATCTTATCGGGAATATAATTATTACTTAATGATCTCAGTTACCTGACCTGCACCTACTGTACGTCCACCTTCACGAATCGCGAAACGAAGACCTTTCTCAATAGCTACTGGGTAGATCAATTTAACTGTCAAAGTTAAGTTATCACCTGGCATAACCATTTCTCTTCCTTCTGGCATTGTGATTTCACCAGTTACGTCTGTAGTTCTCAAATAGAACTGTGGACGGTATTTGTTGAAGAATGGTGTATGACGTCCACCTTCTTCTTTAGAAAGAACGTAGATTTCACATTTGAATTCTGTATGTGGAGTGATTGAACCTGGCTTGCAGATTACTTGACCTCTCTTGATGTTTTCTTTATCGATACCTCTCAACAAAAGACCTACGTTATCGCCAGCCTCTCCGATGTCAAGGATTTTTCTGAACATCTCAACACCTGTAACTGTAGATGTAGCTGGTTTCTCACCTTCTTTGTTCAATCCTACGATTTCAACTGTTTCACCAGTTCTTACGATACCTCTTTCAATTCTTCCTGTAGCAACTGTACCTCTTCCTGTGATAGAGAATACGTCCTCTACTGGCAACAAGAATGGCAATTCAGTTGGTCTTGGTGGAACTGGGATATAAGAATCTACAGCTGCCATCAATTCTTCGATTGCTTTAACACCTTCTGGATCACCGTTCAAGCCTTTCAAAGCAGAACCTTTGATGATTGGAGTCTCATCGCCATCGTATTTGTAAGAAGAAAGCAATTCTCTCAATTCCATTTCTACTAGCTCTAACATTTCAGGATCGTCCACCAAATCAACTTTGTTCATGAAAACAACGATTTTAGGAACACCTACCTGACGAGCAAGAAGGATGTGCTCACGAGTTTGTGGCATTGGTCCGTCTGTAGCAGCACAAACTAGGATTGCACCGTCCATTTGAGCAGCACCAGTAACCATGTTTTTGATGTAATCCGCGTGACCTGGACAGTCTACGTGAGCGTAGTGACGACTAGTTGTTTGATATTCAACGTGTGCTGTATTGATAGTGATACCTCTTTCTTTTCTTCTGGAGCCGCGTCAATTGAATCGTAAGATTTAACTTGAGCCAATCCTTTTCCTGCCAATACTGTAGTGATTGCAGCAGTAAGTGTTGTTTTACCGTGATCCACGTGACCAATTGTTCCAACGTTAACGTGCGGTTTGTTCTTAATAAATTGTTCTTTTGCCATTTTAATTGTTTTTTAAATTTTGATAATAAAGGTTCTAAAGTATAGATTCGAAATACATTTTTGTTTGATTGCTAAAGTAGAGCCAACGATGGGAATTGAACCCACGACCTCTTCCTTACCAAGGAAACGCTCTACCCCTGAGCTACGTCGGCAATAAGCTGCTTATTCACCAACCGCATAAAATAAAAAAGCGGGATAAAAATCACTACTGACTTTATACCCGTTAGATTAGTTTATGAGCGGAAGACGAGACTCGAACTCGCGACCCTCAGCTTGGAAGGCTGATGCTCTACCAACTGAGCTACTTCCGCATATTTGCCTTTGATGATCTAAAATAAATACGTCCTATTAGCGAAAATGTGGGTAGTGATGGATTCGAACCACCGAAGCTTTCGCAAAAGATTTACAGTCTTCCCCATTTGGCCACTCTGGTAACTACCCTTTACTTACAAATAAAGAGAGCCGAAGAAGAGACTTGAACTCCCGACCTGCTGATTACAAATCAGCTGCTCTACCAACTGAGCTACTTCGGCTTATAAGCTGTAAACGTATTTATATTAAAAAATCAAAGAACTTAAAATGTATCTCGTTTTAACGCTTTAAAACTCCCTTTTTTTTCAAAAGGTTGGCAAATGTAAAAGTTTTTTCTGAAACCCCAAGTTTTTTTTCACTTTTTTTTCAAAATAAATAAAAAATGAGGTCATTTGTCCGTTCTAAGCCTTTAAAACCCTTTCGCTGCCGCGAGCTTGTAAGTCGTGGTCCATTTATCCCGATGCGCTACCGCGAGCTTGTAGCTCGTGGCCGAATCTTCAAATTTGCTTAATATATCATGCTTTATAAAATAGCAGAAAGAAACACATTCCATTCCATAATGCATTGTTTTTAAGGATTATATGGTTCTTCCCTTTGTCATTTCGACGGCAGGAGAAATCTCATGAGCGTATAGGATGTTAGTATATGTAAGTTATGAGATGTAAGTTATAAGATGTAAGTGGTGAGTTAAAATCCAGAATTTATCATCCTGTAAGCATGCACCTATCAATGCTTGAACAATCACCCTATATGCAGTGAGATTTCTCGCCGAGCTCGAAATGACAAAGCAGGAGCATTGTATACTTATTCAAATTAATAGCATAAGCACATTTTTTAAGCTAATTTGAATTTACAGCCCCTACTCTAATCATTCAAAAAATCAATAACAAAAAATCTTCTATCTTTATCAAATGAGCCAGGACGTCCTTTTCACGCTAAAGAATGTCCATCCTTTGTCACTTTTCTATAAGTTTCTTTGGGTGATTGGTAGTGTTATAAGTAGGTTAAAAACCACGAACTACAAGCTCGCGGGAACGGTGGGGAGTTATGAGTTGTGAGTTGTAAGTTGTGAGTTTTAAATTGTTAGACTGGAATCTTTTTCTTGGATGTAATAATAGCACTGCTGATCATTCTATGCAATTCGCTTACTTCAATATACAAACTTTCAAATTCCTCCTCGGTGATGTAGGTTGTTTCCTTCATGAGTTCAAGCCAATACTGCACTTCACCGCACTCTTTTTGTGCAATGGACAATTTATGAATAAAATCTTTTAAACTCTCTGCATTTTGTGATTCTCGAACCAAGGCACCAACGGCCGTGCCACTTCGCAAGAGTTGTTTACTCAAAACAAACTCTCTTTTTGTCTCTGAAATTTGTTTATACAAATTTACAATTCGCACAGAAAATGCGAAACTCTTATCATAGATTATACTTTTTCCCATAATTTAAATCTCAAATTAACCACTCATATCTTACATCTCACATCTTACATCTTCTCACCACTTACAACTCACAACTCACATCTTACAACTCACATCTATTTCAACGGCTCCATCCCCATCTTCTCCCATTCCTCCTTGGAAGGCCCATACATGCCTGGTACTTTTAGACCCGCTTGGCGCATCAAAACTGTCAATTGCCCCGATGGTGGGTCTGATGGGTGATCAATATATGCAAGGTCGTTCCCTTCGACCATTTCATCCCATACATTGGAATCTCCGCTTCCATTTGTGCATCGGTCCAATTTGCAGCCACCACTTCCGCTACTTTCGCGCAATCCCGCACATAGTGCTCCATCAATTCTACGGGGTTCTTGTATTCAGTATTGTTCAATTCAATCGGAAGCCCCGCTGTATTGGGCAATTCAGTCACCGAATGGTTGATATGATCCACCAAAGTGCGCAAATCGCGACCGCCCTCATACACGCGCTGGTCAAAGGATTCCGCGGTCAATTGCTTGTACAAATTCAATGTGCTCTGTGTTTCGTATTTCCACACGGAGAGGAAATCTTCTATTTTTCTAAACATAATATGGTTTTTATTCAATAATAAATTGTGTTTGTTCGCTGTGTCCGTTGATCATTTTCAACTTCAAGGTATAAACGCTGGCAGGCAATCCCGCCACTTTAATTTCCCACTTTCTCTGTGGAGTTGACAGTGCTTGATGGAATACAATTTGCCCTAGCTCATTGATGATATCTGCAGACACCATATCTTCCATCGTTGTGACAGACAATATATCTTTAGATGGATTGGGATACAATAAGACGCGTCCATTGATTTGCGCGATTGAGGACAATTTATACTTACACGATCCATTGTCGACATTCGCCTTTGGGTCATAATTCAAGGCAAAGCTATCGGTACATCCATAGACTTTTTGATACAAGTATTATTGGAAATATTTGCCTTCGGATTATAATTGATTGAACCTGTATCCATACAACCATAAACCTTGGGTATGCATGAGCCATCGTCGATATTTGCATTGGATTTATAATTAAAAGAACCTGTATCCATACATCCAAAAACCGCTGGAAATGTAAAGGCCGTAAATCCGTCCAACTTGCCAAAACCCCATGCATTATTAGGCCTTACAGCGGTCGTGTATTGATCATTTCTTGCGGATTTCAAGATCAATTGTTTGATTTCTCGATAGCCAAAATTGGGATTTAATTCCAATAACAATGCAGCCAATCCAGCTACTTGTGGCGATGCCATCGATGTTCCTCCATTGCGCGAATGCCATGAACCCAAGGCTATTTTAAATCGGTTGCTATTGCTCATAAAACTCGCCCTCGTATTCAATCCCACAGCGGCAATCACAAAATTTCCCGTTGCACTCACATCAGGTTTAGTTCTATTGTCCCTCGTAGGACCATGACTCGAAGACCCAGATAAATCGCCTGTTTCCACGAGTGTATTTCGCATAATGCTATCGACATCAAAATAGAAATTTCGATTATTGTAATTCGCCACCGTAATCACTTTATCCGAGCACTGCCAACTGCTCACGGTATTTTTTTTATTGTCTGGCGCTTTATAGAATTTAATCGCTGGCAAGACTGTAGTATCTGGCAAACCCGATTCAACCATCGATGAAGAACCTGTGAGTCCAGGATGCGACCATACATCGAATCGACCGCTTCCGACTGTTGCAAACTTCCAATTCAAATTCTGCATATTGGGCACGATATAGACTTGTCCCCTATAGCGACCTTCTGTTAGGTCGATTTGAATGCTCATCGTCCCTAGAAAATTTCCGTTTTTATGGAGGACGTTTTTGGCGATGGTCTGTGTATTATTCGTCTTTACAAAGGAAATCGCCTTGAATGCTATACCAATTGTATTTAGAAATTTCATAAAAATTTCCCGAGGAAGTGTCTGCGCCAATGGCGAATTGCACATTTTAAAATCTGCTGTATCTGCCCAAAAATCAAAGTAGACGCCATTATTGCCCGCATTGAATTTAAACCAAGTAAAGGATGTATCCGCATTGACATCATAGCCCAAGTGATAATTGAAAGCTCCTGCATTGCCCGCCGCAGCAACAATCACGCGTCCTTTGCGCTCCTCCAACATGAGGTCGATCATCTTTGCGGGAATATCTCTTCCATCGTGAGAACCCGTATAATCGCCCAGCGAAGTATTGATGACACAAGGTTTACCCATTGCGTCTGCTTTCTTGAATATATAATCGATGCCATCGATCACATTGTACAAGAAATTGCTTTCTAGATTAGCGCCCACGACAATCAATTCTGCATCTGGTGCTATGCCAATAAATCGACCCGAAGCTCTTGCATTTCCCGCAGCGATGCCAGTCACATTCGAACCATGGCTAAAGGTCGCACCTGGTTCCATATAGGGCAATGTAGCCGCATTGATATCCGCCTTCGTCCATTCCTGACCATATTTATAGGGCAGTGGGGCATTGGATGGCGATGCATTGTTTTGATCCCAGATATAATGTATCCGCGAACTTCCATCCGCATTTTTGAAATCCCCATGTCGCCAATCGATGCCATCATCGATGATACCCATCACGACATTCTTGCCTGTATACGCCTTGGTCAGTGGACTCTGCGCTTGATGAATGGGCAAAATATTATTGTTATACAAAGCGGTATCCATCATAAGACTCACTGAAACCAACCCATCTTCTACTCGATGGATAAAAGGCTGTTTCATCAAATAGGGAATGTTTTTCACCTTCACTTTCGCCGAGGCAAAATTCCCCTTGAGCACACTGATTTTATCGCCACTTCCCTCGATGTATTGTATGAATGCTTTCATATCCCCTTCAATAAATAGTGGGTAAAAAGCATTGGGGTCTTTGATTTGATTGATCTTCTGTGCAGTGAGAAGTGGCAAATTCCCCTGCGAAAAAGCGAGGAATCGAGTTCCCACAAAAATTAAAACAAGTATTAGTATCCGCATAAGAATTGAATAACTATATTAGCAAGAATAAAAATAAGCAATAATTGGATAAATTCGAATTTAAAATCATTCCCTTTGATAGCCCTGATTATTGGAATCTCGTTCGTTTGCGGGAAATCATATTGAGATTGCCCCTGTTCAAAAGATTCGTTTGGGATGATTTGATGCAAGAAAAGGAAGAGTTGATCATGGGATTATTCGATGGAGATAAAATTATCGGTTGTATGCAATTTATGATCAAAGGGCATACCTATAAAATGCGTCAAGTCGCCATCAAACAAACCTACCAAAGCAAGGGCGCCGGGACGCAATTACTGCAGCATGCAGAAGCGCATATCAAAACTTTGGGAGGAGAGAAAATCTACTGCCACGCCCGAGATACCGCTGTCAATTTTTATAAAAAAAATGGATATACCATTAAAGGAGAAATGTTTTATGAAGTGGGTATTGAACATTACCTGATGGAGAAAACGCTCGTCTAAATCTACATCAATATGCATGCTTTTTTTCAATCTTTTATTTATGCCTTTCGCGGAATCATTGATGCCCTGCGTGATGAGCGCTCAATGAAAATTCACTTCGCGGCCATTATCGCGACAAGTGCTTCTGCATTTTATTTCCATTTCAATTATATGGAATGGTGCATTATAGTATTGTGCTTTGCATTGGTGGTATCCTTGGAGATGATGAATTCCGCCATTGAAAATACGGTAGATTTATATACTAATGAAAAAATGGAATTGGCTAGAAAAGCAAAGGACATCGCTGCTGGCGCCGTGCTCATCGCTTCTATCTTTAGCGTTATTATTTATTTCGCCATTCTATACCACCATTTCAATTAAATTGGAATCAGGTGACTTTCTAAGGGTAATTTCATTGCCCAATTTAATCGCGTGATTATTGGCAATATGCCCTATAGGAGCATTGAAAATTATGGGATAGCCATAGGGACTGCAATGCTCTTTAATTATTTCTTCCGCAGTCTTCCCAAAGGGAATGGCATTGTCTTTCATATCGCTCATACCTCCAACCACCAGCGCTTTTAAGCCTTGCAGTTTCCCCGCCAGTTTCATCGACATCATCATGCGATCGATATGGTATAAATACTCATCGAGGTCTTCGATCATTAAAATTTTATCATTTAGATTAAATCCATTGGTCGTGCCCAACATGGCGTAATAAATCGATAAATTCCCACCCAATATTTCTCCTGTAATTTCTTTTGAATAATTCATTGTTTTCCCTTCAAATCGAATGATTTGCTCTTCGCCAAACAAAGCGCTGCGAAGGGATTGGATGGCTTCACTCGTATTGGTTGGAAAATTGATGGGCATAGTCGCATGCATGGTCTGAATGCCAAAAAACTGATTGATATAATTATGCAAAAAAGTGATATCACTATAGCCTACTATCCATTTTGGATGGGCGACAAAATGATGATAATTGATTTTATCCATCATGCGTACTGTTCCGTAACCACCGCGTCCCATGACAATCGCCTTGATATCATCATCATCCAACATGTCTTGAAAGTCTGCTGCACGCCATGCATCTTCACCGGCGAATTGATGTTCTGCTGCGCCAATCGTCTTGCCTATGCGCACCTTCAATCCCCATGATTCGAAGATATCAATCGCGGGTTGAATCTCCGCTATAGAAATTTTTCTCGCCGTACTGATGATGGCAATTGTATCTCCCGCTTTTAAATAATCTGGTTGAAACAGCATGAATTTTAATTATTATTTTCTTTACAAATCCCACTCATTCGGCTCATCGGACTTATACTTTTCGCGCGTCTTTTGTTTTCCAATATCCTCGCCACATAGAGATGGGCAATCATCTTCGCCGCATCTTCTTCTGGATTATCGCTCAACAATACTTTGATTTCTGTTCAGAGACATCGACTCTGTAGAGGATGCTGTGGTGTTCAAAATGCTCGTTGATCATCTTGCGCACATAATATTCCCAACTTCTCCAAATCAGCCTGCCAGACATTATCTAGCTCGGGTATTGCCTGTCCATTTTTTTGAGCACGCCAAAATCTTGCTTTAATTGATCTGACAAATTGGTTTTATCGGCCATGATGATTATATTCTGCTTCAACCGCCATAAAGCATGCTTTTATAAAATTTTGTTCTACCATATCTCTTTATTTAAACCACAAAGGGACATAGGCTTTTCCATGTATCTATGTGGTATTTGTTTATTTTAATTTACTAAAATATTCGTTTACAAATGTTTTTTGTCCTTCATTAAAAATATTCGCACAATTAAAGTTTATTAAGATACCCTTTGGGCACTTCAATAGTTTCATATAGGTTAAAAGCCGTGCTTCATAAACAGCATTCATTTCGTTCTTGCCTTTAACTCAACCACGATGCTGTTTTCAATGAATAAATCGCATCTAAAATCAATGTCAAGTGTTTTCCCTTTGTAATCTACTGGAATCTTCATCTCTGTTTGAAAATTTATTTTTCTATGTAACAACTCTTCTTTTAAACACTGATGATAAACACTTTCCAACAAGCCTCTACCCATCAACTTGTGCACTTCTATTGCACCCCCGATAATTTCGTAGGTTAGGTTATCAAGGTATTTTTTTGTTATCATTATCTGTTTGTTTTAATCACATAGGGGCAAAGCTTTTTCTATGTATCTATGTGGTTGTATTATTAATCAATGCCTCTTAATGCGTTTTATTGATAAGTTCTTTAAATGACTCGTCCTAAAAATAGTATACAGTCAGTATAAAAACAAGCACTAGTTAAAGCTCTCGAAACCATCCTCCATTTCTTTAAATAAAATCAGCCAAATTTCCCTTTTGATCTATGATGATGCGCCCTTGTTCATTGCGCTTG
>JADJOU010000002.1 GCA_016713645.1 Bacteroidota bacterium
TCCACTTTGCAATCCGGAAACGGCCAGTGTATTTGCGCCAGATGTGGCAATTGTAGTAGATTGAATCAAAAGTCCCACCCAATTTGAAATTTGTTCCAGTCTTAGTCAAACCATTGTCTTGCTGTAAGCGTGTTAATCAAGTTGATTGAAACAATCGAATCTTTAACTGTATTATTATTTGTAATATAATTCGGCAACAGAATCTTTTAAGGCTGTTGTATTAATTGAAATACCGAAATCTTTAATAGATGCACCAAGAGGTGAACCAGTTAATGTTACCAATGGGCTTCCTAAAACATTTTTCCTATCAAAGTACCAGCTTGAATTGCATTATTGATTACTTTCAAGACAGAATCTCGTGCAGGAGCTCTTGTAATTGCTTTGGCCAATTCCCAAAAGAATCAACTGAGCAGAGCGATTTCCAATTGTTAATAGGTGTCAACTGAAATATACAATTCTGATCGGTATTGTAGATTAACATGCCTACAAGTCCCGTATTCATTGAATTCATATTTGCAGTATTTATCCTAGGAAGGACAAAACCCCTTGTCGTGTCTTCGAGTTCTAATAAGCTTCTTTGAATTGATATTCAATGGATTATTACCCATTTTAATTTGTCCAAAGCCCGAAATACTGTACCATCAGAACCAAAAAGAAGATAAAGGAAATCTATTACTCATATAAACCCGTTAAAAACACCGCGTAAAAGTATAATAATGTATTTAAAAATTGGAATAATTCTTAAAGCAAGACGCTTGTAAACAATAGCCCCAAATTTGTTTGTTTTTCAACTGTTGATAAACCAAATAATTCATTAAATATCAATAATTTGCATAAAAATCACCTCAAATCTATGCCCTTTAATACTTATAAAAATCTCACCTAATATTAATTAACTCAATATTATTCAACAACTATGCCAATAAGTTAATTTTTACTAAAGACAGTTCATTGTTTCCGCATAATTCGAGGAAAATTTGGACCTAATTAAATTGAGCCTTGTATAAAATTACCGATATACAACAACAATTTAATAAAAAAAAAAAGATTGTTTATGGAATAGAAACTCATGAATTGAGCTCACTTGAATGTAAATCTAAAAACTTGAAAGCTACAAATTGAAATTTCGACCAATAATCACTATCAAAAATAATATATATATTACTTCATTTTATACTTCTCAGCAACTTTTGATATAAGTCTTTTTGCTTATTGTCTAAATTAATTTTGATCTTTCCTTTGAATATAGGCCAATTCGATAAGACTTAGTCCTCATATCAGAGAGCATCGTCTGCAGAAATGAGGATATTGGTACTTTTCCCAACCTCGATTGTTCCAGTGCGTTCGCTAATGCCCAATATTTTAAAACATCTGAAGTGATTGATGCCAGCGCTTCTTCCTTAGATAATCCATATGCAGCAGCAGTTCCAGCCATGCGGAAGCGCAATTTCTCACCCGCCAAAATCCTCAATAGACAGACAAAACAAGACCCCGCGCCCTTTAAAATTTTCGGTTTTCTATAAGGCAAATCATAGTCTTCATCGCTTCTTAGATGGCAAAGTGTGAATTCTCTCCATGATTACAGGATTTTAGCTTCTGCCAGTTCTTTTGCGACCAACCAACCATCGCCCCCAAACGATCACTAATTGAACGTCAAACTCCCTTTTAAATGCAATCAATTGCATGATGGCTTTTGCCTCTTGGAACGCGAACAAAAGGGTTTTTCTTCGTAAACAATTCTCTCAGATTCTCCAATTTAAATTTTTTCCATAACAATTTTGACAATATGCTTTTACCCTGGAAAAAAAGCGCGACTCTTCTATTTGTTTGTCGTAATCTTTATTTAAAACATAACCTCCCGGTTCTGCCCCACCAACCGCCATAATTATAAATGGCTGGCCAACTCATCCCAAATTCCATCATCCGTTTGACATGCCGCATCTTCCCAGTTCCTAGCATCCATTTGTACGATAGACGAAGTGCATGAAATTTCTCCCTCCAAACGAAACTGTCTGTGCCAATAAAATCCCGTTTGAACGAATCGTAAAGTCCTTTGAATCTGTATTATGTGAAATAATTGAGCGAACATTTGTGTTAAATCATCTTGGACTTCCGCTTGATCCTTTTTTTTTTTTTTTTTTTTTTTGTTGCACGAACAGCATCGATTTCAGATAATCCCAAATAGGTATTGGCTGCAACAAATCCCTGACAAATGAAGTTTCCCTAGCATCCATAAACCGTAATATCTCCTAGAAGCAATGCCATCTTTTTCAACTTTTACGATTTCCCCTTCAATCACAACACGCGCATTCTCAATAACTGCACTACTTCCGACATGCACTGTACCTCCAATTATTTCTGATCACTTTGGTTTGAGCAGGCGCGTAATCGGAACAGACTGAGCGCTCATGCAGATTGATATCAATGATAAATAGCGGATGTAAAAAGTGTTTTCATAGAAAAAATATAACGATGATTGTGGGATAAAAATAGAAATTTAATTTATAGGGACTTCTTATATAAATCTCACGAGGATGATCTCAATCAGTCCGTTACCCAGATTTTTGTTCCCTCCTGCAGTTCTTGCAGATGTCAATATTCTTCTCGCTTCAGCAAATTCGTTTCGGAAAGGAATTACATCATTCACCACGCCAACTTTTTTCAAATGAATGGTTTTGAAGATTGCCCATTTCAGATTTAGCATCTTTTGTCAAACAACAAGGAACCACTCTTGCTATCCCATGTACCCACGCAGGAGTGTCCATAATTTCCAGCAATGATTGAGCATTTTAGTTTTGATTGCTCATTTCCCGTCTGCCCGCTTAAAACATCTGGAAAATTGACTTTTGTTCTGGGATTAAATCACTGTCATTTTTAAATCACATATTTGTGCAGTCTTTAATTTTACTTACCTAACTCCCTAATTTCCCATTTTCCAGATTCCTTGCGAACCTCCTCCACTTCATGTTCATTGGGCTTTCACACGAACACCTGAACCATAATAGTGGGGTCCTGAGAACCAACTTCTCTTTGCTCTGTACTTAATTTTTTGTTCCTCCAATACTTTAGACAATTTCCCTCAATCCGATATGTTGAGGAAGTCTCTTGTGTAGCGCCATCTATTGAAATTAAAATTCTGTCCAGATCCAGACAATACAGTCTCTCCAACTTTCTAGGGGTTAAAAAGTGCATTGATTGATGTGACTGTATAGATTTTCTTTTTCAAGCATATTGCACAATCTCTAAAACTTAGGGTGTGTAAATAGGGTTCCCTCGAAAATAAAAATAAGCAAATACTACCTTTTCTCCAATTGATCGATAATATTCTGCCACGTCTCCATCTCCAAATTGCCTGTCAGTCTAGTGAATTGTTTCAACCCACTCGACATTCTGGACAAACCCAATTGCAAGTAGTAGTCGGCTCTATGGAAATATTGAATGGAAAACCAGCCGATGGTTCCTGCTTGACCATTTTAGAGTAGAAATAAGAACTAATAATCAAACTTGCATTCCAACTTCGGAAATGTCAAATTCTTGAAATAAAGTTTAACCAATCTGACAAATTACTAAAATTGCACTGAAGATCAGTAGATTTAATAGAAGTCAAGCACAGCATAATTCTATATTAACTACCACTTTCTTAGTTTCAATGCTGTTGCACTAAAGAGGATAAAAATAGCATTTAAACTGAGAAATATAAAAACATCGCGCGTATCGACAATTTCAGCACTAACCAGTGAGAGTGATACCAAATTTTTGAATAAAAGTCTCGATGTTTCCTCCATGAAGTCAAAGCCAGACACTAGATCAAAGCCCCAACACAAGAGTGTTGAAAGTGCCAAAAAGAAAAGCGACAATTTGACTCGAAGTAATTGTTAGAGCAAAATATCCCCACCGCTGTGAAAACAGAGCCTAAAACAACAAACCCATATACGAACCAATCACACCGCCGTATCGATATTTCCCTAAGGCCTTCCCAATTGACAAATTCGAAATATAATAGACGAAAGTGGAATAAGCAATAAAGACAACAAGAGCGACGCCAAATATTTTCCTAAGACGATTTCCATATCTGTCAAAGGTTTCCGTGAAAAATAACTCGATGGTGCCATTATTTTTCTCCTCTGCGAGGAGCGCATGGTAATTGCTGGAATGATAAATAAAAATAAAATTGAGCTAACGAAAAGCATTTCCATAGAGGAAAATCCATAATTCAATATACCACAAGATGGAATAACCAAAGAAAAATTCACGTGATAAACAAGAAGATTTAAATGGCGATATTCCCTATTAGGGAACTTAAAAAAAACTGTTGACCTCTTTAAAAAGTAAAATACTTTCACCTCAATGAATTTTATTCGTAAACTTTATTAAACATCTATTATAAAGGCTATACATAAACAGTAAGGTAAAGACCACATATCACTTTTTAATTTTTGCAAAATAAATCAAACTCTGCAGCATCCGTTATTTCAACCTCTACGAAATCTCCTATTCTACAATAATTATCTTTGGCTGGAATCAATACTTGATTATCCACTTCAGGAGAATCATATTCCGTTCTACCATAAAAATAATCCCCCTCTTTGCTATCGATAATCACTTTATACGTTTTTCCAATTCTATTTTGATTGTGTTCATAGGAGATTTCCCCTTAAACTTCCATCAATAAATTTGCGCGATCTTGTTTTGACTGTTCAGACAATTCATCTTTCAATTTATATCCACTGGTATTTTCTTCATGTGAATAAGTAAATGCCCCTAAGCGATCGAATTTCATCTCTCGCACAAATTCTAATAATTCCTCAAACTCCTTCTCCCCTTCGCCAGGGAAACCAACGAGCATAGTCGTTCTTATCGCTATATCTGGAATTTTATTTCGAATAATTCCAATCAGTTCTCTTGTCTCCTCTTGCGTAATATTGCGCTTCATAGCCTTAAGAACATTGTTTGAAGCATGCTGCAGCGGCATATCGAGGTAATGACAAATTTTTGGCTGACGACTAATCGCGTCCAAAATTTCCAATGGAACTGAGCTGGATAGGCGTAATGCAAAACGAATCCACTCGATTCCATTTATTTTCACAGAGTGCATCTAACAATTCTGGCAATCTTGCTTTTTATAAATATCCAAAGCCATAATAGGTCAATTCTTGAGCGATGAGCATCAATTCCCTTCACCCCTTGTCAGCCAATATCTCAGCCTCTTTCACAATCTCTTCAATCGTGCGTGAAACATGTAATCCACGCATTAAAGGAATGCACAAAAACTACATTGTCGATTGCAGCCTTCAGAAATTTTCAAATACGCATAATGGCTTGAGGTCGTCAAAACACGCTCTCCTATTAATTCATGCTTATAATCTGCGTTGAATTTATTGAGCAATAAGGGCATTTCCAAAGTGCCGAAATAAGCATAGACTTCAGGAATTTCCTGTTCTAAATTATCCTTATACCGCTGACTTAAACAGCCAGTCATAGAGTTTTTCAATATATCCCTTTGATTTTGCCTCGGCAAACTGCAAGATAGTGTTGACACTCTCTTCTTTTGCCTTATCGATGAATCCGCATGTATTCACAATGACAATATTGAAATCGTCCTTCTTACTTTCATGGATGACAGATATGCCATTGCCTTTTAACTGGCCCATGAGCACCTCACTATCCACTAGGTTTTTTGAGCATCCCAATGTGATGACATTTACCTTATCTCTCTTTAATTTTTTGGTTTTCATCGTCTTATGAGAGGGGCAAAAATAGGATAAAAAGTGAATAAAGGCGAAGGAATACAAATAGAATAATCACTTCAATCCTATTTATCGCCATAACGAACTTCATTTAGGCCTCCATTAGTCATTAATTATTCTTCATTTGCTTAGAAAAAAATATATTTACGGGTGAATTTCTTATCCCATTACTATTTTGATCAGGATAAAAGCCCTGAATTTATTCTCGGCATTGCCATTCCCGATATTGCAGGAAATTTCTCACATCACTACAATCAAATATTTAAGAATATTGATTCAAATGCCTATGCGAAAGCAGAAAAGGACCTCATAAACGGCATTAATCAGCATTATCGAGTCGATGCCATCTTCCACAGTGCGCCGCTTTTTGAAGAATATTGCCATAATCTCAAAATGAGAATCATGCAAAAAACATGGCACGATAAGCTGCCAAGGCTTTATTTCATCGTGCATGTTCTCTTTGAATTGGTCTTAGATGCCTATCTCATTCATCGAGAACCATCTATTGTCAATCGCTTTTATCAGACCGTTAAAGAAATAAACCCACAAATAATAAAAACCAATTTTTCGCGTTTTACAGAAATGGACTTGTTTGTTTCAAAAATATTTGCCAACTTTATACGTTTTTCCAATCATGAATTCTTGAGACTTTATGAAGAAGATGCAACTCTCGTCATAGGATTGAAGAGAATTAGCCAACATCATTTTAAAGTGGCAGATGAATGAAAAAGAAGAACATGAATTTGCAGAATTGATTCAAACATTTAGAATCGAGGAAAGTCCTAGATTCCATGAAGTTTTAAACTATGTTTCGAATCAATTAAAACAGGATATTCTATGAAAATTGTCTTATCAATTACACTTTTTTTCACTTGTACTTTTATAAGCCATGCGCAAGCTGTGCGCAAATACAGCAATGAATTTATGAAAATCGGAGTCGGTGCTAGAGGCATTGGATTGGGCAATACCGCTGTCGCTGCTATTGACGATATCACCGCCTGTCATTACAATCCCGCCGGCTTGACGCAGTTGAATTCAATTTCGAGATTGGACTGATGCACAATGAATATTTTGGAGGGATCGCCAAATACGACTATGGCGCCATTGCCATTCCCATGCTTCAAAAAAAACAAGTTTTGGCATTTTCATTTTTGAGATTGGGTGTTGACAATATCGCCAATACCTTGAATTTAGTCAATGTAGACGGCACCGTTGATTATAACAAAGTCACCCTTTTCAATGTTGCAGATATGGCATTCCTAGCTTCTTATGCTAAAAAATTGGGAAAAGACGATAGATGGAGCATCGGCGGAAGCGCCAAAATCATCCACAGAAGTTATGGTGGATTTTCTTATGCCTGGGGATTTGGACTCGATGTGGGTGCAGTATCGCAAACAAGAATCTAAAGTTGGGCATCATGGCTCAAGATATCACCTCCACTTTTTAATGCATGGGCATTCAATTTCACAGAAGATCAAAAACAGACCTTCCGCAATACTGGCAATGAAATCCCTACATCTTCATTGGAAATTACAACCCCAACATTAAGAATCGGCGCCGCTTATCTATTTCAAGTGAAGCAAGACAAACTATCCATTGAACCAAGTCTTGAGTTCATCTCCCACTTCGATGGTCGCAGAAACGTCCTGATTAGAACTTATCCCATGAGTTTTGATTTAAGCGCTGGAGTAGAATTCAATATGTTCAAAGTATTCTACCTACGTGCAGGCATTTACAATATCCAACAAGCCACCAATGATAGCGGTCAATACTATACATCTATTCAACCCAATATTGGCGCTGGATTAAAATTCAAACCGGTCACGATTGATTATACTTATTCAAATCTTGGAAGCACACAGACTAGCGGCGTTGGTCTATACTCCCATGGTATCTCCTTAAACATTCATTTAAAAGAAAAGAAGAAAAGCACCAAACGAAGCAATAGCCCCTAAATAGCAATTATGCAAAGACTGATCGTCATATTAGGATTACTAATTCCAGCTTTGATAAAAGCTCAAGCGCCCTATGGACATGAGTGGATAGACTATTCTCAAGCGCATTATAAATTCCAAGTGGCGCAAGATGGAATCTATAGAATTCCTTTCAACACCATCGCAGCGGCCATTCCTGGCATCAATAGTATCGACCCAAACAATATCACCATTTTTACTCGTGGAAAAAATTCCCATTCACGTCTCTTGGACAACCAATCCAAGTAGTGCTGATTATATAGAATTCTATGGCAAAAAATTAGGGGGAGAAATCGATGCAAAACTATTCTCGAAAGCAGAAAATCAATTAAATCCCAACTACTCAATTTTTGGAGATAGCGCCACTTATTATCTCACCTTGAGAATAGGACCTAACCCTCGGTTGGTCAATACCGCCAATGATTTAACCAGTTTACCTACCAAAGAAAATTGGTTCTATCACACCAGCTTAGCTTCCTTTAATGCTTCATACAGTGGAGGCAGAAGGTCATACATCAGCACCTATGAATTCGTGATAGCACCGAGCTATGACAATGGTGAAGGATATGGGAATGCCGTCTATCTGACCGCTTCATCCAATGCCATTTCAACGCCATTTATCAATGCGGCCTCAGGTGTTGTATCCAATATAAAGACGAGAATCATGGCATTCAACGCAGGACCGCATCGAATGCAGTTTAACTTAAACTCCAACTTGATTAAAGACACGCTTTTTGATGGTTCATTTTGCAGAACATTCAATTTTGATGTGCCGACCAATCAACTTATCGCGAATAACAATTTCACCATCACACCGCTGTTCAACCGCTACCATGGCTATTCAACAGGTTTTATTGAAATTACCTATCCGCGCGATTTTAATTTCGGCGGGCAGAACAATTTCTATTTTCAAGTTATTGGCACGAATGCAAAGCAGTATATTGAAATCAACAATTTCAGTTTTAGTTCGGGCAATCCCATCCTCTATGATTTGACATCGGGATTGCGGATAGCAGGAACCATCCCTAGTTCGGGAAATCCGCTGAGGTTAGCGCTCCCACCTGCAATTGGGCAAAGAGAATTATATGTGTTCAATGAAAATCAATTTTTGACGATTAATTCCATTTCCGCCAAGACATTTATCAATTACACTTCAGCATTCAATCAGGGGAATTACATCATGATTTTTCATCCCAAATTGACCAATGATGGCTTGGGAAATAATCGAGTAGCAGAGTATAAAACATATCGTGAAAGTGCTGCTGGTGGCTCAAAACAAGTGGTGAGTATTAATATCAATGAGCTCTATGACCAATTCAGTTTCGGTCAAAATAAAAATCCAGTCGCGATAAAAAAATTCTTACAATTCGCTTATACCAATTGGTCTATCAAGCCCAATCATGTTTTTCTGGTAGGAAAGGGAAGACCCAATGAAGAGACAAGAAACCCTTCTGTGACCAATGCTATTTTAATTCCGACCATGGGTGTTTCACCCGCACTATCAGATATTGCACTTTCTGCCACGGATACATCCAATATCTCCCTATTGCCTATCGGCAGGCTTGCAGCAGAAACTGGTGACGACATCAATAATTATTTAAACAAAGTCAAAGCCTACGAAATTGATAAAAATAGAATTGGCGACCCCAATCAGACCATCAATATCCAAGAGCCAAAAAAATGGGCCATTCATCTCGGTGGGGGGTCTGACCAATCTCAACAAAATGCCTATGCGGGTTCCCTAAAGTTTTATGAAAGTCAATTCAGAAGTAAATCTATCGGTGGAACTGTCTATGGCCTCTATAAAAACAATTCAACAATTCAGCAGGACATCACCAGCGATCGACTCAAAAAGCTCATTAACAGAGGAGTTTCGCAAATTACATTTTTTGGACACTCTGCAGCGACCATATTCGATGTCGGGATAGATGAACCAGAGAATTTTACCAATACAGGAAAATATCCATTTTTCTTGGCCAATGGATGTAATTCTGGTTATATATTCAGTGGATCGAAAGGATATTCTGAAAAATTTGTCTTGCTCCCCAACAAAGGCGCCATCGGCTTTCTGGCGACTGCCAACTTTTCATATGACAATGCGCTCATTGAATATTCGCGCTCATTCTACTCTAATTTAACCAATGGAAATTATGGCAAAACTTATGGACAAATTGCCTTGGGAAGTGGGAATGATATTATTGGTGCATATCCAGTCAATACCCTTCAATCAGAAGTGACCACTGCTCAAGAGTTTCTTTTACATGGTGATCCCGCTATTGAATCTCCTTATTACAGCCTCCCAGATTATGTCATCGAGCCACAGCAAGTATCCTTTATTCCATCCATCGTCAATGCTTCCAATAGTTCATTCAAGCTGCGCATGATCGTTCTCAACCTCGGAAAGGCCATCAGCGATACCTTAAAAATTGAAGTGACGCGCCATGTTGCCAATAGAAATTTTGTGTATACGCAGACGATCAATGCTCCGTTTTATTCAGATACTATCGATATGCAAATACCGACGCTAGAAGAAGAAATTGGAACGGGTATCAATAATTTTGACATTAAAATTGAAAGCGAAAATCGCATTGTGGAAATCTCTGAGACCAATAATAATCTATTGAACGCCATTTCAACACAAATCGTCTCCGATGATATTTTCCCCATCTTCCCCTATGAATTCAGCATTGTCAATAAAAAAGATGTGGAGCTCAAAGCAAGCACCAGCAATGTCTTTGCGCCATTGAGAAATTATGTTTTTGAAATTGATACGACTGAAAAATTCAATAGCTCTTTAAAGACAAGCACTACAATTGCCTCGACAGGAGGCATTCTCCGTTGGAAACCCAATCTCGATTTATTGGACAGCACCGTCTATTATTGGAGGGTTTCCTACCAAGCGACGGGCAATTGGTACGGAAGTTCGTTTATCTATATTCAAAATGAATTTCCCGGTTGGAATCAATCGCACTTTTTCCAATACAAGAAAAATGAGCAAGCCAATTTGGTCATCGATTCAATCGATCGCTCTTTTAAATTTGTAGACAATATCAAGACCATCAATATAAAAACACGCGGCGCAATGACCGTAAATTGGGGCTATGGCGAAATTGAATGGAACCTAAACAATGCACGTCAACAAGCATTTAGAGAGAATAATTATATAACATCAGGGATTAACTTTATCTGGTTAGACAAGAGCACTGGCCTTCCCTATTTCAGTATTGACAGTTTATACAATGGCGCGAAATATGGCTATTACGGCTCTATCGCTATCAATTACGGTGCAAATCCCGATGTTCGGATGGGCTTTGTATTCCCCGATACTGGCCTCACACCAGCAAATCACCCCACAAGACCCAACCAACCTTGGTCTGAAGTCATCCACGATTTCCTCAATCAAATTCCAATTGGAGATTACATTTTTGCCTATACGCTCAAACGCACCAACTACGCGGGATGGAACAATCAGTTGAAATTGGATTTTTTAAGTTTGGGCGGCACTAAAGTGACCGATTTAATCAATAATGCCACCAAGGCACCCTATATATTCGCCTGCAAAAAAGGAGATATTTCTTTCACCCCAGTTCAAAAAGTGGGCACTTCTTTCAATAACATTACAGATACCAGTTTTGGCATCTCGGGTTCTTGGTATAGCGGTTATTTCACCTCGCCGCCTATCGGTCCAGCCAATGCTTGGAATAGCTTCCATTGGAATTACCGCACCAAAGACATCGCGAATAGCGACCAACAGAGTGTCGATATCCTAGGCGTCAATGCGAACAATCAAGATGTTTTTCTGAAGACCGTTTATCAAAATGATACCAATATCCAATTCATCAATGCGGTTCAATACCCTTATTTAAAACTGAGATTCAATACAACTGACTTAGCCAATCAAACGCCGAGCCAATTAAACTATTGGAGGATACTTTGTAAACCCGCTCCAGAGATGGCATTGAATCCGAATCGCCTCTTTGAATTCAAAGATACTTTCCAAGAGGGCGAACCCGTAGAAATGAAGGTAGCACTGGAAAACGTCGGAGAAAGCGCATTCGACAGTGTACAGATAAAAGCAGATTATCAGTTGAACAATGTGCCCAATATCGTCTTGACAAAAACCGATTCACTCAGATCCAATCAATTTACCATCATCAATTTGGTATCTCCATACAATGCGAGCCTTGGAGATAATGTGATAAGCATTGATGCCAATCCATTTGGACCCAAATACCAAGCAGAGCAATTTCACTTCAATAATTTATTGCAGCGCAAATACTATGTCGTTCGCGATGTCATCAATCCTTTGCTCGATGTGACCTTTGATGGCGTGAGAATCATGAACAAAGAAATCGTTTCATCTAAGCCGCATATCGTCATCTCTTTAAAAGACGAAAACAGATTTCAAGCGCTGAATGATACTGCCGTATTGAGTTTGAGAATTAAGATGCCAGACAATACCATTCTGCCTGTTTACCACAATGACCCGAGATTGAAATTCAATCCAGCGAATATTGGCAGTTCTAGAAATATGGCTACCATGGAATTTGATCCCACTTTTGATATCGATGGGGAATATGAATTGCAGGTGAGTGATAGAGATATTGCAGGCAATCGCAGTGGCAATAAAAAATCATTTGATTACAATATCGCTTTCAATATCATCAATAAGCAGACCATCACGCGCCTACTCAATTACCCGAATCCATTTACGTCTAGGACGCAGTTCATCTTTAGTTTGACGGGCAATAAAATCCCAGAATACATCAAAATCCAGATACTCACGATTTCGGGCAAAATTGTGCGCGAGATAACCAAAGAAGAATTGGGACCATTGCGCATCGGGATGAATAAAACCCAATTCTGGTGGGATGGGACAGACACTTATGGCGATGCATTGGCAAATGGCGTCTACCTCTATCGGGTCATCATCCGCGACCAAGGAAAAGACGTCGAACAGCGACAGATTTTCACTTCAGAAAAGGTGACCAATGATTTGATCGAAAAAGCCTTTAACAGCGGCTATGGCAAAATGGTCTTGGTGCGATAAACTGTTTGAATACCCCATATTTTCGCCCAATTCATGAAATTATTCCCCTTGGCCTTAGCTTTTTGTTGATTTCCTCTCAAGATTGAATATATTTGCAAAAAATACGATTATGTTTCATACATTATTATTTAGCATGCCTGGTGGAATAGAATGGGTTTTCATAGGATTCATCATTCTTGTATTATTTGGCAGCAAAAAAATTCCTGAATTTATGAAGGGTTTGGGCAAGGGCATTAGAGAGTTCAACAATGCCAAAGCCAATATCAAAAGTGAAATAGAAGAGGGAATCAAAGACGCAGAGAAAGAAGAGCTCAAGAGCTAATCTTCTATCATTCATTTTCACAATTTTCTTTGATTATTCAATCAAAGTGTTTACTAATTATATATAGCAACAGTGGCCTATACAAGTCTATCCCAGATTCAAGACGCGATTAAGAAAACGGAGACCAATATTGAAAAATTGGTGCGCAATTATCTATCTAATATCGAAACCAACCGCGATTTAAATGCATTTTTGGAAGTATTTGAAGCCGAGTCCATCCAGCGCGCACAAGCACTCGATGCGAAATTTGCTCGTGGTGAGCAAATGGGCCGATTGTTCGGTTTGGTCATTGGATTGAAAGACAATATCTGTTACAAGGACCACAAAGTTTCAGCTTCTTCCAAAATACTGGAGGGATTTGAATCCATCTATTCATCCACTGCTGTAGAGCGCTTGCTCAGCGAAGATGCCATCATCTTAGGACGTTTGAATTGCGATGAATTCGCCATGGGTTCGAGCACAGAGAATTCCGCCTTTGGCAATGTACTCAATCCCATCGATCGAACGAGGGTTCCCGGTGGAAGCAGCGGAGGAAGTGCAGCTGCGGTGAAAGCCGATCTATGCCATGCTACACTTGGCAGCGATACGGGTGGATCCATCCGCCAACCCGCTTCATTCTGCGATATCGTCGGATTCAAACCCACTTACGGCAGAATATCTAGACATGGTTTAATCGCATACTCTTCATCATTCGATCAAATTGGACCATTTACCAAGAGTGTAGAAGATACTAAAGCAATCTACGAAGCCATTGCGGGCAGAGATGAATTCGATGCGACTACATCCGCTAAGCCTATTCATGCAGTACATCCAAAAAAGACTACCTATAAAATCGCCTATTTCCCGGAAGTGTTGAACAGTGAAGGGGTTTCAGCAGAAGTAAAAGAGGCTTGCCAAGATTTTTTAAAAAAGGCGAAGGAGCAAGGCCATGAAATCGTCGAATATTCATTTAAATATTTGGACTATTTGATTCCCATTTATTATGTACTCACTACTGCCGAGGCGTCTAGCAATCTTGCGCGTTTTGACGGCGTGAAATACGGCTATCGATCAAAGGATGCGAATGATTTAGAGGAATTATATGTGCGCTCGCGCAGCGAGGGATTTGGGCCAGAGGTCAAAAGAAGAATCATGCTCGGCACCTTTGTATTGAGTGCGGGCTATTACGATGCATATTATACCAAAGCGCAAAAAGTGCGCAGAATCTTGCGCGATGAAATGAGCAAACTCCTCACGGATTGCGATTTTCTATTTACACCAACTTGTCCATCTGTGCCATTTAAATTTGGCGATAAGACATCTAATCCTATCGAGATGTATTTTGCAGATATCTTTACCGTATTGGCCAATATCGTGGGCATGCCGGCGATATCCCTTCCCCTCTATAAGAATGCAGCAGGCTTGCCTATGGGCATGCAATTGATGAGTCATTCATGGGAAGAGGAAAAGTTGTTTGATTTTGGAATGGATTTGATGGAGAAGATAAAGTAGAGGAGAATTCGGTGCATTGAGATACGCTCATTAAATACTTTTTGGATAAATCTTCTTGAATTGAACATTATTCCAAAACCCATTTGGAAAAGGAATAGTAGAATTTTTACTTCCCTCTTGCCTATAAAGTAATTTTCCATCACATGTCCAATACTCGGAATAACTATTAGCAACAATAACAATAGAATCATCAGCATTTCCGATATAGAATCCTTCAACAGAATTATATGTCATCTGCATTATGTTCACCGAACTATCTATATTTATTTTTCCTTTTAACCAATTTAATTCTTCTATAGGATCTATCACATCGCAATACTTTTCAGATTTTTTGCAGCTATAAATTAATATGCCAAGACAGAGCATCAAAAGGCTTTTCAATTTAAGTCGATGGAAGAAATGGGCTATTTTTTTCATAAAATAAAGATAAGATTTTTTCTTTGCTTTAATCAGAGCTAATTCAAAATTCAAAATTTAAAATTCAAAATTGAATTCGGGATTTGTTGTGCTTTCTACTAATTTAAACACAGAGTTGCACAGAGTTTTTCACAACTTGTCCCGACAAAGTGTCTGGGAGAGTAGCACAGAGTTTTATATGACTTGTCCTTACAACGTTTATGGAATCTATTAAACTCTCAACCGAACCAATTCATCCGCTACACTTTGTAGGGATAAAAAAATTCAAAATTAAAAATTCAAAATTAATTTCAAGATCTGTTGTACTTTCAACTAAACTCATTCAATGTGCTTCTGCATGAAATGCCCTCCGCGACCGTCATCCCAAACTTGATTTGGGATCTGTTCTACTTTCTATCTAACCAATTCAAAATTTAAAATTCATAATTACACCTTGCTCTTATAATTATAGTCTATTTTTCAAATCCATTTGAGCATGCAAGAATCTTACAATTTCAATTTCGTCTTTTTGTAACTTTCTAAAGAATATAATATGCTGACCAGATTTATATCCATATATCTCATCATCAATTTCTTCATATTTCTTTCCAAAATTTGCATTTTCAGCCAATAACTGACAGTCTTCCAATATCTCAAAATAATATTTATCCGCCTGATTTTCTGACCATACTTCATATGTATACTCCCAAATGATCGACAAATCCTCAACCGCTTTTTTGGTTAACGTGTACTTAGCCATTTTTCATTTTAGCCTTTAATTGTGCAAGATGTTTTTTCGAATCGAAGTCATTTGCTATTCCGCTTGCAATTCCCTCATGAATGGCTTTCTTTAGTGCCAATACCTTATTCTCCTCTTCTTCCAACAATCTCAACCCAGCACGAATAACTTCACTGGCGTTTTTAAATCGACCTTCCGAAACTCGGCTATCTACGAAGTTTTCAAAATAATCTCCTAAAGAGACAGATGTATTTCGTCCCATAATTCACTTTTTTACAAAGTTACCAAAATATGGTAATTTTCAAAAAAGAAAATAAAAACATCTCGTCAATTTAATTCATAAATACCTAAATACATTTTGCGCTATTCCCTCACTCCCTCATCAATTTCCTCCGCTCAATCACCTCTCCTATTTGCAATTCTAACATGTATACGCCTTTCTCCAAATCATTGGTCAAGTCCAGTCTATTCGTTTGTGAACATGCCTTATCTAATACTTTTATTCCTCGCAAATCATATAAGCGCACATCACCTTTCTCTATATTTTGATTGAATTCAATGGTCAATGAATGACCAAATGGATTGGAAACGATGAAACGTTGATTCTCCGAATGCATGTCGATCAGCGAGCTTGGCTTGATGATGAGATCTCCTTTTGCAAAATTCTTTTGAATGAAAACATCTCCGAGTCCAGCAGACAAGAGAAATTCAACTCCTTGTTTTGGTTCGAAATAAACTGAATCTCCAAATGATCCAGAGGTAATGATATTTTGACTCAAGTCCATTTGAATGGAATAGCAATAATCATTGTTTGTTCCACCAATTGCTTTAGACCAGAGATAATTTCCCTGCTTATCGAGGTGGACAAAAATATATCTCTTCCTCCGCGATTTGATTTCGAACTATGGCCTATTCCAGGGTCTAAATCAATTTTGCCTTCATAAGAACCAGATAAGTATACGCCCCCGTCGGAATCAATGTCTAAACACATGCCCTGGTCATTGCCTACACCGCCAAAGCGCTTTACCCAGATGAATTTGCCCATTGAATCCAATTTCACAATAAATGCATCATTCAATCCGCTCGAGGTGATATAATTGGTTGTAGTATCAGGATTAAAATCCCCCATGCTTGAGAAATTGCCTGTTGAATAGACATTTCCATCTCGATCCGATTTGACAAATAAACAGGAAGTAAAGCTTGGATTGCCGAATTGTTTTACCCATATGAATTCCCCATTTGAATTGATCTTTTCGATAAAGCCCCTTCCTCTATTACTAGATAAAATAAAACTTGAATCACTCGGGTCGAAGTCGGCGTTGAATTTAAAAGTTCCTGAGATAAGCAAATGTCCAGAGGTTTCCACAAAAAGTGAATATACTTCATCATCTCCCGGACCGCCTATGCTCTTCGCCCAGATAAAATTGCCCATTGAGTCCAATTTGAGTAGAAATACATCATGCATTCCCTTTGATTTGAGCTTTAAACTATCCATGCCGGGATTAAAATCGAATGTATCTTCAAAAAATCCTGTCAAATAAATAGCATATTGTTTGTCAATTCCCACAGCATAGGCTCCATCTTTGCCCTTTCCGCCAAGCGTGCTATGCCATATATAATCTCCATTTTTCGACAATTTCAACACAAAGAAATCACTGTTTCCTTTTGCCGTATCTAAACGAATTCCCGCGTTGGGATCAAAGTCCACGATTTTTTCATATAAGCCTGTGACATAAATACTCCCATTTTCGCCCAATACCAAATGCATGCCAGCATCCCATCCTAGACCTCCTAAGCTTTTGGCCCATAGAAAATGGCCATTGGAATCTAATTTTTGAATGAAAATATCGCTAGAGGATGCAGTTAAATGAACGACCCCCGAATCGGGATTAAAGTCTGCGGTTCCCATATAATAACCTGTTGTATAGATATTGCCCTGACTATCTATGGCAGATGCATAGGCTTCTTCATTATCCGTGCCGCCACTGTTTATAGCCCAATGCTTTTGTGCATGGGCATTCCAACCATAGATCAAAAAAATAAAACACAGTATTTTTTTCATAGCCCAATTTTTACCAAAGTTAGAGATAGTCTTGTAATTAAGTTTAATATTTGTTGCGAAAACGATAGAAGTGGTTGAAGCGCGATTATGCTTATTTAGAAATAGCTAGAAGCGTGATGTCATGATAAGTCATCTAGTTGGCTTCGGTCAGCGCTATCTTAGTTAATTCTTGCAGCTAAAACCCATAATTCATTGATTATATGACACTTACAAAAGTGCGTGCCCCTCCACAACTAAAGTTGGGACACGGTACAAAGTGTAGGGGACAAGAAGCTGCGAGGTCATGACAAACATCAGCGAGGTGGTGACAATGATTAGCGAGGTTATGACAAGCACCTGCGAGGTGGTGACGGAGATCAGCGAGGTCAAAACAAGAACCTGCGAGGTGATGACGGACATTAACGAGGTGATGACGGAAACCTGCGAGGTGGTAGCAGACATTAGCGAGGTCATGACAGACAATAGAGAGGCGATTGCAGATACTAGCGAGGTAGTAGCAGAGATTAGCGAGGTAATGACAAACACTTGCGAAGTAGTAAAAGACATTAGCGAGGTAATGGCAAGAACTTGCGAGGTCATGACGGGTACCTGCGAGGTTATAGCAGAGACTAGCGAGGTGTTTACAGTGATTAGCGAGGTGGTGGAGTGTGTAAATTATAATGTGTAAACAGGAATAATGTAATTCAATCTTAAAAACACTTTGTTAATTTTACAAAACATTGTTAATTTTGCACGACAATTTAACAATGTTGTTATGAAAATAGAGAAGCCGCCACATTTTGAACTCAATATAGATTACCTGCAAAGAATTTGGAAGGGAGAATTTGATGACTTCATTCATAATACGGATGAACGATATTACTATTGGGACGATTTAAAATACAGAAAAGAAGCGCCTTTGTAAACCCAATAGAAAATTGGACATTGATAAAAACTTACCGAAATACTAAATATGAATCTATTGTATTTGGGAACTATCGATTTAATTATTTTATATCTCCATATATTTCAAAAAATTTACACGATTTTGATTTAAAACTTATGGGAGGCCTACAACAAAGTCCCCTTTCTCATGCAGATAGAATTGACTTTTTTAAAAGTTCATTGCTTGAGGAAGCCGTTGCCTCCTCACAAGTAGAAGGTGCCGCTACAACTACAGAAGTAGCCAAGGACATGTTAAAAACAGGAAGGAATCCGAGAAATGAGTCTGAGCAGATGATATTTAATAATTTGAGGGCAATTCAATATATCACTGAATTTCAAGATTCAAATATTGATTTCAAAAGCATTATAGAATTGCATCGCATTATGACAGCGAATACAGAAGCTGAAAAATACTCTGGCGACTATAGAAAAGGAGAAGTTTTTGTCACAGACCATATAGATGGAGAAATAGCGCATATTCCGCCAGATTGGATTGAAGTTGAAAAACTGATGGCAGATTTGTGTGATTTTGCGAATAATGACTCTAAATTCATACACCCCATTATAAAGGCTTCAATGATCCACTTTATGATTGGATTTATTCATCCATTCAAAGACGGAAATGGCAGAACTGCTCGAGCTTTGTTCTATTGGTATCTATTAAAAAAAGGATACTCTTTAATTAAAAATATTTCTATTTCTAAAGTCATTCTGGAGTCGCGAACTCAGTACGATAAAGCATTCTTAAAGACGGAACATGATGACAATGACCTAAACTATTTTATATCCTAATCCATAAAGAATATTAGAGTGGCCTTTGAAAAATGAAAATATTACCGAGATAAAAAATTGGATGAAACCAAGAAGGCAAACTTTGTTTCTTACCAACTTATAGAAATGGGCTTAAACAAACGACAAGCAGGCCTATTAGGATATTTGTATTTAAAGGACCAAAACAATATTACGCTCAAATCATACTCAGACAAATACAATATTGTCAGACAGACTGCAAGTAAAGATTTAAATGAATTGATTAAACTTGGTTTGATAAAAGAAGAGAGAACTTCTAAGCCGCATCATTACACCTTAAATAGCAAAAAAAATATTGATAATTACATCATGAAAAACAACGTATAACTTGCCCGTACTAGCATGCTTGAAAAAACAAATATTTATATAAATAATTTATATATTTGATAGGCGAAAGGTGAAAAAATGCACGGTATGAAAATATTAGGCTGTTTTAAACATTTCCAAATAATTACAAGAATGTGCAAATGCTTAAATCCTATAATTCATGTAGTTGAAAATAAAAAAATGGGGGAAGGGATTGGGTATACATAAAAGTTAGCTGTAATATTTTAAATAACAACTATGAAAACTGTGCTAAAAAACTTAACTGTACTTCTAGTTTTGTTATTCATTGCTACAATAATTTACCTTGAAGTTAGTAGACAATTTCAAGAATATTATTTAAACAATTTGAATAAAAATTCTACTTTCAAATATAACGAGTTTGGAGATTTTATTGGTGGAATTTTAAATCCATTGTTTACATTACTTTCTACTATTTCTATTATTTTCTTAACATATATAGTAGCAAAAAATGATGAAGTAAAAGCAGATAAAGCTATCGAGACTCAAAAAAGAATAACTTTAAATCAGATGCGCCAAGCAGCTTTTGAAAGTTTAGTACAAAAAACCAATATGTACCTATATGAATTTGACAAACTATCAATTTATGAAGCAAAAAATAAACTTACTCAAATGGTGCTTACAAATATCATAAAGAAAGAAAATGCAAAAAACTACGTGACAGTGTGGCTGATTATACTATCTGAACTTGAAAATTTCACTAAATTCAATTATCTGTTTTCTGATCTTTTCAAGAAAGAGGATTTCCAATATAAACATCAAGAATTTATCAATATAACTGCAAAATTATCTGAAGAACAAAATGAATATCAGTTTATTAAAACGGAAACATTAGAATGTTATATTAATATTCAAAAAGATTTCTTGACATTTATTGGAAATTACATTTATTCAGAATTTTAAAAACAAACACTGCAGCTAACACTTGCCAAAAAACTTATCTAAATTTTAGGAATATTGTTCGTTCCTATTTATTAACTTCGGTTGGTCAGCTAAGGAAAAAAAACCATAAGCCGATATGAGTTTTAGCAAGAAAACGCTGTATACAAGTCTAAAAGAAATAATTACATAAAAATAACCAGAATAAAAATTTGAAAAACCATATTGATTATATTGACTCATTGACAGAAAGTAGGTGCAAGAAAAAAATAATTTTTTGCCATCCCGCTTTTACCCTTTGGGACTGATTGGGGGCTAATGCAAATTGCACAAGCTAACCCTCAAACCAAAATTTGTTAATAAGTGCAAATTTGCCAACTCTCAAAATGAAATATATATGGGCTTATATACTGCACATGAAGGATATGAATATCAAGATTTATTAACTGCCTACTTCATTCTAGTTTGGATTCTTGAAGATGAAGAAAGTACTTTTTATATTGATAAAAAAGAATTTGATTCAGATAGATTTGATGATTTAACAATTAGAAATAATAAAGGATTATATAAAAGACAAATAAAGTATAGTAACTCAGAAATTAGTCATTCTTTAAAAAAAGAGGACTTATCTTCAGATAGTTCTTGCAACTTAGCAATAGATGAATTATTTAATTCATGGAACAAACATCCTGATAAAAACATTCTTGATATTAGGCTTTGTTTAGCATGGAATGAGCCTAAAGATGAATTGTTAAATATTCTAGATATTCAGAATAATCAAAAAACTTTCATAAACCACGATACTAAATAACGTGGAAAAACTATGGCCCCAAAATGAAATGCCAATTGAAAAATGGAGAAGATTTAGAACCAAATCTCGTGGCATTAATCGAGATGAATTTTTAACCTTTTGTGAGGCTTTTACAGTAGAAATAAATTTTCCAAAATTTAGTTTAAGTATTTATGAGCCGGGTCAATTGGAAAAAATTATTTTAGACCAAGTTGACCGATTAGGTATAGGTATTTTTCCAAATAATAAAAAAAGCAAAGAGGAATTTATTCTTTCACTTTCAGCCCTAGTAAGGAAGTCCCGAAGCAAGATGCTTCCGATTACTACAAAAGAAATATTTAAACAATTCGAAATTATTACTGATTTTGGTTCAATTGAGCAAATTTTTCCAATTGATGAACGTAAAAATATCCCAACAAAAAAGAACGTTAATTCAATCCTTAAATTAATCAAATCAGATAAAAGAATCATTCTTAAGGGAGAACCAGGAAGCGGAAAATCATGGTTTGTAAACAATCTAATAATTGAATTAAAAAGAAACAACATTAATACAGTAAAGCATTATTGCTATACCGACTTAAAAGACAAATTTCAAAAAGAAAGAATAAAGACTGATGTCTTCTACGGAAATTTAATTTCTGAAATCATAAATTTGTATCCAAATTTAAAAAATAAAAAACAGCATAGATATGCAAGTAGTTTAACTGAATTAAATATTCTAATTGAGAATATAAGTGAGCCGACGGTAATAATAATTGATGGACTCGACCATATTCAGAGAGTTTTTAATTATAGACCTTATCTAGATTTAAGCAAAAGTGAAATTGATATCATTAATGAAATCAATAAAATTAATATATCAGACAATTTATCAATCCTAGTGGCATCACAACCTATAAAAGAATTAGACAATATAAAAAACTATACTCAGGTGTCAATACCTGCTTGGGATTTTGAAGATGTGAAGGCTTTAATGTCTAGACTCCACCTTGATGATTTAAAATTGGACGATAATCATATTTCAAGTCTATTACTAGAAAAAAGCACTGGTAATCCCCTATACTTAACCTACCTAATTGAAGAAATAAAATACTTATCTCAGATTAGTTTAGATGATTTTAATTCACTTCCACATTACTCTTACAATCTAAAAAAATATTATAGTTATTTGTTAGCAAAACAAAATTTGATTAGTGAAGTTCCATTTGCTTTATCTGCGGTAAATTTTAGTCTCACGAAAAAAGAGTTGAAGGAAATAACAGAGATAGGAATGTATGTAGACGAAACATTAGATTTATTAAAACCTGTATTGAAACAAAACACATCTTCAAAAGGCTATATTATCTATCATGAAAGTTTTAGAAGATTTATATTAGAAGAACTAAAATCTAAAGAAGTCGTAGAAAAAAGAATATTCCGCCCTGTAATTGATTGGTTTGACAAGTTAGATTTTTATAGTTATCCTAAGGCATATCGCTATTATTTACAAGTATTAACAGATGGTTGTTACAATGAAAAAGTGTTGGGATTTATTTCAAAAGAATTTATTAAGAAATGTGTTTGCTCAGGACATCCATGGGATATTATTAAAAATAACTATTACTTTTTCTTAAGGGCTTGCGCAGAATCAAAAGATATAGAAAAAGTTATTATCCTTAATGAAATAAATAAAACACTAACAAGTACAGAAGATTCATTTGATGAAGCATTTTTGTATTATATCGATGCATATGGTTATAAAAATGGATTTGAAGCGGTTGCCGAATATTTGCTGTTTGAGAGTAAACCTACATTACCTAAAAGACAAGGATTACAAATTTGTTATTTATTAGACTCTAAAGGTGCCGTTGCACCGTGGGAATACTATTCAGATTATTTTAAATCGGGAGAGCCTATAAAATTAGACGATTTTAAATATTATATTAGAGTTCTCCTATCTCAAAAAAAAGAAAAGGAATTAAACGATATAGCCAAAAAGTTTAACAAAAGAAAATTTACTAACTTTAAAGCTATTTTTACTAAAGAGTTATCCTCTTTCAGACCTAGAACATTTGTTGATGGATTAATAGATAAATATGATATAATTAAAAAAGTATCAAATGCTACTGATACCAAAAAAGCAACGAAAGAAAAACTTCAATTATTAGGAGAGGAAATTCTAATGTTTGATAAATTTTTCAATAATGAAGTTCTTAAAATAAAGCTATTCTTCAATCAAATTGAATATCAAATTAATGATAGTGAGTCAATTACACAAGTGATTGATATTTTCAAATCAAATAATTGGTTCTATAATTGGTTGATTTATTTAATAAAGGTTAAACAGTTTAGAACCTCCCAAACGGTTGATTCTTTAAAACTCAGAAATGCTTTTGATTTTCTTGCCTATAACTTAGAACCTTTTCAAGGTACTCCAAGAACTTGTGATTTATTTTCATTGCATGATTTTATTTATGACTCAATAAATGAAGGATTATCCTATATAAAAGAAAAAGAAGATTGGACTTATATACTAAAGGTACTTGATAAAGTTAGTACAAAAACAACAACATATTTTCAAAACTCACCGGGAGGGCCAATTGCGACTAATAATTTTTTTAAACTCCTAATTGAAAATATCAATGAAATCAATTCCACTTTTGTAATTGAAATATTGGTTGGACAATTTGAAAGAAATAAAGATAATCAATTTCACTCATTTCTTTCTGAATATTGCTTTCAACTGGTTAAAGCATACGCTTTTATTAATAATTCTGAAAAAATTGACTTTTACTTTAATCAAGGCGTTGAATATGTTTTAGGGTATACATGGCGCAGAGATTTAACACTTGAAGATTTAACCGAAAGTATTGTTGGTTTAAATTCGATAAATGATTCTTTAGGGAGTGAGTATATCTTAAAACTGAAAGAATTGGTAGATTCTGTTGTTCAACACACAGACGGCAAAGATACAAAGCATTTTCCTGTAGAATGGTTTGAAAAATTCTATAAAATCAATCCTAAAAATGCCTCCCTTTATTTACTAGATGAATTAGTTTGCACAAGATGCGATTGGCGATTAGAATCTTCCTTGAAATATTTAATAACAAATTCTGATGTTCAGATTAACGATTTGACTAAATGCTTTTAAATCAAACAATGCTAATCGAATCTGATGATGCATTTCTGATGGACTCTATCAAATTGTTTGAGAAACTAAAATTACCAGTAGCAAAAAACACATTAGCAGCTTCAATTAATGCAAGGTTATCTATTAAACAGAACTCAGCACGTTCAAAGGAATTTCAAAAGGAAATTAAAAAATACAAGAATGATTTAAAACTGTCAAATACTTTTATTACATCAAATGCAATAACTTCTAGCAGAAAGTTCTTAACCATTGATTCTATTTTTAAAATTGAAAGAGAATGTATAAATAGGAAAGAATTCTCTGATATGTCGCTTTCTGAACTTTCTGTTTACCTTAATGATAATCCAATTCTTGAAAAGGAAGTTCAATCATTAATTTATTTATTTGATAGCTATAACGTTCTTACTCCAGATATTAAAGTTTTAATTGAGCATCTTGTCAGGAAGAATGAAGACTACCATGATAAAAGAAACATTAATATTACTCCTATTTTTGATTCTAATTCTGAAATATCTGTATTTTCTGGATAACACTGTTTGTTTATCAAAAAGACGGATGGTATAGAAGTTTGTCAAACTTAAGTGCTTTCCAAACAGCTTTTATGCTTAATCCCAATAAAAGCATTGACTTTCTATTTGAGTTATTAGGATCAAAATTAAATCTAGGCTATAAACGTGTATTTTCAGCAAATTTATTCAATGCTCTTTCCAGTGTTGGTTATAATACATCACTACTTGAGAAGGCTTGGCTCTCAATGTATGAAATAATTGAGTTAAGGTTGCCTTCAAGAGAGACATATGAGTGGGATAAAGTCCTTTCAAATGAACTTAATATGAATATCGACGAAATTCATATTTGTTTGTTGTTTTGTCGTTTTAAATCTTTTACTGTTCAAAAGTTCCATATTGTTTTATCAAGTATTTCGATTTTATTGTATGAAGATTCCAAAAAGTTAATAAACCCTATTAAGTGGTTTATTTCAAATTATGAGCACTTTAATAAGTCTATAATTTTAGTTGTACTCGAATTGTTAGTATTGTATGAAGAAGAAAACAATGGCTACTTTAAAAATTTTGAATCTGAACTAAAAATAATTTACCCAACAGATTATTTTCTAATTGACTATATAATTGAAGATATTTTTAATTTGCCCATACGATCAAAATTACACTTAAATAATGAGTTAATATATCCCATTGCAGAAGAAGAAGTTGATTTTTTATTTGGATTAAACCATCGTCACAGAATTTTAGAAATAATTGGTTTGGATATTAAAAATATTCTCGGAAAATTTAAAGCAAAATTTTCTGGAATTAATAGAGAATATCTTGATCTGTATTATAATAGGATGCATGGGAGTTCGGTAAATAATATTTATTTTTCTGATTATTTACTCAAGTTAATTAATGAAGATTACTACAATAAATTTAAAAGCTTTGCAAACTCTTATCAAGTTTATGATAATATTAAGATTGATATTAAATCAATTATTGCCCAAAACTTATCTTTAAGCGTAAGACCAAATGAATTGAAAAAATACTCTGATTATGATGAAATTGCTTCATATTCATTAGAAGTCTCAGTTAATGAAGGTTGGGTTAGAATTGCTCATTATGAATGTGAGTTAATTGAACAGGAACTATACAAGCTGAAAGATTATAAAACATTTGGTGGAATTACTTTTAACGCTGAGAATAAATCAATTTTTCCATTTTCAGGTTATCGTCTAGATATGGCCACTGTTTGGGAAGAATATAGGCATGATTATGAATTTGAAGATACAATAGTATTTTCTTTTATTCAGAAACAATTTCAAATAGAAGATTTTAAAATACTATGGTTAAACCCTGTTATAGTCGAAAGGTTAAATCTGAAAGTCTGTGATTTTTTATCTGGACTTTATGCTCAAAATGATGATAATGAGATTGTTTTGAAGTTTAATTCATGGTATTCTCAATATCTTGCCACTGATTATAGTAAAGATATAAGTCATGAAATCCCTAAATTAGATGGTTCCGAATTATTAATTAGAGAAGATTATTTTAATAAAATATGTGAAATGTTTGATAGCAAACCCAAATATTGTATTTTTAAGACATTTTAAATGCCTGCATACATAACAAAGCATATTTGTAATTCGCGTAAACCAACCTTCAACCAAAAATTGCATAAGAGCTTTCACACCTCCCCAAACCCACATTTTTAAAATACTTTTTTGCATAAAACAATTTTAATATTAAATTTGCTTTACAATCAAATAATATCCTTATGCATATCAAATCTACTCTCATCGCATTGCTCATGTGTCAATCTTTATTGCATGCGCAAAATTTTGAAAAGACATTCAACACCAGAAATACCAATGGACAGGAATATGCCAATTCAGGCATAGGAGTGGGCAATGGGAAATACCTCATCGGCATCGACAATCGCATCTTGTGTTTATCCCAAAATGGGGATTCCTTGTGGATGAAGATTTACACGGGCTATGGCAATATTGAAAAAATATTTAGAGATAATAACAACAATTTAATGATTTGCCTCGGATATTGGAAAAATGATCATTGCTAAATTGATTCTACCAATGGAGATACCATCTCATCGCAAGACCGCCCAAGCAATTCTCCAATTCAGGCTATAAAATCATCGATGTAAAAGTACTTCCAGGTGGAGACTACCTGCTATTGTCTAGAAACGGCGGTCCAGATGGCGGTTCTTTGATGAGATATACACCTGGCAGTGCCAATTTTGTTTGGCAAAACGATTATGCCGGCAAATCTTTTAAGCCAACTGCATTGTTAGTTGAGGATACGATGATTACTCTTGCTGGTTATTACGGCGCGATTGATAATTGGTATTTTGATTTGAAAATGATCAAAATTTCCACCAATAATTTCCCGATTTGGGAGAAGCAATTTTTCCGCAGATTGACGTATAAAGACGGAACAGTTGGCTTGGTTAAAAACAACCAAAATCAATACCTCTTGGCGAGCAATTTATCGGTTGCTGGTGGACAAGCACCGACAATACATGTCATCTCCAATAATGGCGATAGCCTTGCCATGCGCTATATTAAAAGCGTTGATGGAAAGAGTATCAACCATGCAAATATGTGGAAGATCATACCGAATGGAAGCGGATTTTATGGCACAGGCATGGTCAATCTAACCGAAAAAGATCCAGACGGAAAAAGCCAAGCATCCGATAGATTGGCGGTTTTCAATATCAATCAAAGTGGGGAGATCATTGGCGTCAATCAATTCAATGATCTTGGATTCTATAAATTGACAAACACACAATACAGCAATGCTGGAGCATGGGGAGCGGGATGCATTGCCACTTCAGATGGATATTGCTTATCCTATGGTACGGGAAATAAATTATTCCCTGGCACACCGGGTTGGCTTGCTCAATCTGTTTTTAAAGGCTATGTGGTCAAGACCAATGTTTTCAAAACAGGTACTGTATCTATAACAGATAATTCCCCTTCGACAAGCGGTTTTAAAATTTATCCAAATCCTGTCAATGCGCATTTCATACATATTCAAACACAAGAGGCAGGAAATTTTGAAGTATTCGATTATTCGAGCAGAATCGTCATGAAGGGTAATTGCAAGTGGGTGATAATAAGATTGAATTGCCATCGTCGATGGTTTCAGGAACTTATTTTGTGCAATCGGGGAATACGGTTCAAAAAATGATTATTACTAGATAGTAGAGAGTTAAAACAAGTTTTCATTTCGAAAGAAAGCAAAAATACTAACTCCGCTATAGGCAGAGAGATAGATTCTTTCATAATGTCTATTGAGTGACCACATTTTTATATGTCGTTTAATTAGGAGAATTTTCTATTTTTTTTTGAGGGTCAATTGTGATTTTATGATAATCTTTTTGCCTTCGGCGACCTACTTTTTGTCTTCGACACAAAAAGTAAGCAAGAGTAGGATGCGCTAGCATAAGCATGGCAGAAGTCATGGGCCGTTATAAAAAAGATCCCTACACTGTGTAGGGACCAGCGCGATAAAGGTATTTGCCGCTATCGACAGTTTTTCAATTCAATTGTCTGTCAATGCAAATACTAAATCGCTAAATGCCTGCTAACCCACAAATCCTGCCTTTGCCCCTACACTGTGTAGGGATTAGTCATTTTTATAAAATGGCCCACCATTGCGTACATCGGGCGTAAAATATGTTTAGTTGCTTAGCTATGATTTTCGAAATTATTTTTTTAAATCAACTTAGAAAATCTTCATGATTTTCCTGACCTAGTCTTTGGAAGTCCCGTGACAAATTGAATTTTATCTGGTTTGGCAATAGGGCCAATGATTTTTACAAGGGTCTCTAAAATCGATTTGCGCATCACCTCTTGTGAAATATCTCCATGCTCTGCAATCACAAATGCATAAATCCCTTGTCCTTTGATATCGTGGGGATAGCCCACTACGGCACTTTCTATGATATGGACGTCTTCATTGATGGCATTTTCAATTTCAGCTGTTCCGAAGCGATGTCCAGATACATTGATGACATCATCGACTCGGCCGATGATTCTATATTGCCCTTCTTCATCGCGCCTTGCCCCATCTCCTGTGAAATAGAGATTGGCATAGGTGGAGAAATAATTGATGCGACAGCGCTCGTGATCGCCATAGGTCGTTCGAAGGATAGATGGCCATGGAAAGCGAATGCATAAATGCCCTTCTACATTATTTCCATGCAACTCCTCTCCCTTCTCATTGACGAGCATGGGTTGAATGCCGGGCAAGGGGAATCCCGCAAAACTGGCTTTCGCAGACTGAATGCCGCACATAGCAGCTATCATAATTCCGCCTGTCTCGGTCTGCCACCAAGTATCTGTAATGGGGCAATTCTTTTTGCCTATATGTTCATGATACCAATGCCAAGCTTCTTCATTGATGGGCTCTCCGACGGAACCCAATTTTTTGAGCGAAGCGAGAGAATATGGTTCTATAATCTCGGTTCCAAAAGTCATCAAGGAGCGAATAGCCGTCGGTGCAGTATAGAATATATTCACGCGATGTTTGTCGATGACATGCCAAAATCTTCCCGCGTCGGGATAAGTTGGAACGCCTTCAAACATGAGGGTGTCGCGCCATTGAGCAGTGGACCATAGAGAATATAAGTATGACCTGTCACCCAACCAATATCAGCGGTGCACCAGTGAATTTCATTTTCACCATATTGAAAGACATTGGCAAATGAATACCCTGCGTAAACCATATATCCGCCGCAAGTGTGCACAACGCCTTTGGGTTTACCTGTGGAACCAGAGGTGTATAAGATAAAGAGCATATCCTCGCTGTCCATGATCTCAGCAGGACAATTGTCTGCTGCATGCTTCACTAATTCAGTATAATAAAAATCGCGACTCTCCTCTATAGAGATAGGTTCATTCGTTCGCTGAATGACCAAGACTTTCTGAATGGATGCGCTTTTTGAAATCGCTTCGTCGATGATGGGCTTGACGGGAATAGATTTGTTTCCTCGATACATGCCATCGCTTGTAATGATATACGCCGCTTTTGCATCGTCTATTCTATCGGCAATGGCGCTGGCGGAAAATCCCGCGAATACCACGGAGTGAATGGCTCCTATGCGCGCGCAGGCTAATACGGCAAAGGCCAATTCGGGAATCATTGGCAAATAGATAATCACCCGATCGCCTTTTTGGACACCCATCGATTTCAATACATTCGACATTTTGCAGACTTCGGCATATAATTCCCGATAGGTATAGGCTTTATGACCTTCGTCCATATCATTGGGCTCCCAAATAATGGCGACCTTATCTATTTTGTCCAAATGTCGATCGAGGCAGTTCTCGCTGATATTGAGTTTTCCATCGACAAACCATTCGATTTTGGGTTCATTAAAATTCCAATTTAAAACCTTATTCCAAGGTTTTTGCCATGAAAAATGCGCGGCGATATCGGCCCAAAATGCCTCAGGATGCTCTACGCTTCGCTTGTAGGCATTTTCATAATCAATTAAATTGGTCAATTTATAGGATTCCATGTAGGCTATTTTTATGGAAAAGTATATAGAAATGTTAAAGTATTTAAAAGAATTTCTTACATTTGGTTCTCAATATTTTAAAACCTATTCTTATGAATATTAAATTTACGCTATCGCTTATTTTCTTTTGCGCGATTACAGCAAGAAGGACTTTGCAGGCAATGTCTATATAGCAGGAAGTTTTGAAGGAATCAATGTGGACTTCGACCCAGGTGCGGGCACAGCGCTCAAGTCAACCAATGGCCTTCAAGATTTATACATTGTAAAATATACTGCCACAGGCGCTTTCAGTTGGGCGATAACGATGGGCGGAACCAATACTGACGTTGTAAAATGGCATGGATGTAGATTCAGCGGGAAATGTATATATAGTTGGAGCTTTTGTAAGTACGACACTTGATATGAACCCAGGCGCAGGAACAAATAATATCAGCAATAATGCTGGGTTTTCTGCTTATTTCGCTAAATACAATACAAGTGGGACATATCAATATGCCTATGCCATTGGAGGTTCAACATCCACACTCAACACGCGTTTTGACGATATCAAAGTAACGAATGATAATGTCGCTTTTTATGTCACAGGATTTAGCACAGATTCAACCATTGACTTCGATCCAGGAGCAGGTGTTTCAAAGACTCTTGCTTTGGCAAATGGTGATGTCGTAGTGGCTAAATACCTCACGGCAGCTGGAGGCTCACTTGGAGCCATAGGCTTCATCGGTACGGATGGTTTCGATAATGGATCGAGATTGCATACGGATGCTGCCGGAAATTTCTATTTACACGGTCAATTTCAAAGCACCAATCTAAATATTGGAACCATCGCTTCGCCTATTAACATTCCGAATGGGGGTGCTGTTGGCACACAAGATGTATTCTATTGCAAATTGAGTGGTACAGGTGCAAACCTAGGCTTTATCCCAATAGGAAGTGGAGGCAATGAATCTTTAGGGGATATCTCCGCTAATAATACAGGTTTGATGTATGCGGTCGGAAGAGGCTTAACGGGAACGGATATCGACCCATTTGGGCAACACCTACCATTACAAGTAATGGCGGATGGGATATTTTTATGTGTAGATTTGAATTGGTTGCAGGAACTGCGGTAAATACGAATACTTACGGCAGTGTCAATAACGATTACCCGCTCGATATTCAAATTGAAAGCGATGGTAAATTAGATATCGCAGGCCAATTTGCAGGAACAAATGTGAATGTTGGAACACCAGGAATTCCTTTCAATCTTAGTTCAAATGCAGGTAATTGGGATGGCTATTACAATCGATATGATAGTTCATTCAATCACTTGACAGCATTTGCTATTGGTGGCACAAACGTTGATGCCTCTAGAAGTATATTGCAAACAGGCAATCAAATTTTTATGGCGGGGACTTATGCAGGTACAGCTAATTTCAACCCAAGTGGAACGAGCAATTTGACCAGTTTAGGTCAATTTGATGTATTCTTCAGCAAGTATAATTTATGTGGTGCTTCTACCCCCAATGTCACTTTGAATAGAACGATTTGCAATGGCAATGCCTATTACTTCAAAGGGGCCAATAGAACAACTACAGGAACTTATATCGATACAATCAAAGATAATAATGGATGCGATTCTATCCTTACTTTGAATCTCACTGTATCACCGAATAGCAATCCTACGATTTCTATTTCGACGACATCCTCAACAACGATTTGCCCAACAGCTAGTGTAACTTTTAATGCGAGTGTCACAAATGCAGGTCCTAATCCAATCTATCAATGGAGAAGAAATGCATCGATTGTAGGTGCGAATAGCTCTACATTGACCTTGAGCAATATCAATAATAATGACTCTATTTATTGTGTATTCACTGCTGGCGACTCTTGCGCGATACCTAAAGTACAAAATTCAAATAAAATTAAATTCACTGTCGCGACAAATCGAACACATTCAGTTGTTGTGACCTCCAATCCAGCTTTGTCTACATTTTGCGCTGGAACATCCGTTCAATTTACAGCTACGCCAACAAATGGTGGTTCAACTCCTTCATACCAATGGAAGAAAAATGGATTCAATGTAGGTACCAATAGCCCAACATGGACAACGACTTCATTGGCGAATAATGATTCAGTTTGGTGTCTAGTCAGTAGTTCCGATTCATGTGCATCTCCGACTGATGCCACTTCAAATAAACTGAAATTCACCATCAATGCCAGCGTTACACCAGCTGCTACAATATCGGTAAATCCTACAGGTGCTATTTGCGCAGGTGCTAATGCATCATTCTCAGTTGCCACTTCTTCAAATCTTGGAAGCGGTCCATTGTATCAATGGAGAAAAAATGGCGCACTCGTTGGAACCAATTCAACTTATGCGTCGACAACACTTACACAAGGCGATGTAATTACATTGAGAATAACTTCGAATGCAACTTGCGCTGTTCCAGATTCTGTGATTACAGCGCCAATCGCCATGAACGTGAATGCGCTCAATACACCTTCGGTATCAATTGCTGGGGTGAATTCAATCTGCGTAGGGCAGAATACGACATTCACAGCAACACCAACTAATGGTGGAACTGCACCAGTATACCAATGGAAAGTAAATGGCGGAAATGTTGGAACGAATAGTACAACTTATTCTTCTACAGCATTCACCAATGGCCAAGTGGTTTCTTGCGAAATGACTTCAAATGTAACTTGTCCATCAACAACAAAAGTAAATTCAAATGATATCACGGTACAAGTGAATAGTCTATCGGCACCTGCAGTATCTATTGCAGGGCCTACTACGACCCTTTGTTCTGGACAGTCATTGACTTATACGGCAACACCAACCAATGGTGGCTCTGCTCCTGCATATCAATGGAAAGTAAATAGCAATAACGCTGGAACAAATAGCAGTTCATTTACCACTACCTTAGTTGGTGGAGATATCGTCACATGTGTGATGACCTCTAATTCAGCTTGCGCTTCTGTACCGACAGCCAATTCGAATAGTTTGACTATTACTAGTGCAGTTACACCAACAATTTCAATCAATTCTCCAACAACGAGCATTTGCGCAGGAGAGAGTTTGACTTTCACCGCATCGATTACCAATGGTGGATCAAACCCATCATTACAATGGTTTAAGAATGGTTTTGCTGTTTCAGGCTAAAATGGAACAAGTTATTCAAGTTCATCTTTTATCAATGGAGATCAAATCTATTGTGAATTGACTTCTAATGCGCCTTGTGCAAATCCAACAAAAGTCAATTCAAATACAAAAACCATTACGATTGTCACAACGGTCATTCCTACTGTTTCTATTTCAACAACAGCGACGACTATTTGCGCAGGAACAAATCTTACCTTTACTGCTTCACCAGGAAATGGTGGTTCTGCTCCGACTTATCAATGGAAAATTAATGGAACCAATATTGGATCACCATCGACGACAGCAACATTCCAATAGTTCTACACTTGCCAATAATGATGCAGTCACTTGTCTAATGGTTTCTAATTCAGCATGTGCTTCTACGCCAAATGCGAATTCAAATACCTTGAATATAACAGTCAATCCTAACTTAGTCCCATCTGTTTCGGTGAGTCCAAGTCCAGGAAATACTATTTGCAGTGGCTCAGCGATCACATTTACAGCAAGTCCTACCAATGGCGGTGCTTCACCAACATATAGTTGGACAATTGATGGAAATGCGCAAGCGAGCACAACAAGCGTCATGGGCAAAACATTTACTAATGCGGGTACAAGTCCAATTCAAGCGACCATTATTGCTACATTAAATGTAAGTCCAGGTACTTGTGTAACGACAAATTCGGCTCTTTCGAGCCCAATGATTGTTACCATCAATCCAATACTTACCCCTTCGATTGTCGTTTCAACACCAGTAACTTCAATTTGTCAAGGAACAAATACCACATTTACTGCAACACCGACCAATTGCGGCACTACACCAGCATATCAGTGGAAAATAAATGGAATCAATGCAGGATTGAATTCAACTTCATTTAGCAGCACGAGTTTAGCAAATGGCGATATCGTAACATGCTCTGTCACTCCAGGTGGTGGATGTTTTAGCGCGAGTACAGCAAATTCGAATTCTATCAATATGACAGTAAATTCGGTAAAAGTCCCTACAGCAAGTATTTCAAATCAAATACAACGATCTGCCAAAGGAACCAATGCAACCTTTACAGCTACAATTAACAATGGTGGTTCAAACCCTTACATATCAATGGAAATTGAATGGAGCCAATGTCGGACTCAACAGCAATATCTATAGCAATGCCGCAATAGTCAATGGAGATCAAGTACAATTGGTATTGACATCTGACGCTGTATGTGCGACGCCTTTAACTGTCAATTCAAATACAATTCCAATGATTGTAAAGGCAAAACCAGCCAAGTCAACTGTCACTAAACTCAATGCGACAACGCTTCAATCTAGTGTAATTGGCGATTCTTATGTTTGGAAAAAAGACGGCACCACATTGGCGCCAGTGACTAGAAATATCACAGTGACTGCCTTAGGAGATTATACCGTTGCGGTTATCTTAAGCGGATGTACATCTGATATATCAGATCCACTTACCTTTATTCCTTCAACGAGCATAAAAACTTTGTTGAGATTGGAATCAAAGTATATCCAAATCCAGTATCTGATAGAATATTTGTGAGATGCCAAATGGTTTATTGTCTAAAAAACAATACAATCAAATTTATAGCGTTTCAGGACAGACGATTGAAATCGAAAATCAATTGACTAAAACGAAGAATGGCTTTGAAATTACCACAGAGAATATGAGTTCAGGAATCTATGTGATTGAATTGGAAAATGAATCAGGTAAAGCGATTTATAGAGTGAATATTGTAAAATAGGCTAAGTCTGAATATTTTAAAAGCGAGCACATTGTGCTCGCTTTTTTACTTTACTTTTGCAAATTCAAAAAAACAATATTTGTAATTTCTAACACCAACCACAATGAATCTTCCAAGTGCATTTGTCAAAAGAATTCAGGAACAATTTGCGGACAAAGCAGATGAGTTTATAAATGCTTTGACCAATGAGCCCAAAACCTCTATTCGCTTTAATAGAGCGAAGACAAGTAAAGTAGAAAACAATCTAATTCCATGGGCCAAAGACGCTTATTTTCTAGAAATGCGCCCCTCTTTTACCTTAGATCCACTTTTTCACGCTGGTCAATATTATGTGCAAGAAGCGAGTTCGATGTTGATTGAGCAAGTATTTAATCAATACTTAAAGACAGATTCCGCTATGCGCATTTTAGATATTTGCAGCACCAGGGGGGAAAGAGCACATCATGAGTTTGATCAATGATCAGTCTTATCTTGTGAGCAATGAAATCATCTCCAATCGGAGCAATATATTCGATGGAGAATATCATCAAATGGGGAACAGGAAATGCAATAGTCACAAACAGCGATCCCTCCAAATTTGCTTATCAAAAAATCATTTTGACTTAATCTAGTCGATGCCATGTAGCGGAGAAGGGCTCTTTCGGAAGAATCCAGATGCCTGCGCTGAATGGTCAGAAAAACTGCACCATTTGCGTGCATAGACAAGAGATATTTTTCGAACCATGTGGGAATGCCTCAAGAAGGCGGCATAATGATATATTCTACTTGCACTTATAATCCAGAGGAAAATGAGCGCAATCTCGCAGCACTTCAAGAAGAATTTAATTTTGATGTTCTACCGCTTTCTTTGAAAGAGGAATGGCAAATCAAGAAGTAAAATTTAATTCCATCCGATATCAATTTTTACCCCACAGGAGCAAGGGAGGGTTTTATTTGAGCATCATTCAGAAGCCAGGAATATTAACACAAAAGAAGGCAAAATTAAAAACCGAAATCACCCATTCAAATCATTTTTGAATGAATCATCCATGATAAATTTGATGCTAAGCATGTCCATAATAGAGATTATTTTATGCCCTATAATATGTCCGATGATTTTGATGCATAGAAATCACTGCATAAAACATGCGGGCGTGTGTATCGGCGAAGAAATCAATAAGAAGCTAATACCAGACCATAGTTTAGCGCTTTTCGCTGGGCTAAATGTGAACAGTTTTCCTCGATTAGATCTAGAGGAGAAATCCGCATTAAATTACTTAGCAAAGCGAGATTTTGCGATTGATGGGCCTTTAGGTTGGAATATTGTCACCTTTGAAAATGCCCCTTTGGGATTTATTAAAAACATGGGCAATCGCTTCAATAATTACTACCCCAATGAGTGGAAGATTCGGATGAATTTCTAATCTATTGAAACTAGAACTACAATAACATACCTATCATAGTAAAATCTTAAACTAAGTTTAGCATACAAGTAATTAGAAAAATTTCATTTTGACTATATCCAAATATAAATAATCCGTCAAAATCCCTACGAATAAAGAGTTCTAAATTTTAGTTAAACGCTAATCCTCTATAGTATTGACTTTAACCATTTCGTTGACATCAACGAAATGGTCTTAATCCTTATTATTATTGACTTACAAAACATTATAAATATATAGTATTTTATTAAATCTAGCTTTTAACTATTAATCACAATAACTTGCATAGCACTTATTCTGCTTACTCTCGTTTTCCTTTCAATTTTTTTTTTGCAATTTCCTTATCTAATGATTTAGCGTTGCGTTGCAATTTTTTAATATCCACCTCAGGAGGTAAAGACTCGGGTTTAATCCCACTTTTCCCTAATAACGTCCTCACATCTTTATTGTTTTTGACATGCTCATCAGTTATTTTGCCCTCCCCTTGAAGATGATCATTCTTCTTGACATTAAAATTAGTAATTTCAGCAGCTAATTGCTTTTGCAGTGATGGTAATGGTGGGTAAAAAATCAGCTAGAGGTCTATTCTCTGGAATTCCCAGTTTTCTTTTCATCGCACTCGTATTTTTACCTCCAAAAAGCGCCCAATCTCCTTTGCTTCTTATATTGGCAAATCCTTTATTATCAACACCTCTTTCATAAATATTCTGTGAAAGTTCTGTTTCTGTATTAGCCAATTTTTCTCTCGCAGCCAATCGCTCCATAAGCTGAATATGCTCTTCCAATAATTCCTGCTTGCGCGTTTGAATAGCAAAAAATAGCTCTGTGCAAAAGCAATTTGTTCTTTTTGAGGATCCCCATTTTGAGCAATAAGATAGCAAGCATAACGGGTCAGCATAATGTCATCTTGCTTCCTCTCAGCGCCAGAGCCGATTCTGACCATTTTGGTGATATCAACGAAATGGTCTAAGACCCTCTGGGAGGCGTTTTCGCAACTATCCTTTGATTTTTGAATTGCATTTTGAAAGTTTCGCCAATCGGAATAGCCCAAGAGTACTTGCAACTCGCGAGCAAGCCAATACTCAACGCCATCTTCTTCATAGGCGTATTCCTCAAAAGCTTTATTCAATTTAATGATTGTATTTTTTTCCATAACATTTGATACTTATAATTGAATTGTAAATCACAATTCAAAACTATTTCCCAGGTGTAGACATTGTCACTAGGTATTTCAAAATCAATGCCTCTTGAGTAGGATCAATTCGCATCTCTTTTTTATTGGCCTTATTCGTCATATCTGCGACCATACTTGGCCATCTCTCTGGAGACAGTGATTTAGGACTCTTCAGCGCATGACAAACTACACATTTTTCTCCATACAAGATTTTTCCTTGATTGAAATCCGCAAGTGTTAAATCGGGATAAGCAGCATTCACATTGACTAGATCTGGTTGGCTTGGAACTACTTTTTTTGAAGAAGAGCAGGCTGCTGCAATTGTCAGAACAGCGGAGATTAGTAAAATTTTATACATAATAAATGTTTTAAAATTCGTGCAAAATTCAATCGAATAAACTTGCAACAAAATAATTATTTTAATGGTTGAAAACCAATATAGCGTGTTTCAAAAAATACAAGCCCCTTTCTTTCTAATATACATGCATAAATCCTAATTCGCGGTATTATCAGCCAAAATCCAATCTCTATTTTTTAATATAAAAACCTACATTTGCCCTCAAGAAATGCTATAAATATATTAAAATCAATATGAGTTTATTACAAAAATATAAAGACAAAAAGCCGGAAATCGTATTTGAATGGAATGATGCAGAGACAGGCGCAGAGGGCTGGGCGGTCATCAATTCTTTCGCGGAGCTGCAGGCGGGGGAACGAGAATGAAAAAGGCTGCATGCGGGATGAAGTTTCTAAGCCTTGCAAAAACGATGGAAATCAAGTTTACCGTGGCAGGACCGCCTATTGGGGTGCCAAATCGGGTATTAATTTCGACCCAGCAGACCTAGAAAGAAATGAAGTCCTCAAGCGTTGGTATAGCAAAGTCATTCCTTCTTAAAACCTATTATGGCACTGGAGGCGATTTAAATGTCCCTATCGAAGATATCTTCCCTATCACAGAAAGTCATGGATTGATGCATACCCAGGAAGGAATTGTACAAGGTCATTTCTCGCCAAGTCCAGAACAAAAAGTTAAGCAAGTTGATCAATTGAGAAAAGGTGTCTCCTTGATGATGAGCGATAAAACCCCTTATTCCTAATGGAAACATTCATTATAGCGTAGCAGATTTGATTACGGGATATGGTTATAGCAGAAGGCGTTGAACATTGGTATTCCACATAAAATCTCCAATGCCGCTGGCAAAAGAGCGATTATTCAAGGATTCGGCAATGTGGCCGGAGCAGCAGCCTTCTATCTTGCAGAGCAAGGAGTCAAAATTGTTGGAATCATTGATAGAGCTGGTGGGTTGATCAATGAAAATGGATTCAATAGCAATGAAATCGCAGACTTATTGGCTGCGAGAAATGGCAATGCGCTGAATGCCCCTAATATGCTTTCATTTGAGGAAATCAATGAAAAGATATGGTCTGTTAAAGCGGATATTTTTGTTCCTGGCGCTGCCTCTAAAATCATCACCAAAGAGCAATTCGACCAAATGATCGCTAGCGGCATAGAGGTCATGAGTTGCGGAGCGAATGTACCTTTCAAGGAAGAAAATGTATTCTTTGGCGAATTGGCCCAATATGCAGATGGCAAAATGAATATTATACCAGATTTCATTGCCAATTGTGGCATGGCGCGCGTTTTCGCATATTTAATGCAACCCAATGCAATCATCACGGATACGGCAATTTTTAAAGACGTCTCTGATACGGTTGCAAAGCACTGAAAGAAACGCATACCAAGAATTCACATCTTTTCCATTTACAAAAACGGCTCTTGATATCGCTATCGGAAAATGAATTTAATTCTTTTATGAAACACGCATTCTTCGCTAGCCCTTTTAATAACAGGGATTTCGCAAACACAGACACTAACCTAAAGTGCAGATTTAGGTGGTCAAGCACGACTTCCAAGAAACGAATTCGGTGGATTCGGCTGCAGCAGTCAAAATGTATCCCCACAATTGTCTTGGGGATAACCATCCCCACGAGGGAATAAAGTTTTGCCATTACCATGTGACCAGATGCTCCTACAGGCAGCAGATGGGTGGCATTGGTTGGTTTCGACATCCCCTGGGCAGACATTCGCGAGTTGAAATCAGGAGCTGGCGATATCACGAAGAATATTGCTCCGCCAATTGCATGCAAAGCATCACGATATGGAACATAAGATTATGGTGGTCCATGCCACGCCAAGGTCACGGAGTTCACCAATACATCATCACTGTTTAGGCATTGAAAACGGATAAATTGGGACTCGATAAAATGCGAATCCAGCGACGGTCGGGTTCAATCTATGGGCGAACACCATTCAAAAAGCATCTATCGTCACGTATATATCAACGCTAATTGAATTTATGATTATAGACATCGTTTTGCCATTGCCCTTATCCTTGGGTTCTATCATGGATATCAAAGGGATTCTCTATTCCTTTGTACCATCCATGGTATTGAGTGCCGCTTTGGCTTCCGCCCAAACTCTCCCTTTGGTTCTCTGGACTGCTCAATCAATGGTTTAAAATCTCACCTACTTTCTTGCCATTCGTATCCATGGTTTTGATATTTGTCATCATCATGCTCAATTTAAGTTAATCGCCTATTTATTGGAGCGATTTTTTAGCAGCCATTAAATTGACGCAAGGGAATAAAATAAGGTGGTGGTCTTCTATGGGTAGAGCATCTCCCTATTTCTTTTGAGCACTTGCATTTGGCTCTTGGATAAAGGTGAAATTATTCGACCAACATTGAGAACGAGTTCTTTTTCTTACGCAATGCTCCAACCAATAACTCCATAGGGCTTTAAAGTAATCAGCTATTTATCTCCTATGTTTAAAAAGTGGTATGAGGCATTGGGAGCGATTTTTGAACATGTGGGTAAAGATAATTAACATATTCGCAAATTTGTTTAGCTTTGTTTTTAGGGGGAAGAAATCATGCATAGGGGCATTTTTACTTATAAAACAATCATTTATGACGAGGTTCAGGATCCCTGAAGAAAATCGGCAAAATTATTTGAAAAGTGCTATGCGTATGACCAGAGCAGATATTGTAAAAGCAGCGGGGATAGCACCGCTTACTTCAGAGCCACCCCGAGGGAGGCGAAGGACCAGTGGTGAATATAATGAGAAAGAGAATTGTCATGGCGGGATCCAACAATTACCTCGGACTTACCGCAGACCC
>JADJOU010000003.1 GCA_016713645.1 Bacteroidota bacterium
TTGATGCTTGCCGGCTGCCAAGTATCGCAAGGCTTTTAAATACAATTCATGGGCACGATCCATCACTTTAATATGTATTTGACTCAAATCCTCCTCACCTGTCAGCGGAGTGCACTCGGTTGTGATGATATTCCCTGTATCGATTCCAGCGTCAATCCACATGATGGTATTTCCAATCATGTAAGTGTTCCGTGGCGATGCACCAATTGGTGCAATTCGGTCCCCCTTTTGATATATGGAGACAGCCCTGTGTAAATTTAAAATGCCAATTTTAGGTCGAATGGAGAGCAATTTTCCTTGACCAATCGAGTGCCTGAAACGATGATTAAATCAGGTTCTAAGTCTTTGGTGAATTGATAGACGTGATCTGAATTAATATTCTCCACATCGATAATATTAACCTGCGGATAATTCGGATAGGCTCTATTGTAGAAGCTTTTCATCCCCCACCAAGCCTTGCCGATTTCAGATAGAAAGAATTTCTCATAGACTTTTCAAAAAATCCCATGAATGTCCATTTCACTTTGCTCGCGCAGGTTTCTGTGACAATGCCACACAGCGGAAAATCCGCGTGAATCTTGTGCCAGCGCTCGCTGATTGGACTCATTCCCTATCCAAAGTACTATTCTCATTTATATCTGATTGCTGATTTAATTTTTTCAAGTGCTTGAGAGATTCTCAAACGGGTTTCAACCAAGATTCATTGTATAATTCAATGCGCGGAATTTCAAAGAGATTGTCGCGCTGCAAGTTATAGAGATCTTTTTTACTGCCAATCCCAAAGAATAACCAGCAGCTTTGCTCAATTTGATCGTCATTTCATTATAACTACCCACCGGATAAGAAATGGAAACAGACTTATGCCCCAACTTCTCTTCAATTCGATGTCGCGACAAAGTCAGTTCATTTGCAATTTCATTTCATCAGACATGGTTCCAAGCATACAATGAGAGCATGTATGCGAACCAATATAATAGCCCGCTGATTTTAATTGATTGACCTCAGCCCAATTCATCATAATTTTAGGTATCTCCACGTCGATAAATGTTTCTGCAATGCGCTGCAAGATGATAGATCTTTGCTCGTGGGTGCACTTTTTCAAATAGGGTTTTAATTTTTTGCACAAAAGCAATTCTATCTATTTCTCCGTTAAATTCTCCATTTTTAAATGCAGCATGTATAAAATCAAAAATTCAAATCAATTGCGCGCATTTTTCGTGTGTATGAACTGATGCTCCAATATATGCGTCCAAGTGAGGTGTTTTGATCAATGCAATCTGTTACAACATAAAATGAGGCTGGCACCTTATACTTAGCGAGAATAGGCGCTGCGTATTCGAGATTGTCTAGATAGCCATCGTCAAAACATGATGGTGGCAAAATGATTTTTCTTATTTAAATCCTTCGAATGGACTAGATTTTCTATCAGTTCTACTTGATACTTCTTGGAGATGTAATGGATTGTTTTTTATCGAACAATTTCACATCCATTGGATCCCAAAGTTTATCTCTTCGATTTACTCTATGGAAAAGAAAATTTCGGACCATACCTGCAGCAATTAAATGACGCTATTCGTTCTATTCAAAGATGAAAATTTCGCTCTTAAAAAATACTATTTCTTTCGCTCTAGAGGTTTAGCAGGATTCCCAATCATAATGCTATTATCATCCACATCTTTGAGCACAAACAGCTCCCATGCCAATCGTGACATGATTGCCGATATTCACTTTATTGAGTATCGAAGCACTTGGGGCTATCCATACATGATCGCCCACTTTTGTGCTCCCAGCAACCATGGCATTTGCGATAACTAAAGAATTATTTCCTATGACGACTCCATGGGCTATATGCACCAAATTATCCACTTTAGCATGTGCCTTTAATCTAGTCGAGCCTAAAACAGCTCTATCAATACAAGTATTGTTTCCTATTTCGACATAATCCTCCATGACAACATTTCCAATATGAGGAATCAATTCATACGCATTGGATTCATTTTTTTCGTAGCCGAATCCTACCCCTCCAATCGTATTATTATTTCCAATCTTCACATGATTAGCGATTTTGGTATTTGCGCAAATCACATTGTTGTGTCCAATATAAACATGTTCGCCAATTTCACAATTTTCCTCTATAACGGTATTATATCCGATAAATGCGCTTGCGCAAATTTTTGCTGAAGCGTGAATAGAGGCATTGGGTGCGATAAAGCTAGTGGGGATTTCTTTGACAAAAAATGCGGTCAATACTTTTTGAAAAGCTTGACGCGGATTGGTTACAAGTATATAGTTACAAGATTCATGCCATAGATTTTCTGGTGTATTGACGGAACAAATGATGCTAAGATTTCTCAACGAACTCAATTTTTTCAATATTGCGCTCATTGATCCAAATCAAATCTGTTGGTTTCAACTGGTCAAATTCGATAGATGCCATATTCTCTATATGGCTGAGTTCATTGCCGATAAACCTTTCAGGTTTTAATAAAATAATGAGATCCTGCACATGACATCTTTTTCATCGAGGCTAAAGAAAGTGGAAGTATTAAAATTCAAATTGTTCCAAATCAATTCATAGGCGAAAATGGTGCGATTCTTAAATGCTCGAAGTCCTTCTGTAGCGATGGTATGATGATCTTGGTGAACATCGTGCAAAGCGGGCATAAATATCACGTCTGGATTGATATCCTTGCGCATTTTTATCAAATCCTCCAAGATTTCTTGCCTTCTAAAATTAAATGTTCGCACTTCGTATTTGAATAGAATTAAATTCTCGGGTTTGATGCCCAAAACTTTCGTTGCTTCTTTGACTTCGGTAATGAGAATATCTCTAGGGAATTGAGGCAAAACGGATTGCTCACAGGCAGAGAGAAAGCCGCATAATAGACAGTATGTCCATTATTGATCAATTTGCGAATTGTTCCTCCGCAGCCAAATTCGCCATCATCTGTGTGAGGTGCAAGAATTAAAATAGTTGAAGGTTTGCTAAACATCATTTTTAAATAAAAAATTTACAAGTAATTGAGCTTGATATTCCCTCGAAAGAAGGTAAATTTCACGATCCGTTATACTGGTTTCTAAATTTGCTTTTTTTTCAAAGATATCAAACCTTTGAAGAAGAAAAGAACAAACTTCATCTGGACTAATTGCAATCGTGTGTATATCTCTATTTCTAAAGAAATTTGACTCTTTATTTTTCACTAATGGGACACTTAAAATAGGTCTTTTTGTCGCTGCATAAACGGAGCATTTAGCGCCAATAAATCCTTTAGCTGGATCACCTGCTATTAGATTGAGCAAGACGCAAGACATTTTTGATATAAAACCGCTTTCTCAAAAGGCACATGGCCGATTATTTCAACATGATTGGGAAATGCTTCGCGCGTTCGATAAGCTTCTTGAACAGCAGAGTTCATCACAGCGTCTATCCCGACAAATCTCAATTTTACCTTCGAGGGATCAGAACATTTCTACATGAAGCTCTTAAAGCCCAATGCAAAAGTTTTATAATAGTCGAAATCGTACATTAGACCTGTATACGTAATAATAAATTCGCTGGGATATTCGTTGTATTCAACTCGATTTACTACCTCTAAATCAGATCAATTTTATATGATGACATAATTGTGAATAGCCGTTCTAGATTCAATATTTCGAGCTATTTGATCGGCAACTGTTGAGAAGCTTTTAGCGCTCTTTAAATATCTCTTTTCAAAGAAGGATTCAAGGGTATTCATGAATCTATTCATCAAACTCTTATTGTGTTCTCTGATGTGATTGCCAATCCAATCATCTCTATAATCTGCATGCCAAGGAATACCAAACTCTTCAGAAAGCTGAGAAGCATATTTAAACAAAATATATGGTTCACCTGTTGCGATGATATAATCTACTTTATGCAACTTTAAATATTCCTTTGAAGCAAAATAGAGTTCACGCTTGCTATCAAAAATCGTGGTAAACAAGTCAAAAACATTGTAGAACAGAGTCAATAATCTCCGCAGACCGGCATATTTGAGGCCAAATTTGGCCATTAATTTATCGCGATAATTTTGTCGATAAGGGACCCTGATTATATCACCTAAATTTGTTTGTTCTGTCTCAACAGCTTGATTTGTCTTTAGAACGATGCTATCTGTGGAGCCATATTTTACGCCTTCCCAATGCCTTGTTACTACAGTGGGAATTGCACCAGACTTAGAAAAATATTTATACCAGGAATAAGGTCTTTGCGCTCCAACCGAATTTAATGGAGGAAAATCATACGCTAAAATTAGAACCTTTTTATTCGTCATTAAAATCGCTTATTTTGACACGAAACTAAAGCCTGTAGTGTCAACATTGAACACAAATATATATCAAATGGCTGCGATTTGTAAAAAATCCTTCTAGATTCTTTATAGACATAGATTTTATAGGCTTGCACGAATATCTATGGCGGTTAGATATATCCATTACAAGACATATTTACATAGTGTGAATCCGCATGCATTGTCAGTAAAATAGGGCAAAAATGGCCTTCAATAATTCTGCTCAATTAAAAATATAGTTTAAATTTGTCTATATTTTTCTTAGATGCTCATTCAAATATATCCAGCATTTCATCAAGCGAATAATTCATCTAGAATGCAGCGGACATCACTTGCCTATGCTGAAGCACGGCCAAATGAGCAGATTCTCTGGTTTGGTTTGAGTCATATTGAAAATTCCACATTAAAAATCAGCGATAAAATTGATGTAGTCAATCTTTATGTTACGAGTAAAATGGTATAAAATCCCTGTTATTGGGCGATTTCTCAGCCAAATGGATTGGTATTTTAAAATAAAAAGCAGCTCCATCAAATGGGCATTCAGAAGGCTGAAATCATTCAGTCTAATTCAGTCAGTGATTTGATTATCTCCTATTTAATTTCAAAAGATTGGGTGCTAAATTGTTTTATGACGCACATGAATTGGAGACAGAGCGAAATGAATTAAGGGAATTCATCAATTTTTAGACAAAAAATAGAGCGCGCATATATTCATAAAGCGAAAGAAATATTTGTTGTGAGCACCTCTATTTTAAATTGGTACAAAAGCCACTATGGGGTTGAAAACATTTCGCTCATTCGCAATTTGCCCACGTTTTCAAAGGACAGCGAGCTGCTAGAAGTAGAGGATATTAAATCTAGACTTCAGATACCAAAAGATCAATTGCTCTTTATCTATTTAGGTATGCTTTCTAACGGGCGAGGCATACAAGCAATCATCGAAGCATTTAAAAATTCGACTGACAAACACATTGCTTTTATTGGGTATGGACCACTGACAAAATTAATTCAAGAAACATCGATAGTGCATAAGCATATTCATTTTATACAGGCGATAGCACCAAAAGAAATTCAATCATTTATAAGAACTGCAGACGTTGGAATCTCTTTGATTGAAAACACCTGTTTGAGTTACTATTACTGCATGCCAAATAAGATGTGGGAATATTTAAATTCCTGTATACCCATTATTGTGAGCGACTTTCCCGATATGGGTGATTTTGTCAAAACACATAAAGTTGGCTGGCCGGCGGAACCTTCAGTTGCTGGATTAAAAAAACTATTGAGCGAACTCAATGTTGAAGAAGTTTTAAATGCAAAGGAGACAATTCGCAAGACTTCTATTCCCACTTGGAATGACGACAAGATTAAACTGACAAAAATTTACGAATTAGCATGCAAATAACCATAGTAGATTATAAAATGGGCAACCTAGGGTCCATTCAAAACATGCTCAAAAGCTCGGTTATAAATCAATTGTATCTTCTGATCTTCAATGTATAGAAGACGCTGAGAAATTGATTTTACCTGGTAGGCGCATTTGATAATGGCATGAATAATATCAGGACATTAGGTTTGGAAGGCATATTGAAGAAAAAATTTTAGAGGACAAAACGCCGATATTGGGGATATGCTTGGGAATGCAACTCATGACCCAAGGCAGTGAAGAGGGCATACAAAAAGGCTTAGGTTGGATTAACGCTCGAGTGGAAAATTCAATTTCAAAGAAAATAATGAAAATCTCAGGATACCGCATATGGGATGGAACTACACGACTTGTCTTCGCGAGAGTATCACTTTGGCGAGAAATGCCTGATGAGACGCGATTCTATTATGTTCACTCCTATTGCCTAAAAGATATTCACGTAGCGCATGCCTTGCTCACCGCTGATTGGGGGAAATTTCTGTTCTGGCTTCGAACAGGGGAATATTTTGGCGTGCAATTTCATCCAGAAAAAGTCATAAATTTGGAAAGCAGCTATTGAAAAATTTTATAACCAATTATTGAAATGCTATTAAAAAGAGTGATTCCTGTCTTACTATTGCAGAATGATGGATTGGTAAAACCAAACAATTTTCGCATCCTCAATATATAGGCGACCCGATCAATGCGGTCAAAATATTCAATGAAAAAAGAAGTAGATGAATTGGTCGTTTTAGATATCGATGCAGCGAGAAAAACCGCAAACCCAATTTCACATTAATCAAAGAAATTGCTAGCGAATGCTTTATGCCACTTGCGTATGGCGGCGGAATCCAGAACATGAATGATGTAAATACCCTTATAAAAAGTGGTGTTGAAAAAGTGATTTTAAATACGAGTATCTATAATAATCCTTCATTTATACGCGAGGTTTCAGATTCTATTGGCGCATCGTCAACAGTAGTTTGTATTGATTACAAAATAGATAGCAATGGGAACCCGCACGTGTATTCGCAGGGTGGTTCAAAAAACAAGCATTGAAATTGGAGGAATGGATTCCAAAGTTGGAAAGTTTAGGTGCTGGTGAAATACTTCTCCAACATATCGACGGTGATGGGATGTATTCAGGATATGATTTGGAAACGGCTAAAAAGGTGAGTAAATTATGTCAACTGCCCATTATTCTCTGCGGTGGTGCTTCAAAAATCGAGGATTTCAAAAGCCTTTGAATTGGACATCAATGGGGCCGCAGCGGGAAGTTTATTTGTCTATTATACAAAAAAGCGAGGCATATTGATCAATTACCCAGATCAAGAAGAACTAAAAATCTTGAATACACATGAATCAAATTAAAGAATTTCAAGTCTGCACAAAATGTGTGTTGGATAGTCATGCGATCCAACCATGGACTTTGACATTGATGGTATTGTAATTACTGTCATCTCTATGACGAAATTATGCAAAAGCGATTTGTATTTGGCAAAGGAGGGCGGAAGCAGGACTAAATAGGATTGTTGCAGAGATAAAGAGAATGGGAAAGGAAAAGAATATGATTGCATAGTAGGATTGAGTGGTGGGGTAGATAGTACCTATATAGCTTGGCATGCAAAGAAATTGGGATTGCGACCATTGGCCGTGCATTTAGACAATGGATGGAATTCTGAATTGGCCGTGATGAATATTCAGAATATTCAAAAAATTGGATTTCGATTTGTACACCTATGTCATCAATTGGGCAGAATTTAGAGATATGCAAAGGGCATATATCATTGCTGGTGTAGTGGATATCGAAGCCTTAACAGATCATGCCATTTCATCTACCCTTCAGCGGAGTTGCGAAAGAAACATGACATTCACTATGTACTATCTGGAGAAAGTGTAGAAACAGAGGGAATACTTCCTCAGTCTTGGATTCACAATAAGTCAGACCATATCAACATCAAAGCCATTCACAAACAATTCGGCACCATGGAAGCGCCGAGTTTTCCCTATCACAGTTATTGGACTAAATTATTCTTTGGAAGATTTAATACACTGAAATTTGTTCCAATATTGAATTATATCTCTTACAATAAGGAAGAGGCAAAAAAAATTATTATTCGCGACCTCTCTTGGAGAGATTATGGTGGAAAGCATTATGAATCTGTTTTTACAAGATTTTACCAATCGTATATCTTACCTGTAAAATTTAAAATAGACAAACGGAAGTCCCATTATTCTGCGCTCATTGGGGCGAATCAAATCAGCAGGGAAGATGCTATAAACGCGCTCAAACAACCCATAGACAGCGCAGAGCGCATCGCTTTGAAGACAAGAGTATATCATCAAAAATTAAACTTTACGGAAGCCGAATTTGATGAAATCAAGAAACGCCCGCCAGCGAATACGCTTGGATTTTCTAGCGCAATTCATATACTGAATCGATACAAGAAAATTTTGTGGCCACTCATATCGCTCATCAGAAATAAAAAATTAAATTGAGTTTTAGTCAACCGTCAGGATTATTGGGATGATTTTATATTCGCTTTCTACAAAAAAGCATTCATCATAAATGCTTTCCAATCGTCAATCTCAGCAGTTTTTGAAAGAATGCCGCGGCCTTGCAATTTAGATTTTCCTCATGAATTTTATCTTGCACGTAAGGTTCTCTCATCCATTGATTATGGGGTGATTCAAATCCAATTTTATCTCTCCGCCAACAGATCTCTTGAATCAATTTATCTTCCATTGATTTTCTAAGAATGTATTTTGACCAACCATCTTTTAAAAAAATTTCTGAAGGCAGGGAAAAAACAAATTCGACCAATTTGTGAGAAAGAAAAGGCAATCTAACTTCCACGCCATGAGCCATGGCATTTCTATCTGCAAATCTCAGTAATTTTTCCTAAGCCATAATTCATCAATTCATATCGCAAGTCTCTTTCAAACCATTGAAATTGGCAAATGGCTTATTTTGACTTTCAAAATGATTGAATAAAAATCGCTTTGAAGATATGACTTATAATCTACCATTCGATATTTCTAGTAATCCTTCAGAAAAAGCATGCTTTAACTTAGGGAAATACGTTTGAAATAAAAAATCAAGGTCTCAATATGATTATAAGAATGGCGTTGATTCAATAAATTATAGTGATAAAAATAGATATATGTCGCCAAAAGCATTTCACGTAGGAATGGGGCAAAATCGATGTGATATCCGCACAAAATTCATCAGCCCTTGCCCATCTAGATGACGACAACATTCTCCTTTCTCGCCAATTTATAAACGCTCCATTGCGCAACAATACTGCCAGTCTGAAAAGGTTCTTCTTGATGAAAAATAATGTGATCTAATATTTCGCAAGTGCTGCAGTTTATTCCATGCATTGTGCTGATGAATGTTTAAAACATGCGTCATTTTTTATAAACATCCCTTCATCTTTGAAAAATTTTCAAATCGAGCTGAAAAGCAATGCTGTTTACTTTCTTTTACAAATTGATTTATAATCGTGACAATAGAGGAAGAGTCGAAACCTCCTGAGAGGGAACTGCCAAGCGATACGTCCGATCGCATGCGCAACGCGACGGAACATATCAATAGATCGGAATTTATCAATCACTTGACTCTCGCTTAAATGGCTATTCTCCTCGGTAATTTTAATATCCCAATATTGTTGAATGGTCATTTTACCATTCTTCCAAATTAAATAATGTCCAGCCTCTAATTTTTGAATATCATTAAAAAATGTCTCTGATTTAATTTGTGGATTCTCTACAATATCATGCGAGGTAAGAGAAAAGCATATTGTTTATTAAATCCTTTGGACGCCAACTGCCCATAATGCTTTCATCTCAGAGGCAAAATAAAAATTATCCTCTTTATCGATATGATAGAAAAATGGTTTTTCTCCAAATCTATCTCGCGCAAAATAAGGTGTTCTCAACATTATCCCAAATCGCGAAAGAAAACATCCCATCAAAATAATCAAGGCAATTTCCTTATAACAATCATATGACGCAAGCAACACTTCTGTATCAGAATCTGAATTAAAATTAGGATAAACTGCTAAGTCCTTTTTAATTTCAATATAGTTATAGATTTCTCCATTAAAAAGTGATGGAATATCGTTCCAGGTAATGCATGGGCTGGGCGCCGTTTTCTGAGAGGTCTAGAATGGATAATCTTCTATGGCCAAGTCCGATTCTTTGGTTTGCATCCGTCCATTGTCCTTCCCCATCAGGACCTCGATGCGCAATTGCATCCGTCATCTTTTGGAGAATGGTTCGCTCCACCTTGAATCTGCTATTTGATAAAATTCCAGCTATTCCACACATAATTAATCTATTCTAGATTTTTGAAGAAATTTCACGTATTTATCTAAATTAGCTTCAAAAGTATATCGCTGTTGGATGGATTCTCTTTGCCCTTTTTCCAATTTCTTGAAAAGTCGCTCCTGCGAGACAACACTTTTCAATTACCACTTGCCAATCTTCTTTGACTTTACGAGAAAGGAATCAACTCCATCATTGAACAATTTCATTATTAACTGTTACCCCACTAGCTATGCTTACGATCCCAAACCCCATGTATTGAATCAATTTAAATCCGCATTTTCCTTTACTAACTTCATCGTTTTCTATGGGCATCAAACCAACATCAATCTTATACATTTCATCTATTTCTGTGTTGAGGCTCCATGGGATATTCTCTATTTCAAAATCAACAGGATCTGTAACTTCTTTTCCACTAATGACGATTAGTTTAATGGGAAATTTTTTACTCACCTTATTCAAAATGGGAACAAGTGTCTTTAGCAAGGATAAATTTCACGCCGCCTATCCATCCCAAAGCAATTCGGTCCTTCTCAAAATATTGTTTATAATAATACTTTTGATAATCTACGCAAGTTGGAATAATACAAACATCGCATTCTTTTACATGGCTTGCATGTAAGAACAAACTCCTTGAGATAAGAACTGCCAACAATAAACCTTGAGTTCATTTTAATTGAATCATAAAATTTTGAACCACTCTCTTGCATGATAATACCAAACATAGATTTTATTTCCCTTGGTTCATTCTTACTGGCCGAAATATTATCATCAAAATCCAGTATTACATTTGGATGTATTGCTATCAATCAATTTTTGATAAAACAATTTTCCATAATCATTGAAAAGAAGATTCCCTTCTCACAACGACGGTTTCAAATTGATATGAATAAAATTGAGCTCAATTTCGAAGCATTGAGATAATAAAATAATTGATGCATGTTCCATTTGGATTGATAAATCTAATCAAAATCCTTTTTATCTTCATAAATGGTATCAATTCTAGCTGATATGCCTTTCAAATAAGATTTGCCGCCATTTATAAGCTCGATATTGATATCCTGCATTTTCAAAAGGGAAATTTTCCATATATAAAATAGACTTTTTTTATGAAAGGATTTATAAAAATCGATATGGAAGAATTTAAGTAAAAGAATGCGAACTTGCAATCCTTTGCACGTGAAAAAAAAGAAATAAAAGACAATTAAAAAGAAAAGGTTAACTAACATCTATATTGAGCAAAGCTATCGAAAATCAAAAGTAAACAATGTAAATAAGATGGTTGATATTAAATTTTGTGAAATCCTATGAGTTGAAAAAAAATGGATGAATCTAAATAAGGGTTAAAAAAAAAAATAAAATAAAAAAACCGCTTCGATGAAGCGGTTTAAATTTGATTGTAGGGATGACAGGATTCGAACCTGCGACCCTCTGGTCCCAAACCAGATGCGCTACCGGGCTGCGCTACATCCCTATGTTTCTTTTGGCTAAATCATATTGCCCTGTACAATATGTTTCTGCGGTGAGGGCGGGATTCGAACCCGCGGTACAGTTTCCCGTACGTCAGTTTAGCAAACTGGTGGTTTCAGCCTCTCACCCACCTCACCAAAGTGATTTTATATTCACGATTGAATACCGCTTTTTTTCAAAAGGAATGCAAATGTATTATTTTTTTCCAATTCTGAAATTATAATTTACTCAACTGAATTCTTTTTTGCAATTCTTCCACATTTTCTCTGAACTCCTTATCCACGTCCATGAGGTCTAGGACTGTCTGACAGCTGTGTATGACCGTACTGTGATCTCGGCCACCGAAATGCTTCCCAATTACTTTGAGTGAATTTTTTGTGTAATTCTTTGCCAAAAACATGGAAAGTTGTCTCGCCTGCACAATTTGACGCTTTCTCGTCGTTTCTTTCAATTTCTCGACAGGAACATTGAAAAAGTCACATACAGTCTTTTGAATCAACTCAATAGATACTTCTCTAGATGTTGTCTTGACAAAGTTTTTAATAATCTTCTTCGCCAATTCCAAATCAATCTCCTTCTTATTGAGCGAAGCTTGCGCCAATAGGGATATCATCGCCCCTTCTAGCTCTCGGATACTCGTCGTAATATTATAGGCGACGAATTCAACCACTTCTTGCGGCAATTCAATGCCATCGGTATACATCTTCTTCCCCAAAATCGCCATCCTTGTTTCGTAATCAGGCATTTGCATATCTGCACTCAATCCCCATTTGAATCTAGACAATAATCGCTCTTCCAATCCTTCCAAATCCTTTGGAGCTCTATCAGAAGTCAAGACAATCTGCTTGCCATTCTGGTGTAGGTGATTGAATATATGGAAGAAAATATCTTGGGTTCTATCCTTGTTTGCAAAGAACTGAATATCATCCACAATCAATACATCGATCAACTGATAGAAATGAATAAAATCATTGACATTATTCCCTTTCAACGCCTCAATAAATTGGTTGGTGAATTTTTCTGAACTTACATATAATACTGTCTTGTTTGGAAATGCTTGTTTGATTTCATTACCAATCGCTTGTCCCATATGGGTTTTACCCAATCCAACAGAACCGTAAATAACAAGAGGATTAAAAGCGGTGCCTCCTGGCTTTTGCGCTACAGCATATCCAGCTGCTCTTGCAAGTCGATTGCAATCACCCTCGACAAATGATTCGAAATTATAAATTGGATTCAGTTGTGAATCAATATTGATTTTTTTAATGCCCGGAATGACAAATGGGTTCTTAATTGTATTTCCCACTGTAATTGGCATAAACGATTCAGGATTTTCATTCATCCCTGAATTGTAATTTGGATAATTGACAATGGATTGTTTTCCGCCGCTTTTTTCTACAATGATTCTATATTCTAATCTAGCATCAGGCCCTAACTCCCTTTTGATAGACTTTCTAAGAAGTGTAACATAATGTTCCTCTAACCATTCATAAAAAAATTGACTAGGTACTTGTATCGTCAATACATTGTTCTCAAGGGCTACAGGCTTGATCGGTTCAAACCATGTTGTAAAACTTTTCTCATTTACATTGTCTTTTATAATCTCTAAACAGGCTTTCCAGACTATTTCATATTGGTTAGGCATAGTTATCAACAAAATTTAAATCTATCTTCGGAATTCGTTTGCTAATGTGAGAATAAAATTGTTAAAAAAAAAATTTATTTGCTATTGTTTATTTAGAAATTTTTACAAGTAAACTATTATTCTTAAAATGCTTCAGATTCTTATCAAAAAATACGTCAATTCTTCCGAGTATAATTCCTCCAAATCCTACTTGGTTGACCAATACAACCTTTTCTGCGGCATTTTTTTGTTCTTGCGGCTCATTTAGAAAAGTATGGGTATGTCCACCTAAAATTATATCAATATTTTTTGATTCTTTTGCCAAAATAATATCAGAAATTTTTCTAGCGTCATATTTATATCCCAAATGAGAGAGACAAATCACCAAATCGCATTTTTTCTCTTCCTTTAAAAATTTCGCTGTTGCATTTGCATAAGCGATTGGATCTTCATACCGGATATTGCCAAACAACTTATCGGGCACTAGTCCTTTTAATTCAATGCCTACGGCGATTATGCCAATTTTAATATTCCCTTTGGAGATGATTTTATATGGTGCAATTTTCCCTTCTAATAAGGTATCCTGAAAGCTGTAATTTCCATTGATAAAGGGGAAGTTGGCATGTGGCATTTGTTTCACAAAACCCTCAATACCATTGTCAAAGTCGTGATTGCCCAAAGTCCCCGCATCATAACCCAATTGAGACATGGCTTTGATTTCCAATTCGCCGCCATATAAATTGAAATAAGGTGTGCCTTGGAAAATATCGCCGCAGTCCAATAAGAGTACGTTTTTCTCCGACTTTCTAATCGACTGAATGATTTCCAACCGCTGGGCTACACCGCCCATCCCATCGTACTTCCCACCTACAAATGGATCAATCCTGCTGTGCACATCATTGGTATGTAATATAGTGAGCTTCTCCAATCGATCCTCTTTCGCCAATAAGGACAAGGGATCCATGATGCCCAAAGCATAGACGGAGGATAGGGTAGAAATTTTTAAAAACTTTCTTCTAGTGAGCATGGATAAGATTGATACTAAATAATAGGCAGAACAAAAGACTGTTCGAAGATAAATAAATTATTCTATTGGATTGATTTTCTCTATAGACCTTGAATACCAGACGCCAACAGCTCCTAACAAACAAAACAGCGCCAACCCCCAACATGCATATTTGATATGATCTCCAATTGCAAAAAAGGGCATTGAAATAATTCCTATCCAAATCAATCTCCAAAAGACATTGCTGATAAAAAAAACACTGCTGGTTCTTCCAATAACAGCGTTTGGTGTATTTTCAAATAGATAGGTCACACGCAACACCCTGATGGCAGCATTGGCAAACCCTAAAAGCAAATGCATAATATAAAAGATGAGAATATTCTTAAAGGCAGCAAAATAGATAAAGATCGCTGCTCCAATCAAGGATAAAATGACCACGCCTAGATTATACCTTCTACCAAATATCTTGAATGTAAATAACCCAGCACTCATTGCCCCAATGGCAAAATACATTTCGGAATTGGCATATACACTGCCATTTTCATGCAAGACATTGTAGACATACCGAGGCATTAAATTGGTGCTGGCTATCAATATCGTAGCAAAAACAAAAAGTGAAAACACCCCATAATAGAGCAAGTGTTTGCGCTCTGATAAAAAATGCCATCCAGCGACAAATCGCTCTCTTAGTGTTCCTGTGTCTATTTTGCGTGCAGCGGTAGGAATAAATTTTATCTGCCAAATCAAAGCAAATGCAATCAAATAAGTAATGGCATTCATGATAAAAATCTCACTCAAATGCCAAGGCTTGCAAATGATTCCGAGATTCAGTTTTAAGCCCAATAAATCAAAACTTCCGTCATCACTCCCGTAATCAGAAATGATGCCAATGCCCCACTGATGGCAAATGAAAATTGCCCTTGAACCTCCAATGCTGATGTCACTTTTGAATAATTTTGATTCTCCGTAATTTCTTGAGCAAGCGAATACAAGTTTGGAAAATGAATATTGTAAATTAGCGCAGTAGCAATAAATGGAAAAATAGCCATATACCATGGAAGAATGTCGTATTGAGCAGAGGCAATGGCCGCAATCAACAGAGAAAAAAAGCCACTCAGCGAAATGATTAAAAAAATATTCTTGCGATTGTACTTATCTACCAAGGTGCCCGAATAGGAACCCCAGAGGAGTGTAACACAAGTCAATACAAAATAGAGCAATCCAAAAAGCGATTCTTGATGCAGCGTCTTTGAAAAATACCAAGGAATCGATATCATGCATATCCCTTGTGCTATACCCGAAATGGTATTGGCAAGAAATAAAAGTATAATGGCATTTTTGTTTTTCACAATGTCAAAAGGTCAAATAAAAGAAATAAAATCTGGAATCCCTTTTTTTTCAACAAATTTGTACGCACAAACTATGGATATCAAGAGAAACATCAGCAAAGCATACGCTATTGGCAAATTGGAGCGCTATTGCTCCCTGAGCGAGCGCTGCATTGATGACGTCAATAAAAAAATGTACAATTGGGGACTCAAAGATACTGATAGAGAGATCATCATCCAACATCTCCTTGCAGAGCGCTTCATTGACGAATCGCGCTATGCCCATGCCTATGCGCGCGGTAAATTCAATATCAAAGGGAGGGGCAGAAATAAAATCCAAATGGAATTGAGTCAAAAGGGAATAGACAAAGAAATCATTCAAGACGCTCTGCGAGAAATTGATGATGCCGCCTATGCTGATAAACTAAAAACGATGGCTATAAAAAAAAATAAGACCATTCTCTCCGAAAACCTCTTTGACAGAAAAACCAAGTTGATTCGATTCCTCCTATCTAAAGGATTTGAAATGGACTTGATTCGAAAAGCCGTGGATGAAATTCTGCCGAAAAAGTGAAATTAGAAATTTACCAAAAAGATGTAGTTTTGAAATTGTGAATACATTAAATCATGCCAGATTAAACATGATTTTTTTGAAATAATAATTTACTCATTTATAAAATCACAAGGATGCAATCAAAAGCCACATCTGTATCAGAATACATGGAATCACTTGAGCCAATGCGCAAAGAAGCCATGACAAAGTTGAGAAAAGCCATACACGATAATTTACCGAAGGGATTTGAAGAGACCATGAGTTATGGCATGATTGGTTATGTCGTTCCTCATTCAATTTATCCAGACGGCTATCACTGCGACCCGAAACTGCCGCTTCCTTTATGAATATCGCCTCACAGAAAAATTTTATAGTTGTTTATCACATGGGTATTTATGCGGACCAAAAACTGATGGATTGGTTTTTACAGGAATTCCCAAATCATTCAAAATCAAAATTGGATATGGGTAAAAGTTGTATTCGATTCAAAAAATGGACCAAATACCTTTTGAATTAATCGGTGAACTTTCCAAGAAAATGTCTGTAAAAGAATGGACTGACCTCTATTTAAAAACCTTTAGAGATAAAAAATAAACTGAATTAGCTCTGCAAAAATAACCCTGTACGCTTATCATTCAACCTTTAACTTCCGCACCTTCCCATCGTTGATTTGCAATAAATAAACTCCAGGTGCGAAATCCATCATATCGATTTTTTCATAGAACACCCCTTCTGAAACGCTGTTCCACAATTCGCTTCCCAACATATTTCGAATGGAGATATGCTTAATCAAATGTTCACTGGAGATGATTAAATAATCAGAAGTTGGATTTGGATAAACCTCAAATCGCTCCTGCGGAATATCAAGGACTGCATTTAGCTTCAACGTGTCTGCCGTGCAATTATTGATTGCCTTTGGCGTAGGCTTCGTGATGATTCTAAAATTGCCTGCGACATCATCGCATCGACCGTAACTGCTATCCGCTTTTTGCTTAGGAAATACAACACTATCCATGATGGCTCCATTGGCATAACCTATGCGCAACCGCTCCCCATTAGAAGATAATTTAAAATTGGCGTGCAAGCCAGGTTGAGATTGATCTTCATCCAACCAAACCACCATATAATCATTGGGCAAGATTTGTGTTCCCGCTGGAATGGCCACTTTGCCAAATTGATTGAATCATCTGATAAATACATGCCAGATAAATTTATCGTTGCATTCGTTGTATTCTTTAATTCCACCCAATCTTCGCGCTCACCCGATGGATCTTTAAATGAATTGACATTCGATGCCATCAATTCGTTGATAACAATCGAATTAGCTGGCAAGATAGGAATATTCGCAATCAATGAATAAAACTCATGCTCCGCTCGTTCAGGTGAAAAAATCCCAGCATTATTATTTTCACCATAGATATAATATTCCATTTTCCCCGCACTGGCGATAAAGCTGATTCCGTATATACCATCTCCAGCAAGACTATCTCGATGTGCGCCATCGTCAAACATGGTCAAGCGATCAAAATGTTTGGCGGTTAAATTTCTCAACCCTAAATAAGCGTAATTTGCATTGGAAAATTTAGCGCGAATCCATACAGTATCATTGAGCTGCGGGCTATTTTTGTCTAAGAAAATATTTGAAATAACAGGCGGCACTTGACTAAATTCCGCGGTGCTTTTTAAATAATTATACCTGTTTTGCAACAATTGCTTAATCCCCACTTTCGTGCTAGGACCTCCCGTAGATGCCGCGGTATCTATATTAGCTAAAAAAGCGGCATAAGTATAAAACTTCAAACTATCCGCATTTACATCATTGCTGATTAAGTTTTTAATACTCGTCGCTTGAGTATAATAATCATTACTCGCAAGTGCTTCATAGGTCATGGTTCTGAGGTGTGCAACATATTGCTTAGAATATCGCGGCTTTGCCAACAATTTTGAAATCAGCGGTCGAGTCGTGCTCGTGCTATTCACCATTGGTGACATTTGCTGCATTTGAGCTATTGTCAAAGATGGCCCAGTGCCCAATTGAGTAAAACTGCCAATACACATATTGATATCCCAAACAATAGAATTAAACTTATTATACTCGTCCATATACTCATAATAATTCTGCGTAAAAGAGCCCGTATAGGAATCGAGATTGACAAAAACATTGTTGAACGTAAACATCCAAAGCGCTCTATCGACGTCCCATAGCGTATCAATTCCACTCTGCAATTCGAGCTGCGCCTGAATAAATGACTTCCATCCCCAATCACTCTTGATTTCATATCTTACACCGTAATAACTAATGCTATCAGACATAGTCAAATTAGCACTCGGCACTAAATTGGGACTTCCAGGCGCACCAAAGCTCGGTTTGTTGCATTTAAAGAATGGACCATCTTTACTGTAAAAATGATTGGCCAAAAATGTCTTGCCAATAGATTCCTGGTTGGTATACAAACCGCGATAGACATTGTTAACATAGAGATTTACAAAATTACCCCGCGGACAGTGCATGTAGTTTTTTAGTATGGAATAACCCAAAACTTCGCGCATAAATGAGGGATCTTGAAAATTATTCCCCAATTTAATATCCGTATATCCCTCATATTCTTGATTGGACTTTATATGGTCCAATTCAATATGCCATGGGTTTTTCTTATTATTCACATTGAAAGAGGAATTCCCTTTATACTTGACACCAACACTATCAAAGGTCACCCCATTAACTTTCACCCTGAGTGGCAATCATATAATTCTCAGTAATGCCTGTAGAATCCATTTTTGCATCCCAATTGACATCGGAAAGAAAACTTCAATTTTCTGAATGGTATTGATATCATAAAAGCCTTGTGCAAAGAAAATTGTACAGAAAAATGAATGTGGACAAAGGGTTAAATATCTCATAAAAAAATTAAAGAACGAAAATACAAACTTTTTCAAATAATGGATGTTTTAGAAACTTTTTTAATAATTTGTGTTTAAACCCTTTTTGCAAGAAATACCATAATGCAATCTTTAAAAACTGCCTAAATCTCTTGATATATATAATATTAATGAAAATCCACATCTTTAATCCCTTGATAAACCTATTCTTGATTATTTTCGCATCTTTTATAAAATACCACGCGGGCGCATGAAACGATATCCAGAGTACAAACAACTCAATTTAGCGGAAATAGATACCACTATCACTCAATTTTGGCAAGAGCATAAAGTTTTTGAACAATCGATTCAGTCGCGCGCTGCAAGCAAACCCTTTGTATTCTATGAAGGTCCTCCTTCAGCAAATGGAATGCCTGGCATACACCACGTTGTGGGCCGAACCATCAAAGATATTTTCTGCAGATATAAAACCCTTCAAGGTTTCCGTGTAGAGCGCAAAGGCGGCTGGGATACGCATGGATTGCCCGTCGAACTCAAAGTAGAAGCGGAAATGGGCATCACCAAAGATGATATCGGCACTAAAGTAACTGTCGAAGAATACAATGCAAAATGCCGAGAAACCGTCATGCAATACAAACATGTATGGGATGATTTGACCAATAAAATGGGCTTCTGGCTCGATTTGCAAAATCCCTATATCACTTTCGACAATAAATATATCGAAAGCGTTTGGTGGATTATCAAGCAAATTTTCGACAAAGATTATATGTACAAGGGCTATACGATTCAGCCCTATTCTCCTGCAGCAGGAACCGGTTTGTCTAGCCACGAACTCAATCAACCCGGCACCTATAAAGAAGTGACCGATACCACCGTCGCTGCACAATTTAAAACTTCTGAAGAGGCTGTAAACAAAGCATTTGGAATAAATACACCCATGGGCTTGCCCACTTATTTAATCGCTTGGACGACTACTCCTTGGACACTTCCATCCAATACGGCATTGGCTGTTGGGAAAGAGATTGAATACGCTTTGATACAAACATTTAATCCCTATACTTTTCAATTATGCCAAGTTGTAATAGCCAAAGCCCTTATTGGCAAATGGTTCAAGCCAGAAAATGAAAATGCTTCTTTTGAAGATTATAAAGCCGGTGACAAAAACATTCCTTACATCATCCTGCAAATTTGCAAGGGCAATCAATTGGCGGGTATTGAATACGAACAATTATTGCCTTATGAAGCCAATGCTAAAAATCATATCGATGGGGATGCATGGAAAGTAATCGTCGGAGATTTTGTGAGCACAGAAGATGGAACGGGCATCGTGCACATCGCTCCTAGCTTTGGAGCAGATGACCACCGCGTTGCAAAACAAAACAATATCGGATCCCTCACCATGGTCGATAAAGCGGGGAAATTTATCGAGGGCATGGGCGAACTCAGCGGACGATATGTAAAAGATTATATCAACGAAGCCGATTATAAATCACCCGATATCGATATCGCCATTAAACTCAAAACGGAGAATAAAGCATTCAATGTGCAGAAATATGCGCATAACTATCCGCATTGCTGGAGAACAGACAAACCGATTTTGTACTATCCATTGGACTCATGGTTTATCGCCATGACGAAGGCAAAAGATAAATTGGTCGCCAAGAATAAGAAAATCAACTGGAAGCCAGAGAGCACGGGAACAGGGCGTTTTGGGAATTGGTTGGAGAATATCCAAGATTGGAATTTATCTCGCTCAAGATACTGGGGTATTCCATTGCCTATCTGGAGAACGGAGTACAATAGCGAACAAAAATGCATCGGCAGCGTCGAAGAATTGAAAGTAGAAATTGAAAAATGCAATGCGAGTGGATTGCATCCAATTCAAAAAAGTGAATTGCCCGATTTGCATAAACCTTATATCGATGAAGTGGTATTAGTAAGTGAAAGTGGCAAATTGATGCGCCGCGAACTCGATGTCATCGATGTTTGGTTTGACAGCGGCTCCATGCCTTATGCGCAATGGCATTATCCATTTGAAAATCAGGAAAATTTCAAAGCTTCCTTCCCTGCAGATTTTATCGCAGAAGGCGTCGATCAAACGCGCGGATGGTTCTACACCTTGCATGCCATCGGCACATTGCTATTCGATAGTCCTGCCTATAAAAATGTCGTATCCAATGGATTGGTATTAGACAAGAATGGCGTCAAGATGAGCAAGCGTTTGGGCAATGTCATCGATCCATTTAGCACCCTCGAAAAATATGGCGCTGATGCGGTGAGGTGGTATATCATCTCGAATTCACAGCCTTGGGACAATTTGAAATTCGATATCGAAGGTGTGGAAGAGACGCGAAGAAAATTCTTTGGCACCTTATACAATACCTATTCATTCTTTGCGCTATACGCGAATATCGATCAGTTTGAATACAATAAAGAAAAAGCGATTCCTGTTGCCGAGCGATCAGAACTCGACCAGTGGATTATTTCAAAATTGAATTCACTCATCAAAGATGTTACGGAGAATTTAGACAATTACGAACCGACGCCAAGTGCGAGAGCCATCGAGAATTTTGTCGATCGAAATTTATCCAATTGGTTTGTGCGCTTGAGCAGAAGGCGTTTTTGGAAATCGGAGAGCAGCACTGACAAACAAGCGGCATACGAAACACTCTATGAATGTCTAGAAGCAATTGCCCCATTGATGAGTCCAATTGCACCATTCTTTTCAGATTGGTTATACCAAAATCTAAAGGGAAATAATGAATCAGTTCACTGCACCAACATGCCTTTATCCAATAGCAATTACATCTTATTGCCTTTAGAAGACCGAATGGATAAAGCGCAAGATGTCTGTTCATTGATTTTGTCGCTGCGCAAAAAGGAGAGCATCAAAGTGCGTCAACCACTTGCTAAAGCAATTATACCAGTGCTTTCAGAAAATGACATTTTGCAGTTTCAGAAAAGTGGAATCCATCATCAAGGCAGAGGTCAATGTCAAAGAATTGCAGTATTTGACCGACACCAGTGGATTGTTTACCAAGAAAATCAAGGCCAATTTCAAAGTACTAGGAAAAAAGATGGGAAGCAAGATGAAGGCTTTGAGCGCTGCTGTCGATGCATTCAGCCAAGACGATATCCGAGCCATTGAATTGAATAAACAATTAGAAATTCAATTGGATAATGAGCCTTATTCATTGCTTTTAGAAGAAGTAGAAATCACCACCAGCGATATGCCGGGATGGTTGGTCGCCAGTGAAAATGGCATCACCGTCGCCTTGGACATTACCCTCACAGAAGATTTGATTGCAGAAGGGTATGCCAGAGAGATGGTAAATAAAATCCAGACATATCGAAAGGAAAATGATTTCAATGTGACAGATAAAATAAATATACAAATTGCGCACAATGCCATTCTTGAAAATGTGATGGTGGAATTCAAATCCTATATAGCTGCTGAAGTATTGGCGAATGATATCACCTTCGCCGAACTCAGCACTGGCGAGGAATTTGAAATCAATGAGGTAAAGGTGAAGATGGTGATTGGGAAGGTATAGAAAGGGTTTATTATGCTTCTTTGCTCCTTTTTTGTTGTTTTGTTTCTATAAACAAGGGGAAAGAATTTTAATAAATATCCTGAACAAATTTGTTTTAGAATGAGAAATAAAATTTTCATCATTGTCTTAATTACTTATAAAAGTATTGTATCATTTGCGAACTCTTCTAATTGGGGACTTTCAGCATATGGAGGGCTGAATTTTTGTGCCCCTATAACAGCATCAGGAGGAACAAAGTTGTTCACAGCTTATCCAAATTTTCAATTAAAACTTAATCACCAATTTAATAAAAAAAGTGGTTTGGGAATTGGTGGATTATTTTTCAATGACGCTTATATTCATGATGTTGAGAATGGAATTGGTCTTCAAACTTTCCCTAATAATTTCTATTATGAAAAGGTGCAGATTCACAAATTACTTTTCATGATTCATTATCATTATTCTTTTTCAAAAATACCATATTGATGACTGGTCTTAATTTTGGATCGAATATATCAAATGTGATTGTAGATAACACTGTTTATTCGGATATTCAAAAATCTACAATAACTTCTGATACCAGTTACTCATTTATTGCACCTCATTCGAAGTTTACACATCAAATATATCTTGGGCTCAAACAAAGGGTATACAAAAATGTATTTCTTCAATTAAATATCGACTATACAAATTTATTCAAATCGGATATTATCACAAAACCACTCGTCCCACAAAAGAGTATTAACTTTTCAGTTGGAATTAATTATGAAATCCCTTTTCGCAAAAAAGCAAAACAATAATTAAAGAATTCGTAAGATTTTTTCCCAACCGCTTCATCTTTCTCCTTCTTATCCTGAAAGGATAATATATTTATAATATGGCAATGCAGTTGATGTTCGACTCCGAAGGGGTCGCATGTCCTATTGATCATTGCTAGTTCTATCAACATTTGAACCCTTTGGGTTCATTCGTTCAATTCTCAAAAACAGGTTAATTCAAAATCACATATTTAATTCGCATACCGATAAGAAAAGATATTGCATAATGAAAAACAATCAGCAAATGATGTGCGAGTATAACTTTTTTAGTTTGCGATTATACCTTTAAAATTAGTACTTTCAATCCATTTTTGAGGGGTAAGCGCAATGCAATTTGACCCTGATTCACTTTTAAAGGTAAAGAATTCGTTACCTTTAAACTCTGGGTTGGTCATTTGCTCCCAAATTCCTATAAATTCCAAAGGATTGCGGTTCCGCATCCAACGATAAATCATCGTGTCATCACTAAAGCCTTTGACCATGTCTGTTAGAGAAATATAATCTTCCTGACCTTTTTGAATAATAGCTATTTCTGTTCCTTTTACATTTATTGCTTTATTTTTTACCATACTTCCTTTTTTAGAATAAATTTAGGTAATAAAATACTTATAAAGTTGAAAAAATCCTAACTTTTACTCACAACCACTTCTCCACTCCCCACTTTATCCCGAAAGGATAATATATTTATAATATGGCAATGCAGATGATGTTCGACCCCGAAGGGGTCGCATGTGCTATTGATTATTGTTAGTTCTATCAACATTTGAACCCATTGGGTTCATTCGTTCAATTCTCAAAACAGGTTAATTCAAAATCACATATTTAATTCGCATACCTATAAGAAAAGAAATTGCATAAAAAAAAAAAATCAGCAAATGATGTGCGAGTATAACATTTTTAGTTTGCGATTATACCTTTAAAATTGGTGCTTTCAATCCATTTTTGAGGGGTAAGCGCAAAGCTATTTGACCCTGATTCACTTTTAAAGGCATCGAATTCGATGCTTTTAAAATCCGAATTATTGAGCTGCTCCCAAAGTCCACAAAATTCTATAGCACTTCTGGTTCTCATCCAATTTTGAATAATATAATTTGTTCGCTCTGGATCTCGGTAACGAGCCATATCTGTGAGTGAAATATAATCATTCACTTTGTCAGAAATCAACGCTATTTCTCTTCCCTGAACATGAATAATTTTATTCTTTACCATACTTTCATTTTTATTGTGGCGAATTCGCCTTAATTAAGTTTTATTCTAGTATTTAATCATGAAAATAATACTATTTTTTGAATGCCATTTATTCTATTAATTAGCAATTAATATTTCTTCTACCTGAACAAAGAATAAATTTAAGAAATAAAATATTTATAAAAATGAGAAAATCGAAACTTATTTCACAACCACTTTTTCTTCCTAAAGTAATACAACATGGCCATGCTCATCAAGATCATACATAGAATCAAAATAGGATAAGCATACACATAATGCAATTCAGGCATGAACTCAAAATTCATTCCATAGACACCAACTAAAAATGTGAGCGGAATGAAGATGGAAGAGATGATGGTAAGCGTTTTCATCACTTGATTCATATATTGAGATTGATTGGCATTCTGCAATTTCAATACATCGCGCAACATGTCACGGTATGAATCAAAGGAAGATTGTAAATGATTCAAATGGTCGAGGGTATCTTTAAAATAGGCGATGGTGCTTTTTTCAATTAAATTACTCGGTTCGATCTTGACAATGGCAAATTCATTGCGAAGTGGAATGATGAACTTCCGAATATAATTGATTTGTCGCTTGAGCAACATGATTTTATTGGTCTGAATCTCCGTCGGATGCTCAATGAGATTTTCTTCCAGCAATTCAATTTCTGCTCTGAAATGCTCCATCACTTTTTGGTATTTCACAATCACTGCATCCAATAATCTCCAATAGAGATAGTCCTTCTTGCTCTTCCTAATTTTTCCAAAATGATTGACAATTCGATTCCGCACATCGCCGAATACATCGCCTTGAACACCATCTTGAAATGTGAAAACCGCATCTTTCGTCAATATAAAACATACCGTTTCGAATATCACTTCTGATCGGTCGTTCAGCGACATCATCTTAATCATGGCGAAGATATGATCGTCGTAAAATTCCATTTTCGGGACGATATCTTTGAGCAATAAATCCTCTGCAACTAGCGGATGTAGATGGATTTTACTCGTCAACTGATCGATAAATCCCTTATCCAATTTAAAATCAAAATTCACCCAATTCACTTTGGAAGAATCAAATTTAGCGAGTACAGCATCTATATCAGCATACTTCTCCTGCGTATGATTTGCATCATTGTATTGTATCAATTCAATCATGATCCTATTTTATGTTTTTCATCGCGAATGATATTCTCCAAATTCCACTCAATTTTGCGCTCAAATTTTTCTTTCCGAACTTGACACTCTTTCATTTGACATATTCGACAACTCCACTCCTCGCAGGGATCTGTATGCACAAACATCTCCACTTTATCCTTCTTGATTTCATCAATTAAAGATTCCAATTCTTTGACTTCACTTCATGGTGAATCTCTCTTCCATTGTAATACCATGGAAGCGTCAAATGCGCATCGATATGAATTCCTGGGCCATATTTGATGATCCTAAAATTGTGAATATCAATCCAAGCATCTTTTCGATGAATATGCAAGGACTCAATGATACTATTGATCAATACTTCATCTGATTCATCCATGATGCCCGCCACACTCTCGCGCAATATCTTCACCCCTTGATAAATAATGATAGCGCAAAAAATCATCGCAATCACACTATCCATCCACAACAAATTCGTGATATTCATTACAACCAATCCCAAAATCAAAGCAACGGTGGTATAACCATCGCTTTTTAAATGAACCCCTGTTGCGATTAAGGTTGGAGAATTGGTTCGTTTTCCCTGCTTGGAAGCCATGGCGCCCATCAAATAATTCAATAATCCCGCAATAGATACGATGATGATACCCGTATGCAATTCATGCATTTCAACAGGGTGGTAAAGACTGTAAATTGATTTTACTAAAATAATTATCCCAGAACTCAAAACTAAAAAACCCTCTATCATCGAAGAAATAAATTCCACTTTTCCATGTCCATAGGGATGATTGCTATCTTTTGGTAATGACGATAAATAAATACTATAGAGCGCGAAGACACCAATCACAATATGAGCGAGCGATTCTAATGCATCAGAAAATATCGAATTGGAATGCGTAATAAAATACGCCCAAAATTTGGCGATGCCAATGAGGGTTCCTACCAATAATATAATTTGCTGTAGGCGTAGATTAGTCATGCTAGAAATAAAGATACAATTTTTATGGCCTAAACCACAATTTCCCCTTTTCAATCAACAAATTGGATTCGAAATTATTTGCAAATAACAAGCCAGTGCCCAATCCCTGATACTTCGTACTACTCAATGTCGCTGTCCATTGAGCGATGGCATTCAAACCGATATTGCTCTCTAAAGCAGAGGTAATCCACCATTGTATATTTCGCTGATTTGCCAATTCAATCCATTCAGTGCAACCTGAAATCCCGCCGTGTAAGGATGGTTTCAATACAATAAATTGCGGTTTGATGGTGTCAAGCATCTCTTCCTTTTCTTCCTTCTTGAATATCCCAATTAATTCCTCATCCAATGCAATGGGAATGGGAGAATGTACACTAAGTTGTTGCATATACTCATATTGCCCAGCGGCAATCGGTTGTTCAATGGAATGCAAATCGTATTTCGATAAAAAGTCCAAATATTCCATGGCATTATCGATATCGAATGAACCATTCGCATCTACACGCAATTCTATCTTCGGAAAGGTCAATTTCTTTCGAACACTTTCTAAAACCCTGCACTCAGAATCAAAATCGATTCCTCCAATTTTTAATTTTACACAAGTAAATCCTTGTTCCATTTTTTCCTCACCCTGCTGAATCATATTATTTTCGTCTCCCATCCAAATCAATCCATTGATAGGAATGCCCACTTTTCCCAGTGTAAAATCCGAGGGATAATATAAACCCTCTTTCTTCTGTAATAAATTTTGATAAGCTGTTTCCAATCCGAAAACAATCGAAGGAAATTCACAAATCAAATCTATATGAGCCAAATAATAATCTGGTCGGTTAACCACATCATTCAGACAATCCATATAATCTTCTCTTTCATCAATACTCAAACCTTTGATAATAGAACATTCACCGATTCCCTCGTTTTCTGACTCATCAAATAAATGTATAAAATACGCATCTTTATCGTTCAATACGCCTCTCGAAGTGCCCGCTGGACGGATAAATTCCATTTTCCGATGTGAAATTGTCGCGCGAATTATTGCCATAGTAAACCAATTGCAAATAAGATAGAAAGTCCAAAAGTGCCCAATGCTAGCGGCTTTAAATAAGCATCGTACTGTGCATATTCCTTGGTGCCCATGACTTTTTTAATGAGTATAAAAAACAAGGGATAAATCAATACAAAGGCATAAGAATAAAGACTAGCCGTATTTCTCATATAATTATAAGCTATGAGAGAAGACATCACCGTGATTAAAAGAAATACAAAATAATACTTAGATTTTTGAATGCCGATGATATTGGCAACCGTGCGTTTATTGCTTGCGATATCATTCTCTGTATCGCGCATATTATTGAGGTGTAAGACTGCTGTGGAGAGTGCGCCAATGCATATCGCTGGCAGTAAAATAGATAATGAGACCGTATGAATATATAAATACGAACTGCCAATCACACCCATTAAACCAAAAAACAAAAATACAAATACATCTCCCAAAGCCCTGTATCCATAGGCGTTCTTGCCTACAGTATATTTATATGCTGCGAGGATGGATAGTATTCCGAAACTAAAAAATATCAATGTCCAAATGATATTCAAACCACTAATTATTAGCAGTGAAATTCCTGAAATCAATGTGAGGATAATGGTCGCGACAATGCCCTTTTTCATTTCTTCGTGGCTGATCCAACCGCTTTGCACCGCTCTAGCAGGACCAATTCTATTCTCATCCGTCCCTTTTACCCCATCGCCATAATCATTGGAAAAATTAGACAGTACTTGCAATAAGATTGTGGTGATACATGCATTGATAAATATAAACCAGCGAAAACCGCCAAGGATATGGGCGCAAGCAGATCCTGTGATGATACAAGAAAGTGCCAGTGGCAAGGTGCGCAAGCGAGCGGCTGTTATCCAGTGTTTCATAATTCTAAATTAATTTGACGAATCCTGCGCTTCGTCGGTTCTAAAACTTCAATTTCTAAATGAATGGTATCAGCGGGCAATATATCATAAATCAATTCAGCCCATTCAATAAAACAATACGCCCCACTATAAATAGCCTCTTCAATCCCTGCATGAATTGCTTCTTCAAGCGATTTCAATCTAAACAAATCACTATGATAGATAATTTGATCATTCGCATGATACTCATTGATAATGGAGTAAGTCGGACTGCTCAAATTGTCTTTACTGCCCAAACTCCTGCATATCTCTTCGATCAAAGTTGTCTTCCCCGCTCCCATTTCCCCTTTAAAAGTAAAAATGCGTGCTTCAGGAAATTCAACCAATAATTGCGCAGCAATTGATGACAATTCACCTAAGTCATAAGCAATATTCCAATTTGATTTTGTAGATTTATCCATTCAAAATAATTAGAGCAAATATAAAAGGTTATGAATACGCATTTGACAGAAATATTGGGTATTCGCTATCCAATCATCATGGCGCCCATGTTTTTGGTGAGTAATACCAAAATGCTCATCGCTGCGGCAGATGCGGGAATAACAGGTTGTGTTCCAGCATTAAACTATCGAACAGACAGCGATTTTCGCGCTGCATTGGATGAATTAAAATTGAATTGCAAAGGGCCATTCGGGGTCAACCTCATAGCCAATCGATCCAATTATCGATTTGAAGAACAATTGAACACCTGTTTGGAATATAAAGTGGACTATATCATCACCTCACTCGGCTCTCCTAAAGCTATTATCGAAGCTTGTCGACCATTGGGAATCAAAGTCTTCTGCGATGTCATCAATCTCGAATACGCGAGAAAAGTAGTTCCACTTGGCTGTGATGCGCTTATCGCTGTATCATCAGAAGCGGGAGGACATTGCGGCACGGAATCATACAAAACCCTCATCCCCGATTTAATTCGAGAATTTGGTATCCCCGTTATCTCAGCAGGAGGTGTCGGCGATCACCGCGGATTAGAGGAGAAACTGACATTGGGCGCCTGCGGCGTCTCCGTAGGCAGTCCATTTATCGCCACCCATGAAAGCCCTGTGAGCCAAGACTATAAAAATGCCTGCATTCAATATGGCAAAAATGACATTGTCAAGACGACCAAATTATCAGGAGTCCCTTGTACCGTCATCAATACACCCTACCAACAATCGATTGGAACGGAGATCAATTGGCTTGAAAAATTCCTGCACAAATTCAAATTTCTCAAAAAATACGTCAAAATGCTCACCTATTGGAAAGGCATGAAATCTTTGGAAAAAGCAGCACTCGGCGCGACATACAAAACCATCTGGTGCGCAGGACCCAGTATTGAATATACCCATAAAATTGAAACAGTACAAGAAGTGGTGGACCGATTGATCAAAAAGTAATTGCGATTGACGATGTACGATTGACGATTTTATTTGGTGGAATTGAAGAATTTTGTAGAGGGCTTTCAATTCCAACCCTGCAACTATCAACGAACACCTAACAACCAACAACCATCCCTAAAATAAGATTTAGTCAATTTCAACCTTTATATATATTTTTAAGCTAAAAATAAATCAATCTTTTTTATTACAAAAAGAAATTAGTTGAACAAACATGAAAGCACTACTCATATATCCTGAAATGCCCGATACATTTTACGCCATGAAACACTTCATGCGCATTGTGGGAAAAAGGCTGCCTATCCGCCACTTGGCTTGTTGACCGTGGCTTCAATGTTGCCTGCGGATTGGGATAAAAAAGTAGTTGACCTCAATGCAAAACCACTCACCGATGAAGCCATCGCATGGGCTGATTTAGTCTTTGTCTCTGCGATGAATGTGCAAGAACAATCAGTTCGAGAAATTATCCAGCAATGCAAGCGCCTGAATAAAAAATCGTCGCCGGCGGTCCGCTGTTTACACATGAATATGAGCGATTCGATCAAATTGATCATTTCGTTTTGAATGAAGCAGAAATCACTTTACAGCCTTTCCTCGATGATTTAGCAAATGGAAAGCCACAGAGAATATACCAATCAGATAAATTTTCTGATATAACCAAAACACCGCTGCCGTCTTATCATCTCATCGATTTCAAAGATTATCTCTATGCGATCGTTCAGTTTTCAAGAGGTTGTCCATTCCTTTGTGACTTCTGCGATGTGACCGCACTATTTGGGAGAGTCGCGCGCACAAAAACATCAGATCAAATCATAGGCGAATTGGAATTGATTCGAAAAGACCCCAATATTCAAATGGTTTTATTTGCTGATGACAATCTCATTGGCAATAAGCGCGTATTGAAATATGATTTATTGCCGGCATTGATTGAATGGCGGAAAAAAGTTCAACCAGAATTCTATTTCGCGACACAATTGACCATCAATTTGGTCAACGACAACGAATTGATGAATCTCATGATAGATGCTGGATTCAGACATATATTTATCGGGATAGAAACACCCGACGAGAAGAGTTTAGAAGCTTCATCCAAAGGTCAAAACCTCAAGCGAGATTTAATTGAAAATATCAACCTCATCCACGAAAAAGGCTTCATCATTTCTGGGGGATTTATTGTGGGATTTGATGAAGATCGCGATGACATCTTTGATAGACAAATTCAATTCATCCAAGAGAGTGGGATTCCATTGCCTATTGTCAATATCCTCAAAGCGCCTCCTGGTACTGAATTATACGAGCGAATTAAAAAAGAAAATCGATTGTCCAAACCATTTGCATTTCTAGAAGGAGAGACGAATATAGTGCCCGTCATGGATTTAGAAAAATTGTATAGAGGGTTTCTACATGTGACTGAAGAGATTTATACCCCAAGTGGTTCTTACGATCGAATCATCCAATTTTTCAAAAATACAAATATCCCAAAACTCAAATTAGCGTCAAAACCCCATTCAATGCTGAGCTATTCGCGATGGTATTTAGAATCGTCTACTTATTGAGTATCAAAGATGAAAATCGGGGGAAATTTTGGAAACTCATTTTTTGGGCGTTTAGAAATGATTTAAAACTCGTCGACAAATCCGTCTTCTATGCCATTATGATGTATCAGATGAAAGAGTCGCATAAGACGCTCAAACAGCATGTGGAGAGAGAATTACAAGTATTGGGCAAAGCTGTATAGATCAGCAATAGTTATTCATTTTCCTGAGAAAGGTGCTCTTCGATATGATGCGGAAATTCTGATTTCAATAATTCCATCGATACTCCTTCAATACTGATTTCAAATACATCTGCATCAGAACCAAAGAGGGAATGCTCTTCACCTTCTATAACTAGCCCTTCTTTATCGACGATGCGCAAGAGTGGGATATGTCCCGTTGAGATGATTTCATCTTCTGCATTGTCTTTAAAATCTAATAGATTTTGAACACAATAGTCTTTAATGAAATCATAAGGAGATGGAATTTTAATCCAATAGACCTCGCCAAATAAAAGGCCCAGCGATATATCCGCATTTTCCAACTTCGTCAGTCCAATGCGCGTATCATTCAAAAAAATTTCATAAATCTTTCCCTCTGTCGTATTCCCTTCCATGCTTGCTGAATATTTAATCCTTCCGGTGCTCTTTTTTATAGCGCCGTCCATACTTTTTCTTCTTCTGATCTTCCCGCGTAATTTTTTGATTCACCTTTTTATTCTTGTCCTTCTTTTCGTGAAAAGAAGCGCCCTTTTCGACTTTCTTAATTTTTACTTTTTCAACAAATGGCTCATGCACTTTAGGCTGCTCTTCTGAAATCAATACCGTAGAAACTTCCACTTCGGCTGGCATCTTCTTCATGGCAATTTTTCTGCCCATCAATTCTTCCACTTTAAGCTTATTCTCTTTATCGAAGTCATTGATGAATGTAATGGAAATCCCTTTTTTGTCAGCACGTCCCGTTCTTCCGATTCGATGCATATAATTCTCTGGAACATTGGGCACATCCATATTGATTACATGCGAAACACCAGATACATCCAATCCTCGAGCGATAATATCCGTAGCAATCAGTATGCTATTCTCCCCACTTTCAAATTCACGAACGGTTTTGAATCGCTGATTCTGCGCCTTGTTCGAATGTATAACGGCGAGCTGATCAGGAAATTTCAATTCCATCAATTCATTGATTGCATCCGCTAATTTCTTGCTGCCAGCGAATATCAACACCTTCGTCATACTCTTATCCGTCTCCAATAAATGCACCAAGAAATTTACTTTCGTATAAAAATTTGGCACTTTATAACCAATCTGAGTGATATTGGCGAGTGGCGTTCCCGTAGGTGCCGCTTCAATTTTCTCTGGATTGTTGAAATTATATCCACTCAATAATTTTTGCACCTCATCTGTCATCGTCGCAGAAAACATCAGATTCTGTCTGCGCTCTGGCAACAAATCCAAGATATTATTGATCTGCGTTCGAAAACCCAAATTCAACATTTCATCTACTTCATCAATCACCAATTTCTTGATCAATTTTGGATTGATTGTCCCTTTGAGAATCAAATCCAATAATCTTCCTGGTGTAGCGACAACAATATTTGCCCCTTTATGAACTTCTGCCATTTGCACATTGATATTCCCTCCACCATAAGCGCCCACTGCGAGAATATTAGAGTACTTGCCGAGCTTATTTGTCTCTTCTAAAACTTGTATGACCAATTCCCTCGTCGGAACCAATATCAATATCTCAGGCAGCATAGCCTTAGAATATTTCCACAAACGCATCAAAGGCAATAAATAGGCATAAGTCTTTCCTGTACCCGTTTGTGCAATACCCAATACATCTCTACCAGCCATAATCGGCGCAAATGCACGCTGCTGTATCGTCGTTGGTTCTGTCAATCCCATTTCATCAAGCGCTTTGAGCAGTTGATTGCTGAGGTTTAATTCTTTGAAACTCATGTTACTGAACTGAATAATTTTTCCTAAAAGTACATGGTTTATAGTGGCTGCTTGAATATTATTTCAATTTATCCCGAATACGCTTGTATTTAAAAGGGTTTTTAAGCTGAGCAGTTTTAAACTTAATCATTTTGAAAGAACACTTTATCACTACTCTTTTGAGAAGTGAAAATGACATTTCAATTCCGCTAAAAAGACTCATTTACGACCAAAATGAGCCCAAATTCCCTTATTCAAATGTTAAATAATGACCCAAATAAAAATTTATTTATTTCATTATCAAATAATTAGCATTTATTCTCAAAAAATATTTAAAGATATAAAGGTCTTTTTATTTTAATTATTAGTTTTGCATTAGAAATCATCTTATAAGCAATTTATTCACTCCAAAAAATCCTCACCATATGCCAGTATATCGTCAGATAGGAAAGATTCCACGCAAAAGACACATCGTTTTTAGACAGCCCAATGGCGCATTATATCATGAGGAACTATTTGGAACAGAGGGTTTCGGGGGAATATCATCTTTGCTCTATCATTTAAACCCGCCCACCATCGTAAAAGAAATGGCACAATCTTATAGCATTCGTCCAGAAATTGCGATAGAAGATAATTTGCAAAATCGATCCTACCTAGGATTTGATGCTATTCCTGAAGATGATTATATCAAAAGCCGCAAAGTGCTCTTCGTCAATAACGATATGCATATCGGTGTCGCAGCACCGAAGAAAAGTTTTAACGATTACTTTTTCAAAAATGCCGATGCCGATGAAATACTCTTCATACACAGAGGTTCTGGAAAACTCAAAACCATGTATGGCAAAATAGACTTCGTATATGGTGATTATATAGTCATTCCGAGAGGCACGGTCTATCAGATGGAATTTGATACACCAGACAATAAAATTCTCTTTGTAGAATCATTCAGCCACGTAGAAACACCTTCTAGATATAGAAATCAATATGGACAATTCTTAGAGCACTCTCCCTTCTGCGAGCGAGATTTCAAACTCCCATACGATATGGAGACGCACGAAGAGAAAGGAGAATTTTTAATCAAAATCAAAAACGCGGATTGATTTATCCTTATACTTATGAAACGCATCCATTCGATTTAATTGGATATGATGGCTGTTCTTATCCTTATGCAATTTCTATTCATGACTTTGAACCTATCACAGGAAGGATTCACATGCCGCCTCCGATTCACCAACAATTTCAAGGAAACAATTTCGTGATTTGCTCATTCGTGCCGCGCATGTACGACTATCATCCAGAGGCAGTTCCTGCACCTTACCACCACAGCAATATCGACAGCGATGAATTATTGTATTATGTAGATGGTGATTTTATGAGCAGGAATAATATCCAACAAGGGCAGATCACTCTACATCCAGGTGGATTGACACATGGACCTCATCCAGGCGCGATTGAGCGTAGCATTGGTAAAAAAGAGACCAATGAATTGGCTGTGATGATCGATCCATTCAATCCAGTCCAAATTACCAAAGCAGCACTCGAAATCGAAATTCCGAACTATTATAAATCTTGGCAAATTCAATCTTAATTCAATCACCATTTAAATTCTCGCTTTATGATTCAGGAAATAGAAAAACCCATGGTTCAAGAATATGACAAATACACAGCAGATGATCATAAAGTATGGTCGATGTTGTTTGCCCAACAAATGCACCAATTGCCGCTTATGGCCACTAAGGCATTTATAGATGGAATAAAAAAAGTAAAATTCCTACCGACAGAAGTTCCTAGATTCTCTATCGTCAACAAAGAACTGAACAATATAACTGGATGGAGTGTGTATGTGGTGCCAGGCTATGTGAGTAATAAACCATTCTTTGAGCATCTCTCTAGAAAAGAATTTCCGGTCACAACATGGTTGAGGGAATTGAGCAAATTCGACTATATCCAAGAACCTGATATGTTTCACGATGTATTTGGTCATGTACCACTATTGAGCGAACAATTTTTCTGCGACTATTTAGAAGGCATTAGCAATATCGCTTTGGAATACATTGACAATCCCTCTGCCGTTGAATTGGTTTCGCGCATCTATTGGTTCACGGTAGAATTTGGATTGATCAAAGAAGAAAATCAATTGAAAATATATGGTGCAGGTATTCTCTCATCACCTGGAGAATCGCTTTACAGTTTGAGCAATAAAGCAGTTCACGAAGCATTCGATGTTCAAAATATATTAGATACGCCATACATCAAAGAGCGATTCCAAGACAAGTATTTTGTCATTGATTCCTATCAACAATTGTTTGAGAGCTTACCCCTTATTAAAGAGCGCATTAAATACTATGTTGACAACAATATCTATGTAGAACCCAATTCATAATTCATTTATAAAAAATAAAATTTTCATATCATGAGTACAACAGATTTAACCGCCGTTAAAAATTTTGAATACACAGGCACCAAATTATTTGAAGAAGCACAAGATTTTCTTCCCATCAATGGCACTGACTATGTAGAGCTCTATGTGGGCAATGCAAAACAAGCTGCGCATTTCTATAAGACCGCTTTTGGCTTTCAAGACCTCGCCTATGCTGGTTTGGAAACAGGTGTAAAGGATAGAACATCCTATGTATTGGTTCAAGATAAAATAAGATTGGTATTGACATCACCAGGAGCGCAAAAAAATGAAATTACAGAGCATATCGCCAAGCATGGAGATGGCGTAAAAGTCATTGCGCTATGGGTAGATGATGCATTTGATGCTTTCGAGCAAACTGTTGAACGCGGTGCATTTCCCTATATGCAACCAGAAACCATAGAAGATGAAAATGGCATCATCAAAAGAGCTGGTATTCATACTTATGGTGATACTGTGCATGTTTTTATTGAAAGAAAAACTATCAAGGCATAGTCATGCCGGGATATGAGAAATTAGAAACTGGCTACAACCCTATTCCAATAGGATTGAAATACATCGATCACATGGTCGGAAATGTAGAATTGGGCTCAATGAATACTTGGTCGACATTCTATGAGAAAGTCATGGGCTTTGCAAATTTGATTAGTTTCGATGACAAAGATATCTCCACAGAATATACGGCTTTGATGAGCAAAGTGATGACGAATGGAAATGGTCGCATCAAATTCCCTATCAACGAACCAGCGAAAGGGAAGAAGAAATCACAAATTGAAGAGTACTTAGATTTTTACAATGGCGCAGGCTGTCAGCATATTGCCGTTGCTACAGATGATATCGTCTTTACAATTTCGCAAATGCGCAGCAGAGGTGTTGAATTTCTTTATGTGCCAGGAACCTATTATGATACGGTAAGAGATAGAGTGGGGAATATCGAAGAGGATTTGGAAACCTTAAAAAAATGGGGCATTATGGTCGATCGAGATGAGGATGGATATCTATTGCAAATATTTACAAAACCCGTTGAAGATAGACCGACATTATTCTTTGAGATCATTCAGCGAAAAGGTGCCAAATCTTTTGGAAAAGGCAATTTCCAAGCATTATTTGAATCTATCGAAGCTGAGCAAGCGCGAAGAGGAACACTATAATTTAATACCATGACAATTATACCGCCATTTAACATCAGCAAATGGGTCGATGAAAACAGCGATTTATTGAACCCACCATTTGGAAATCACGTCGTACATCAAGACACGGAATTTATCGTGATGTTGGCCAATGGACCCAATGCGCGCAAAGAATTTCACTACAGCGAAGGGGAAGAGTTCTTCTATCAAATCAAAGGAGATATGGTCATGCCTATTCGCGAAAATGGAAAGATCAAAAACATCACGATTAAAGAAGGAGAGTTTTTTGTATTGCCTCGGCGGGTTGAACACTCTCCGCAGCGATATAAAAATACAGTTGGTCTTTCCATTGAGCGAAAGCGCAAAGCAGATGAATTTGATGTATGCACATGGTATTGCGAGCAATGCGACAATGTGCTGTATCGAGCAAAATTTCACTGTGATGATATAGAAGGACAAGTGCCCAAAGTAATGCAGTCATTTTTTGATTATGTCACTTTGCGCACCTGCAGTCAGTGCAATGCCGTAATGGATATACCAGAATTGCAAGAGGAATTGGTTTAAATTAAAAATCCAAATTCTCCACTTCAATAAATTTTCGCGCATAAAAATCGAGCGCAAATAGAGAGCCGCAGCCCTCCTTATTGGTATATACACAACCTCCATCTAGATTAATGGCTCCGATAAAATCTTGGTTCTTGATATAATCTGATGTTTGATAAGTATGGCCGTGAATCAATAATTTACCATCTAAGTAATTTAAATCTACAGGAAAATTTCCTATCCACAACATCGATTGCTTATCTGCAAAGGGATTTGACCATTCAACATCCCACCCTGCATGCGCGACGATAAAATCCGTATTTCGTATATAGTGCTCCGTATGTCTAAAAAAATCTAAGTGCGCAGCATCCATTTCCTCGATAGAATGAGCGCTATATGATTCCAATGTTTTATCGCCCCCATTTCTAATCCAATGCGCATAAGCTTTTTCATTTTCGTTGAATTCAATAGCATTTGTTCGTGATTTCCGCGGAGGGTATGGATATGATAGCCACTTTTGCGAAGAGATAGTATGAAGTCTATTACGCCTTTGCTATAGGGTCCGCGATCGATATAATCTCCCAAGCAATATATCTTATCAGATTTCCGAATGCAAATTTCATCGAGCACTAGTCTCTGAAAAGTATTGCAACAACCGTGTATATCGCCGATAATAAATGTACGGAGCATAAATAAATTTCAAATGATTGTATTAAACCCCGAATTGTGTCAAATGGTGATTCAAGTGTTTGTACATCATATTATTCCACTCGGTCGAATTTAAAACGCCAAATGAATTCGATTCTCTTTGCTCAAAATAAGAACTACCCAATTCTTGTGATTTCTTGATATACTCAATCAAGCGATTTTTTCTGAGTCAAAATTCTTATCGTCTTTGATGATAAACTTGGACCGGTCGGCCCGTTCTGAGGATAGCCCACTTCACCTACTACTTTGCCCTTAACCATCCATTTCAAGATGAACCTCAAAATTGGATTGGGTTTGGGGTGAATATTATCATAGATCATTTCATAAGTAACATTGCAATGCGCGAGCATTTGAGCGACACTCATCTTGCCCCAATTGGGCTTTGTAGTGGATTGCAAATGATTGATTCTCGCGATGATTTCATCACAGACTTTTTTATCGTATATATTGGGTAAAGCCATTTACTCTATTTATAAAATAAAGATATGTTTTTTGAAACAATGCGTTTGAACAAAATGAATTCTGTATCTAACCACCTCAACTTACAACTCACAACTTACAACTAAGAACCATTCAATTTCACTTCAATAATCTTATATTTCTTGCCCTTTACTTTTCAGACTGCAAAATCGGCAACAATTTCTTCATCACACTTCGCTTGACTGCAGCGAATGACATAAAATCCAATTGCTCAATCAAGCCAATTTCATCGCGTTCCAATCCTCCTGTCTTTGAGAGGAATCCCATGATATCTCCTTTGCTCAATTTATCTTTTTTCCCGCCGCTGAAATAGAGTGTCGTCCAAACAGATGGCGGTGGAAGTGCCGCAGATTTTTTGACAATATATTCAGAGGGAATTTCTTCAATAAATTTGGGCAATCGCTCTTCTGAATGCATGAGCAGAAAGGCATTTCCATCGGCATTCATACGAGCTGTTCTTGCGTTTCGATGTATAAAATCCTCTTCGAGAAAAGGCAATTCCACATGGATGATATTCTTTACAGATTCAATATCCAAACCGCGAGCAGCTAAATCCGTAGCCACTAAAAAGTCGCACTGCCATTTCGAAATTGAATCAATACTTTCTCGCGATCTATTTGATCCATACCTCCGTGAAAAAAGGCATTCTCAATGCCCTTGGATTTTAGATAATCACTGGTCTTTTCAACCGACTCGCGGTGATTGCAGAACATAATCGTGGAGCTCATTCCCAAGTGGGATAACAAATCTACCAATCCCGCCATTTTATCTTTGCCTGGTACTTTAACCGTGTGTACAATCAATTTAGATTCTGACTCTGCATCATTTGTATAATTAATTTTCGTAGGATTTTCAATCGCTACAAAATCGGGAATATCAATGGATTCTGTCGCAGACACCAATACTTTAGTCTTCAAATGGCGCAGGTTTTGAATAATGTAGGACATTTGATCCTGAAAACCCATGGCCAATGATTTATCGAATTCATCTAAGATAAGCACATGAACACCCCTTAAGTCCAATGTTCTCCTCGTCAGGTGATCGGCGATGCGACCAGGTGTGCCAATTAATACAGTAGGCGGTTCAGATAAACTCTGTTTCTCTACCCGCATGGAATGTCCGCCGTAGAAGGCATTCACCTTGTAACCCGTGCCCATCTTCTTCCATACTTGTTCGATTTGTATGGCCAATTCCCTGGTAGGTGCGAGGATAATGCATTGTATGCCTTTCTCTTCTCGCTTCAACAATTCCACCATGGGCAATAAAAATGCGACAGTTTTTCCCGATCCCGTAGGTGCGATGATAATTGTCTGACTAACTTCTCGAATCGCCGCAAGCGCTTCATCTTGCATGGGATTGAGTGTTTCAATACCGAGGTTGGCTAAGTGCGATGTTTGTTGTGTGGTGAGGGGCATGGTGCAAAGATAGGGAAAGATCGGGGGATGGATAAGGGTAAATATTCATCGATTCATCGCCATTGTTGTAGAGACGCGATGCCATTGTTGTAGAGACGCGATGCATCGCGTCTCTACAACAATCGCGTCCCAATGGCATTCAAAAAAGATACGCCATGCATCGCGTCTCTACTACATTCTAATACTAAATCCAAACTTTCCGCCGCCAAATACATTGCCTCCGCCGAATTCGAGGTTGAGTCCAAAGGCCTTGCCGAAATAATATCTGCCACCAATTTGCCCGCCAAGGCCCAAGCGCGTCGATCCTCCAGGGTAATTTTTTGAATTATTCCAAAGAAACAATCCCAGATTTAATCCAGCATAAAAATCCCAATTCTTATTGATTTTCAACAATCTATTGAAATGGTAATTCCCATTGCCTGATATACCAAAAACTGTCTGATTATTATTGCCTGCAAATGTATTGTTGAACAAGCGCATACTCGCTTCTCCACCAATGGTCAAATCGCGTACCACACAATAATCTACGCCAAAGTAAACGGGTATTCCCCAGTTAGACAATCCGACGCCTGCATTGGTTTGAGCCCTATGTAGATCGATTGGACAGTGAGCTAGGATAGTTCCTGCTGAGAAAAAAAGAATGATTGAAAGTAATATATACTTCATGGTGAAATTTTATTTAAATAATGAAGTACAAACTTGGCAATAAACATCGATGCTCCTATTATAGCATTTTTTTTAATCCTTACATAAATCACACTTTACGAATATTTGTATTTGCTAAAAAAAAGCGCCCAGCAAAGAATGCTGAGCGCGACCTAAAAAATAAATGCACTACATGAATATTACATCAAATCAACCTCTGCCACTTTGCCATTTCTAAACTCTGCTTTGAGATAGACCAAGCCAAATTTGTGATTGACGCGATAGTTGACTTTTTTGATCACTTTATCTTCTTCTGGAGCTACATACTCTACCTTACTCGTCTTAATCATCATAAATCCATAAGACCAATCATCCTTGCCAGTCTTTTCTGTCACCTCTGCCGTGAGTGTTTCGCCTGTCTTTGTTTCTACTTCATATTTAGTTCCCACGCCATCTGCATATCTAACTGTCCATGGCTCACCATTGACTAGATAATTCTGAATCCCCTCAGTAGTAATTTTTAATTTGAATTGTAAATCCATTATACCTGTAGGTGAAATACTATAGGTAAAATCTTTTGGATTATAATAGGCCAAAGCAGTAGGGAGATTTTCTAAAAGCAATTTAATTAAATCAGCTGGATACGCTTTGGTATTCACACTCGCAGAATAAGTAACAACGCCTTCTGTATTGTTGATGACTTTGATAGATGTACCTGGCAACGGTGTTCCACTTACATTGATATAAACACTCGTCGATTGCCCGACTTGCGCAAAATCAACATTGGTATCGCCTTCCAATGTATTGTTTTTACTGCAACTCATCATGGTGCTCATCAATCCAGTAAGCATTAAAATAATCATTCCATTTTTAAATCTTTTCATAATAATATATTTTTAAAATTGTTTTTATGCAGACGTAATTGGCTTTCCAACCTGCTTTATAAAATACAAATCTACGCCATGAGGAAATTCAAACACTTACACAATTGGGGGTTTTATTTACATAATTTACATTATGGCTGTTCTCTCTCCAGATTTGACGCAAATGGTCAAAGAGTTCTAAAATAAAGAAAGCGCCTAGTGTATCCAACTAGGCGCTTCTTAAACCAAATAAATTAAATATACTATTTAGTCACCCTCAATTTTTTAGTTATCCATTGCTCACGCACGTATACTTTTACAAAATATACCCCATCATTTAAATCTGTTGTATTGATTTCATATTTTGAACTCATCGGACTTTCGTTAAGCACTATTTGTCCGATAGAATTGCACACTTGCAATTTTTCCATATTATACCCTTCCATTTCGATGAAAGCATGATTCACCGCAGGATTTGGATAGATTGTCACATCATTCTCCAAATTGTTGAGATTAGATATACCTACTGTACCTCCAATAACAAAAGTAGAAGAAGCAGCACAGCCATTGGCATCTGTAACGACAACAGTATAAACACCTGGAATGAGATCAGCAGCATCCTCTGTCTTCACGCCATTGCTCCAAAGGAAAGTATATCCACCCGCACCACCTGTAACGGTGATATCTACAGATCCTTTTTTAGTTGCTGTTGAATTAACTGCTGTTCCATTTACAATCAATGGACTAGCTGGCTGAGTAATTGTATATAAATTAGAAACTGAACATCCATTCTTATCGGTCACTTTCACATTATATGTTCCCGCTGCTAAATTGAAATTGTCTTCGGTTTCTACATTATTCGACCATTTAAAGCTATAAACCGGCGTTCCACCAGATACACTGAGATTGATAACCCCATTATTTCCCCCAGAACATGTCACATTTGAAACACTGCCATTAATAGAGAGCGCCGAAGGCTCAGAAAGAATCACCGTAAATGTCAATACACATCCATTTTTATCTTTCACAGAAGCAGAATAAATTCCTCCAGCGAGATTTGAGAAAACATTAGATGTTTGATAATTGCCTCCATCAAGACGGAATACATGTGAACCCGTTCCACCTAAAGATGAAATAACAATTGTACCATTATTGGCATTTTTACAAGTCACATTTAATACGCCGTATGTTGCAGTAATTGGCAATGGCTGTGCAATTGAGAACCAAGTAGCACTCGTACATCCTCCTGCGTCCTTTACAATTACTTGATAATTTCCTGCAGCTAAATTGTTAAATGAATTGCTCGATTGAAATGTATTTCCTCCATTAATGCTATATGCCAAAGTTCCTGCGCCACCGCCAACAGAGATCGTCGCCGAGCCATTTGAACTTCCATTGCAAATATTGTCCACTACAGATGAAGTAATTACAAATGCACTCGGTTCAATGAGATGAGCAATTAAATTACCAATACAGCCCACAGCGTCTTTTACAGTAACATTATAATATCCAGCGGTCAAATTACTGAATACTGGTGATGATTGATAATTTGATCCATCAATTGAATACTCCAATGCCCCAGTGCCTCCCGTTACAGTTCCGATTGTGATGCTTCCATCATTGCCGCCATTGCACTTGATATTGGTGCGCGTGCTAGAAACAATAGTTGGTCCATCCAAATCGAATATTTTAGCATTGGTCGAAACCGTGCATCCAACTGCATCTTTAACAGTAATTACATAAGTCCCAGCTTTAAGCGGAGAGAACAAGCCATTTCCAAATGTACCGTTATTCAAACTATACGTATAACCAGCACCTGATCCGCCTGTAGCAGTTGCCAAGATACCACCGTTGGTATTTCCACAAGTAGAATTAGTTGGTGTCGCAACAGGCACGATAGCTGTTGGTTGTCCAATATTTGCATTCGTTTTAAAAATACATCCGTTTTCGTCCTTCACAGTCAAAGCATAATTGCCCGCTGATAGATTATTAAACAATCCATTTGTTTGAAACTCATTATCACTTCCAATAGCATAAACATATCCAGGGGTTCCATTATTTCCTGTAATAGAGATAGCTCCATCTTGACTTCCATTGCACAATGCATTGGTGACATTAACAGATGCATTGAGCGGACTTGGTTGATTTACTGTCACAGTAACTGAAGTAGCGCAATTGGTAACATCCTTTGCATATACGGTATAAGTGCCGGCAGACAAATTTGAAAAACTCATACCAGATTGATAATTCACGCCATTCACACTGAATGTTAAAGCACCTGTACCACCAGAAATAGAAGTGATATTAATTTTTCCATTATTGCTTCCGAAGCAAGAAAGAGATTCAGCACTCGCTGTAATTTTCAATTGCTGTGGTTGAATAATTTTCACCACTTGGATATCAGTACAACCAGCTGCATCTTTGACTATAGCGACATAGTTTCCAGCAGTGAGGTTGGTAAAAATACCACTTGATTTAAAGTTTACACCATTGTCGATGCTATAAGATATCGCTCCTGTTCCTCCTGATGAAGATAGCGTAATGCTGCCATCACTTCCTCCATAGCAACTCACATTATTAGCACTAACACCAGAGAAAGAAGGTCCTCCGAGATCATTTACGACGATGCTTGTTTTTTTAGTACAGCCATTTGCATCTTTTGCTGTTATCTCATAAGTAGATGCAGTCAATGCTGGAAAGGATCCACTTGTTTGAAAACTGCTTGAATTCAATTGAAACTGAATTGGAGCAACACCCCCACTTGTTGCTACTAAAATAGCACCATCCGATTTTCCACAACTAGAGCTCGTTGAACTAGCAGTCGTAAATGCAATCGCTGCAGGCTCTGTAATAGAATAATTATTCTGTGCGATACAACCCAATGCATCTTTCACGTACACGATTGAAGAATTAGCACTTAATCCGTTGAATATGGCATTATTCTGATAATTAATCCCATCTAAACTGTATTGATATGGCTGCGAACCGCCATTACCAGCTGCAGTGAAACCGCCATTGCTGCCTCCATTACAAGTGACATTGGATATAGAATTTACATTGGCAGTCAAACCAACGGATATATTTTTAGAAAATGTCTTCGTACAAACCCCATCCCATCCTTCTATGGTCGTTGTCAATACAATTGTATAAACACCCGCATTGATAAATGTATGAGAAGGATTTTCTGCATTGATACAGCAGAACCATCGCCAAAATTCCAAGTATAGATATAATTAGAACCTGAATATCCTGATGCAGCAATTCTATTAAACATCGCACTCTTTGTAATTTGAGCGCTATTCGCAAATTGAACAGATGCCCCAGCGCTGACGCATGAAGAAGGCATGCTAAATTGCGGCGTATTGAAATGAGTCATTCTTGGGTACATATAAAAATCGCCATCTTTAGTAAAAGTCGTCATGGCACTTGCCCAGTTATTTCCTGTTGAAGTTCCAGCCAATGACGCTAAATCCTCACCCTTCCCTTCTCCATTTCCAGTATAGGTAAGTGCAAAACTATTTCCCCATCCTGGTACATTGACAACTTCCGTAACAATCGCGAAATTGCTATTGACAGAAACTGCAGGAGAGAAATTAACATCGAAAAAATTGGGACTCCAAGAGAAGATCAATCTTAAAGGTGCTACAGCAAGGGCTGATCCTGTCGGTCTATCATTTGCGTCTACAGCAAATAAACTTACTCGGACAAAAACACCAATTCCAGAAGTGACCGTTCCATAGACACGAGCCCCACTCACTTTTCCAGGTCCCGCATAATGATATGCTTGAGAAGCTTTCTCTTCCATCCCAATGGTCAAATTGATTGCTCCAGTCCCACCTGTATTCTTTGAATTGACATACGCGACTTTGTCGTCGGGACATGTCGTTTGAGCTTTAAGGCTCATCATACCCATCAATAGGGCAAACGAAATGATAGTGATTAGTTTTTTCATGGTAATGTAGATTTTTGATGAATGTATTGTATTATTTCGCAAAATTCACCTTATTTAACACTCAAACCATTACACAATTTGTAAAAAAACTTACATTATTTACATGTAATTTTAATTACGTCCATTGAACAAAAAAAAGCCTTCAAAAAATTGAAGACGCTTTTTATCGAGGATTCTTAAACATTCTACATCCGCTCCATATACCAATTCAATTCCTTCTCCATTCTCTTATATTGAAAAATTGTCGTGATGATTTTTTGCAATCGCATAAATGCCGTTTCACTTTTGACAACATAATCAAAAGCCCGGTGATGCATGCAATTAATGGCCACTTCTATCTTATCTTGTGAAGATAACATCACTACTGGAATATCAGGATTATACTCCTTGATCTTATCAAGCACCTCCAATCCATTCATCGCATTTTTATCTATCCCATTTAAATGGTAATCCAATATGATGACATCGGGATAGTGATTTAAATTCTGTAAGCACTTCTCTCCTGTTGGAAATGTCTCAATTTCAAAATCTGCATGCTCCAAAAACTCAATCTCCAAAGATTTGAGAAACAATGCATCGTCATCTACTAAAAATAATTTAATTCGATCTGGTGTCATTTTAGTTATTTTTTAATTTAGTATATATTTCCGTCAGTTCATTGCATGCCTGCTCACAGACTTCTTGAACTGCTATAATAAGTGGTTTTAACTCCTTTGAATCTTGATGAGCACGCGCCAATTCCTGAATTTCCTTTGCTTTGCATTCATACCTTTCGTCGATGCCAACGATTGAAAATGAGGGAATCATTTTGTGCGCTGCGGCATGAAGCATGGTCCAATCTCTATCCTCATAGGCCTTATTCATTGCCGCTATTAAAATCGGGGCCTGCTCTAGATAGATGGAAATCATCTCCATCATCAATGTCCTATTCGATTTTGTGCGCTGTTTTAGATAAGTTAAATCTACGCACTGGTGGGAAGTTTCTACCTCTTCTTTATTTGATTCTTGCTGACTTATATAGGGCGACTTCTTCACCAAGCCCAAAATTCTGCTGAACAAAACACGCTCATCGATTGGCTTGGAGATATAATCATTCATCCCTGCCGCAGTGCACTTTGCTAAATCCATGGTAGTAACATCAGCTGTCAAAGCGATAATAGGGATTCTAGATTTCATCGTATTTCGAATATAGTCAGTCGCTTCAAATCCATTCATAACAGGCATTTGAAGATCCATCAAGACAATATCATATGCTTTGGACTGCATCATCTCAATGGCCACTTTCCCATTTTCTGCAATGTCTCTTTCAAATCCATAATCATCCAATATGGTTTTCATCAACAACTGATTCATCGGCATATCTTCTACCACCAATACTTTAATGATGCGCTCATCTCGCTCATCGATATCGATTTCTTCACTTTTCCATTTAAAATCTGGTCTGACTTTATCAAATGTCAAAACAAAAGTAAAAGTCGTGCCAAGGCCAAATTGACTATTGACATAAATTCTGCCTCCTTGTGCTTCAAGGATTTTCTTGACAATCGCCAAGCCCAATCCAGTTCCGCCATAAAGACGAGAAGTGCCGCTAGATGCCTGCTGAAAATTCTCGAATATGTTGCTGATACTCTCTTCCTTTATTCCAATACCTGTATCTTTCACTAGAAACTCGAGACTGACCTGCTTAGAATCTTCATGCAATAATTTTATGGCCAATTCAATTTCTCCCATGGAGGTGAATTTTACGGCATTGCTCAATAAATTCAAAATCACTTGATTCAAGCGCATAGGATCTCCCACCAATACTTCTGGAATTCGCGCATCGTAAGATTTGCGCAATATCAAATTCTTCTCTTGTACTTTATTGTCAAACAAATGCATCAAAGATGTCGTCGTTGATTCCAATTTAAAAGGAATCTTCTCAAAGGTCATCTTCCCAGCATCGACCTTTGCTAAATCCAAAATATCATTGATCAAGACAATCAATGAATCCCCACTCAATTTAATGGCAGATACATATTCCTTTTGCTTAGCGTTGAGTTCCGTTTTCAGAATTACTTTAGTGAACCCTATATTTGCGTTCAAAGGCGTTCTAATCTCATGACTCATATTGGCCAAAAACTGCTGCTTTGATTTCATCGCCTCTTCCGCTTTTATTTTTGACTCTATCAATTCTGCTTCGGCGCGCTTCTTTTCTGTGATATCTGTCCGTATCGCCACGAATTGATAGGGTTTCCCTTGCTCATCGACAAAAGGAACTATCGTAGTCAACACCCAATAAATACTGCCATCTTTGGCCTTGTTTCGCACTTCATCACGCCAAATTTTTCCACTCGCTATCGTTCACCATAGATTCTTTATAAATTCCTTGCTGTGGTAACCAGAATTGAGCCTTCGATGATCATTCCCAATTAATTCCGCAGCTGTGTATTTTGAAATCAAACAAGAATTCTCATTCACATATTTGATAACCCCTTTTGAATCCGTCACTTCCACAATGGAGGAGGCATCCAATGCATATTTATAATCGGATATTTCTTTGAGACTCTTTTGCAAATCGCGCTCAATTCTCTTTTGATCCGTTATATCCCGAGCAATCGCATAGACTTTTCCCTGCGTTGGATGAGCATTCCACTCTAACCAAATATAATCTCCATCTGCTTTTCTATACCTGTTTTGAAACTTTTCGGTTCTTTTGCCTCGTCGTAAGGAAATAATTTCTTTCTTCGTTGGATAGATGTCATCTGGATGAATAAAATACAAGAATGGTTTAGACAACAATTCATTTTCCGAAAAACCCAATACATCCATAAAGACTGGGTTGACCACTTCAAAATAGGCATCCGTATTTGCTATGCACATAAAATCAGCACTCTGATTGAAGAACAACTTATACTCTTGCAGACTCTTTTCTAAGTGGACTTGTTTATTCAAACCGCGCAAGACAATAATAATCCCTTTGGCGCTTCCGTCTTCATGCTTATTGATTGCGCCCTTAAACAGCACTTCTATCTTTTCTCCTTTGGCATTCGTGATCATACAAGAAGAATGTGACACCGATTCTTTCTCATAAACTTCTTGCAAATTCTTTCGCTCGATTGGGTTCCCTGAAGAAGTTAAACAAATTAGCCTGCTTCAATTTTTCACTTTTCATCGCAAACAAATCCTCTGCAGCTGAATTCAAATCGATAATATTATCATTCAAATCCAACATGACAAAAGCATCGATGCTCATCTCAATCAAATTGTTGATATTTCTATCCATCTTTCTACTTACTGCGTCCATGTATTAATTTTAGTATTCTTCTTCTCTATGCCGACTTCTTCGAGCGCATTGCGCCTCTTGTCTTTTAATTGTTTATAATGGGAAGGTGAAAAACCAGTCACCTTCTTAAACTGATTGGATAAGTGCGCCACACTGCTATAATTCATTTTATAGGATATTTCCGTCAAATTGAGTTCTCCATACATGATCAATTCTTTGATTCGTTCAACCTTATGCGCAATGATAAAATGCTCTATCGTTGTCCCTTGAACCTCTGAGAATAAATTTGAGATATAGGTATAATGATGTTCTAATTTTTACTCAAATAATCAGATACATTCGTCTTGATCATCTCCTCTGAATTGTGCACCATATCGATAATCAAACTCTTGACGCGCTCGATCAAAACAGACTTTTTATCATCCATCAATTCTAATCCAATATCGGATAATTCTTGTTTCAGTATCTGCAATTGAACCGGACTCAAATTTTCCATAATATCCACCTCGCCTAGATTGACCATGATAAAATGAAGTCCCATGCCTTTTAAGACATCTTTCACCATTATCTTACATCGATTGCTGACCATGTATTTTATGTAGAGCTTCATATTATTTTGGTTCAATTTTTATTCAATATCATCCGCTAGAATACTCCCTTTCAATTTAAAACAATATAGCTTTAATCAGGCGCGTAAAATTAGTGCATTTGTAAAAATAAGCATTTGTACTTTAACATCTATTATTTACATAATTTACAGATTGAGCAATTGGCAATTTACGCACTATGCAATAAAACCTATCCTTCGCGCACTTCCACAGCGTTGTTCAATTTCGCTTGCATAAATCCAATTGGCTCTGCAAATTTACCGAGTCCATTTGCATGCAGGATTGCTTGCAAATCGCTCATTCGATCTTTTGAAACTGAAATCAACAATCCCCCACTCGTCTGTGGATCGGCCAATATTGCCCATTGCTCCTCCGTCAGTTCACCAATTTTATGACCATAGCTGGCTCGATTTCGATTTGTCCCACCAGGGACAGATCCAACCGCGATATAATCAAATATCGCTGGCGTAATCATCGGCACTTGTTTAAAATTTACAATAGCCGTCAATCCGCTCCCTTCAGCCATCTCGGTCAAATGGCCTAAGAGCCCAAACCCAGTCACATCTGTTAAGGCATGCACATAATCCAATTTGCCCAATACTTCACCTACTTTATTCAATTGCATCATCTGATTCGCTGCTAAATCCCGATGTTCTTCTTTCAATATGGCTTTCTTCTCCGCCGTCGTCAATATCCCTACACCCAAAGGTTTTGTGAGAAATAAGACATCGCCTTCCCGTGCAGCATTATTTTGCTTGATATGCTCCACGGATACAATGCCATTCACCGCCAATCCAAATATGGGTTCAGGGGAATCAATACTGTGACCTCCCGCCAACGGTATCCCCGCTTCTAGACAAATGCTTCTGCTGCCTTCGATTACTTGCTGCGCAATCTCTGGACCCAATTTATTGATGGGCCAACCCAAAATGGCTATAGCTAAAATAGGCTTTCCACCCATTGCATAAACGTCGCTGATGGCATTTGCCGAAGCTATTCTCCCAAAATTATAGGGATCATCTACAATCGGCATAAAGAAATCTGTCGTCGAAATCAATGCTGTGCCATTGCCCAAATCCAATACTGCTGCATCATCCTTGCTGTGATTACCTACAATCAATTTATCATTGTCAGGCATCGCGAAATTGCCTTTGAGTATCTTATCCAATATCTCTGGAGATATCTTACACCCACAACCTGCGCCATGTGAATACTGCGTCAATTTAATTTTTTCCATGCGTATTTTTTATATTTTCTATTAAGATATTTGCATTTGTATCAGGATGAATGCCCTCTACTTTCATAGTATGTATCAGCGATTCTGCATCAATTCGATTATTCAATCCCTTTGTATAATACTTGTCATAATACTTCAACAAGATGCGAAATCCCTCTTTAAAATTTCCCTCTAGAATGTTTTGAACGGCCAATTTAGTCTCCAATCCACCCAATCTCTTTTGAATTCGATAAATTGATTCTACAATGGATTCCTTCGGATGAATGGAATATTCGTCCGTGATATAATCCAATCTAGTTTCAAAGGGAATATCCAAAAAATAGACATGCATTTTGCGCATCGTATACCACAAGGGCATGGGGATTTGAAGATTGCCTATTCGCTGACTCTCATCTTCTATATAGATTCCCGCTTCTTTAGCATTGGCTTTTATCAAAGCTGATGCGAGTAGATTTTCAAACATCTCCTGACTCGGTTGACGCTTTTCTCCAAGGGCGCCAAGCGCTGATCCCTTATGATTGGCCAATGCCTCTAAATTGATACAAGCAGCGCCGCGCTTTTCCAATTCATGCAATAATATTGTCTTGCCACTGCCCGTATATCCTCCCAACACGTGAAAAGAATACGATTCTTTAAACTGATCCAAAACCCAATTCCGATATATTTTATACCCACCTATTAATGTCAAAACCCGATAGCCATATAAGTCCAATAACCAGGCAACCCCTGCGCTTCGCATACCTCCGCGCCAACAATGCACCAAAATAGTTCTCTTAGTCGATGGCTGATTTTCCAATTCAAAAGACCCGCATATTCGCTCCACCTCTTCCACCATGCTGCGCATCTTCACCCCAAAATATTCTAAGCCCAATTTAATCGCTGCTTGTTTGCCCTGCTGCTTATAGGCTGTTCCCACCACCTTTCTCTCCTCATCTGTAAATAGCGGTAAACTAAGCGCTCGTGGGATATGCGCATGCAAAAATTCTCCTGGACTTCGAACATCCAACACAGGATGCACCTGACTCAGTTCTATAAAAAGATGACACATCTATTCGCTCGATACCCATGGAAATTCTCTATACTGAATTATTCACAAACATGAACAATCGCCACCAAAACTATCATTTTTTTATGTCCATGACTTGTCAAATTTTAATTCTTTCAAAGAATAAAATCCTGTTTTGTTACTTTTCTTGTTGAACATATCAATCACCCAAGTTATAGATTAAAGGCCAGATAAGCATTATTTAAAGAGAATTTAATTTAGAACTGGTGCTCGTTCTCAAAAATGAAGACCAAAATCATAGATAAGCAGGAAACTTCTATTAACGTCCGATATGCGCAAAGCGGGCCTTTATAAAAATGAATAAAGATCAAGGTGAGGATTTGCGCGTAAGGAGGCATTGAGCAATATAGAGTTTGCATTGAGCTGCGAGAGACTAAAATAACAATCGATCACAGCAAACTCCTGATATTGCGCCAGGAGAAATCCGAACCGTAGATCTTTTCATTTTTATAACAGCCCTTGACTTTTTTGCTTACTTTTTGCGTCAAGGCAAAAAGTGAGTCGCCGAAGGCAAAAAGCAAATCATAAATTCCTAACTGTACCACAATAAAAATATATAATCTTTTGACTAAATGATATTGCACCAATGACTAAAATTTAATTTGTTTCATTTATTAAAAAAACTTAACTTTGATTAAATAACTTGTTCATTTTAAACCAGTCATCCCATGAAATACTTCTTTCTATTATGGTCATTTGTCATTTCCTCCCTTCTTCAAGGGCAAGTTTCTCTATTCTCTGAGACATTCCCCAATGCATCGGGTTTTGCCAATTGGAACAATATCGACTTGAGTGATACCACCCGCCCTAAATTCTTGATGAATGCCGGGCAGACTGGAACAGTCTTTACGACACAAGCCAATGGATATCCCTATACGTTTGCCAATGCCGGATTGACTGTAGCAAGGGCATACAATACCGCCTTATGGAATAAAGCTTCCATTGATTGCTCTGGTAAACCAGTCGTCATTCTAAAATTTGAAGAAGTTTATAATAGCAATACACAGACCTTCCCAGGCAATCTCGTCTATTTCGATTCCACCTTCATCGAAGTGAGCAAGGACAGTGTGAATTGGGTAAAATTTTTGGTGCGCACGGGTGGACCAATTATTACCGGTAAAAAATATGTCAATATATCTAGCGAGGCAGCCAACCAATCGAAAGTGTTTATCCGATTTAGAAGTAAAGGGCTCTATTGGTATGTCTGGTTCCTAGATGATATCGATGTGATTCAACCAGATTCTTTTGATGTCAAAAATAATTTCGTAGCCAATCCAGAATACTTAACAGCAGGAAATATCAATATCTCCACCAATGTCACCAATAATGGAAGTGTACCTATCACCAGTTTGGAATTGACGTATACCATCAATGGAGGTGGAGCACAAACGGCCACGGTTACGGGTTTGAATATTTTGCCCCTTTTCGCTGCCAATGTCACGCATACTATTCTTTGGAATGCAACGTTAGGATTTTATAATATCGCTGTCACAATGGGTAAAGTAAATGGAAGTCCTGATGGCACTCCAGGTGATAATGAAGCACTTAAAGATGTCGTCGTCGCCAATTCTTTCGTGCCAAGAAAACCTTTCTTCGAAGTATTTACCAGCTCTACCAATTCATTCTGCTTCTCGGGAAATGTCAATTATCGAAATGTTATCTTCTTTAAAAATGATACCAGTTATGTAGATATTAAATACCAACAAGATTTCCCGACCAACGGCGACCCATATTGCACAGGAGAAGGCATCAACAGAAGAAATGTACCATATAGCATCAATTCAATTCCGCGCATGGAAGTCAATGGAGGCTTTGACGATATCACCGCAAATTTCAATGAAACAGTTTACCAAAACGCCTTAAACACGCCAGCAGCTTATGAATTGAGCGGTGAGTATTCCATTGATACCATTACAAAAACCATCAATGATATCAAAATAAAATACAAGCCACTCCTAGATATGGCGCCAACATTCACCAAATTGTTTGTTGCTATTGTCGAAAAAACAACGACGGCCAATGCAAAGACCAACGGCGAAACGACTTTTTACAACGTCCTAAAGAAAATGGTTCCAAACAGCAATGGAATTACCATCACCACACTCACTGCTAATACAGTGGATTCACTATTGACTTCTTATACTTTCAAAGGCTCCTATAGATTGCCTATCGATGGTCAACCTGCCAATAGAATCGACCACACCATTGAACACAGCGTTGAAAATTTCAACAACCTCAAAGTCATAGCATGGGTTCAAAACACCTCTACCAGACAAGTTTTCCAAGCAGCTAATCTCAATAAATTGATTAAATCGATCAAAGTAGATTCTGCCAATGGAGGCGAAATTTGGAGCGTGGGCTATACTAAGAAAATTAAATGGACATCTAAAAATGTCAATGACGTAAAAATAGAATACACCATCAATGGCGGTACTTCTTGGAACCTCATAGCAGCATCTGTTCCAGCAAATACAGGCTCATACAATTGGGCCGTTCCGAATACGCCTTCAGCAGATTGTAAAATCAGAATCACCGATGTCATCAGCCCGATGGCCACGGATGAAAGTGACAATAAATTTGAAATCGTCTATCCAATCACCGTGACTGCACCAAATGGCGGAGAGACTTGGACCGTAGGCACTTCTAAAGACATCATCTGGAATGCTGCAGCAGAACTCAATAATGTAAAAATTGAAGTATCATTAAATAATGGTTTGTCTTGGAGCACTGTAGTAGCTTCTATGGCTGCATCTACGGGCTTTTATTCATGGACAATTCCAAATACCCCTTCGACGAATTGTTTGATTAGAGTGACGGATTTGAACAATACAACGCTATTCGATAAGAGCAATGGCACATTCACCATCGCCTTGCCGCCATCCCTTAAATTGAATGCTCCTAATGGCGGAAATATCTGGAATGTCAATTCAAATCAAAACATCACTTGGACAGCAGTTACTGTTCAAAATATCAAAATCGAATACACCATCAATAATGGCGGCTCTTGGAATACCATTGCAGGTTCTGTGCTTGCATCATTGGGAACCTATGCATGGAATTTGCCCAATACACCTTCGACTAATTGCCGCGTGAGAATCACAGACATCAATAATGGACTCATCAATGATGAAAGCGACTCCAACTTCACCATATTCTTACCGCCCTCAATCACAGTTACTGCGCCTAATGGTGGAGAATCATGGAATGTCGGAAGCTCAAAAAATATCACATGGAATTCCGCAGTGGTCAATTATGTCAAACTAGAATATTCCGTGAATGGCGGTGGTGCATGGATAACGATCGCACCTGCAGTACTTGCATCTTCGGGAAGCTATTCTTGGACCATACCCAACAATCCATCGGCGAATTGTTTGATCAAAATAACCGATACATCTAATACAGCACTTTTTGATGTGAGCAATTCTGTGTTCAGTATCAATACACCGACGAATATTACCCTCACCAATCCGAATGGTGGAGAAATATGGACTGCAGGTCTCGCACAAAATATCACTTGGTCTTCATCGGGTATCAATGATATCAAAATCGAATACAGCACTAATGGAGGGACTTCTTGGACAACCATTATTTCATCTACCGCAGCTGCTGCAGGCATCTATTCTTGGACCGTGCCCAATGCGCCATCGACCAATTGCAAAGTGCGCGTGACAGACATCCTCAATAGCTCTAATGTCGACAATTCTGATGGACTATTCACGATTGTATTGCCTCCTTCTGTAGCAGTACTCAGTCCAAATGGGGGCGAAACATGGGATATCAATTCCAATCAAAACATCCTATGGACTTCCAATTCTATTGCTGATGTAAAAATTGAATTCACCACCAATAACGGAAGCTCATGGAATACCATCACTTCTTCTACTCCGGCAGCAGCTGGCTCATATTCTTGGAATGTTCCGAATACGCCGACGACACAAGCCAAAGTGAGAATTTCCGATGCGACGAATATCACACTCATCGATGCGAGCAATAGCAATTTCACCATTCAATTGCCGACTTCTATCACAGTCACATCGCCAGATGGAGGAGAAACATGGGATGTGGGAACCAACCAAAATATCACCTTTACTTCGCAAAATATCGCCAATGTAAAAATTGATTATTCCATCAATGGAGGGGCATCGTGGATCAATATCACCGCCTCCACTCCTACATCTTCAGGCTCGTATACTTGGACCATTCCAAACAATGCCTCTGCGAATTGCAAAGTGAGAATCTCTGATGCAAGCAATGCAAATACCAAAGATGAGAGCAATGGAGCATTCACCATTCGATTGCCAGCAACCATTGCACTCAATGCGCCAAACGGCGGAGAGACTTGGGATATCGGCACGGTGCATAATATCACTTGGACGACAACAGCCATCAACAATATTAAAATTGAATTTTCAAGCAATAGCGGAGGAACTTGGACCACCGTGGCTGCTTCTGTCCTCGCATCTTTAGGCACTTATGCATGGACTATTCCTGGACCAACATCAAATAATTGTCTGATCAAAATCACCGATGTGAGCAATGCATCCAACAGCGATATCAGCAACCTCGCATTCAAAATTGTACAACCTCCTAGCATTACCATTACCAGTCCAAATGGCACTGAAAGCTGGTTGGTGGGCAGTTCGCAGAATATCACATGGACCACAACAGGTGTACAATTTGTCAAAATTGAATATTCAACCAATAATGGCTTGAAATGGAAAATGATTAATCCTGCTATCTTATCTTCCTTGGGAACCTATGCTTGGACAATACCTGATTCTGTTTCTACACAATGCAAAATCAGATTGACCAGCACAGTGGATAGCAATTTATTCGCTTTGAGCAATGGCAATTTCAAAATTTACAAAGCACCTGTGATTAATTCAATCAATAGCGCATTGGATAATCAATCATCGCTGATCTATCCAAATCCATTGTTCAATCAATTCAATATTCAGACGAATCTATCTTACGATAAAGTCTATGTTTATGACATTCGCGGAGGATTGATGAGAGAATTTGTGAGCAATAAAAAGCATCTATATTCCATCGATGAATTAGAGAGCGGATCTTATTGGATTATCTTAATCAAAGATGATCAACCAATAGGCAAGCACCTTGTTCAGAAGCAAACAGAATAAGCCCCCTAGCCCCCGAAGGCATAGGCGTCAGTTTAAGTCATTTTACAGGTTTTATCTTATGTTTTAGGGCTTTTGCGTGGAGGTGATTTTTTGACTCTCGTTAAAATAAACGTATTTTTATCCTCTAGCTCCCATTCCATTTCTTCCCCTTTTTTATTCCAGCTGCTTCTGCAAGTGCTGCAGGAAAATTAATATAATAAGATTTTGTTGTTCCCCCTTTCTACTTTTGAATTTTCACATTGTATCCCATGGTGTAATATTAACAATTATTTGTTGATTCTTTTTATTAATAGTATATATACTATTATGTAAATTGCGCCACATATGAATGTATTCAATTTATCGACCATGCTTACTAAGGTTGGCTTAACAAATGACCATGTTTTTACTCTTTCAAAGAACTAATTTTATCAAGAGAAATAGGAAGTTAAATCCGATTAACTTGCTTTTCTCTCTTGATTTTTTCTAGCGCTGGAGAATCCTTTTCCTTTTCTAAACTTTCTCTAAAAGCCATTTATCTCTTAAATATTTCCATCACTAAGCAATCTTTTCATACTGCCATTGTTTGTAAACCTTGTTTAGAGTTTATGAAAGAAATATTTTCTTCTGTATGTGGAAAATTCTGCGCTTTAAACTCTGGAACTCCATTTCGAAGAGTATTAATTCAAGATAGTACTATTGTCAAAGCTCCAAAATCACTTTTTAGTATATACAGTGGTGTAGCCAACGGGACATCAAAAGCTTGCAACTCTAGAATACAAGTAGCGATTGATCTATTGACAATGTGTATTCATAAATTTTCTATTGATAGCTATTCAATTAATGATTTTAAAGCTGCATGTGGGTTAAATATTCAGAGTTGGGATCTAATTATTAGAGATAGAGGGTATTTTACAATTTCGGAGTTTACCAGAATAGTAGAAGCTAATGCAGACTTCATTTCTAGATACTATAGTACAAGTAATTACTTTGATTTAAATGGAAAAAAAGTATCTATCCTATCTTTACTTAAAAAGAAAAACAAATTAGATATCTGGCTGTATCTAGGATGTTATAAAGGGCTAAAAGTTAGAATTCTTGCAATGCCAGTACCTCCTCTTGTATCAGAGAAAAGGGCAAGAGAATATAAGAAAAATGCTAAACACACGCCAAGTGCTAATGTGTTAGAGCTTCTTCAATGGGATATATATATTACAACGGTGGATGAACAAAAATGGATTTTGAAAAATTGTTTCTTACTATAAATTACGTTGGAGAATTGAAATAGTATTTAAGTCTCTTAAATCTTATATCTATTTGAGGGATAATCATAAGATGTCAGATACACAATTCCAAATAATTATATACTCTAAGTTAATTCTATATCAGCTAATAATGCAATTGGTATATCAGAAGTATACAACATCATTACAAACTAGTATTTTAATGCTATTAAAAGCGACGAAAGAAGCACTCCCAATGATTATTACAATAGCTTCTGAAGAAATTGAAGAGAAAAAAGCTATACTCTTTTTGAAAAGATACTGCTGCTATGAAAAAAGAAAAAAACGTCAAAACTATTATGAACATTGGAATTGCTTGCTAAACTGACGCCTATGCCCCGAAGGGGGAATGAGCCCCTAACCCCCGAAGGGGGAATTGCTGACGCGTGTTTTTTAAATCGTAAATCACTTAAAAGATTTCCATGTCGACAATCTTATTTCTACAACAGAAGTAACCCTCACCCTTCGGGGGTTCATGAGCAAAGCGAAGTGAACGAACGTAGTTCAGGAGGGGGCATATGCCTTCTCCAAATAATGAAACTCAATTCCAAAAAATGCTTTCATTTCCTGAATTTTCTTGAGAATGCCAGCGCGATCAACATGACCATGATGTTTCCTAACACCAATGATCATGACATTCTTCGGCGTATGCGCATCCGAAATAAATTCAATGACCTTCGTCGAATAACCATGGTATTCCATAATCAATGCGCGAATCCCATCTGTCACCATCTCTGCCTCACGCTCTAAAAAATGCCGTGCTTCATGAGCGGATCTAATACACTCGATGCCTTGCTCTTTTCCATCTCGCGCCGAATCTGTTTATGACAACAAGGCGCCACGACAATTAAATCCGCATTGGAGGCTATCCCTTGATGAATCGCATCATCCGTCGCTGTATCACAGGCATGCAATGCTATCAAAACATGTATATCTTCCGCTTGATAAGATTGAATCGATCCCTCCACAAAATGCAATCGCTCAAAGCCCGATTGAACAGCAATGCCATTGCACAATTCCACCAATTCCTTGCGGTATTCAACCCCAGTGATGGTGCATGGTCTATCCAATACGCCGTTCAAATAATCATAGAGCGCAAAGGTCAAATACCCTTTGCCCGCACCCATATCCACGATATTCGTCATCCCGCGCTCAGGTAAATCTTTCAAATGAGCAGAGAGAATTTCAATATAGTGATTGATCTGTTTGTATTTATCCTGTGCATTTTTATAGACCTGCCCTTCCGCATCCGTGATATTCAGCGCATGCAGATAAGGCTTATGCTCAGCACTAATCTTGCGCTGCTTGATTTTATCATGCTCCAATGATGGAACCTCAGCATGACTCGCCTTGCTCGTTCGCATCGCCCACACGCCTTTATGATTCAATTCCAAAATATAATCATGTTCAACCGTGAATAGATTCGCCAAACGGAAACCATCTTCCGCAATCAATGTTTTAAGCAAAGCAGGCAATTCATCCACAGCATAATTCTTCGTGATATCCTTGGTTTGGTATCGATAGGTAAAAGACAATTTCTCTTCGCGCTTGATGATGACGCGCTTGGCGTAGATATTTTTCAAGCCCGCTTCAAGGCCTTTGTAATTGCCAAGTGAGAGCTTTACAAAACTTTTGTCCCCCAAATGTTCCATCAATTTGCTTAACCAATTTTCGATTGCATCATTCATCTTTCCAGTGTATTTCAAAACAAATATACGGATTGATTAGGATAACTATGGTGCTTTCCACTCATTAACGCTCTTGATTGTCCTATCAAATTGATTTCATTCTATTCTCAGATGCCAATACGATGCTCTTCTAATAATTATGTTCTCCTCTGAACGTCATTCCAAACTTGATTTGCCTTGTCCCTACAACGTGTAAGTAGGGTCTGTTGTACTTTCTACAATTCAAAATACATAATTCCATTATTCCATTCAAAATTCACAATTCAAAATTCATAATTCATTTTTCGTTCCAACCATTCAAAATTCAAAATTCATAATTCAAAATTCCCTAGTAGTAGTTCCACCAATTCAAAATTCATAATTCATAATTCATTTGTCGTTCCAACCATTCAAAATTCATAATTCAAAATTCCCTAGTAGTAGTCCCAATTCAAAATTCATAATTCATAATTCATTTGTCGTTCCAACCATTCAAAATTCAAAATTCATAATTCAAAATTCCCTAGTAGTAGTCCCACCAATTCAAAATTCATAATTCAAAATTCAAATTCCCTAGTTGTTCCCCAATTCAAATTCATAATTTAAAATTCAAAATTCCCTAGTTGTTCCACCAATTCAAAATTCATAATTCAAAATTCAAAATTCCCTAGTTGTTCCACCAATTCAAAATTCATAATTCAAAATTCATAATTCTCATGGGCGTGCCTCCGGCCGGGCTCTGCGCCTTACTTCGTGCCGGCTGCGATCCCTCACGCATATGGTGATGAACACGATATTTGAATTCAATAAAACATGGTAATAAATTAAATCAAATCCCGGGTCTACCGATATGGCGACCCTACGGGGCGCGTAAAATCACATTATTTTTCTACCGATATTGCACCCCTACGGGGCGCGTTACCGATATGGCACCCCTACGGGGCGCATTCACAATTCAATTTGTAATTCCAACCATTCAAAATTCATAATTCAAAATTCATAATTCCTCCAACATGGCACCGCTACGGGGCGCATTCACCATTCCCATTCAAAATTCACAATTCAAAATTCATATTTCATTTGTCGTTCCAACCATTCAAAATTCATAATTCAATTTGTAATTCCAACCCCATTTAAAATTCATAATTCAAAATTCATAATTCCATTTGTAATTCCATTAGCTCATTGTTGATGGAAGAGATATCAGATTCACGATCCCATAAAAACCATCCTTTTCAACAGCCAATTATCATTAAGCTTATTGCACCAATTAAATTCGCGTATTGTGACATATAAATGCTTGTTAGTGATGTATTTTTATATAAAAACTCACTTTTTATTGCTATATTAGTATCGTGAAAAAACAAGCATTAGATTTCATTATTGATAAATTAACAGATTCAATTTTAAATACGATTTCTGGAGATAGTTTCCAGACGGAAATTTCTCTAGTGACAAAAGATGATCTAAAAATAATCACTAAGCAAAATAATTGGAACTTTGATTGGAAGATTGATTATGCAGACATAAACAAAGATGTTTATAAAGTAACGATTGTAAGTAGCCCTAACGTTATTCAAGGCTTAGTTAGTCTATCAATAAAAAGAATTATATTGAGATGAATTTATTGGAAAGCGCTCCTTTTAATATTGGCAGAGAAAAGTTTATGAAGGAGTAGCAGGAATTTGGTGGCATTTTGTTGTAAATTATCATTTCAACATGGATTTGATGGATATGTCGCTTTTACTGCAAAAACAGAATTGATTGAACATTATAAAACATCATTAAACGCATATCATTTTAAAGGGCAAAGAATGATTATAGAATCAGCTGCCGCTAAAAGATTAGTAGAAAAATATTTTAAAATATAAGAACATGGGCTTAATTAGAGAACCAAAAGGTATAGATTTTATTATTAAAAGTACACCCCTTACAAAACAAGAGGAAAAGGAATTAGTTGAATTTATTGAGCTTAGAAAGCTAAAAAACAAACGTGTTAAGGCTAGATCAACAAAGAAAAAAATAGCAATAAAGTAATTATAAATGTGAGCATGTCACCCACATTTAAGAACAGTATTATTCTATTGTTTTCAACTTGAATAATCACATTTCTAACCTTTAAATTATGAAATTCAAATTCCCCTTCTTCCTCATCATCCCAATATCCCTGTTGCTATTTAACACAAGCCATGCAACCACCTGGCGTGTTGGACCAAACAGAACCTATATCAAACCCTCAGCCGTAGCATCCTTGGTGCAAAACGGCGATACCGTAGATATCGATTCAGCGACCTATACCGCCGATGTATGTTCGTGGACCAAGAACAACCTCCTCTTGCGCGGCGTGGGTGGCAAGGCACACCTCAATGCCAACAATACCTCCTTTGGAAGAAAAGCCATATGGCTCATCACTGGCGCTAATACGACTGTTGAAAATATAGAATTTTCCCATTGCCACGATGTCGCAGCACTCGACCAAAATTGGGCGGGCATTCGACAAGAAGGCGCCAACCTCACCGTCACCAATGCCTATTTCCACGACAATGATAATGGCATTCTAGCCAATGGTGTCGCAGGCAGCAAAATCAACATTCAATACGCCGAATTTGCACAAAATGGCTTCGGCGATGGCTTCTCCCACAACCTCTATATCAATGCCATCGATACCTTGGTGTTTAGATATAATTATTCGCACGGCGCAAAAATCGGTCATGAATTGAAGAGCCGCGCACACAATAATTTCATTTTATACAATAGACTTTCCAATGAAACAGGCGGCACTGCCAGCAGGAATATAGACCTGCCACAGGGCGGACTCGCCATCGTCATGGGCAATGTATTCCACCAATCCTCCACCACCAGCAATTCCAATATGGTGGGCTACAAACTCGAGGGAACCGCCAATCCTGCACCACACAATTTCTACCTCATCAACAATACATTTTGCAGCGATAGAAATAATACCGTATTCGTCTCCTTGGGCGCTGGTGTCAATCTATACAAGGGATACAATAATATATTCGCAGGCCCAGTAGCTGCAACATTAAGCGGCACTGCGACGACCATCGACACCATGGCAAATATATATTTTGCGAATATCGCCGCAGCGGGTTTTGCAAATAGTGCCAATTACGATTATCATCCCCTATCCGCTTCATTGGCTGTCAATAAAGGCGTAAACGCAGGCATTGCCGCAAACGGACAAGCACTCACACCCTCTGCGGAATACCTTCATCCAAAAAACAAAACCACCAAAACCATGTTCAATGCCATCGATCCTGGCGCATATGAATTTGTGGACACCATCCTGCCTATCATCAACATAGATTCAGCGACGATTACTATCGGTGAAAATGGAGGGAGCATTCAAGTGCCTATCACCATCAATTATGTGAAGGGAAATGCCGTGACCGCCACTTTTTCTTTGACCGGAACAGCTGCGCAAAATACAGACTACACGGCTAATCCAAGCACTTCCGTCACTTTTCCAAGCAATGCCGCCAATGGCTCACAACAGATGATTCAATTTAATATCCTTCCCGACAACTTGACTGAGGGAATAGAAAATATCATCATCACCATCACCCCCACCAACGCACAATACAATTTGGGAAATGCCAGTAAAACCATTCAAATCACCAATTTCAATTTTGGAATGAACTTACAAAATGCCCTTTCAAAAACAAGCATCTACCCCAACCCCACCAGCGATTACCTCCACCTCTGCACGGAGGATTTGCTCGTGAATAGTGAATGGAAAATTTTTGATGCACTGGGCAGAATACGCCTGACAGGAAAGATAAAAAACACCGAGACGATTATACCGATGGTGGATTTAGAAAGAGGGGTGTATTATTTGAATGTGGGGGGGAGAGCGGGGTGCAAATTATAAGGGAATAATAAAAAGTCTGTGTTGATTTTTTGTGATTCGACTCAATTTCATTCTTTCTGCAATGCTGTCCGAATACGTCATTCCAAACTTGATTTGGAATCTGTTCTGCTTACAACTAAATCTTAGATATAATACTATTTAAATTGAGGTGGAACAATTAATAACTCAAAACCTTCACAAAAATTCCTATAATCTCTAGTTCTGTTGAATCTTCTTTACTCAGAACTATCTCTTCAAAACTAGTATCATATGAAAGTGGTTTCAAAATTACAAATTCATTTCTGTCTTCTTTATCAGGAGAAGATTTAATACTATTATAACTTTTAACAGTATAGCCAGCGCCAAATTCTGTCTCTTGAATATCTCGATGCTGAGCTAAAACAATTTCACCATTTCTTGTCCCTCCGGAATCTCTTTTAAATAAACAATATGAATAATTGGGAATTCTTTTATTCATGGATTCACCAATAATTTGACAAACAAAATATTCCTTTGAATATCTAAAAGGACCACTCCATTCGATCCACTTAGTATCATCATGAATTTGCAAATCACTTATTTTTCCAGCAGCAGGACAAATGTTATATAATGGGATACTATTTTCAAAAGCTTTTATCTCATCTTCTTTCAAAATTCTATATGGAAGAGTTTCAATTTCTTTTATGTCATCAACTTCAACATTTGATTTGATATCATCTATTCTATCTTCTGTTAAATAATTAAAGATGGAATCTTCTACTGGAATACTCATGGATAATATCACTTTTACAACTGGAATATCCTTTCCTTTATCATTCTTAATAGTCGTTTCCTTAAATGTATTTTCATTTGGTTTTACATCTCCCATAAAATAAAAATCAGTACCTTCCCCATTACTCTTTTAATAAAGAGAGGCATTCTTAATCCATTCTTATAATTCTTTATTTCAGTAATATCCTTACTTTTAAAAGTCCGTTGAGGTTTTGAAAACCATTGAAATTCATTTTGGTTCAAAAATCTATCATCAAATTTTGTTGAAGCAGCAATATTATCTTCCTTGTGATAATTTACAAAAATTGGACAAGTACTATATTTCACCTTATATCCGTATACAGTTGCCTCTTCATTTAATTCCCAATTCAGTATTCTGCACACATCCTTCCTAGAATACTTTTGATATAATTGAAATCCTTCAAAATACTTTTTAGAAATAAACTTAGCATCAAAAATTGCTTTTGCATAATTCAAGGAATCTTCTAGATATTCACAAAATGTTTTATTCTCTAATAGATTTTTAAATTCAGAATGTAAATACAAAGTGTTATTACTTGCGAAAACATTCTTTTTAGTCTTTCTAATAAACTCAAAATTCAAATTTCTAATACATGAGTTTAATATATCTATGCTAAACTGAATGTTATATTCATTTTCTAATTGAGTTTTTATTTTGGCAACATCAACTTGTTTATTCAAAACAAGTTCCTTTAAAATCAATACTTCTTCTATTCTTTTCGCGTTAGCTATTTCCATCGAAAACAACTCAAGCATAACGACATGTTCATTCGAAATTGATTCCTTTAGATTACTTTCATTTCTGGAGACAAAATTAAAATACGATTTTGAGTATAAAACAAATTGAAATGGATCTCGAAAACCTTGTTCTACAAAATCAATCATTTTCGGAATGCGACCCAATCTATACTTCAACAATAAGTAATCATTCTTTAAATCTCGCCACTGTTGAAGATTTGCAGAATCTATTGCTTCGAATATTTTTTCTTTCGCAATTCTATCAAAATTTATTGTAGATGAACCAGGCAATAAACTGCTGCCAGATGCCATCAATTTTCTCAAATTATCTTTATTGAAAGAAGTATCCCCATACAATGCAATAGGCACTAGAAAGTTACTACTGTAATTGCCAATAAAATCAATAACAGTCAAATAGTCCTTATTCTCTACCTTTCTTAAGCCACGTCCTAGTTGCTGAACAAAAACTATAGCAGACTGAGTTGGCCTAAGCATTACAATTTGATTCACACTAGGAATATCAACCCCTTCATTGAATATATCAACTGTAAAAATATAATCAAGTTTCTCATCGCTTGAATTCGATTCAAGTCTTAATATTGCTTCAGAACGTTCTTCATCCTTACTTATCCCTGTTAAAGAAATAGTTCTATATCCCCTTTTATTAAATTCTTTTGAAAAATATTCACACTCGTCAATCTTAGAACAAAAGATTAAGCCTCTTACTTGCCCATCATCACATCCATATAATTTAACTTTTTCAATTATTCTCTCTATTCTTTCTTCAGATGTGATTCTATTAAACTCTGCTTTATCGTCTATAATAGCGCCGCCAACAGTAATATTTGTTATCCCGTAATAGTGAAATGGACTTAGCATGCCTTCACTCATTGCTCTATGTAAACGTATTTCATAAGCAATAGTATGGTCGTACAATTTAAATATATCCAATCCATCAGTTCTTTCAGGAGTTGCTGTCATCCCTAAAAGAAATTTCGGATTAAAATGATTAAGTATTTTTTGATACGAATCTGCTCCAGCTCTATGAGATTCATCTATTACGATATAATCAAAGTGATTCTTTTCGAACTGTTTCAGATTTTCTTCTCTACAAATAGTTTGAATTGTAGAAAACAAAAAATCAGAATCAACATCCTTTTCATTTCCAGAATAAAACCCCATACTTCTTGAATCTCCAAAAACAGAAGCAAAAGTTTTCAACGCTGCTTCAGCAATATTCTTTCGATGAACAACAAATAAAAATTTCTTAGGATTAAATTTTTGAACATCAAATGCAGACAAATAAGTCTTACCAGTTCCAGTTGCAGAAATCAAAAGTGCCTTATTCTTTCCTGTAGAACGAATTTTATCAATATTCGCTAAAGCTTCTTCTTGCATCCCATTTGCAACAAACCCAACACCAAAATGAATCTTCTAAATTCCTTTTAATTGTTCTATTAAGTTGCAGTTGTTTTGTGTAAATTACTTCATACTTAACTATAAAATCTTCGTCTACCTTAACGGCATTCTCAAATTCAGTAGTAAACTCATTTAGTGCATTGCTAATAATATAACTTTCAGAAGTGGCTGAAATTTTTAAATTCCATTCTTTATTAAGACATAACGCATTCGCTGTTAAATTGCTACTTCCAATGATTAAGCTATTCAATGATTCGCTTCTAAATAGATAACCTTTTGAATGAAAATTCCTTCAACTGCAATTCTCAATTCTATATTCTCAAATCTAAGTAGTTTTTAAGCGCCTCAGGTTGGCTGAAATTCAAATATTGAGAGACTAATATTTTCCCTTGAATACCATTTTCTTGCAACTCTAATAAAGTATTCATTAGCGTTGCAATACCGCTGGTTGTAACGAAAGCAACAGAGAACCAAAACTCGTCACATTTCTTTAACTCCCAATCAATAGTTGTTAAGACCTTTTTGCCATTATTGCTATCATTAATTAACAACTGAGGCAAGTACTCATGACTCGAAATTATTTTTTGATCAATAAAACCTGTTTCCAAGCTTTTTAGCAGCGCATCTTGCAGATTTTCCATTTTAATTCTGCTTTAGTTTTTCAACTATCGGAACATCCGCAGCTGCCCAATCTAATTCAGACAATTTATCTTTAGTTAGCCATTTAAAATCCACATGCTCAGTTAGAACCAATTCATTATTTTGACAACTACACAGATAAGTCGCCATGGTGATTTCAAAATCTGGATAAACATGATTGACTGTAATAAAATGAGATTTTATATTTATAATCAAACTCAGCTCTTCTGAAATTTCTCTTTTTAAAGCTTCTTCTTCTGTTTCATTTTCTTCTACTTTCCCTCCAGGAAATTCATATTTGAAAGATATATAATCGTATTTACTATAATTTCTTTGCACACAAAGAAACTCGTCTCCCTTTTGAATTACTGCTGCAACTACTTTTATATGCTTCATAAAACAAATTTAACATTTTTTAGGTAGTATAAAATAGATTGTGTAAACAGGTTAGAATTGACAATTAACCCCTTTATTCGAAGTGGAGCGTAGCGGAACGAAGAAGGAAGGGGTTATGAAATTTTTTTCTAACTTTAAACAAATCTAAAAATGAAAGACAAAACTGACTTACCAGAACAATTGCCAAAAGGCTTTTTCAAGCAATTCAAAAACAAAGAATCCTTTCAAGACTATTTTAATCAGCTATTCAAACAAGGCATAGAAGAGATGCTTCAGGGTGAGCTAGATGAGCATTTAGGCTATCAAAAACACTCAAAAGACGGCTATAATACTGGGAATAGCAGAAATGGGACATTTCAAAAAACCGTTACGACTGAGAATGTAGGCGAAGTTGTCTTAAATATCCCACGTGATAGGAATGGAGAGTTTGAACCCATTATAATTCCAAAAGGACAAACCATTAGCGGTAAAATTGAAGATGCGATTATAGGAATGTACAGCCGCGGTATGACCACTTCTGATGTTCGCAAACAGGTACTAGAAATTTATGGGCTAGAGATTTCAGAAACTACGGTTTCTAATATCACTGAGGGTATTATGGTATTGGCCAAAGAATGGCAACTGCGAACCTTAGAGCCAGTCTATTTTACCGTTTGGATGGATGGAATTATAATAAAAATCAGAGAAGATGGGAAAGTGATTAACAAATGTGTTTATATTGTAATTGGGTTAACCCCTAATGGGTTAAAGGAAGTACTAGGATTTTGGATTGAAAAAACTGAGTCTGCCGCATTCTGGATGACTGTATTGACAGACTTGAAGGCAAGGGGTGTACAAGATATATTAATCGCCTGTACAGACAATCTAAAGGGATTTACACAAGCAATTAAAGCGGTATTCCCTGAGACCGTAACACAGCTTTGCATTGTCCATCAAATTAGAAATAGCTGTAAATTTGTGGTATATAAAGATCGAAGACCATTTTGCGCGGACTTAAAAAAGATCTATACTGCTATTAATGCTACCTCAGCATTGAAAGAATTAGAAATAGTAAAGTCCAAATGGCAGTCAAAATATAAATACGCTATTACATCCTGGGAGGAAAATTGGGATAATTTATCTAACTATTTTGAATATCCATTGGAACTTAGAAAGATAATATACACAACGAATACAATCGAAAATCTAAATCGAGGCATAAGAAAATACACTAAGACCAAAACACAATTTCCAAATGAAAATTCAGCTTCAAAATCAGTTTATTTAGCAATAAAAAATATTGAAGAAGCTTGGACTAAACCAATTTTACATTGGGGACTGATATTACACCAATTTTTAATTATCTTTGAATCCAGATGTAAATTCTAAAAACCTGTTTACACAATTTAATTTACACTCTCATTTTTTACTGCATCACCTCGCTAATCATTGTCACCACCTCTTTAATCCTCGTCATCATCTGTCTAATTCTTGTCATCACCTCGCAGCTTCCTGCCACCACCTCGCTAACTCTCGCCACCACCTCGCTAACTCTCGCCACCACCTCGCTAATCTCCGTCTTCACCTCTTTAATCCTCGTCATCATCTGTCTAATGTCTGTCATCACCTCGCAGCTTCTTGCCACCACCTCGCTAATCTCTGCCACCACCTCTTTAATCCTCGTCATCCCCTCGCAGCTTCTTGCTACTACCTCGTTAATGTCTGTCACCACCTCGCTGGTCTTTGTCATCACCTCGCAGATCTCCGTCACCACCTCGCTAATGTCTGTCCCCTACACTTTGTAGGGGCACGCACTTTTTCCCAATGCCGACTAACCAACGACAACAACTTGATTTCCTATCCCTTACACAAACAAAACATTTAAACCCCAACCGCACTTTGCTCCATGTCCTCGATATGACATTCCATCCATCCAATAGATGTTCCCACCCTTTTCTGCCTCTCCCCAACCCTCTCCAAAGGAGAGGGAGCGGCATTTGTGGGATCAACCTCTCCCCAACCCTCTCCCAAGGAAAGGGAGCTGCATCATTGGGATTCGGGATTCTAAAATTGACATGAATAATTTACGATGTAAAAAACACGCGTCAGCAATTCCCCCTTCGGGGGTTAGGGGGCCAGCCTCTCCCCAACCCTCTCCAAAGGAAAGGGGGTGCATTTGTGGGATTAATGGATTATGAATTCAACTATGTGTTAGCTACTACAGAACGGACCTCTCTATCGGGTGAGATTGGGACTAGTTGGCATACTAGATGTTGCATTGTGCAATAAGTTCTTTTAATTCTTTATCTGACAAATTGCTGATCTCAGATTTATCAAAGATTGAAAGTAAAGTTACCGTTACTTCATCTTCTAAGTTTACTTTAGAGATCCCCACTATTTCAGATTCAACCAATGAAACTACCCTTGCGCCTCCGCTTTTTCCTTTTCCTTTACTAGAAATTTTCAGCCGAATTTTATAGCAATTATTTCCTAACGAAACACCCATTCTTGGTGTAATGGCCAAACTCTTTTCAAGTTGAAGTAAATCTTTGGGCAAGGAACTGAACCTTCTTCAAAAGTGGTTTCACATCCCTTTTAAAGTTCTTGGTAATCCTAACTGTCACTTTCATTCAAAAAATCTTTAAGGTTTGCAGTTTTTTTCCTGTTCTTTTTGATTCTTTAATTTCGAGTAACGCGCTTTTTATACCAATAAGTAGATTCAATTTATGCTGCAATTTTTGATAATCATCATTTATTTTCTCCCAAGTTTTAATTGGAAACAATTGCAGAAGTCTTTGTTCCTCTTTCATTAATCATATATTTTATTGTTTTAGGCATAATCTTTCGTTTAGTACAAAAATAACGATATTTTTTCAATCTCAGTATGGTTTGATTATCATTTCGCAAATTAAAACAATAGCCTTTCCACCATTGAAAATTGTGATTGCTCATAAATGATTGTCTTTCTAAACGTGCTATTTAGGCATGCACACAGCCTCTCCCCAACCCTCTCCAGTTGCTCTCCCCAGCCCTCTCTCCAAAGGAGAGGGAGCGGCATTTAGGGATCAGCCTCTCCCCAGCCCTCTCCCAAGGAGAGGAGTTAGTCCGGTGGGATTAAGGATTCTAATATAATCTTGGTATTAATTTACGATGTAAAAAACACGCGTCAGCAATTCCCCCTTCGGGGGTTAGGGGGCTCATTCCCCCTTCGGGGGTTAGGGGGCCAGCCTCTCCCCAACCCTCTCCAAAGGAGAGGGAGCGGCATTTGTGGGATCAGCCTCTCCCCAGCCCTCTCCCAAGGAGAGGGAGTTAGTTCGGTGGGATTAAGGATTCTAATATAATCTTGGTATTAATTTACGATGTAAAAAACACGCGTCAGCAATTCCCCCTTCGGGGGTTAGGGGGCTCATTCCCCCTTTGGGGGCTAGGGGGCTTTAAATTTCTTCTAAAAAGGATAGATTTAATTTAATGCTTGAATAATAGATGCAACTTTATCCATAAAAAGCTTAAATCGAGTGTTCTTGCCGATATAGGCTAAATTGGATTCAATTGCCTCTTGTTTTATGCTGCTTTTTTGTATAGAAACAAATTCATTTTTCAAAAACAGACAAACCTCCTCATCCGCCTTTAAGATTTCTTGTTCTACTGTTGTGTGATTGTCAATTATATAAACAATGTCCTCAAAATCATGGCTCATTCTAGGATCATTGGCTCCTCTGCTATTGTAGGCCACAAATTTTGATGCAAGAAAATACGGCAATGAAAGAATGAATATCGTTTGATTCATCACCTGCACGGATTCTCTATTTTCAAATCCTGCCGCAAACCATTTATTTGCAGGCGCCCATCCTAGTTCAATCGTATTCATCACATCTACTTTTATATCTTTATATCGAAATCGACATATTACAGAATCCTCTGAAGTTTGACTGAATCCCCTTTTAAGCAATTCTAACCTGAGATTTTCTAAATCATTCAATGTCGTAATTGAAAGACTAATATCAATATCCATGGTCGGTCGAATATCTTCTGCAGCAGGATCTGTAATATACAATCCACAACAGAACCTCCAACAAAAATAACTTGATCATTCAATGCTCCCAATGCCTTAGCTACCGACACAATTAGCGCTTCTTGAAAATTCCTTTGCTTCACGACAATCTCTTTTTTATTTCATTAATTGCGATCGTTTTCTCGCGCGCTTTTCCAATGCGAAGTGCATCTATTAAAGAAAGCAATTCATATAATTTTGTATCTCTTAAACAGGCAGCTGGTGCTCCTGGATATAATGGTTCTAGTGCTTGCCCCCTGCTCTTGCCCTCCGCAAATGGCCAAACGATGAATTCATTGCTTTCTATCTGTGCAGACAATGGTAATGCAGAATGAGCAGTTGCAACCCCTCTAACGATAGCACCGGGATATTGAGGATAGATATATTTTAATCCATATTGCAAAAATTCCAAAAGGGCTGTTTTCATAATTCGCTTTTTATCCTCTGAGATTAATCCAGCAAAAGCAGAGCGATTTAAACTTTCACTTACTTCACTTGCACTAATTCCCAATTCAAGCGCTAAATCCTTCATCATCCACTCTTTTTTACCCAATGCTGCCATCTTTAAAATGACCACAATATCATGTGGTCGCATGCCTTTATGTACTTTCATATTTTGCTTTTTTGCAAATATAAGAATTAATTCGCAATTCGCGAATCGCGAATCGAAAATTATTTTGTATCATGTATAAATTCAAGCCCAAGAAATCAAAAAAATAGAGGTCTCTAAAAACTAAATCTGGGCTGATAGGATTTTCTATTGGTAATACTGCTATTAAATGGGTCCAAGTCAATTGTCGTATCATTGATACGACAATTTCCTGTTCTGGAAAAACATTTGCAAATGTGGGATTCAATATCAGGGGAAGCAATGTATGTTCGCGAACGAAATGCCTTATGTGCACTTACATTCCTTATGTGGTTCAAAACAAGATACAGTTGCGACCATGTCAATTGTGTACACACTGTATGCACAATTTCAATATCTGAATACATGTTAGTTTCGGTCGGTGGGGACACCGACCGATAAACATCGGGGAAAGGCTTTTGTGGGATCAGCCTCTCCCCAGCCCTCTCCAAAGGAGAGGGAGTTAGTTCGGTGGGATTAAGGATTCTAATATTATCTTAGTATTAATTTACGATGCAAAAAACACGCGTCAGCAATTCCCCCTTTGGGGGCTAGGGGGCTCATTCCCCCTTCGGGGGTTAGGGGGCCAACCACTCCAATTCCTCTCTCCTTAAATTACTGTCCACTTCCCCAGTATTGATGGTTGTGCTCGGCTCAAATAATAAAATAGACACTTCCTCTTTAGCAACCGGTCGATGCTCCACACCGCGCGGCACGACAATGATTTCGCCTTCATGCACCACGACAGTTTTATCCCGAAATTCCATCGTCAATACACCTTTCAAGACCATGAATAATTCATCTTCATGCTCATGACTATGCCAAATAAATTCACCACGAATCTTTGCCAATTTTACATGCTGCCCATTCAATTCCGCAATGATGCGCGGATTCCAATGGTCATTGAATAGGGATAATTTTTCGTTGAGATTGATTTTGTCCATGTTATTAATTTGGTATTTTCAAATATCCGTATGGACAGGTTGCTACCTATCCTGCATAACCAGGTTCAACCTGTCTAGGAGAACATTTATTGTATAAAGAATATTGAATCAGTTGAAAGCACAACAGATTCCCCCAACACATTGTCGGGACACGGCAAATCAAGTTTGGAATGACGAACAAGGAGGACATTTGTTATCTGATAAACATTGAATCAACAATCCAAAACCACCTAATCCCACCAATCTAAATCGTACACTAACTCCACATCGTAAATCCCAGACACCAAACCCCAGACCCCAGACACCACCTACTTCGGGTTCAAATCCTCCGACATCTCCGCCTCGACTATGCGCAATTCTTCCTGATCCCTTGTTACATCCTTTCCTGCTGAAGCCCTTTTCGTGATGCGTTGAGTGAGACACGTGTATTTCTTTTCAATATCTGTATTGCTCGTCTGCGGTACGCCCATATCCTTGAGCTCTTCAATTCTCAAAAATGCTTCAAACACTTGTTTGGCCGGATGAATAAATACGCCTGTATCCGCTACCTGTGCAAGCGTTCGAGGTGTTATCGCCATATCGATATCAAAATGATATGCCGAGTCATTTCCCATCTGTGAGAATGGAATGGACTTCGCCTCTTTTCTTGTATAAATCTTTATAGATACTTGCGTAGGATGGTCATTCTCAAATTTGGTCCTCGCTAAATAATAATTCCATGAATTAGAAAATGAAGTTGGTCGATATCCCGCATTCATCAAAATCGGTTTATTCCAATCCATCGTCGGAGAAACATAAATCACCTCGCAGAATCCCAGTCCATTTCCGCCTTCCATCAAATAGAAGATAGGCTCCTTATCATCTGCTTTTGCATAGACCATAAAGATGGCCAATGGGGCAAATCGAATCAAATTATATCGCGCAGGTGTTACTAAATCGATGCGCTCAAAAGCAGGCAATTTTTTATAGTAAGATACACCCGGACTATCCGGTCCATTCGGGTAACAGATTGAAATAATAATTCCTCAATTGCTCATTGGAAAAAAACAGGTGATCATCGGGATGCACTTCACCTAGCGGAGTAGGGATCATTTTCTCATTGGCCTTTTCTTTGGGCAAGGTTACGCGAACAAAATTGACGACCCCAGCATGTTGAATTGGCCCCAAATTACCCGCTGCTCTTCGCTGATGAAAAGATTCACACGTATAGAATTGCCATTCCTTCCCATCTGCTCGTTTGATACTCATGCGCTCTTGCGCATCTCCAATCAATCGCCTTGTCTCAACAATATCGCCCGGTGTTCCCAAAACCATCGCAGAATCGCGATCGATTTGATCTCTCAATTTCCAAAATGCATTTGCCCCTTCGGTTTTCAAGCCCATATATCGATCGAGGGATTTTCCATCGTCTTGCAAATAGGCGTTTATATACGTTACCGCCTCTTTAATTTTTAAATCAGAGCCAGGAAAAACTGCTTCCAATGCTTTAATTAGTTCTCGTCTATGCTTACAGCGCTCACTAGGCGTGAGGTAATTGCCCATGGTATCTGCTTGTCCAAATGCATCTACCCCTATCGCAATAGTGAGTGCCCATGTCAAACTGATTTGTAAAAATTGTTTTGAAAAATTCATATGGGTGATTTAATTGTTGTTGCGACAGATTGACATCCGTCGAATCGGATTGCCATCGATTGCGACAGATTGAAATCTGTCTCTGCTTACAATATCAAAAATATGAATGTTTTAAATCGACATGATAAATAGTCCCACTACAATATCAAAATAGGGATATTTTCTATCTGATATACAAAATATCTGGTTTTTGTGACAGATTGCCATCTGTCGATTCCAAATATTACCATTTCCCAAACCTATTTTCCACCGCATCCGTGCGGTATTCAAAAATTTGTTTCAACTGACCCTTTATAATCAATGTATTTGCAATCGCGCCCAAAAACCCGAAAGGCGGTTGATACGTAACAATATCCGTCATCAATACACCACCCTCAATCGCCACAATTCTATGTTGGTGATGCCACATGGCATAAGGACCAATCCGCTGTTCATCTACAAAATATGCTCTATCCACAACATGGGTGATCTCCGTCATCCAGTCCATTTCTATACCCAATAGAGGACTCACCTTATACGTGATAATCATCCCCGGATACATCACCGAACTATCCTGTTTGCTCGTCACTTTAAACCCCATATGCTTTGGGGTGATTTCCTTGAGATTATTCGGATTGGAAATGAATTTCCATACCTCATCGATACTCGCTGGAACTCTTTGCTCTTGTTCTAATTGATAAAATGCCATTTTTTTTATTTTCTAATTTTTATGGTACAGACGGATGGTAATCTGTGGCGACGGATTTAATTTTTAATTTTTAATTTTTCAATTTTAATTTTTAATAGATGACATTCCGCCATCTACCCGCATAATTTGCCCCGTAATCCAAGAAGATTTTTGCGAGAGCAAAAAGATAACCATATTGGCTATATCTTCTGCGCAACCAATGCGCTTCATGGGATGTCGCAATGCATTCGCTTCGCGCTTCTGATCTGTATTCAACAAACCCGCTGCCAAAGGCGTGTCTGTAAGAGATGGTGCAATGCAATTCACGCGAATTTTTGGCGCATACTCCGCAGCCAAAGCCCGCATCAGTCCTTCAATGGCCCCTTTCGAAGTGGAAACCTGACTGTGAAAAGGCAAACCCATTTGCACTGCCACCGTTGAAAATAAAACAATTGAACCCTGTTCTGATTTTTTGAGTTTCGGCATAATAGCCTGAATCACCTTGATAGCGCCGACAACTTGCAATTCATAATCCTTGATAAATTCCGCTGGTTTGATTCGCTCAAAGGGCCTGAGATAGATACTGCCCGGACAATAGACCAATCCATCGACGGTATCAGGCAGAAAATCTAATGACAATTCCTCTGCCAAGACATCTATATATTGGGTCTTATACCGCTTTTGATCAAAGGGCAATTCGTGTTGAAAATAAGTAGCATAAACTTGATGACCTTCTTCTTGCAAGAGCGCTGCTGTTTCCCTTCCAATTCCTGATGAAGCTCCGATGATGAGGTAATTGCCCATACTTTGTTTAATTATTGATTTAATAAATTAAACAAAATGGTTTGAAAATTGGTTCATGGTGGCTTTTGTGGCGACGCGCTGCGCGCGTCGATATCAAATCCGACGGATAGCAATCCGTCGCTACTCGAAATGATATTTCTCAATCAACCGATGCGATGCACTCGGCTCGTAGGTATTTGTAATGGGATCGTAACTCTCTGGACAGGCCAATTCAACCTGTACATATGCTGTACCCGTTTGAACCATGCCAATCTCCTTGGCGGCAATGCGAGATAAATCGACCAATCGACCTTTTACAAAAGGACCGCGGTCAGTTACTTTTACAATGACTGTTTGATTATTATCCAAATTGGTCACCTTCAATAAAGTGCCAAATGGCAAGGTCTTATGCGCACAAGTGTATTGATAGTCCCTATATGCTGCGCCACTCGCCGTCTTTCTTCCATTGAACTTGCTGGCATAATAAGAAGCCCTTCCCTTTTGATTGTCAAAAGAAATCACCGACTCTCTTGGAATAGCCACATTGAATATGACTACAAAGAGAAATAGGCAGATAGACTTGATGAAAAAATATTGTTTTGAAAACATCTGCGTTAGGTTTCGGCCGCAAATATAAGTATTATTATTGAATATCAATCAAATGTGTAAAACTTTCACTCCATTTCCCCCCTTAAAACTTGTTAAATAGGCTTGTATAGTCTCGCTTATCGTCTGTTCATAGGGCCTAAACTGGAATGTGCATAATTTTTTGATCTTTGCACTCGAATAGGAATAGGTCTCGAAGGAATAATTCGCTGATTCTCTTGTTATTAATGCTTCATGACCCGTTATTCTGCTCTTAATCCAATCAAAGACCAAATAAAAATCCAACATCCACCTTTGGGCTTTCACATAAGGTGGTTTTACCCCCAAATTCGAGGCGATATCGAAAAACAAATCCTTGAAATTCTTATTCTCACCCACCAAAACAAATTTCTCTCCCTCCTCAAACTGACTTTTCATCACCACAATCATGGCATCTGCCACATCCCGTGCATCCACTACCCCATTTCCACCTGGCGTATAAAATTGAAACCCTTGATGCACTTGCTCAATCAAGCGGCAATTCCCCGTTTTCCAATCACCCGATCCAAATATCATCGCTGGATTCACAATCACGGCCTTCAATCCCTCAGCAATTCCCCGCTGAATTTCCAATTCCCCGTGGTATTGAGAGATTCCATAAGAAGTGGTATGCTCAGGATCCCATTTCGTCTCCTCATCGATCAATTCCTCCTTGCGGATTTCTGGAAAACCGCCCAAAGCCGCTACTGAACTCACATGGCATAGTTTCTTTACGCCTTTATCCATGCATACATTGACCACATTGGCAGTGCCTTCGATATTCGTTTTGTACAACATTTTGCGCTTGCGCTTATCAAAAGATACAACGGCGGCAGCGTGATAGACGTATTCCACGCCATCCATAGCCACTTCGAGTGAAGGAATATCCAATACATCCCCATAGACCAATTCTATTTGATCTAAAAAAGGCTGAAGCAATTGCAAATTAGAACTCGTCCTAACCAGACAGCGCACATGCTCTCCATTAGCCAACAATGCCTGAACCACATAAGCTCCTAAAAAACCATTTGCACCAGTGACTAAAACCATTATTTGAAAATTTGTTGATGTACTTCCAAGACCTTGCTCACAGAGGCAATTTTGATTTTAAACCGCTTGAAATCTACACTCTGTTTATTGTATTTAGAGATGAATATTTTTTCAAACCCCAATTTTTCTGCTTCTGAAATGCGCTGCTCAATTCTATTCACCGCGCGTATCTCGCCACTCAAGCCCACTTCACCCGCAAAGGCAATTTTGGTATTGATGACCTCATCTTCATACGAACTCATCAATGCCGCTATCACCGCCAAATCGATGGCTGGATCCGTCACTTTGATTCCCCCTGCGATATTCAAGAATACATCTTTATTGCCCAAATTAAATCCCGCGCGCTTCTCCAATACGGCCAAGAGCATATTCATCCTGCGCCCATCAAAACCCGTCGCACTGCGCTGCGGATTGCCATAAACCGCATTGCTCACCAAGGCTTGCGTTTCAATCATAAAAGGTCGCATGCCCTCCATCGTCGCACCTATCGCTATTCCACTCAAAGCTTCATCGCGCTGTGTCAATAAGATCTCCGAAGGATTCGAAACAGGTCGCAACCCATTCCCCTCCATTTCATATACGCCAATCTCTGAAGTCGAACCAAAGCGATTTTTAATACACCTCAATATTCGATAGATATAATTTCGATCTCCCTCAAATTGCAATACCGTATCCACGATATGCTCCAACAATTTAGGACCAGCAATCTCCCCCTCTTTATTGATATGCCCCACCAACATCACAGGAATATTCGTCTCCTTGGCCAAGCGCTGAAACTGTCCAGCACATTCGCGAATCTGCGATATGCTTCCTGGCGTTGAATCAATCAATTCTGTAAATACTGTTTGTATAGAATCGATTACCAAGAGGTCTGGTTCCAAATGCTTGATCTGTTCAAATATCTTTTGTGTATTGGTCTCGGGAAATATATAACACTCCGAACTGGCATTGCTGATGCGGTCTGCGCGCATTTTTATCTGCTCCAAACTCTCTTCCCCCGTGACATATAGGATTTTAGTATGCGGCAATTTGAGCGCCACTTGCAAGAGCAAGGTAGACTTTCCAATCCCCGGTTCGCCCCCGATTAAGGTGATAGATCCCGGAACGATACCGCCACCCAATACGCGATTGAATTCCTCGTCTGGCGTTATAATCCGAAAGGTATCCGTCTTGATGATATCCACCAATTTGACAGGCAATACCTTCTCCGTTTTATTCGATAATTTGGGGATAGCCGCTTTCCATCCACTCTCCTTTCCCGTCGCCACCACCTCTTCTACAAAGGTATTCCACTCTTGGCATGCAGGACATCGCCCCACCCATTTCGGAGATTCACTCCCGCAGTTCTTGCAGAAAAATGCTGATTTTGTCTTCGCCATAATTATTCAAGCAAATGTAAGAGGGAATTTCCTTTTTTTGAAAATACTTTATCGGTCGGTGTCCCCACCGACCGAAACAAACGAAATTTTCTTTCTCTCTAATAAATGAAAACACAACCTAATTCCACTTAATTTAAATCGTAATTCGTACATCGTAAATCTAAAAATGGTGTCTGGGGTCTGGTCTATGGTTTTTGGAACTTCAATGGAATTATATATCCCTTAATTCCACTGAATTTAATCGTACATCGTAAATCTAAAAATGGTGTCTGGGGTCTGGTCTATGGTTTTTGGAACTTCAATGGAATTATATATCCCTTAATTCCACCGGAATCTAATCGTAATTCGTACATCGAATCTAATTCACCTCCCCAATGCTTATCGGTCGGTGTCCCCACCGACAAACAACGAAATTTTCTTTCTCTCTAATAAATGAAAACACAACCTAATTCCACTCAATATAATCGTCAATCCAAAAGTGGTGTCTGGTTTATGGTGTCTGGTCCATACACAGTGTAGGGATGGAACATAAGTGGAATTTCATTTCCTTTATTCCCAAATCGTAATTCGTAAATCGTACATCGTAATTCGATGTCTATTCGACCACGACCTTTCTCACCATCATCTTGCCTTCAGACTCGATTTCGATAAAATAGATCCCAGCACAAACATCTGACAAATCAATCTTGTCATGCACTTTGCCATTGTAATACTTTTGTACAAGTAAATTATTTCCTGCAACATCTTTTAATCGCAAGATAGAAGCGCCATTTAATTCCATGTCAATATGCACGAAATCATAGGCTGGGTTTGGATACAATTGAATTGGATCTTGTACATCCACTTTGTCAATCCCCACGCCAAATACATTGCCATCGATATACTGCAGCGTGCTCTTCGCCTCGTATTCTCCAATCTTTTTATTATTGGTCGTGAACTGATGGAAAATTCTTCTGCCAAAATCTCCTGAGAAATTCTTCAATAAATTATTCGCGCCATTCTTCAAACGAATATACCCGGCAGTCTTACCCAAACCATTTGGAGGAGCTTGATTTGAAAACCAAAAACTCAAACCATCACCGCACTCGATATTCGGGTCGTAATCATAAAACTCCAAACTATAACATCCCTCTGGGAGATTAAAATTCTCCGTATAGGCGGTATTTGCAGTAAAGGTCTTCTTAAACACAACTGTATCGCCCATTTCATTACGCACTATCAAATAATTCTCCGCAGGATTGTTTGTCGTCTTGAATTCCAACTTAAAATCTTCTGTATTATAAACTGTCGGCACATCAAAAGTCGTCGACATTTTATCGTTTTGGGTATTGTCAAAATTATCCCCTGTCTTTTGCAATTCAACATGAAATACAGGATTCACTAAATCCACGCCATTCCATGGCAATGCAGGCAGTGTCACTTCAACACTCTCACCATTTTTCAAAAAGCCCGTCCACTTATAAGTCGTCTTTTTAGATGGATCTATCCAATAATCAATAAAGATTTTTTTCAAAGGATCCTTACCTTGATTTTTAATTTTCACAATCGGATTTTTACAAATTGGATTGTATTGTAAATGTCTTTTATCATTAGTCGGGGAGATGATATCCTCGAGTGATGCGTCGTGCATAATATTCGAAGTATAAGTAATTACATCTGCATAAATTTGGTAATTCGCGCCAGTAGTCTGCGTAAAATCCTCCATATCGATATCCACGGTCAAGTTCTGTCCCTTCTTGGCAAACGGCGTCAAATCCCATTCATCCGCTAATACACCTTCTCCTGGACACCAATTTGCTCTTGGGAATATCCATGTTCCACCCTGCGGAGCAACAGCTACTTCATCGCATTTTTTATTCCACAATTCGCGCTCATATTGCTTCGTACCATCGACTTTCACATAATACGTATGCGGTGTAAATTCACCATGTGAGCCGTGTCCCGTGATTGTCGCGCGGAATTTAACCGCTTCGACATCTGCACCTACATTAAAAGTAAATGGACGCGTATTCGTATCAAATTTCTCTGTCGTCGCATGGTCGTATGAACTGAAATACACGCGCTTAACTTCCTTCGGTGTCTTCACACTTGTTCCCTCTACGAGGAATATCTCTGTCGTCGCAGAAAATGCTCGTGGCGCAGCATCCCATCCTCCAGTGATTACCCCAATACCGAATGAATCTTTGATAAGTGGCAAGTAGTCGGTGATATCATAGAGATATGGATGTTTCCAACTTTTATTAAAGCCATTGGATCCATTTTCCATATAAGTGCCATATGGCGTAATCAATCTACCCAATTCATAATCCTCCACCTTGTCAAAATACTTATAAATTTTATTGATGACCAAAGGGGTCTTCGTGATCGTATCATTTCTCACAAAAGATGAATCAATCGTTCCTGGCTTTTTCATGATAAAGCAGTTGAAGATATAATCCCATACGCAGCAAGCTTGACTGCCGCAGCCCAAAGTGATTTTCAAATATGCTTTCTTAAATGTTTTACCAGTTGGATTATATGCCGACCAGAGGTTGACGCGCTCGCCACCTCCATAGCACTTCAAATCTGTTGAAGAGTGAAATAGCATTTTGACTGTATCCCCGTTGGCGGCAGATAAATTTGAAATTGAAATGATTGCCAGAGCAATAATGAGCGTAAAGAATTTCATCATATTGATTATATTTTTGTTCTTTGTCTTACAGCCTCAAAAAGCAAGATAGCAGCGCTGTTGGATACATTCATCGAATCGATTTTTCCTTGCATGGGAATCTTGATTTTCTTAATTGATTCCTCTAACCAAATATCCGTCACTCCTCGATCCTCTGATCCAAATACAATTGCTGTCTTACCCTTAAAATTAGATTGATAATAATAGTGGTCTGTAAACAAATATGTAGTAAAGATATTAAATTTATTTTTTTGAAGAAAATTTAACGCATCCACCGAACTAGCTTGAAGAATAGGCATGGTAAATACGCACCCCACGCTGCTCCGAATCACATTGGGGTTATAGATATCCGTCTTCCCGTCTGCGATGATTACTGCATCCACACCCGCTGCATCTGCGGTTCTTAGAATCGCCCCCATATTCCCTGGTTTCTCGATGCCCTCTATCACTGCGATCAATGCATCTTCTGGTAAATCTACCTGTGCAAAATCATGCTTCTTTTGCTTGGCAAGGACCAGGACATTGGCGATATCCTTGCGATATACCAAGTGATTAAAAATTTCCTTGCTCACTTCAATTAGCTCAACGGATTGTCCTTGAGTCATTCTTTCTATCTCCTCGCGCAAAATCAAAGAGGAGGAATAGAAGATTTTCTCTAGGTCAAAATGACCCTCTATCGCCAAGGATAATTCTTTGATTCCCTCAAATACAAAGAGCCCAGAATCCCTTCTCTCTCTTGGTTTTTCAAGAGATTGTATGAATTTAATCGCGGGATTTTGAAAACTTGTAATAATCAATGATGCAAATTTATAGGCTCGATGAGACTTGGATATTTTTAGTTGGTGCTATTTCTCTACAACAATGTATCGAGCAATACAATCACTAGAAGAATAGGCTTGGCAAAACTATTTGCACATGGAGCAATATTCTTCGAGACTTCCTTATTCCGCCATATTGTGAAAGACACCTATCACATCTTCATCTTCCTCTAGGCGCTCCAATAGTTTATTGACATCTGCCTGCTGCGCTTCGCTCAAACCTTCTTTATAGGTCGTTGGAATGCGCTCTTTATCTGCGGAGAGAATTTGTATCTTTTGTGCATCGAGGGCGTTTTGCATTTTTCCATAATCCTGAAACTCCACTTGAATAAAGGTCTCCCCATCCTCTTCGACAATTTCTTCCAAACCAAAATCAATCAATTCTAATTCTAAATCATCTTTATTAAGTCCCGCTAAATCTACCTTGAAGAAGACTTTATGGTCAAATAAAAAGCTGAGCGAGCCGCTCGTGCCCAATGAACCATTTAATTTATTAAAAGCCGCGCGCACATTGGCGACGGTTCTCGTAGTATTATCCGTGGCAGTTTCTACAACGATTGCCACTCCATGAGGTCCATATCCCTCATAGACCATCTCTTCATAGTTCTTCTCGTCTTTGTTAGATGCCTTTTTGATGGCTTTATCGACCGTATCCTTGGGCATATTCGCCGCTTTGGAGTTCTGAATCGCTATCCTCAGACGCGTATTCGTATCTGGATTAGGACCACTGGCCTTGACAGCCATAGCGATTTCCTTGCTGATTCTCGTAAAAGTGGAGGCCATCTTGCTCCATCTTGCCATTTTTCGCGCTTTGCGATATTCAAACGCTCTTCCCATATTGATATGAATAAACTGCCCAGCTTTCGCCAGATTTTAACCGCGACAAAAATAAAAAAATCACTTGTACCCGTGGATTAATTCTTTAATACAGACTTTTAATCTGCTCAGCCGCATTTCTAGATATTACTTTTTCTATGATATGCTCCAATTTCCCGTTTTCATCGATCACAAAAGTCCTTCTCAATATGCCCATATAGGTCATGCCGAAGAGGGATTTCTCTTTCCAAACATCATATCTAGAAAGGGTTTCTTTAGATTCATCAGAAAGCAAGATAAATGGCAAATTGTATTTATCGATGAACTTCTTATGCGAAGCGATGCTATCTGCGCTTATTCCAATCACTTCAAAACCTTCTTTCTTCAAAGTCTTGTAATTGTCTCTGAAATTCTGCACCTCAATCGTGCAAACTGGCGTATTGTCCTTGGGATAGAAAAAAACAATCAGTTTTTTCCCTTTGTAGTCTTCAATTTTAAAAGGCTTGCCATTCAAATCGAGTGCATCAATCTTTGCCGCCTCTTTCCCTATTACTAATTCCATTTTTTTTATTTCTAATGATTATTTTAAAAATATCTGAAATCCAATTCCAAAAGGAATTTTATGGCTTATTTGCTCCCTTTTCTAAATGGAATGACCGCACCATATCCGTAAAAATCTCCAAAGCTAAAAATTCATTCAATACAAAATCATAGCCGAAATTGAGCTCTGGATTTAAAGTCGAAGTGCCCAAATTATTTCCACCAAAAAACACTTTTAATTGCGAGAAAGCGCCGCCTTTAGAGGGCTTAGCAAAATAGAAACGCATCTGTGGTCCCAATCCCCAACTCAAACTGCTCGTTGAAAATGTATCTGTAGAGCGCTTGCTAAAATTAAAATCTAAATCCAATCCCGCTCCCACACAGACCTTATCAGATATAAATACCTGCGCCGATGGATTGATAAATAAGCGTATGTCCGTGGCTGTTGACCTGATTTCCAATTTTGTGACAGCGATGTTCGAGCCCAACATCCAATTTCCCTTCTCCAACTGCGCTTGCATCACTTGTGTTATCAAGATGGATGCAACAAACAAATATTTTTTCATGTGATAATTTTGAAGTAAAACTACAAAAAAAACAAACAATACAATTCCTATTATTGGGTAAATGCAAATTGCACAATGTTTGCGCCCATCTTCAACGCCTTCTCATGAACCTCTGGCAAATCATTGTGAACTTCGAGATTCTCCCATCCATCGCCCAAATCGCACTCATAAGTATAAAAACATACCATTCTGCCCTTCCAAAACAGTCCAAAGCCCTGAGCGGGCTTTTTCTCATGCTCATGGATTTTAGGCAATCCCGCACTAAAAGTAAATTTCTGCTTATAGATGGGGTGACTAAATGGCAATTCAATAAATTCCAATTCGGGAATACCTTCTTCATCGCCAACCTAAAAAACTTATCCAATCCAAAATTATCGTCTGCATGCAAAAAACCGCCACCAATCAAGTAATTGCGCAAATTATCCGCCTCCTGATCGCTGAATACGATATTTCCGTGACCAGTCAAATGAATAAAAGGATAATTGTACAATTCTGGACTGCTCACTTCAACAGCTGGAGCATCTTCAGCGAGATTTGTCTTCAACTCCTTATTGCAAAATTTGATCAGATTGGGCAAAGAGGTTGGATTTGCATACCAGTCTCCACCGCCTTTGTATTTCAATAAGGCAATAGAAGTATTCTGAGCTTCCAATGAAGTGGAAATACTCATAAAACTCAACAGAATAAGACAATAAGCCTTCATGTATAATTTGATTTTATGGATGCAGTGCAGCCAAATTTTATCCCACAAAACTAAAAAACCTTTTGCAAACAAAGAGGAAACTATCCGTGAAAAATTAACGCGCTTAAACTTATGGGAGATTGATGAAATTCGACCAAGAACAACAAGTCAGCGCTGCTGTCTCTACGCGCATGCGTTGCTCACCCAAACTCAGCGGAAGAAAATCTTGTGCCATCGCCTCGGAAATTTCAGAAGCAGTGAAATCTCCTTCGGGACCGATTAAAAAAGCCAATGAAGCATTGGGTTTCACTTGTTTTGAAAATAAAGGGGCAGATTCATCGCATACGGCGATATATTTTTGATCCGCTTTCAGTTGTTGAATGCATTGTTTAAAGCTCACTTGCGGGTGCAAGGTTGGGATATAAAAAGCCTGTGATTGCTTGACTGCTGATAATACAATTTTCTCTAAGCGCTCTTGCTTGACAACCGTTCGCTCGCTATTCTTACATATCATCATGGTAATAGAATCAATGCCCATCTCCACAGCTTTCTCCAAAAAAAACTCAATTCGCTCAATATTCTTAGTTGGCGCTAAAGCAATATGAATAGAATATTGTTTTAGGCGATTTAAATTCCAGTTTTTCTATCAACACTTGACAATTCTTATCGCTATCGGATTCAATCTTACATTGCGCCCTTCTTCCTTTGCCGTCGATAACAAAAATGGATTCATGTATCTTATTCCGCAATACTTTGATGCAGTGATGCGATTCCTCTTTGCTTAAAAAGAATGATCCCTGTTCTGGCAAATTGGGTTCGTAAAAGATATCCATATAAAACAAAAATAGGCTGCTATGAGCAACCTATTTCAATATTTTTTTGTGTTGATTATTTTACCTTGAGCATCTTAAACTCCGTTCGTCTATTTTCTTGATGTTGACTCTCAGAGCACAACTCTCCATTGGCACAGCGATTCTTGAGTTCGCGCTCTCCATAGCCCTCTGCTTTAATTCTGCGCTCTTCAACGCCTTTATAAACCAAATATGCTTGAACCTTGCTAGCTCTCTCTTTTGATAAAACTAAATTCTCTTCATCATCTCCTCTAGAGTCAGTATGCGAGCGAATCTCAATTTCCATCTTCGGATATCGCTGCAAGAATTTCACCAATTTATCCAATTCTTTCATAAGGGTTGGATTGATGGCAGAACTCTTCGTATCGTAATAAATATTCTTAATCTCCGTAATTGCACCTTCTTCAAACTTATTCAATTTATAATTCTGATAGAATGTAAAAGGAGGTGTTTTGCCTGATGTATTCAATTCCCCTTTTGCTGCGCTATAGGAAATTTTCTCATCTGCTGTGCTCTTTGTAATTCGAATAGCATAGACTTTATCCACTTCCAAAACAATGGTCGCTTTTCCTGAAGGATCTGTTGAACCAATCATTTTCTTACCGCCATCTTTTGGTGTAGCACTTATACCAGCGCCAGCGACGAATTGGTCGTAATTATCTTTGACTACAACTTCCAACATGATACCACCTTCTCTTCTCAATGGAATTCGAACGACTTGCTTCTCTTGCACTATACTCATCGTCTTGAAACTAATTTCTTTGGCGATATATCCGTCCTTTTTCGTTTTTAATCTATAAGATGTATTTCCATCGATGAGAAATCTCGTTACACCGAAATCGTCTGTTTTTCCGATTTCAATCGTCTTCTTTGTATTATTGATTAACTCAACCTGAGCATCCACCAATTCTTCATTTGAAACGACATCATATACGATGGTTTCAAAAGGCATTTTGTCTGCTTTATAAATCGAATAAATATCATCATCCCCTTCGCCTCCTTCGCGATTAGAAGTAATATATCCAGATTTCCCATTGATGTTTAAAGTCAATCCAAAATCATCATAAGTACTGTTGATTGGCATACCGAGGTTGACGATATTGGTAAATCGCTGATCGTGTATCGTAGCAGAATAAATATCCAAACCACCCAAACCAATTCGTCCATCGGAAGCCCAATACAAGGTTCCGTCATTGCCTATAAAAGGACACATTTCCCGACCAGGGGTATTGACCTCCTTGCCCAAATTTACTGGCTTAGACCATTCGCCAGTCTTCTTAGATGTCATCCAGAGATCTGTCTCTCCAAATCCACCTGGCTGATTAGATGCAAATATCATCATGGTGCCATCAGGAGATATAGCCAAGTGCCCAACTGAATAACTCGGCTCAACCAAGGCCATCTATTCAAATTTCTTCGCTTCTCCAAATGCAACAGGAGAAGAAAATATTTTCAAATGATTTGTTTTATCATTGGAACAAACACATGATCCAGCCTTTTGGAAACTGCGCGTTAAATACATCGTGGCTCCATCAGGAGAGACGATAGCAGGACCATCATGTAATCCCGTATTGACATATCTCGACATACTAGCGACATCACTATAGAATGAATCACCCGTAACTTTAGCAAAGAACATATCATAAATGGGGGCATTCAAATTTGAACTTCTCGTCGTCGAAAACATCACTCCATCATTAAAAGAAATAGCGCACATATCAGAGTATCTCGAATTTAGTGCTTTTGCATTGCTGATCATAAACTTCGGAGATGTCTTGATCAGGGTTTCTATATACTTCGGATTGTTTTTGTAAAATTTCGCTCTTGTATCATTGGGTGCAGAAGCAGCAAAAGCTTCAAAAGCTTTATCCGCTTCTTCATACTTTTTATTCGCCATCAAAGTTTGCGCATAGTTAAACTTATAAGATGGGGCAGCGCCTTTGGTCTTAGCCAATTGCTCAAACCAATACTCTGCGCGCTCTGAATTCCCCTCAGCTAAATAAGCATTCGCGGCATTTACTTTCGCCGTCTTATTCTCAGGATTGTTCTTGAGCATTTCTTCATAGACCTCTGCCGCAGCAGCATAGTCAAATTTATACAAAGCACGTGATGCCTTGCGCTCCAAATCACTTTGCGATATCAATGATAATGATACGAAGCTCGATAAAATAAATAAATAAACAATTCTCATTGACTTTCTTTTAAATCTAAATTCTTCCTATATTCCTTTGAAAATAAATTTCTAAAAATACCTATACTGTCTTGGGTTTATCACTCTGCACTTACACGTCTTACTCGTCTTAGGATGATTGATATCAAAACTCAACATAAATTCATGCGTTCCTCTATTCGCCCCTTTAACAGAATTCCAAGAACTCAATTCATAGGCATAACCTACTCTCCATTGCTTACTGAGATCCAATGCTGCTATTATTCCGCCTGAATTATTATACCTAAATAATCCACCAATGTAAAAAGTCTCCGCTAAGTGAAAACCTAAATTAAAATCAATATTAAGTGGTTGCGCTCTGCTATATTTCGCTAAAACATACGGTTTGATTTTTATGAATTTATTGACGGTGAATACGTAGCCCGCACTTGCCCAAACAGGAATATCCGCAATTTCAAACTTCGTGATGACATTGTTTTGATTATTAAATGTGGACACTTGATTTGCGATGAGATTTGGAACTGACAATCCGATGATATAATCATCGCTCTTCAATTGGATACCAAGACCCGCATTCGGCGTAAATGCCGCTAAGTTTTGTTGAAAAACCGGATCGTTGACGGGAAGTGTTGCATTGACCTCTCTGAAATTGTGATTAAAATGCTTAAACCCTGCCTGAATTCCAATGGAGAATCTGGCGTTTTTGCCAAAATTCATGGGAATTCGATATGCAAAAGTCGCCATGACTGAATTCATGATTGTAATCCCCAATCGATCATTATTTGCATGGAGTCCAAGAGCAAATCGCTCATTTTTCAATGGTGCGTGAATCCCTAAAGTAAAAGACTTTGGTGCATTCTCTAAAAAGGACCATTGATGTCTATAAATAGCATTTGCACTTAACCCATCATTGCTTCCAGTATATGCTGGATTAAAATATAAATTATTGAAAATATACATGGCATAGGATGCATCTTCTTGAGCAGAAGCGCTTCCAAGGCACAATGCCAATAAAATAATTTGAATTCCCTTTTTAATCATAGTCTATTCGTAATTTTTTATCTCATAATCGTGATGCTGCCTGACTTATCTGCAAAACCCATTTTATTGGGCATATAGATATAGTAATAAGTGCCATTGGGAAGTGCCTCATTATTCCAATTATACCCAGTGAATTCTTTTTTATATCCCGGCTGACTTTCATAAACCAAATCCCCTTGCCTATTATATACTTTCAAAATAGAATTCAAAAATGGTGTTCGAGATACCACTTCCAACTCGTCGTTGATTCCATCCCCATTGGGTGAAAGGCCTGAAGGAATTTGGATGGATTTAGTTTTTCCTGTCAAGACAACTGGAATGTAAAAACATACTTTTATTCCATTGATAGAATCACAGAGTCGATATTCAAAAGAATCTTTCCCGTTGAATTCCTCCACTAAATCATACCTCAAAGCATTTGGCAACAGACTTAAAGTTCCATATTTAGGCTCTCTCACATCGATTAAATCTACATAGGCATTTGGAGCGATGATGTCGTTATCGTAAATATTGATCAATTTAAATGCTTCATCACCGATATTTTCAACATCTAAATATCCAGAAGATAAGATATAAATATCGACATTGCCCGTGTCCTTAAATCCGCCGCTATTGATAATGACATACTTAAACTTGTCCCAACCAGCTTCTTTCTTTGGAACATAGAGGACCTCTTTGGAATTCAGAATTTTAATCTGTGCTCCGTTGGCAGTTACTTTATCTGTCCCTTCTTCGAAAATTTTCAATTCACCAGAGGGCGGATTAAAGTCATTTCCCCATTCTGCACTTTCCAATAAATTTAGGATAAGGCTTCCATCTCTGCTTCTAAAATACCTATCATCTCTGGCAATAGGTTCATTCTGACCAACCAAAGATTGCGAGATTCCGATTAAAAGTATAACCAATAATTTATTCAACATCTATCCACAATTTAATATTGCACCATAAAATTTATTCAATTTCAATCCTTTACACAAAAAAGAGGATTAAAAACTCTGCTAAATTATAGAATTTTAACTATTTCAATGAAATAATATGCGTTTCAGCAAAAAAAAATCGAATGTCAAAATTAAATAATCTCTTTGACATAAAAAAACCCCATTCAAAATTTGAATGGGGTTTCATTTATTCTAAAGTTAAATACTACTGAAGTAATTTCTCCACTTTGTCCTGTAATTCATATTCATCTCCTTCTATATATCCTGTGTGTGTATCGACGATATTTCCATTTTTATCGAGAATAACCGTATATGGAACCGTTGGGAAATTAAGGGCTCTTTTAAACTCTTGATTCACGTCGAGCAATACGGTATAAGGCCATTGTTGTCCGTCGATAAACATTTTTATCTTTGGTTTTGCTCTGCTGTCATCAATAGATACGGCATATACTTCTACTTGTCCCTTCTCTTTCCATGCTTTGGTCATTTCAATCATATTGTTTAATTCCTTCTTGCAAGGAGTACACCATGTAGCCCAAAAACTAAACACCACCACTTTGCCTTTTTTCCCGATATCCGCAATATTCACTTTATTGCCATCAGCATCTTCCAAGGTAATATTGGGAAGTTTTTTCTCTTGACTCATCGCCGCAGGCTTCATAGATACGAATGCTGAGGTGACCATAATAATGCCGATTAAAGCAATAGAAAACAGATTTTTTTTATTCATTTGATTGATGTTTATTAAAATTATTAATACAATGCCAATTTTTATACCAAAATTTGTCGTGTAAAATTAATTAACTTATTTTAGTTGAATCGAAATTTATGTTAAAACACCTTCTCATTTTCTCTTTTACGCTTGTTTTTTTTCTAACCGCAAAATCACAAGGCTCCTTTTCGGGGAGTTTGCAAGCCAATACTGACTTTTTTATTCTTGATAGCAATATTCAAGCTCCTCAAGATATCAATATCAACTATACCAATAATAAATCGAGTCAGGATATCACATTTCAATTAAAATACAACAACAATGACTTTGGCATAGATGCGGGAGTTCGTTTCGATGTATTCAACAATTCAATTTTATTTACACCTACACAACCATACAGTGGATATGGAATTGGCAATTGGTTTGTCAAAAAATCATTCGACAAAATGAAAATTACTGCGGGAAATTTCTATGATCAGTTTGGATCTGGAATTGCATTCAGGGCATATGAGGAAAGGGCACTTGGAATTGATAATTCCCTATTAGGCGCCCATGTTGAACTCAACCCAAAAGAATTCTTGCGCATCAAAGCTTTTGCTGGTCTCCAAAAATACCAATTCACCTATTTCAATTCTCTTATAAAAGGAATCAATATTGATTTCTCTAAATCTTTGTCTGAAAAAGTAGATTTAAATACTGGAATATCAGCAGTAAATAGAACACTGGATAATACTACGAGAAGTCTTATAAAATCAACCATTGATGGTTATGCCGATAGTTTGAGATTTTCTCCAGTATACAATACGTATGTGTTTTCGCTCTACAATACAATTAAAATTGGCCGGGTTTCATGGTTTATCGAGGACGCTTATAAAACCAAGGAGGCCATCTACTATCCAGAAAACTATTTAGGGCAATATGTCAACAAAGATGGATCAGTTCTATACACCTCTCTCTCTTATTCCAAAAAGGGCTTTGGAATTTCAGGTCAATTAAAGCGCACAGAGAATTTTAATTTCCATGCGACATCTGAAGCGGAAATCAATGTAAACAAATTGAACAGCAGTCGATTGGCATTCATCCCATCTACTGTAAAACAGCACTCATTGAGACTTCCAGCTAGATATGTAGCCGCTTCTCAAGAGATTGAAGAATTTGCTGGAGCTTTGGATATTACCCTTTCTATCAAGGACAAATATGCCATTAATGTCAACGGCTCTGCCATCAATTCTCTCGGCAGAAGCTTTCAAGCAAAAGGCGATTCAAGCCTATTCTATATAGAAGGTTATATTGATTTTGAATTTAAAAAATCCAAAAACGGAAAAATGAAGGGAATGGTCGGTGGACAATATCAGCGCATCAACCAAAAGTTCTATCAAGGTGCTGAATGGGAATCACGCGTCGATGTAATCAGCGTATTTGGAGAATACACCTATAAATTCACGAAAAAGATGTCTCTCCGCTCTGAATTGCAATACCAATATGTTCCAAAAGATTTTGGTCAATGGATTTATGGATTGATTGAATTCAATATCGCTCCGAGATGGTCTTTCTCCATCAGCGATATGTTTAATTTCGTGCCAAATTTGAACAATGTGAATGAAGTGAACCATAAACCAAAACATTATTATTCACTTTATACATCCTATACTCATAAGCAGCATCGATTCTCGCTTTCTTTCGTAAAACAAGTTGGCGGTATTGTATGTACTGGAGGAGTGTGTCGTCCTGAACCTGCATTTAGCGGGGTTAAATTTGGGATGACTTCAAATTTCTAATGTAGCTTGTAGAAGTTCTTCTTCCGATTTATATATTAAAAACTTGATTTTCAAACTGCATTTTTCAAGTAGCTGAGTGATGGATTTATTTAATCAAGTAAACACTGATCCAAAACCCATTTTGCCCTTTGATGGCAATGTAATTTATTGCGCAGACTTTTTAAATAATCATGATGCAAATATGTATTTTGCAGAGTTGATGGAAGATATTCATTGGCAAAATGATCGCGCCGTCATTTATGGAAAGACTATCACCACAAAAAGAAAAGTAGCATGGTACGGCGATGGGCCATTTGAATACACCTATTCAAAAACGACCAAACGCGCGCTACCATGGACAAAAAGCCTGAGTGAATTAAAAAATTTCACAGAAAAATTTAGTGGAGAATCTTTTAATTCTTGCTTGCTCAATTTGTATCAAGACGGCAGCGAAGGCATGTCTTGGCATAGCGACGCTGAAAAAGATTTGATTCGCGATGGCACAATCGCCTCTATCAGTTTAGGTGCTAAAAGAAAATTTTCTTTTAAACACAAATTGACAAAAGAAATTATTTCTATTGAGCTCAGTCATGGCAGTTTGCTATTGATGAAAGATAAAACACAAACGCATTGGTTGCATCAATTGCCCATTTCAAATAAGGTAAAAGAATCTAGAATCAACCTCACTTTTCGGACCATTAAAACATTGAATAATTAAGAATAGAATCTGATATTGCTTTCATCTAATCATTCCCAATGAATATCCGCGTCAATCATTAAAATATGTATAAACAAATATTCTTCATTTCTACCTCCTGTTTAATAGCATTATTTGCTTGCCAAACGAATTCAAATTCACCTGACATTTCAAAAAATACACATTCTATTGAAAAATTAGTGGATTCCAATGAATTCTATTTAATTAGTGCACACTATCCAAATGAGCCTATCGATAAGGGACAGCTTATTCAAAAATATGTACTTCATGAAATCAATCAGAGAAAGTCGGATTGGAAAATTGGTGGTGAAATTTACTTAAGTGAATTAAACCTCACAAAAGAATTTCCAGAAAGAGCCCATATCCAATATGAATATCACCTTAGGTTTGACACTTTTCAATCCAATAAATACAATACTAAATCCTATCTAATCAGTGCGTATGAATACACAGGTGGAGCTCATGGAACTAACTATATTCAAACTTTCAATTTCAAAAATTCGAGTAATATAAGTTTAGAAGAAATGCTTCAACTTAAAGATTCAAATGATATAGAATTGACAAAACTAATTGCACAAGAAGCCTTGCGCGATTCAAATTGGACTAGCAGAGACATGCTTTTAGAAGGGCTTGGGCTTGCATATTTAAAAGCAGATGGCCGTACGATCGATCTTCAAAAATGCCAATGTGACGGATTCAATTTCACCGCTAATTTTAACCATTTTGTTATCGACGAACTTGGCATTGTATTTATTTTTGACAAATACCAAATTGCCCCAGGCGTTGCTGGGAATCCTCGAATTCACTTGACTTGGAAACAACTTAAACACTTTCTTTTATAATTTTTACCCAGTAAAACAGTTAATTTTTCATTGTTCATGCATGCTATATTCATATAACTTTTTCATGCAACAGTTTTTAATTAATTCCCTTTCCAAAAAAATTGATAGATTTATCACTAAATATTACCTAAAAATTTCACTAAAAGTCTTATGTTTTCAAAATTAAAAAATGATATCCCTGCCAGTGTCGTTGTCTTTCTTGTTGCTCTTCCTTTGTGTTTAGGCGTAGCATTGGCGAGTGGCGCTCCTTTGCTCTCCGGCGTAATCGCAGGAATAATTGGTGGCATTATCGTTGGCATATTGAGCGAATCCCATGTAAGCGTCAGCGGTCCTGCCGCCGGATTAGCCGCTGTTGTGCTATCGGCAATTAATGAATTGAGCAGTTTTGATACATTTCTCTTGGCTGTGCTCATAGCTGGATGCATACAAGTTGCAGCTGGTGTTTTGAAAGGTGGGCTCATCGCAAACTACATCCCATCGAATGTTATCAAAGGTTTATTGGCAGCTATTGGAATTATACTTATCATAAAGCAAGTTCCGCATGCTGTTGGCTATGATAGAGCAATTCAAGGGGAAGGGGAAAGTTCATTTTTCGATTTGCTCAACATAATGCCTTTTATCTCTTGGGGGGCAATCATCATTTCATTATTGTCCATTTTCATCATGATATATTGGGACAAAACCCCTATGAAAAAAATTAAATTTTTCCCCGCATCTCTTTTTGTGGTTGTACTAGGCGTGCTGCTCAATATGTTGTTTCAGCATTCCTACCCCAGTATCGCCATTAATCCCAAGCATTTGGTCAATATTCCAGCATTCACGGGCATAAATTCCTTATTCACTTTCCCTAATTTTCAAGCAATTGGGAATTACCATGTTTGGATTGTTGCTTTGACCATCGCTATTGTAGCATCCTTGGAAACCTTGCTCAATCTTGAAGCTGTTGAAAATATAGACCCGCACAAAAGACAAGCCTCCCCAAATAGAGAATTGATCGCTCAAGGAGTTGGAAATGTTTTTTCAGGATTAGCAGGCGGAATTCCCATTACATCTGTTATTGTAAGAAGTTCTGTCAATATAAATGCTGGTGGAGAAACAAAGCTTTCAACTATCCTTCATGGCATTTTTCTATTAATCAGTATCTTATTATTGAGTCCAATTTTAAACTTGATACCATTAGCTTCTTTGGCATCAATCCTATTGCTCACAGGGTATAAACTCGCTAAAGTTTCTCTATTTAAAGATATGTATAGCAAAGGATTTAATCAGTTCATCCCATTTATTGCAACCATCCTAGCCATTGTGTTTACAGATTTATTAATTGGTGTTTTCATTGGATTGGCAATAAGTATTTTTTACTTACTCAAGAGCAATTACAAAAATGCATTTACAATAGAAACGCCTATGCATTCAGGCAAAGAAAACCTAAAAATGATATTATCAGAAGAAGTCTCATTTTTAAATAAAGCGAGTATTAAAGAGGCATTGATAGCTATCCCAGAAAATTCAACTTTGACCATTGACGCTTCTCGATCTACACACATCGATTATGACGTCATTGAAATTATAAGTGACTTTATTTCCGTGCAATCCAAAGAAAAAAACATCCAAACGGAATTAATTGGTTTTTCAGGGGACTTTAAATTATCGAATGCATAAAATCTATTGGTTGAATTATTTTTTAAAGCACAGAATTAGGTAACAAAGTTGAATATCGCTATGAATCAAAAAACATTTAATGAAACGCATAGCTTAGAGAAATTAAAGCATTATCTGCCATCACAGACACCGCTTAAAGATTTTATTCATCACAATACGCTTCATGCTTTTCAAGATATGCATTTCTATGATGCAATTTTTAAAGCTTCAAAGATTTTTGGATTTAAACCTACACTTCCACTCGCTGATTTTAGGAAATTATTTGAAAATGGGAGAATTAAACGCCCCATTCTAGAGCGAATTATTCACGAGAAAAAAGGCGAGCCAAATGCAGCGAATTGGCTTGAAAAGACGATTCACAAAAATTACGATGAGAAGAGTGAACCTAGAATTGGAAAATTAAGGGCAGCATGGAAAAATAAATGCAAACTCGATCTCGATAACCTTGTTCAGCCAATCCTATTTAGACTTTTGAGCAATTATTTAGATCGAGGAATTGCCATTTGGGAATTCCCCATCGGGAATATGGGATTTCTAGAAGCCATTAAAAAATTAGAACAAAATAATTTCATCAGTTTTTTTAAAACAAAGCGAGCATCCAATTTATTACTCAAAGACGATTTGACCATTCATGAGCTGTTAGAAATTTGTGTAGGCGATGAAGCTTATTTTGAACAATATTTATTTGATCAACAATTCAGCCACAGAGGCTGGAGTGGGATGGTCGCCACCATAGAAGACAAGCCAAATAGCTTGCTCAACAGGAAAGAAATTAGTCTTGAAGATCTTATAAAGTTTGAATTAATCCTAGAGATTGATCATCTGGAAAACGAATTGGGCACTCAATTTAAACCGATAGCCCACTATATTGATCAAGCTGCTGTAGATTTATTTGAGCATATCGAAACAAGTGAAATTCAAGAGGTATTGATGATATGGCAAGATGCCTTTGAATGGTCTTACTATGATGAAATTTTAACAGGCATTCAACAATTAAGTAAGAAGAATGAAAGAAGTCCTTCTGTGGAAGATGGCGAAAAAAAATTTCAGGCACTATTCTGCATAGATGAAAGAGAGTGCAGCCTGAGGACCTATATTGAATACTTCGACAATCTAGCAGAAACGTTTGGCTGTCCTGGATTCTTTGGATTTGAATTCTATTTCAAAGCAGAAAATGCCCAGTTTGATGATAAACTCTGTCCAGCTCCTATCACCCCGCGACATCTTATCAAAGAGACAGATTTAAAATCAGAACGAGCGCATGATTCATTTTACACAGATAAGACCCATCAAATATTCACTGGTTTTTAAGCACCTTGACTTTTGGATTTTGGGCTGGTTACAGATTAGTTCAAAACTTATTCAAACCTCAAATGAGCGCTGCTATTTCAAATGCATTTGCCCATTTACAAGCCAGCAGCAAACTTCATATTGAACATTTGTCTCCTGAACAAGTCGAGCATAATTTACAAATTGGCTTTACTACAGAAGAGATGACAAATAGGGTTGAGGCTTTACTCAGAGGAATAGGACTCATAGAAAATTTTGCCCCAATCATATATGTTGTAAGTCATGGCAGCAGCAGCGCCAACAATCCACATCACGGGGCACACGATTGCGGAGCATGCAGTGGGCGGCCTGGATCAGTCAATAGCAGAGTATTCTCATTTGCTGCCAATCACCCAATCGTTAGAGAATCACTTCGGCAAAGAGGTATAAACATCCCAGCAAATACTCAATTTATTGGAGCTTTGCATGATACTGCTTCTGACGAAATGGAATACTACGATATTCATATTTTAACTGAAGCCAATCTTCAAGGGCATCTCAAGAATCTCGTCACGATCGAAAATGCCTTAGATATGAATGCGAAGGAGCGCTCTGAAGATTTGCATCTATTGACACAAAGGCCGATATTAAAAAGATCCGATCAGAAATTAAAAAACGCTCAGTCTCGCTATTTGAACCAAGACCAGAATTAGGACATGGCACTAACTCACTTTGTATTGTAGGCAAAAGAGCGATGACGAAAGGAATATTTCTCGATCGAAGGGCTTTTTTAAATTCATATAATTTCGAAACAGACTTAAAAGGAATTCACCTCACAAATGTAATGCGCCCTTTGGGACCTGTATGCGGTGGAATCAATCTCGAGTATTACTTTTCACGAGTTGATAATTACAAATTAGGTGCTGGCACAAAACTGCCCCACAATGTAGTCGGGCTAATTGGAGTCGCCAATAGCAGTGATGGGGACTTATTGCCTGGTTTGCCATGGCAGATGATCGAAGTTCATGATCCAATCAGATTATTGATTATCGTTGAACAAGTTCCTGAAATCATATTGAATAGCATTCAATCAAGCCCCGATATGTACGAATGGTATATCAATGAATGGGTGCATCTCGTCTCTGTGCATCCAATAACAAATCAATTGGCCATTTTTAAAAATGGTCAATTTATCCCATACCAACCACTGCATCGAGCTATTGAATTACATACAGACTTGAACAAAATTTTAGAAGAAGCCAAAGAGATAAAAACCAATCATATTATTCACGCAACACAAGAAAACTTGCCCGTTTTTTTATATAAATAATTAAGACATGGAACAACTGCTTCAACTATTTATTCTCATTCCATTTCTTGGCTTTGTTTTAAGTACATTCTTTTCAAATCATCAAGAGAGATATATTGCCTTTATCACCAATAGTATTATCGGAATTCAACTATTTGCCTTGATCATTTTTACTTCTTTTTGGGTGATGCAGGATAGTCCAATTCTCAATTTAAAGCATTTTGTTTTTTATAAAGAAGATAATATTGAGATATTCTTTGACTTTTACTTTGACAAAATCACGGCTGTTTTCAGTATTTTAGGAGCGACTATTACTTTTTTAGTAACCATTTTTAGTAAATACTATCTGCATAGAGATTCGGGATACAAGCGTTTTTTTACAACTATTTCTCTCTTTTACTTTGGTTATAATATTACCATATTCTCTGGCAATTTTGAGACATTATTTGTCGGTTGGGAATTTATTGGAATTACATCCTTCTTACTCATTGCATTTTTTAGAGATCGATATTTACCGGTCAAAAATGCGCTAAAGACCATTTCACTCTACAGACTAGGCGACATCTGTCTTATTCTCGCTTTATGGACGAGTCATCATATCTGGCATGAAAACATCACTTTTTTTCAATTAAATAACCAGGCAATTGTTAACGAACATATCGCTAACAACTACCCTTCTGTCGTTTTTTTAATTTGCATGATTATTATCTCGGCCTCCATTAAGTCTGCTCAATTCCCTTTCTCCTCTTGGCTCTCAAGATCCATGGAAGGTCCTACCCCATCAAGCGCAGTCTTTTATGGATCACTCTCCGTTCACTTAGGCGTATTTTTATTGTTGCGCACCTACCAATATTGGTCTTCCATTTTAATCATCAAGGGAATAATTATTTCCATTGGTATCCTAACTGCTATTGTCGCAACTTTGATTGCTAGTGTACAGTCAACTGTTAAAACACAAATTGCCTATTCATCCATTGCACAAATTGGCTTAATGCTCATTGAAGTCGCTCTAGGCTGGCATTACCTTGCGCTTATGCATATTGCCGGCAATGCTTTGCTCAGGTCATATCAACTATTAATTTCGCCTTCGATATTGGGCTATATGATTCACAATCAATTCTATAATTTTAAGGTTAAAACTTACAGCACGAATGAAAATTTTATCAATAAAATTCGCAATAGTATTTATGTATTTTGTATCCAAGAGTGGAACTTAGATAATTTTCTCAAGAACCTAATTTGGAATCCATTAAAAGCCCTTGGGAAAATGTTTCAGTTCATATCCAATCGAACAGGTATGATTTCGCTCAGTATTTTTTATATACTCGGTTTAATATTCTTACTATACGACGACCACATACCGCCTCGATTAGACGAGAATATCCATTTGCTTTTTGCCTTTATTGGGATGATTTTGATTCTATTAGCATTCGTTGAAAAGAGAGACGCCCTCAAAGCTTGGCTGCTCATCATCATCAGTCAATTTTATATCGTTTTATCCATTGCATTGATCAATGACGAATATGAATATTCAGAAATACTCCTCTATGTTTGTGGATTAATTGTAGCTGGTTGTATAGGTGTAGTAATTTTGGCTAAACTAAAAAGAAAGAAAAAGAAATCGCATTAAATGATTTTATGGCCATGTGTATCAACATCCAATTTGGGCCTTTTGGTTTTTAATTGCCTGCCTCGCCTTTGTATGTTTGCCATTTACCCCATCTTTCATTGGGATTGACCTCATGTTTAGTCATATTGATCACGATGAATACGCCTTGATATTTTTGACATCGATTAGTTTTCTCGTGCTTGAATTATCGGCATTGCGCATTTACGCGCGCCTATTTCTCGGACCTCATAAAAAGCAAACACATCCAATCGCATATCGCAGTTCTTGAATTTTCGAATTATTAATATATTCTATTTAGACGCTTCCATCCTTTTTAGAGCTAATCAAATCAAAATGATTGGATTTGAATAGCAATGAATCACATAATTCTGTTATTTTTGGACCTCAATCAGCTATTTTGTTCAAACTCACCTCATCATATAAACCTGCTGGAGATCAACCGGAGGCAATTAAGCAATTGGTTGAAGGATTGCGCAATGGAGTAAAACATCAAACCCTTCTCGGTGTGACGGGATCTGGGAAGACTTATACCGTTGCCAATATCATCGAACAAATTCAGCGTCCCACATTGGTTTTAACACATAATAAAACCTTGGTCGCTCAATTATATGGAGAATTCAAACAATTCTTTCCCGATAATGCCATTGAGTATTTTGTTTCCTACTATGACTATTATCAGCCTGAGGCATTTATTCCATCGACAAATTTATACATAGAGAAGGATTTATCGATCAATCAAGAAATTGAAAAATTGAGGTTGAGCACTTCCACATCCCTTCTCTCTGGAAGGTCAGATGTATTGGTCATTGCATCGGTATCTTGTATATACGGTATGGGAAACCCCATCGAATATAAAAAGGGAATTATACGCGTAGAAGTTGGCATGAAAATCAGCCGAAATGGTTTCTTATATCGCTTAGTCGAGAGCCTGTATTCAAGAACCACAGGTGATTTTGCGCGGGGGAATTTTAGGGTTGTTGGGGACACGGTCGACATCTTCTTGCCTTATACAGATAATGGCGTCCGCATCACTTTCTTTGGAGATGAAATTGAGGAAATAGAAAATTTCAATCCCATCACTGGTAAAAAAATTAATAGCGCAAAAGATATAGCCATTTTCCCAGCGAATATGTATGTAACACCTAAAGACCTTTTACTGACGGTGATTCACGAAATTCAAGATGATTTGAATAAGCAAGTGAATTACTACAAAGAAATTGGCAAAAATGAAGAGGCCGCTAGATTGACAGAGCGCGTGAACTTCGATATTGAAATGATGCGAGAATTGGGTTATTGCTCTGGCATTGAAAATTACTCGAAATACCTAAATAGAAGAAATCCAGGAGCAAGGCCATTTTGTTTGCTTGATTATTTTCCAGAAGACTTTTTATTAATTGTAGATGAAAGCCACGTCTCTATTCCTCAGATTGGCGCTATGTATGGAGGCGACCGATCGAGAAAAGTAAATTTAGTGGATTATGGATTCAGATTGCCCAGTGCATTTGACAATAGACCTTTAAATTTTCCCGAGTTTGAATCCATCGTTCATCAAGCAATTTATGTAAGTGCAACTCCGGGCAACTATGAATTGGAAAAATGCGAGGGTTTGGTCGTAGAACAAGTCGTTCGACCGACAGGTCTTTTAGATCCCCCGATTGAAGTTCGGCCAACCTTAAACCAAATCGATGATTTACTCAATGAAATTGAAGAGCGCATTCAAGCGAATGAAAGGGTTCTTGTGACCACATTGACCAAGCGAATGAGCGAAGAATTGAGCAAATTTTTGCTTGATGTTGGAATCAAAACGAGGTATATCCATTCGGAGGTGGACACACTCGATCGAGTAGAAATTTTGCGCGACTTGCGCTTGGGAAAGTTTGATGTTTTGGTTGGAGTTAACCTACTTAGAGAAGGTCTAGACTTGCCGGAAGTATCGCTTGTTGCAATCATGGATGCAGACAAAGAGGGTTTTTTGAGAAATGATCGATCGCTCACTCAAACTGCAGGGAGGGCCGCAAGAAATTCAAATGGAAAAGTCATTATGTATGCCGATAAAATAACTGGCTCCATGCAGCGCACCATTGATGAAACAGATAGGCGCAGGGAAAAGCAAGTCAAATACAACGAAATTCATCGTATCACGCCAACGACGATTTTAAAATCGAAGGAGGAAATCATGAGACAAACTTCTGTTTTAGATATTAGACCGAAGGGGCATGAAGATTATTATGTGGAGAAAGAAGACACTTCGGTAGCTGCTGATCCCATTCTCTCCTATATGACCAAACCCCAGTTGCAAAAGACAATAGATGAGACTAGAAAGAAAATGCAACAGGCAGCTAAAAAGACCGAATTTATGGAAGCTGCCAAATTTCGCGATGAATTATTCGCCTTGGAAAAACTCCTTGAAGAAAAAAAATAAGTTTCGCAAACTTCTTGACAAAACACAAAATTTTTTGTAACTTTAAATTGTTATTTTGAAGAGAAATGAATTTGAGCAAAACCAAAGTGATTAATTATTTAAAGGGATTGTCAAAATCCTTTTCAATTCAATTGCTCATTTTGCATGTGCGCAATAGATCCTTCTTTCTCATTCCGTGGATACTGCTATTTCTTTGGACCACCTCTCTTTTGCAAATGGGATTATGGCTTCCCCCTCTTATTTTTAGAACCTGAATATTTGGGAAGAGAATGGGCCATGAGTTATTGGTTTCTGGGTTTTGCATTTGGAGGCTTTATGATGTCTTGGCATATCACAACATACTTACTTGAGAGTTATCGATTCCCTTTTATGGCAAATCTCCAACGCCCTTTTGCCATGTTTTGTTTAAATAATTCTATCATCCCATTCGTCTATATTCTTGTTTATTCAATTGCCCTGATTAGAATTGAATCCATTTACGATGACTTTACTTGGTGGGATATTGCCATCAAGCTAGGTAGTTTTCTCCTTGGGATCTTAACCATTGTAGGCACTTCTGCGATGTATTTTCATTCAACAAATTCTAATATCAGCAATTTTGTCAAAAAAGCCATTGAGCCAAAATTGAAGCAAATGGTTAAGTCTATGAAGACAAATGCGCAGGACAAATGGCGCGTTGATACCTACTTTTCATTCAAACTTAATACTCGAATTACAAGAGACATCAATAAATATGACGCCTCCTATATTGTTCAAGTATTCAAACAACATCACTACAACTTTTTCATCGCTCAGGGAATCATCATTTTTATTTTCTTTATTCTTGGATTTCTTGTTGAATATCCCTTGTTTCAAATACCCGCTGGATGCAGTTTAATTTTTCTTCTAGGCTTAGTGATGGTCTTAGCAGGATTCTTTAAATTTTGGACCAATCGATGGAGCACATTGGTATTTATTATCTTACTAACCATTCTCAATTATTCTCCGAAATTGGGACTTAGCCTTCATGATAATTTTGCTTTCGGTCTCAATTATGACAAGCCACTGCAATACAGACAAGACGTGTTTGATAGTCTTACAACAACCGCGAATATTGAGGCTGATCGATTAAACACGCTCGAAATTTTGCAAAATTGGAAAGCAAAACAATCGAGTGATAAACCAAAATTAATCATTATTACTGCGAGTGGCGGCGGATTGACGTCCACATTATTTACAACAAGAATATTGCAAACAGTCAATACAAAATTAAACAACCAACTTTTTGACCGAACAGCACTTATGACAGGCGCTTCGGGAGGCGTAATCGGACTCACCTATATGCGCGAGTTATTCCATTTACAGAAAAAACAAAAACTAGATATCAATGATGTAAAGTATAGTTACCTAATTTCACAAGATCTATTAAATCCAATGTGCGTAACGAATCTCACCCATGATATTCTATTCCCTATTCAAAAGTTTGAGTACAACAATCAATCCTATAGAAAAGATAGGGCTTATATGTTTGAATGGACCCTCAATAAAAACACAAACGGCATTCTAGACAAAAAAATATCGGACTATCAGCAAGAGGAGAAAAGCGGTCAAATTCCGCTTCTTTTCAACAATTCAACCGTACTCAATGAATATAGGCAATTTATCATCAGCTCTCAGCCGATTCGCTATATGATGAAACCATATAGCACCCTCAATCTTCCCGATCGTTTTGAGACAGACATGTTGGATTTTTGTAGCTTCTTCGAAAGCAATGGAGGAAAATCAATTAAACAAACGACTGCACTTAGAATGACGGCAACATATCCATTCATTTTGCCTTCTGTTGTATTGCCTACACAGCCGCAAATTGCTGTAATGGATGGAGGCATGAGAGATAATACTGGCATGCAAATCATCTATAAATTCATCGATGTTTTTCAAGATTGGATCATCGAAAACACAGGTGGCGTTGTCATTATTCAAGTGAAATATTTCCCAAAATTCAAACCGATTAAAAATGTCAACAATCCAAGTTTCTTTGAAAAGTTTATAAGTCCGTTGGCAGTATCTACTCCAATGTCTTTGAATTGCAAGATTACGAGCAGGACCAATTGATGAATGTCGCCAATAAATTATTGAAAGGAAAACTAGATATCGTGCGGTTTGAATATAATGATAAGATGCAAGAGAAAGAAGGCTCTCTCAGTTTTCATCTGACAAAAAATGAAAAAGAAAATATACTTCGCTGCGCTGAAAACAAGTCGAACTCTGCGAGTTTAGAGCGACTGATTCGAATTATAGATAAGCCTTAAGCACTTTATGGTCTTTTTAATTTGATTTAATTAAATCTAAAAATTTGGTTTTAATTCGATAATCGAATAAAAATCATTGATAATTTTAACCACTTCTTCTTTTGAATCTGTGAGGTGAATTAAATCTAGATCTTCTGCTGATATATATTGATGCTCGAGCATGGTCCCTTTTACCCAGTCTAGGATACCAGACCAATAAGAAACTCCCACTAATATAATGGGTACTTTATCTATTTTCTTTGTCTGCGTGAGCGTGAGCACTTCAAATAATTCATCGAGTGTGCCAAAGCCTCCAGGCATGAGCACAAACGCCTGAGCATATTTTACAAACATCACTTTTCTCACGAAAAAAAATCGGAAGTTAAAGAGTTTGTCGGGGTCGATAAAATCATTGGGCTCAGTTTCAAACGGCAATTGAATGCCCAATCCAACAGATTTCCCTTTAGACAATTGTGCGCCCTTATTAGCAGACTCCATGATACCTGGACCACCGCCAGTGATGAGTCCATATCCCTCTTTGCATAGCAATTGCGCTATTTCACAACTCAATTGATAGTGAGGATGATCCCGTTTGGTGCGCGATGATCCAAAAATGGAAACGCATGGTCCAATTTCATTGAGTCGATCGAATCCCTCCACGAATTCAGACATGATTTTAAACATAAACCAAGAAGATTCAGCCTTTGTGCTCGACCATCTTTTCTCTTTATTTGTCATATATAATTTATTTTTTGCTGCGAAATTCAAGCAAATCTAACCAAGTTAATGCAATCAATAACGTTCAATTCTAGCTTTAAATTATTTATCAGCAATCAGCCTCAAACGCTCCAGCATTTGATTATTGAAAACAGATTCTATTCCACTAATCCAATCGCTTATAAAAATTGCGCGGATTTTGCCCTGTCAATATCATTTCCAAGTCTTCCAAAACCAAGTCAGGTCGCATGACACCCGTTTCCCAAAAATCATTGCCGCCTGTTGGTCGAATTCGATTGATATTGTTAAATAGATTATTGCTGTTATACGCTTTGAACAATTTCAATTTTGCGTCCTCTTGCAATAGGTCAGATTTTCGCTTGCATATGCCCGTATTAATCCAATAATCAGCTTCTTTTCCATTGGCATAAACCCCTTCAAAACTCATGGGAATATTGCCATTCGCTTGAAGCTGATCAAATAAATAATGTCCCCCTGCATCTGCTATCAATTGTGCGATGATGCTCTCTTTTCCGCTTATATACCAAACCCCATTCCATGGGATATTGATCAAGACTTTTGGTCGTTTAGAAATTTCAGCTCTGCGTTTTTTAATGGATAAATAGCGTTCTTCAACCTCAGCAAAAATGCTATCCGCAGCCATTGTTCTATCAGTCAAGGCACCAAACAACTTTATCCATTCTGCTTGAGCGAGCGGGCTTGTTTCCTTAAACTCTGCATTGACGATATAGGGAATTCCCATTTTTTGAAGTTTATGAATCACGCCATTCGAGGTGGGGTCTATCGTGAAAAGCATGACCAAATCTGGCTTGAGGGCATATAGTTTTTCGATATTTAAAAGATTGGCTTCCCCAAATTCCGCAAGTGGAAAAGAAATTAATGCGCTATCGTAAAGGTAATTTCTGCTCGAAACACCAATAATTTTATCTCTAGCATTTAACAAACACATCGCTCCAACATGGGTAGAGGATAGACAAACAATTCTCTTCAGTGGCTGACGAATTGTAAAATCAGCACTATCCCCCAATGCATGTGTATGTACAACCGTCGAATCGCTGAAATAATCAATTGAAAACCCTTTTGCATATTTGGGTATTAGACGCTCTGTTGAAATAGGGCGCGCTTGCTTGCGCGGATTCTGACAATTTTGAAAAACCAAAAACAGGCTGACCAAAAACAAGATTTGCGGGTTCACGAACTTATATTTCATTTTTTTGAATCAAAACGATCTGCCCCTTTTTTATCTAATTCATGCGAATAATTGGTCTTCCCTTCTAATTTGGCTATTTCAACTTCTGATAATAATCTCCATTTCCCAACGGGGATTTTATCCAAGGTAATATCCATGATTCTCACGCGCACAAGAGAAACAACATGGTATCCAAGCGCCTCACACATTCTGCGTATCTGGCGATTCAATCCTTGCTGTAATATAATCCTGAATTTCTTGCTCCCCATCGCCACTACTTTGCATTTTTTTGTCCACTCACCTAAGATATTGACTCCTTTCGACATCTTTTGAACAAAGACTTCATCGATTTGTTTATCGACGGTGACAATATATTCTTTATCATGTTTATTCTCTGACCGCAAAATTTCATTGACAATATCTCCATTATTCGTAAGTAGAATAAGTCCACTAGAATCTTTATCCAATCTCCCAATCGGAAAAATGCGCTTAGGATAATTGATATAGGAGATGATATTGGTATGATCTGTCTGATCGGTGGTTGAAGTAATTCCAATTGGCTTATTAAAAGCCAAATAAATATGTTGTACCTGCTTTTTATGTTTCATCAAACTTCCATCGACGATGATTCGGTCTGCCTTAGTAACGCGAGAAGTGGGCAGCGCCATCTCTCCATTGATTTCAACTCGCCCTTGCAATACTAGGCTGTCTGCTTCGCGTCTTGAGCAATAGCCAGTAGAGCTGATGAATTTATTGATTTGAATACCCGCTGATTCCATAGACTTCAAAGGTATGCATTCGATGAGGGAAAATCAAAGGAATTCTGTCTATAGAGTATTTTATCAAAATAAAATCAATTATTTATCAATGAAAATTGAAATCTATACCGTGACCAAAATGTTAAACTTCTGTATGACACACTCTAAACAATTATTTATTTAATTTTTTATATGCTGTAAATCAACAACTTAACATAGATTTCAACATATTTGTAACATAATTTGACTAAATGCCGTATAAAACCAAGCAATTTATTTACAAGAATAAATTTTGAAAATTAACATTAAAATATATACATTTGAATGGTTATTGAAATGCAAACAGATTTGGTAAAAAATTTATTCATAGAATCTAATCCGGAGAATATTGCTCTTGTAGAGCAATTTGTGGAGGAAATAGCAGACGAATATTCAATTGGTGAGGATATATTCGGAAATATGCTGATTTCCGTTACAGAAGCCGCAAATAATGCTATGTATCATGGCAATCATTGTGATATAAAGAAAAAAGTTGAAATTTCTTGTATATTCTTAGACTCCAAGAATACTTTGGTTTACACTATAAAAGATCAAGGGAAGGGATTTAATTTTAACAATATTCCTGACCCGACAGCCCCTGAGAATATCGGGAAAGCCTCTGGCAGAGGCGTGTTTTTCATGAGACAATTAGCTGATATGTTTTCCTTCTCCAACGATGGAAATACCGTTGAATTGCATTTTAAACTATAATATACCCTCTTTACATAGGGACATTTGCGAATACTGCGAATAAGTAGAAACAATTTTTTATTTTTGTAAAAAATACGAAAGATGCAAATGAAGTCTATTCTATCTCTATTTATTCTAGCAATATCCTTTATTTCATGCGACGAAGTCTTGGAAGTCTATACACCGACAGCCGTTTCTGCTAAGGATAGTTCTTTCGTCTCTGATGTTATAGAAACTCCTCAATTAAAGAATGTATTGGTTGAAGAATATACGGGCGTAAAGTGCCAAAATTGTCCAACGGGACATAAAATTGTCGCCGATCTACAAGCAGCCAATCCAGAGCGTGTGCTCTCCATCGGACTTCACTCTGCCCTTCAGAGTTCTGTATACTCATATAGCACGCAAGATCTCTATACAGATGAAGCAGAGGCATTGCATCAAAAATATCAAATTTCTTCTAAACCTTCTGCTCTAGTAGATCGTATGCCCTTTAATGGTGTATTGCAACTGGGAAGGACCAATTGGGCCCCAGCAGTGGCTGAAAGACTTAAAAAGTCGAACCCAGTCAATATTCACATAGAAAACGTTTACAATTCCGATTCACTTAAACTAGAGACTAAAGTTAAATTGCATTTTACCAATGATGTGACGGACAAATTAAATTTTTCAATCTTCCTCATTGAAAACAATATTGTCACACCACAAACCCTGCCTTCTTTTGATACGGATACTTTCTACAACCACCAACATGTATTCAGAAAAATCATTGGAGGAAGCACAGATGGAATCAGCATCAATGACCCAACCACTAAGGGAAGGACCATCATTAGATATTTCTACACCTATTTCAAAACAGCGTATAAACCTGAAAATATGAAAACAGTTGTAGCTGTTTTCAAATCTGGTTCAGAGAATGAAATCATCCATTGTGAAGAGGGTTCAGTGAAAAAGTAATTGACCTTTCTACTCAATTTACCCTTTCCTAATTCATTTTTTTCTATTTTCGGCATCAAATATTGTTTTAGTACGAATTATGTCTAAAAAAAAGAGCTCGTTTTTAAAACCTAACCAAGAATCAATAGATAATGCCGTTGAAATTAACCAGGAGACTCAACCCTTGTTCAAATTTCAAAAATTGCCTTATGCAATTCTATTTATCGCAGCTATTTTAGTCTATGGAAATACTACGTTAAATGATTATGCCCTAGATGACCAATTAGCGATTTACGACAATACATTTGTGCTCAAAGGAGTCGATGGATTAAAAGATATATTCACGAAAGATGCCTTCGTTGGATTTTTTGGAGAGAGAGGAAGCAAGCTCATCACGGGAGGAAGATATCGGCCATTGTCTTTTGCCACCTTTGCATTGGAATACGAGCTATATGGATTGAAGCCACATATATCCCATGATATCAACCTATTCCTCTATTTTGGATTAGCTGCGCTTATATACTATTTCCTATCGCTTATCTATCCAACCAATTCAAAAACGAACGATTGGAAAACCTACTTATGGTCATTGCCATTTTTAGCTTCCATGCTCTATTTACTGCATCCCATTCACACAGAAGTGGTCGCCAATATCAAAGGCAGGGATGAGATCATGTGCATGATCCTTTCTTTTTTAACACTGCTCTTCAGCTGGAAATTTTGGGATAGCAATTCTTATAAATGGCTGGCCTACTCATTTGTAGCCTATTTCGCGGCCTTGATGAGCAAGGAAAATTCCATCACTTTCTTGGCAATAATCCCGCTTACTGCTTATGTTTTTAGGAAAGAAAATTTCTCGAAAATATTGACCAGTATGATTCCTGTCTTATTTGCCACTGCAATATTTTTACTTCTCCGAAAGACATATACCGCTACAGGAGTGAATCAGGAATCTCCCGAAGTACTCAACAATCCATGGGTTTATATCACGGATTCTAGTCAAAAATATGCGACGATTTTACATTCGTATTTGATGTATTTCAAATTGCTCATTTTCCCGCACCCACTTACACATGATTATTATTACAATCAAATTCCCTACAAGAATTTTAGCGACCCGACAGTCATACTCTCTATTCTAATCCACCTCGGACTTTTCTTTGTCATGGTTATAAACCTATTGAAAAGAAATATTATTGGATTTGCGCTCGCCTTCTATTTTATTACATTTTCAATTGTATCCAATATCCCATTCACGGTAGGAATTATCATGAATGAGCGTTTTGTTTTTATCTCTTCACTCGGTTTTGTTTTGCTGTTGGCGAATCGCTTTCTCAATGCAGATGGGAAATGGAAAGTGTCTACACAATCCATGCAATACGCATTTATCGCCCTTATATGCCTTTACAGTTTAAAGTCATTTACCCGAAATCGCGTTTGGAAAGACAATACAACCCTATTCGAAAATGACATCCATATTTCTACAAACAGTGCAAAAGTGGCTACTGCTCTCGGAGCTCATTATTTGGAAATTGCAGACAGCACCTCGAATACAGCAGACAAACAGGAATTTTTGAAGAAAGCCCAAGATGTATTGAATCACTCCATAGAAATCTATCCACAAAATTCCGGAACATATCTTCTCTTAGGAAATGCTGAATTCAAAATGAAAAGCGATTTTAAAAAATCAATTGAGTTTTTCGCACGGCCATTAAATATCGCCCTGAAGATTACTTCGATGGTTTCTTCAATATGGCTGCGACATTTATGAATATGAATGAATTTGACTCATCACACATTTACGCTCAAAAAGCCTATTTGGTTAATCCTGCGCATCCAACAACAACAAAAATCCTAGCGTTTACCTATTTAGCTAAAGGCAATTTAGATTCCGCATCTGTGCTTTATGATAAGTATCAACAATTGGATAAGATTACACTCTTCAAAACGGAAGAAGAAAAATGCTCTTCTATGCTGACAACCTCAAAGACCACAAGCAATTTGATAAAGCATTGGCTTTATACAATCAAATTTTAAGTACTAATACTCAAAGTGCAGAAGCCCTATTTGGAAAAGCAATTGTCCTTGGCAAGCATCTCAATCAATTGCAGATGTCCATTCCTTTCTTTGAGGCGGCCATAAAAATACAACCTGACAATACGGCTTGGATGGAAGACTTGGCCGTCGCTTATGGTTTTACAAAACAATACGCCAAGACTATTCCGCTCTTGGAAAAAGTCATCAAAGCCAATCCTCATTACGCCAATGCATATATGAACTTAGCGACATCCTATAGCTTATTGGGAGATGGAGAAAAAGCAAATTATTACAAAAAATTAGCAGAAGAAAAAAAAGCGAATAGCAGAATGGGATTGTAATGAATATTAAAACGAATAAATACATTTTCATACCGACGCCTCTTTCATTGATGGCTGCTGCCATTATTTTTTTGCTGAGCACCTGTCAATATTTTGAACCAAAGAGCATCGATACGACCTATAAAGTCTATTTAGACAATCCATCCAATGAGGGTATGGAAATTTATATCAATGGTCAAAAAAACAAAGTCAAAAAACACCATACAGAAATACTCGAACTAGAGCCTGGCGATTATCATTTCAAGGCGCTGAATAAAAAAAACGAAAAAATATTTGAAACCAATATTGAAGTTGACACGGTTCTATTGATCAATTTAACAAAAGCGGAATATTGGATTGTTGGGGAACTCTATGCAGAGACGGATGCTCATTGGGACAAAGTTAAAATCGACACTTTGAACATAGAGAATCATATTATTATTGGGAATATCAAACAATTGGATAGGAATCAATTGTTTTACAAAAAGGAATGGGATTTTAATTTAGATGAAGACTTTATAGATACGATGGATTTGCACAAGAAATATTATGTCGGCAAAAAAGTGTTCAGAAAACAAGATTATATCAAATACTATTTCAATCAATAATCGCAAATGAAAAAATTAATACTCGCTTTTTCAGTTTTAATATTCATCTCAAATTGCAATTCCAACGGCAATCAGCCAGAGCCAATCACTGGAGATATTGCAGCTGCTCCAGACGGACAAGCTATATATAAAAAGAATTGCGTTGCATGTCATGGATTAGATGGGAAAATGGGATTTGCAGGAGCCAAAGATTTAACCCAATCGAAGACGAGTGTGGCTGAAATAGAGCAACAGGTCACGAAAGGAAAAGGCGCTATGGCAGCCTTTGAAAAATTATTAACCACAGAAGAAATAAAAGCAGTTTCAAAATATGTCTATGAACTCAGATAAAGAATACCACGTTATTGGTTTGATGTCAGGATCATCCCTTGACGGGATTGATCTCGCCTATTGCACTTTCAAATCTGCGGAAAAGGGATTTGATTATAAAATTGAATTTGCGGACTGCGTCGAATATGAAGATGGCTGGTTGAGCCGATTGAAAAATATCTCCGACGGCACAGCAAAGGAAATCATGCAATTGAATTCAGATTTAGGCAGATATTATGCTGAAAAAATCAATGAATTTATCATCAGACACAAACTCTTCGGGAAAGTGGATTTAATAAGCTCACATGGGCATACCATATTTCATTTCCCCGATTTAGATTTCACGACTCAAATTGGAGAAGGTGCTCAAATAGCTGCCATTACTGGTATTAAGACTGCTACCAATTTTCGGTTGACAGATATTGCCTATGGTGGACAAGGCACCCCAATCGTTCCAATTGGCGACGCCATGCTCTTTTCTGAATACAAATATTGCCTCAATTTGGGCGGTATTGCCAATATCAGTGTCAAGCAAAACGGGAAAGTCATTGCCTACGATATATGTGTCGCCAATCAAGTATTGAACTACTATGCCAATCAAATGAAAAAGCCATATGACGAGCATGGAGACATCGCTAGAAGCGGTAAGGTGCATGAGGCTCTTTTTGAGCAAATGCAAGAATTGCCATTCTATCAAAAAAATTATCCAAAGAGCTTAGACAATAGTTTCTCTCGCAAAGAAATTATTCCGATGATGAATCAATACGATATTTCTATTGAAGATAAATTGCGCACATTTACAGAGCATATTGCCTTCCAAATCAGCGATGAACTCAAGCGCTTCCCGATGATGAAGGCCGACGAACAAATGCTGGTGACAGGTGGTGGAGCATTCAATACTTTTCTCATCGAGACCCTTCAAAAGGAATGCGATATGAAAATCATCGTCCCCAATGAACAGATTGTCAAATTCAAAGAGGCCTTGGTCATTGCACTCATGGGCGTATTGAGATTGGAAGAGCGAGAAAATGTGTTGCAGAGTGTCACTGGCGCGCTAAAGGACAATATTGGTGGAGTCGTATATCTGCCCTAATAAAAAAGGGATTCCCCATAAAACGAGAAATCCCCCAACTATTATTTGCTTTTTGAACTACATCTAGATTTTATTCAGTTTATAGCGATAGATTCCTTCGCTTGTATACACTACAATAAAATACATTCCACTAGGCAAAGCACTTTCAAAGTCCTTGGTTTCAACTTTAATCTCCTTTGAATCATCTTCATTAGACACATCCTTTCTATAAGCGAGATTTCCATTGATTTGATAAATCTCTATGCTTTTAATCACTGCTGGACATTTCACGATAAAGTGATCGACAAATGGATTTGGATAAACGGTTATACCTGCGGCATCCTCCTCAGGATTATTTATATCCACAGGCATTCCACCTCCTCCTTGATTGGTTAGACTATTGATAGGCGTTTTCACAGTATCACCCGTTTCCAATGCCAAAAAAGCAGTACTCGTCGTAAGTACGCGATTCATAAGACTTAGATTATTGGATTCCTGTGTATTTGGATTATTGTTGCAATATGCATTGACCCAATTTTTTTGTATAATTAAATGGGTATTTGTATGCATGGGGACTTTGATTTGATAAAAAGTATTATCTACTTTATAGTTAAATACGATTGAATCTCCCTGATTGAAAGTGCCTTCATATCTTCCGCTCTCCATAAAATCTTCATTTGCAATGAGGGTGTTTGAGCTCGAATTGAATTTGTTGTATATAATCCCTGTACCTGCAAATGGCAATGAATAATTGAACACTTTTGTATTCGATTTTACATTGTATAAAAGCGCATTATGCACTTTCAATTCATAATATCCTTGATTGACATTCATAGAGTAATAATTAAAAATCACTGGGCTCTTGCTCGCATTGCTCATTTCAAGATAGGATATTGATTGTTTTTTAAAAAAGCTGCCGTGAATTTCTATCTCCGCTGATTGCGGGGTATTATTGATAGAATTGTGCTTAAGGGGGAAAACAGCATTCGTAAAACTGTAATTGGTTGTATTATTGATTTTAATTTTGGCGACAGCATCTTTATGCATGAATTGTAAAACATTATTTGGCAACGGAATCATTTCGCTATTGATTGAATTAAATTCAAATGGCACTGTATAGACCAGTTTTACTTTCCTTGAAAAATTCGTTGCAATAGGATATACATTGAATGAATAGTTCGTCGATGTATTCTTGAGCAATATAGACGGGTCTCGTTGGCGCTTTACGATGCCTTCGTAGATATTAATCGCATTCATTCGACTGGTGATAGCCGCTCGAATAATTGTGGTATTATCTAGCCATAAATAAGAATCATAAATATATGCATTTGCCGGCAAATCAAAATTCATCTGCATTTCGAGCATACTATTCAAATAGGTAGGCAGGATGCCATAATAGGAATTCGATTTATTGATTGAATCTACAAAGAGCGAAAATGTCAATTCCACTTGAACTTGACTTCCGACGGGACTAATTTCCATTTCCACATTGTCAATATATCCGTTAAAGAAATTCCAATTTTGTTGCGGATCAATAATGCGGAGCGTTGCAGCATGCATTGCCTGATGGAATAGGATTGCTAAAATGATGGTTTGAATGACACTTCTCATAATAATGAATTTAAATGGTTTAAGATTGATATTATAAAAATAGAACCATTTTAGATAATTTTAATTTAAATAAAATTGTAATTACTTTAATTGCTGTGGCAGAAAAGGCCTAATTGCCCAAAATCTTAATTCTCCGCTCTATAAAAGCAATAATTTGTACAAATTCATTGACTAAAATCCACTATTCTATTTGGAAACCATTACCTTTGCATCATCATGGGTAAGTACATTAAACCAGTTTTGACATGTTGTTTTTTGATCGCTCAATTTTGGGCATCCGCTCAATGTGCTATGTGCAAAGCCACCGCTGAGCAATCGATAGAACAAGGTTCCACATCCGCTCAATGGATCAATGGCGGCGTTATTTATATGCTTGTCGTGCCTTATTTGGCTATCGGTATCATTTTCTACAAATGGTATAAGCAATACAAAAAAGAAAAAAACTAATTGCTGTCTGAATAGATTTTCATACCTTTATTTTAAGTATGAAAAATCAGATGAGGCGCCTAGATGGATTGCCTTTCCTAAAAATTTATGTATTCTTCGCCATAGGAATCATTCTACGAGAATGCTTTCCCATCGCTAGTTTTGCCCAATATTACTTGCTCATTTCCGCATTTTTTTATTTGCCCTAAGCCTATTTATTCAAAAGAGAATTTTATGGATATGTGCTATTCTATTCTGGTCATATGGCATGCATTCCATTCGCGTCGACAAGCCAAATTTATATTCGGGCAAATATACAGTTCATGCCACAGTTCAAGAGGAGCCGATAAAAAAACAAAAATCGTATCAACTTGCACTTCGCCTAAATCATCTTAAAAAAGGGGATACAATTATTCCCATAGAAACGAAACAAATATTGATTGCCTATCTCTCGCCTTCGGAGGAGATCAAAGCACTTAGATATGGGGATGAAATTTCAGCAAGTATTCAAATGGATACCATCATGAATCCGCTGAATCCGCATGAATTCAATTTCAAAAAGAATATGGAGCGAAGGGATATTTATTATCGAGCATTTATCCATTCATCGAACTTGCACATTCATTCCAATCGCGCATGGTCCATCAAAAAAACTTGCTTTGAAATTCGACGAACATGTATTCGCATTTTAGAGAAAAACATCTCGAATACAAAATCATTAAACATAGCAAAATCACTTATCATTGGAGATCGCACACAAATTGATGCCGCGTTAATAGATGCCTATTCCAATACGGGCACCATTCACATACTCTCTGTCAGTGGGCTGCACGTAGGCGTATTTGTTTGGCTGCTTGGCTTTTTCTTCAACAAGTATTTGCCCTCATGGAGAATCTCGCGCTTCATAATGGTGCTTTTCTTTGTTTGGATTTACGGATTAATTAACGGCATGAGCCCGCCAGTTATGCGATGTGCCATCATGTTTTCCATCATAGAATTGGGCATTTTACTCGATCGAAAAGTGAATATACTCAATCTCATCGCTGGCGCCGCTTACCTGATATTGCTCTTTGATACTAGAATGCTGTTCGACTTGGGCTATCAATTGTCTTTCTTGGCCATGACAGGAATTGTCTTGTTGCATCAACCAATCTATTCTAAAATCATCCTAGAAAATGCAGTATTGGATAAAGTATGGGAAATGTTTTGCGGTACTTTTTCTGCTTGGTTATTCACCTTCCCCATCATCCTATTTAACTTTCACAAGATCTCTCTTTTGGGCAATTTGGCAAATCTCCTTGCGATTCCCATTTCCTCTGGAATTCTATACGCGGGCTTGCTTCTTTTTATTACAGCGCCAATTCCCTTTATTGCTCAGTTTCTTGGATTCATCATCGACTATGCCATTCAAGTTCAAGATAAGGCCATACTCTTTTTTGAAAACATTCCCCTGTCCTTTATGAATCATCTAGTCATTGGCGAATATGCTCTATGGGACTCTATACTCCGCCATCAGCGCTTTATTGCTCTATGTCTTTTTAAAAAAAACAAATTACTTAATCGCATCGATTCTCTTCTTATACCTCTTCGCGTTCCTGCAAAATAAGCCTTCTGAAACAATTGCAGCATATGAATTGATTTCATTTAACACAGGAAGAAATTCCGTCTTAGGGATTAAGAAGCAAGATACCCTGTTCACCTTGGGCGATAGCTGTACTTCCTATCAGCAGAATAAAATTCAATCATTTGCGCACGCTCAAGGGGTGAAAACCATCCATTCAAAAAGCGAACATGCAATCTTATTTAAAAACAAGAGATATCTCTATATTCAGCATGCTTTCATCACAAGTAGTGATCATTTTGACTTGGCCATACTTTCTCAAAAAGCTTGCAGGGGATACAAAAGACTATTAAATGATATCAACGCTGAGAAGTGGATTTTGGATAGTTCAATCAGTCCTTATTACCGCACCAGAATTGAAAATGAATTGAAGAAGCGAAATATTTCTTACTATTCCGTTTCTCCCACTAATTTTGCCTTTATTCAAAAATTATAAATTATGTATCAGTTTGTAGAATATTCGACCGTTGAGCGGGTATGTATGATTGTATTGAATCGAGCAGATAAAAAAAATGCCTTTAATTTTCAATTGGTCAAAGAGCTCAAGGAAGCACTTCAAAGGGCAACCCATGATGAAGCGGTAAAGTCGATTGTGATAAAGGCCAATGGAACTGTATTCAGCGCTGGAGCCGACTTGGACTATTTACTGCGATTACAACAAAATACATTTGAAGAAAATTTGGCTGATTCAAATCATTTAAAGGAGCTTTTTGAAATGATATATCTCTTGCCCAAATTGGTCATCGCTCAAATAGAGGGACATGCCATAGCAGGTGGGTGCGGATTGGCGACAGTTTGCGATTTTTCATTCGCTGTTCCTGAAGCGATGTTTGGATATACAGAAGTAAAAATTGGATTCATTCCAGCTATTGTATCTTTCTTTTTAGTTAGAAAAATAGGAGAAGGCAAAGCGCGGGAATTGTTGTTGACGGGGAAATTAATTAGCGCAGAAGAAGCACATAGAGCCAATATCATTAATTTCATTTCAACTAAAGAGCAAATTTCAGCGGATGTATTCGCCTTTGCTAAAAAAATGAATGAAGAGACCAGCGGTGATTCTATCGCGATGACAAAGGAATTGATTGCCTCCATACCTTATATGCACACGAATATTGCATTATCGACAGCGGCAGAAGCAAATGCCAATGCGCGCGCTGGGAATGATTGCAAGCGAGGCATCGCAGCTTTTCTAAATAAAGAAAAAATTATTTGGTAGTCTTTTTCTTCTTGAAAGGGAAATGGTATTGAACACCAATTTCACTGCTCATACCCAATTGGATCGGCTTTTCACGGGTATTGTTCAAAAAGATAGGGAATTGACTAATATCCGTTGACAAATTACTTGTAAGAGCAGCATGAAAACTCCAATTCTTTTTGAAAAAGTATTTCATTTCAACGCCCATTAAATAGCCCAATTGATTTTGATTATAGGACTTATCGTCTTGTTCTACTCTCGCATATTGATTTGAAACGGTATTAGATTGTAGTTTTGCCTGAAGATAATAATGGTGCAAATTGCTGTATTTAAACCCTAGCAGAGCTGCAATGGTGAATGGATTTTGATTTTTACCCAATCCCATTTGCCATTTGTATTTAAAAATCAATGGAATATCAAATTGGAATATGCTCATCGATCCAATAAAAGTATAATCATTCAATGGTTGAGTGAAACTTGAATTATACCGCGTATAGTTAAAGCCCGTCTGCAAACCAATTTTATTGTTGAAATCATATCCCAAGGTCAGGCCATAAGTGAATCCAAGTCCTGGAACAATCGATGATTTTTGATTGAATATGGGATTGGTTGAATTTGCAGAATAGAAAATAAAGGAAGTATTTGCACCGCCGTTGACACCTGCATAAAATCCTTTTATGACAGGCAATTGCTTTTCGCACTCTTCAAATCAAATACAGGATTTTTCAATTCCTCTTCTAGAACTTCCTCTTTTTGTTGAACGACCATTTTGTTTTCACCGATAACTTCGAGTACGATTATTTCATTATTTCTCTGAATGAAAAGGGGTTCTTCCGCTCGTGGAATTACATTATTGCCATTGGCGTGGAACTTTCTCTTCTGCGCAATTGATTTCCGATCCACTGTCTTCGCTGTGCTAAATGGATTATCAGAAATAGTATTTTCTTCTGCAACTTGATTTCTCATCGGCTGGGATATCGAGCTATTGCTACCTCTTGAAGCACTGGCGGAATTCTCTTGATTCACGCTTTGCATATTCGATGCATGATTACCTTGACTGTTAACTGATTCGACTGGAGTATTTGCAGTATTTGAAGAATTCGATATTGTCGACTCCTCGCGATTAGGTATTGAAGATTGACTGATTTCGATAGGATTAGAATCATTTACGGTAGCCCATTCTGCGGATTTATTCATTGAAAACAGCATCAGCGAAAATCCGATAGCAAGGCCTCCGAAAATAGCCGCAGCATTTTGCCAAAAAGGGATCAAAATCGTTTTATTATCGCTTTGATCAAGGGCTGCTTCGATTCTATCCCAGACAATTGGGCGCGGACTCGCTTCAAGCTGATTCAACTTGTCCTTGATTTGTTGCTCAAATTTGGGTGTATAATTCTCCTTATCCATTCGGTATGTGCTTACAAAGATGAAAAAAACGGTTAAATAGTTGCATTGTCTTCTAAATTATTATTCGAATTCTTATATAAATCATTGACTTTTCCCTGCAAAATCGCTCTAGCCCTTGCTAGTTGTGACTTTGATGTCCCATCACTTATTTGGAGCATTTCCCCTATTTCTTTGTGCGAATACCCCTCAATCGCGTAGAGATTAAAAACTGTTCGATAGCCGACAGGCAGTTCTTGGATTAATTTTAATATCTCTTTTTCTGAGAATGACTCAATGGTATGTTCTTCAAAACCAGTGAATTCAGAATCTTCAAGTTCTGAGAGGGAAGCGTGGTTGGATTTTTTCCTATAGTATTCAATGGCTGTATTGACGACAATTCGCCTAATCCACCCCTCAAAAGAACCTTTTCCCTCGAAAGATTGAATTGATTTAAACACTTTTACAAATCCATCTTGTAAAATATCCTCTGCTTCTTCTTCGAATGTGGTGTATCTCAAGCAGATATAATACATTTTGCGAGAAAATTTTTCATACAATGCTTTCTGGGCCAGTCTATCGCCTTGAATGCACTTTTGAATCAAATCATTTTCTTCGAAATTCATATTAGACTCTAAAAATAACGACTATTTTGAAGATTGCAAATACTTGATGAATTTTTGAATTGCAATTCCCCTATGGCTTATCTTATTCTTAGTTGCCTTGTCCATTTCAGCAAAACTGCAGTCATAACCCATTGGCATGAATACGGGATCATAACCAAAGCCACCTGTTCCCCTTTTAATTTTGCCAATTGTTCCCTCGACGATTCCCTCGAATAAGAACGAAGTAGTTCCATCGCAATAGGCCAATACAGTTCGGAATCTGGCAGAGCGGTCTGTATGAGGTTCTAAATTTCTTAAAAGCAATGAAATATTATCTTCTGTCGATCGCTGTTCACCCGCATATCTAGCGCTTTTTACACCTGGGGCATTGCCAAGGGAAAACACTTCGAGCCCTGTATCTTCAGCAAAACAGGGCAAGTTCAATGCGCGATAAAGCTGTGCTGCTTTATATTGTGCATTTTCTTCTAAAGTATTGAATGGTTCAGGAATTTCATCCTCAAAATGGAGATCAGAAAGTGATTGAACAATATATTGATTGTGCAATAATTCTTGCACTTCTCTCTTCTTGTTTTCGTTTGAGGTTGCAAATAAAATTGTTTTTTCCATAGAAATAAAATTGCTAAACGAAATAGAAAACTAGGATGAATCAGCAGGATTCATTATTTTGGAACGGGCTTGGTCTGTTTTTTCTTTGCATCTCTCAAGCCATCACCAGAAGCTTTTTTCTGTTTTTCTTTCATCTTCTTCGTGAGCTTTCCGCTTTGATATGCTTTAATTTGCTTTCTGTATTTTTTCTCACTGAGGAATTCCATATCCTTATAGGTAGGGCAATTCTTCTTCTTTGCACATGATGTTGCGAAAGTCAGTCCTATAAATACAAATAAAATAATGCGAATTGTTTTCAAAAGGGGAATGGCTTATTTTTTTGTTGGGAGTAATCCAGATGTGGCTTTTTTCTTGTCTTGCTCTTTGGCCTTTTTAGTCCAAGGCGCAAGTCCTGCAGCATTTCCCTCTTTGGATATTGATAAATCTTTGCTATAGCTTGCACCATTGCCTTGACCTCTTGTATTCACGCTTCTAGAAGCTGGAGAACTATTGGCATATGCTGGGCAAGATTGTCTTCTAGTCGCTCTAAGTCCTCCACTGCTATTAGAATAGGCTGGGCAAGATCTTCTTTTTTGAGATTTGACTCTTCCACCAGTGCTGCTAGCGTATGTTGGGCATCCAGCGCGCTTGGCCCTTTTCCATGAATTCGATGTACCGCTATTGGCATACGAAGGACAAGACCTGCGCTTTCCTTTATTGGTCGAACTATTGGCATACGAAGGACATTTCGTGTGATGAACACAAGACATAATAAAAGTGGTCAATAATATATATAGGAGAATATTTCTCACAGATTCATTTTTTGTAAAAGTAGGTATTCTACTAAATTAAATGCATTAAATTTTGTAAAATATAAGACACAATCTAAACTATGTAATTCATAATAGTTTGATTTTTCAATTGAGCATGTGCAAAAAAAAGTCAAACTTGGATGAAAAGCCCTATTTACAAGCAATGAGAAAGGTAAAATATCCACAAATATAATGTAATTCACATTTTTTTACTTTGTTGCTTTTCAATACATTACATTTATCGAATTGACATATACGTTCGCTTATCCACAATTTTCGAATGTCTTTATTCGGCATGGGTATTGACATTACGGGGAATGCGCTTACATTTGCTCCGTTAAAACAATTTTAATTACAATTAAATTTTAAAAAAATGAACAAAGGTGATTTAATCGACAAAATGGCAAAAGATGCTGGTATTACTAAAGCTGCAGCTGGTGATGCTTTGAATTCTTTCATGGGAGCTGTAAAAGGCACTCTTCAAAAAGGTGACAAAGTAACTCTAGTTGGATTTGGTACTTTTTCTGTTTCTAAGAGATCTGCTAGAATTGGTAGAAATCCACAAACTGGAAAAGAAATCAAAATCGCTGCTAAAGTTGTTGCTAAATTCAAAGCTGGTGCTGAGCTTTCTGCATCTGCTGCAAAAGCAAAAATTAAATAGTATTATCTCCCAAGATAATTCTACCAAAAAGCCCCGCATTTATGCGGGGCTTTTTATTTATAGAATAAGTCATTTTAATTCACCCTATATTTTCATCTCTCTCCTCCACTGATAATATCCAACAAACCCCAATATCAAGAAGATAAAATATTCTATGGATATTAAATAGACTGATTTTTTAAAGTATAAAAAAACACTCAGGGCATTGATGATAATCCACAAGATCCAATTATCAATCTGTCTTCTCGCCATCATAATCGTCGCGATAATGCTCATGCTCGCAATGATAGAATCGATAATTGCATAGGATGCTGGTTTGGTAAAAATGATAGGGAACAAAATATGGAGATGGGTTATAAAATAATAGAGGGCTATCCCAATAAAAATAATTGATGTAATATATAATGGCCATTCCGACTTGTGAACTTCACGGGGTTTGATATTAATGGCTTGTCCTTGCCATTTATACCAACCATATATAGAAAAGACTAAAAAGAAGATTTGTAAAATCATATCTGCATATAATTGGACTTGATAGAACAAGATGCAAAAGCAAAATATATTGATACATGCAGCCAACCACGTCAGGATATTAAATTGAATAGCATAGATGACGCATATCATTCCCGCAATGCAGCCCACCAATTCCAAATAAGACATCGCATATCCGCGCCATTCAATGGCAATCGTAGAAGCATTTAAAAGTTCTGCAGGCAATATCATGATCCTTTTATAATATGGCAATAACGAATCGTATTCACAATTTTCAAATATAGCAGAAACTAGTTTGATTATCCTTTAAATCAATTGCCATGCAAAAGATAGATGTAAATTATGTAAATCAATTCTAAAATAGTGTAACGCTTTATTTATCATCTCTGTGGACCTTTGCGCTTATAATTTCAATCACCAATTAAATTAAATAGTTATGATTCAAAAAACAAAAAACCTAATCTTTGCGTTTATGCTTTGCTTCGTGTATGCATTAAACGCAGCACCTCCGGTAATTTCAGGTCCCCCTACCACACCTTGCAATGCATTGGCCGCATCATCTGCTGGCGGGATGACTGCTTCTGGCGTGCTAAAATCTTATGATGGCGAAACCTATGGAGGAAGTATTGCCAGTCAAAATTCAAATCCCCCATTTGCACCAAATTTAGTTTACTATGTGGGAACTACGACTAATGTCAATTTTGCAGCAGGTGTGCCTGCACCAACTTGCGGCACAACAGCAGGAGCTCCGAAGAGATTATTCTATTCATTTGTCGCTCCTTCAATCGGAAATATTGGTGTGACATTGAGAGCAAATTATCCTACGACGAATAAAGCGACAATCATTGAGGTACTATCTGCGACAAGCTGTTCAGGTACATTTAGTGTTGTAAAATGTTCTACAGCGGATTCATTGGTTTTAACACCTGCAGATTTGACTTCTCATTTAGGTCAGACACTTTACGTTCAAGTAACTGAGAATAGCGCTGCTAATACAGGCATGAATTTCATGCTCAGCATCGAAGGAAATGTACCCGCTATTTCTATTGATAGCATCAATACCAATGGTATGCGTGTCATTTTACCTGCAACGACTCCTACCAATTTAAGTCATTACAAAATTTATTATAGACCATCAGGAAGCACAGGATATGCAACAGCACTTGTATCTTCTTCTGCAACTTCATTTAAATTAAAGAATCTAGTGAGTGGGATAAATTATGATATTTGGGTTTCACTTTATAGCGCTACGAATACGCAAGTATTTTGCACGCCTTTAAAAGTAGTTTCTACGATTTCAGGTTGCGCTGGTTCTCTACCTGCACCAACTGCTATAACTGCTCCATTACCAAATACAAGCTGCACAAAAGTTTTAGTCACTTGGCCTAGTTTTGCAAATGCAGGAACTGACCAAAAATATAGATTATACTATGGCGAAACAGGCAGCTCAGGCTATACAATTATGGCCTTGAATGACACTTCTGTGCTATTAAATTTGCTTATTAATAAATCTTACTTTTTCTACTACAGAGCAATTTGTCAATCTGGCTTTGCTCTTTTAAGCGGCACAACAACTAAAATCACTTGCGGAGTAACGACACCACCAGTGAATATCTTACCTTGCTTTGCAACATCGGCGTCTTCAGCAAATGGATCAACGGCTGTTGGTGAGTTGAGGGCTTATGACAAAGGGGTTTATGGAGGAAGTATATCAAGCCCGAATTCAAACCCACCTTATGCTCCGAACTTAGTATACTACATTGCCAATACTATTTATGCAGCTTATGCGCCAGGTGCTCCAGCTCCAACTTGCGGAACCCCAGCATCGACACCTAAAAGAGCTTATTACTCTTTCAGAGTTCCATCTATAGGAGATGTGGGAATCACTTTGAGAACAAAATATGTTTTAACAAGTGGTACAACTATCTTGGAGGCTATGACAGCAACAGGATCTCCTTGTCCTACGACATTTAATATTATTAAATGTTCATCTAATGATTCCTTAATCCTTACAGCAGCTGATTTGTTGCCATATCAAGGACAAATCATTTACATCCAAATCACTGAAAACAGCACCGCTAATGCAGGAATTAACTACATGTTGAGTATTCAAGCAAACGCGCCTAATTTCACGATTGATAGCGTAAACACAAATGGAATGCGCGTTGTCATGCCATCAAGTCCACCTTCAAATCTTAATGGCTATACCCTTTACTATCGTCAAACTGGGAATACAGGATATTCATATATCAATCTACCTGCATCAACGAGCTCTTATAAATTGACCGATTTGTTGAGCAATGTTTCTTATGATGTATGGTTGGCGTACAATAGCAGTAGTTATAGTCAAACATTTATATCGCCTACAAAAAAACAAACCACACAAGCGGGTTGTTCAGGCACCTTGCCTTCACCTACAGCTGCAACAGCTCCGTCACCTAACACCAGCTGTACGAAAGTATTGGTTAAATGGCCAAGTTTTGCAAATGCTGGAACATCTTATAAATACAGAATTTATTGGAGAGAAACAGGATCATCTGGTTATAGCTTACTCTCATTGAATGATACTTTTATCACCTTAACATTATCACTCAATACATCTTATGATTTCTTCTATAAAGCAGTTTGTCCTACAAACTATGTATTGTCGAGCACTACATCAATGTTGGTGACATGCGGAACTCCTAAGACAAGCAGCGTCATTACATCTAGCACAGATAAGAAAATTACCATCAAAGGAATTTCTTATAGCCTCAATGACTTTATTGGATTGGCGTTGGCAACTGAAGGAACTGTTCCGACAGATGGCAATATTCACAATATTAATTTAGAGGGCGACCAAGCTATGAACATTGCTAGTTCGATACAAGTATTTCCAAATCCTGCGAGTGAATATGTAGAAGTTGAATATATAGCAAAAGCAGATGTTGAGAGCTCAGTTCGAATCGTTGGATTAGATGGACGCATCATCGATACGAAAGTATTGTCTACAGAAAATCAACCATTGATTGGCGATACAAATTTCATGAAAATGAAAACGAGAATGGACTTGAGTGAGACACCTCATGGAATGTATATCGTTCAAGTAATTCAAGATGGCAACGTTGAAACAAGACAATTGGTGGTATTTAAATAATCCCTATTTAGCACAAACAACCGAGTTTCAAAGCTAGATTGATTTTAAATCCCCTCAGAAGTTGATACTTTTGAGGGGATTTTTTATTTTCAAAACATTGTGCGCACAACCCTTATTCATATCTTGAGTTAATCCCCCAAATCAAATATTCATAAGGCAGAGAAATATTTTAGATTTGTACTAGATTGAATTTATGAATAAGATTATCATTTTTGTCATTGCGACAATTTTCACAATAAATGCATCAGCGCAAGGTTGCAGCGATGCTGGTATTTGCACGATGGGCGCATTAAAACAGACTAGTCTAAAAACCCACAGCGATAGTGTATTTAGAAGATTTAGTATAGGATTGAATCACTCCATGGGCATCGGTGAAGTCAGCACGAATGTGCACATATCTTCTCTCACTGCGCGTGTCTTCTTGACGAAAAACACCCAAGTTCAGGTCAACATGCCGCTTCAAATAGCTAGCGGGAAATTGGGCACTGTGGCGGGTTTAGGAGATTTGACCATTGGATTTTCACAAGTACTAGCTCAAAATAAAGATTGGAAATACACCTTGCAATTGGGCGCCAGGATTCCCACCAATGCCGCTAATATATCAACGCCCGCAACACTCCGACCAGAGTTTCAAAACGTCAATAAGCAAATCAATGATTTGATCAAAGATTTAATCAATACCCCGATTCCCCTGCAATTTGATTTATTAAAAAACAATATCGATATCACTTATCCGATGGTATATCAATCGAGCCGAGGGACCTATGATTTTATGGGCGGATTGAGTGTTGAGTATAAAACATGGCAATTGGCATTGGGCTATCAAGTGCCCATCAATTCAAACAATGAAAACGACGTAGACAATAACAAATATATAGATTCAGTCAAATTGCCAGGCAACTTGCCACTGCCCATAAGTTTTGATTTATCCTACAATTATATTTATGGATTAGAGGCTTATAATGAATACTTCTCATCGAGAAAATTAAATCGCAAGGCCGACTTTATGTACAGAATTCAGAAATCTTTTGCTGTGGGCAATAGCACCAAGTTACAAGTGGGTTTATTGGGCATCTATCACATGGGAAATGATGTGATCAGCAGTCCAAAAATTCCAGATATTCCGCTATTGAATACGGCAAAATTGCTCTTGCCTGCGAATATCAAATCTCAAATAGACAATTTGTTTGGCGGGATTGAACGCGAGATTGAAGTGGCGGGATCAAAGGGCACCACGCTCAATATTACGGCTAGCTTGCAGCATCAATTTGCCAAGCGATTTCAATTCAATTTTGATATGGGTTTTCCCATTGTCACGCGAAGTGCTCAACCTGATGGTTTGAAAAGGTCTTTTGTGGGGAGTGTGGGGATAGAATGCGCATTTTAGCCTATAAATTAAAAAGCAGAAAACCACATAGTACATGCAAGTTTCCTGCTTAGCAAACATAAGTTTTTCGGGCAATGCTCACTTTGATTTAAGGGCAAACAGATTAGGTGGAAGTAAATCACTAAAAAATCAACCTGTTCATGGATACAAAAGTGCATGGTTTCATTGCATCACACAAGGACAAAAAAGGCTCAAAATTAATGGTAGATTATGTTAAAATAAGCGCTCCATCTATTCAAACAACTGAAAATCAAATAAGTAAATCAGCATTTATTTTGCAAAAATGCTAGAATTAATTTAAATAAAAAGGGAAGTATCAGAGAATAATCTTTTCTAGGCGATGCTCGCAATGCACTTCAATTCTATGCAAATAGGCGAAGGCAATGAATTCACTTCAACCGTTGTTCTGCATGGCATGGCATCTTTGAAATACTCGGCATAGAGCGCATTATAGGTCTTAAAATCGCGCTTCATATTGGTCAAGAAGACAGTGACGTCCACGAGATTTTCCCATTTACTGCCCGATTCTTCTAAGACGATGCGCACATTATCAAATACCGATCGACATTGCGCTTCGAAGTCAAACTCCTCATAATTCCCGTATTTAGTGAGTTTGAGTCCAGGAATCTCATCCGTTCCGGCTTTTCTAGGACCAATGCCCGAAAGGAAAAGTAGATTGCCCACTTTTCTAGCATGTGGGTATAGTCCTACGGGAGCTGCGGCTTTATCGGTATGTATTGTCTTGTCCATGCATTTGGCTTTAGTCGGGCAAATTTAATGGGAATAAATACATGAGGCATTTATTTTTACGCTTACTTTAATAGTTGATTCTCCTCGTCCCTTTTCTGCAAGGCCTGGCTACAGACGATGAGGAGCAACGGGACACCACACTCCAAATTCCAGACTCCAGACTCCAGACACCAAACTCCAGACACCAAACTCCAGACACCAAACTCCAGACACCAAACTCCAGACACCAGACTCCAAATACCAAATTCCAGAAGCCAGACGCTTCAATTTAATAATCCAAATTTTTAATTAAAATCGCCTAGATTTGCGCCTCTTTTCAGCAAAAATCAAGAAGAATTTTACATGTTAACAGTTTCTAATTTATCTCTACAATTCGGTAAGAGAGTATTATTTGATGATGTCAATCTCACCTTCTCCAAAGGCAATTGCTATGGGGTGATTGGCGCAAATGGCGCGGGCAAATCTACCTTTTTAAAAATCCTGTCCGGAGAATTGGATCCAACCAAAGGTCGGATTGAAATTACCCCGGGCGAGCGCATGGCGGTCTTATCACAAAACCACAATGCATTCGATGAGAATACAGTGCTCAACACGGTTTTGATGGGACATAGCCACTTATGGCGCATTATGCAAGAAAAAGATGTCATTTATGCCAAGGCTGATTTCACAGATGCTGATGGGATGAAGGCGGCTGAATTGGAGGCCGATTTTGCGGAAATGGACGGCTGGATGGCTGAGAGCAATGCAGCAGAGCTCTTGAGCAATTTGGGCATCAAAGAAGATCTCCATGGTCTTTTGATGAAAGACTTGAATGGTAATCAAAAAGTGCGTGTACTCTTGGCGCAAGCCATATTTGGAAATCCAGACATCCTTTTATTGGATGAGCCTACCAACGATTTGGATATCGATACCATCGCTTGGTTAGAAGATTTCTTGGCAGATTTTCAAAACATCGTCATCGTCGTATCGCATGATAGGCACTTCTAGACATGGTTTGTACCAATGTGGTAGATGTCGATTTCGGCAAGATTCAAATGTTCTCAGGAAACTATTCATTCTGGTATATGGCCAGTCAATTAGCACTTCGCCAGCGAAATGACAAGAATAAAAAGGCAGAGCAAAAGCGCGAAGAATTATTGGATTTCATCCGAAGATTCTCTGCCAATGCTTCTAAATCTAGACAAGCCACATCTAGAAAGAAAGCACTCGAAAAAATCAATATCGAGGATATTCAGCCATCGAATAGAAAATATCCGGGTATTATCTTCAATCAAGAGCGTGAAGCCGGCAATCAAATCTTAGAAGTAAAAGACCTATACAAGCGCACGGAGGAGAAAGTACTCTTCTCCAATGTGAGTTTTGAAGTGAATAAAGGCGATAAAATTGCCATCATCTCTAAGGACAGTTTGGCGACTACGGCCTTCTATCAAATCGTCATGAATGAAATGCAGGCGGATAAAGGGGAATACAAATGGGGACAGACGACCAAGCAATCTTATTTGCCCTTAGACAATTCATCGTATTTCTCAGAGGAAAACAACCTCATGGATTGGTTGAGACAATATAGCACGGACAAGGATGAGCACTATATCAGGGGATTTTTAGGCAAAATGCTCTTCAGCGGTGAAGAAGTATTTAAGAAGTCGAATGTATTGAGTGGAGGAGAAAAAGTGCGCTGTATGCTCAGCAGGATGATGCAGTACAATGCGAATGTATTGTTGTTAGACGAGCCTACTGGTCACTTGGATTTGGAATCCATCACGACCTTGAATGAAACCTTAGCAGATTTTAAAGGGACGGTATTATTTACTTCCCATGACCATGAGTTTACTCAAACCGTAGCCAATAGAATTATTGAAATCACGCCTAAGGGAATCATCGACAAATTGATGACTTATGATGAGTATATCAAAGACCCAAGTGTCAAGGCGTTGAAAGAAGAATTGTATAAGTAATCTATTTCAAGCATTGGAATGACTTTCTAGCTCGATTTTATATCGATTTGGCAAAGTCTTCTAATTTTGTACGCTTTTTGAATAAGTAAGGTTTCTATTTTAAAACGATAAACAGCCACAGCAAAAAATATTATGTTAGGATTTATAGATAAAACGATCAAAGCCTTATTTGGCAATAAACACGAGAAGGACGTAAAATTGCTTTTGCCCTTGGTGGAGCAAATAAAAGTCGAGTATGCAAAATTGAAAGACATTTCCAACGATGCATTGCGTGCCAAAACGACAGAATTTAAAACGCGCATTGCAGACTATGTGTCAGAATATGACAAACAAATTGCAGCACTCCGAGAACAAGCTGCTGGAACTGCAGACGTTGAAGAGAAAGATCGCTTATTCAATGAAGTAGATAAACTCATCAAAGAAAAAGATACCCATTTAGAAACCGCTTTGATGGAAGTGCTTCCAGAGGCATTCGCCGTGGTGAAGGAAACTGCGAGAAGGTTTACAGAAGTGGGCTCACTTACAGTTACCGCCAATGAAATCGACCGAAATATTGCTGCCAAGCACAAGCATGTGACCATCGAAGGAGATCAAGCGACCTATGCGAATCGCTGGTTGGCAGCGGGAACCGAAGTGGTTTGGAATATGGTGCACTACGATGTGCAATTGATTGGAGGAATTGTCTTGCATCAAGGAAAATCTCTGAGATGGCGACAGGTGAGGGAAAGACCTTGGTGGCGACACTGCCGACCTACCTCAATGCATTGGCAGGACAAGGCGTGCATATCGTTACGGTTAACGATTACTTATCTACTAGAGATAGCGAGTGGAATGCGCCACTTTTCAATTTCTTGGGCTTGAGGGTGGATTGTATCGACAAGCACAGACCGCATTCAGATGAGCGCAAAAACGCTTATTTAGCGGATATCACTTATGGAACGAATAACGAATTCGGTTTCGATTATTTGAGGGATAATATGGTGAGCTTTACCGATGAATTGGTTCAGCGCAAATTGCACTATGCGATTGTCGATGAAACGGATTCCGTATTGATCGACGATGCGCGTACCCCATTGATTATTTCAGGACAGATTGAGAATACAGAGAATGACGAAAAATTATTCTACGATTTAAAACCGAGGATACATAAATTGGTCGAAGCACAAAAGCAAATCGCCAATAAATTCTTGAACGAAGCGAAAAAATCAATCGCAGAAGGCAAATCAGGTGATGAAGAGGGAGGATTGGCCCTATTGCGCGCATACAGAGCTTTGCCGCGCTATACGCCATTGATTAAATTTTTAAGTGAACAGGGAATTCGCTCTGTATTGCAAAAGACAGAGAATCGCTATTTGGCAGACAATCAAAAAGAGATGCCTAAAGTGGATTCAGAGTTATTGTTTACCATTGAAGAGAAAAACAACTCCGTTGAGCTCACAGAAAAGGGAATCGATATGATTACTGCTGCTGGTGAGCAAAAAGATTTCTTCATCATTCCGGATGTGGGAGGCAATATCGCAGAGATCAATAAAATGAATATCGGCGATAAGGAAAAATTGGCGATGAAGGAAAAATTGATGGATGATTTCTATAGAAAGAGTGAATTGCTCCATACCATTACCCAATTATTAAAGGCCTATACCCTATTTGAAAAAGACATTCAATATGTGGTGATGGAGGACAAGGTAAAAATTGTCGATGAGAATACAGGCCGTATCATGGACGGCAGAAGGTATTCCGATGGATTGCACCAAGCGATAGAGGCCAAAGAAAGTGTGCGTGTTGAAGCTTCTTCACAGACATTGGCTACAGTGACATTGCAAAATTATTTCAGGATGTACCACAAACTCGCCGGTATGACAGGTACTGCGGAAACAGAAGCGGGTGAGTTCTGGGATATCTACAAACTAGATGTCGTCAGCATTCCGACGAATAAACCCATGACGAGAAAGGACAAGGATGATTTGGTTTATAAGACGAAGAAAGAAAAATACAATGCGATTATCGATCGCATCACAGAATATCAAAACAACGGAAGACCCGTATTGGTGGGAACTACGAATGTAGAGGTTTCAGAATTATTGGGCAGAATGCTCACGCTTCGCAAAGTAAAACACAATGTACTCAATGCAAAGCACCACAGTCGTGAGGCGGAGATTGTCGCAGAGGCGGGTTTACCAGGGACAGTAACGATTGCCACGAATATGGCAGGTAGAGGAACGGATATCAAAATCAATGATGAGATAAAATCCAAAGGAGGATTGGCCATCATCGGCTCTGAGCGCCACGAAGCGAGACGTATCGACAGACAGTTGAGAGGTCGTGCGGGAAGACAGGGAGATCCAGGAGAGTCTGTTTTCTTTGTCTCTTTGGAAGATGATTTGATGCGTATATTCGGAAGTGATAGAATTGCGAAAATCATGGATACCTTTGGATATAAGGAAGGAGAAGTGATAGAGCATTCCATGATTACCAAATCGATTGAGCGCGCTCAAAAGAAAGTCGAAGAGAATCACTTCGGTATGAGAAAGCGATTGTTGGAATACGATGATGTGATGAATGCACAGCGCGAAGTGATTTACAAAAAGCGCCGAAATGCCTTGTACGGTGAGCGATTGGGCATTGATATCAATCACATGTTCTATGATTTGAGTGCAGCTATTGCCTCAGGGAATAAGCAATACGATGATTATGAAAATTTCAATTTGGATGCCATTCGCTGCTTTGGAATGGATACAAAAATCACGGAGAATGATTTCAAAAACAATGACGCGAATTGGTTGACGAGAGAATTATACCATGAGGCGCAAGGCGTTTATGCAGAGAAAATGAATACACTAGCGATTCAATTATTGCCGGCATTCAAAGACATCAAGAAGAATCAAACCAATATCGTGAATATCGTCGTACCTTATACAGATGGAAAGCGCATGATGCAAGTCTTGTGCAAACTCGATGATGCGATTGCATCAGAGGGAAAATCTATCGTGCGAGATATTGAAAAATCCATTTCTCTAGCATTGATTGATGAAGTGTGGAAGAAACATTTGCGCGATATGGATGAATTGAAGCAGAACGTTCAAAATGCTTCATACGAACAAAAGATCCGCTCTTGCAATATAAGATACACGCATTTGATATATTCCAAGACATGATGAAAGGCGTAAACAGAGAAGTTTCTATATTCTTGTTTAGAGGTATGATGCCTGAGACGCAAGCGGAGAATATGAAGGGAACAGGTCAGCATCAGAAGAGCAAATTGGGAAGAAATGTTCAGACCAATCATGCGGCATTTGAAAATGACGACTATTCTGTATCTGAAGCGGATATCGTGCATGAGACGAGGGAAAAATCAAAACCAGAGCCGATAAGAGTGGGACCAAAAATTGACAGAAATGATTTATGTCCTTGTGGAAGTGGCAAGAAGTATAAGAAGTGCCATGGATTAGAGGAATAAAGATTTAAATAAAAAATGACCATAAATGGTCACAAAGAAAATTAGAATTATGAGAGGTTTGTTATTAGGATTCGTTGTTGTGATGTGCTTACCCTTAGTATCACAAGAAAAAGAATCGCACTTGAAGAATATCGTGCAAATTACCAATGGCGGAGACAATGCAGAAGCGTATTGGAGTTTCGACAATAAATACTTGAGCTTTCAGAGCAATAATAAAGCTTGGGGTGTTTCTTGTGATCAAATCTTCAATATGCAAGTCGACAAAGCGGTCAAGGATATGAATATAAAGCATCCTAGAATCAGCACTGGAAAAGGAAGAACTACCTGTTCTTATTTTATGCCCGACAATAAGCAGATCTTATATGCTTCAACGCATTTGGGCGGCGATGCTTGTCCGCAAGATGCAGAAAGAGATAGCGTATATTTATGGAGTGTTTACAATACCTATGACATTTTTGTTGCGGATTTAAAAGGCAATATCACCAAACAGTTGACGAATAGTCCGGGCTATGATGCTGAAGGGACTGTTTCTCCGAAGGGAGATAAAATTGTATTCACCAGTGATAGAAGCGGTGATTTAGAATTGTGGACGATGGATATGGATGGCAGCAATCAGAAACAAGTGACATTTGGATTGGGCTATGACGGCGGTGCATTTTTTTCGCCTGATGGGAAGAAGCTCGTATTCAGGGCATCTAGACCTACTACAGCCGAAGAAGTAAAAACATACAAAACATATTTATCGAAAGGACTAGTCGCTCCATCAAAAATGGAAATTTATACTTGTAATGTCGATGGTTCAGATCTCAAACAAATCACGCATTTAGGCAAAGCTAATTGGGCGCCATTTTATCATCCAAATGGAAAGAAAATTATTTTTTCAAGCAATCATAAATCCACGAGGGGTTATGATTTCCAATTGTATTTGATCAATGAAGATGGAACAGGATTAGAGCAAGTGACCACAGAGAGCATATTCAATGCATTTCCCATGTTTTCTCCAGACGGCAAAAAAATCTGCTTCTCTTCAAACAGAAATAATAATGGCACGCGCGATACAAATTTGTTTATCGCAGATTGGAATGATTAATACATCGATATGAAATATTTACACAAGCTCCTCGTCCTCCTTATGACTATTGGTTTTCACCAAGTCTATGCACAAACAATCAATATTCAAAGCATAAAAAAACATGTGACCTACCTCGCCTCTGATGAGCTAGAAGGTCGAGCACCAGGAACGAAAGGAGAAAAATTGGCGATTCAATACATCAGTGCAGAATTTGCCAAATTGGGATTGACGCCGATGGGCACGAATGGATTCCAACAAAAATTTGATTACAAATACAATAAGCATCCGCATGACAGCACGAGTAAAGTTTTTGTAAAAAAGAAAGGCAGCAATGTGGTGGGATTTTTAGATAATAAAGCCGCATCAACCATTGTCATCGGAGGACATTTCTATCATCTGGGTATTGGACACCATCACTCTGCACGTGACACCAGCAAAGGCGTTCACAATGGCGCAGATGACAATGCATCGGGAACAGCGGGGGTGATTGAATTGGCGAACTATTTTGTCAACAATAAAAAGACAGAGGCGAATAATTTTCTCTTCATCTGTTTTTCTGCAGAGGAAGATGGATTGGTGGGTTCAAAACATTTCACTTCAAATCCGACGCTGAAAATTGAAGCTATCAATTGCATGATTAATATGGATATGATTGGTCGATTAGATCCAGCATCGAAAAAATTGATGGTCTATGGCTATGGAACGAGTCCTGCGTTTGCGGGCATTATCGATACCAATGACAAGCGATTCAGTGTTGTGATTGATTCATCAGGTATGGGACCTACAGACCACACTTCGTTTTACCTCAAGAATATTCCAGTATTGAGTTTCTTTACTGGCCAACACAACGATTACCACAAGGCGAGTGATGATGTAGATAAAATCAATTTTGAAGGAGAGCAAATGGTGCTTGAATACATTGCAGAGATTGTGCAGCAAATCGATACAAAGGGGAAATTGACTTTTACCGCAACAAAGAATAAAGAGCAAGGGCGAAGCAAGTATAAAGTGACTTTGGGCATCATGCCCGACTATACGGCAGATGTGCATGGCGTGCGCGTCGATGGCGTCATGGAGGGAAAATCAGCAGAGCTTGCAGGCATTCTAAGCGGCGATATCATCATCGAAATGGATGGCAATGCCATCAAAGATATCTATGCCTATATGAAGCAATTGGCGGCTTATAAGAAAGATGATACGTGCATGGTTGTGGTGCAGAGAGGAGAACAAAAATTAAAGTTGAAGGTGAAGTTTTAGGAGCCTTTGACCTATCTACATCACCTCTCCATGTTTCTCCACCACCTTGCCACCAATAAATGAGTTGCATCATTGGGAGAAGCCTCACCCCAGCCCTCTCCAAAGGAAAGGGGGTAGCATTTGTGGGATAAGCCTCTCCCCGACCCTCTCCAAGTGCCTCTCCCCGGCCCTCTCCAAAGGAAAGGGAGTTGCATCATTGGAATTAGGGAGTTTTAAAATAAACATCTAATGTCTTATATGCACTTAGCAGTTGGCGCAAGCATGAGCGGAGCGATGCTTGTGACTTTTACACCATAAAAATAAATTATAAATTTTGACCTTTCTAATGCGGCACAAGCACCGCTCATGCTTCTCTAATGCACGCTTCAAAAAGCGTTTCAGGATGCCACTGGCGCAAGCATGAGCGGAGCGGTGCTTGTGACTTTTACCCTTCTAAATAGTTTAATAATTGCGACCTTTCTAATGCGGCACAAGCACCGCTCATGCTTCGCTAATGCTTGCGCCAACAAATTGCGGCCTATCTAAACAACATCACCTCTCCATGCTTCTCCACCACCTTGCCACCAATAAATGTGACTGTAATATGATAAGAATATACTCCTTGTGGTGCTAATTCCCCTCGATAATTACCATTCCAATTTGCCTTTGCACTCGACTCTTCATACACCTTTTCATTCCAGCGATTGTATATCTGTATATGCGTATTTTGTATATTCTCTCCATAGACTTTGAATGTCTCATTCTCCATCGCATCTCGCTGATTGGGTGAAAAAGCAGTTGGAATAAAGATTCCATCTTTTATATCAATAAATGCCTTGCCCTCATACTTGCATCCATCATTATAATCCAATTTCAGCGTATAGGTCGTCGATTGATTCGGCTTGCTCACAGGACTCGCGCAATCACTGCAATCCAAGCCTTCTGTCGGAATCCATTGGTACTTGAATACATATTGTTTGATGGTATCTTTAGAGTTAATTCGCGATTCCAATTGAACGGGATACCCTATTTTGATAATCGTATCCTTCGGCAAAACAGTCAGTGTAATTCTCGGTGGTTCTTCTAGTTTCGCCGTCGTCTTGGTCTTGCAGCCATTCCCATCCATGGCATAGAGGGTATAAACTCCACCTGATAATTTTCTAAATATCCGATTGGTCTGCCATCGCACACTATCCATCGAGAATTGATAAGGCTTGGCATTCGATACCGAACCGCCCTTCACCGTCACTTCTATGAGTCCATCCTTGGCATCTGGACATGTCACTGCTTGATAGGATATGCTATCAAAATTAAAGGCTTGTGGTTGTTTTAAGCTAAAGGATATTGTATCCTTGCATCCTAGTGCATCTATCACTGTGAGTGCGTATGGCTGATTTGCACTCAGGTTTTTAATGATGGAATCTTGGGTATTGTTAAACCATTGATAACTATAGGGAGACTTTCCGCCACTCGCCCGCACTTCTATCTCTCCATCTTCTCCTCCCTGACAAGTGATATTCTTACTCGTCGATTGAATGATGATATTCGATTGTATGCCGATATAGATGGAATCTGTTCGCTGACAGTTGAGCGCATCGATTATTTGAATTTTCATCCACTGTTTGCCTTGTATGTTTTGAATCGTATCTGTATTTTGTCCATTGCTCCATGTCACGGTAAATGGCGACAAGCCTCCTATAATACTTTCTATCCATGCCACACCATTGTCTATGCCGATGCATGCTGCATCGATTGTTTTAAAATTGATTTGGATGGGTTTGCCTTGCAAGATGGTGAATACTTTGGTGTCTTGACAGCCTTTATAATCCCTCGCAGTGGCCGTATAAATTCCTCTATCAATATTGGTGAAGATGGCACTATTCTGAAAGAATGGTCCAATGCTAAATTGCTTTCCTGTATTGCCACCACTGGCTCTAATTTCTATTTGTCCACCATTGATACTTTCACAGTCAATAAGGTCAATTTTGATGGAATCAATTTGCAGTTTACTCGGTTCAGCGATGGTGATGGTATCTATTTTTTTACATCCATTGGCATCGGTGCTCGTCACGCTATAATTGTTTGCACTTAGGTTGATGGCGATGCTATCTGTTTGAATAGGACTGGTGTTCCATGTATAAGTATATGGCCTTTTACCGCCTAGTATATGCACGATGGCCTTCCCGTTTTGTTCTCCTTTGCATCGCGCGCTATCCGCTTGATTGTTTTTGCTCATAAGCGAATCGCTTTGATAGATGATTGCACTCGCTTGCTTATTGCATCCTTTTATATCAGTGACTGTGAGGCTATATATTCCAGCCGTTTTGCTATTGATGCTATCCATATTTGTCCCTTCACTCCAACTATAGCTAAATCCTCCATTTCCGCCAGTTACGCTGGCTTTCGCACTGCCATTATTCTGTCCAAAGCATTTGGCGGGATAGGCATTGATTTGAATATGGATGGTATCGGGTTGCGCAATCGATATATTTTTAACTGTATCCAGGCAATTATACTTATCAGTGATGATGACTTGATGAAGCCCTTTTTTGAGGGTATTCACCGCGCTATCGGTTTCATTGGTGCTATTTCCCCAATTGTATAGGTAAGGTTTGGTCCCGCCGATTACATCGATCAGCGCTATTCCATTGCTATCGCCATAGCATTTTACATCTTCCTTGTTGACAAGGCTTCCAGTCAATTTGATGGGTTGGTTGATACTCGTCGCATTGCTATCTCTGCATCCCTTGCTATCGACTACTGTGACGGTATAATTCCCCGCTGTTTTATTATTGGCACTGGCATTATTGCCTATGCTTATATCGCTCCAAGTATAGGTATATGTCGGGTGCCGCCCGTTGTATTGGTGCTGAGACTTCCTGTATTATTGCCATTGCATAATACGTCTACACTATCCGCATCAATGGAAAGTTTGCTCGGTTGGGTAATGAGTATACTATCTCTTGCTGTGCAATTGCTCGGGGTATCGAGTACCGTAACACTATACCATCCTGCAGCAAGATTGAATATACTGTCTTTATTGGTGTTTGTAGGGATCCAAGTATATTGAAAAGGCCCCGTCTCTGCACTATTGACTTTGACTTTCGCACTTCCATTGGCCTCATTAAAGCAGCGCACATTTTGCTTGGTCAGGGCGAGACTCGGAGTTTGAATGATATTATTCAGCGTGATAGAATCATTGCCCAGACAGCCATCTGCTGCTTGCACAGTCACTTTATATTTGCCGGGTATTATGTTTTTTATCGTATCATCATTGATATTGCTCGGATTCCAAGTATAGGTAAATGGTCCAATTCCATTATTGGTCTTGACCACGGCCCTTCCATTGGCGCCGCTGCAGGTCGGGTCTTTCTTGTTCATGCTCAGGTTCAGCGGAGCGCCTCTCGTGATTTTTACGGTATCGTATTTATCGCAGGCACCGCCAGACATTTTGAGGATATAGGTAGTGGTTTGAGCGGGGCGAACCACTTGATTAATTTGATTGGGGAATTTCAAACTTGTATCTGTTGGAATACTCGTCCATTGGAAATTCGTTGTTTTGAATGGAAGCGGATTGGCATTATATATTGCATAGAGTTCAACAGGCAGGCTCGAACAGATAAATGTATCGGCTCTTGCTTGTAAAAAGGATATCGTATCTATATTGATTTTGATGGTGTCACTAGATTGACAAATGCCATTTGTCGCAGTTAGGGTATATTGTATAGAAGCACATCGATTCACGATGGGGTTTGCAATGGAATTATTGCTCAATCCAATATTGGGACTCCAATTGATATTGATTGGATTGACAATTTTTGGTTGGCGGATGCCAAAGTGCATGACAGGTCTAATATTGCTATAATTGGAAAAACTATTTTGGTTGCATATACTCGCATTCGATGCAAGATATGCCACGGAATTAAATGGGGTATTCTCTGTTTTAAACTGCGCATTTTCTAGTGCCGTAGTATCATTTTCAAAACAGAAATCGATGAATAAATGGTCGTCATACGATAGGTTATAGCCAAATCCATCTAGGATAAATTTATATTCCACATTCGACAATAAAATCAAACTATCTCGATAGAAGACTTGAATAGGATTGATATTGGCGGCCAAGGTATCTGCTTGGCTGCAAGCCATCGAAATGCGCACCTTTTTGTATTTATTCTCATTCACTGTATCGGTGAATAAAGAAAATGAGCGCAGGTTTTTCCCTTGTATCCCTAATGCTTTTAATTCACTATTCTTAATGAGTATTCTATGCTTTGCATTCTTGCCTTGGCTTGCTCCAAATACACTTGGATAATCCGTCATGGGCTTGATGGGAAAAGATGTTGTACTCGCAGATAAGGGCACTGAAATCAGGGGATTATTATTGGGATATGTTTGTACACCGCAGCTTGCAAATTGATTGCCGATGGCATAGATTTTTGCGGTATCGCAATTACACCAAGCTGATTTTGGGGCATAAGCACCAATATTGGGCACGGAATCTACCACTTGGATATTTACAGAGTCTCTCACTGTACAGCCATTTTTAGCGGTGATATCGACAAAATATGTGCTGTTTTGGAAGGGTTTGATTTGAATAGTCGATGCCGTAATACTACTCGCAGAATCGTGTTTTGCGCCTGTCATTGGATTGAACAATTGTTTTATCGGCGACCAAGTATATGTATAGGGTTTGAAAATACTATCGGCATTGATATTGATTGTAGCACCTATATTGATGCATACTTTTGGACTTACTGGACTAATTGTATGGGTGAAATCAGGGACATATTTCAATACGATGGTATCGATCATATTGCAAGTGGGGCAAGTGACACCCCCGAAATAGGTATAATGTATGTAGTATGTCGTATCATGCGTCAATGCAATTTTGACAATGCTCGAATCTGCATTGCTAGATGTAAAGCCGCTGTGGTGGCTCCAATCAAATGTGACTCCCGAATCGAGTTTATTGATTCTTATTTCTCGAGAACCGCCCTTAGCGCAATAGAATATCGTATCCCTAGATGGGCGCGGTGTGCGAATGACCTTAAAAGGCACTGGTGATATAATTGGAGTATTTATTATTGTAAATGCCCGTATCGGGACAGTGATTGAATTCAATGGCACTAAAGTGATTGCCTGCCTTGGGATTGGCCCAAGATATGCGAAAATCGCGCATCGAATCGCGCACCGTCGTATCTCTATCAGATAAGATGCCTTGGCCAGAATAGTTTTCAATTTTAACTACTTTCTTTTGCAAATTCTTTACCTTGAAATTGATCTCTATAGGCGCATTCTCGCAGAATACCAACTTCGTGGAGATATAAGTATCATTATAACAACCAAAGCTGTCCTTGACTTGAGCATGGGATTGAACCAATTTACATGAAGGAGAAAAGGCAGAATCTAAAGAGAGTTCGCCGCAGTTAGGGCTTTCTTTTACATTAAATAAGGCGATGCGTTGAGATGTTCCAATTAATTGACCAGTCCTGTACTCATTGATTTGCATGCCAATCGCCATCGCAGTTATATCATATATAAAAGTTCCATTCGTAATTTTTTTATAAATAGAATCAGCCCTAAATTTATATTCTCCCGTCACTGAATTAAACTTAAATCCGCAATCAAAAGTGGGGTGTAAATATGTTAAGGGGGACATATAGGTATAGTTTGAATAGGAATTAGGAAATTGGGGACAAACTGGGCACCCATTCGTCGGAATAAAATTAGTAGGATACTTTAGATTATACAAGGTATACACAATTGAATCGAAATCCTCGTCAATTGTATTAAAGCTATAATTCACCCTTGTGTTTTTACAAAACAATGGCAGCAAATTATGTTTGTTGGTATTGGCATTCGTATTTTGCTGTGAATGATTAAGATTTAAATACGCAGAAAGGTGATTATCATTTAGATTTATAATCCAAAAAATATTTGCCATCCATATTGTGTATGGTTCTAAATTTTCATATGCTATAAACTCGTATTCATTGCAAGAAGCAGGCAATTGAATAAAGCCTTCATAAACGACTTTATAAAATCCATGATTAAAAAACCCAGGCGAACAAGCAAGATTAGACCCAGGACATACTTGAGAAAATAAATATGGTTTAAATGGGTTAATCGGTTTTAGGTATAAAACACGAACTGAATCACTATTAAATGCGCTACAACCATTTAAAGATTTAACATGGATAATAGAAGGAATAGTAAAAACTTGATTAGAACCTCCAGTCAAGCAATCAAAGATTTGAGTCAACCTAACCTTATAAATTCTATTGACTGAATCAATACAGAAATAATTTAGTTCTGATGCACCTTGCCAATTTGATAAACCACTTTTAGTACTTACCAATAAAATTAACGATATAAGAATCCTTTTCATCATTAAATGAATAAAAGTTACTCTGTTGTTTTCAACAGAGTAACATGACTTTAAAATTATTCTTTGATTAATTTAGTTCGATATATTATTTGATTTTCACAATTAAAAATAACGAGAGTGTACATTCCTGATATTAAATTGGTCATATCAGTTGTAATTTTATCGTCTTCCTTAATAAACGGATAATTTCTTTGTCTTCCATCAATCGAAATAATTTCAAGTCTTTGAATGCTAGTTAAATTCTCAGACTTGATACTCAACTTTGTATGAATTGGATTAGGAAATATCTCTACAGCCACATTTGTCTTAATTCCTAAACTATTTGTCTTGAAAGAATTTCCACCACAATTTAGATCTTCGAAATCTGATACCCCTGATGAATTGTAATTAGTTGCCGAATTAGTGTTTATCAATGTATCAAGAATAGGAATTGAACTATTATTATTTAAAGGATTCGTAGGAGTATCAATCGTATAATTACTATTACCAAAACAATTGTTCGAGTTATTTTGAAATGGATATACATGATTGTATAAAACATTGGGATACCCATCAATATTAGAACTAGGTAAGATGAAATGAGGTGTATTTGAAGCAAACATTAAACATTTGCTAGAATAGGACCAAAAACCAATATTAGGTACAAATGCTTGTGGTGAAATGGATGGACTGGCTAGATTGGATGTATAATCAAAATAACTATTAAATCCGCTAAAGCCGCTAGGCTTAAGCGATACATGATAGACAGGGTAAGTATTGGTTGTAGATGTAAATGCAGATTTAGAAAATTCATTTGTAAAAACTTCGTAGGAATTATTCCCTCCTGCAATTCTTTTGAATAGTCCTATGATGCTGAGCGTATCAGTTGCATCTTTAAAAATTTTAAACCCATGTGAATCATATGGAACATATGTTGATTCATTGAAATAAAATCTCGCTGTATTTCCTTGACTAATCTGAAAGGCAGTTAAATCAAGTCTTTCCATAGTTACACCATTTACCAATTTCTCATTGGACAGAAGCCAAACTGAATTATCCGTTGTATCATAAACCGCATCAGCGACAACTGATTTATCATTATTCCCTGCACTTCCTGTATTATTGGTCAAATGAAAATTATGTACCACTTCATTGCCATTATAATCTAAACAAACATTAGCTATTGTGCGATCTGGTGTCCCTGGTCCATACATCAACTGCAATAAGGTACCTGTAACCAATATTCTGTCAACATTTTGATACTTGATTTCTGTAATAACATTAAACATATCAAATTCCGAAGGCTGCAAGTTAACATTAACGGGCATATATTTCACCCAAGACAAATTCAAATTGTACTTAAAGCAGGCGACAAATGCTTGTTTGTATGAACTCGCACTGGCCACTGTATCAGATACAAAACCCACCACATAATATACATTGTCGTCAGGGTTTGGATGAGCGCTTAATCCTTTGGTTCTAGTCAATACATCAAGGGCATATGTATGCGGATGACCGTTAATACCGAGCGACAATTCTGTATAATCTCCATCACTTAGGTCCCCTTTCATTCTAAGTAAAAACATTTTATCAGCTGCTAAATTGCTATCTACACTATGTCCACAAACAATAAACTTTCTAAAACTAGCATCAGAAGTGTCGAAATTTGATACATCACAATCTGTGGCAAATAGGTTTCTACCGCCAGCATCATAATAGCCATTAGTGCGCATCGTAGCACCTGTTCTATACTCATAGTTTTGAAACCTTAGTCTTGATTTTCCAGAATCGGGATTTACATTTTTAATTTCATTGCTCACGAGCAAATTCCATTCTTGACCACCTCCTGTGCTGTATGGATTTAATAAGCTTATTTGCCCATGCATATCGTAATGAACAGAGCCAACCCCTCCAGTCACTGGATATAAAAGAACTCGTTGATTGGTGAGTTGAGCGTTCATATTTAAAGTATTGAATACTAATATAAGATTAAAAACTATTAATTTTTTCATTTTATTTTGATTTATTGTTAAACAATGGCCTTAAAGAAAAGGCATGGGGAGGCATTAGAAGCAATACACTCCATCTTCCGCGTTGATTTTGTGCGCGGGATTCGCATTTAATGCGTATTTTTGTAAAAGCGTTTAATGTTAAAACTAAACGAAGCCTGTATAATATACAGGTGGCAGGGAGACCAAGTTATTCTGATGCTCGACTTTAGGAGAGGCAGAGCGGGAGAACTTGGCCTCTTTTTTATGTCTAATAAGGAATAGTTTTTTGATAAATATAGAAGGCAGTGTGAATTGAGCGCGTCGGAAACGCGAGCCTTTTTATGCAAAGAAAATAAGAGGGAAATGCACGCTTCTTGAAGTGCAATAAATAAATTTGCCTTATCTTTAATGCCCTTATTTAAAGGTTGCTGGTTGCTGGTTGGCAGTTGTTTAATATATATTTTTTCATCTCTTTTCATATTATCAACGAATGATAAAATAAAGATAGGAGATTAATTTAAAATATACAAATTTATTTTTATAATTTTAAAAACTAAACTATTGAGGGAAATATAGTTTAGTTTGCTTTGATAGGGCATTTCCTTTGACCAACATCACTCATTATCCGCGGCATAATTCCCTATTTTTAAAACAGGATGCATTCAATCTAAATCAAATCCCATACTGGACAAAGTCAAACTCATATGTTTTATATCCAAGAGGAACCCTTTTCCATCAGCGCACAGCCATTTTTTGCCTTCTTATCTCCAGAAATCTTATTTTAGCAAAAAAATGAATTCATGTCCACGAGGTTAGCATTGGAAAGTTTGCGCGAGATGCCCGATTCTGTCGAGAAGGTTGTTGCATTGAAAAATTTCGCCGACCAGACGATGAATATCGATCATATTTTGGCGAAGGAGGCAGTGAGCGAGGCGATAGATTTAGCCGTTGAGATGGAATTGGATTTGCTCTTAGCTCAATCGTATATTGTGCACAGCAATATCGATTTCAATTTGAGAAATATCGACGCCTCTTTTCAATTGACAGAAAAAGCTTTGGCCATCTATGAAAAAATCGGCGATGAAAAGGGCATCGCGCGATGTTATAATAGTATTGCAGCATTGACCACACAATTGCAGCGACATGAAATCAGCATAGAATATTTAGAAAAAGCCTTGCAGCTCAACCTCAAGAATGAAGATTGGAAAGGTTGTGCGCTGAACAAACTAAATATTGGCTACCTCTATTTGAGTCTCAAAGAATTTGAAAAAAGTGAAAAACACATATTAGAATCGCTAGAGAACTACATCCTAAAAATCAAAGAGGCGCAAGAACAAAAAAAGCTGACAGCCAGTGCGCACCAATTTTTACTAGAACTCTACAAGACCATGGGAGACTTTGAGAATCTCCGTAAATGGATAGAGGAGACATTATCCTATATCGAAGGAGATGAGGGTTGAAACAGTTTAAAGCAGTGGCCATGCTATTCTACAGCGATTTACTTGAAATGGAAGACAAATTAGAAGAGTCCATTAAAGTCATGCAAGACAGCTATGCATTGGCGACTAAGTCCCCCAAATTGACAAAAGAAATTTATGCTAAACTAGCCTACCGATATAAAAAAATGGGCGATTTTGAAAAGCCCTATTCTATACAGAGGAATTGATGCGTGTCAATGATGAAAACTTTGCCATTGAAAAGAAAATTCCTATCAGGAATTGTTGACCAAATACGATGTGGCGAATAAGGAAAAAGAAGCCGAGATTCATCGTTTGAAATTTGTAGAAATTGCGGAGAAAAATAAAATCATCGAGATTGAAAAGCAGCGCAGTGAAGAATTGTTGTTGAATATATTCCCTGCGGAAATCGCCGAGGAATTGAAGCGAAGCAATCACTCAGAAGCCCGCAGCTATGGCCACGTATCTGTGATGTTTGCCGATATGGTCAACTTCACCAATGTATCTGAAAGACTCTCTGCGATTGACCTAGTCAATGTCTTGCATTTCTATTTCAAGAACTTTGACATTATCACGGCAAAATATCAAATTGAAAAAATTAAAACAATTGGAGATTGCTATATGTGCGTTTGTGGCATGCCTACAGAAGATGAACACCACGCAGAAAAAATCATCAAGGCCGCCAAAGAAATGCAACAATTTGTCGAATCACATAAGAATACGTACGATTTTCAATTCAGAATTGGGATTCATTCAGGTCCTTTGGTGGCAGGAATTGTGGGGATAAAAAAATACGCCTATGATGTTTGGGGAGACACGGTCAATACTGCTGCAAGATTAGAGCAGAATGGCCTCGCGGGCAAAATAAATATTTCACAGACAACACATGACCTTGTGAAAGGCAAATTTGACATGGAATTCAGGGGAAAATTACCCGTGAAGAATAAGGGGGATATTGCGATGTATTTTGTGCATTAAATCACAACTTCCTCTTCCACAAAATCCATTCCGTAATGAGTCAATTCATTCAATATGGGGGTATAAAATTCTGGATCAATGGGCAATAGAACGCCGCGCTGATTGACTTTTCCATCGCAAATCAATTTACATGCTATGCCAATCGGCAGTCCAACCGTCAATGCCATAGCGGTTTCATAGCTATCCACTCCTTCGATGGAAAGACTCGAAGTCATCTTCTTCAACACATTCTTTTCACTAAATTCAAATTCATGGTACATAAGCACCAATCTTATCCTCAGGTTCGAGTTTCAATTTGCGCTCCAAAATCGCTTGAAGTATTTGCGCCGGACTTCCCACAGCATCAATGATTACATGGGGATTAAAGATATCCAACCATGCCAATTTATCGAGTCTAACATCATTCAAATCCAACTTCAATTGTTGTGCGAGATTAGCTCTAATATCGCCGCTGCTTTCGCATTGAATAAAGCAGTTTAAAAAATCAGAGCACGATGTATTTTTATCAATATCCAAGACATAAGTATCATCCGTCATGCCGAGTTGAACGAATATATCCCAAGCGCTGCAAAATCCGCTTCTTCTGAGCGTTCCGCGCAGCATGGTTTGTATATGATCCAATCCATAAATCGATCGATACTTCAACGAATCGCGATTGGGGTATCCATCAAAATTTCCATACTTCGCAATGGAAATTGTTTGCGCATTTTTAAATAGATTGTAATAGGGAATGTATTTGAATTTTCCTTTTGATAAATATTTGATTCCCCCTTTTCCTTGACCAGCGAGGACCACATTTCTCGGATTCCAAGTGAATTTATAATTCCATGGATTATTATCTGAAGAAGGCGCAATCAAGCCACCACAATAGGATTTAAAGGAGGAGATTTCGCAACCTCGCGCGTGAATCGAATGGATGATTTTCATGGCACTCATATGATCAATGCCAGGATCTAAACCCATTTCATTTAAAAAAATCAAGCCTTTTTCTTCCGCCGCTTCATGTAATGATTGCATATCCTCACTGATATATGAAGGAGTGATGAGATGCTTATTGTATTGAAGGCATAGCACGGCGATATTCATGTGGTACATGGCAGGGACCATGGATATGGCCACATCTATCTTCTCCAAAATTGGCGTCAAGGTGTTTTCATCTTGAATATTGAATTGAAAAAAATGAATGCGCGAAGTGGATGGAATGCGCTTTTGCAATTCGCTCGTATCCATATCTCCAATATATATTGTCCAATCTTGTGCATCGGCATTTTCAATGAGGTAATTGATGAGGACATGGCTGCTCTTCCCAGCTCCAAATAAGGCGATATGTTTCATTAATTCTGTTAATTTTGTATGAAATTGAAATCCAATACGAATGAGAGAGATTCAACTTGCTGCGAAAATAATGGTTTTAGATGCAAATGAGCTGAATAATGAGGTTGACCGAATATTGATTGATAAGGCAAAAGAAGCTGTGAATCTATCTTATTCCCCTTATTCCAAATTCAAGGTCGGCTGCGCTCTATACTTATCGAATGGCGAATATGTTTTGGGCGCTAATCAAGAGAATGCCTCTTATCCTATCTGTCTCTGTGCAGAGGGCGTAACTTTGAGCACGGCTAAAACCTTGTATCCTGAAGCATCCATCCTCAAAATGGCCATCGTGGTTCCCAGCGTGGATAGCCCAGTCTCACCATGTGGACTATGCAGACAGAGTATTAAGGAATATGAGAACAGACAAGAATCAAATATCGAAATTTTCCTCATCGGCCGCGAAGAGATTTATCACTTCAAAGGAATTTCAACGATTCTTCCCTTGGCATTTGATGGGACTAAATTGAGTCTTTAGTTAATCCTTTCTGCTTTTCAAACTAGCAAAACCAATCGCACAATTTAAGCATTCTTTCGGTGTGCAATAATGATCATATAATTCAATCAGCGCTTGAGAGTCCAATGCATGGGCGTTTTCTATTATCAGCGTCGAAACAAGCGTATCAATTTTTGCATTTTTCTCCGCTTTTATTTCCCTCAATAAATTCATCGGTTTTTCACTGGCCTCCCCATTTTCATTTTCATACAAAAAAATAAAAGGCAATATTGTATTGATGATAATGCTGTGCATGGTTGATTTTCCCAGTGATTTAATGCTGATGTCGGGGGAAGCCTGCCCGAAATTATAATGATTATTCCAATACTTAGAAGCCTGCCCATTGAGCAATGCTGCCATTTCTCGAATACTTTCACATCGTATAATGGTCGAAAACAAATGAGACGAATGTAGGACCAAATCGACGAATTGAGAGATCCTCAGCGTTGGAAACGAACTTGGGCGAAGTCGAAGAAACAAGGGCGATGCTTTAGGTGGAATGAGGGAGTACAATTTCGCCAAGTGCATATATTCTCTGCGCAGCGACTCCATATAATCATCCACAGGTTGATTCAACATATTGGCTTGACCATAGAATATGGCTTCGAGTTGAAGTCTTTGATTCTTGTGCTTCGCTAATATTTTTAATGGTATTGATTTTGCCAATTGAAAAAATATTTCTTTATTCACTTTAAGTCCAAATGATGCAAATAGAAACCAATAGAAAGTCAATTCCCAATCGTATTTATTCTGTTCTAGCACTTGCATTATTTCAGCAGATTTGCGCATCAAGCGCTCTGCGACGAGGCGCTCTCTGAATAAATTGAATTGAATTGTGGAAGGAATGACGAAAATTTTCGCACAGGAATTTCATTCCTAGATAAATGCAAGGTTTGATATTGAGCTAAGGTCTCGCGCTATTTTCTTCTTTAGACAGAGTATCGGGACACTGGTATTATCGGCGGTGAGCACATATTGTTCGATGGTTTCTTCAAAGACAACGTGCAAGATGGTATTGTTGTAATTGGGATCGAATTGGTGCCCATGCGCATACCAATCGCTGTTTTCAAGGTGAATTTCAACATGGCCGACAAAAGTATTCTTCCCAATTTTAATTTTGGATTCTTGAAAATCTGCGCCTTGGTTAAAATTATGTGTGCCGCGGTGGATAATGGTAATGGCTTCACCATCAGTAGTCGTTAAGTTGGAAATGTCAAACAGACCATACTTCCATACAAAGTGGATAAATGCTTCTTTCATACTAGTTTTATTTGTGACGAAGTTATTTGCAGGGCAAATCCTTCCATCGATTTCATACTTTTTTCAATGACTAAAATAATTAAAGAAATTTTATACTCACAAAATTTCTTTCGTTGAAAAGCAAAAAAAAACTTCCCAATCATTTTCAGATTGGGAAGTTTGAATTTTCTTTTAATTAGTGATGAGCTTATTCTTTCACCAATTTGATGGTTTTGATTTCGCCTTTATTCTCTAATTGGAAGTAATAAGTTCCAGCAGCAAAGCCTTCCAAGTCAAATGTCAATTTAGACATATCGCTTGATTCTAGAATGACTTTGCTCTGAGCATCGAGGATTTTGTAATGGCTATTCTCGATGAATTCAGGTGAAATTTTAATGTTAAACATTCCTCTAGAAGGGTTTGGTGAGATGATTAAATCATCCGAACTGATTGAATTAATTCCTGTGAATAATAAACTAATGTTCAATTCATTTGATTTGCCCACACAACCTCTATCGCTCGTCACTAAAGTATAGTAAAGTCCAGAAGTCGATGGTCTATAAATTGGCCCTTTCGCATTGTTGATCTTCACTCCATTATACACCCATTGATTGCCGATCTCAATAGAAGAGACCAATTCTCTATTCGATGGATTTTGTGAAATGACTGGCGTTGGAACGGGGTAGAAATTAAGCGATGTATTCACCGTCTTTCCTTTACAACCGTTGAAATCAACTACCGAACAACTATAATCTCCATTTGCTTTTGCGATATAACTTGTCTTAGTTTCTCCAGCAATGGTGATATTGCTATTGAACCATTCGATATTGGTGAGCACTTGCGTATTAGATATAGACAAAGTAATAGAATCTCCCTCGCAAGCAAATGGCTTGTTAGCGGATAAAATTGGACTAGGATTCAAATAGAAGCTAAGCGTTTTCGCATTTGCAGAAGATATTGCGCAATTAGAAGGATTCGAAGTAGTCACTGAATATACCCCTGCTTGTTTAGCGAAATAATTATTCGCTGTCGCATTAGGAATCAATACGCCGTCTTTAAACCATTTGTATGTATTCACGCTTGGATCTACATTTGTTGTTGTAATTTGAATGCTATCGCCATCGCATATGGCATTCACGGTAGATTGAACTTGCGGAGCTGACAGAGGCGCTGCAAAATTAACCACAATTGTTCTAGTAGTTACAGTACAAGAAGCTTGTAGTGAACTTATCTCTAAGTAGTATGATCCCGACAAAGTTACAGGTTGCGTTCCTGAATTGTTTCCAATCCATGAACCATTTCTATACCATTTGAAAGAAACTTGCGGATTGCTTGGAACAGAGAGCGTAACTGTCGATCCTGCGCATCCAGTTAAACTGCCAATGATAGAAATTGTCGTATCTATTGGTGCTTCAATATTAATCACTTTTGCCGCAGATGTGAATACACAAGCATTCTTTCTGACCGTCACTTGATAAGAGCCCGTTGTTTTTACCGTGTAATTAAAGTTGGTTGCGCCTGAAATATCCACCCCATTTCTCTTCCATTGATACACGTTATTAGAGCCAAGCACTGTATCAGCATTCAATATTACACTATCTCCACTGCAATAGCTAGTTGGTCCAGTGTACTTGATGATCGCAAAATTCGTAGAGAATAATGCGACTGTAATAGCTGTAGATGTGGCATTGCAGCCAGAAATGGCCTCTGTAACTTTTACAGCATAGGCACCACTTTGTTTGATGACCAATTGTGTATCTGTTGCACCGAAAATTGGTGTTCCATTTCTATACCATTGATAATTCAAACCAGGAGCATTTACACATCTCATCACAGAGCTATCATTCGCACAGAAGGATGGCTGAGACACATAACTAATAGAAGCTACTGGCACTGTTCCTACAATGATTGATTTTGCAGGGGAATAAGCTTCACAGCCATTATTGACAACTTCTACAGCATAGTTTCCTGTGCTTGAAATAAAATAATCATAGTTAGTTGCACCTGGAATATCAATGCCGTTTTTAATCCATTGATATGCATTCCCTGTTCCTCCCACTGTATCGGCAAAAATTCTATTGCTATCTGGTGCGCAGAAAATATTAGGGCCAAAGTAAAAACTCAAAGCCTTAGGTCTCGGCTTCACCGTGATGGCTTCCATCGAAGATATAGCCTTACAGCCTGTAGATGTTGAAGTCACCATAACTTGGTAATTGCCTGCAGTTTTAGCTGTATAATTAGAATCCGTTGCACCGCCAATTACTGAACCATTTTTATACCAAGTATACGTCTGGCCAGTATCCGTTTTGGCGCTAAGGATTGCGCTGTCAAGATTACAGAAAATACTTTGACTGACATTTGCAATCAGTGCATTTGGTAATGGATTAACAGTTATGTTCGCTGCACTAGACAATGTTGCACATTTAACCAATGTATCATAAACAAAGAGTGTATATGCTCCCGCTAATTTCCCGTAAAGGATATTGCTATTTGCCCCGGCAATAATACCTGCATTTAGCAACCATTGATATTGATAATTCGGATCTGAGAATGAAGACATCAAAATGCTATCTCCGAAACAAATTGTGTTATTATTTGGTGAAATAGCCGCGGTTGGCGCTGTTTTAGCAAGAATGAATATAACATTGGAGAAATCATAACAAGAAGTGCTATTCTCTGTTACTCGAATTGAATAGTTCCCACCAGATTTAGCATAGAAAATTGAATCCGTCGCACCTGTTATAGCTGTATTGTTGAGCAACCACTGATAAGATCTACCTGTTGTAAATGTGCAAGATAATTTCACACTATCACCAGGACAGAATTCAGTTTTATTGGAAACAATCGTTGCTGTAGGAGCTGGATTCACTGTCAAAACAACAGAATCCGTCAACAAGGTACATCCAGCAGCGCTTGTCACTTTACAATAGTACTTGCCCGACAACTTAGCTTCAATTGTTGAATTTGTTTCACCAGATATATCTGAACCATCTTTCACCCATTGATATAAATTAGCATATAAACTTGTAGCTGCTGATAATTGTGAAGAGTCATTAGAACAGAATACAGTCTTGGTGACTGGACTCAATACAGGTTTAGGATTTGTCACATCACGTGTAATGAAAATAGAATCATTGTATCCATACCCATCGCCAATCCATTGAGTATACACTTTAAATGTATAAGTGCCATAAACACTCATATTGTAATTAGGCGTGAATGTCGATGTAAAGAATGAATCTTTTAAAATCGTCTTATTAAAATGCTTGATTGGTCCAAACTGCGTGATAACATTATTAGGATCCTTGGCCTCAATAAATGTATAAATTGTATCCGTTGTCAAAGTAATATTCTGCAAACCAGAATTCATATACCTCGCCTGAAGTGGATAAGAAGACCCTCCGAAACATGCTTGTATAGCAGGTTGATCGAGATTAAACCCTCTCACATCATAAGTAACGAGTGGATAAAATTCATCTGCACCAACGTCCGAAAGTGTAACACTTCTATTCTCGTTGTCAATATCTTTTAACACGCCAAGATTAGCACCCCAATTATCCAACTGAACACTCGTTGTATGAAGGTTGTATCTAGACAAATACATTGGGTTGCCATATTTGGAACCTGCACCTGCGCCAGCTGTATATGGGAATTTGTAATTCGAACTATTGTAAGCCACAGCGCCTTTTAACAAGACAGCGCCATTCTTAGAATTAAAGTAATTATTAAAGTCCAAGCCTGCTGCAGCATCGACGTTATTTTGATTGACAATTTCGATACAATAAGGATTAGCCGCTGTATTGTCAGTAATTGAGATTGAATTATTTTTAATTCGAACCGTTTGTACTGTGGATCCCGCATTGATATAAATTCCTCTCGTGGTAGAAGTCGCTTTTACACTATCCATGCTGATACTATTGTTATAGATATCCCAGAAATCGCCATAATTAATTTGCATGCCATAATTGGATCCAGTTGACATAAAGGCGCCACCAATCATATTATTCATGATTTCACCTCGTCTTGTATTATTTGCTCCTCCGCGCGTACTGCTAAAATAAATGGCATTTTGACCATTCTTAAAGAAGTAATTGCCATTGATTTGCGAATAATATGCAATGTTAGATGGATTCGAAATTGAAAATTAAAATAGATGAATTAGAGCCATTATTTCTCATTGTAAATCTATTTCCTAGGATTTTAAACGTTCCATTCGATGTACTATAAACCCCGTATGCTGAAGGATTATTGATCGTATTATTCCTCAAGAAAATCTGACATGTCGTATTTGTAAATGAACCATCAAACGCAGAATAACCATTATTGAAAATACATGAATCAATCTCTATTGAATTATAGAAGGTCGTAACTGAACTATTCGGGTTGTATGAATTGGTGACATGGATGATCTTGTTGAGCGAACTCGTGCCCGTTGCAGCAGGACCAGAGAATTCCAATACGCAATTACTAAATTTCAATTTGTCTCCGCCTCTCGCTTGAATAATACAGCCCCTATTCAAACTATCGTTTTGTATGGTGATATTTTTGAAGTAAATAGTATTCGTCTTATCTAAACGAACAACATAATTAACAGAATTGGCATCCATTGTTTTTCTTCTTAAGAATGTAATGGCAGCATTTCCCCATCGATTGTAATTGGTTTCGTTGTATCGTTACCCAATACATTTCCGAAGATGACATTGTCTAAATAAGTTCCAGCGACTACCGTAACATTAACAGCTGCGGTCATTCCACAATTATTAAGGGCTCCGGCCAATTGTGTAAATGATTGGAAGTTCGTTGCAGAAACAGGCGCAAGCGCATTGATTGTGTATGAGCCCGCTAAAGGCTGACATATCGTATTGCTGATAAAGGTATCGTTCAATTTGTATTGATCTACTCCACCATTTGGACCATCTGTCCAAGCAATTACAGTATCATAAGATCCTGTAAAATTGTATTGATTGCCTCCTGTAAATGTGACATCTGCTGTTGCATTCGTAGCAATTGATCCAGACCAAGCGACAGTTTTAATGCTGCCATTGAATCCAACTTTATAGCTCACATTCGCTGAGGTTACTGTAGCTGATCCAAAATTCTTAATCTTTACAACAACATCTTGAAGTCCTGAAGTTAAAGGTGCTGTCGGGGAAACCAATGCCACTGGGCCTATATTCAAAGCAGGAACAGCAAATTCATCCGCACCTATATCCACTGTTGAAGATGGTGCCAATGGTCGAATATCTCCGTCAATATCTGTATTGACTTGAGAGAGATTCGTTCCCACATCATTGAGATTTCCTTGAATGATATGTAAATTGGTGGCCTCATTCAAATACTGCGGATCAAGATTTTTACAAGTAAGGGTATTCAATCCATTCGTATTTGCAGAAATCCATCCAGCACCGGTATATCCATTTTGATTGAACACAGCCAATGAACTTGTTGTATTAGGCGACCAAATATTATTACTCATAAAGTTAATAATTGGATTTGACGGAGTTAAGCCTGTTGACCAATACATCCATGATACATAGTTGGTATTATTCGTAGCTGTAATCGTATTATTTGCAAAATCTAATCCTTCATAAGTTCCAGAAGTTTGATATTGGAAATAGAATCCATAGCCACTTCCCATATTAATCACATGGATTGAATTATGCCAAATATCAATATGCCGTCCTTGATTTGCAAGATAGAGTCCATATGGATTTGTACTATAGAAAGTCCCTCCAATCATGTTATTAGAAATTTCTGATCGAGCTGTTCCTGTTCCCAATTGATAATTCATATAATTCAAATTCATCCCATATTGCCCTGATCTGTTGATTTTATTCTTTTTCAACTCAAATCGCTCAACATATGCACAGTAAAGTCCTGCTGAGTTTGTATTAGAACTCAACATATTATCAATTGTATTGCCGTTTATCTTAATCAAATCTTGATACTGAGTAAAGATTCCATAATAAGCTTGACCATTCAAAACATTATTGCTAATATCATTTCTCAAACAGAAAATAGTTGTATTTGTACCTAAGGCAGTAATTCCATAATATCCTCCATTGATTGTGTTATTAAAGATTCTATTGCTATTTCCATTATTTCCTGTTCCAGTAGCAGAAGCTGCTGTTGATGAGATCGCAACTCCAGCAGAATTAGAGAAGCTAGTAGATGCAAGAGAAATATTGATGATTGAATTTTGAACAAAATTACTATCTGCTCCTCCTGTGATATGAACTCCGATTCCGTAGCCTGTGCCAGGATTATTGATAGTTAAACTATCCAGCTTGATGTGCTTAGCACCGCTCAATCGAATAACGTGTTGTGTTGCCGTACCTCCAGTTCCAAAACTAACAATTTCTCTAGTCGTATTTCCCGAAAGGGTAACCGTAGCAAGTCTGTTTGAACCAGGAATTACTCCACTAAAATTGACTTGCTCATTGTATGGCCCCGAACCAGCAGCAATTCTCAAAATAACTGGACCTGAAACGCCACAAGAATACATCGCATTTACGGCTTGGTTAATAGAGGCAAAATTGGTCGTACTAAATGGCAAGTTCTTATTGATAACATATGTTCCGCTATAAGGCGTACACAAATTCAATACAATTGTATCATTAACATTGTTCATATCCGCATTCGTCGTATTAATCAAACCATTGAATATTTTAAATACATTCGAACCTGGTGTTGTCAATGTCAATGTAGCGGTGAACGTCAAAGTCATCGTATCACACGAAGCGATATTCAATCCAGTAAATGCCTGAGATGTTACCGTTCCATTGATAGAATAATTCATATTCAATGCCGTAATTGTATTGCTTCCATTATTTCTAACTTTAACCTTTACAGTATATGGTATTCCAGTAGCAAAAGAAGTTCCAGATGGGGAAACAATGGCTTGCATTGCTGCATCATAAGCACTTACATTAAATTCATCGGCACCTATATCTGGAGTAGATGTTCTTGTTTCATCATCTATATCCTTAGGAACAATTGACAATAGATTCGTTCCAGAATTTGATAAACATGGACTTGATGTATGTAAATCTGTTGTAGAATTAAATGATACCTCCTTATTGAAACCATTCGCTTCAAATGAAGCAATACCAGCTCCCCCAGTTTTAAATGCTGCATAAGAGTTTTGTGCCGTCCCCATTGCTGTGCCACTATATCCAAACGTCGTTGAATTCAAACCGTACCAATTGTTATAATTGAAAATACAGTTGGATGTGCCATTGGTTCCAATATTCGCTACAGCACATGAAGTCGTTCCATTACCAGAAGCCTGGAAAATATTGTTCTGCACTTTATTATTGGATAAGAACTGCTCGTATCTAAAACATGATACATTCGGGGAAAGTACCGTAGATGTCATATTCACCGAATTGTGAACGATATCTGTATAATTCGTACCGCCATTTATGTGGATGCCCACATTCGTTGTTGCCGTTCCGCCCATCTGTACAAAATTATTTGCAATCAATCCTCTTCCAAAAGAAAATCCATTGTTTGCAAAACTATTGTGCTGCATTCCATATCCCGTTGAGGTCATATTAATGCCGGTAATTTTGTTCTTCGTGACAATCGGGAATTTACCATTGGATTGCGTAAAGATGCCATAATATGTTCCTGTCGTTGCATTTGTCGTGACAATATTACCTGAAATTGTTACAGAATCTTGGAAATAAGAATAAATCGCATATCCTGTTTGATTGGTGAGAATATTATTTATAAATGAATTCTTAACTGAATACACACTGGTATTGCTCTGCATGATAATACCAATATATCCATTTGTAATCGTATTGCCTATAAAGGTATTGTAATTATCTGTTGTATTAGATTGATAAATTCCATATGCATTTGGATTGCTAGGATTGGCAATTGTACAAGCTGAAATTGTATTGTACTCAGACTTTCCGCCTATCCATACTGTATAGACAGTTGATGCTGTATATCCATTGGCAATGGTAATTTTATTAAATGATACATAATCTGCACCATTGAGGTATAAAGTATAACTGCCTCCAGTAACTGGCGTAAAAGTTAAGGTGCATAAAGTAGGATTTCCTGAAACTGAAGTAAAGGCAATCGTATTTGTGGAACTTGTACCTTGTATAGCTGGTATTTGAATTTGCTCTGTATACGTTCCATTGGACACATTGAAAGATACTGGGCCGTTCACACCACCACAAATTAGAGCATTAACCGCTGCTGTAAAGCTCGTGAAATTAGTTGGTCCGCTTCCAGCAGGATTGATCGTATAAACACCATTCATGGCAGAACAGAGATTGAATTGAGCTGTGTCGTTTGCAGGAATTGCATCAGCAGAACCATTTGGTGCATTTGTAAATACTTTTAAATTGTTCGCTCCATTCACTATAGTGACATTTGTAGCGAAAGTAAATGTAGCTGTACCGCATGAAGGAATTGGAGAGCCGCTATATGCTTGTGTTACAACTGTTCCATTGTTTAAGATATAATTTACATTAAAAGTAGAAACGGTATTATTTCCAAGATTTTTAATGACGACTGTGACTGGTTGTGAACCTGAAACAAGCGGGAATGTAGGATTCGAAATACTAGAAACTTGGATATCATTATTCGGCAAACTAATCACCTCATCTGCGCCTATATCTGGTGAAGTGCCTCTCGCATTGCCATCGATATCGAGGAGTATACCTAAATTCGCCCCATTATTACATCCATTGGAAATGTGGAGATTTGTTGTGCTCAAATAACTAGGATCAGTATTGTTAGAATTTACCCCGCCACCATTTGGATATGCAATTTTAAAATTACTAGCGTTGTATGTATTTCCTGCTATAAATACTAAATTGGAATTGGATTTATTAAAGTAGATATTGTTATCAACCATACTAGCTGCCGTTGTAGAACTTGCCCACATTGGGAAAGAATTCACGACAGATGGATTCATAACCGTCAGAATATTATTTCTCACATCTGTATTTGATCCAAAATTCAAAGCTATACAAGCAGATGTTCCACTCGTGTTTGGTGCATCAAGGTTAATCGTATTGTGATAAATATTCCAATAACTTGAGCTGCTATTGTAAATTCCATAAGTTCCAAATGAATATCTAAACCCATTCATAAAGTTATTATAAATCTGGCTATTTACAGTGGAGCTGCCACTAGATGACGTTAAATAAATTCCATAGACTCCAATACTATTAAAATTATTATGATTAATCTCATGAAAGAAATTTCCACTGAGGCTGTTACTAGTAAGGAAAAGGCCATATGGAGACGTTGACAGTGTCCCTAAAGTCACTTTATTATAATTGAATTTAATCACATGGCTATTGCTAAAATATGCTCCATATTGATATGCATTTGTCAAGGTATTATACAAAAATCTAAAAGTATTATTTCCGCCGCCAGACGCTGATGTATAAATATTATAGTACCCATTATTTATGGTACAACTATCTACCATAATATTATTGGCAATGGTGGTATTTGTTCCCATAGAAGTATAACTTCCATTGACTACAATATTGGAGAAATTCGAATTGCCCGTTGGATTGCCGACCATATCTATCACACAATTATTCAATCTATTATTTGTGCCATTAAAGAAATGCGCTGTCCAAGCACTTCCTGTTGTATTGGTGCTTCTAATAGTTATATTTCTAAAAGATGATATTGCTACATCCATTAAAACGCAATACATGCCAATTCGGCGATGCCGTTGGCGCAAAAGTTAAAATTCTAGTACTTGCATTGCCATTGCCTCCGTCAAAAGTGATGGTATTTATAGCACTTACACCCCTGATTGTTGAAGGAACTGAAACCTGCTCTGTATATGTTGCAGCAGCCACATTGAATCTCACAGGAGCTGTTACAAGTCCGCATGATAAGAAAACAAGTGCATTTGCAAAAGAGGTAAAGTTTGTCGGTCCTGATCCAGCAGGATTAATCGTATAAATGCCTGCGATATTAGGCCCAATACTCAAATTTGTAGAATCATTTGCTCTATATGTCTCTGTAGCTAAATCTGTGAATACTTTGATTGAATTACAAGCAATAAAAGTAGCTGTAGTTGTAAATGTATAAGAGGCACTATCATTGCCTGCGATACTTGGAACGTATGTCTCATTGACGAGTGCTCCGCCATTCAAACTATATCTAACGGGGATATTCGAAACCGCATTGCTACCGAAATTTCTAATTCTTACTTGAATAGAATAAACACCTGGATTCACTGCCAATGGCGATAGAATTGCAGAAACACCTACATCATTGAGCGATTTTTCATCCGCACCCATATCTGGTGTGCCATTTCTAGATTGATTGTCAATATCAACAGGAACCGTAGCCGTTAAATTTAACGTACTATTAAATGTATTCGCTCCAATTGCCGCACCTAAATGCAAATCTGATGATGATGGATATTGTGGATTAATATTCAAACTTCCAGCACCTCCTCCAGATGGGAATGCCGTTGTTAAAGCAGCTGTTGTAAATGTTCCATTCGGCGTTTGAATAATATTGCTATTTAAGGTATTGAAATAATTATTATTCGTCAATACCGGCGCATTGGAAGTCGCAAACTGCACAGGGATTGCATTTGTAGCTGAAGTATTCAATATCGTAAAGATATTATTGCGCACATTTGCTGGTCCATAGATTGCCATATATAGCGCTCTATTGCCTCCTGTTGTTGGATTATCGACATTGATCGTATTGTGATCAACGTCTACGTAGAAAGAGAAATTGAAATTCATTCCAAAAGTCTGCGCGCCACCAGTCGTTCTAAATTTACCGACCATATTATTTGTAACACGATGGTTTGATCCATTAACAGAATAGAAGTTACCCAATGACATTCCATATCGGCCTGCATTGAAAACTTTATTAGCATTGATTTCACAGAACATTCCATTGGTATTATTTTGAACTTGGCCACAGTATATCCCAATTGAATTTGCTGAACCATTGAATCTCATATTGACCGTATTATTCAAACACTTCACCGTATTTGAGCCAAAATAAATTCCATAATAGAAAGTACTATCAATTGTATTATTTCTAAAGTACAAAGTATTGGCTATCGTTGCTTGGCTCGTTCCTTGAGATACAATTCCAAAATAACCGCCTTTAATATTATTGTTATCAATAAATACATTATTGATCATTGAAGAGCCCGTTGTAGTATTGGTATTATTTCCATTGATTACGATCGCTGCTAAATTGCTATTCGAAGAATTACTTCCTAAACTATCCACCCATACATTGCAATTTTCAATCTTTACATTAACACCATCCATGATATGAATTGGCCATCCATTGTTTTGATTGGTAGAGCGGATCGTCAAATTCTTGATGACAACATTTTGTGATGTGTTTAACCTGAATGTATGCGGATTGGAAGAACTCGTCGCATTGAAACTCAATACCCTTGTAGCTGCATTTCCTGCACCGCCATCAAATGTCACGGTGTTAGTCGCTGAACTTCCTTGAACAGACAATAAACTGACCTGCTCAAAATAATTCGCTGAAGACACCGTAAATGTTACTGGTCCACTTACACCTGCGCAATTCAATGCATTCACAGCCGCATTGAAAGAGGTAAAATTGGTAGGTCCAGATCCTGCTGGATTAATCGTATAAGCGCCACTCATAGCCAAACATAACGTATTTGACAAGGTATCATTTGACGTGTTTGCATCAGCAGTGCTATTCGGATTGGATGTAAATACAACCAAATTACTTGTGCCTGTAAAATTAAATGGCGCAGTAAATGTGAAGTTCATTGTATCGCATGGCGCCAAATTAATGCTGATTAGCTGACTATTTAAAGTTCCGCCATTTACGATATAATTTACAGTTACAGAAGTGATTGTATTTGCCCCTTGATTTTTCAAAGTGATATTGATACTTTGAGAACCCGCATTTAAAGGGAATGATGGAGAATTAATTTTTATAACAGACATGTCGTTATTCAAAACAGGGCTGGTTTCATCTGCACCTATATCCGGCGTAGTGCTTCTTGTTTGACCATCAATATCCGTCGTCAATCCCAAATTAGCACCTGTATTACAACCTATATTCGTATGTAAATTGGACGTATTATTGAAGTATTGTGGATCGACATTCGTAGAACCCAATCCAGCACCTGCAGGGAAATTGGCTCTATAGTTACTCGTATTTAAATTAATTGCGCCACTTACTAAATTTGCTGATGATTTATTGAAGTAATTATTATTGTCCAAAACACTTGCACTCGTTGTTGAAGCCATATAGAGCGGGAAGCCCCCAACAATCGTCGGACTAGTCACTGTTAAATTATTATTGCGCACTTCAATCTGACCACCAAAGTTAAGATAAAGAGCCGCCGATGTTCCTGAAGTAGCTGCATAATCTAAATTGATACTATTATGCCATATTTGCCATCTCGAAGAGGAACTATTGTATACTCCAGCTAAATTATTTGAAGACCTAAATCCCGAAATCATATTGTTGTAGATTTGACCAAATCCCGATCCACTGCCCGAACTAGTTGCCAAGTATATTCCATATTGGCCGCCATTGTATAGCATATTATTTTTAATCTCATGAAATCCTGCACCGCCTGCATTGCAATTGACTAAATACAATGCATTGTTGAAAGGCGCTGTCGTGCGCATATTCACATTATTATTATTGAATTTAACAATGTGCGAATTGCTGAAAAAACCGCCGTAGTAATAAGAATTGTTAATGGTATTGTTTAAAATACTAACCACATTTGTACTAGTGCTTATGCTTGCATAAATCCCGTAATAACCTGCATTTATCGTACATGAATCAATGAAGTGATTATTTGCGGTAGTAGAACTGGTATTAGATGAACCATTGCTGCCATTGATCAAAACACCAATCAAAGTGCTACTTCCTGATGTAGCAGCTGCTCCCGTCATTTCAATGGTACATTTGCTAAATCGATTATTTATCCCATTATTGATATGAGCTACCCAAGCTTGACTAGTCGTTGTAGTGCTTCTCAAAGTCATATTTCTAAATGTGATATAACTAGTACCATCTAATCTAACAACATAGGGATTTGTCGAAGTTGTATTAAATGATAGAATGGTATTTGCCGCGCCGGCTCCATTAAATGTTATCGTATTGGTCGCAGAACTTCCAGCGATTGTTGGAATCCAAATTTGCTCATTGAATGTTCCAGCAACTGCATTAAATACAACAGGTCCAGAAATTCCGCAGGTAATTAGATTGCTGTCTGCTATGGCAAATGATTTAAAGTTTGACGGACCAGATCCAGCTGGGTCAATTGTATACGTTCCGCTTAATGGGCCAGAACAATATACCGCAAAGCTCCTACAAATGGTATCATTCGCTGGAGTTGAAGAGCCAACTCCATTTGGATTTCCAACCCATGCCTTCATACTGTAAGCACCTGCTGAAGCTATATTCAATGGTGTGGCGAAATTGACAGAATAAGTCGCACCCGGCGTAACGTTTAGGCCAGTCAATGCTTGTGTTATAGGCGTATTGGCTCCCAATTGATATCCAATAGTAGCAGTGGTTATTGTAACATTAGACGTATTTGTGAATTGAAGTCCAACTACATTATTTCCTGTCAAATAAAATCCGGGAGATGTATGTGCAGTAGCAGCAACATCGGCAGTTGCAGAAGGAATAAGCAATGAATAATCTTCCACTTCAGCAGAATAAACCAATGGTCCGCATGGCCCAGGAATATTATTTTGATAATCAGATGCGAACCTAATTCTATATGATCCGGATCCCAAAGCAGGCAGTGTAAATGTCCCCGTAACAATATTCCCAACACCTGATGTAGGTACACTTGGGAAACTCAAAATCATCTCTGGCGCTGAAGTTCCAAATGTACCATCTTGATTTAAATCAATATACATTCTAATATAACTCGGGTTGCCAGAAGGTCCTTTAATGGAATAATTTACTGTCGCACCTGATGTTGCAACCAATTGCTGCGAGGTATAATCAAAATAAATAGGGGATCCATTCCCTGCGGATGTTGTATTATTTATTTGATTGGGCATTGCCACCGTATTCAATGTGACATTCTGAATACCCATACCATAGCTGGCAACATTATTTGCAGTAATATTTGTACAATACGCTGGCGGTGAATAACATGCTGCATTCATGGCCAGATTGCTTGTTACAAGGATAATGATAACCAATAAACTATTATGTATTAGTTTAAACATAGTGATTAATTTAATTTTTAAAAATAATTGAATTTTAAAAAGCTCAATTTGGCCTGAAGAAGGAGGTATCTCACGACACGAAAAATAATTTTGTCTCTAAAGGCATTTTAACAAAAATTACACTTCCTAAAATTCCTACCAAATATATAATATTGAAAATGAAGTTTTAAGTATTTTTTTTGATTTCATCGCTTTTTAAAAATAAAAAAGCGCCCAATCCACAAGAATTGGGCGCTTCAATGACCTTCTGAGTCAGATTATTCTTTAATCAATTTTATAGTCCTAATTTGACCATTTTTTTCTAATTTGAAATAATAAAACCCTGACGAATAATTACTTAAGTCGAAATAGGTCATTTTAAAATCATTTGATTCAAAAAGAATCCTGTTCTGAACATCTAAAACTTTGTAGCTGCTATTCTCAATCAAATTTGAAGAAATGGTAAAATTAAATACCCCATTTGATGGATTTGGTGAGATGGTTAAATCATCCGAACTGATTGAATTAATACCTGTAAACAATAAGCTGATGTTCAATTCATTTGATTTGCCCACACAACCTCTATCACTCGTCACTAAAGTAAAGTAAAGTCCAGAAGTCGATGGCCTATAAATTGGCCCTTTCGCATTATTGATTTTCACACCATTATACATCCATTGATTGCCGATTTCAATGGAAGAAACTAATTCTCTATTCGATGGATTTTGTGAAATGACAGGCGTTGGAACGGGGTAGAAATTGAGCGATGTATTCACCGTCTTTCCTTTACAGCCATTGAAATCAACTACCGAACAACTATAATCTCCATTTGCTTTTGCGATATAACTTGTCTTAGTTTCGCCAGCAATGGTGATATTGCTATTGAACCATTCGATATTGGTCAGTACTTGCGTATTAGATATAGACAAAGTAATAGAATCTCCCTCGCAAGCAAATGGCTTGTTAGCGGATAGAATTGGACTAGGATTCAAATAGAAGCTAAGCGTTTTCGAATTCGCAGAGGATGCAGCGCAATTAGAAGGATTCGAAGTAGTCACGGTATATACGCCTCCTTGCTTAGCGAAATAATTATTCGCTGTCGCATTAGGAATCAATACGCCATCTTTAAACCATTTATAGGTATTGACACTTGGATCTACATTCGAAGTCGTAATTTGGATGCTATCGCCATCGCAGATCGCATTCACCGTAGATTGAACTTGCGGAACCGACAGAGGCGCTGCAAAATTGACAACGACTGTTCTGGTAGTTACGGTACAAGAAGCTTGAAGTGAGCTAATTTCAAGATAATAAGAACCCGAAACAGTCACCACTTGAGTCCTTGAATTATTTCCAATCCATGAACCATTTCTATACCATTTGAAAGAAACTTGCGGATTGCTAGGAACAGAGAGCGTAACAGTCGATCCCGCGCATCCAGTTACACTTCCAACTATTGTCATAGTAGTATCAATAGCTCCCTCAATTGAAATTGATTTTATTGGAGAAGTGGAAATACATGCATTTTTTGTTACTCTAATCTGATAGTTTCCTGAATTGATTACCGTATAATTAAAATTGGTTTCCCCTATAATTGGATTGCCATTTTTTAACCATTGATATACATTATTGGTTCCATTGATTGTATCAGCTTTTAATTCTAATGTAGCACCTGAACAGAAATTAGTTGGGCCATTATAAGTAATCGTTGCGAATGCTCCATTTACTACATTCATTGCAATGACTACTGAACTTGAAATACATCCACTCGAATTATCTGTAACAACAACCTTGTACAAACCGCCTAATTTTGCAGCATAACTAGCATTTATCGCTCCTGAAATTGCTATATTATTTCGATACCACTGATAAGACTGACCAGCAACAAATGAAGTACTTATCACTCCACTATCACCGAAGCAGAAACTATTTTGTGAAACAGAAAGAATATTCGCTAATGGTGCATTCGAAATAGTAATCGTTTTAACAGAAGATGTAGACGAACAAGTTCCATTAAATGCCCTTAAAGCATAGTTACCAGATATCTTTGCAGAAAAATTAAAATTAGTTTCCCCTGGAATATCAATTCCATTTCTAATCCATTGATAGGTATTGCCAGATCCTCCTAAAGTATCTGCTCTGAGCACAGCACTATCAGGAGCGCAGAGTGCAAGCGGACCGGAATAAATAACACTAGCATTAGGCAAAGGCCTAACAGTAATTAGCGTATCATTCGAGAAAGTAAAACAACCCGTAGTAGTATTGGTCACCTTGGCTTCATAGGTCCCACTAGTCTTAGCAATGAAGGAACTATCACTCGCGCCACCTATGATGATCTTATTTTTATACCATTGGACTTGATTTGCATTCGTTGTTATTTTGATTAGTGCGCTATCCCCAAGACAGAACGTTGCGGGTGAAGCGATAGTATAATTAACATATGGAATCGGGTTTACATTGACTGTGGCGATACCAGAAGTTGCTGAACATTTATTTCCTGTATCTTGAACCCAAACGGTATAATTACCAGCTACCTTGGCAGAAAAAGTATTGGCATTAGCTCCTGTAATATCCGTATTGTTCAATTTCCATTGATAAATGTAATTCGCATTGAAAGTATTCGTGAGCAATGCGCTATCATTTTCACAGATGGCACTATTTGTTGGATTAATGCTTGCTGTTGGCAATGCAGTCGCAGTTATCAACTTACCTGTTCCAAAACTGACGCAGGAATTGCCATTGTCTGTCACTTTTAAATTGTATGTGCCCCCAATTTTAGCATAGTAAACAGAATCCGTTGCGCCGATAATATTCGCAGCATTTAAAGTCCATTGATAAGATGTATTAGAAGTGAATGTGGTAAAAAACTTCACACTATCTCCCGGACAGAAAGCAACTTTATTCCAATTGAAAACAGCACTTGGCGCAGAGTTTACAGTCAATGTTACTGAATCTGTCAACAACCAACAACCAGAAATTGCAGATACTTTGCAGTAATATTTTCCAGATGCTTTCGCAAAATAAAATGCATCATTTGCTCCAGCAATATTTGATCCATCTTTTATCCATTGATATGAAAAGCCATATTGACTGCTGCCGGCAGACAACCGCGAGGAATCATTAGAACAAAACACCAATTTGCTCACAGGCGATAATACAGGAATTGGATTAGTCACATTTCTAGTAGCAACGGTTGTATCATTCAAAACATAAGTATCGCCAGACCAATTGACTATCGCCTTAATTGTATAAGTACCGTAGATATTCATGGCATATGCAGGTGTAAAACTCGCCGTTAAAAATGAATCTTTCAATACCACTCGATTGAAAAATTTCACAGGGCCAAGAACAGTAATTGCACCAATAGGATTTTTAATTTCCAAATAAGTATAAACAGTGTCAGTGATGAGTTTGATAGAATCATTCCCGCTATTCTGGAAAAGCGCCTTGAAAGAATTAGCCCCTCCGCCAAAACAAGTTTGGATGCTTGGTTCAATGATGCTATGCGCCTTCAGGTCTTTGGTAACTGTTGATGAAAACTCATCCGCTCCAATATCTGGCAATGTGACACTTCTCGTCTCACCATCGATATCCGTACTTACCCCTAATGGTGTTCCTCTATTATCTAGTAATCCAGCCGCAGTATGTAAATTATATCTAGAGAAAAACAGTGGATTTCCATCTCTAGAATTTAATCCACCACCATTTGGATAATTCACCAAATAATTAGCACTTGTGTATTGCGCTGAGCCAACCAATGCGAAATTATTATTTTTCGGATTGTAATAGTTATTGTAATTCAAGCCACCAAAAGTATCGACCATCATCTTATGAACGATTTCAATACAATTCGGATTAACTGCCGTTGGATCTGAAATAGATAAAATATTATTCTTAATTCTATAATCATAGAACGTGTTGGTGCTGCCATTGATATATATTCCGCGGACTCTGCTCGTCCCCTTGATGCTATCCATGCTGATACTATTGTGATATATGTCCCAAAAATTACTGTACTGAATATAAAATCCAATATTCTCGCTTGAAGACATAAATGCTCCGCCAACCATATTATTGTATATCTCTCCCCTTCTTGTGATATTCAAGCCACCTCTTGTGCTTGACATAAACAACGCATAGCTGCCGCATTTAGGGAAAAAATTATTGTTGATTTGATTGTAATAGGCAATATTGTTTGAGTTAGAATTAAAGATGAGGATATTGCTATAAGAGCCATTATTTCTCATAGAAATGATATTCCCAATAATTTTAAAAGTGCCATTGGACGTTGAATAAATACCGCAATACGAAGGATTATTGATGATATTATTTCTCATAAATAATAAATTCGTATAAGAAGCAAAATTGGCATCCAAGGCATTGTAGCCATTATTGATAATGTTTGAATCGATCTCGATTCTCGTATATGCTGCCGTCGTAGATGATGAATTGGAACCTGAAGCTGAAATGTGAATCAACTTTAAATTCCCACTGTTTGAAGTAGCAGCTGCTCCAGTATATTCAAGAATACATCGCTTGATTTTTAACCTATCTCCACCCATCGCTTTAATAATAGAACCAATGCTATTTGAATCACTTTGAATGGTGAGATTTCTGATTTCAATATCTTTGGTTTTATCAAACCGAACGACATAATTTATTGCACTATTGAACGTGCGTCTTTTCAAGATTGACAATACAGGATTGCCTCCATCAATAATTACTTTCTTCGTTGTATCATTTCCTGGAATAGCGCCGAATGCCACATTGTCGACATAAGTTCCAGGTGCAACATTCACATTCACATTTGCAAATACCCCGTAACTATTCAGCGCTGAGGCTAATTGACTAAATGTTTGAAAATTCGTCGCCGACAATCCGATTGAACCATTCACCGTATAATTTCCGCCTAATGCACTGCATACCGTTAAATAAGCAGTATCATTGGTATTGACACTATCTCGCACACTATTAACAGTATCTACAAACACTTTTAAAAATGATGCTCCACCAGGAAAATTATATTGATTTGATCCACTAAATGTCATCGTAATCGTATCACATGGTGCAAGATTTCCTGTATAACTCAATGTCACAGGAGCACCTCCATTGACCGTATACTTCAATTTAAAATTCGTCACAGAATTATTCCCAAGATTTCTAATGAGCACCTTGATTGGCTGTAACCCCGGAGAAAAACCCGCGATGGTCGGCTGCAATATCGCCAATACGGCTAAATTATTTCCGGGACCATTCATCATGATTTCATCAGCACCAATAGTAGGTGGATTCGAGCGCGTTTGTCCATCGATATCTTTCGTGATATGTGCTATTGGCGTTCCCCAAAAACACTCATTGGAGACCAGATGCAAATTCGATGCAGATTGATAAGCAAACGGACCAAAAGTGGTTGATGAATCCGACCCACTATATACCTGGCCTAGAAGAGCGCTTGAATTTGTAGTTTGTGTTCCGAGGATATCGTACAAAATTTGTGTACTAGAAAGCCCGCGATGAATATTATTGAAATTAATTCTTGAAACTGCCCCTTTGGCAGTAGTCACATTGGAGCCACCCATATACAATACTGGAGCGCCATTCGTCAAAACCATATTATTCACAAATTGAATATCCCTGTGATAAGTGGGATCTGTCGCATTCGTTTCCCATACCCTAAATGTGCTAACAGAATTCAGTGAATTGAAATTGTTAAACATGACATTGACACGTGCGCTTCGAGAAAATCGAAGCATCGCCCCACTTCCATTATAATTGGCGTGAAAGAAATTGTTGAATATTTGCGCGTATTCCCCTCCATCATTGATGGTATTCATACTATCAATATCCAAGCCTCTCCCAGCAGTATTATTTCCAAAGAAAAATTTATTATTCGACAATTCAAAAGGCACTCGTATGCCAAAAATTGTCCCCAATAAATCCGCACAACATCCCGATTTATTGACGACATTATACCTGATTTTTACATCGCGCGCATAGTTAATTCTAAAGGCTGAAAGGCATCTGAACCGACAACAGCGGCAAAATAACAGGAATCAATCGTAAGACCTGGTGTATAATTATTACTCCCTCGATTCCCATCAAAAAATATTCCATATGCACAATTGTATATGGTATCATTGTTGAGAACTGTATTTGTTTGAAATCCTCTAACAGCAATGGCTGCCTGCTGATTGGTATTCGTATTGACATACCAAGAACTTCCTACTCGGCAATTTAAAATTTTTACATTATTACAAGTATTATTTCCAAAGCTATCAATCAATACACCCGTAGCAAAGACATTAAATCCTGTGACCATAGAGCGAATCGTCACGCGCTGAAATATCACATTGCTACAGCCTGAAATCTGAACAATTCCATTATTGGCATTATTGGTCATTGAATCTTGTATGATTACACTGGTAGGGGTATTGGAAGCGGATTTAAAAGTAATCGTATTCGTCGCACTCGTACCCACTACTGTTGTTAATGCTAATTTTCCGCGATAAGTACCATTGGCAATATTGATAATAACTGGACCAGAGACATTGGGGCCATTTCTTGGACCTCCATCAGGTCGAACTCCTCCTGTTTGAGTCAAGTCAAATACCGCCGCTACAATAGATTGGTAGTTTCCGCTAGTTGCAGGCAATGTTGCATTGACTGTATAAGCGCCATTCAACTGGGCAAAGGATTTTAAACTAAATAAGATTAAAATAGTAAGTAAAACATGTTTCATTGGAATTCGTTTGAAGAATAAAGATAAAAAACATTGGGTATTAATAATAGAAAAACGCCATCTCAATGAGATGGCGTCCAATTTTTTATATAAGCTAGGCGATTTTAAACTCCTGCTTGCTTTCTAATAATATTCAATGCTCCGCCCGCCTTAAACCACTCAATTTGTTGGTCGTTATAAGTATGAGCCACTTCAATGGTATCTTTGCTGCCATCAGCATGATGTAAACTTAACTGAAGATTTTTACCTGGGGCAAAGCTTGTCAATCCAATGATATCAATATTATCATCTTCTTGAATTTTATTGTAATCTTCTTTATTGACAAATGTCAATGCCAACATCCCTTGCTTCTTCAAATTTGTCTCGTGAATACGCGCAAAAGATTTGGTCAATACCGCTCTTACACCCAAATGACGAGGCTCCATAGCAGCATGCTCTCTAGAAGAACCCTCTCCATAATTTTCATCTCCTACGACAATACTACCGATTCCCGCTGCTTTGTATGCGCGCTGAACTTTTGGCACTTCATCATACATTCCCGTCAATTGATTCTTCACTTTATTCGCAGTTTCATTGGCGAAATTGATTGCACCAATGAGCATATTGTTGGAAATATTATCCAAATGTCCTCTGAATTTCAACCATGGTCCAGCCATAGATATATGGTCAGTCGTACATTTTCCCTTTGCCTTGATCAACAATTTCATTCCCTTCAAATCCGTGCCCTCCCAAGCTTGGAATGGATCTAACAATTGAAGTCTAGATGAAGTAGGACTCACTAAAATATTGATTCCAGAACCATCTGCAGCCGGTGCTTGAAAGCCTGCATCTTCAACGGCAAATCCCTTAGTTGGCAATTCATCGCCACTAGGTGGATCTAATTTTACTTGCTCTCCCTTCTCATTGGTCAAAGTATCTGTCATCGGATTAAAACACAAATCTCCTGCGATTGCAATCGCCGTAACGATTTCAGGAGACGCTACAAAGGCGTGCGTATTTGGATTGCCATCTTGTCTCGCTGCAAAGTTTCTATTAAAAGAGTGGATAATCGAATTCTTTTCTTTTTTCTCAGCGCCCATTCTCGTCCACATACCGATGCAAGGCCCACATGCATTGGCAAACACAGTTGCCCCAATACTATGGAATATGTCGATAAATCCATCGCGCTCGATGGTATATCGAATCTGCTCTGATCCTGGAGTAATCGTAAATTCAGCTTTTGCTTTTAAATTCTTGCTAGCCACTTGTTTTGCAAGAGAAACAGCGCGCGATATATCTTCGTATGAGGAATTGGTACAAGATCCAATCAATCCCACTTCAATATTCGTCGGCCAACCATTTGCAGCAGCCACTTCCTTCATTTTGGAGATTGGCGTAGCTAAATCTGGTGTGAATGGCCCATTGATATACGGCTCTAATTCTGACAAATTGATTTCAATTACTTGGTCAAAATACTTCTCTGGATTAGCGTAACATTCAGGATCAGCAGTCAAATGCTCTTTAATTCCATTGGCCAATTCAGCCACATCTGCTCTGCCCGTCGCTTTTAAATAGCGCTCCATACTCACATCATAACCGAATGTAGTCGTCGTCGCACCAATTTCGGCGCCCATATTGGCAATAGTGCCTTTTCCAGTGCAGCTCATCGAAGTAGCGCCTTCACCAAAATATTCTACAACTGCTCCAGTTCCACCTTTAACAGTGAGGATTCCAGCTACTTTTAAAATCACATCTTTCGCAGAAACCCATCCACTCAATTTTCCAGTGAGCTTTACCCCAATTAATTTAGGAAATTTCAATTCCCATGGAAGTCCTGCCATCACATCACATGCATCTGCTCCTCCAACGCCTATGGCAATCATTCCCAATCCACCCGCATTTACAGTATGTGAATCTGTTCCAATCATCATTCCTCCAGGGAATGCATAATTTTCCAAAACAATCTGATGTATAATTCCTGCACCTGGCTTCCAGAAGCCGATGCCATATTTATTCGATACCGAAGCCAAGAAATCATAAACTTCTTTTGACTCTTGATTGGCAAATGCTAAATCCTGATTCGCTTCTACCTTCGCATTGATCAAGTGATCGCAATGCACCGTACTCGGCACAGCCACTTGCTTGCGACCAGCTTGCATAAATTGCAATAAAGCCATTTGTGCCGTCGCATCTTGCATGGCAACTCTATCTGGAGCGAAATCAACATAATCTTTCCCCCTAGCAAAATCCACCACTGAAACCCCTTCTGAAAGATGGGTGTAGAGTATTTTCTCTGTCAATGTGAGGGGTCTATTCAAGACATTTCTCGCTGCTGCTATTCTAGTTGGAAATTGGCTGTAAAGCTTCTGAATCATTCCTATATCGTATGCCATAATATCTAAAAGGTTTTATTTTTTCAAAGTGTAAAAGTAATTTTATTTTTGATTTTTAAATGCGAGAAATTCACTGCCAAAAGAACAGTTTAAAGATGTTTTCGTATACTAAAAAAGGTGGAAGTTACGAGATGCATCATCTCGACTCAGATGAATTATTTCTCTCTATTTCGAATCTTACTTAGAATTTTTGATTTCAATTGCTCCTCATTGCATTCACATGACTCCATACACTTGAGTTTTTCACAGAGCATCTCTTTAAAATCCTTCTCCATCTCATAGTTCTCTAAACAGGCCGGACATGCAATCAACTCATCGCGAAGCCAATCTTTTTCTTCTTGATTGAGCTCATTGTCTAGGAGCAATACTATTTTTTTAAATATTTCATCACATTGATGTTCCATAAGGCTTGTTAGTTGAATTGATGGTTTAAGAGGGATAAACATAGAAAGTGCAGAAAATGTTCATTCTGTGACATTTTTTTCTGCTAAAAGGCCCTGAGATGCCTATACAGCGCCGCGTTTATCTTTGAATCCATGCTTTTCTCCATAGGCTTTGAGGCTTTCTTTGAGAAAATTCCGCGCTCGAAACAATCTAGATCTAACTGTTCCAATCGGAATATCCAGAATTTTTGCCATTTCTTCATAGGAAAAACCCTCTAAATCACTGAGCATAATAATTTCACGGAACTCCTCTTGCAGATTGGAAAGAGCAGTAGAAATTTCATCGCCGATGAGGTGCTTGTAATAATCGACGTTATCTAATACTTGAACAAAACTCTCATTAACTGGTGCACCATCATCATCTTGATGATAGGACACATCTAGTGAGACATGACTAGGAAGATTGGTTTTCCTGCGATATTCATTGATGAAGGTGTTTTTTAAAATGCGATACAACCAAGCTTTTGTATTCGTGCCGCGTTCAAAACTATCCATAAAGCGATATGCTTTCAAAAAAGTATCTTGAACCAAATCACTGGCCTCATCCTCATCCTGTGATAGATGATAAGCAAAACCATGCATTTGCTTGAGAAAAGGGAAAAACTCTTTTTCAAAGAAGACATCTTTTTCTTCTTTGCTCATTTTCGATATGGGAATTTGCTGGCTGATAATTTGGACTTTTTGTTTAAGCGTTAAATATATACCTTAAACAAACAAGTGAATGTTAAATTTTAATAAATTATTTATTTTTCTTAGAAAACGCATAATCCAATGCCGCAAAGAAGGATTCTCCATACTTTCGAATAATAGGTTCCTTTAAAAATTGATACACCGGCACTTTGAGTGCTTCTCCTAGACTGCATGCGGGCGAACAGATTTCCCAAGTTTCATATTCCAGCGATTCAAAAGAGGCTTCTCGTTGAATGCGTATGGGATAGAGATGGCAAGATATAGGCTTTCTAAAGGCTGTCGCTCCCGCCTTCCAAGCATTCTCTATGCCGCATTGAGCGATTCCTTTATCATATTGAATATAAGCACATGGACCTTTTTTAATCAGCGGCGTCTTATACCTGCGATCTACCTTATCTAGGACAAAATGCCCTTGCTTTTCAATCGCTTGAATGCCTTCCTTCGTCAAATATGGTTTGATCTCCTCAAAAATATTCTCTAATTCAATCAATTCATCGATTTCTAGCGGAGCACCACTTTCACCTTCCACACAGCATGCACCCTTGCACTTAGCTAAATCGCATACAAATTTCTCCGAGAGAACTGCTTCGTCAATTATTTTGTTTTCTATTATAAGCATTGTGTAAAACTCGCTGATTTAATATACATTTGTTTAATTTTTTTCCTATGAAAACAATATATCTTTTATTCTCATTCACTTTTTTCGCAACACTTTTTGTCGGTTGCAGTAAACAAGGCGACACAAGCGATGTCGAAGTGAAATTTATTCCCTATTTCGGCAATCAAGAACTGAAACTGGATAGTTTTTATGTCCTCAAATCTGGTGATTCTATCTACCAATTTAGAGCTGATGTTCTAAAGTTATTCATCTCAAATTTACAAGTTGTCAATGAGGCAAATGTCGCTACAAAAATTGCTGACCTCAATCTATACAACTTGCGTGCGATACTTCCAGCTACTGCATTGACCATCAAAACAACCTTGCCGATAGGCCATTATCAGTCTATTGCATTTAACTTTGGATTAAATGATAGCTTAAATAATCTTATGCCAAATACATTTAGCTCTGAGCATCCCATGAGCACGCAACAAGGCATGTATTGGCCGATGCAAAAATATCGCTTCATGGTTTTTGAAGGATTTGTTTACGATAAAAATAAAGTCGAATTGAATTCAATCGCTTATCACACTGGCGTGAATTCTTATAGAGAAATCATGCAAACATTGCATTTTCATGTTGAAAAAGATCAAACAACCAACATTCAAATTAAGATTGATTTTGAAAAAATATTTACGCAACCTGGCAATGCCATTGACCCAACCAAAGAGGTATTTAGTCATTCTACCAGTGCAAGTCAATTAGATTTGAATACAAAAATTATGGATAATTTAGTCAAAGGCGTGTCGGCCAGCTTTAATTAATCATTTATGAAAACTCACTTTATTTTATTTTCACTTGCTGTTTTTCTTATCCAATGCAAAGAAGAACCAATCACCCCTTCGAGCAAGTATACTTATAAACAAACCTTTTATACGCTAGAGGTGCCGAGCAATTTCCCGCAACCAGTTTCGGCTGGAAGCAATCCACTTACCACTGAAAAAATCGCATTGGGTAGAATGCTTTTTTATGATCCAATCGTATCTTCAGATAGCTCTTTAGCTTGTGCAAGATGCCATGATCAAAAGTATGCTTTCTCCGATGATCGAAAATTGAGCATCAATTTAGACGGCCCAACCAAAAGAAATTCCATGCCCCTATTCAATCTAGCTTTTACCAATCGCTTTTTTTGGGACGGTAGAAAGATGAGTTTGGAAGACGCAGTGCAAGATGCATTGATGGGAGAGCAGCACTATAATTATGAAACGCTAAAAGCGCGTATTGCCAAGGATACCAATTACCAACGCATGGTATACGAGGCTTTTGGATCCGAGATTAAAGAGGAGCATCCACAAATGGCGATTGCTTCTTTTATTCGAACCATGGTATCCTCCAAATCCCCTTTTGATCTAGGGAAGAGAGAAGGGAATTATGAGAAATATTTAGGTCCTTCTGCAAAAAGAGGTGCAAATATATTCTCTACTGAGCTGGGCGATTGTTTTCACTGTCATGGCGATATCGTCAGCAATAATTTATTCACGGATAATGACTTTCACAACAATGGTTTGGACACCGTCGCCGATGCGAGGGATTTCAAAGACTTTGGGCATGGCAAAGTCACAGGCGCTATTTCCGACAATGGAAAATTTCGCACGCCAAGCATAAGAAACATTGCGTATACCGCACCATTTTTTCACGATGGCAGAGCACTCGATATCGATGCTGTCATGAAACATTATAACGAGGAAGTCCTCAATTCGCCAACCATTGACGCCAATATGAAGAAGAAAGATGTCAAAGGCGTTCATTTGACTGCCTAGGAGACATTAGATTTACAGAATTTCATCATGACCTTGACAGATACGAGTTTCATTAAAGACACTAGATTTTCAAACCCTTTTGTGAAGTAGTGTCTATTTCAAATAAATTCTAACGCGATAGCGAATTAACTAAACTTGTTTTTTTATAATTGCTTATATTTGTGGCATAAAATATTCAAATAATCATGGGAAGAGGAGATATCCGTTCAAGAAAAGGAAAAATTGCAGCAGGTTCATATGGTAAAGCTAGACCACATAAAGTGGCAGCACCAGCTATACCAGTAAAAGCAGCAAAATCAGAAGATGCAGAAAAAGCACCTAAAGCAAAGAAAGCACCTGCTAAGAAGAAAGCAGAAGCAGGAGCTGAATAATCTAAAATTGTTCTAATTGGGAAAGGCTTTGATTGATTTCAAAGCCTTTTCTTGTTTATAGTCAATGAATATTTGAATATTCTGTTCAACTCTTTTTGGCGTGCCCTCCCAAAAGCCAAAGGGAGGTCGCGCTATTCGCCTTACTCCGTGCCGGCTGCTATCGCTCACGCTATATAGTCCTATAAGACCTCCTACCAATAAACATGATTTATGATTTTGTGCAATTAAATTTCAACCAGAATTTAATTATTTTGGACAAGAATCTATTTCAATAGAAGCTGTCAATTCCACTTCTGGAAATTTAGTTATGTCGAAAAAAAGTCTTAACATTTAACAGACAATTTTTTCGCATTATATTTTCAATTCTCTGTGCAACTCTCCCAGACACTTTGTCGGGACAAGTTGTGAATAAACTCTGTGAGACTCTGTGTTTAAAAAATAGGCGTATTTGCCTCTTGCTAATGCGAGCTTGTAGCTCGTGGAATTATCCATAGAGACCGATTATTTTTCTTCTTGTTTACGCTTTTTTTGCTCATTCACGAGAAATAAAAAAACAATTTATTTATCTTTTTCAAGTCAATTGTTCATCAAATGCTTGCTCCCAGAAGCCCTATGATATAAGAAGGGAACTCCAACCAATTAGGCTATGAATTTGTTTTAACAGGAACGGAGCAATTCCCCCTTCGGGGGCTAGGGGGCTTAAAAACAAAAAACCTCCTAAGATTGCTCTTAGGAGGTTTTGATTTTTTGATTAACCGCTATATCTTCGGTTAATAATAATTTAGGCGGCGACCTACTCTCCCACCTTTTACGGAAGTACCATCGGCTCAGTGGGGCTTAACTGCTCTGTTCGGAATGGGAAGAGGTGGACCTCCACGATATAGCCACCCTGATTTTTAATTCTGAATGTTGAATTTTAAATTATGAATTTAAAACTAAAACATTCAAAATCGATATCATGTGGAATCGTGACGTATAAATTTTGAGCTTTTACAAGCATTCAAAATTCACAATTCAAAATTCATCATTTAACTATAACATTGACTGGGCAAATAACAAAGGTTGCATGTATTCCTAAATCAATTAGGAATGAAAAAGAAAAGTTTCATTAGAAAGTTTACGGACAATTAGTACTACTTGGCTGAACATATTACTATGCTTATACCTATAGCCTATCAACGTCGTAGTCTTCGACGATCCTTATAAAGAGAACTCATCTTGAAGTGGGTTTCGTGCTTAGATGCTTTCAGCGCTTATCCCTTCCCAGCTTAGCTACTCAGCAGTGCACCTGGCGGTACAACTGATACACCAGAGGCTAGTCCACATCGGTCCTCTCGTACTAGATGCAGATCTTCTCAATTCTCTAACGCTCACCACAGATAGGGACCGAACTGTCTTGCGACGTTCTGAACCCAGCTCGCGTGCCACTTTAATGGGCGAACAGCCCAACCTTGGGACCTTCTCCAGCCCCAGGATGTGACGAGCCGACATCGAGGTGCCAAACTTCCCCGTCGATATGAGCTCTTGGGAGAAAATCAGCCTGTTATCCCCGGCGTACCTTTTTATCCTATGAGCGATGGCCCTTCCATACAGAACCACCGGATCACTAAGTCCTACTTTCGTACCTGTTTGACCTGTCGGTCTTACAGTCAAGCACCCTTATGCCTTTACACGCTACGTACGGTTACCAAGCGTACTGAGGGTACCTTTGAAAGCCTCCGTTACTCTTTTGGAGGCGACCACCCCAGTCAAACTACCCGCCATGCAATGTCTCCGTTTAAAACAGGTTAGACTCCAAGTAGTAAAAGGGTGGTATTTCAACGTTGACTCCACAATCCCTAGCGGAACCGCTTCATAGTCTCCCACCTATCCTACACATTTAATACCCGAAGTCAATGCAAAGCTGTAGTGAAGGTGCACGGGGTCTTTCCGTCCCGTGGCGAGTAATCGGCATCTTCACCGATACTTCAATTTCACCGGGCTCGTGGTTGAGACAGCGTCTAGATCGTTACACCATTCGTGCAGGTCGGAACTTACCCGACAAGGAATTTCGCTACCTTAGGACCGTTATAGTTACGGCCGCCGTTTACTGGGGCTTCAGTCGAGAGCTTCGCATTGCTGCTGACCCCCTTCTTTAACCTTCCAGCACCGGGCAGGTGTCAGGCCATATACTTCATCTTGCGATTTTGCATAGCCCTGTGTTTTTGTTAAACAGTCGCCTAGACCTATTCTCTGCGACCCTCATTGCTGAGGGTGTCCTTTCTCCCGAAGTTACAGGACTAATTTGCCTAATTCCTTAACCACGGCTCACCCGAGCGCCTTAGTATACTCTACTTGACCACCTGTGTCGGTTTCCGGTACGGATTCTATACACCTAGCCTTAGTGGGTTTTCTCGGAAGTATGCTAACCTGCATTATCAACGCATCCGAAGATTTGTTGTACTATCGTGCATTGACTCATCGGCGGATTTCCCTACCGAATCAACGTCTACTCACTTTAACGAACTATTCCGTCAGTCCGCAGCAGTTTGCTCCTTCGTCACCACTTCGAAATGTACAGAAGTACGGGAATATTAACCCGTTTTCCATCGGCCTCCCCTTTCGGGTTATCCTTAGGATCCGACTAACCCTGATCCGATTAGCGTTGATCAGGAACCCTTGGTCTATTGGCGAAAAGATTTTTCATCTTTTTTATCGTTACTTATGCCTACATTTTCTTTTCTAATCACTCCAGCCTTCCTCACGGAATAACCTTCACCGCTATTAGAATGCTCTCCTACCGCTTGCATTGCTGCAAACCCGAAGCTTCGGTACTATGTTTGATGCCCGAGTATTTTCCGCGCTCGATCACTCGACTAGTGAGCTGTTACGCACTCTTTAAATGAATTGCTGCTTCCAAGCCAACCTCCTAGCTGTCAAAGCAATCGGACCATATTTGATCAACTTAACATAGATTTGGGGACCTTAGCTGTCGATCTGGGTTGTTTCCCCTCTTGGCGCGTGACCTTAGCACCCCGCGCCTCACTGGTGTTACTATTATATAGCATTCGGAGTTCATCAGGATTTGGTAGGCTATGACACCCCCTAGTCCAATTGGTAGCTCTACCTCTATATAACATAATCACACCGCTGCCCCAAAAGGCATTTCGGAGAGTACGAGCTATTTCCCAGTTTGATTGGCCTTTCACCCCTACCCACAAGTCATCCGGAAGCTTTTCAACGCTTATCAGTTCGGACCTCCAGTGTGTGTTACCACACCTTCATCCTGCTCATGGGTAGATCACAAGGTTTCGCGTCTACGCCCGCTAACTTAACGCCCTTTTAAGACTCGCTTTCGCTACGGCTTCTACCATTCTTGGCTTTAACCTTGCTAACGAGCAGTAACTCGTAGGCTCATTATGCAAAAGGCACGTTGTCAGGGCACTAAACCCCTCCAACCGCTTGTAAGCGCACGGTTTCAGGTACTATTTCACTCCCCTGTTTGGGGTACTTTTCACCTTTCCCTCACGGTACTAGTTCACTATCGATCTATCAGGAGTATTTAGCCTTACGAGATGGTGCTCGCAGATTCAGACAGGGCGTCTCCGACCCCGCCCTACTCAGGATACTGCTAGGTAACATAATCATTTCAAATACAGGACTCTCACCCTCTATGGTTGGCTTTCCCACGCCATTCTTTTATGATTATATAGTCCACATTGCAGTCCTACAACCCCAGGTATGCACGCATGCCTGGTTTGGGCTTCTCCGCGTTCGCTCGCCACTACTTGCGGAATCACTATTGTTTTCTTCTCCTCGGGGTACTTAGATGTTTCAGTTCTCCCGGTTTGCTCTCTTTCGAGTACCATAACTTCATTATGGTGGGTTGCCCCATTCGGATATCTATGGATCAAAGCGTGTGTGCCGCTCCCCATAGCTTTTCGCAGCTTACCACGTCCTTCATCGCCTCTGATAGTCAAGGCATCCCCCGTGCGCTCTTATTTACTTTCTAATGTCTTTGCATCCAAATCATCTTTTGCTATGATTCGGCGCTTTTCTTTTTGTGATAATTAGCCGTAGCTAACTATCTCCTTTGTTATTTGCCAGTATGTCAATGAACTCTTTTTGCTTTCTCAACTTGCGTCTCTCCGGTAATCGGGGCATTACTCCTCCTTATCCGATAACTACAAATCTTCTGCAGATATGTCTAAACCGATTTTACTCGATTTGTCTTTCAATTTTGATAAATCAAACTACTTTGATCTAATGTTTTCCTTCTTTTCTATTCGCACAACACTTTTCAATTAAATTGAAAATAAAAGTGGAGAATAACGGAGTCGAACTTGACCTTCCCGATTTTCAATCGGGACGCTGCCAGTCGATTGTCCTTCTTTTCCTAATCTCCTTTTAAGTTATCGCTTTAACTTAAAAATAAAGTGGAGAATAACGGAGTCGAACCGTTGACCTCCCCGATTTTCAATCGGGACGCTGCCAGTCGATTGTCCTTCTTTTCCTAATCTCCTTTTAAGTTATCGATTTAACTTAAAAATAAAGTGGAGGATAACGGAGTCGAACCGTTGACCTCCTGCTTGCAAAGCAGGCGCTCTAGCCAGCTGAGCTAATCCCCCTTGTTTATTGGTAGTCCCAGGCAGATTTGAACTGCCGACCTCTACATTATCAGTGTAGCGCTCTAACCAACTGAGCTATGGGACTTTGTTGCCTCAGTCCTGCTTGTTAGTCAATCACTACCTTTATCGGGTTGCTCTTGTCTGTTGCTGAGCCTTTGTTCCGTCTAGTTTTGGTTGAATAAAACCTTTCAGATATATCTTGTTTAAGAACGATTTCTTTTTTTTAATTCGTTGTTGGTTGTCAGTTGTTAGTTGTTGGGGATATCCCGAACAAATAAAAACATATTACCTACAACTGTATTAATAACAAGTGTAGAAGAGTTAATAGTAAGCTAATTGAGCGTCTCTAAAAAGGAGGTATTCCAGCCGCACCTTCCGATACGGCTACCTTGTTACGACTTAGCCCCAGTTACCAGTTTCACCTTGGACAACTCCTTGCGGTTATCGTCTTAAGGTGCACCCAGCTTCCATGGCTTGACGGGCGGTGTGTGCAAGGTCCGGGAACGTATTCACCGCAGCATGGCTGATCTGCGATTACTAGCGATTCCAGCTTCATGGAGTCGAGTTGCAGACTCCAATCCGAACTGAGATAGGGTTTTTGGGATTCGCGCACCATCGCTGGTTGGCTGCCCTCTGTCCCTACCATTGTAGCACGTGTGTGGCCCAAGGCATAAAGGCCATGATGATTTGACGTCATCCCCTCCTTCCTCTCTGCTTACGCAGGCAGTATCGCTAGAGTCCCCAACTTAATGATGGTAACTAACGAAAGGGGTTGCGCTCGTTGCGGGACTTAACCCAACACCTCACGGCACGAGCTGACGACAACCATGCAGCACCTTGCTGGCGACTATTGCTAGCTATAAGCTTTCACCTATATTCCCCCAGCATTCTAGCCTTGGTAAGGTTCCTCGCGTATCATCGAATTAAACCACATGCTCCACCGCTTGTGCGGACCCCCGCCAATTTCTTTGAGTTTCATCCTTGCGGACGTACTCCCCAGGTGGAATACTTAACGCTTTCGCTTAGACGCGTACAGTGTATCGCACACATCGAGTATTCATAGTTTAGGGCGTGGACTACCAGGGTATCTAATCCTGTTTGATCCCCACGCTTTCGTGCCTCAGTGTCAATTGCGGTTTAGTAAGCTGCCTTCGCAATCGGTGTTCTAAATCATATCTAAGAATTTCACCTCTACATGATTTATTCCGCCTACTTCAACCGTATTCAAGCCCAACAGTATCAATGGCAGCCACTCGGTTAAGCCGAGAGATTTCACCACTGACTTATCAGGCCACCTACGCACCCTTTAAACCCAGTAATCCGGATAACGCTTGCACCCTCCGTATTACCGCGGCTGCTGGCACGGAGTTAGCCGGTGCTTATTCTCTGGGTACCTTCAATTCCCGATACATCGGTCTTTTATTCCACAGCTAAAGGAGTTTACAACCCATAGGGCATTATTCCTCCACGCGGGATGGCTGGATCAGACTTGCGTCCATTGTCCAATATTCCTTACTGCTGCCTCCCGTAGGAGTCGGGCCCGTGTCTCAGTGCCCGTGTGGCTGATCATCCTCTCAGACCAGCTACCGATCGTCGCCTTGGTGGGCCGTTACCCCGCCAACTAGCTAATCGGACGCACGCTCATCTCACACCGCCGGAACTTTAATTTAAAGAAGATGCCTTCCCTAAATACTATGGGGTATTACTCATCGTTTCCAATGACTATCCCCCAGTGTGAGGTAGATTGCGTACGCGTTACGCACCCGTCTGCCGCTAAGTATTGCTACTCCGCTCGACTTGCATGTATTAGGCCTCCCGCTAGCGTTCATCCTGAGCCAGAATCAAACTCTCCATAGTGAGTTTATCCTGTTTATTTGATAATCTAAATTTGTTGCACCTACTCGATAAATCAAGTAAGCGACTTTTTTGTTAATTACGCTTGCTTATTTTTTGTACACATGATATGTACCTATTAACCCTTATTTTCTACAACTTGTCAATGAACTAATTCTTCCTCCAAATTTTACTCCAGATTCAGACTTGTTAAATACAATGGATTCGAACCACTTTAATTCGCCTACCGAAATATTTTCTGCTTTATTAAGAATATCTCAATCGATATCCCTCTTACCACTCAAATTCTTACAACATCTATAACCAGTTTTTCTCACTAGCTTTAAATACGTTTTCGCTCAAACGGAGTGCAAAAGTAATAACTATTTCTATTCCTCCAAACTTTTTTTTAATTATTTTTTCTTACTAAGTCGTTTTTTACACTAAAACATTGATTTTCAGCCGAGGAATTTTCAAAAAAAATTCAATCTTTTTTTGACTCAGATCATTTACCTCCTAAATATAGAACTATTCATTGATTGAATTTGCAACTACATTCCAACTGATCTGCAAATAGATTAAAAAGATGCTATTTCCTGTGCACAGCAAATACTATTGTTTGACAAGAACTACATTTATTGATCCATTAAAACCGCCTATCGCAGCCAATCCTGGACTAGTTAAAACACCAGTAATTGTAGTACTCGAAGTCTTACTTCCAACAAATTTAAAATCAATATTGACGCTCATACCTTTAGAATTATTTATTAGCCCAGGAAGAATTCCTTCAAAGTGCGCATTATTCCCTGAAATTGATCCAGAAACTGCCCCTTTTAATAAAGCTTCTCCTTCACAATTTGAGCCCGTAACTACATTATCTGTAATGCGCACTGGCATCTTCATCATTCCATTGCTGCCATTCCACAAAACCACCAAAGAGTCAAATGCTAAATTTAATTTCCAAGTACAATCCCCAGTTGTTAAATTTCCAATTAGCACACATGAGTTTGCTCGAAACTTTTCAACGCCAACCATATTTCTGAAATTCGGGAAGTAGACGATGCGATCTTTTGTCTCTGAGGACGCCTTGATTGCAGTAATCGCTTCACTTGGACTAATGCTAGTTGCGCGCATCACCGAATCAATAAAACCAAGAGCACATGGCGCCGCCAAAGATGTACCTAAAGAAGCCTCTTGATTATTCAATACAACGACGTCTGGATCACTTAAAGCATAATTTCCAAATCCATTATTCCTTTGCGTACTTACTATCAAAACATTCTTACTGAGAATTTCAGAGAATCCATCTCTAAGTCTCAACTCTCTTAATACATCATCGATAGGCATTTTTTCATTTCCCGCCGCTACAGTAATGATTAGGTTGGAACGCACTTCTTCAGGTAAAGCTCTTATAGTCATCAATACTTCAAACATAAACCAATACCACCCTTGCAAACCCATCAACTTAACATCATTGGATTGTTTAGACCAATCGACATCACTCTCCAATCCGCCATTTGCAGATAGATTTATCAATGTCGCGCCACCATCGCTTTTCTTTGCCAAATCTAGTATTCCATTAATCACCTTAGCAGGAGAAGTGCAGCGGGTGCAAGCAGTATTTGAAAGCGCTAGGTTCTTACATTCACTAAATGTACCCCCGCAATTTTTAAGTGTGAATAAAACATCTTGACCATGAACGTCGCCGCAAAAGTCCATGATATTGACGTTGCCTCGCAAATACCCAACAACATGGGGGAAAGCCATTTCAACCGATGTATTTGAATTCAGTTTATTTATGGTTGAATTTGTTTGAGATACATTAACCTCCAATAAATAATAGCCAATCGAAGGCAATTTTGCAATGATTTTTGATCCACTTTCTGTAATAATATCCATTGCATTAGACGAACTTGTGCTCGATTTAAAGAAAACAACAACTTGCCCAGGATAGGCCATCACAGATTTATCTGAACCATGATCGCTAAAAACAACAATCTCAGCATTAGGATACACTCCGGTATATTCAATGGCGTTATCTAATAATGAATCGGCGTCAAATCCTTTGCTGCAACCTAAACTCAAAAATAAAAGTGAAATAATTACAAACGAAATACTCTTGTTAAAAGCTATCATGTGAAGTTCTTGATTAGAGATACAAAAATCTCCATTCCCTTTAAAAAAGCCTTACACAATTCATTGAAACATTTACATAATTTACATCACGATTGAGCTTGTAGTCTTTGTAGAAATGCGCAACTGCGATTTTTCAATGCGCCGATTTCATAAAATAGATCATTGGATTCTACCAAAAAATCTTATCTTTATCAAAACGATCCCAATCCATTCGGAAGTCTGACAACCATTAAGTACTATATAGACGAAATATCTACTATTAATTCCTCATTCATTGAAATAAGAGATTTAATGGATATTCTCAAAAGTACAATTCCAGTTTCAGATGAAAGTGGTATAGGGCAAGTCAATTTTAATGGCAATAACTTGATCAATGGGTTCTATGTATATTCCCTTAAAATAAATGGCGTGAGCAAGGATAGCAAACTATTATTAATAGAACATTAGAATGTATGAAAGCATTTGCATTTTTTATTTTACTCAGTATAGTTCTTTCCTGCTCTAAAGAGCCTGATTATAGAGATAAATATGTGGGATTGTATAAAACGGAATTGTCGTACATAAATAGAGATACAAATATAATCCAAAAGATACTGGAATCATTTCTATTGAAATAGACAATGACGAAGATTCTGGATTGATTCTAAATTTCGGAACTAAAATGAGGTTTGAAGAACCACCAAGTGGAGCATTTTTTGATTACTTTTATATTGGAGTAATCAGAAAAAACATTTTAAGCGTGGGAAGATTGAAGTTAAAGATTAATAGTGCAGGCAGACTCTATACTTCTTCATATAATGGTGAAACACAAAATCATGAGAGTGAATTCTATATTTATTCCAATCTTCAACTGTGCATAGCTTTTGGATTTTCGAACTACATGCATACAAGAAATAATTTAAGAGTTCGATTTAAGGAATTAAACTTTAAAAAACATGCATTATTATATCACTATAATTTTCCTCTTAATCTGTATTAGTTGTAAGAAAGAAGCGCCAATAGATTATAGAGATGCATATATAGGGACATACACCTGCCAACTTCAGCAATATCAAATTCGTTCTAACGGCAATAATGTAGAATATATAAATTATGATTCCTCGAATGGGATTATTCAAATAGCCAAGCATCTTCAAGACTCTATGGTTGACTTTTATTTTGGAGAGGGTTTAAGGTTAGAATCAGACAAATTGATCATCAATGATCTATTCATAAAACCCATAGGAAAAGAAATTAAGATCAGCCATCATATACCATTCAAAATTGAAAACAATTTAAAACTAACTAACTTATATAATATATATTACTCCACAGATTATATTGATAGCATCAATCCAAAAACAAAAACATTCAATCTGTTTTTTGTGTTTGCTCAAATTCATTCAGATTATTATTATGCAAGAATTACTGGTACAAAAAATTAGAGCTATGAAACTAAAATTCAATATCCTTTTTGTGTGATCATTTATAGCAAATATCCTATTTGCTCAAACATTCAGAAACAATCCCAACTACGCCCTTTTTTCCAAGACAGTTATGATGGAACAGCATTTAGACCGAACACTTGTGATCAATTTAATAGCAGTAGATCGATTTGATTTAACAATGGCTTTGAAATAGGAGAAAACTCAGAGGTAGAACTCACATTGATGAATTGTCAATAAAAAATAAACTTAATAGAATACCCCCAAAAGCTTGAAATAAAGATGGGAATATAAATTAAACCTTGAATTTGGGCTAAAGCCTCACCCGCTCATAATTCTTCCCCACTACAAAATTGAATTCCACGGGATGGTCCATTTGCAATTCGGATAATTTGATTTTCACTTTGATATAGCGCTTATTGATTCGATCGATCACTTCAAATGTATCTCTGGTCACCAATATCCGCGCGCCCTCAATTCCAAACAATCCCGTGAGCGAAAGCCACGCCGTATCATCTCGCTTAATTCTAATTTTTGCCGTAAAATCTTGCGAAAAAGCCTCAGATTGAAAGTCAATATCCAATTCTGCCGTCATCCAATTGGGCAGTGGCTTGGCATATTCGTATACTGCAGGCTTAGTAACTGTGTATTCCTTTTCCACCGACTTAACAAATGGAGCTATCGTTTTTCTCGAACTATGACAAGAACTCAAAATCAGTGCGATAAATCCCAAATAGACTAGTAATTTATTCATAAGCTTGTAAAAGTATAATTTTAATCTCACTCCAGTTAAATTCCCTAATATTGCTTTAATATATTTAACAATGATTATCACCGTCAAAGACAAACAATTCGCCCCCTATCTCTCGGAAGCAGCCATTCATGCGCGCATCGCAGAAATGGGAAAAACGCTCACTGCAGAGCTCAAAGACAGCAATCCCCTTTTCATCTCGATATTTAAGACGCTCTTGGGCATCGATAAAGACATCAAAGATAGAGTCGTTGTAATCGTGGAAGACATCGTCGATACAGGCAATACCCTCGCTGCCTTTATGCCCACTTTAGAGGCCCTCCAACCTAAAAAAATTCTATTGGTCTCGCTATTGTTCAAACCCAAAGCACTTCAGCGCCCCTTAAAAGTAGATTATACGGGATTTGAAATCCCCAATGATTTTATTGTAGGCTATGGGCTGGATTATGATGGATATGGACGGAATTTAAAGGATATATATAAAATTCAAGCCTCTTAATCCCTCCCTACACATTTTACTAACGTATGGACACTTTTTTGTGGACACCATTAGAAATATAATGCAATTATTTGCCCTTGAATCAAGCACAGTTTGAAGCGGTTACTTCGGATCGTCTTTGCGGCCAACAAGCCGCACGTGTCCCCTGCAAAGTGTAGGGATCTCTCGGCGGGTCTATTTCTTTTAATGAAAAATGAAATTGATTTAGTATGTACAATCAATGCAGTATCGTTAAAAGAAATTGCATTTTATGTGAAGTAAAACTATTATTTATAATTTTCTTTTTGCCTTCGGCGACTTACTTTTTGCCTTGACGCATGAGTGGGATGCGCTAGCATAAGCCTAGCAGAGTAAGCAAAAAAGTCAAGGGCCGTTATAAACCACCATGCGCACATCGGGCGTTTATTGAAATTAATAAATTCGCTTCAATTTTCTGGCTCTATTGAAGAATTGACCCAAACAAAAAAATCCATGTTTAGAGATTAAAAAATAAGAAGTATTTGTGTCCACACGTCAATACACATTGTAGGGACTGAGGCACATCCCTCGCCAATGTCTGTGTCCTCACAGACTTCTAAATGCCTTAACGTTTGGTCTCACCGCCTAGCGAAATGCCCCAGCAAAGTAAAAGATAAACTAGGTTTTTTTTATCCAAATAAAAAAAAAGAATAAGTTTGTATTAACTAAATGTTTTGCGATGCAACAAGAATACGATAAATACACTGCAGAGAACCACCAAGTTTGGAATATATTATACGATAGAATGATGGAAATCCTTCCTCATTACTCGACAAAAGCATATTTAGAAGGAATTGATGTAGTTGGATTTGAAGCACATCGCATCCCCAATTTCAAAGAGATGAATGCCAAATTGGCGAATATCTCCGGTTGGGAAGTCTATGCTGTACCTGGTTTGATCGACAACAAAGGCTTTTTTGAATTATTGGCGGAGAAAAAATTTCCTGCTACTACTTGGTTGAGAAGAATGGATCAATTGGACTATTTGGAAGAACCAGATATGTTTCACGATGTTTTTGGTCATATTCCTCTTTTGGCAAATATTCCCTTCACCAATTTCTTGGTAGAGCTTTCTAAAATTGCCTTGGTGCATATTGAGAGTGAATGGGCGGTGGAATTGATTTCAAGAATCTATTGGTTTACCGTAGAATTTGGCTTGATCAAAGAAGATGGCAAATTGAAAGTATATGGCGCTGGAATTCTTTCTTCGAGCGGTGAGACAAAATATTCCATCGATTCAGATATTCCAGAAAGGGTGCCTTATATCGTCAGTGATATATTCAACACGCCGTATATCAAGGACAAATTTCAAGAAAAATACTTTGTCATTGAATCCTATGAGGCACTATTCAATAGCCTTCCCGAGATAAGAAATCTATTGGAAAAAGAATTGGCCTCTGTCAATTAATTTTTCATCCCAATCATTTTGTATGGCGTAATATTGCCTTACTTTTTATATTCATTCATGGCGACACCTCAGCAATCTAATATGACTTTTTTCGAGCACCTCGAAGAGATGCGAGGACATTTGTTTCGCTCTGCCATCGTTGTATTAGTCGTTTCTGTCGTTTTGATTTTCTTCAAAGAATTTATTTTCGATACCCTTCTATTCGGTCCGCTGAATACCAATTTCATCTCCTACCAATTACTCTGTATGTTGGCGCCAGAATTTTGCATCAAAGAGATTCCCTTTGAATTGATGAATACAGAATTGGCAGGACAATTTTTCATCCACTTAAAAGCTGCATTCATCTTGGGTTTTATCTTCTCTGTTCCGTATATATTTTGGGAGATATGGAAATTCATCAGCCCCGCATTGCTTCCCAGAGCGAAATGTCTTATGCGCGAAAATTGCTCGGAGCGGGCTCTGTCCTCTTTTTTATCGGCGTCATTTTCGCCTATTATATGGTGATACCGCTCTCTATTTTATTCTTCAGCACCTATACCATATCAGATAGAATCGTCAACCGCTTTTCCATTGACAATTATTTCTCTTTCTTGAGCGACACGATACTCTGGTCTGGTCTATCTTTTGAGCTTCCAATAATCGTTTATTTCTTAGCTAAACTCGATATTCTCACCGTGTCTTTTTTACAAAATTATCGACGCCATCTCTACGTATTTATTTTTGTGCTCGCCGCTGCTATTACGCCTTCACCAGATATATTGAGTCAAGTGATGGTCGCTATACCATTGCTCCTTTTGTTTGAAGTGAGTATTGTCGTCGCACAAAGAGTTCAAAAAGGAAAAGAATTAAATAATGACTAATTCACACAATCAACACGCTTTAAGGGCTTTGATGCATGAATATGATTTGGCGATCCAGGATTTGATATCCCTCATCCATGAATTGTCCAATGAAGAATTGAATATAGAAAGTCCTCTTGAAACCAAAGATCCAGACTGTTTAACGGTTAAAACCATCCTCGAGCACATCTTGCGCTCAGGTTATGGGTATATCAATACCATCGTCAAGTACCTAAGATTGAATACGATTATGTTGCAGTATGAATTTCCATGCAGCACAGCGCATGATTATTCCAATGAATTGATCAAGATGTCTGTCTATACCGAGGAAAAATTGCATTTAATCGACGATAGTATGATTCAAGCATTGGAGCAGCAACACAAGATTCGAACGACTTGGGGCCAATACTACGATATTGAACAATTATTGGAACATGCGATTGTGCATGTCTTGAGACATCGATATCAGATAGAAAAGTATTTGGTGAATGCGGGGAATTAAATCTACCTATTTCAACTTCGCCATCGCCTCTTTGATTCGCGCAAAAGCCTTATTGATATTGTCTTCTGAGGCGGCATACGAAAATCTCAAGCAATTTTCATCACCGAAACTATCTCCGCCAACGCTTGCCACATGGGCATTTTCGAGGAGGTATAGCGCTAAATCGTTGCCATTTTTAATGATGCTCTTGCCATCGGTTTTGCCAAAACATCTACTCACGTTGGGGAAGGCGTAGAAAGCCCCTTCGGGATCATTGCATTTCCAGTCTGCGATGTCGGCGATGTGATTCATCACCAATGTTTTTCTTCGTTGGTATGCTTCGCGCATAGCCATCGTCGGACCCATATCTCCATCCAAGGCAGCAATAGCCGCTATTTGATTAAAACTGCAGGTACCAGAGGTAAACTGCCCTTGAATCTTATCACAAGCTTGTGCGATTTCTTTTGTAGTCCCGATATAACCCAATCTCCAACCTGTCATCGCAAATCCCTTAGAGAAGCCATTCACGGTTATGGTGCGATCATACATGCTTTTAAAAGATGCAATGCTCACATGTTTTCCTGCGTAATTGATATATTCGTATATCTCATCTGAGATGACATGAATGCGCGGATATTTTTCCAACACTGCTACTAATCCAGCCAATTCATCGTGACTCAATACAGAACCTGTTGGATTGCACGGCGAACTGAAGATAACCAATTTGGTCTTAGGGGTAATATGCGCTTCTAATTGCTCTGGTGTTATTTTATAGTGCTGTTCGACAGGTGCTAATATTTCAATCCATTTAGCCTCACATAAATGCGCTATTGCAGCATAACTCACCCAATAAGGAGAAGGCAATAAGACCTCATCATCTTTATCCAATAAGGCCAAACAAGCATTGGCAATGCTCTGCTTTGCACCTGTAGAAACAACGATTTGATCTGGTGCATAGTGCAATCCATTGTCGCGCAAAAATTTTCTTGAAATCGCCTCTCGAAGTTCTAATAAACCAGATACGGGCGTGTATTTTGTCTGTCCGTCTGCAAGCGCCTTTACAGCTGCATCTTTGATATGTTGGGGCGTATCAAAATCGGGTTCCCCCAAACTGAGGTTAATCACATCCACACCTTTCCCTCTTAATTCCCTCGCCATTCTCGCCATCAACAAAGTAGCTGATTCTACCATGGACGACACTCTATTTGAAAGTACATTCATATAAAAAAACTATAAGAATAAGTCGTAAATGTAATTGAATTAATTGAAACTAGTTAAAAATGGGAATCGCAGTTTAATTCGAGCCCTCTTTTTTCATTCGCTTCCCCTTTAATCTCCATTCCAATCGCTCTGCATAATAGGTCATTACAGGCACAATCACCAAGGTGATAACTGTAGCAAAAACCAATCCATACATAACGGCCCAACTCAATGGCCCCCAGAATGCTGTGCTATCTCCACCGATAAAAAGTGTGGTTTAAATTCTGAAACCAAGCCAATAAAATCGATGTTCAAGCCAATCGCAGATGGAATCAAACCAATTACCGTTGCAATGGCTGTCAACATCACAGGTCTCAAACGCGTATAGCCCGATTCAACAATAGCTTCTTTTTAAAGCTTCTCGAGTGAGCGGTTCATCTTCACTGATGCCCAATTTCAAGCGCATGCGCTCCTTGGTCAAATCGAAGAAGTCCAACAATACAATCGCATTATTTACCACAACGCCCGCCAATGAAATGATACCGATCATGGTCATGATTACAACAAAATCCATCCCAGAAATACCTAATCCCAAGAATACACCAATTGTACTCAATAGCGCTGAGCCTAAAACCACAATAGGAATAATGATTGAATTGAATTGCGCAACCAAAATCAGCAAGATTAAGAATAGAGCTACAAGCAAAGCGCGCGATAAGAATGCCATGGCCTTTCCCTGTTCCTCTTGTTCACCGCCAAAACTGATTTCATATCCCTTAGGCAATTGTTTATTTTTTAATAATGATTCAAGCTTCTTATTGATTTCATCAGCATTATATCCCTGTAAAACGTTCGAATAAATAGTGATCACGCGATTCTGATCTTTTCTGGTAATCGATCCATAAGAAGAGGCAAAATCCGCTTTAGCGACTGCCGATATTGGCACTTCTACTAATTTTCCCGTATTCTGATCCCTAAACACGAGCACTTGATTCAATAAATCATCAATGCTCTTGCGCGCTGTGCTATCTAGGCGAAGCATGATTGGATAATCATCATCTCCTTGTTTGAACTTGGTCACTTCTTTTCCAAACAAAGCGGTTCTAATTGTTGATGCCACTTGAGCTGTTGAAACACCGTAAGTTCTTGCTGCCGCGCGATCAATAGAAATAACCATTTCAGGCTTAGAGGCATCTAAATTCGATTTCAATTCTTCGATTCCCTGAATGCCTGAAGTGCGAATTTCTTGTCTCACTTGATTTTGAATTTCCACTAATTTATCAAACTCCTCTCCCATAATGTTGATAGAAATCGGAGGACCAACTGGAGGTCCATTTTGATTCTTTGCCACCGTGATATTGACACCAGCGACGCCTACCACAGCGGCTCTGAGCTCTTCCATAATCACTTTGGTGTCCACCCCGCCTCGATCGGGGAATTCTGCAAAAGAAACCGTTATTCTCGCTCTATTCGGCGTAGTGCTTGTACCTGAGGCTGTTTTATCGCCCATCGGATCAACCGTTCCCTTACCTACATTCGTCAGCACCGCTTCTACGACACCGCCATATTTTTTGGTGATCTTCAATATTTTTTGTTCTGCATCTTTAGCCAATTGATTGCTTCGATGAATATCCGTGCCTGTTGGCATTTCAATAAATACATTCACATAGTTTGGATCTGCTGATGGGAAGAATACCACATGCGGTTGTCTTAGAATCAATATAATGACAGATAAAAAGAGCGTCACAATAATTCCAAAAATAAATTTGCGCGGATTCTTTCCATGCAAGGCATAGATCAACGTATTTTTATAGACATTTTCAATCCAAGGTAAAAATTTATGCAAGATGATATTGGTGGATGGCTTGATAACGACTAAATCCAATACGCCTAAAATAATCCCCCAAATGGCTATATTGGCGATGGTATGATAGCCTTTGCTCTTTAAGAAATATCCAATTAAATGGAAAACAACAGCAATCAAAGTCAAGAAAACAAAAATTTTGCTCGCTTTTTTCTTATCGACTTGTTCTTTCCCCGTTTCAATTTTCATAAAGATGGCCGTGAAAACAGGAACTAGAATAAAGGCTACAAATAGTGAACTGAAGAGAATAACAATCAATGTAATTGGCAAATAGCGCATGAATTTCCCCATGATTCCCGGCCAAAAAGCAAGGGGAGGAAACTCGCCAAATTCGTTAAAGTAGAAGTAATAATCGGCAATGCGACTTCACTCACCCCATCCAAAGATGCTTGCAATAAAGGTTTTTTCTCATTGGTGTGGTGACGATATATATTCTCTACCACCACGATACCATTGTCAATGAAGGTCCCAAGCGCCAAAATCAAGGAGAAGAGCAACATCATGTTCAAGGTATACCCCATCGCACTCAATACCGTAAAGCCCAATAGCATCGTCAATGGTATAGCTATACCCACAAACATGGCATTTCTAAATCCGAGGAATAACATCAAAACCAATACAGAGAGCAAAATCGCGGAGATGACATTGTTTTCTAAATCTGCAACAGAGCTCTTGGTCTGCTTAGAAGTATCATTTGTAATGGATATGGAAAGGCTCTTTGGGAATTTCTCCTGCTTTGCCTTTTCTACTAAGACATAAATTTTATCAACAGCATCCAATAAGTTTCGTCCACTTCGCTTCATAATATCCAAGGAAACGACAGGACTTCCCTCGATGCGCGCATAGCTATCTGGATCAATATATCCAAAGGAAACTTCTGCGATATCTCTGAGCAAAACAATCTGTCCATTCTGTGCTTTCAAATAATATTTTTCAAATCCTCTTAAGATTTGAATTGACCTTCAACGCGCAAAGTTCTTCTATAATCATTGCCGGAGAGGTCTCCCGCAGACATGGTAATATTTTCTTGTTTGATGGCCTCCTCAATATTGTAAAAAGAGATATCCATCGCCTCCATTTTATATCGATTCAATTCCACCTTCATCTCCTTATCCAATGCCCCTTTAATTTCCACCTTTGAAATCTCTGGAAGCACTTCAATTTCGTCTTTGAGATATTCCGCATAATCCTTGAGCTCATCCATACTGAATTCCTTGCCCGATAGATTGACATTGACGACTGGCATATTCGAAAAGTCCATATCGAAAATATTCGGCTCAATGGTCATATCAGTCGGCAAATCAGACTTTGCTCTATCTACGGCGTCCTTTACCTTTTGAAGAGCATCCTTGGGATCCACTTCAAAGTCAAATTCAACAACGGTTGTAGAGAAATCTTGGATACACGAGGAGGATATCTTCGTCACCCCATTGATGGTTTTAATCTCCTTCTCAATATGGCGAGTAATGAGGTTCTCCATATCTTTCGGGGAGTTTCCCGGATAAGTGATTCCCACGAATATGGTCGGTATTTTAATTTCCGGAAAATTCTCTCTCGGCATGCCGTTATAGGCTGAGATTCCGATAAATGTGATGAGGATGGTCGCTAAGAGGACGGTGGTTCTATTCTTTAGGGCAAATGTCGCAGGGCTAAATTCTCTGACGACTTCCTTGGCTTTGTCTAAAATTTCCAAAATAAAAAATGTTTTAAATATCTAAATAATCAAATCACGAGAGCTAGCACACAAACAAAATCAAGGCTTCAAATGTTCATAAAACGGCACATAAATTTATCCATAAAGAATTGCTTACTATTCAATCACCTTCTCCATTCTCGTTCCACGCGAACCCTTGATTAGAATAACCGTGTTTTCAAAGGATTGTTCTTGAAACCACGTCTTTGCCAAGTCACTCGTTTCGAAATAAATTAAGCCCAATTCCAATGCTGCTTCTTTGAATTCCATGCCTACTAATACAAAGTTCGAAAAATGGAATTGTTGTGCAAATTTGATGATTCTTCTATGCTCAAATGCAGATTCATTGCCCAATTCCTTCATGCCGCCGATCATCGCCACCTTATTCTCTTGAGGCATAGCAGCCAAGTTCTTAAGCGCCTCTTCCATGCTGGATGGATTGGCATTATAAGCGTCTAAAATGATGGTATTGCGTCCTTTTTTAATGATTTGCGAGCGACTATTTGTCGGGGTATATGCCGCAATCGCTGTGGCGATTTGAGCAATATCCATTTTAAAATACCTACCCAAACTCACCGCCAAGGCAATATTTGAAAAATTATAATCCCCTGTCAATTGGCTTTTTATCAATGTTTTGACTCCATGTTCGATATGATATATCCGTAGCAATTCACTTTTTCCCTCTGCCATTTCAAACAAAAAATCCGCTTGCTTTGAACCATAAACCAGTCTCTTTAAATGATTCGATTTATCCATCAGGAGCGGGTCATCTCCGTTGACAAAGACCAATTGGTTGCGCTGTTCTATCGACTTATACAATTCTGTTTTTCCTCTGATAACGCCCTCTATGCCACCAAATCCCTCTAAATGTGCCTTGCCAATATTGGATATAATACCAATGGTGGGTTGCACCCAGCGACAATAAGATTCAATTTCTCCACAGTGATTGGCGCCCATTTCAATCAAGGCTATTTCATCCCCTTTTTTCATTCTAAGCAAGGTGAGTGGCACACCAATATGATTATTCAAGTTCCCTTGCGTGCAGCATACTTTGTATTGCGAAGTAAGTACCGCGTTGATCAATTCTTTCGAGGTGGTCTTTCCATTAGAGCCCGTAATAGCGATTACAGGAATATTGTACTGTTCTCGGTGATATTGTGCCAGTGCTTGTAGGGTTTCTAAACAATTCTCGACGAGCAAGGTCTTTTCGCTATCGATAAAAAATTCCTCTTCATCGATTATCGCAGCAATTGCTCCATTTTCAATCGCACCTTTTGCAAATTGATTGCCGTTGCAATTCTCCCCTTTTAATGCAAAAAATAGTTGCCCAGAACTGACGGTTTCGGGTATCTGTATTCACTCCTGTACTCTGAAGAAATACGCTATATAATTGCTGGATGGATTTCATATCAGTTCAAAAAAAAACCTCCGCAATAATACGGAGGTTCTTTGAATTCACAATTGAATATTATCTTCTTTTCTTCATTCCGAAGCTATTTCCACTATCAAACTCATTTCCTCTAGGGCTACCGACTCTGTCCATAGCACATCTGAAACCTAAGTAATCCATTGCATCTGTTTCTTGAAGGTATCTTCTAACTCCTGGAGACAACCAGTAAGCTCTGTCCTTCCAACCACCACCTTTGAATACTCTTGCATTGTCATTGATCAATGAAGAAATTCCGTAGTTGTATTGTGTCCAAGAATTTACGTCACCATCGTCGTTATTTCTAACATCAGACTTGCGGTAATTTCTTCTCATAGCAGCTTCTTCGTCTGTTACATTTCTGAATTGAATTCTACCCAAAGAATCTTTATCGACGAAGTTGCCTTCGTTATCTGTCATTTTAGTTTTGAAGATATTTCCTCTAAAAGAGTTAAAATCATTCTCGTCGATAGAACTCATCGGTCTGTATACATCACCTACCCACTCGTTCACGTTTCCTGCCATATTAAACAAACCATAATCATTCGGGAAGTATGCATCAACTTGAGCCGTGATAGATCCATCATCGTTCAATTTACCTGCCATACCCATCATATCTCCTCTACCTCTTTTAAAGTTAGCCAAGAAAGTTCCTTGTCTTTTACCATATCTAGGGTAACGCAATGAAGTACCATTCCAAGGGTATATTTTATTATCCGTGAAACGCTCTTCATCTACATATGGTTGGTTACCTACCAATCCATTTGCTGCAAATTCCCACTCAGCTTCAGTCGGCAATCTATAATCTGGCAAAAGGATACCATCCTCGAAACGAACTGGACGCTCGCCTGATCCATTTGGATTTAAGTCAGGTAAATTCTTGCGAACATCACCTTCGTATTTGCTCAACAAGTAAGCCTCTGTATTAAAGTTATCTTCGTTAACTTGATTAGGATTTTCATTTAAGATACCGTGATCGATCAATAATTTCTCATTGACGCGGTCTGTTCTCCAAGCGCAGAAATCGTTTGCTTGCAACCAATTGATACCAACAACTGGATACATATCGTATGCTGGGTGACGGAAGTAGTATTCTACGTATGGCTCGTTGTAAGCCAATTCATCTCTCCAAACCAATGTATCAGGCAATGCTTTTCTCAAAACTTCTGGATAAGACTCGCCGTAAACGCGCTCCAACCAGTATAAATACTCACGGTAGTGGATATTCGCCACTTCTGTTTCATCCATGTAAAAAGAAGAAACCGTAATACGTCTTTGAATAGCGTTGTAATCAAACATGACATCTTGTTCCTTCTGACCCATGATAAATGTACCGCCTTCTACAAAAACTAGACCTGGACCTGTTTCTTGACCATTGTAATCTAATTTCTCAAATCCTCCATTCTCCTTGCTGTTGTATTCCCAACCAGTAGAAGATGAAGTGTTTTTCTTACATGAAGTAAGTCCCGTTGCAATCAACAATGCAATAATGCAAAATCCTGTTAGTTTTCTCATTTGGTAATTGAAAATTTGAAATTTTATTTATCCTAGTTTTGAAATAAAGAGGCTAAAGTATGAATTTTTATCTTTTTTGTAAATATCTTTTTTGTTAAATTCGAAAAATAAGTCCTAAACCCCTGTAAATCAATTAAATTAATTTTTTAAAATCGTTGGGCAATCGATGATGCCATTCAATGATTTAGATCGCAGCGAATTATCATCTCCGCCGAACAAAAACCTAAAACTCAATTCATGGCTCCCCCCTGTATATCCCGACAATGCCGACATCGTATGATCATATGAATAATTGACACGAACAATTCCCTTGCTCACCCCTACATAGAATATCAGCGATTCCAATTCTTTAAAAGTATGTCTGAATCCCATGCCCATATTGATCAATTCATAGTTAAACAAAGCCACTGGAACCAATTCGTGGTTTTTGTATTGAAATGCGTAATTCAAATTTAGTGCCAAATAGGTCTTGTTTCGCTTGTTAAACATTTTGATCATTCCTACATGACTTCCAAGGTATAACGGGGTAAGAGATAAATTATTGCTGTTGTAAAAGAAATTTTTCTGAAAAGTCAAATGGCGCAAGGTGACACCGGCGTAAAAATTTTGATTAAAAAATAAAAATCCAAAACCCCCATCGAAATTATTCTGGCTCAATGAAGTTGGCGGGACCTCAGCAGTGGCAAGATTCCCGAAGAATCCATTGACTGGGTCAATTTGGTCGTAAAACTTCAATTTATTCCAATCCAAATTGGCCGAATTCAATCCCCCATACACCCCAATTTTTAAGCCCAATTTTCTGCTCAATCTGATTTGATAGGCGTAAGTCATAAAGATATTATAGCGATTGTAGATTCCATTGGCTGTTCTATCCATCATGGCTAAGAGTCCGAAACCACTATTTAACTTTTCGACATGCTGATCATAGGCCACTGCATAAGTTGTATAGCCGCTCTCTGCGCCAGCACCGATACCGGGGTATTGATTTCTGTAATGGAGGCTTATCCTTGGGCCAAATGCCAAACCAGACATCGCAGGATTTAAAAAAATCTGGTTGTTATAAAATTGAGAAAAGTGAAAATCTTGAGAATTTGCTACCTTTACCAAAGAAATAGTTGAAAACAAAAACAATAATTTTAAATACTTCACGTTATACAGTTGTCATTTAATTCGAAACTTAATACTTACTCTATGATTAATTTAAGGCATCAAAGATATTCAATTTTATTTTTGATTATTTTATTTACATATAACGCGATAAGTGCTGAGATATTGTCCAAAAAAATAAATTGGAGACAAACATCCTTGGCAGATTTTGGATTGACAAGTGTTTGCGACCAATGCAGGCTTAGCCCCGCGGATAAAAAAATCATCTATTCTTTCAATTTACCCACAGACCCTTCACAAAATGCCGCGCGTATTGCAAACGAAATATTTGAAGAGACGGATATTAAAGGGGATTATCCCACTGAGATTATCTGGAATCAAAGTTTAAGCAGGGCTGGAAAAGAGGTGAGTATCTATATGGAATGTATTCCTCTTAGAAAAAACCCTAGTACAGGGAAAATAGAGCGCTTGGTGCGATTCGAAGTTCAGAAACTTGCCAAAACCTCTCAGGCGCTTAGTAAAAAATCCACCCATGCGGCCGCCAATTCGGCGCTTGAATCAGGAGATTGGTATAAAATCTATATTAAAAAATCGGGTGTTTATCAATTGAATTATGATTTTATTACAAAAAATTTGAAAATTGATGCCACGAGCTTCAACCTATCTAATTGCGGCATATTCGGCTATAGCAATGGGATGAAACCAACCATTGTAGGAGAATCCAAGTACGATGATTTGCCAGAGAACAGTATTAAAGTCATCGACAATAATGGCAATGATAAATTTGATGCAGGAGATTTTATCCTCTTCTATGCCCAAGGGAATATGAAATGGACTTTGCAGAGCGACCAATTATTTCGCCATGAATCTCACTTGTACAGCGATAGCAGTGCTTATTTTTTCACGACGAATCGCGGAAAGGGAAGCCGAGTTCAAGATCTGAATAATACAAATACACCTGCTGCGACCATCAATACTTTTCAGGATTATTTCGCCATTGAGCAAGACAAAACCAATTTAATTAAAACTGGCCGAGTATGGTTGGGCGACATGTTCACATCCTCTAGCAATTCTAAATCCTATCCAATTAATTTTGCCAATATCGACAATACGAAACAAGTGAATTTCTCTACTTTATTGGCGGGATATTCTGCTGTGAGCAATTCATCTGTCGGCATTGGAGTTGATGCAAATTCTCTAGTGACAGTCAATATCACGCCAACAGAGGAATTGACCGCTTCTAGTAATTTTGAAATTTGGAATGTCACAGATATTGCATCAGTTAAAAAAGTAATTACCTCCGCATCTGGAAATATCCACCGATTTAATTTCAGCAATCAAGTATTGCAAGAATTTGTCGTTTTTGAATCATCGCAGACATTGATTCCAACTGCTGGACAGAAGATTGCCAATCAAAATATTCATGGACTTTCACCAGCAGCATTTCTCATTGTCAGCCCCAATGCCTTTTTAAGTGCCGCCAATAAACTGGCAAATTTACACAGAGAAAAAGACGGAATGACGGTTCATGTGCTTCCCCTTGAATCCGTTTACAACGAATTCAGTTCAGGCACCAAGGATATCACGGCATTGAGGGATTTGTCAAAATTATTTTACGATCGAGGTGCCTCTAATCCAAATTTGCAGCTAAAAAACATCTTATTGATGGGCGATGCATCATTCAATTACAAAAGTTTGGATGATTTCGTCCCTACCTATGAGAGCGTTGAGTCCTTTGATGGCGGGGAATCTTACAATACTGATGATTACTTGACTTATCTAGATGATGGAGAAGGTGGAATAGATATATTGAACCATACCATTACCAATAAGGCAGATATAGGAGTTGGCAGAATACCTTGTAAGAGTCTTGCCGAAGCATTTGCCTCGGTGGATAAAATCGTTCGATATAAAGATGCTGTGGGTTATCGGGACTGGAGAAATAAGGTTACTGTAGTAGCTGATGATGCAGATAATACGACAGACTATATCTTTCAGGCGCAATGCGACGATTATATATCAAAACCCATTCAAGATAGTTTTCCCGCTTTTAATGTCGACAAGGTCTATTTAGATGCTTTCAAGCAAGAATCTTCAGCAGGTGGCAATAGATATCCAGATGCACAAAAGGCATTGCTCGACAAAATCAATCAGGGTTGTTTAGCAATAACTTATATTGGCCATGGCGGTCCAACGAATTGGGCGCAAGAGCGATTGTTTGGCAATAGTGAAATTCTAGCGTTAAAGAACATCGATAATTTGCCGTTTTTTGTAACTGCAACATGCGATTTCAGTCCATTCGATGATCCTAGTTTTCAGTCAGCGGGCGAGAATTTAGTCATCAACCCCAAGGGAGGAGCAGTGAGCATATTGTCCACGACGCGATTGGTCTATATCAGCGACAATGGTCAATTGGTGCAAGATTTATTTGAAGGATTTTTCGACAAAATCGATGGGAAATACCAAACATTGGGAGAGATTGCAAGAAGAGCAAAGAATCAACAGCCCCGAAACCCAAATGCGAGAAAGTTTGTATTATTGGGAGACCCAGCATTGACCCTTAATTTTCCAGAAAATAATATCGTCACCACACAAATTTCAGGAAATCCAATCAGCGGGAATGATACCCTTAAGGCGCTTCAAAAGGTAACGATCCGCGGCGAAGTGCGAAATAACCAAAACCAAATCATTCAAAATTTCAATGGCATATGCTATCCTACCATTTTTGATAAAGCCTCAACGATTAGGACACTTAATAATGATCGACAGGCGCAGGAATACGAGTTTATCTCCCAACAGAATACCATTTTCAAAGGTCGAGCAAGCGTTGTCAATGGGGCTTTTGAATTCAGTTTTATTGTCCCTAAGGACATCGACTACAATATTGGCAAAGGCAAAATGAGTTATTATGCCGAAAACGCTTCACAGGGAGGCAATATGGATGCCAATGGATACAACAAAGATTTTTATGTGGGCAGCACAGATGAAAATTATGCGAGTGATTCAAAAGGACCAGAGGTGAAATTATATATGAACGACGCCAATTTTGCCCTGGGAGGAATTACCAATGAAAATCCAGCGATATTCGCCATGCTCAGCGACGAAAATGGGATCAATACCGTAGGAAATGGGGTTGGACATGACATCACAGCAATTATAGATGAAAAGACTCAAAATGCTATTTCGCTCAATAATTTTTATGAATCTGCATTAGATGATTATACCAAGGGCAATGTGAGATACAACCTATCCAAACTTTCAGAGGGCAAGCATACATTGAAACTCAAGGCATGGGATGTGCACAACAATCCTGGAGAAGGCTATACAGAATTCATTGTCGCTAAAAATGCGTCGATCGCGATTAAACATCTATTGAACTACCCTAATCCATTCACGACCAATACATGTTTTCAATTTGAACACAACAAGGCAGGGGAGTTATTGGATATTACCATTCAGATTTATACCATATCGGGGAAGATTGTCAAGAACCTCTATCAGAAAATTCAAGCGACGAGCTATAGAATGAATCGAGAAATATGCTGGGACGGATTGGATGAATATGGCGATGCAATTGGTCGTGGCGTATATATTTACAAAGTATTTTTGCGCGACGAGCAAGGCAATTCCATTGCAGATGTTCAAAAACTCGTCCTTTTGCGATAAGTTATTAAATCTTAAAAAAGTTCTATAAAGTCAAAAAAAATGGCTCGAATTATTTTTATTCCTATTTTTATCCTTTAATATAACCGTGCATGATGATTGTTAAAAAATTCTATTTCCTCTGCTTACTAATTCCATTCAATAAAATAATTGCCCAACAAGTTGATCAAGCGATTCCAGTCACTTCAGCAGTTCCGTTCTTGAGAATCCCTGTAGATGCGAGAAGTGCGGGCATGGCTGATATTGGAATAGCGACGAGTCCAGACAATAATTCTGACTATCACAATCCAGCGAAATTTGCCTTTATAGAAAATGATTATGGCTTTAGCGTGAACTATTCGCCTTGGTTGAGACAATTGGTCGATGATATTCACCTTATCAGTGCTGGAGGGTATTATAAAATCAATTCCATGCAGACGATTGCCACCTCTTTGAGGTATTTTTCACTGGGGAAGATTGACTTCACAGATGCTCTAGGTAATCCGATTGGGAACTATAATCCCAATGAATTGGCATTTGACTTCCACCATGCGCGCAAGATGTCCAAGAAATTCTCGTTGGGAATATCCCTTAGATATGTTTATTCTAATTTAACAGGAGGCATTCAACAAGCGACTTCAGGCGGCGGATCCAGTGCCGGCCATGCAGCAGCTGGCGACATCTCTATGTTTTACACAACTCCAGTAAAGTTAAAAAGCATGAAGAGCAGAATAAACTGGGGACTCAATTTATCGAATATTGGAAATAAAATGAACTATACCTCAGCATCTGTAGGAGATTATCTCCCAGCAAATTTCGGAACAGGGGTGGGTTATGAATTAGACATAGATAAATACAACAGCGTCAATTTCAATTTTGAAATCAACAAACTAATGGTCCCATCACCACGCTCTGAAAAAATGAATGGCGATACAACCGTTCCAGATTATAAAGAAATGGGAACAGTCTCTTCAATATTCAGTTCATGGGGTGATGCTCCAGGAGGCTTATCAGAAGAGTTGAAAGAGTATATACTTCAAGTGGGTTTAGAGTATTGGTATAATAAGCAATTTGCGGTGAGAACGGGTTATTTCTATGAAACAGATGCTAAGGGAGGCAGGAATTTCTTGACAGCAGGACTTGGAATTAAATACAATTCTTTTGCCCTCAATTTCTCTTATTTAATTCCAACTTCAGCGACTAGAAATCCATTGGATAATACAATGCGCGTTTCTTTGGTATTTAATTTCAACAAAGAAAAGTCTGAAAAACCTGCAACAGAAACTAGCCCTAAAGCAACAGAAACAGAACCGAAAACGGGCGAAACAATATTTAAAACAGAACCTATCAAGGCAAGTCCTCTCCCTACAGAAGATAAAACAGTGACTCCTTCTGAAGAAAAGGCGCCAGAGCCAAAAGCAGACGAGCCCAAATAATTACTTAGATAAAAATTAAAATAAAGGCAACACATATTGTTGCCTTTATTTTTTTTAATTTCTATGCACAGCGCATTCTATGGAACAAGAAAAGCACCCAGCACTTAAATTTTTTATTTTCTTTTCGCTTCTATTGCTCGGGGTGGCTGTGTCAAGTGTCATCATTTCAGCTTCTCTATCAGATTACAGGTTCTCAGAATTGATCTCCAATTTTGATGAGCATCCCTTTGAATTGTTGGCGAGTCAAGCGATTATCCATCTATGTGTATTTATCCTCGCTCCGATTGCCTTTATCACTTTTATCGAGAAAGAATCAATCAAACTTTATCTTGGATTAAATTCCCCGATAAACAAATCAGTTATTTTCTATTCTATCGTGCTCTTGCTCAGTATTCAAGCAATCACCTCGAGTGCTGCTGAATACAGCAAGCTCTTGCCATTGGGAGATTATATACACCGCCTTTTTCTTGAAAATCAAACCGCAAATGATGCATTTACCAAAGCCATTTTAGAAGACACCTCCATCAGCATGTTTATTTTGCAGATTATCACGATGGGACTATTGGCTGGGATTGGAGAAGAAATGGTCTTTAGGGGTATTTTTCAGCGATTATTTCATCAATGGTCAAAGAACATTCATTTTTCAATTTTTTTCAGCGCAATCCTTTTCGCTGTATTTCACGGATTGATTTATAATATATTCGGCATCGTGCTCATCGGAATCCTCTTTGGCTATATCTATTATTTCACAGGTAATCTATGGATTACGATTGGGCTTCACATTCTCAACAATTCAGCGATTGTAGTCATATCCTATTTAAATGCAAAAGGCCTAATTGACTTTGACATATCAGAAACAAATATATTTAGTGGAATTGAAATCTCAATATCCATATTGATTACTATATTTGCTATGCAAAGAATTTACAAGAATAGACAAGTTGGTCTTCAAACTTTAATTTGAATACGAACGAAAATTGAATTTTCTCATCGGGGATTCGGACAAAACAATATGAAAACATTTTTTATTAGAGCCATATCTGGATTCCTATTTGCAGCTGTGGTATTGGGCGCTTTGTATTTCAATCAACACACCTATGGGGCACTTTTTTAATTGTAAGCATTGGGTGTATCAATGAATACTACAATATCGTCCCTCCATTTTTCAAGCGAGATTCTCCCAAAATCAACCTCTACAAATACTTGGGTTTATTGATAGGCACTTTGTTTTTTCTCATCTCGTATTTTATTGCGCTTGGCGTGTTGGATTTGAGATATATGCTACTATTTCCAAGTCTTTTGCTCTCTTTTTTCATCCTCGAATTATTTATCAATTCAAAAAGACCATTTAGAAATATCGGCATTAATTTAGTGGGGATTATCTATATCTGTACATCATTTTCCCTATTACATTATCTAACTTATTATAACGGTCAATATATAGGTCAAATTATTATCGGCATCATATTATGTGTATGGATGAATGATACAGGAGCCTATGTATTGGGTTCATTGATTGGCAAGCATAAACTGGTGCCAAATATTTCTCCAAACAATACCATTGAAGGTTCTCTAGGTGGGTTAATCGCCACTTTGTTGACGGCATATTTGGTTTCGACATACTTATCGACCTATCCTGGATTTGAAAATTTACAATTATTGAATTTGATGGGTTGGATGTGTGTTGCCATCATTGTAATTATATTTGCATCGATGGGAGATTTGGTAGAAAGTCAAATGAAGCGGAGTTTAAAAATAAAAGACAGTGGTTCTATTATGCCCGGACATGGAGGATTTCTCGATCGATTTGATGCGTTTATATTTGTCATTCCCTTCATTGTGGCCTTTTTTGTATTGTACATAAAGTAATTATCTTGGAAAGTAAAAAACCGATTAAGGTACTGCGCATTATCAATCGATTGAATCTAGGGGGCCCAACCTATAATGCTGCATTCTTAACCAAATATCTTGAACCTGAATATGAGACGAGGTTATTAGCAGGCATGAAAGATGATTCCGAAGCTGGATCAGAGTTTATTACGCAAAATTTAGGGATAGAGCCAATATATGTGCAAGATATGCATCGCTCTATTCACCCCATTAAAGATTTCAAATCATTTATAGAGATTCGAAATGCTATAAAAGCATTTAAACCGCAGATAGTGCATACACATGCTGCAAAGGCTGGGGCGATTGGGCGATTGGCGGCACTGAGCTGCGGTGTGCCAGTAATACTGCATACCTTTCACGGACATATATTTCATTCGTACTTCTCATCGTTTAGCACGAAAGTGTTTTTATTTATTGAAAGGTATTTGGCAAAGAGGACATCGGGCATTGTCGTTATCAGTAAAATTCAACAAAAGGAGTTATGTGAGGATTATAAAATTTGCGATAAATCAAAGGCCCATATCATCCCTTTGGGTTTTGATTTGGCAAAGTACACGACTGACTTAGAATCAAAGCGAAAAGCATTTCGGGCAGAGTTTGGTATCCATGACGACGAAATTGTCATTAGTATTATTGGTCGTTTGGTTCCTATAAAAAACCACACGATGTTTCTCGAAGCTTTAGCGTATTTACAAGCGAATACGAATAGAAAATTTCGCGCGATGATTGTTGGAGATGGGGAAAACCGCATGAATATTGAGGAGAAGGCCAAATCGCTGGGTCTTAGCTTTGACAATACGGATTTACAAAAAACTTGTGCAATTACATTTACATCCTGGAGAAAAGATATAGACGTGATCAATGCTGGTTCGGATATTGTGTGCTTGACATCGTTTAATGAGGGGACGCCGGTGAGTTTAATTGAGGCTGCCGCCGCGGGAAAGCCAATTTTAACAACGAATGTGGGTGGAATAGCAGATTTTATAGAGGATGGTCAAAATGGATTCTTGGTGGAAAGTCGAGACTTGATCAATTTCCAAGAAAAGCTTAAAACCCTTGTGGAGAATGATTCTCTGAGAAATCAGTTCAGCACAACCAATAGTCAAAAAATTGTAAAGCAATTCTCCTATCAGAGGCTTGTAAGCGATATGAGAGCGCTTTACAAAATGTTATTGAACTAAATATTAATTTTTTGTATAGATTTGCCCTATCTATTTTGATATGGCATCTTATTCAAAGCAATTTATATTATTCTTTTTTCTCCCTTATTGGCTTGTTGTCAGTTCTTGCAGAAATGTTTATCCCAACACCCTATTCCAAAATGAGAATTACGTTCCCGTCGCTCCCAAATTGGAGGCGATAAAAGACGCATATATTATCAAAGAAGGGGACGAATTGAGTATCAAGGTATATTCCCGCAATGGAATGAACTTGGTAGACGTTTTAAAAGAGTCTAGCGTATCGGTCAATACAACGACATTCTTAGTGGATATGAATGGCATGTGCGATCTTCCAGTAATCGGCTATTATAAAGTAAGCGGCTTTAAAGAGGCAGAATTAAAAGCTGAATCTGAAGATAGAAAACAGAAGGGCATTTGTATTTACATGATCTCAAGGAAGCATTGTATCATTGAATAAAGCCCCAACAAATCTCATTGAGGTTCTTGCTAAAGCTGGCGGCATAGATCGAACTTTGAAAGCATACAATATAAAAATAATCAGAGGAAGTTTAAAGAACCCAGAAGTCTATCAAGTAGATTTGTCTACAATGAAGGGTATGACTACAGCGGATTTAACAATTCAAACAAATGATATTGTCTATGTAGAAGAGTATAAAAGACCAGTATACCATGCGATTGTAGACATTGCTCCGATTATAACACTGCCTTTATCCATGGCCACGTTGATTGTAGCGCTAATTACGAATTTAAAAAGATAAGGCAGATTCATGGAGAATTATAAAGACACCAGTGATTTTCTTAATGATGCGATTGAAGATTTTAACCTCAATCTATTTAAGTATGTTCTTAAAAAATCCATTATATGGATTATTCTATTGTTCATTCTTTGTTTGGGCGGAGGATTTTTGGTAATTAGATATTCAGAGCGCATCTATGAAGCGTCTGCTAGTCTAATTCTCAAGAAGACGCCAGAGACCATGAAAGTACTAGGCGTAGAGAGCATTTTGCAGGCAGATGATGCCGAGATCTATAGAGAAATTCAACTTTTAAAATCCTCTATGATGATTCATAGAGTACTCGATTCCCTTCCGCTAGCTGTCAGCTACTTCAACAAAGGAAGAACAGGACTCGTCTCTTCAGAGATGTATAAAACAAGTCCATTTGAAGTGTCGATCATTAAGATTAAAAATACGCAGATATTGGATGAAGTCATAAAATTGAAATTCTAAATCCCCATTCATATCGATTAGAATATCTTTTCAATGATGAAACAATAGAGCTAAAAGGGGAAATTTAATGTCCCCATTGTCGGGAAACATTTTGAGATTAAGATAAAAAAGACGGGAGTTGAATTGGAGCGCCCAAATTTGTATTTTATCATCAACAATGAAGATAATCAAATTGCCCATTTTATTTCTAAACTTGATGTATCTCAAGTTGTTCCCCAAACACAATCTTTACAAATCAAATTAAAGGATGCAAATACGCTTAAAGCATTAGATTTCACTACCGCTTTAATAAATTCATTTATCTCTTTTGACAAGGAGCGAAAAGTGGAGAGTGTTGGAAGTATTTTGCGCTTCTTGCGCCATCAAATTGACACATTTGGAACTCGGTATGAAACCATTCGAGACACTTCAAACAATTCATCACTTGCTACCGTATTCTCTCCAGATGTTCAAATCAAAGAAATATTTGACAATCTAAAATCGATACAAGAGAAAATAGAAATTTTAGAAGTTCAAGCTTCGACATTAAAAGCAATCAGACAAAGCAGAGATAAGTCATTAGAATCTTACTTTGGTATTTTTGCCTATTCAAAAATGGGTGTTTTATCCGATCATTTTTTCACGGTATTGAACGAGTTGAAGGAATATCAGAAACAGAAGGAGCAATTATTGCTTGATTATAAACCAAACAATCCAAGTATTATTTCCATCAATGAGAAAATTGATAAAACATTGGAGAGTTTGCAATTTCAAATTCAGAAAAGCCTGCAAACCACTCAGGCTGAAAAAGATGCATTAAAGCAGAAATACAATGATTTAAACAATAAATTACTCGCAATTCCCGGAACTGCGATGGAATATGATCGCTTTAAAAAAGAGAATGACAATAGCGAGAAATTCTTCTTCAATTTATTGGATAAGCAATCACAATATTTAGTAGCGGAGGCGGGAATTGTATCCGATTATATTATTCTCACACCGCCCATGTGTTCTTCAATCCCTGTTTTTCCGCAAGTGAAAACAATTCGATTGATTTCAATTATTCTGTTTTTATTTCTCACTTTAGGTTTGATATTGATGCGATATTTGATGTATCAATTTGTCACATCGATTAAAGACATCAAGAAAAGAATAAAAGCGCCTGTGCTCGGTGTAATCCCGAAGTACAATGAAGAGAACATGGCTAGGTCGAAAATAGTTGTTACGATCAACCCTAAATCTAAAATATCTGAATCCTTTAGAGGAATTAGAGCAAATGTTCAATTTATTTCAACGAATGATGCTTGCAAGGTTATAGCAACCACTTCTACGATTCCAGGAGAAGGTAAAACCTTTGTGAATATCAATTTAGCGGCCATCCATTCGGTATTGGACAAGAAAGTTTTGTTGATAGACTTAGACATGCGTAAACCGCGTTTGGCCAAGATTTTTGGGATTCAGGCGACGAGCGGAATGAGTACGATATTAAGTGGGCAGACTGATTTTAAAAATTGCATAACACCGACAAACTTCAAAAATCTAGATGTAATTGTTTCAGGTCCAGTGCCTCCAAATCCATCAGAATTGATTTTAAATAACAACCTCGACGCAGTTATTGCTGAACTCAAAAAGAGCTATGATTTTATTTTTTATTGATACCCGCCAATTGGCTTGGTTACTGATGCCATGGAGTTACTGTCGAAGGCAGATGTTCCTCTTTACGTTGTGCGTGCAGATTATACGCGAAAAGAATTTTTAGGAAATATCGATCGATTGATTGTTGAAAATAAATTAACAAAACTATCGATTGTCGTCAATGACTTTGGGAGAGGAGCATCAGGAGAAATGTATGAATACGGATATGGATATGGTTACACCTATAGTCAAGGTGAAGGATATTATACAGATGATAGAAAATCTAAAAAAGAGAGTATTTGGTCATACCTCAAAAATTGGAAACTATAATGGAATTTAATTATCCGCATTATTAATTTTTATTGGCATTCTTTCCGTTGTGTCTTCTGCACTCATCAATTGGCTATTGCTTAAATTCTCTATTCATTTGGGGGTCAGAAATAATGACGATTTAAATCAAGTGCGTTGGAGTGCGACGACCAAGCCCTCTTTAGGTGGATTTTCTTTGTATTTTGTATTTTTATTTATTGTATCCATCGCTGGTTTTTTAAGAGATATTAATGATCCCACTTTCAATAAATATATGATTGGGATTATCGTTGCCAGCACTTTAGGTTTTATTATAGGATTGGCAGATGACACCTACAATACGAATCCCTTGGTAAAATTTATAGGTCAACTCACTTGCGCATTCATCCTAATTGGATCTGATATTTATATTCGTGTTTTAGGAATCCCCGCATTTGATTATTTAATTACTATTATTTGGGTCATTGGCCTAATGAATTCAATCAATATGTTGGACAATATGGATGGCATAACAGCATCGATTTCTTGCTCGATTATAGTCATTACATTTATAATCGCTGCGTATAGCGGAGCGAATGATATCTGCACTTCTATCGTTTTAATAGGTGAATTGGGCGCTTTAATTGGATTTCTTATTTTTAATTGGAATCCATCAAAAATGTATATGGGCGATACGGGATCACAATTTCTAGGTGTATTTCTCGCTGCTATTAGCATGATGTTTCATTGGGGTTTTAAGGATATTGCAGATGCTCCTCCTTTTCAATTTAAGCAGTTTGTTATCCCCATGTTGGTTTTTATTGTTCCCTTAATTGATACCATGACCGTAACCATAAGAAGGTTGATGCGAAAGCAATCGCCATTTGTAGGAGGGAGAGACCACATTACACATCATCTTGCCTATTTAGGTTTGAAAGATAGAAATGTGGCTATTGTATTATTGCTTATCAGCCTTATCTCCTTCCCTATTGTAATTTTTCTCATTCAAACGCTTGTCTGGAAGCAAGAATACACATTATTTGCCTTTGCCTATTTTATTCTTTTGTTTTTAATTATCCAAGTATTATACAATAAGGGCAAAGATTTAAACGCTCAAAAAAATCAGACAAAGTGATCTCAATCATTCGAAATTTTTTCCTACAGAAAACAATTCGAAGCACTCCACTTAGATTAATTCTAAACGCTTATCCCCCTTTCATATTTTCTCGTATTCACATAATGAAAATATCTGAGGATCTCATGCATTTTGAAGTTCGAATCAGGCGAAGCTGGATGAATAAAAATTTAGCATCTTCGATCTTTGGCGGCAGCATATTTAGCACGGTAGATCCGTTTTATCCCATCATGTATTGGATTTATTTTCACAAGCAAAAAAAGCCGGTGATTGTTTGGTTGAAAGAGGCAAATATTAAATACATCAAACCTGCCTATACAGATTTACATGTTCGGTTTGACCTAACTGAATTAGATTTAAACGAGGTAGCGAGCAATTTAAACAAAGGGAATTCATATCAAAAAAAACATGATATTCAAATACTCAATAATAGAGAAGAATTAGTAGCTTTGGCTGAGCTTATTGTTTATTTAAAATCTAAATAGTTATTCAAGAAATTCATCATAAAAAAATATTATTCTGCGTGCTGAACTGGGGCATGGGACATGCCACGCGAAGTGCTGCCATTATCAAAAAGCTACAGCACCAAGACAATGAAATCGTCATTGCCTCCGATAGCGACTCATTATCTTTTTTAAAGTCTAAATTTCCGAATTGCAAGCACATTGAGCTCCCCCCATATCATATTAAATATCCAAGTCGCTGGCCATTTTGGCTCTCATTTCTGAGTCAGTTGCCAAAAATAAATCGCGCAATTGTCGCTGAAAAGAAACAGATACAAAAAATTATTGCTGCTGAACATTTTGACCTGATTATCTCTGACAATCGCTTTGGATGTATTCACCAAAAGTCAAATCTATATTAATAACGCATCAGATTAATATCCAATCGCGCTATTTGTTGAGTCGAAAATTGGTCAATTATTTCAATCATAAGTTTATTAAAGCATTTGATGAGATTTGGATTCCCGACAATCACGAAAGCACCCATTCAGGGGTATTATCCATCAGTCATATTGCAACAACAAAAAAATTTATAGGCATACAATCTATCCTGCCGGCTTCTGAAAAAAAACAGGAAGCACCTTCAATAGATTATCTCATTATAATTTCTGGCCCTGAGCCAGCGAGAAGCATTTTTGAAAAAAAAATACTGCACAATTTACGTCAAAACGATATCTCCATTACTATCCTCGGGGGCAAATTAAACCATAGCTCCGAAGTATCCATTCCATCCAATGTTCATTATATTCCCTTTGCCGATCATGAAAAAATTGCAGCCCTAATTTATAAATCCAAGACGATCATATGCCGAGCTGGTTACAGCACATTGATGGATATCGCTCATATGAATTATGATGGCAATGTTATTTTAGTAGCGACCAAAGGACAGACAGAACAGGAATATTTAGCCCTTTTGCACAGCAGCAAACCGAACCACTTGGCAATGAGTGAAAAAAAATTCTTTACAGAATTCCCTAATTTAAAATTAGCTTAATTGAAGTAAATTTTCCAACGCTTGATTTTATTGCATGAAGATATTAGAAAACTGATGAAAAATGTTTAATAGCAATTAAATTCCCCGTTAAAAAGGACGACCGTTACAAATTTTTTTTATTAAACAAAAAAATCTCTTGGTCGTAAGAGCAAGTATTTTTATCTTGTCAAAAAAAAATCATGAAACAATTTATCTATTTATTATTTGCCGCTTTTATCCTTTTTAATTCAAACGAAACAGCAGCAAACTCTGACAGAGATGATAGCACAAAAAAAACGAAGACTAAAGGAAAAGGGAAGAAGGAGTATAAGGAGAAAAAGGACGACGATGATGACCACAAAAAAAGCAAAGAAGTCAAAGAGCACAAAGACAATCGAAATGGGGATAAGAACACGCCAAATAAATATGGCCACAAAAAAGATGGAAGAACTAAAACAGGCGATCCTGTAGAAAAGGAAAAGAAAGGGCCTAATGGAGAGACGGTATATAAAGGAGAGCGCGGAGGGAAATATTATTTAGATGCTAAAGGAAATAAAATCTACTTAAAATAAAATCGAAGCCATCATGTAATTCATGGTGGTTTTTTTAATATCCAATAATGTTATTTATCTATCTGCTCAAACTTTCACCTCATTTTCAGGAGGAATCTAATTGGGATGAAGCAAGTAATCTTATCATTGAATCGCATTTTTCATATCTAAAATCTTTACATAAGGAAGGGAAGGCAACATTTGTCGGCAGGACCGATTACCCATTAGATCATGCGGACTTATTTGGCATATGTGTTCTAGAAGTTGAAGGAGAGCTCGAAGCTAAAGAAATCATGCAAAATGACCCTGCAGTAAAAAATGGAATTATGCATGCTAAAATTCATCCTTTCAAAACAATTTTTTCAAATTGATATTGTATAATTCAAAAATTGGCTATACTTTCACATCAAATTAAAGTAATTACTATGGGACTCGGTGGACTCAACAACAGCAATCAAAAAGGAAAAAAGAAAAAACTAGAAAAAGGAAGTGTTGACGCAAACAAAATGAAGGAAGTCAATAACAGCACGGCTAAAATTCAGACAAAATCGAATAATAGCGCTGCGAATAGATCTAGAGGTGCGCAAAGAGGAAGTTAATTAGCACTGAATGCTCTTTTAAAAAATTCCCTAAATTGCATTATTTGTGATACTCAATCACACACCAACTTCATGTTAATCTGCCAATAATGTGCCACATAGACGATATAGTACTCTAGCACCTACGTTTCCATCCCATTCACTGTCTCCCACTTCATTTAAATCAAAGGAAATTATTTTTTTTCCTGATTTTTTAACCGCATTGATTAGATAGAATACTTGATCTATTTCTAGACCGCCCGCGACAGGGGTTCCAGTATTGGGGCAATAGGAAGGGTTCAATCCATCGATATCAAAACTGATATATACATGCTGTGGCAAAGTAGAAACTATCTTATCACAGATAGATTTCCATGATTCGCCGCTATGCAATTTATCTTTTAGCTTCCGATCGTAGAAAATTTCGATTCGATTATCAGACTGAGCGGCGTAATCCTTTTCCTCTTCGCAAAAATCGCGTATGCCAACTTGAACGAGCTTCTTGATGCTTGTTGAGTTTAGAACATTGTACATGATAGATGCGTGAGAATATTTGAATCCTTCATAGGCCACTCTCAAATCACAATGTGCATCGATTTGCAGTATCCCCATTTCTGGAAATTCGTGACTCAATGCTTGAATTATTCCAAGCGGTGTGCTGTGATCGCCTCCCAAAAGGGCCAGCTTCTTCCCGTGCTTAATATATTTTGATGCTTGTTCGTATACCCAATGTCTCATTTCTTCGCAGACAGCATTTATCTTCTCTGTATTGGCAAGAATGATTGCATTCGTTTTTGGGTCTACCCCTGACTCCAACAATTTGATTATTTCAACTGCCAATACGCGATGTTTCTTAGAGAGATTTTGAATCTCCGAAGATATTTCCATCATAAAAATCCCTCGCTGCCAAAAATTCCCATAATCTAAATCATATAAATCCACTTGAGTAGATGCGTCTAAAATTGCTTGTGGGCCTTTGGAAGTGCCGCCGCCATATGAAACGGTCACATCCCACGGCACTGGGATAATCACCAATTCGCTCTCGTCAAAGTTACAAGGCAATCCAAACAAATTACCATTTGAAACACCAATATCATTTGGATTGAAATCCTGAAAAGACATACTCATTATTTTTTAAGATTGAATTATACATCAAATGCGCATGCGCTATTTTACCTCTTCTTTAATCTCTATGAACTCGATAGCTGATGCATCCGTGATACTTATTCTAACCCTTCTATTTTCTTGATGTTGTTCTTCACTGCATGTTACATCCTTTGCACAATCATTGGCGAGAATTTTATATCCAATATTGCTTATATTCATTTTATCAAAAGGAAGTCCATTGTTGATCAAATAGCCAACAACTTCTTCCCCACGCAATCTGCAGATATAATCTTTAATGGTATATTCCTGATTAGCGTCTGAGAATACTTCAATCAACAATTTTTTCTGAGGCGCTTCTTTGATTAGTGCTACTTGTCTAATTAAAAAATCAATAGCCTCTTTATTCAATAATGCCTTGCCTGCTGGATAGTAAATAGAATTGTCTTTAACATAGATATTTTCCGTTCCACTTGCATCTAATGATTGAACTGTTGCTGTTCCTTTGGTTGGGCGCTCGGTTCTAATGTACCACTTGAAACTTGTTCATTATAATCATCTATCGTCAAAGTCTTTTTTATTCTCGTATCAATTTTAGCAGTTGCCAAAGGGGCGTTTTCCAGTGTTTCGGGCTTTGATGCCATCGGACTTTCTGCTTTCGTCTCTTGTGCCACAGGCGATTTGAACTCATCTTCCGTTTTATTTCTCGCTTCAAATTTTTCTACTTCTGCCGGCTTTAGTTCTGATTTGTTTTTCTTTTCCTTCTTTTCTTTCTTTATTTCTTCCTTGGGCTCATTTGCGGGCTCCTCATCGCTCTCTTCTGAATAAGAAGAGACAAAATCAGATACAAATTTCTCTTGCTTCTTCTCTTTAACAGCCTTCTCTTCTGCAACTGCGGCTATTTCCTGTGTCTTTGGATTAGTGACCTTCGCTGCTTTTCTAATGCTATCTTCGCGGCGTTGCGCTCTTGCTTTCATCAAAAATTCCTCCATATTGGGCAATTTGATATTCAGCTCAAAGTTTTTGATTATGTCATCATCCGTAGACATATTTACCGTGGAAAATTGAAATTTTTGAATTTGATTTCCCTCTATAATTGTATCCAACTTCAACGTATAATTCACATCTTTTTGAAGCTTAAACAAATACTCTCCATTGATATCCGTTCGTATGGATCTTCTTGTTTTGAGATTGTTATTAGCGAGATAGATTTTCACGTTGGGGATAGGAATTCCCATTTGAGCTTCGAACACGCGCCCTTTCGCCTTGATGCCTTCGCGTTCAAGATAAATTTTGATATAGTTCTGCTTTTGCATTTTCAATTCCCCAAGAACTAAGTTTTGACTCAATGATCTAAATCCATTTTTTGTGACATACAATAAATATTCAGATTTATTTTTGAGTAAAATATTAAAGGTCCCATCGGAGAGCGTATAACCATCATAGACGACTTTTCCTTTCTTGGTGATGAGGATATGCGCATTAGAAATCCATTCTTTAGTATCTACATCGGTGATTCTTCCTGTCAGCGTTATTTCTTGAGCAGAAACATGCTTTGATAGGGCGAATATTAAAAAAGCTATTATAAAATGGCGCACTTAAAAAGTATCTTAATCACAAATTTAGGAAGATTTTATAAAAATCGCCAATTTCTTAGTGTTAAGGAGCTCAATCAATTTATTCATAGAAGGTTTAAAAAAGTAAAAGTGGCAATAAAAATAAAATTAGCATCAAGGTCAGAGAAGCATAAATTCTCGTCATTCCTGTTAATATCAGTGGAGAATCATTATAAAAAACTATTTTTGCACCAACTAATAAATATTGATAACACATGGGCAAGCACGTCCACAAACTCTCTGCAGCAGGCTTATTGGTAACTTTGGGAATCATTTATGGAGACATAGGGACATCACCACTCTACGTAATGAAGGCCATTATGGGTCATAAAACCATATCACAAGACTATGTGCTCGGGGCAGTTTCTTGTATTTTTTGGACATTGACCTTACAAACAAGCATTAAATATGTTTATTTCGCATTGCAAGCAGACAATAACGGTGAAGGCGGAATATTTGCGCTTTACGCCCTAGTGAGAAGGCGGGCAAAATACCTCATAGCTTTTGCAATGATTGGCGGTGCTACATTATTAGCGGATGGTATGATTACGCCTCCTATATCCGTAGCTTCTGCGATTGAGGGGTTGAGGATTATCAATCCAGACATACAAACTCTCCCCATTATTCTCGCTATCATCACGCTAATATTCTTTATTCAGCGATTTGGCACTTCATTTATAGGAAATTTCTTTGGCCCTGTTATGCTAGTTTGGTTCAGTATGCTTGGCGTACTCGGATTTATTCAATTATCCATGAATCCTTCTGTTTTGAACGCACTCAATCCCATGTATGCTCTCAAATTATTGTTTACAGAACCAGGGGGATTTTGGATACTAGGCGCCGTTTTTTTATGCACCACCGGAGCAGAAGCGCTTTATTCAGATCTAGGTCACTGCGGAAAGTTAAATATTAGGGTCAGTTGGGTTTTTGTAAAATGTACTTTATTAATCAACTATTTTGGCCAAGCTTCTTGGTTAATTTCAAATAGCGGTAAAACCCTAAATGGTATTAACCCATTCTATGCAATTATGCCATCTTGGTTTGTGTTAATTGGAGTAATTATTGCCACTTTTGCGACTATTATTGCAAGTCAAGCTATGATTACTGGCTCCTTTACGATGATTGGCGAGGCAATTCGATTAAATTTATTCCCAAAAGTTACTATTAAATATACATCGAATATTAAAGGTCAGATTTACATCCCTTTGATCAATTTTATCCTCTTTATTGGATGTATAGGCGTTGTATTGTTTTTCCAAGAATCCACTAAGATGGAAGCAGCATATGGATTAGCTATAATTACAACTTTTATCATGAGCACCCTCTTGATGAGCTCTTTCTTAACACTCAAACGTTATTCGAGTGTATTTGTTATCGGATTTTTAACAGTCTATTTTATCATTGAAGGTTCTTTTTTAATTGCCAATCTCGAAAAATTCCCACATGGTGGTTACGTCACATTTATCATTGCATTTGTTCTTTTATGCATCATGTGGATCCGATATAGGGCTACGCAGATTAAGAATAGATTGCGCGAATATGTGAAGATAACTGATTATCTCGATCAATTAACATCGCTTAGCCATGATACTTCATTACCCAAATTTGCTACAAACCTTGTGTTTTTGAGCACCGCACCTAAAGACTCTGAAGTGGAATCAAAAATCATGTATTCCATTCTACAAAAATTACCTAAGAGGGCTGACATATATTGGTTTGTGCATATTGAGGTTACAGAAGAGCCCTATACAATGGAATATAAAGTCAATTGCATTGCTAAAGATGATGTATATCGAGTTAGATTTAGATGTGGATTTAGAGTTGAAGAGCGAATCTCCGTATTTTTGAGATTTGTCATTGAAGAGATGGTGAAGAATAATGAAGTCAATATTACGAGCCGATATCATTCTCTGCAGGAGAACAACATTGCAGGAGATTTTAGGTTTGTCGTAATCGAAGAAATTTTGAGTCATGAGAATGACTTAACTTTTATGGAGAACATAGTTTTAAATGCCAATTTTATTATGAAGGGTATTACAGCAACTCCAGAGAAATGGTTTAAATTAGATACAAATTTGGTTACCGTCGAAAAAGTGCCTCTAATTATTAAAACGCATAGCAAGATGCACTTGCAAAGAATCATGGATTAATACTGAAAGAACCTACAAGTACGTAACTTTTATTCATAGTTAAAGAAGCTCCAAATTGGGGTCCCAGCATAGCTTGTCAAAGTTTTGAATGATGTCTTTTTCAATTTCTATCTGCTCCAATTTTAATAAGTTCTCCATCTCATCTATATCTTTGAAATGAAATTTCCCCGTCAGCATTCCATTTCGATTGACGACTCTATGAGCGGGGACTGGTGGGATGATATGGTGTGCATGATTCATCGCATAACCCACTGTTCTCGCAGATTTTCCTGAACCCAAATACCTTGCAATCATTCCATAAGTAGAAACCCTTCCTTAAGGAATTAACCTGACCACTTCATATACATTGCTGAAAAAATCTCCCTTGTCTTTCATATATACTGTACATTTGCTGCGCACATACAAATATAGACGATTGAAAAAACACCTTCTTTTTATTCTATTGAATTTATGGATTTCAATGGAGATAAATGCACAAGTATCTCTCTCACAGGCATTCTCTGTATACAGCGATACCAATAAATATGTGCCCATTAAGCCCATCGTAAAGGATAGTTCATACGCCAGAATACACAGGGCATTTCAAATTGAGGCAATTTTAAATTTAGCGACTACTTATATAGGAACTAAATACACATACGGCGGTCATAGTGAAAAAGGATTTGATTGCTCAGGCTTCATGAACCATCTCTTTAACTATTTTGGATACGATTTGCCTCGCAGCAGCAGGGATATAGCAAAAATAGGCAAAGATGTTAAAATGTCGGAGCTTCAAAGGGGTGATTTTGCATTTTTCTCCAACCGCACAAAAAATGTGATAGGCCATATTGGGATAATCATTGAGGTAAATAAAACAGCTGTAAAGATGATTCATGCATCGAGAGAAAGTGGCATTACAATCGTTGATATTGCCAATAATGCATACTTTAAGTCCAATTTTATTTTAGGCCGCCGTTGGACAGAAACCAAGAGAAAGTAATTTTTTTTCCTACATTTACTTTCTCAATGAAATCAGTACAATTTTCAAATACGCGCAAACAGCTCGCAGTGGTCATAGACCCAGACAAGACGATAGATTCTCTTCATGAATTGATCGATTTGTCAGTGACCACCCATATTGACTATTTCTTAGTTGGCGGAAGTCTGTTGATTCAAAACAATTTTGAACGGACGATAGAATTGCTCAAAAAAAACACAGAAATCCCTGTCATCATTTTTCCTGGATCCAATTATCAGATATCTCCCAATGCAGATGCAATTCTCTTGCTATCGCTTGTCTCTGGAAGGAATCCGGAATACTTGATACATCAACATGTTCAAGCGGCATTTCCACTTCACCAGAGTGGGTTGCAAATTATCCCCACAGGATATGTTTTGATTGAAGGTGGCGTCTATTCATCAACACAATATATCTCCAATACGATGCCTATTCCAAAAGATAAACCAGAAATTGCGATTGCAACGTCATTGGCTGCCGAACAATTGGGCATGAAATGCATATATTTAGAAGCTGGCAGTGGGGCCAATTTCCCAGCATCAAAGAGATTATTCAAGGAATTAAAAAATACACCTCTATACCACTTATTGTAGGTGGTGGAATCAAAGATGCGGCAACAGCTTTACGACAGTGGGAAGCTGGCGCTGATATTGTTGTGATAGGAAATGCTCTAGAGAAAAACCCCTCCCTCATTAAAGAAATTTCAGCCATTAAACCATGAGAGGAGAAGTTTACAAAAGTACTGGAAGTTGGTACCTCGTAAAAACAAGCGATGGAGAATATGTCCAAGCAAGGATAAAGGGAATATTTAGATTAGACAAACTCAAAACGACCAATCCGATTGCTGTAGGAGATGTAGTGAATATCAATCACGACGAAAACAATGATTGGGTCATCGATGAAATTGCAGAGAGGAGAAATTACATCATTAGACAATCTCCGAAGAATAGGACTGCTAGACATATTATAGCGTCAAACTTAGACCAACTTGTCATTGTTGCGACCATTGCTCAACCGAGAACATCATCCGGGTTTATTGATAGGTGCCTTACCACAACAGAAGCATATCATATCCCAGCAATCATTATTTTCAACAAACAAGATTTACTGCGCGAAAAGGATTTGGCGAAATTAGAGGAATATCTCTCTATTTACAAAAAGGCGGGATATATCACCCTCAATACATCTATTATCACGAAGGAGAATATCTCAGAATTTAAGCAGCTGCTGACGAATAAGACATCTCTAATCGCAGGACATTCAGGGGTAGGCAAGTCATCCCTTATCAACGCCATTTTGCCAGATCTAGACCTTCGCACCAATATTATCTCCGCTGTCCATCAAAAGGGAACGCATACAACCACCTTTGCAGAAATGCACGATTTAGAATTTGGTGGAAGAATTATCGACACTCCAGGAATCAAAGAATTTGGTGTTTTAGATATTGAAAAACATGAACTCTCGCACTATTTCCCAGAGTTTTTGCCTTTTATACCTGCTTGTAAGTTCAGCAATTGTCTGCATATCAATTAGCCACAATGCGGTATCATTGATGCGCTAGAGAAGGAAGACTTATCTTTTGAACGATACAAAAACTATTGCAATATTTTAGAGGATATCGATGGTGCGATGAAGTCTTGGGAGTTAAAATAAAAAACTATACCTTTGCCAAAACAGAATAATACCAATTTAAACAAACATTATACATGAAACAAATTTCCTCTTTTCTAATTTTCTGTATAGTAATGGCAACAGGTTGTTCAAAATCCAATAAAGACCTTTTAGTAGGTACATGGACAACAACCAAAGCGACCTATACATTACCTACTCAATCACCACAGGACATACCAAATGGGATTGGGAAAAAATTCACTTTTAATGCATGCTCATCTACATGCACCGGTTCTACGAATTTCCCAGGTATTGATTCAGTATTTACTTATTCTTTGAGTGATGATGGAAAAAAATTCATTAACGATGGCGACACAATGAATATTCTTGAATTAACCTCTAGCAAATTTACTTTTTCAGGAACAGCTTGGGGATGTGTTAATTGAAATTAGCGCAACTAAATAGAAACATTTCTAAAAAGGGCCCTAGCATATTTCAAATAGAAAAATGCTAGGGCTTTTTATTTCCTATATCATAGCGCAATGCGATCAAAAAAATAGAGAGGAATCAACAAAACAAATTCACAAGCCTACAATTTTTGGCAATTCATTTTCATTAAAATAAAAATGCCACTTGAAACTTCAAGTGGCATTTTAACTAATCCTATTTTGTTGTTATTCTATTCTCCTGCAATGAAGAAATCAACTCTTCTATTCTTCTGCATATCTTTATCTGAGCTTGGGTCTTCAGCACCTACCGAAGTGATGATGATGAAATTCAAAGCTCCTTTTTCCATCAAATATTTCTTAGCAAAAGACGCTCTCTTTGTTGCCAATATCAAGTTGTAATTTGCATTACCCTCTTGACTTGCATTTCCAATAACATAGAGAATATTGTTAGTCCCTTTGCCTTTCAAAGATTCTGCCAATGCATCCAATTGAGCTTTAGCTGTAGCGTCTAATGAGAAAACATTTTTAGAGAAGAATACTTCACCCAATTTCTTATAATTCACCGTTGCACCATTTGCATTCGTGCTAGTATTTGAATTTCTCTCTGAGAGGTATTTAGTCAATGCAGCACCTTTAGCAATTTCTGCTTGTGATTGACCAAGCGCTTGTCTCAATGAATCCAATTCATTCTTCAACAAAGCAGCATCTTCATAGCTCTCATCCAATTTTCTCTTCAATCTTCTCTGATTGAATCCCATTGTATCCATTTTCTTCTCCAAATCTTCCATTCTCTTTGACTTTCCTATTCTATAGCCAAACATGATTTCATGGGTATTGCCTAAAGCGAAATTCATATCTTTTACAACAGGCATTTCAAAGTTATAGCTAATAGAAGCTGACTTCATAATTCGGACTCCAGCAGTAGCATGAGCACCGCCTCTAGCAAAAATAGCTGCAGAGCGATAACCAACACCCATCCAAAAAGATTCTCTCCAATTGAACATCAACTGAGCATCGTATTGCAATGGTGTATTCTTAAAATATCGCACACCAAATAATGGTGTAAGTAAACTTCCTTTGTTTGGTCCCATCTTGAAGGCCATGCTAATGCTAGAAAAAATTTGACGCTCTAAATGGTAAAAATTTGCAATATTGGCATCGTTCTTATAAGCTAAGAAGTTGTTGAATACTTGCGGACAAGCGATTCCTATATTCAATCCTCTATAGAAATAATTCAACCCCAATCCGATGTCATAAGAAGTGCTATTAGCATTATTGGTAGAAAAGAAAGGATCGTTTGGATTCAAAACATTTGCTTTTTGGAAATCAATTGTTTGATTGAGCAAACCCAAAGTAAGGCCTAGTGAAAGCCCGTGATTCTTTTTCTTGTTAAAAGGCAAATGATAGGCATAAGTTCCTTGAACTGAAAAATTGCTCAATAAATTTGATTTGTCAAAAGAGACCAAAGCCCCTACTGCGTGATTTGAGCCCATAAGACGCGTATCGCCAGTGATCAAACCAGTGCGCGGTGCATCTGGCATATTATCCCATTGATGCTTGTACAATCCGTAGATATTAAAACCTTCACTTCTACCCGCCATTGCTGGATTAGCAAGATATGGATTGATAAGATATTGATTTAAGTAAGGCAATTGCTGAGCGCCTAGAGATAAACCGCTTAGAACTATTATTATGATTAAAAATTTTGCTTTCATGTTTCTTTATTTATGTGTTGATGACTTCGATTCAATTAGTTAATTAAAAATATACTAGATTATCTCTTGATGGTTATAGCTCCCTTATAAAATCTATCTGCTGTTTTAAGCACCCACCAATAAGAGCCATCTGGCACTAAATTGCCTTTCCAATTTCCTTCCCAGTCATTCGCATAAGCTGTAGTTGCATAAACCTCCATTCCACCTCTATTGAATATCGTCAATGAATAGCTTGTAAAATTGTTGATATTCGGGATGACAAAACGATCGTTTAATCCGTCGCCATTTGGCGTCATCAAATTGGTCGCATTTAAATTAAATCCTTGCTTCACGAATACATTGATTGTTCCTTTCGTTTCGCAGCCTTGATTAGATGCGATACAAGTGATTACATTAGCTCCCAACGGCAATTTAACTCTAGCAACTGATGAAGTTGGGTTGTCAAAATTTGTCAATGGATACCATGTAGTTGGGAATTTGCTCTCAGCAGTCACAACATAAGGCACATCCGATGTAATCGTATCTCCTATGCTCAATTTCAAATCTGGCTTAACAAGCACTGTAACCTCTGTTTCAACTGGTGCCGAGAAGCACTTACCCAATTTAACTGTTGCCATATACTTTCCTGTGCTATTCAAAGAACCAATAAATTTAGGCTCACGAACATTTGAAGTAAATCCATTAGGACCAGTCCAAGAATAGGTAGCTCCTGGAATAGATGTTGCAGAAAGTTTAATTGTATCTCTCTCACAAACTTTTCCATTTGAATATGCCATAACTTGATTCTTTACTCTGTTCACATCAATTAATATACTGCTTGGATCAGACTTGCAACCACTAGATAAATTAGTTGTAACTAGATTGTAAAAACCTTGATGATCATCTTCATTGGCGTTGGCAAGAACTGGATTTTGAACTGTAGAGTTAAACCCGAAAGGACCAGACCAAGCATATCCTAAACCACTTGCTGTGCAGAATAATTTAAGCGTATCGCCGTCGCAAATAGGAGCATTAGAAACAATAATTGGCGCTGCTGGAGTAGGATTTATACCTACTGTTGCTACTGCCATTCCACTTGTACATCCTGTGCTATTATCTTTCACCTCAACAAAAAATCTCGTTGGATTATTCTTAATTCCCGGAGTTCTATAATCCGCTCCAACAAAAAGAGCAACTACTGCATTTGTATCAGCATACCAAGCGAATGCTGGATTCGCCACAAGGCTCTTTGCTGAAAGCACTGTATCTCTGCCTGCGCAAACAGAAGGAGAATTTACCGTAGGGATCGCAGGCAATGCTTTTGTATATACTGTCGTTTTAAAAGGAGTCACTACACAGCCTCCTACAACAGATTCAGTAACCCAGAAATCTGTCTGAGCATTAATATTTGGTGTGGTAAACATTCCACCAGAAAATACGTGTTTAGTTAGATTTGCATCAGCATACCAACTAAATTGACCGCTATTTTGTGATGTATGAGAAGCGATTAAAGTCGCTTTGCTGCCAATACAAACGGTATCCTTCGTTGCAGAAGTAATCGTAGGGCTAACAGAAATTTTCCAATTCACGATAAACTCAACGCTATATCCATTTCCTTGATTGACAATAAAGGTAGTATCGATATTTCTTCTAAAATTGCCTAAGTACAAGTAAACATTCTCTATACTATGATTTTCATCTGGAGTACCTGCAAACGCATCATAGTTAGCATCTGTTCCTCCATCCTCTTCCCAAGATTCAATTTCAATCTGAATGTTATCTGCACAAGAATTTGAAATTGCTTGAAGTGGCGTACCTTGAAGCAATTCGCCACATTTCACTTCTAAACCAGGATTGACTGTTGTAGTTGCAAAATAATTGGTATTAGGATTGCCGATAGAATATGCTCTCGCTTTAATTTTCCATCTTGGCTCTGGTTGATCGTTTATAATAAAATTATCAAAGTTACATTGATAACTATGGGTAACACTTTTAATGGTAATGTTGACATCAACGAGTGATTGCGCCTTTATCAAAAAAGGGATAACGCTTAAAAAAACAGAAAAACTTTGGATTTTATCATTGTGATAGGTTTTAAAAAGCGCAAATATAAAGTTTATTTGCATATATACTTGTCAATTTTTAACTTTTATTGATTTTATGCCTAAATTTAGATAAACCATTCACTGGTAATCGATAAAAATGCCGTAATTATATAATTTATAAAACATTGCTTCAATAATTAACCCCAAAAAATAGCGATTTCTTCTATTTTTACGTCATAAATTAAAATAATGTCAATAGAAAAATACACAATTCTAGGTAATAATGATACCCGGTCAGGATTTGGAGCAGGAATGATGGAATTGGGGAGAACCAACCCCAATGTGGTTGCACTTTGTGCTGATTTAACGGAATCGCTCAAACTGACAGAATTCAAGAAAGAATTTCCCGAAAGATTTTTTCAATGTGGGATTGCGGAGGCAAATATGATTGGTGTAGCAGCGGGCATGACGATAGGCGGAAAAATCCCCTTTGCCACTTCATTTGCCAATTTCGTCACAGGACGAGTATATGATCAAATCAGACAATCTGTCGCTTATTCCGAAAAAAACGTGAAAATTTGCGCTTCACATGCTGGACTTACTTTGGGCGAAGATGGCGCTACACATCAAATTCTAGAAGATTTAGGCTTGATGCAAATGCTTCCCAATATGACCGTAATCAATACGTGTGATTTTAATCAGACCAAAGCTGCCACCATTGCGATAGCATCTCATGTTGGACCAGTATATCTGAGATTTGGTCGTCCAAAAGTTCCTATTTTTATTCCTGAGGATATGCCTTTTGTTATTGGGAAAGGTATTCAAATAAGTGAAGTCAATGATATCACAATAATAGCCACAGGGCATCTCGTTTGGAAAGCCATTGAGGCAGGAAAAGCATTATTGGAGAAAGGGATTCATGCTGACATCATAAATATTCACACAATTAAACCATTAGACGCCGATATTATCCTGAAAAGCGCGAAAAAGACTAAAAAAGTTTTGGTAGCAGAGGAACATCAAGTTTTAGGTGGGCTCGGAAGTGCTGTGGCTCAACTTTTGAGCAGCCAATTCCCTTGTCCAATGGACTTTATAGCAGTTCAAGATAGTTTTGGCGAGAGCGGAACACCGGATCAACTCATGGATAAATATGGACTCAATGTCGAAACAATCATAGCCAAAGCAGAGAAATTATTAAAGGGCTAATACTTCTATCTATTATTCTTATATAAAATCGAAATAGTCTTTTCAAAATCTGCACATTGATGGAGCAAAAAAAAATTCCTCTATTTACGATTTTCTTAACCGTACTTGTTGACTTATTAGGCGTTTGTATAGTTATTCCCATTTCCACGCCGCTGATTTTAAATAATGATACTGGGATTCTACCAGCTGGATTATCGCCTCATATCAAAACCATTATTCTCGGTGCATTGCTCTCCTCATTTCCAATTGCACAGTTCTTCGGTGCACCAATTTTAGGATCACTTTCAGACAGGCATGGTCGAAAAAAAATATTGATGCTATCAATATTTGGGAGTTGCATCGGATATCTACTATTTGCATACGGCATCTATGCGCAAAACATCTATATTTTATTCTTTAGTAGAATTTTAGATGGTTTTACTGGTGGCAATATCGCCGTCATTTATGCTGCCATTGCAGATAGAAGTTCGCAAGAGGACAAGCCCAAAAACTTCGCCCTCATAGGCATGGCTTTTGGTTTGGGGATGATTATTGGACCCGCATTGGGCGGCATACTCTCAGACGATACCATCCACCCCTATTTTAATTTCAAAACCCCCTATTTATTCGCCGCAGGGCTCTGTCTACTCAATTTGTTTCTCGTTTATTTAAATTTTGAGGAGACACTTGAAAAACTCAGCCAAGTAAAAATCAATGCTTTGACTGGATTCAGAAATCTATATGAGGGATTTACGCATCCATCACTAAAATGGCTTTTCCTCATCGCCTTTTTCTATTCATTAGGGTTTAATTTCTACACACAATTCTTTCAAGTTTTTGTCTATAAAAAATTTGCATTCGACCAAACTCAGATTGGCCAATACTTCACTTGGGTGGGAATTTGCATCACCTTTTTTCAAGCGGTCGTCATCCGAAGAATTTCAGGTAAAATCCTCCCCGAAAAAATCATCCAATATTCGATGCTTTTGACTTCATTTTCATTGGTTTGGAATATCCTCACCTCTCAAGCATGGATGATTTATCTGTTCACCCCATTTACCGCATTAGGTCAAGGATTATCCTTTCCCAATATAACAGGATTGATCTCTAAAAATGCCATTCAAGGCCAACAAGGCAAAACCCTTGGCATTCAGCAGTCCTGTTTTTTGTTTCGACAATTTTAATGGTTGGATTATTGATTCAATACCCTGAGTATTTTTGGTTAATGCTTCCATTCTCATGCACTGGTTTGGCAGGTGCACTTGATGTAATTTAATTTTTCTGCAGCTGCAGAAAAATTGATACCAAGTCTTTCATGAAAATTTATACCAAAACAGGTGATAACGGATCTACTTCTCTTTTTGGGGGAGATAGGTTGATGAAGAGCAATGCTCGCGTGGATGCCTATGGCAATATTGACGAGTTGAATTCATTCATTGGCTTACTAGGAGATTCTATCGAAAATTCCCCTGTATTAAATGCGCTGCGCAATATCCAAGATAAATTATTCGTAATCGGCTCTCATTTGGCAACAGTAGACGAAGCCTATAAATCGAAAATCCCCAATATCCTCGAAGAAGATATCCTTTTTCTAGAAAATCAAATTGATGCTTATAACGAGCATTTGCCAGTGATGACCCATTTTATTTTGCCAGGCGGTCATATCTCCGTCTCTTATTGTCATGTAGCAAGGACTGTTTGTCGGAGGGCTGAGAGAAGCATCGTTGCGATTGCTCAATCTGAAAAAATTGAATTGATTCTCATCAAATACCTCAATAGATTATCCGATTATCTTTTTGTTCTCGCTAGAAAACTCATTCATGATTTAGGAATAGAAGAGATTAAATGGGAATCTAAAAATAGATAAATCCCTTCAGAAAATAAGTTTCCACCGATTTCCTTTGAATCCACAAAAATTATCTTAGTTTTGCTGCCGATATCTAATAAGAGTTATTAGCTCAGCTGGTTTAGAGCGCTACCTCGACAAGGTAGAGGTCACAGGTTCGATCCCTGTATGACTCACATCCACTCCTAATTCTTTAGGCCATTTATTCCCTTTTCATTCTGCTTAAAAATCATTTTTAAAAATGAAAAGGGGAGATTTGGATTTATATTTACACGAACAAATTTCTCATGATTAAAAATCAATCATTAGCCACATTTGGCGGTGGATGCTTTTGGTGCATCGAAACCATATTCAATAAATTAAAAGGGGTCGAAATAGCAACTAGTGGCTATGCAGGCGGCAGAACTGCCCATCCCACCTATGAAGAAGTCTGCGATGGAAATACAGGACATGTAGAGGTGGTTCAAGTTGCCTTCTATCCCGATGAAATTTCATTTGTAGAATTGCTCAAAGTATTTTTCAAAATACACGATCCTACACAAATCAATAGGCAAGGCGATGATATAGGTGAACAATATCGCTCTGTCATTTTTTATCATACTGAAGCGCAGAAAAAAATCAGTGAAGAACTCATCCATTCACTCAATGAAGCAAAAATTTGGAGCGATCCAATTGCAACCAAAGTAGAACCCATTCACAATTATTTTGCCGCTGAAGCCTACCATCAAAACTACTACGCACAGAACAAAGAAACCAATAGCTACTGCGCTCTGGTCGTAAGGCCTAAAGTGGAAAAATTTGAAAAAGTATTTGCAGACATTATGAAATAAACGCGTCTTTTTTCTGACTGCGGATCATCTCCGCATAAGTCATTTTCAAAGAACAAGCATGGATTGTTTGTAGGATTCGCTTTGTTTTGGTATCTCCAGTTTTGGCTTGCTCTATCCAATTAGAATAATACTTTCTATGCGAAAGCGGCATGGATTCAAAATATGCACGCGCCTCGGGTTCATGCTCTAGACATGCAAATAGATCTGCAGATAAACTTACTTCCCGATTATCCACCTCCATTTCTACCTTTATTTGATCGCCTTCTTTTACGCTCAATTTTTTTCTCCAATCTCCATTGATAGAGAGGATAAAATCCCCTTTGCCCATTGGAGTTAGTGCCATTCCATCAAAATCTCGTTCATTTATTTTTCCCTTAACGCGATAACTGACCCTCACATTTGGATTCAATGCTGAAGCTTGTTCGGCACTAATTTCAATATAGGTCCAGCCCGTCTTCTCCCCCTTATTGCCAAATTTTTTAATTGTTGAAATCAACGTTATCATATATCCTACCTTGAATCAAAAAAATAAACTAGAATAATTTTTCCATAAAATTCACCAACGCCCTTACATCATCGATGCTAGTAGAGGGAAAATTCCCAATGCGAATATGTTGATCTGCGAACTTACCATAACCATTGCTCAAGATGAAATTATTCTGACTTAGCGTAGAGAATAGATTTCTATCGCTTACTTCAGCAACAATGGTTGTCTTTGATCGATCCGCAGGAGCAGCAACAAAGTGATTCAATATGGGAGAATTTTCAATCGCTTTATCGAGCAATGTCGCTTTCATCTCCGTATCCAATCTTAATCGGTCGATTCCATATTCCAGCATATCAGCAGCCACTTTTCCGAGCAAGTATATCGCCAAGATATTGGGAGTACTGGGAACTTCGCTCTTGAGATAATTTTGATGAAACTGTTCAATGGTATGATGCGCTCCCATCACATTTCCCTTTTGCTTTAAGATGGATGCGCGCTCGATTGCTCGAGGGGAAACAATCCATATCCCAAGTCCTGTCGGTAAACCAAATCCCTTTTGCGCGGAAAAGAATGCCATATCTACTTGAGTAAAATCGATATTTACATAGGGAATAGATGAGACAATGTCAATTGCCAACAATTTATTTGGATAGCGATTGCGCAATTCATATATCACATTAAGGTCTATCGCAGCACCAGTAGAAGTCTCATTTTGGCATATGCCAATCAATTCTGTTTGCTCAGGAATAATTATACGATCAATATCAAAACTCTTTCCCGATGGGACTTCCTGCATGCTGGGACTTTTCTGCAATGCCAATGCATATTGATAGAATCGCTTTGAAAAATCACCATAGACCAAGTGGTGAGAATAAACATCTACCGTATTTAGCAATATGCGCTCCCATATTTCCGAGGCAGATCCCGCCATATAAATTTCATAGTCTGCGGGAATATTCAAAAGTTGTTTTAATTGAGTAATGGTAGAAGCATACATTGCGCGAAATGCATCACTGCGATGTGACATCGAACCCATTTGCTGATCCATAAAAGCCCGAATATGCTTATCCACTGAAGGATAGATTCTAGCTGGACCAACGGTAAAAATATTCTGCATGGGATAAATATATTAAATGCGCATGGTAGATTGATGCAATTATTTCACGGGACAAAACACTTCTGCAATCATACATCGAGCGCTGCCACCTCCAATATCCTCAATTAAATAAACAGGAACAGCGAGTATTTCTGAATGCTTTTGAATTCTCCCCACTTGATCTTTATTCAACGAAAGAAAAGCGCGCTCGCTCATGACCAATATCTTTTCCCCTTTATTATTCAATACTTGCAGCATATTCCCTGCAAAATTCTGATTCAATTGCTCTGAAGTTAAATCGATGATTTCCAAATCAGATTCTTTAAAGGTCGTAATGAGCATTTGCTTCTCGCGCTCGTCTTTAACGGCACAGAGCCCAATCACCACAAAGCCATCTCCGACACACATCACCACATTGGTGTGATAAATCAATTTGTCATTATGATCATAGGCAGAAAAAACGACTGGTCTATAGCCAATTTTCTTGCAGTAAAATTCAAATATTTCATGATCAGTTCTCGGCGACAAACATGCGTAAGCGACTTTGCATTTATGATCAAACACGATGCTACCTGTACCTTCCAAGGCCCTATCTTCTTTTCAAAATGCGAAAGATCAACGACCTCTTCAATCTTAAATTTTTCTTCCAACAATTCAATAATATCTCTCCTTCTCTCCAATGCTCTATTTTCATTCTTCATGGGATATAAATAGACTTTTCCATCTTCATGCATCGATATCCAATTGTTTGGAAATATAGCATCAGGCTTGATTGGGGACTCCGTATCTTCGATGACGATTACATCTACTCCTTGTGCCCTGAGCATAGCGACAAAACCATCGTGTTCTGCTTGCGCCTTTCTTCTAATCTCCTCTGAAGTTAAATGCTTTAAATCGCGCTGATAATCGTTCGATGCAGCTGTTTGAATATTGTATTGAAAATTTGCTGGTCTTACCATCAAAATGTGCGAAGTATTTTGCATCGTCATATTGCTTCAATATTATTGTAGATTCTAAAACTTAAATTTACTCATATTCTTGGATTTGCTCTTCAAAGAATTCCAATTTTATCCCAGCCTCTCTCAGCATTTCTTCACTCTCCGTTCCAGCTTGATATTTTCGCTGACAAACCACCCTGGCAATACCACAATTGATGATGAGCATGGCACAGACCCTACATGGTGTCATTCTGCAATAGAGCGTCGCGCCCGAAATAGAGATACCATTCTTTGCAGCTTGACAGATGGCATTTTGTTCTGCATGCACCGTTCTAACGCAATGCTCCGTCTCTCGATTGCCTTCATCCACATGAATGACCTTTTTCATTTGATGACCGACATCATCGCAATGAGCCAATCCAACAGGAGATCCGACATATCCACTCACGAGCAATCGATTGTCCTTTGCAATCACACAACCGCTTCTCCCTCTTCCACATGTGGCTCGCTTAGAGACAGTATCCATAATCTCCATAAAATAATCATCCCAAGATGGCCTTTTATAATGCTCTGACATAAATCTTACTGTATTACCTTATTGTCTATTATTTAATAACTCTCCTTGTCATACTTTTTTTGATGATCTCTTCCATGCTTCTCGCTTCGGAAGTGTCTTCCGCACCACCATCATTGAGCGCACTCTTGGTCTCTTCAAGCGCCTTCTCATACTGTTGTAGTTTATGATAGACTTTAGCTGCCAACAAGTGATGATCAAAATTTGATTGCAATTTCAATAACCTTTTTGCTTCTTTTAATACTAACAAAAGGGTAGGCTCATTCAAGGTGCTGCGCTCCACTTTCTCCACAAACGATTTCACATAGGCCGTATCTTTTGAAGCAAATTTAGCGATATACTTAGAGCCAGCAACCGCATAAGAATGCCAGTCTTGAACGGTCTCTGTCCAAATCATTTCATGTATCAATTGAACTTTTTTCGCATCTTTTACTTTCGCGTCAGTCAGCATGGTTTGTCCCTTATTAAATGCATCGCGATCTTTATTCTTCACAGCATCTTGGCTATTCTTCTTCGCAATGCGAATAATTAATTCATCATAGATTTGGGCACCATAGCGCTCTTTATAAATGCTTGAATTCTTTAAAATATGTTTTGTGCTAGCAGAATTGACATGGTTGGCAATATCCATCATCAATTTAGTCGTCTTCTCATTTAGTAGATTTTTCTCAGGCAAAATAGAGAGGTATTCCCGCAATTCCACTTCATAAGATTTCCCTGCTTGTGATAACATTTTGACATAATTATATAAAAAATCCGTATCGCGAACGCCTTCTACATATTTGTTCTCCATTTTACGAAGTGTATTTGCATCGGGCTTCATCGCATCTCTTCCCTCTTCTATCAATGCTTTGGCATCTCTTCCACCTACTAATTTTTTCTTTACTGCTCCTGTATAATCTACATACAATAAAGTGGGATAGGCGCTGATTCCATATTCATAAGCCACTGGAGCACCTTCCTTTTCCATGTCCAATTTTAAATTGATAAAATGCTCATTGTTGAAATTTCCCAATTCGCGATCGGTAAATACAAATTTTGCGAGCATTTTACATGGCCCACACCAAGTGGTATAACAATCGATAAAAATCAATTTATTCTCCTTTTGCGCTTTGACTTTTGCTTCATCGAGCGTGCCGTGAAAAAACTCAATGCCATCAGCAAAGGTGCTTATAGAGAGGCTGATAAAAGCGATTAAAAAAAGATCTGTTTCATAATAATATGGGTTAAAAATTCCCCCTAGAAGTTAAAATTACTGCCAATAATCACAATTTAATGTTCGCCAAGAAATCTCGCACGGTCATAAAGGTAAAATCCCGCTTGCCTGCAGGTATATTCTTCAAGATGGATTTGGAAATTTCATTTAATCGATTCTCAATAGGCACTATCTTTTCAATGCCGCGATCTGATAGCCGAATATATATTTTGCGCTTATCGCCAAATTGATAAAATTTTTCGATATAGTCATTGGTCAATAGTGGTCTGACCAAACGCGTCGTCGTGCTCTTGTCTACATTGAGCGCCTTATTCAAATACGACAATTCTATATAGCTCTTATCTTTAATCATCAGCAATATTCTGCATTGATTCAAGGTGAGGTCAAATGTCTCATTAAACGATCGCTCCAATATCCTCAACGTCTTATCCCATCTGAAGATGATTTCAAGCACTTCATTTTCTTCATCTCTGAGATAATTGCCAATATTGGGATTCGTCGTTGTAAACATCTTCCTAATTCAAATTAATAATTAATAATTCAGACAAAAAACCGTTGGAATTTTGTGTATATCTGGTTTCGCTGTTTTCCAATCCTTGAGCTTCATGGTGCGAATAGATTCTGCCTTCCCAGTGATATCAGTAGCAATGCACAAATTCAAATTTCCATCGCAATTCTCCAACATATCTTGAATGAGCGCATTATTTCTATAAGGAGTCTCCATAAATATTTGGGTATAGCCAGATTTATGCGCATTATTCTGCAGTTCATTGAGCTTTTTAATCTTATCTGTTTTCTCAATGGGCAAATACCCGTGAAACGTAAAATGCTGACCTGTCATCCCGCTGGCAATGAGCGCTAACAAAATAGAAGAAGGTCCTACAAGAGGATGAACCTCTGCTCCCATTCTATGTGCTAAGGCGATAAAATCACTTCCCGGATCTGCAATTCCTGCACAACCCGCTTCAGACAAAACGCCTACATTTTTCCTTGCAACATTTTATCAGATATCGGTTTGAAATCCGTCTTTGCATTCTTGGCAATTTCCGTAAAATGTACTTCGCGATCGAAATCTTTCTTGAAATTAATCTTGCGCAAATATCTCCGCGCTGTGCGCAAATCCTCCACCACGAAGCAATCCAGATTTGATACAATATCCATGACATAAGTCGGAATGACAAACTCTGTATCTTCGCTGAGCACGGTGGGAATTAAATAAATTTTGCTAGTTGAAATCAATTTCTTTGTTTTTAATGCTCTTAAAAGCAATGTTAATATACCCTGTGAAAAAGAAATAGGCAAATGCACACAAATGCTGAATGATCACATTTCATTCAAATGCTTCTCTACTTATTAATTGACTTCTACCGTCCATCCGAAGATATCAGGTTTAGTGCCCATTTTAATTCCAATCAACTCTTCTTTTAATCGCGTGGATATCGTTCTATCGGCAATTTCATGCAATGGATAGTTTACATCGAGGTAACCGAAACTGTTGATTGGATAAACCACAGCAGCAGTGCCTGCACCAAACATATCCTGTAAAGTCTTATTCTTATAGGCCTCTAATAATTCATCTACAGAAATCTTGCGCTCTTCAGTCTTAATGCCCAAATGCTTAGCCAATTTCAATATCGAATCACGCGTTACGCCAGGCAATATTGTCCCCTCTTCCAATGAAGGCGTAATGAGGACATGGTTGATTACGAAAAAAATATTCATCGTTCCAATTTCTTGGAAATACTTATGTTCAAATCCATCCGTCCACAATATCTGCTCATAGCCTTTTTTCTTAGCCTCCAAAACGGGATGCAATGTCGCAGCATAATTGCCCGCCGCTTTAGCAAAACCAGTGCCTCCTGGGAAGGCGCGCACATATTCATTCTGAATCAATACATTGACTGGCTCAGAATAATAAACTCCTGCTGGCCCTATGATGACGATGAATTTAAAATGATCTCCTACTTTAACACCTAAGACAGGGTCATTGCCGAACAAAAACGGTCGGATATACAAACTAGAACCCTCAATTCCCTGCGGAATCCAGGCTTCATCAATCTTTATCAATTCAGTGATGGCCTTCATAAAAGCTCTTGAGGAACAACAGGCAAAGCCATTCTATTGGCAGAAATTTCAAATCGCTCTGCATTCTTATCAGGTCTAAACAAAAGAGGCCTTCCTGCAGGATTTACCTCTGCTTTCAAACCCTCGAATATGGATTGACCATAATGCAATACAGAAGAAGCGGGATGCATCGCCATAGGTTCCAACGGAAGTATGCACATATTTTGCCACTTGCCATCTATATAGTCCGCACAGAAATAATGATCTGTAAATGTTTTACCAAATGCCAGATGATTAAAATCCACTTCTGCGATTCTAGATTGCTCTATTTTCTTAACTTTGAACTCGAAATTCATGGTTGCTATATTATATGTTCAAAATTAATACGATTCAAACTTATCAGATTCCAGATAAAAAGCCTATCAAACTAGACTCCCCAATATATTGGGTAGTGGAAATCGTAAAATCCTGATTTTGCTGCAAATTAACAAAGAAGAAGTCATATTACCCCAAGAATTTGATTTATTAAACAAAATTTTAATAGCTCTTAAGCTAAATGCTGAGGATGTGTGGATTGCCAATATAAATCAATGGAGTGGGAATACAATTGGGCAATGGAAAAACGCGCTGCCGTTTGAAAAACTCATCTTGTTTGGAGTAGAAGACAAGCATCTTTTCAACCAAATTTCCTTTCCGCAGTTTTACGTCTTGCCTTTCATGGATTTCAAATTGCTGACCGCTCCTTCGCTCAGCTTTATGCTCGATGAAAAGAATAAAAAAGCAAAAACAGATTTGTGGAATGCCCTAAAAAATTGGTTTGCGATTTAGGAACTACTTTTTATAGATCATTACGAAATCCTCCATCAACCAGCCATTGCCTATTTCAAAATCTTCGACTTTTTCGATTACAAACCCATTTTTGAAATAGAAATTAATCGATTTAAAATTCTTGCGATTGACGGTTAAGCGCATGGTATGCGGATTGTTCAAGATGGCTAATATCTGTGTGAAAACCTCAGTCCCAACCCCTTTTGCCTGATTTGCTGTTAGAATATAAAACTTGTGCAAGAAATACGCACCATCTGAGCCGCTCACTGCAATAAATCCAATATACTTGCCCAGATTATTTTGGATGAGATAGAAATTATGGCCCTTCTCATTCATTTGTTCTGTTAAGCTTTTCGCAGAATACATCCATTCCAATATATAATCGATTTGCTCTTGGGTGATGATATGGATGTAGTGGTCATTCCAAATCTGCTTCGCCAATTCAAAAATCAAAGCGGCATCATCGCTAGACGCCTTGCGCAATTGAATGGCTTTAGAAATTTCACTGCTTGTTTGCATTGGGGATAATCAATTTAATGATGTATACAAAGGTATTATTCGAAACTAAATCGATGTAAAAAAATCAAATTTAGTCAGAAGCATTTGCCTTTCTCGACCAATTATAGTTGAATTTTCAAAAAATCATTAGTTTTACTCAGTCAAAAAAACAGGAATAGTGGATTTATTTGAAAAAATCAAACAGGTAACAGAAGAAATCAACAGCGAAGTGATTCAAAACAGCGAATCACTCGAAAAATTTCGCATTAAATATATTGGAACCAAAGGGCTGATCAAAGACCTCATGGGCGAGATGAAAAATATCCCCAATGAGCGCAAGCGCGAATTTGGTCAGGTATTGAACGAAGTTAAAAACTTAGCGGAAGAAAAATGGATGGGGCTGAAAGAAAAATTCGACCAAACAGAATCCTCTATAGACAAGGGAATAGATTATACTGCACCGGGCTATCCATCATCGATTGGCACCAAACACCCCGTGAGCATTGTGCGCGATCGCATGATTCAAATCTTTGAAAAGATTGGATTCTCTGTTTTTGAAGGACCAGAGATTGAAGATGATTGGCATAATTTCACGGCCTTGAATACGCCACAAGACCATCCCAGCAGGGATATGCAAGATACTTTCTTTATCACAGAAGATAAGAATACCGTCTTGCGCACACATACTTCATCCGCACAAATCAGGGCGATGGAGACGCAAAAACCACCGATTAGAATTATCACACCAGGCCGAGTATTCAGAAATGAAACCATCTCAGCCCGCGCCCATTGCTCCTTCCATCAAGTCGAGGGATTGTATATCGACGAAAATGTCTCTTTCGCAGATTTAAAACAGACTGTTTACTACTTCGCCAAAGAGATGTTTGGCAGCGAGAATGTGCGATTCAGACCATCCTTTTTCCCTTTTACAGAGCCGAGTGCAGAGATGGATATCTCTTGTTTTATCTGCGACCAAAAAGGTTGTGCTGTATGTAAAGGCAGCGGTTGGGTGGAGATCGGCGGATGCGGCATGGTTGATCCCAATGTCCTCAAAAATTGCAATATCGATTCAGAAAAATATACGGGCTTCGCCTTTGGCATGGGCGTTGAGCGAATCACCATGCTCAAATATCAAATCAATGATTTGAGGTTGTTTTGGGAGAATGATACGCGGTTTTTGAAGCAGTTTGTGACAGAGGGGTAAGTATTAAATTAGCAATGTAAATAATATACATAAGTAATATAAAATATTAATTACTTTTGAAAAAAAACCCGATATAATATGAAAAAAAATATCATATATGCCATTTTGTTTTTATGCTTAATTGAAAATAAGTCATATGGACAAGTTACATTTATCAAAGAATATAGTTCTCCAAATGGCGACAGGATTAAATCCAATGGGATATATCAAACTAACGTGGCGAATGAATTGGCCATGACTATCAGTAATTATGATGAAGGAAATACATCCATTCTTCTTCTTACTCGAAATGGCAATATAAAGAATAAAGCAACTTTAAAGTTTAAATACGATTATGCTTATATCTCAAATTTATTCTTTGTCCAAGATACAATATATGGATGTGGTAATTCTACTCCAGTAATGCAGGAAGCAACATGCTCAGGTTCTAAACCTACAGGATTTTACTTTAAATATGTTTTAAACAGATCGAATCCGAATAATATTACAGGGACTTTTGCTTGGATTAAAGAAGATGAATTATTGAACTCAGGAGAAGCATCTGTTTATTATAAAATTGATGCAATCAGAAATGATTCCTTGTATATGATTGGGGTTTTATATCAAAATCATGGCGGGTGCACTGGATCATCTAAAAGTGCCATTGTAATGATTAATGCTAAAGACGGATCAAAATATAGTTCCAATGTATCACAATCAAATTCTACGGTTAATTTTATTAGTAAAGTGGATCTTTTAGCAGACAGGAATAGCGTATTTACCACAGATCAAGATTGGACAGATATATTCGGAAGTACTCATAGATATTATAATGTATTGAGAAAATTAAATTCATCAAACTTAAATATACAAGATAGCATTCATTTTAGAGGAATAGGAACAGGCGGAAACACCTTAGAGCGACATAGCTTTTTCTTCAATAGTCTATTTTCTGAGGGAAGTAATGATGGAAGTCCAAATCTAATTACAGCTTATGCTGCAGGAATGACGCAAGGACTCGATAGTGTTATCGCGATTTGTAAAATTTCTAAATCAACATTGAATGTTGTTCAACAATCTACTTTTAAATTAGGCGAGAATCAACTTATACTCTCAGGTCAATTAATGCCCAAGTCAAATGGTTATTTAATGTTTGTTTCAACTAAGCCAGATAAATTTGCTACTATTCCTAATTTAGTTAGGTTGATTGAATTAGATAATAATTTAAATCTTATCAATGCATATGAGCTCACAGCGAATCTTTTCTCAAATCATTCAACAGGTGCTTATGCTATTAATAATGTCGTTCTTATTGGAAACGATTTGTTTTTATATACCAACAAATCAAATAAAATACAACTAAATAGGCTTGATTTATCAGATACTTCTTCAACTTGTCAAAAAATTGAGTAAGATAAATTGGATCCCAATTCACAATTCACTGAGCAATCATGAGCGCATTACTTTGAAAAACAGTGTTTTAGGTTTTCCCTTAATTAATAAAACAACGGATACTACAGCGTTATCAAATACAGTCTTTTGTCAATCATGTAAGATCAATGTTAGTATTTCTTCCAGTATTGTAAATGGAGTATTAAAACTTTCAGCGAATGTTTTCCCATCTATCGGGAATTACTCTTTTAACTGGTATTTTAATGGCAGCCAGACTCCTCTCAGCAGTAATAATATTATTGACGCAATTCAAAATGGTAAATACAAATTAGTAATCAAAGAGCTAGACTTTACAAATTGTCAAGGATCTTTTGAATATACTACCTTAGGTGTTCAAAATAATCTTGACGCCAAAAATATTATCATCTATCCAAATCCAGCATCCGAACAATTAAATATAGAAGTGGATAATTACAAAGAACTAAAGTTAATTTCTTTGATAGATGCCACCGGAAAAACAGTAATTGACTCAAAAGAAATATCATCAAAAATAACTACTTTAAATGTTCAAAATCTATCAAAAGGTATTTATATTTTGAAAATTTCAAATTTAGATAATAGCATAAGTAGATTCCCTATTGCAATACAATAGTTATGTGCTTCTTGATTATATATGTCCTCCATTCAACAATACATCTCCTCTTTCCCTCCAGAAATTCAGGATCGATTGAATGAGATAAGGCGCATTTTTTTCGACGAAATTCCACATACCAAAGAATCCATTCGATACAGCATCCCTTCATTCACGGTCGGAAAAGATCATTTGTATTTTGCTGCATTTAAAAAGCATATCGGATTATACCCCTTATATGATTTGCCAGGTATAGAAGATCAAATTGCCCCATATAGAGCAAAAGGCACGACGAATAGCCTGCACTTCTCACACAACAAACCTTTGCCTATTGAATTGATTCGCTTGATTATAAAGACAAAAGAAAGTCAAAAATAATTTTCACATTTTGTATATTCTTAAAAAATATACTTAATTTTATTCTATAATTCATCTTACTGCAATAATTAATCAATTCACTATGAAAAATCTCTTGTTTATTTTTTCCACCATCATCCTAATGACGACTTGGTCTTGTTCATCGACCACGACAACCAATACAACGGGCCCTGTGCTCAAAATGAAAGTCGATGGGGTCGATTGGACATCAGAATCTGCCACAGGCATATTCGTAGCAGGTTCTGCCGCTGGCAATCCAGATGGCATTACCGTCAATGGCTCTCGAGTACAAGATAAATTTCAATTAGTTCTCTATAAGTCTGCTATAGGCAATTACAGCATACTCGCTGGTTCCTCGGCCGATTTGAATACCGCAAATTTAATCCTCAATACCAGCGGCGTCAACAAATCTTATACTGTCACAGCTTTGAGCACCAATAAAAATGCGCGATTGAATATCAATTGGATTAGAAGAGGCATAAGCTATAAAACTTATGAAGGTGTAGAGATTGATTTCTCTGGTGTATTATATCACACGTCTGGAGATTCTGTTGTGATAAGCAATGGGACTTTGAGGTATTAGAAATTTGAGCTAATAGAACTAGAGACATTCCATATGTTTGTTTCATATCAACCGCTAATTCTTATTGAAGTAGTTAAATATGCATCATCCGGTATAATGCACCTTCACTGCTTTTTAACTACATTATAACCAACACAAATCCCTATTGCAAAATGAAATTCTATTTACTTCTACTCGCCATTCTTGTTCTTAATTTTTCTCAAGGCCAAAATATCAATCCCCAATACGATTCCACCTTAGCTAAAAAACTCGGGGCAGATGAGTATGGCATGAAAATGTATACCTTGGTCATTCTAAAAACGGGAACGAACACCACTGAACCCAAAGCATCGAGAGATAGCCTATTCGCTGAGCACCTCAAAAACATCCGTCGACTTGTCGATCAACATAAACTCATCATTGCTGGCCCATTTGGCAAGAATGAAAATAATTTTCGAGGAATTTTTATACTAAATGTTTCCAATTTAGAAGAAGCGAAACAACTCGTTTCAACGGATGCAGCCGTGCGTGCCAATCTATTGACGCCAGAACTTTACAATTGGTATGGCTCCGCAGCCATCTCTGAATATCTCCCTGCTTCTGAGAAAATTTCAAAGCAAAAAATGAATTGAAAGATCAATATCCAAGCTTGTTGAGCATCAATGCGCCGTTCAAACGCTAGTCCATAGAATTGCGCTGAAAAAATTGCCCTTTTTCCCAAATAAAATTTATATTTGATACGCAGATTTTTGTATCCTTTATATTGTTCTAGTCCATGATTTCATCAAAAAATACCACTTACCAAGACCTCATCGCTGGCATACAAAATCACGAGCGCAAATCCGATCAAAATCACCTAAGCGCAGAAGGAATTTCTATTCCATCCTCTTTGCAAAATATAAAATTAGCCCACACCGAATTACAACACTATGCGGCGGGATTTCCTCCTTTTCTCAGAGGACCCTACGCTTCTATGTATTTGTCGCAACCTTGGACAGTTAGACAATACGCTGGTTTTAGCACGGCTGAGGCATCCAATGCTTTCTATCGAAAAAATTTAGCCGCTGGACAAAAGGCTTATCCGTGGCATTTGATCTCGCAACACATCGCGGCTATGACAGCGATCATCCAAGGGTGAGCGGAGACGTTGGTATGGCAGGTGTTGCCATCGATACCGTAGAAGACATGAAAGTGCTCTTCGATCAAATCCCACTCGATGTAATGAGTGTATCGATGACGATGAATGGCGCTGTATTGCCCATTTTAGCATTCTATATTATCGCTGCGGAAGAACAAGGAGTCAGTCCTGAGAAGTTATCAGGGACGATTCAGAATGATATCCTCAAAGAATTCATGGTGCGCAATACATATATTTATCCGCCCAAACATTCCATGAGAATTATTGGCGACATATTTAAATATACGGCTCAGCACATGCCTAAATTCAATTCCATCAGTATATCAGGTTACCACATGCAAGAAGCTGGGGCAACGGCTGATATTGAATTGGCCTATACCTTAGCAGATGGATTAGAATACATCAGAACGGGGATTGCGTCAGGTTTAGACATCGATGAATTTGCTCCACGCCTCTCCTTCTTCTGGGCCATTGGCATGAACCACTTTATGGAAATCGCCAAAATGCGCGCAGGAAGAGTTTTATGGGCAAATATTGTCAAGCAATTCAACCCAAAAAACAATAAATCCATGGCCTTGCGCACCCACTGTCAAACCAGTGGATGGAGCCTCACGGAACAAGATCCCTATAATAATATCGCACGAACATGCATTGAAGCCATGGCAGCTGTTTTTGGGGGCACACAATCCTTGCATACCAATGCACTCGATGAAGCCATTGCGCTTCCAACTGATTTTTCTGCTAAAATCGCCCGCGATACGCAATTGTATATTCAGCGAGAAACGCTGGTGACTAAATCAATCGACCCTTGGGGAGGTTCGCATTATGTCGAATACCTCACAGACCAATTGATTCAAAAAGCCACAGCACTCATCGATGAAGTAGAAAAATATGGCGGCATGACCAAGGCCATTGAAAGCGGCTTACCTAAAATGCGCATTGAAGAAGCTGCGGCCAAGCGACAAGCGCGCATCGATGCTGGAATCGATACCATCATCGGAGTCAATAAATACCTCGTCAATGAGAAATCTGATATTGAAGTGCTCTCCATCGACAATCACGCAGTGCGCGAATTGCAAATTGAAAAATTGAAAAAAGTCAAAGCCAATCGCGATGAAATAAAAATACAAGATGCACTGAAACAAATCGCATTGGCCTGCACCCAAACAGAGATAAATCTTCTACAAGCTTGCATTGATGCTGCGCGCGTGCGATGTACCTTGGGCGAAATTTCTTCTGCCATGGAAGCCCATTTTGGAAGATTTCAAGCAGAGATTAAAAGTATTTCGGGCGTATATTCAAATGAAATCAAGATGAATCCAGATTTTATTCAAGCACAAAAATTATCCGATCAATTTGCCGAAATGGAAGGCAGACGGCCGAGAATTCTCGTCGCAAAGATGGGACAAGATGGACACGATCGCGGTGCGAAAGTCATCTCCACCGGTTTTGCAGATATCGGATTTGATGTCGATATCGGACCCTTATTTCAAACTCCCGATGAAGTAGCAAAACAAGCTGTAGAAAATGATGTACATATTCTGGGCATTTCATCCCTTGCAGGTGGACACAAGACCTTGATTCCTGAAGTGATTCAATCATTCAAAAAATGGGGAAGAGAGGATATTATTATTGTCGCCGGTGGTGTTATTCCACAGCAAGATTATGATGCGCTCTACAAATCAGGTGTTCACTTTGTCTTCGGCCCAGGCACGGTCATCGCAAAAGCCGCTATTTCTATTTTAGAGATGATGATTAAAACAAATAAGTCCTACGCGTTTTTAATCATTTTCACAATGCTTCAATGGGTTTTAATAAGCCTTGGTATACTTCCCAATATCGCTCTGCGCCATTTTTCAGCGAGTAAAATTCCTCTGCGCCGTGAATAATTTGAGTAGAATTGTATTGCGTATTTAATATATTTTCTATCGCTTTTTGATAGGCAATGGCATTAAAATCATCGACAATTTCTCCCGCATGATATTTTTCTATAACGAAATCTGTATCGCCTACACCCGCATTGCAGACGATAGGAACGCCCAAGGACATAATCTCTCCTTGCTTAGTCGGGGATGATGCCGTCTTCGAGAAGGTGGGTCGTATGAAGAATATAGATGCTTGAAATAAGGAAATAAACAAGGGAACTTCTTGATGCAGGCATGAGGTGATGATAATATCTGATAGTGGAATATGTTTTTTATTCGCTGCAGCAAACACGTTTTCTTTTTCTTGTGTGATGAATAGAAATACGGCGTCTGCGCGCTTCTTCTTCAATTCAACAAAGAAGTCCAACATCTCGTCGAGCATATACCAAGTGCCGATAAAACCCACATAACCCAAAACAAATTTTCCATCAATGCTCGTCTTAACCTGATTGAAATTTTCTGACTTGGCTATGTTCGGAATATTGCGGAGATTGAATTTATCCAAATCGACACAGCAAGGAATGACTTGAATGGGAATGGGATTCTTTTCAATGGACTTCCAAGACAATATCTCTGCTTTCCCTTTATGGGTGAGGGATATGGTGTGGTCGGCGGAATTGAAATATTGAATTTCTTTTTGCTTGAAGTAATTGTATACCGTTTTAAAAATCGGACTATTCAAATTCCAAATTCCGCCTTCTACGCGCTCATCTGCCCAGAAACCGCGCATATCGAAGATGAATTTAGTTTGGTATTTCTTCTGAAAAATCAATCCAATCAGCGCAGAGATATAAGACCTGCAATGCAAGATGGCGATGTCTTCGGATTGAACAATTTCTTTAGTCAGGCGATACATCCTCCATACATCGTATATGGTGGAAAGCAGCGGTGGTTTTTTGGTATAGGATAAGGGATGCCATTGAATCTTGGCTCGATCGCAAATGCCTTGGATGGTGTTTTGATGGAAGGCAAATTTTTCCTCTTTCTCAAAACTGATCAAGTGGAAGTCCATACCCTTTTTAGTCAGCTCGGTGAGGTAGGGCAATACCTGTGATTGTCCCAATGGGTCTGTCATGCCGTCGTATGAAAGGAATATGGCTTTAGGCATGTGTATTAGCTTTAAATCAATTTGTTTGCCTCAAAAATACACAAATCAAAGCACTTTGTCTGTTAGAATGTTTAGCCACGCTGTGTCCCCACGAAGTAGGGGGAATGCACGAATACATCCTATATTTATTCGTGCATTTCACCTACACTTTGTGGTGACACGGCGTGGCATATAAGCCTTTAAGAGGACTTTAGTCCTCCATAAATTATTAGCAAATAGAAATAAGTGGCAAATTAGTCAATGTGTTATTGAGACTATCTACTCAAAAACATACTCTTCATCTTATACAGATTTCTGAAGTATGGATCGCGCACATCTCGGATATAGCGTATCGCTTCACCCGTAGAGCGCATCTCTGGTCCCAATTCCTTATTGACATTCGGGAATTTATTGAAAGAGAAAACCGGTTCTTTGATGGCAAATCCATCCAATTTCTCTTCAAATGTAAAGTCCTTCAGTGTATTGGTTCCTAGCATCAATTTCGTAGCGATATTCAAATAAGGAATTTGATAGGCCTTGCAAATAAATGGCGTTGTTCTCGAAGCTCTTGGATTCGCCTCAATCACATATACTTCATCTTGTTCGTGCGGATATTTCGCGCGCTTAATCACAAATTGAATATTGATCACTCCGCGCACATTGAGGGCGATGGCAATCTTCTTAGCGTATTCTGAAATCTTTTGCATGACTTCATCGCTCAATGAAAATGGAGGCAAGACATAAGGCATCTACTTCTGCTTCTTCCGCTCTGTCGATAAAGTGATCGATGAGGATATTATTGTCTGGGAAATGTTTGATAATGCCGACTACACTTTCCGTCAAATCATCGTCATTGATGACGATTCGCATCTTCTGGCCGCCCAATACATAGGATGGTCTCACCAATACTGGATAACCCACTTTATGTGCTACTGCTATGGCATCATCTGCATTTTTCGCTGCGCCATATCGCGGATAGGGAATGCCCAATTCTTTCAATAAATCAGAGAATCGCTCTCTATCTTCTGCGAGGTCCATATCATTATAAGATGTTCCAATGATTGGAATACCATATTGATGCAATTTCTCTGCGAGTTTTAAAGCCGTTTGCCCACCCAATTGTACGATAACGCCCTCAGGTTTCTCTAGATCGATGATCTCTCTGAGGTGCTCCCAGAATACCGGTTCGAAGTATAATTTATCTGCAATATCAAAATCAGTGGAGACCGTTTCTGGATTGCAATTGATCATGATGGATTCATAGCCCGCTTCTTTCAGCGCGATCAATCCATGCACACAGCAATAATCGAATTCAATTCCTTGACCAATTCTATTTGGCCCTGAACCAAGCACAATCACTTTTTTCTTATCAGAGACAATGCTCTCATTTTCTTGTTCGAAAGAGGAATAATAATACGGTGTTGCTGCTTGAAATTCCGCTGCACAAGTATCCACCATTTTATAGGTTCGCTTGATGCCCATGGCATAGCGGCGATTGTAGACTTCATCTTCTGTTTTATTCCAGAGATAGGCGAGCTGTAAATCGCTATATCCCTTTTGCTTCATACTCAATATCTGCTCGCGTGTGGATTCTTCAAAAGGAATTGCCTTGATGATTTTCTCTGTATCGACTAAATCTTGAATCTGCTTCAAAACCATTTATCGATTCGAGTGATTTCATAGATTTTAGACAAAGGCACTCCGAGTTTGATGGCCCTCTCTAATTCTAAACAATCGATCCCATGAAGCGAATTTCAATCCATGCAATACTTCATCGACATCTCTTGAATCTTTGCCATCGCAGCCCAAGCCAATTTTATTGTTTTCCAAACTCTGACATGCTTTCTGCAATGCCTCTTGGAAAGTTCTTCCAATGGCCATGACCTCGCCGACAGATTTCATCTGCAAACCGAGGGTCTCATCGCAGCCAGGGAATTTCTCAAAATTCCATCGCGGTATTTTTACAATCACATAGTCCAATGCCGGTTCGAAATAGGCAGAAGTGGTCTTGGTGATTTGATTTTTCAATTCATCTAGGGTATAGCCAATGGCCAGTTTCGCAGCGATTTTCGCAATCGGGTAGCCCGTGGCTTTAGACGCCAAAGCAGATGATCTCGATACGCGCGGATTGATTTCAATGGCGATGATTTCCTCCGTTTCAGGATTGATGGCAAACTGCACATTGCAACCGCCCGCAAAATTCCCCAAAGCGCGCATCATGCGCTTGGCCTCATTTCTCATGCGCTGATAGGCCGTATCTGACAAGGTCATCGCTGGTGCAACCGTGATACTATCTCCCGTATGGATACCCATAGGGTCGAAATTCTCAACGGTACATATGATGACAATATTATCATCTTTATCTCGCAATAATTCTAATTCAAATTCCTTCCAACCAACGACAGCCTTTTCTACGAGCACTTCATGCACTGGGGAAGCTTCGAGTCCGCTCTTCAATTTTTGGTCGAAATCCTCCTTGCTATAGACAAAGCTCGCACCCGAACCACCTAGGGTAAAGCTAGCGCGGATGACCAATGGGAATCCCAATTCTTGAGCGATTTCTTTTCCCTCTAGGAAGGAATTGGCGATTTTTGAAGGAGAAGTGCCAATGCCCAATTCCTGCATCAAAGCCCTGAATTTATCTCTGTCTTCGGCGAGTTCGATCCCGTGGATATCGACGCCGATGAGTTTGGTATTGTATTTCTTCCAAAGTCCCATCTCCTCGCACTCTATCGCTAGATTGAGGGCAGTTTGTCCGCCCATAGTAGGGAGAACCGCATCGATTTGGTGTTTTTGAAGAATTTCCTCTATGCTTTCCGCTGTAAGGGGCAATAGGTAAACATTGTCCGCAGTGAGCGGGTCGGTCATGATGGTCGCGGGATTGGAATTGATGAGGGTCACCTCGATGCCCTCTTCCCTCAAAGATCTGGAAGCTTGGGTTCCAGAATAGTCAAATTCGCAGGCTTGTCCTATGATAATAGGCCCGCTACCGATGATGAGCACTGAGCGGATGGATTCGTCTTTGGGCATAGGGATTTTAGGGTGCGAAGATAATAGAAATCTCGAGATAAAGGGAAGATGTGGAAAAGTTATGAGAATTAGTGTGGTGCATTGTATTTATTGATATACAGGATAAATATTTCTTATAAAATTCTTAAATCACACCACGCTCTTCCAGATTTATTCATTTTTCTAATTTTTTATTGCGGCATTCATTACTTCGCGATGATCTCGAAGCATTACCAATGCTCTTCAACAACGCTCTTCGAGATTTGCAATCTCGAAGCAATATCCTTGGATTTATAATCCAAATTGTCTAAATCAACGCTCTTGAGATTTATAATCTCGAAGCAATATCCTGGATTTATAATCCAAATTTATCCAAACCAACGCTCTTCGAGATTTTGCAATCTCGAAGCAATATCCTTGGATTTATAATCCAAATTTATCCAAACCAACGCTCTTCGAGATTTGCAATCTCGAAGCAATATCCTTGGATTTATAATCCAAATTTATCCAAACCAAAGCTCTCCAACGCTCTTCGAGATTTATAATCTCGAAGCAATATCCTTGGATTTATAATCCAAATTTATCTGAACCAATACTTTCTTGCGCTCTTCGAGATAATAAATCTCAAAGAGCTAGTGACTATGAGAGTTAAAAAATTTGAAAATTGATAGTTGAGGCATTACAAATACCAGGATAGAACTTCGAGATTTCAAATCTCTAAGAGCTTGTGAACATGCGATTTAAAAGTTTAAAAATTGATAGACGAGGCATTGCAAATGCCAGGATAGAACTTCGAGATTTCAAATCTCGAAGAGCTAGTCCAAATTTATCCAAACCACTCTAATTCCAATTTTCCTTTTCTTACTCCCCAAAAATCACCAGCACTGCTATTTAAATAATCTTCTTCTCTCTCTACTATCCCTGCTCTTACGGGATTCAAATGAATATAATTAACTTTAGAATTGTAAAATTTTAGGGTATAAATTTCTTCGCCATGATAGCCTTCTTTCCACATCCAGATTTTGTTTTGATAAGACAAAACTTTTAATAACCATGATTTTCTGCTTTCTCTTTCATTGTTTGCTATCGCTTCAAATATTTTTTTTGAGGTATACTTTTTCATGTCTCGAATAATATCACTTAAATTATCATTTTTTGCTCTCCAAATAAAATGGCAATGATTGCTCATGATTACCCAAGCATAAACCTCTAAGCCTTTTTCTTTCTGACAGTATCGTATACTATCAAATAGAATGTTTGTATAAATTTCTCGAGTAAATACATCCACCCATTGATGTATAGTAAAAGTCAGAAAATGAATCTCTGACTGATTTTTTATTGTATATGCAAATGCCATAAGACAAAAATACTATTTAGCATTTCTATTATTTCAGATTTGCGATGATTAAGCGATTTTAAATGCTTGAAAATTGATAGGCTAGGCATAGCAAATGCCTAGATAGTGCTTCGAGATTACATCACGCAGTAATGAATGCCGCAATAAAAAATTAGAACATTGAATAAATCTCGAAGAGCTGGTTCGGAAGACCATATGCTGCCAAATACTCACTTCAGTTGATTCCATCTAGGAAGCCGCCCACAGATGTCGATATGCTTTGCGGTCAATTGGACTTCCAACATTTTCGGACAATCAGCATACTTATTATTGTGCGTAGCAAACCAGTATATATCTAGTGCTTCAATATTTTCTTTTTTCATTTGATTTTTCCAGGATAATTTTCTGGGGATATTACCAAAATGAAATCCGTTCACAATACTATCCTTCATCCCACCAAGACCTTCTTTTCTAATAGATATAGTGCCATCGTCTAATCGCGCACCAGAACTGCCGATATAGATGAGTTCAATTCTCCCATCCTTTAATGCATAAACGACAAAAACACCGCTCTTGTCTGCAGGTGCGTTGCATACAGCTTCTAAATCCTTTTTGTCGGTAAGAAAAAAATGGTCATTTTCTTGGTATTTGTCTAATTCATCGAACATAGAATGGAGCTTTTGTATTGGGTTTGGTTGGTATTATCGGGTCGTTGTATTTTTAGTCGGTTTCTTTGATTTAAGGTTGTTTTCAGCTACTCTATATTTCACAATTCGCTCAATTAAATCATAAGGAATTGGCTGGTCAATGGGAAACTGAACCGAACCTTTTCCTTGCTTATACTTCGAAAGTTCGTTTTGAAATTCATTATGTCCAGAAGTTGTTGCATAAAATAAAATCCAATGTGTTGTTTAAATGCGGCAAAATAAACCAAAGGGTTTTTATGTATTTTATATGCAGGCATTCCATAGGCAAACATCTCTTCTGCTTCGGGCGCTTTGTCCTGTATCAATTCTCTAATGTTTCGCAATATCTCCTGAACATGATCAGGAAACTGTTGAAAGTATTTTTCAATTTCTTGCATCTTAATGTCTGTGTTTATTGCCACATCAAACTTACATAAAAACTCTTTTTCTGCTAGAAGTTTTTGTAATGCAATGGTTGTGCTTAAAGAAACGCAAAGAAGTGCATAATAATCCCCTTCTAAGCGCATCGAAGTCTAATACACTTTGCCTCGCAATATTGTTAGTCCGCGATAACTAATTTATCAGTCGCTATCGTTTTGTTGTCTTGTGTTAAGTGAATGAAATATAAACCGCTTTGAAGATTGTCGCGAAATAAAGTAATTGACTGTCCGGAAATGTTTTCAATTTGCTTTACTGTCTGCCCTAGATGATTATTAATCGTGAGGGTTGCATTTGTAAAAATATTTTCTGTCTGCAAAGTTGTTTGAAAACAAAAGGGGTTAGGAGAAATACCTATCGCATTGACTGATGACTTATCATCGATTCCTGCAGTATTGTTCTGAGTATATCGTGCAAGTGCAAAGTCACTTGTGGCAGTACCAGAATTTATGGATCCTCCTGCTACAATTTTCCGTCTGCTTGAAGCGCCACTGCCCTGACTGTGTTAGCTCCTGTGCCGAAATTGGTCCATACTTCCCTCCTGTGCCAAAGGTATTGTCTAAACTTCCGTTTGCTTCATATCTTGCAAGGGAAAAATCAGGAAACGAAGATGGATTGTAGCTGCTTCCTGCAACAATAATTTTTCCATCGGCTTGAAGCACCAGTGAAGAAGGGTTGTCTATATTTGTAAAAAAATCCGTGGTGGCGATGCCTCCTGTGCCAAATGCATTGTCAAGGCTACCGTTTGTATTATATCGGACCAAAGCAAAATTCTCATCATTGCCGCCAGGCTGAGTTTCTCCTGCAACCAAAATTTTACCATCTGCTTGAATTTTAACTCCCTTACCGACGTCATTGCCAGTACCCAGATCAGTAGTGAGCATGCCATCTGTATCAAATGTAATATCGAGGCTTCCATCAGTATTATATCTTGCCAAGGCAAAATTCCTGCTAGTGGCATTGTTTGCAGTAGCTTTTCCAGCCACCACAATTTTGTTGTCCGCTTGCATGGCAATAGACAAAGCTTCAGAAGGCATACCCGTAAAAACGGTCGTTAAAACACCAGTGGTATTAAATGTAATATCGAGACTGCCGTTCGTGTTCAACCTTGCAAGCCCAAAATTTAATACAGAACCAATGTTGACATTACCTGCCAACAAAATTTTGCCATCTGCTTGAATGACCATGGCATTAGCGAAATCATTCCCGAGGCCGACAGGTGCAGTGACAATACCGTCCGTATCAAAAGTGATATCAAGGGAGCCATCAGAATTATATCTTGCTACGGCAAAATCGCCATTTGTATTTAATGCATAGCCCGCCGCTACAATTTTTCCATCGCTTTGTATTGCAACAGAAGCTGCACTCGAAGAAGAGCCGATGCCAGTGGTAACAATTCCTCCAGTGCCAAAAGTATTATCCAAACTTCCATTTGAATTGTAACGAAGAACAGCAAATTTGGCGACACCACCAATCTTTGCACTACCTGCTGCTACAATTTTTCCGTCACTTTGAATTGCTATGGAGTTTATCATGTCGGCGTCTGAGCCTACATCTGTGGTGACCATTCCATCGGTATCGAAGGTGTTGTCAAGCATTTGAAACTGAGAGAACAAAAACTGAGGAATGCATAGAATATATGCAACCAAAAGGGTGAAGATATTTTTCATTGTTTTGTCGCCAGTGATTATAGTGCTGACACCGCACTTTTAATTTTGGAAAAGTTACTTTTTACGAAGTTTGTATATAAATTGGTTTGTGTTATTGCTTTGGGCACAACATCATTCCTCCGATAATAATCAAGGCAAGCTATCATTCCGCTCACTATCATCTGCAAGCTTCACCCTGAGTGTTTGAGACGATGATTGTAATCCTAAGTATAGCGGTATTACTTCCTCTTTTTAATCTAATCCATTTATTTTAACTATGAATGTGTCACTTGCATTATCCCTAGCATAGCTGAATATAAATTCTATAATTCTATCTCCAACTAAATTGATATAAATAGTATCTAATTTTTATCCATAGTTTATTGATTTTCATTCTAATTGAATCAATTAATCGAATCTTAACCAAATATAAAAAGATTCTACATGAGAGCCGTCTTTATTTTTTATATCAATTTCTCCATTGCACTTCTTCCCCATAATGAATAGCTCTGCTAAAGACATGAAAGAGCATCTCAGCCCTTCTTGAACGCCCATCCCGCTATCATTTCAATCTCGGCGAGAAATCTCACTGCGTATAGGATGTTTATTCGAGTAATTGATTTAGGTGCATTCCTGAATCAAAGCCATATGCTCCTTGTCTCGATACTGAAAGTCTGGACTATAGAGGAGGTGGATTTTCTGGAGGAGCGTCAAGAAGGCACAAGCACCGCTCATGCTTCGCTAAAGCTTGCGCCAAGTACATTCTATACTCATGATGCATGAAAAGCAACATACATAGCCCATATAAAACAAATATTAAATAATTAATAATATACTTAGAGTATTTTATTTATATTTGTATAAACAACTATTATATGCCTAAAAAAATGCGCTCTTTTATTCTTGTCATGCTCTTCTCAAGTCAAATCTTGATAGCACAAGACGAAAAGTCCAATGAAATTGAACAGATGAAAATCCAATTGCAAAAGAGCGATGATGCTCGAAAAGCTCGAATTGACGAATATGTAGCAAAATTTAATTTTCCAAGAAGCGGCTATACTGAAAATGGCAATTACTTTTTTATCCACCACATTGACGAAAAAGGCATCCCCGTTTACTATGAGACCAAAGGGAATCAAGGCGATAGTGTTTTGAAACTCTACTCTATCGTCAATAGCGCTAGCAATGAGTCTGCAGTAATAACGGCTATTCAAACAATTGCATTGAAAAAAAATCGAACTTTGAAATTCGAATCCGCTCAATCCATCGCCTCCATTATCATCATCAATGATAAAGGGAAAGTTCAGCTGTCGAATCAAGCTATTTCTAAGAACAGTTTTGAATTGAAAATGTCAAAATGGCTAGATGGGAACTATTCTGCTATAGTCAAACTAAAAAACAATCAAATTTATTTCACACATTTTAAATTATAATCTATGATCAAAAAACAAACCATTTTATTGACATGCTGTGTATTGATAGGTCTTGTCTCCAAAGGACAAATAAATATCAATCCCCAAATTGAGAGTTACAAAAGCGCATTATTGCAAAAGGATATCGAGCGCAAAAAAGCGATTGAAGACTATGTAACAGTAAATCAGATCTCCAAAGAATTTTATGATAAAAAAAGGAATTATCATTTTATACACCACATCGACGAGCTAGGTCGACCCATCTATTATAAGTCGCACAGCAATGTAGGATTGGCAACGACCATTCATACAAATAAATTATGGAACGGAGGCGGATTGGGATTGGATTTACAAGGCCAAGGCATGGAAGTCAATGCTTCTAGAGCGCGCTTGGGCATTTGGGAACCAGGACCAGCAATGACGGCGCATAAGGATTTTGAAGGTAGGGCAACGACAAGAGATTTACCTGTGTTTTCTGTAACAAATGGAGATGCTGAACATGCGACCCATTGCGCTGGTACCATGGTGGGTGCGGGTTTGATAGCAGAAACTAGAGGTATGGCTAATAAAGCGAAAATCGATTGCTATGAAATTCAAACCACAGAGGAATTAGAAATGCTAACTGCAGCAGCTGAGGGAATGCTCATATCTAATCATTCTTATGGTCCTAGTTATGATGCGACAAAAACAGTACAAGGCATGTATAATGGAGAGTGCGCGACCTATGACTCTATTTTGTATTTAAATAAATACTATTTGCCTTTGTTTGCCATAGGCAATGAGCGCGATGATGCCAATGCAATTACGTATGATGTTGCTAGTGGCGGGGGTATCGCTAAGAATGTACTCGGCGTGGGAGCTGTAGAAATTATTGCGGGTGGTTATACAGGCCCTGCCAGTGTCATCATGACCGATTTCAGTAATTACGGCCCTGCAGATGATAGCCGAATTAAGCCCGATTTTGTGGCTCCAGGAAAAGATATTTATTCTGCTACGTCTACGAATGATACAGCTCATATAGCTAATAGCGGAACATCTATGTCTACACCAGGTGCGGCGGGATCACTCTTTTTACTTCAACAACACTTCAAAAACAAGAAATCGGTATTCATGAAATCTGCTACGCTCAAAGCCTTGGCAATTCATACATGTGAAGAGGCAGGCGCGGCACCAGGACCTGATGCAAAATTTGGTTGGGGCTTACTGAATATAGAAAAAGCTATCAATGTAATTGATAATGCATCTGCCGCTCATATTCTTGAAGAGGCTTCACTCGCAAATACGACCACTTATAATAAATTGGTAAATACAAATGGAGGTACTTTTAGAGCGACCATTTGTTGGACCGACTTACCAGGAATTCCAACGTCAGCATCGACGAAAGACGATCGAACCGCCAAATTAATAAATGACTTAGATTTGAGAATAATCGATAGTGCAACCAATACTGCCATTGCTACTTTGCCTTGGAAATTGGATGCTTTAAATGCTGCTGGAAATGCCACTCAAGGAGACAATGTGGTTGACAATGTTGAACAAATTTATGTGGCAAATATTCCCGCTGGTGCATATTTTATTCGAGTGACACACAAAGGAACGCTTTCCGCGAGCCAAGAATTTGCCTTGATGGTATCAGGCCTTACAAATTCTACAGGAGGAACAAGCGACATTGTTGCAGTTGACAAAAAACCTTTCATCATCTATCCCAATCCAACCAAAGGAGAATTTCAAATTGATTTAGGCACTCGATTTGAAATGGTCGACATGCAAATTAAAGATATACAGGGAAAAACAGTTGCCAACAAACAGTTTAAAAACATCGATAAAATTGCGCATCAAATAGAAGGACCAAAAGGCATTTATTTCATCGAAATGAATACGCATATAGGCAAGCCGACTCAAATGCAAATTGTAAAAGAATAATCCGCTAATTTTCTTTCACAACATCAAATCGCCTATCAAATAATTGATAGGCGATTTTTTTATATGGGATGCACTAATAAAAATAACCTGCTGGCTTAAGCTTTAAGTGTATTTGGCTCTGAAGCATACTAGGAATTTTGAAAATCGAAAATCCTCATCTCCAATCCCTCCAATTCAATTCATCAATTGTATTTCGTCAATCAAAAATTGGTTGTTGGGTGCTGTGTCCCTACAAGGTGTACTATCGTGTGGACACATTTTGTTGACCATATTTAAGAAAAATAAAGATTTTGATTTGTGCTTTATAAAAGTTAGTAGTGCGCGAAGCGGTTGCCTCGGGATCGTCTTTGCGGGCTTGACCCGCAATCTCTCCGCCCACAGAGCGGAGCATATCTTACGTTTCTGTCGTTAATTTAAACCCTTTTGCCTTCGGCGACTTACTTTTTATTCACTTCCTCTAATTTTATTTTTTGGTGTTCATTACTGCGTGATGCCTTGACGCAAAAAGTAAGCAAAAAGGTCAAGGGCCGTTATAAAAAAGACAAAGATCTACAGTACGGATTTTTGCCCGCGCGATTAAAGGTATTTGCCGCTATCGTCAGCTTTTCAAGTCAATTGTCCGTCAATGCAAATACTAAATCGCTAAATGCCTGCTAACCCACAAATCCTGCCTTTGATCTTTAGTCATTTTTATAAAATGGCCCACATTGCGCATATCGGGCGTTTATTGAAGTTAATAAATTCGCTTCAATTTTCTGGCTAATTATTGAAGAATTGACCTAAGAACAAAAAAATCTTTGTTTAGAGATTGTAAAATAAGAAATATTTGTGTCCACACGATAGTACAAAGTGTAGGGATTGGTTGCTGGGTTGGAATAGATGGTCTTCTACAAAATCCCTTTATTCCACCCAATTCAATCGTCCACTGCACGTTGAAACCTATCCCAACTTTAGTTGCGGAGGGATTAAAAATAAATCTAAAATCACTTGATTCCAATTTTAATCGTAATTCGTCAATCGTAAATCCAAAATCTCGTGTCAATCCAAAATCCTTCTATTCCACAAAATTCAATCGTAATTCGTACATCGTAAATCTAAATTCCCTCTTTGGTAACATTTACTTAACACACAATTAACCTTCGTGTAAATATTCACAGCCCTAGAAAGTGGACTTTTGCATCAAAAATATTTACATGTACAAGCTTTTAGCTACTTTTTGTTCTCTTTTATTCATTATGAGTGGGTTCGCCCAAAATGGTTCTCTTTCTGGAAGAGTAATCGATAAGAAAACAGGTGATCCGGCCATCGGTGCCATCATCAAATTAGAAAATACTTCCCTCGGCGCTGCAGCTGATTTAGATGGCAAATATACCATTAAAAATATCCCTGCTGGTGATTATACCATATCTGTTTCCATCATGTCCTATGACAAAATCAGCGAACCCGTCACCATCACTGCAGGAAAGAACACCGAGTGGAACGGAATCTTGGTCAGTTCGGTGGTAGCGAAAAAAGAGGTTGTCATCACCAGAAAGAGAAAACAAGAGAGTTTGACTGCCCTCACCGTCATTCAAAAAAATAGTTTAGTCGTAGCGGATGGTATCTCCAGCGATATCATCAAAAAGTCCCCAGATAAAAATACAGGTGATGTAATCAAAAGGGTAAGCGGTGCGAGTTTGCAAGATGGGAAATTTGCCATCGTGCGCGGATTGGCAGATCGTTACAACAATGCCATGCTCAATAGCACACTATTGTCTTCGACAGAAGCTGATAGAAAAGCATTTTCTTTTGATTTAGTGCCTTCATTCGCCATTGACAATTTGATGATTTATAAAACTGCATCAGCGGACATGAGCGGTGATTTTGCTGGAGGTATTATTCAAATTACCACCAAAGATATTCCAGAGGAAAAGAGCAACGTATTGAGTATAAGCGCAAATTACAATGGTTTGACAACCTTCAAAAGATTCGAATCACAACAAGGTGACATGAAGAATATATTCGGCTTGACCAATGGCAATCGCAATTTGATTGATAATTTCCCAGTCGATAATAAATTCAATAAATTGACAAATACTGAGAAGTATGAGTGGACGAAAAAAATGCCCAATACTTTTGCCTCAGATATCATGACGGCCTTTCCTGGTGCATCTCTACAATATGCAAATTCATGGAATGTGAAAAAAGAAAAGTATGCCCTCGGTTTCATTTTTTCTGTGAATTATTCGAATTCCTTCAGAACAAGTCCATCTACCAGAGCAAGTTTTAATGCTATCGCTGAGCAAGAATACGCTGCCGATGAAAATATCTATAGACATAACGTGGGCCTCGGGGGCATATGGAATATCGGATTGAAATTTGGCAAGAATTCTAAACTATCTCTCCTGAATTTATTCAATAATAGTGCGGAGAGTCAAGTTATCGATAGAATTGCTTCTGATAAAACAACGAATGATAAAATCAGTCAAGTTATTCAACAGTTTACCAAGAACACGCTTCAATCTCACCAATTGAGTGGCGAGCATTGCATTGGTCCCAAGTGTTATCGTTTGAAATACCAAGCGGGTGTCAATATTTTGCAAAGGAATTGCCAGACTTGCGAAGAACTTTCTACTCGTATGATATAACCAATCCAGATGATACGGTCTATTCTGCTAGCGCGAATTTCTCTCCAGACGTGCGCTCAGGAGGAAGGTTGTATTCTTCCCTTTTAGAGCACTCCTTCTATGGCGGTGCAGATATGTCTTTGCCTTTTCAATTATTCGGGCACAAACAAATATTCAAATTTGGATTTTACGAACAAGTAAAATTGAGAACATTTAATACGACCATTCTAGGATATGTGATTTCCAATTTCTCTCAATTCAATGATCAAGTACGCGACTTGCCTGTATCTCAAATTTTTGATTCTTCGAACATCGGCCCTAAAGGATATGTATTGAGAGAGACTTATAATCCAGAGGATAGATATAGAGCCACTTCAAATCAAACGGCTGGCTTTATGATGTTCGACAATAAATTCACAGACCATTGGAGATTGTCTTGGGGTGTTCGTGTGGAGCAATTTGGACAGGAATTGTTTACGCCTTATACAGGATTGGATACCACGAAAAAAGACACTTTACTTACGCGACACATCTATATCGATGTATTGCCTTCTATCAATTTAATTTATTCCTTGAATGACAATAGTAATTTGCGATTCTCCTTGTCAAAGACCTTATCTAGACCAGAGTTCAGAGAGTTGAGTCGTTTTAGATTCTACGATTATACTTCCAATGCCACCATTGAAGGGAATCCCGATTTGAGAAGAACAAATATCTATAATGCAGATTTGCGCTATGAGATATTTCAAAAATTCGGACAGATGTTCACGGTGAGTGCTTTCTTTAAATACTTCGTCGATCCAATCGAGCAAACAGTTGATTTCACAGGTCCTGAGACGCGTGTCAAGTCTTTTGTGAATGCAAAGAGCGCTATCAACTATGGATTTGAAACAGAATTTAGATTGAAATTCTCTACGATATTCAGAAAGCCAGAAAGTGTTTTGCTCAATTCATTCCTATTGACCTTTAATGCTGCATTTATTTATTCACAGGTGAAATTTGAAGATTCATTGTCTTTTATATTGCCAAGACCTTTGCAAGGTCAATCGCCTTATGTCATCAATTCGAGCTTACAATACCAACATCCTGAAAAGGGATGGGGCGCTTCTATATTCTACAATATCATCGGGGATAGAATCAGCGAAGTGGGCAATGATGCTGCGGGTAAACCAAATGTTATCGAGCGCAATAGAAATGTCATCGATTTACAATTGAGTAAATCCATCTCTAAAAAATCAGATTTAAAGTTAACAGTGAGCGATATATTGGCTGAGGCAACACAATATTACCTAGAGTTTAGAAACCAGAACAATTTGCGCAAGACCTTTATAGAGTCTAAGAATGCGCCGACATTTACCCTAAGTTTTAGCTATAAATTCTAATCAATTTTGAAGAAAGTTGGTAATACAAACTTAACACACACTTAATTATTGCACAATTTGCATCTAATGAACACCCCGTACTTTTGCATCATAAAATAATAATAAAAATGAAATCTATTTACAAATCAATTTTAGTCTTTTTCGCATTTAGTCAGTTAAATGCAGCAACAATTACTGTAACAGGGAATATCACCGCAAATACGGATTGGGTTAACACCAATATCTATGTTATCACAGGTGAAGTATATGTTAAAAGTGGAGCAACGCTTTCCATTCAAGCGGGCACAATTATTCAAGGCGACAAGAATTCAACACGTCCATGTCTAATTATTTCTAAAGGTGCAAAAATTTATGCTAACGGCACAGAAGCACTTCCAATCGTATTTACTTCTAATCAGCCAGTAGGTCAGAGAAATCCTGGTGATTGGGGTGGTATTATTATCTTGGGCAATGGCGTTATCAATATCCCTGGCGGCAAAGCAAATATCGAAGGATTGCCAGCATCTACAGATGCAGAATATGGTGGATCTGACAATAATGATAGCTCAGGGGTTTTGCGCTATGTGCGAATTGAGTTTGGAGGTATCGCCTTCGCTCCTAACCAAGAGATCAACGGATTGACTTGTGGTGGTGTTGGAAAGAGAACAGTGATTGAAAACGTACAAGTTTCTTTTAGTGGCGATGATGCTTTTGAATTTTTTGGAGGTGCAGTAAATGCCAAGAGATTGGTTTCTTATTGCGCTCTCGATGACGATTTCGATACAGATTTCGGATTCTCTGGCAATCTACAATTCGGGGTATGCTTTAGAAGTCCATTCTTGGCAGACGTTTCTGGATCGAATGGTTTTGAGTCTGATAACGATGCAGGTGGCACATACAATGCACCACGCACCACGGCAAATATTAGCAATTTTACGATGATAGGGCCAAAAGCGACTTTATCTTCCGTAGCAAATTCAAACTTCAAAAGAGGTGCCCATTTGAAAAGATCTACTTTACAGTCTATCTTTAATTCTGTTACAATTGGATGGCCAATAGGCTTGTTCATAGATGGCGGAAACTGCGAAAAAGCAGCAAATGGAGACACTTTGACATATTTGAATAATATCATCGGTGGTTGCAATACCAAATTGATTGCTTCTGCTGGCGCGCCTATTGATTCATCAACAGGTATGCAAACTTGGTTTGATACAAAAGCCTTGGGTAGTGTAATTTTTGCAACGAGTGATTCAGTTGGCTTGACTTCACCTTTTGATTCAGCTTCATTTAATCCTATGCCTAAAGCAGGTTCACCAGCCTTAACAGGTGCTAGCTTTACACATGCAAGATTGGCTGGATTCGAAAATGTAACTCATAGAGGTGCTTTTGGAGCAACAAACTGGATGAGCACTTGGGCTAGTTTCACGCCAAATGCGAATGTATACAAAGCGCAAACAAGTGGAATTTCCTCAAACTCATTGGATGCAGCCATTGCAGTATATCCTAATCCATCTTCAACTTTTATCACGATTTCTACTGATTTGAAAGGACAAAATGGTCAATTGAACATCTTTGATATGCAAGGAAGATCAGTATTGAATGCAGTGATTACTTCAAATGTTCAAAATGTTTCTATCAACCAATTGGAAGAAGGAAATTATTTAGTTCAAATTAAAGATGCTAGTGAATTATTGATTGGTGTTAAACACATTGTCGTAAAGAAAGATTAATATTACAAATAGTTAAAGGGGAATTTGAAAAACTAATTCCCCTCTATTCTTGTTTAGAGGTTAACAAATATTTAAAGAGGACATTTAGAACAGCGGGCATTAGCTTTTTATATTCAAGAAAATGATAAAAAAAGAAAACCATAAAATATTGCTCATCGACGATGAACAAGATATCATGGACTTTTTGAAATACAATCTAGAGGCTGAGGGATATGCTGTAAAGACTTCTTCTGAAGGGGTTCAAGGAATAAAACTCGCATCAGAATGGATTCCAGATGTCATTGTTTTGGACGTGATGTTGCCAGGAATGGATGGCGTGGAGATTTGTTACGAATTGCGAAAAATTCAAAAATTGCAAAAATCTGCCATTGTATTTCTGTCTGCGCGCGGTGAGGATTATTCAATGATTGCTGGCCTAGAAGCTGGCGCAGATGATTATCTCACTAAGCCCATTAAAATCAAGGTGTTTTTAGCAAAAATCAAAGCGCTCTTGAGAAGAGATCGCGAAGAGGAAGTTAAAATACATTCTATCGGCGGGATTGAACTCAATCGAGAGCGATATATTCTCATAAAAAATGGGATAGAAATCAAGATGCCTAGAAAGGAATTCGAATTGCTCGCTCTGCTCCTATCCAAACCCGGCAAAGTCTTTAAGAGAAATGAAATTCTCGATAAGATTTGGGGAGAGGATTCAAATATCGGAGATCGAACAATTGATGTGCATATCAAGAAAATCCGAAACAAACTCAATAATGATATGCTAGAAACCGTAAAGGGAGTAGGTTATAAAATCAATGCCGTCTAAGCTTATAAAAGAAAAATATTCAAAGCGCTGAAATTTCAGCGCTTTTTTTATGCCTATAGGGCAAAAAAAAAGCTTGTCCTCACAGACAAGCCTTCGTGATCTGGACAGGGTTCGAACCTGTGACCTACGGTTTAGAAAACCGTTGCTCTATCCAGCTGAGCTACCAAATCGACTTCAATTTCTTTAAAATTGAGGTGCAAAAATAGGCAAAATTCTTACATTGCAAAGAATATTTTCAATAAAAACAGATATTTATGCCTCATCTTGATCAATGGAAAGCTATACTGCCTGCGCTCTTTGAAGGAGAAAAGATGCATGAAATTCAGGCATTTATTGAGCATCAAATAGCACAGGGGAATCGCGTATTTCCGCCAAAAGAGCTCATATTTAATGCCTTTCAATTGACCAATTGGAATCAACTAAAGGTGGTCATACTCGGTCAAGACCCTTACCACGGGCAAGGAGAAGCACATGGTTTGAGTTTTTCTGTGCCAGATGGGGTGAAAATCCCTCCCTCCTTAAGGAATATATTCAAAGAATTGTCTGCGGATATCCCAGGGTTTCAGATACCCGTATCGGGAAATCTAACGAAATGGGCCGAACAAGGCGTTTTATTGCTGAATGCTATCCTAACTGTCAATAAGGATTGTCCAGCCAGTCATCAGCATGCTGGATGGGAAGAATTCACAGATACGCTGATTCAATTTATCTCCGAAAACAAGCGAGGAATCGTTTTTATATTATGGGGTAATTATGCTCAATCCAAAAAGCGCTTCATCGATGCAAACAAGCACCTCATTTTAGAATCTGTGCACCCCTCTCCACTCTCTGCCCATCGAGGCTTTCACGGCTGCAGACATTTTTCTATCACAAACGAATATTTGCGCAAAAACAGCCAGCCAGAAATTGATTGGAAATTGGGAACGGGCTTATTTGATTAATGTGATATTGCCACTTTGCAATACTTTTTCTCCATCATAGGTATTGGCCTTGACATACCAGACATAAGTCGCCAACGGGGCTTTATCTCCTTTATAGGTTCCATCCCATCGCTGATTGATGTCATCCGTAGAGAAAACCAATTCACCCCAGCGATTATAAATATTGAAATAATCCAAGGATGCAATATTGCTATGTCTGACGATTCCAAATCCATCATTGACCCCATCTGCATTCGGACTGAAGCCCGTTGGCAACATCAACAATGTTTTCCCATCTACAATTACCAAGACACTATCATTGGTCACACAACCTCTATTATCTCTCAAGCGCACATTATACATCGTGGTCTTCATCGGTCGCACGACCGGGGTGAAACTGTATTGATTGTCAATGGCATAATTCGGCGTCCATTCTACCTGTCCCACAGCATTGCTCACTTCCAAAGAAGTCGATCTCCCGCGAATAATCGTCTTATCATTCCCCGCATTTATTTTTTGGAGCGTATCTATAATGACAGCGACCTTGGCACTATCTATAAAGCAATCATTGGATATATACACCGTATAGACAAAATTGTTTAACGGATATACTTGCGGCTTATTTGATGTGCTGTCGTTGATATTGTAATTTGGTCGCCATTTGTAATATAAACCCCCATCAGCAGATAAGTCTGCGAAAGACAATTGACAAAATTGCACAGGTGTTTTCGCTACGGGAATAATTGGTTTTTGCACCCTAAACAAGACACTGTCTTTGGCAATACAACCATATTCATTCGTCGCTTTAACAAGATACAAGGTAGTATCAGATGCTGTAATAGTCGGATTCTTAGAAATAGGTGTTACAACGCCATTTGTTGGAGTCCATTCAAAGGTGCAGTTATCGCCTGAATACACATTAACTTGTAAAGGAACATCCTTGCAAACAAATTTTGGTTTGTTCAAGATTCTAAGAGGCGGGCTATAGAATACATTGATTAAAATTGAATCCTTGTTCTTGCAGTTAAATTTGTCCGTGACTGTAACATAGTACTTGGTCGTGAATTTTGGACGCGCAATGGGATTGGGTATAAACAAACTACTGAGACTTGGATCACTATTCCATCTCCAGCTTCCATTGCCAATGGCATTTAATTGATAGGGCAATCCTTCACATATAGAATCACTGTCGGGGAGATTAATTTTAGGGATTAAATGAACATCCAATCTTACCGAATCATTTTTTGTATAGCAGTAATTTTGGACATTGAGTATAAACCAAGTTGTGTCTTTAGGGAAGAACAATGGACTGCGAATATCCCTATTTGATAGGAATGAACCAGGAGTCCAAAAATATTTGGTAATGATTCCCTGATCCAAAACCCTCAAATGAATAGAATCATTCTCACACAAAAAGGTATCTGTAAATGGAATCAAATCGAGCGAAGGATCTAAGACAATCACACGAACAGTATCTTTTACTTTACAATTATTTGCATCAATTCCCTCAACGATATAATCTGTGTTCTGACTTGGCTTTGATAGTGGATTGAAAACATTGGCATTGCTTAGTCCTGTAGTTGGTGTCCATGTATACGTCAATGCTCCAGATGCTGTCAATCGAACGCTATCTCTAAATACAAATGGACTCGGATTGAGACAAACACTGGTATCTTGCCCCGCCTGAACATTCGGTTTATTATAGTATTTCACCGTAACTGAATCCACATTGACACATTGATTGATATCCGCGCCAAAGACATAGTATTTGATAGGCGTTGGGAATGATTTCGGCGTGGCAATTGGATTGGAAATCAGTGAATCATTGAGTGTTTTGCCCGGGGACCATTTATAGGTAATTGCGCCCGTTGCAGACAATTGTGCACTTCCATCCCAGCAAATAGTAGGATCCGGAATCGCATCCACCACAGGCAATGGATTGATGGTTAAATTTTTTGTAATGGTATCAGCACATCCTTTATTCGAAACAGCGATGAGTTTGATTTGTTTGTTTCCAGCGACATTATAAGTAATTGAAGGGCTGGCAACTGTCGGCATTGAACCATTGCCCATATCCCATTGATAGCTAGCGATCGAATATGGAGCGGGAATGGAAGATGTATTCACAAAAGTCAGTGTCGTTCGTTCACATGCAGGACTGGGGAAATTAAAATTCACCGTGGGGTCCGAATATATGGTGATTGGCTTGGTGACATTTTTCACACATCCTTTATTGGTACTGACTGTGAGAGAGACATTGTATGTGCCGCCATCTGCATACTTATGCACTGGATTTCTTAAAGTCGATGTGGCATTATCACCAAAATTCCATTCCCATTTATTGATGATTGAATATTTGTGTTTGGATGTATCTGTGAAAATAGCCAGTGAATCTTCACAGATATTATTGCTCAAATAACCCACCATAAAATAGGGATAGATGGCCACTTTTGTTCTAAAAGTATCTGCGCAAGAAGAATCTGAATTAATGGCTAAAAGCGTAACTAAAAAGTGCCAGTATCTGGCAGTACGACTTGGCTGGGAGCGAGCTCATATTATTTACACCTGAACTTGGCTCTCCAAAAAACCATTTATATTTATTCGCGCCTTGACTGGTATTGGTGAATTTAATTGTAAAATCATCACAATTGATTTCAAAAAAACCAATCCCTGTTTTAGGATCGATCGTTCCGGATTTCTGAGGCGCAGCAGCTATCGGGCTGTTGCAATTGCGCACATTGAATTGAAAGTCACGTATAACACTATTGATTTTTACCCCATTTCTCCATTCATTGACTCGTATGCCGATGACATATTGTCCTACTTGATTTGGCGTGTAGGTCAATACTCCATTTTCGTCGATGGTCACTGGCGTTCCACCCATCATATTGGCTTCCGTATAAGGGGCTTTCCAAATTATCTTAGTCGTATCAAATAGGGGATTATTGGTTACAGGATTTCCTCCACTCAATCCCTCATATGGCGTATAGGTCTCGTAGGTGAGTGAATCTCCATCGATATCTGTGGCGGACTGATTGAAAGTAAATGGCACTCCTAAACAGATAAACTTTGGAGGAAATGAATTAAACGTTGGGCTATTGTTAAAATAAAAATTGGTTTGTGGTATCCGAATCACATAGGTCGAACCAGGCATAATCACATTGGGAGATGTTTGTATAGGAACAACATTATTGATTGAGCTATTTCTGCAGCATCTTTGATAGACTAAATAATATGACTTGCTGGGATTAGGGACGGTAATCGTCGTTTTATAAGTGGCAAATTCAAGGCAAACGCCATTCGTATCCGTTAGACAGGGATTCGTATATTGGTTGTATACCGTCTTTACATCAGCGCTGGTGATATTGATTGTATAGGTAGAAGTAGCGGTGATATTCCCTTCTTGAACCAAACCTAAAGTGAAATCCGATTGGCTATTCGGCAAGCCGTCAAAAGGCGTTTGACTAGAACAATCTCTATAGATGATTACAGTTACTTCATATGAATTGCCCCCAATATACTTGTACTTCATATCCCCTCCTACGATATGCGAGGCAGAGAGCTTTAAAATTGAAAAAAGAAAAAGTACTAGAAGCCGTTTCATTTAAGTTCAAGGACATTACTTTGGTAAAAATACTTATTTAAAATCATTTGCCCAAGAACTAAACGACGAAATATGCAGAATGGTTGCTTCTTTTTCTTCCAACATGCCCATATGACCCATTTTTTCGATTAAATGGATAGAGGAAATCGCTGGAAAGGCGCATTGTTTAAGGAAATCCGATGTTGGAATTAAACTATCTTCTATCCCCAAAATAAATTGGATGGGAATGGTCGCATTTTTTAGGGTTTCTGAATGGTCGTGCCGATCAATCATCCCACGACAGGATTGCATCAAGGTCTCCACGGGATAAGATTTCGCCCTCGCTTTTAACTTTTCAATCAGTCCAGCGTGGTTTTGATAAAAAGTCTTGCTAAATAGGGTTTTGTATATTTCATTCTCATAGACATTTGAGCCGTGCTTCGCCAAAAATGAGATGGTCTTTTCTCGATTGGTCGATTTCTCCTCACTATCTGTAAAGCAATGGGAATTTAATAAAGTGAATCGATTCAAATATTGGGGATATTTTTTCAAAAACGCCAACCCAATATAACCACCCATTGAATGCCCCACATAGTGAAAGGAATCTATATCCTCTCTGCTTGCAATAGCATGGATATATTCTGCGAGGTATTCCATAGAATATTGATTGCCCAATGCACTTTCTCCATACCCAATCAAGTCGGGAACAATTAGTGAAAATTGTTCCCGGAGGGTTGGGATAATTTCTTCCCATACCCTGCTATCACAGCAATAGCCATGAACCAAGAATATGGTCGGTTTATTATTTTTTTCAATGAAATAGGTGCAAAGGATTCCATCGAAATCAAAAGATTTTTTCTCCATTTTATTTTAATTCTTCTTGGCTGATATGATAGCGCCACAGCAATTTTCCGTGAATATCATAATTTTCAAAAATGCAAATTCTCTTGTTGGCCTCCCCTACAATGCGGATTTTGCCGTAATTGTTTTTTATGGTGCGAAAGCCCTCAATAGCTTCTTTATTGTGAAAACCCGCATAAGGTGGGCTAGTTAGTGCTGAACAAGTATATTCATAAAGCGGATACATACCCGGGATTTGCTGTTTTAATATCTCCGATGAATGAATATCACCGCTGATGAAAATGACACCAGGTATTTTTTCTCTTTGAATAAAATGCATCAGAGAATCGTATTCATCCCTGTAGTGATAGAGGGTCTCACCAGATTTTTCTCTTGATTGTGTCGTCATTTGACCACCGCTGACGATAAATTTAAAACTTGCTGATGATTGACGCAATTCATCTTTGAGCCATTCGATTTGCTTTCTGCCCCACATTTGATGAGGCGGGTCTTTCTCGTACTTTTTCAAAACGATTGTCCATAACCATCACTTTGATGTCTTTCCAATTGAAAGAAAAATAGATGCCGTCTTCTTTACACATATCCTGCCTCATAGGATTGCCCCATATCGATGTGAATATTTTTTTTGAATAATATTTATTCGCATAAGACCCATCGATATTATTTGGACCAAAATCATGATCGTCCCACATCGCATAATTCGGTTGCTTAGATAGGAAGTAATTGATATCGTGATAATAAATTCTTTGATTATTGATTCGCCTAAACATGGTCATTTGATTGGCCAAATGCTGCTTGATATAATAGACATAATATCCCGTCAAGAGAAAAAAATCATGGCTACTATCTCTTGCCATGGTTTCAAAAACCTTGATTTTATTATTTGGATAAACTGGGCTCAATGGCTTAGGCAAAGTGAATATGCAGGATCCCAATAAAAACCCAAAATCATTTGGCTCAGCGCTTGGTGTATTAAAGGGATATGATTTTCTAGTCAAATACTTAAACTTGATTAGATAAGATGTATTGGGTTTTAATTGCACAAAATAAGCCTTGACAATGGTTTTCTTCCCAAATACAATGCGCTGCAGTGAATCTGGATAGATGATTTTCTTACTGTTTTTTTCTTCAAAGAAAATACTGTCATTTTTTATCGGATGATATTCATACCATATCAGGGTGGAATTGGGTGTAGTATGGCCAATGGTCGGGCCTGCAACAATTTGTGCTTGCGCGATATGGCAATAAAAACGAGAAGAACTGTCAGTATATTTTCATGAAATGGGTTCAAAAAATCCCGTTTTTTTATTCTTAATCACATTGTCCCATTGATAAGCTTTGCCATTCATCACCACATAAACACCATGCGGGAGACATTGAGCATAGGCCATGGAACTGCCGAGATTGAACATGCCGTCGCTTGAGCCAAAGGTATAGGGCACCATTGCTCCTGTGAGGATAATCGTCTTAGCCAAATTCTCTGCGCCCAATTTAATTGCCGTCTCCGTCATCGTATCTGTTCCATGTGTCACAATGATTCGCTCTTCTGCGCATGCCCTGCAGTTTTCTAAAATGATATTTCTATCCGCATCCGTCATATCGAGGCTGTCTATCATCATCAAGGTCTGAATGGGAATGAGGAATCGTCGATCGTCCTTGAGCAACATCTCTTCGATATGCGTATCTTGAAAAAACAATCGACCATTGATCAAATCGTATTCCTTATCGAAAGTGCCTCCAGTTATAAATATTTTCAATGCTGACATACAAGGTTTTTGATTCTACAAAGATTGAAAAAAAAAGCGAATGAATTTCAATCGTTTTAAATGCTTTCAAATGCATAAAAACAGGGCAAAAGTTTGGTTTTTTAAACAAATTGAATATTTTTGAAATAAAAAACGAATATGAAAAATTTGGGAATAGTTGCCATTATGATTTTATTAATCGCTGATTTGTCGGCCCAACAAGAGAAAGTGCGTTTTGAAAAAAACAAAATTTATTTGGGAAATAACCAGATCAAAAGAAAGGAATACAAGGCGCTTATAAAGAATAATGAAGAGGCGATGTCCCATTTAAGACATCAAGCTACCGCCTATGCATTTGGATATCCATTTGCAATTATCGGTGGTTTCAGTCTTGGGTTATGGCAGCAGGGTTATTATTTAATAAAGATCCTAAGTTTAAAACGATGCATGGTGCCATGCTGGGAGGAGGCGTCTTCCTTTGCCGCTACCTCATTTATTCTTTGAAGCCGTTGGAAAGCTCCTTGAAAAAAAAGCATGGACGTTTATAATGGTAGCTCAAAGCCAATAACTTTTAACTTCAAAGCAGGGCCTTCTGAAATTGGCTTAGTCGCCCAATTTTAAATTTTAAATGCGTACTGGTATGTGAATGGTCTATTCGGATAAATTCCCTCGATGATGACTGTTCCTTTGCCAATGCTCGCCAGTTCTTTATTGAATTCATCTACTGTTTTTACTGATTTATCGTGAATAGATGTGATAATAAATCCCTCTTTCAAATCTGTATAATTTCGAATCAAGCCCTCTTTGACTTTCATCACCCTCAAACCTCCTTGCAGATTTAAACTGCGCGCTTCATTGACATTCAGCGCCATCAATTCTAAACCCACCTTCATAGGTTGGCTCGCTGGATCATTTTTAATAATGCTCGTTGTTCCCCTGATTTTTTAATATCGCTTTTGTCAGTAGAATTTTCTGTTCGCGCATATATTCAATATCTACTTTTTCGCCTGGCCTTGCTGTGGCAATCTGCTCTTGAAGTTCTGGCGCACTATTGACCGCCACCCCATTTATTTTCAGAATAATATCCTTGGCCTTTAATCCCGCCGCCTCTGCGCTTCCACCGCTGATGACATTGTCAACGTATACGCCATCGAGAGAACTCAAGTTCATCTTTTTTGCGATTTCATCATTTACACCGACCATATTCACCCCGAGATATCCCCTTTGCACAAGGCCATAATTTTTGAGGTCTTCGATGACTTTCTTGACGAGGTTGGATGGCACGGCAAATGAATATCCAGCATAGGTTCCTGTAGGAGAAGCAATCGCCGTGTTGATACCAATCAATTGTCCTTTGATATTCACTAAGCGCACCACCTGAATTTCCTGGATTTACAGCGGCATCCGTTTGTATGAATGACTCAATAGAGGAATTATTATTCCTGCCCACTTGATTGTTCAAAAGATTAATACTCCTTCCCTTGGCGCTCACGATCCCAGCAGTGACAGTAGATGCGAGGTTGAATGGATTGCCCACTGCCAACACCCATTCTCCGACATTGACATCGTCAGAATTGGCGAAATTGATGCTCTGCAAGTCTTTGGCATTGATTTTTATCAAACCCAAATCAGTGTCTTTATCTGTTCCAACCAAGGTCGCTTTAAATGTTTTTTTATTGTTGAGGATGACTTCGATATCTGTTGCATCTTGGATAACGTGGTTATTGGTGACGATGTATCCATCCTCACTGACAATGACACCAGAACCTGAAGCTTGCTGTTGCTGCTGCTGTTGACGAGGATTGCCAAAGAATCTGAAGAAGTCATCATCAAACATCCCAAAAGGGTTATTCATCTGCGTTCTTACTGTATAGGTGGTTTTTATATGCACCACACAAGGGGTGCTAATATTTGCCGCAGGCACAAAATTCATTGATTCATTGACCCCTCCCTGCTTTTGAAATTCTTCCACATAGCGCGCATATTGGACAGGCAGATTGGAGGATGGATTATGGATAGTTTGCGCTTGGCGATTTTGCATGTAATTTACTGCAAATAGGCTGATCGTAGCGGAAAGTAAAATCGAGAAAGTAATTGTTTTCAACGGCATAATGCATCATTTTAAAATTCAAAAACAAAATTAGGGAGATAGCTAGTGCACATGCAAATTAAATTTCTATAATTAACACCTTTTAACCCACATAATGCGGGACATCATAGATATGTTCAAAACCTTTCTAAACTGTGAACAAAATTTGAATTGATACAGCGCAAAAGCCCTATTTTGCGCACTCAATGAGAGCTATTCGCAACTTTTTTGCTTTGCTGTTTATAGGAATCTTCACCTTGGTGATTGGCTGCAATTCCAAGCCCGTGCCTATGAAGTATGAAGATAAGCGCACAGAAGTCCAAAAACAAATAGAAGAATTTGATAGCACCTATGCGCATAACATCATAGACAATCGAGCGGCTTTGGCCTATAGCATCGATTCATTGTTGAAAAAAATGCGCAAGCTCGACCAATTCAACGGAAATATACTCGTCGCATACAAAGGCAATATCATTTATCAAAATGCTGTAGGCTGGGCGAATCCATCGGAGAAAGACAGTTTGAATCTGGGCTCTATGTTTCAATTGGCATCTGTTTCCAAAACCGTAACCTCTACTGCGGTCTTACTCTTATATGAGCAGCGCTATTTTAAATTGGACGATAAATTTTCCAAATACTTCCCCGACTTCCCATACAAGAATGTGACCATAAAGCAATTGCTCAATCACCGAAGTGGCTTGCCCAATTACCTCTATTTCAATGAGCGCTTTTATCCCTCGAATAAAATCTATTTGACCAATGAAGATGTCTATGAGGTCATGGTGAATAAGCGCATCCCGCCGATGTTTCATCCAGGTACGCGTTTCTTTTACAACAATACCAATTATGCCCTGCTCGCTCTATTGGTGGAGCGTGTGAGTGGTCGATCGTATCCCAATTTTGTACAAAAGAATATTTTTGACCTCATCGGCATGAGATCCTCCCACGTGGAATTGCCCGATGAATTTTGGTATCGCGAGAATAAGACTTATGGACTCTATCCAAACAATCGCAAATACGGCGTGGATCGATTTGATGGCGTCTTCGGAGATAAGGGCGTTTACAGCAATCTGGAGGATATGTATTTATTCAACAAAGCCCTCTATCCAGATGTATTATTGAAGGAGTCAACCCTAGAAGAAGCCTTTCAAAATTACGTGACAGAGCCAAGGAGAATAAAACAATACGGATTGGGATTTCGCATTAAATGCGGCAAGGACAGTTGTAAAATCATCTACCACAATGGTTGGTGGCATGGCTATCGCACTGCCTTTCACCGAAGACCTTCCGACCAATCTTGCGTGATTGTATTGAGCAATCGCTTGAATAGAAGTGTCTATTCTATTGTGCGAGATGTATTTAAAAGCATCGACAATAATTCAGACAAAGAGGAATACGAGGAAGAGGAATAAATTGCAAAGTGAGAAGTGGGAAATTTTTAGCTGTCTTATTTTGATTTGTTAGTTTTACCGCTCATAATATAAAATTATATGAAAGTAGTCATTTTAGCAGGAGGATTGGGGACGAGGATATCAGAAGAAACCGATATTCGACCAAAACCCATGGTAGAAATTGGAGGCATGCCGATTTTATGGCATATCATGAAAATCTATGCCCATTATGGCTTTAATGAATTTGTCATTTGCTGCGGATACAAGGGCCATATCATCAAAGACTATTTCTACAATGTCTTTATGAATAATGCCGATATCACTTTGGACCTCGCGCACAACAAAACGACCGTCCATAAATCCAATACAGAAGATTGGAAAATCACGATGATCGATACTGGAAAAGATACTATGACGGGCGGAAGAATTAAGCGCATCAAAGACTATGTCAATAATGAAACTTTTATGTTGACCTATGGCGATGGCGTGAGCAATGTAGATATTCCTGCATTATTGGAGACCCATAAAAAGCATAAAAAATTGGCGACTGTCACTGCTGTTCAACCGAGTGGAAGATTCGGCGCCTTGGGCATTAACGAGGCCAATGAAGTGGAATCATTCTTTGAAAAACCGAAGGGCGATGGTTCTTGGATCAATGGTGGGTTCTTTGTTTGTGAACCACAAGTATTCGATTATATCCAAGATGACAGTACGATATGGGAACAAGCTCCACTAGAAAATCTCGCTAAAGAGAATCAACTAGCAGCTTTCAAGCACAGAGGTTTCTGGAAACCGATGGATACCCTCAAGGATAAACAAGACTTAAATGAGTTTTGGAATGAAGGGAAAGCGGAGTGGAAAATTTGGAAATAAATTAAGCCCTAAGCCCCCTAGCCCCCGAAGGGGGAATTGCTACCGCATGTTTTCGCATTCGAAAACCAAAATTTTTTATTAAAAAAACAAAGATTTCAGCATAGAATTATGCTCCTTAGAAATTACACTTAGCCTTATAGAAGGTATAAGAAATCGTAATGCCACCCATGATAAAATCATCGGTCTTGCTTGAAGTACCGCGCTGTTTGCCTTTTTGATTGATTGGCGCACCCACTTCTCCGCTTCTATCCGCAAGTCGATAAGCAATGCCCTTATCTGCATCTGGCAAGGATAGTGGATTGGAATAAGTGGTGCTCACATCGTCGAGATAATCGGTGAAAGTCTTTCTATTGGCAATATCAATCCCAATACTCAAATACCTGCTGACATTGTATTTGATGCCACCACCGATTGGTATAGCGAAAGCGAATAAATTATATTTGGTCTTTCCTGTGTAATTCGGATCATTCTGTCCCTCTGTGCCCAGCGGCTGTAAATCATACCATTCGTTATTATATCTTCCCTGCGGACTGTAATAAAAGAGCGAAACACCGAGAGAGAGATAAGGTGTCCATTTCATTCCCTGTTTGCGATAGACGCTATGTCGAATGTATTTGAAAAAGTTGAATTCTAGGGAAGAACTGATTTCATAGATATTCGAGCGAAAGGAGAGATTGCGCTGCAAATTGAATTGATTCTTGCTCCATCGATCGGCAAATTGAACAATCCCAAAATTAATGCTGTGTTTGAATGCGATGCGCGAACCGATATTATTGCGCAGATACAAGCCTCCAGCTGGTCCCATGCCCTTAAAGGAGGTGCCGTTATTCAAGTCACCAAAATAATTTGCACCACCTAACCAGAAACCAATTTCATTTTCAACTTTGCTCTGTTGAGCGAAAAGGGTCGTGTTTAAAAATAAGGCGCAAACAAATAACTTCAGATTCATCGTAGGCAAATTTAATGCATTCGCGGAGATTATAAAATATTAGAGGTTAAAATCTGTTAATGGCAAAGGTTTCAGTGCAATATAAAAGAGGATGCTCACGAGAAATAGCCGCTATTTACATTTTTAATTCTGATTCCCTCAATCCTTTTCCTTTGAACCAAGTGAATACGACAATGAAAAATTGTCATGCTTCCTCCGAATAAAACGGATGGAATCGTTCCCATAATCTTGGCCGCAATACCGCTTTCAGCTGCACCCAATTCATTGCTCGAGGAGATGAACATGGAGTTGACTGCAGTGACCCTAGACTTCATGGTCTCTGGTGTTTGCAATTGCAATATCGTAGCACGAATAATAACACTTACACTATCAAAAACCCCACATAGAAATAGCATAAAAAAAGAGAAATAGAAATTGGTAGAGAGTGCAAAGGCGATGGTACAAAGACCATAAAGTCCCACTGCATACAATAATTTATAGCCTGATTTTCTAACCGGTGGATGAATGGAGAGATAAAACATCATCACAGCAGAACCCAAGGGCAGTGCTGCTCTTAACCAACTCAATCCATCGAGATTGACATGCAATATATCTTTTGCGAATACGGGTAAAAGGGCAGTCACCCCTCCGAAGAATACTGCGAATAGGTCAAGCGAAATGGCGTAGAGCAAAATTTTATTGGAGAAAACATAGCTCAAGCCCTCAGCAATTTGAGCAATCATATTGGGCTTTTCCGCTGGCGCAATTGGCGCTGGGTTGCTCTTGATATTCAACAATGAAAAAAGTGCAAATGCGTGAAAAAACAAGGCTAAAATCAAAGAATAAAATACGATGGTATCAATATTCGTACTCTGAGTTGAATAGGATAAAAATGCTCCTGTCAATGGGCCAACCACTGCGCCAACTTGCCAAGCTGTGCTGCTAATAGCGGCAGCTTTGGGCATGATGGTCTTGGGCACCATAAGCGATAGTGTTGAAACAGAAGCAGATGGTGTAAAAGAATTCATTGCGCCGCGCATGACCAAAAGAGTATAAATCAATAAAATCGCCTGATGTTGGCTGATATACGATAATCCGTGCAGAAAGGGCACTAGCGCCAGCAATCCAATATTGATGGTCATCATGGTAACGACAATTTTGAGCATCCGCTCTTTGCTTCTACTCTCGACGAAGTAGCCTGCATACAGCGCCAAAGCGATAAATGGAAGCGCTTCACACAATCCAACGATGCCAATTGTCAAGGGATTATTGGTCAATTCATAGAGGTAATATCCAATGATGACTCCCTTTAATTGCGCGCCGATGGTGAGCATCAAGCGCATGGTTACAAAAAATTTAAAAGAGGGAATCTGAAATGGACTTTCCAAATGGATATAAATTTATGATAAAGTAGATTGAGCTATAGCAATTATAACTCAATCCCAATCTTGTTTCTATGCTTTCCGAACAGTGCGCTGCTCGATGCGCTTTTCATACTTTTCTCCTTGGAAAATTCTATGCACATAAATTCCCGGTGTATGAATATGATCTGGGTCTAGTTCGCCCGCAGGCACCAATTCTTCAACTTCAGCAATGGTGATTTTTCCTGCCATCGCCATAGAAGGATTGAAATTTCTCGCAGTACTTCTAAATACCAAATTCCCCATCGTGTCGCCTTTCCAAGCCTTTACCAATGCGAAATCAGCATCGAATGCCTCTTCCATCAAATATTCCTTGCCTTTGAAAAACCGCGTCTCTTTGCCTTGTGCTACTTCGGTTCCAACTCCCGCCGGCGTGTATATTACAGGGAATCCATAGCCAGCTGCCATGCATCTTGTAGCCAAAGTCCCTTGTGGAATGAGCTCTACTTCCAATTCACCACTGAGCATTTGGCGTTCAAATTCCGCATTCTCCCCAACATAAGAAGAGATCATCTTTTTTACTTGTCTAGATTGCAATAACAATCCCAATCCAAAATCATCTACCCCAGCATTATTGGATATACAAGTGAGTTGATTGACCCCTTTTTTAACAAGGGCATTGATGCAATTCTCAGGAATGCCGCATAATCCGAAGCCTCCAACCATCAATGTCATACCACTTTTAATATCTTGTATCGCCTCTTCGGCGTTTTTGACTACTTTGTTCATAATTACTCAAATAATGGTTGTAAATATAGATACTGTTCAAAAAAACAAGCTATTTTTTCTCTCTTTTTTAGATGAATCTATGCACAATATCTTAGTATTGTTGTGCATTAGCTGTTTAAACTCCCATTCGACTTGCTACCAGACCCACAATTTTTATTGGAATTAATTCGCGCTGAAATGCCCTATGGCAAATACAAAGGCACGAAGATTCATCTCATTCCGGATCATTATTTGGTATGGATGAAGCGCGAGGGTTTCCCAAAAGGCAAATTGGGGGCACAGTTGGAGACCATGTATGAGATTCGATTAAATGGGTTGTATGATTTAATCATTGAATTGAAAAAGCAAAATCCAACTTAGTTTGGTTAAGAGAATTTGTTGTTTTTATTGAGCTAAACTTTTTGCCTTTTTACAAACTTAATTTTTGTTCGCTTTTTTTAATTTAAAGCAGAAACTAAGCGCCTTTATAAAAGTGGTCATTACACTTGTTTCTATGGGTACAAATTTTTGTTTAACTTAAACATTGGTATTTAAACACAGAGTTGCACAGAGTTAATGCACAGAGTTACACAGCAATCGTCAATAGGAATCATGCGTCAGCGATACTAGTGCGCGGAGCGACATCCCCGGGATCGTCTTTGCGGCCAACGAGCCGCAATCTCTCCGCCCCAAGAGCGGAGCCTATTTGATTTAATTATTTTGAGGTTGACTATAAAAAATGTGTCGCCGTGTTAGAGCAAAGTGCAGAGCCCTTTAGCTTTATTCATTATTCTTAAATGGCTTTAATGCGGATTTTAATCGATAAATTGAGATCCTAATTTTGTTCAAAATATTTTTCTCACATCTTGCCGTTAGAAAAATAACCTTGATAAAATTCTCATGTAAAAAAGTAAATGTATTACTTCCAAACCCACCTAGAATCAAAACCCCTAATCAATCATTGACTTCAACAACCTGATTCGGAATAATCCCCGCTTGAATCTTTTTTATGAGATTGCCATCGAGTGAATAAATATGTACATCTCCTTTGGAAACATAATCCTTGGCGTCAGTGATGAATATTTTTTGATTGCCTGCATGAATGGACATGGAATAGAGATTTGAACTGCTTGGCAAATCGATGTGCATGGTCTTTGTTAGAGTCGCATTTGGTTGACTTATATTGGTCTTCCACAATTTCTTGCCCTGCAGAAAATAGAGATCTTGATTATTTATTTGCAGCGAACTCGGCGCTTGATTCCCCAATTCGATTGGATTCGTGATGACGTCAAAAGTGGTCGTGTGATTCCCTCCCAGATAATAAGTCCCATTTTTGCGCTTCGCTAAATACCATAAATGTGAATCACTCAATACAAATGAAATCGGTTCATCGGTGAGTTTGGTGTTTATCATGTTTTGACTTGTCTTGTCAAAAATCATAAATCCATATTCTCCATTGGCTTCCGAAGGATGTTTGAGCACTTGAATCCAAATTTTATTGTCCTTCTCCATCATCCTCTCTGTCCAGCCATAGGAATCAAAACTCTTTTCAATCATTCCTTTTTCAATATGAACAATATGTATTTTCTTATTGTAGAGCTCAGTGACCAATACCCTTGAACTGTCTATCCAATGGGCATAGCGCGGGGAGCCTAATCCCTCGATGGTCTTCACAATTTTAAGGGTATTCCTATCGAGCACTTCTATTTTATTCGAATTATTGACGACTATCAAAACATACTTTTTATTGACTAATAGACTTTGTGCCACATCGCCCAATTTTTTTTGATTGATTGTTTCAAATATATTCTCATAGAGAGAATCCTTTTTGAAATCGTAAAAATCCAAACTGGCATTGCCAAAATTAAATGTGCCCTCATTGAGGATAAAATCCCCTGCGGCGAATGTCGATGGGATATTCGGCGAAATGATGTCTTGTTTTTTGCAACTAAAAACTAGGATTAGCAAATAAAGAAAGAATGGAATTCTGAGTTTCATGATGTCTTGTTTTTAGTCCACGACAATCGATAGGTCAGTTCAAACATCCTTAGTGGCATCGGGCGATTGACGACTTCACTGTAATCTTCATTCAATAGATTTCGAATGGAAAATTTGATATTCGAATGCCATTGCGCGATGGAAATATTTTTTTGTATGCTCCAATCAACCATAGAATAAGATGGAAGAAATTGCGAATTATCTGTCGTAAAATAGCGCTCTGACGTAAAACTATAGTCCAATTGGGAGGAGAAGAAATCGAAATTCAACTGAATGGAATTGGTGGATTTATGCTCGGGTACATAGATGATTTGATGTTGCCCACTGGTCGATGAGATGTATTGATAATGCGATTGAAGGTGAAGGTGTTTGAAATCCAACGCAGCTTCAATATGTAAGCCTTTAGACCAAACGGAGTGTAGATTTTCCACTTGCCAATATCCTTTATCTGTCGGTGTCCATTGAATTAAATCTTGTGTGTAATAGATGAAGGGGTTGACGAGAACATGTAGGTGATTGATCTTAATATTGTTTTTCCAATCCACTTGATACGCATATTCGGGTCTTAATTGGGGATTGCCTCCGAGATGCCAATACCAATCATTTCCGGTAGGAAATCTCGTCTGAATCTTGGCAAATAGTTCTGTATTAAATTCTATGCTGGGCTTTTGAATCATCTCTGCTGCAATGCTTGCAAAAGGCAGTGGATAAGCGAATTGGTCGTTCTGGAATGTATGTGAAATTCCGTATTTCAAATGCAGTGGGGCGCGACGGAAGCGAATATTGGAGGAGATTTCGGTGTATTGTTTGAACATGTATTTCGAATCTGAATAATTATTTGTCACCAACATATCTGCATTGGTTTCAAGAATTAGTTTGATCGGCAAATGAAATTTTGTCCATTTTTTTTGCATCGAATTTCGCATGGAGTAATTCGCTGAACGGCTCTCTATAGAGGCAGCACTGTCTCTGAATATGAGGTTGTCCACCATCAAGACAGTTTTATTCGCCAGATTATTTCTATTCTCAAATCCATAGAGCGCGCGCATCGAATGATCTCTCTGCTTTGCATGGCTTATTTTAGAACTCAAAGTGGGCGCAATTTCACGCTGTGTATTGGTTTGCCATAAACTGAATTGATGTTGTACTTTTTTCTCCCAACGGTGATCGAGAATAAAAGCGATTTGTTCCAGTGCATTGTGGGTCTGCTCCGCTTCAACGTTTTGGTTATTGTAACGGAAATTATTAATGCCCTTTTTTACATCAAAGTCAATCATTAAACTGCGTTTGTCTTTTTGAATCGCATAATTGTATTGACCATGATACATGTTCTGACTTCGCCATTTTAGTTCGAGTAGGTGTTTCTGTGTTTGCGCTTTAATATTGGGAGATGTATTGATATCGAGGATGCCACCAATACTGCTGGGCGATGATGATTTAAATTCAAGGGAGTAGGGAATGGTGGACAGATCGACTTGACCAAGAAACGGCGAACTGATATCCACTTGATTCCATCTAATTTGCGTTTGTTGCGCTGTAAAACCTCGATATGAAAAACTGCTCAATTGGCCATCTCCGTAGTTTTTAATATAGATGGCAGCGTTTTTTTGCAAGTTTTCGGGTTGGGTATACTTCTTGTAAAAGTCCACCTGGATATATATATCACGCATATAGTTGATGCTGTCGAGTGAGCCAGCATGAACAGTGGTGATGATAAAGAATATCCAACTATAACGCATAAACTAGAAGCTCATTTTTGTTTTGGCAATGCTTTCATTTCCCCTTAAGACGATGATGACCTGCTGATTGATCCAATGCGGCGCAATGGCAATACGGTTATTATCCTCGCCAATTTTTTCTCGATGCAATAAGGCACCTTGTATTGTGTAAATCTCTAGATCCTTATATTCCATGGCATGTTGAACGAATAGAAATGATTCCGATTTGTAGATTTTCAATTCATTTTTCACAACTGAGACAGACAAGGAAATGCTCTTCAAAACAAGTTTGTTCGATGCAAATCCATCGCCATAACCTCCTTTATAGGGGGCATTTTGCGCCATCATCGCGCTAGAAAAAAAACATAAAATGATGATGTAGATTTTCATGATTTAAAATTTAATGACACCGCGGCCGCCGACGGTATTTCTTCTTACGTTTTGATTTTGAAAAATATAAGCTCGATCTGAAACTGCACAATCATTGTATGGATATTGCACCCCACTATTCCATCCGCCGCCTTTTACCCCACTTCCTGTTCCCGTGATGGGTTGCCAATCGAGATTGCTCGCATTCCCCTCATTGGTCAATGCTCCATCGCCATGACTGCCCGTAAATTGCAATCCATCATCCGAAATATTGATGCATTGTTCCCATGCATTTCCCGACATTTCCATCACACCATAATAAGCTGAACCCGCCGATTTTCTATCTGTTGTATTCCCAGCAGCATACCCACATCTCAGCACGCCATTATCGATTGCGGGATTGTAAGTGCCGTGGTTGGCAATGCCATAATTGTTTGGGATGGTATCGGCAACAAATTCATTGGTCTCCCCATTGTTTCTATTTTGTTTGGCATCTTTCATCGATGCATTGCCCCAAGCATATTCTCTGCTATATGAAGTCAAAGGGCCACGACAAATTTTCTCAAATTCAAATTCTGTCATTGGCCTCAAACCCGCCCAGTCCAGGTATGCACATAAGTCTGTCCATGATAGGAAATTACACGCTTTATTCTGTCCATCATTCGCTTGATTGGGATTATGGTCTCTATTTAAGTCTGCAAAGAAAGTGACATTTGGCTTGCTGGTTAAATCGGCGCAAATACTATTTTGATGTTGAAGCGGAAAGAATTCATAATGCTTTGAAAGCAATTTGGGAAATCCCATGCGCGTGAATTGCTGACTATAAGATAGCGTATTTAAAAAAGCGATATACTGCTCTTGGGAAATTTCATATTTCATGGAATAAAATGCATCATATCCCTTCGGGAATTTTGTAGGGATGTCTTTGTTCGGATTGGTATTATAGGTATGTTCAATGGTGCTATCAAAATGTGCGGAGAGTTGACCGTTATTCTGGCCGACACTTATAGCTGATTCAGAATTTATCGAGTAAGGCTGATTCTGCGCAGACGATCTAAATGTATTGATGCTAGAGCTATCGCCGAGATTGAATTTCCCCTTCGAAATCTCGACCATTTCAATGCCGAATACTTGGATTTCTGCTATGGTGTCAAAATCTTCTTCTAAGTCTATAGCGATGATGGTTTCAAATTTGCCAGACATGTTGGTATCAGCAAAGACCATAATGCCCAGGCTCGATGAAGTCTTTTGGAATGCAGGTTTCATCTTGCCCAAACAGACATATTTGCTGACGTCTTGGGGCAATTGAATCGATGACCAATCACCACGCAAATTTCTTTTCTTGATAAATATCCATGCAGCGTCGTGATTCGATGGAGCGACGGAACTATCCAGTCTCCATGCATTTTCCCAATTGAGATGGAATTGAATTCGCTGATTGTTGAGCGCGAGATTTTCAATGGCAATGCCATTGCTCAAAGCGGGCAGAACAAATAGAATCCACAAAATGCCCAATATCGATATGGAGCGTTTTGTTTTTATTGTAGTATAATTTTATAGTTTTGAATGGCGTTATTCTCTGTGATTCTCAATGAATACAGTCCTTTGGGAAGGTCTCGACAATCAATACTCGCGCGACCATTTTGGTTAGCACTATAAACCTGTTTGCCGTTGAGACCAATCATTTCAATGGTATAATCAGTGCTGATGCCGTCAATATATATATAATCTGCAGAAGGATTCGGGTAGATATTTATCTTCGAAGTATTGGATACAATGCCCAATGGATTATTCACTGTAATAATTGCCTTGGCGCTGAGGCAGAATCCATCGGTATTGTCGCAGATTTCATAGGTCAAGGTATCATTTCCTACAAACAAATTAGTAGCGGTATATTTGATTTTATTGTTTAGAATTTGCACTTGCGAACCAAATAATTGCGAAGTGGAAACCGCGTTGAGGACGATTGTATTCCCACTCATTAAGAAGTCATTGACCAATACATCGAACTCGATGGTTTTGTTGGCAGATATGGTGAATTGGTCATTCAATGGATAGGTTTTTTGATAATAGAGTGCGATGCTCTCTGCCGAAATTCCTGTCTTAACGGTATCCAATTTACCACTGGTGATATTCTTTTGAATCATATTTCCAAAAGAGAAATAGTCGGAATTATTGCAGAAATAATTATTCCCTTTATAGTCGTAAATCCCATTGATAGAGGGATTGCTATAGATAAGTTGAAGCGCAAATCCCGCGGAATCAATCATCCAGCGATAGGCGTCATTGTTGTTGTATTTGATGATGACATTTCTTCCTTGAATATCCATGACTTTGAACGGTTGTGAAAAACCAAAATGGAAGAAGGTATTGTCATTGAGGTTGTAAGAAGTAATTAAGCTATCGCCAAAGCAATACACTCGATTATTGTATACTTGTATTTTGCGGATGATTTTATTCAATGTATCCATGCGAATCATCTTTTCAAAAGTATTGGTCGCGAGATTGACGATGGCGAAAGTGCCGCTATCGGTATAGCTCGGGAAGGAGCCCTCCAAGGCGATATAGGCTTTGTTTCCACTGATGGCGATGCCTTGAGCAGATAGATTGATCTCCGTAAATTCTTTGACGAGACTTAAATCACTTTGATTGTAGATGGCGAAATACTTACCAGTAGCTGGATAGCCTTTCGTGATGAGCAATTTATTGTTGAATGGGACGATGTCTTGAATGCCCGATATTTTGGCAGTGGTCAATCGCTTTTTGTTGAGCAAATCATATTTGCAGAGCACATGCATGGTATCATTCGCATTGCCCGCATAGAGGAATCCGGTATGGTTGACGACAGCGGCATTGTGGGTAAAGTCACCTGGGATTGAATCAAAGCAATAATAATTTTTTGTGGTGGGGTTATAGGCACAAAACTTGACTTGATTGCCCGGTGCGCCGAAGCTACCGCCTTCGGAGATGATGACTTCTTTGACTTGTGCGAAAGAAGATGATATGCACAAAATAGATGCGCATGCTGCGAATAAAATGTCTTTAAACATGTTTAAATAATTAAAAAATTCCTACAAATCCCTTTCCCAAGAAAAGATGTGTACAATTTTAAAAGGCAGGTCTCCTGGCTCGCTTTTGACTCCTTCCCGCTATGCGCAGTGGATGTAGTAATGTCGTTTATAGCTTACAGTAGCTGGGACTGCCGAGGATTCGTCACCTCGTTCCCTTATTAAGGTATGAAGCTATTTGCTTCAAAACCACCTCTTAATAACGAAACAAATATAGTGGGATGATTTTAAAGTGGGGATAATTTTTGTATCGTTGGTTAGTAGGCATGGGTATCATATAGATACCAAACTGGCTTGGCCAATAATCTGTTTTTATGAATAGCTTTGGTTCGATAGAGTTCTTTTGCCTTCGGCGACCTACTTTTTGGCTTGACCCAAAAAGTAGGCAAAAAGGTCAAGGGCCGTTATAAAAAAGACAAAGATCTACAGTTCGGATTTCTGCCCGCGCGATTAAAGGTATTTGCCGCTATCGCCAGTTTTTAAAATTGTATGGTCTGTCAATGCAAATACTAAATCGCTAAATGCCTGCTAACGCTCTAAATCCTCCCCTTGATCTTTAGTCATTTTACTAAAATGGCCCGCTTCGCGCATTAGTAGCGCTGACGCATGATTTTCATGGATGATGGCTGTGCAACTCTGTGCAATAACTCTGTGCAACTCTGTGTTTAAATCTTATCTATTAATTTAAATGTGATGTAACTATAAGATAGCTCACTATCTGGGAATCCAACATTTAAAAAAACCTTTAACTTTTGCTTGCCCATCCCACTCTTGCGTCAAGGCATCACGAAGTAATGAACACCAAAATATAAAATTAGAGAAAGTGAATAAAAAGTGAGTCGCCGAAGGCAAAAAGAACCAGTTGTAATCACAGTGATTATTCAATAAAACCTACCATTCTCTAAAATATACGACAATAAAAAAGACATTGAATAAAATTGAATCAAACTGAATGAAATGAATTCCATGTCTAAATTTATTATTTACACTATGTTTATCCCATGAATTGGACAGAAATAATCGGCTATGCAGGCTCTATCGGCGTATTGATATCATTTTTGATGAAAGATGTAAAAATGCTCAGAATAATCAATACGATTGGTTGCGGCATATTTGTTTTGTACGGTTATATGCTTCACTATTCCTATCCCATCATCGTCACCAATGTGATTATTATCTTTATCAATCTCTACTATTTGTTGGTTAGAAAACAGTAGTTTTATTGTTGGAATTTGGGTTGGTTTCTAGTCCCTGTCCCTACAAAGTGTAGGGATGGTGTCTGGTGTTTGGTGTCTGGGCTTCGCGATGAATAGTACAATGTTCATACTCACTAACATGCCCTCAAAGACCGTCATCCCAAACTTGATTTGGGATCTGTTCTGCCTACAATCGAATCAATTAAATGTGGTATCTGGAGTCTGGTGTCTGGTTTCTGGGGCTTCGCGATGGAAAAAACAATGCTACTCTATTCAACATGTTCTCCATGATCGTCATCCCAAACTCGATTTGGGATCTGTTCTGCCTACAATCGAATCAATTAAATGTGGTATCTGGAGTCTGGTGTCTGGTGTCTGGAGCTTCGCGATGAAAAAACAATGCTACTCCTATTCAACATGCCCTTCTTGTTCGTCATTCCAAACTCGATTTGGAATCTGTTCTGCCTACAACCGAGTGAAACGAAATGTTAAATTCAAGCCCGAAATTTTTAACTCAAAAAACCTTAAAAACAACCTAAGTTATTGATTCGCTAGTAGTTGGAAAAAGTGACAGAGACCTGCGAGGTGGTGACAATCATTAGCGAGGTGGTGACAGAGACTTGCGAGGTATTTACAAAGACCTGCGAGGTGATGACAATCATAAGCGAGGTCATGACAATAACCAGCGAGGTCATGACAATAACCAACGAGGTGATGACAGAGACCTGCGAGGTCATGCCAAGAATCTGCGAGGTCATGACGAAGACCTGCGAGGTATTGACAATCTTTAGCGAGGTGATGACAAGCATTAGACAGGTGATGACAGAGACTTGCGAGGTTGTGACAAGAATTAGCCAGGTGTTGACGGAGACCTGCGAGGCGCCGGCAGCGAATAGCGAGCTTGCGCCCCTTCCGGATAGTATCCATCAAATAGTCTAAACCAGCTTGAAAATCGAA
>JADJOU010000004.1 GCA_016713645.1 Bacteroidota bacterium
ATGACTTTTGTTTTTATACTTAATTTTATTAATTATTTACCTCCTATCATACAAAATTATTCAAACTTTTTTTGCACACAAACTTATACCCTTTTTCTTGTACTTTTCACACCTAATAAAGACCTGCTTTCAAGCCGTCTAGATAAAAACAGACAATTTGATACACTACTTGTATTATAAATCTTTAAAATCTGGAATTCTTTCTTTCCAAAGTTTATTAATCATTTTTATTTTATTAGATTTATTTAATGGAAAAAATACTTCTATAAACTTTTCCCAATTTGGGATTTTTAACGGAGCTAAACCATAAGGATAATAAACTCCCTCTTTATAAAATGTTTTTTTTCTTTATTACAAACTCAGGGTATTCTGCAATTAAAAAATATTTGAATTCGGAGTCCAACCTTCATTAATAATTTGAATCTCTAAAAATATTTGGTTTTGTTTCGTATGTATGACTTCTAACATTAGTTCATCTCTATTAAATATAAAACCTAAATCTTTTAAATTTGTATTACAAATTCTATTTATTTCATTAACTGTAATAATATCAGGTGAAAATTGTTTTTCAAATGTTAAAAACTCAATTTTATAACTTCTTCAGAGTTAATATGAGGTTTTATTCTATTGAACGAATAATAGATAGAATTCACTTGAGATTTCCAATAATTTTTTAATTTTCTTTTTCTGAGCATTTTTTTTATAAATGATAGCATGATTATTAAATTAAAAAGATTAGTTAATGTCCAAAGAATTTCATAGTTTGAGTAACTGCTTTTTCTCCATAAATTCCACCAATTATTCCAAACGCAGCTTCTATTGCTAAGCCAGTTATTAAACCAGCAGTTGGATTTAATTTGCCAACATTTAATCCAATTTTAGCAGCTATAGGAGCCCCTAGTGTCATTGCCAATGCTGCTCCTGACCATCCGCCTGCAATTTTTACCGTTTCTTCTACTTTGTTTTTGAGGTTACAAATCGGTTGATAGTAAATCCAAGACCTATTATTCCTAAACCAGTACTAACTCTTGAAACTATATTCATAGCTGGTCTTGTATAAAAAAAACGTGCTGGTTGTCCAGTCTTTTGACTTACAGGAGAAACTTCTTTTACAGGTCCTTCCATAATATCCAACAACTGTTTACCTCCAAACTTTGATTTTTCCCTTGCTTCAAATTTTAATTTAGTTCTCTCAGCCCTTCCTTTTTTATTTGTTTCACTAAAAGGATCTTTATTGTCATATAAAGGCTCAAGCTTTTTCACTTCTTGAATATATTTTTCCCGAACTAAACCATTATAGGTATTTACAGGGGCAGAGCCAGCTGTACCATCAGGCACTATGCTTTCACTTGGCTTTGCCTCTTTACTTTTAGGACTTTGCCCTTCTATATGCTCTTCTTTTTGTTTTGATTCAGCACCTTGAGAATTGCTTTTATTATGTTTACTTGCTTCATCAGGACTTTCAAATCTATGCTCATCTTCAAGATAATTTCTCACATTCCCTTTACTATCAGTTAGTGTATCACCTTTAACAAATGATGATTCATTTGCCAAAGATTCTGAATTGAAATTTTGGGCTTTTCTTGCTTTTTTATTTTCGTCTGCCGCTTTTCCACTCGGATCATGCAACATCACCGGATTATTACTACAATACGCATAAGTATTCAACCCGTCCTTTATCCCTATGGGATCGCATTGCGACCATCTGCAGAGCCATGGGATATAGTAGCGAGCTCCGTGGTAATGGAGTCCACTTTCCTCATCTTTTTCCTTCCCAGCATACTTATACCTTTTCGCAATAGCATTGATAGAAGCGTTGGTAAGTTGATAAGCAGTTGTTCCAAAAGCATGGTACTCTTCGTAGGATATGATATCTCTATTCTCATCCAATTCCAGTGAAGCGGTTTGCAGATGATTGGAATAGATATACCTTCGGAGTACAGCAGGTGCAGCATCACTACCCACCGTTCGCACCTCCAGCATAGCAATACGACCACTGCCATCGGAAACATGCATGGTGGTTCTTTCCAAAGTCAATGAACTACTTGTAAATGTACGGAAGATTTCACATTCACCCAAATAAATTCGCTCTTCTACAATACCTCCAGCTTTCGTGGTATACTTGCGCGTTCTATTTCCAGAAGCATCGTATTGGTAATATGTATCAGTTGTTGTGCCTTGTAATATATGTGATAATTGATTGCTGTGGTTATAATCCATCGCACTTAAATGTGGCAAATTAATCATATTGCCCATTGCATCATAGGTGTAATTCATAGTAGAACTACCCACTGTGCTGCTTTGCAATTGATTGCTATTGGTATTGTAAACTAAGTCTCTGGTATAAGCCTGCGAAGATGCATTGTGCTTGAGCTGTGTCATATTGTTCGCGGCATCATAGCTGTACTCCTGCGTATAATTTTGAACATTTCCCCAAGCTCCCGTCAAAAATTCTCCCATCCAAGGTGCATCATTGTAATTGTTATTGAGCTGGTCATCCACCGATGGCGGTGTCAGTGAAATGATGCCTATTTTTTCCCCTTCCCTCTGATTGTATCCAATCGATACAATGGATCATAGGTGTATTTTAAAATAGGATCCACCACTGCTCCATTGTAATACAAAGCTTGTTGTGCATCGTCTTTGATCTTCACAATATTTCCAACCGCATCATACCAATAGTTCAAATCTTGATAACAAAAAGGAGTATTGTCATTGGTTTGTATCCGCTTCACTCGATAAGTGAATGGGTCGTATTCATATTTGGTTTTGGTGCCATTGCCATAAGAAATGCTTTCTCTTTGCCCCTTGGCATTGTGAGCGATATTGTTGATATAAGTCGTCGTGCTCAATCCCACCTCATCAATATCCATCTGTATCAAAGCGCCACTATCTCCATAAAAATATTTGCGCACATTACCTAAAGGGTCTGTCACTTCATTAGGTCTATTGAGTGCATCATACAAACTGGTAGTGGTGAAAGTCTCACTGCTGAGGTTGGACTAGAAGCCCAATCCACATCTATAATAGTTGCATCTTCTAATAGATTTTGTTCTGTTGTTAATGCATTCCCCTTAAAATCATAGGTTGTAATTGCTTTAAATCCACTGCTGTCAAATGTTCGAAATACTTTGCCTCTTAAATTGTTTGCAATCGAACCGCCAACAATTTCCCCATAATCGGTAATCATATTGTTCCAAACAGTTGAACCATCTTTGATAAAAGATTGAGTGGGTCTGTGCAATACATCGTATTCAAAACTAAACTCTCGATTAGCTCCATCCCATGATTTGATAGGCTTTCCAGTCACATCATTGAGCATACATCGCTGACCAGCATCCAACGTTGTTTGATTTATAGCATTGCCAGCGATATCAAATAGAGTAGTGGTCACTATATTGCTGCGAGCATCAAGCACAGACAATGGATTACCTTCAATATCCAAATTGACGACAGAACTATAAATACCAAAACTTCCATTATCTAATTCTGTCAAAAAGTTTCGTCCCAAGGTGTCGAAATAAACCTTGCTTGGGGTATTGGCATGGGCTGCAGATTTATCTCTAGCCTCTACTTGCTCTGGTATCGTGGCATATATTCCTGATCCACTTCTATCCGCATACCATTGACTATCCAATACTGTATCGTTTTGGTCATAACTGGTCTGATCCCATGCGGTAAAACTCACTTTGGTAAAGGTTCCATCGGGCATATCTGTTCTGATATTTCTACCCAAGGCATCATAATGCAATACAGGAGTCACGCCCATCTGCACCATTTCACTTTCATCTTCAAACCCATAATGGGTAGAGAAAAATGGTTCGTATTGTTTTACTGCATTGCCCTTATTGTTTACTATTGTTCTGCCATTGCCTACCCATCTAGGGACATTGGTCACAGTAGTAGGAGTTCCTCCAAGATTGGGAATAATGGCATCGCCCACTTCGGCTTTGGTCTTTTGCATGATCACCCCACCACTTCCATCGCTATAGGAATAAGACTCCATCCATTTTGTACTGGCTGCATTGGGGTCCAGCGCATGGATATCCCTCGCTTTGGTATATACACAATTGGGATTGGGCATATAATCATCGATATCAAATCCACTGGTATTGCACTGCACATACCAATTGTCGGTGGTATAAGTCATCTCTACACCAGGTTCGTCAGTACTGCTGATTTCTGCTGTAGTCTGGTCCATCACATCACCCAAGTCAGTCGTTTTGCCAATCATAAAAGAACTAATCACCATTCCTAATTCATCATATCGCACCCCCGCCAGATTTTCATTGATGTCTTCCATAATCACAGGAGCCAGCGTTCTATAATTGAATTTTACAATCATAGATGTATTGCTCAGCGCATCGATGGTTTTATCAATAAATAAATATTGAGCGTCGTACTGAACTGTAGTGGTATTTCCAAATGGATCGATATAAGAAGTGGGCAGATAAAAATGTGCCGTATTAAAGACCTGTGTACCTGAAGGAATCCAATAATAATTTTCCCCAGTAAATTTAACATAACCTCCTTTGGTAGCATCCTGTACCAAAGTTTGCAAGGATGACAAACTCATTTTTGATCCAAAGGCATTGCTTAAAATATTGTCATTGAATGCAGCATAATAGGTCTCATGTACCAAGCCCTTGGTATCGAGCGCACCATAGCTTAATGGTGTTGTTCCATCATTGTCTTTATACAATACCCGTACATTTTCTATCACTCGTTTGTTGAGTGCTGAGGTAGAAGGAGTCACTTCATAATCAATCAGGGAGGCCGTTTCACAATCATTTTTAATTGAAGCTAAATCATAATAATCCCCAGAAGCACTACCCATAGTCACTTCATAGGTCTTGGTCTGACAAGTCATGGGATGCAAATAATCATCATCCAAATCAAAATGATTGGTATAGTTAACCGTTGTATAAACAATATACTTTTGCTGCTGCTGTGTATGGCTCGTAGAGACCAATCGAGGATAAACCACATTTACTGATTTGGTCACCATCCCAAAATCATTGACCTCCAATACAAAAGAATGGGCAATGCGAGGGTCGGTCATATCCCGCTCATAGGTATAGACAATGCTCTCTTGTGCATGTGAAAACAATACAGGATATTTATTATTCAATTTGGGTTGAATGAGTTTGAGAAATACATTTTGCTGCTCTACCAAATAGGGTTTGTCTTGGTCTACACTTTCATCCATCGCATAGACTTCTTTTCTGAGAGGCGTGCCCTTCAAAGCTCTATAAGCATACACATATTCATCTACAGCCATCCCAGTGGGAATGGTCGATTCGGGCATATCATATTCGGTGATGCTCGGGTTTTGATAATACTCTTGTTCAAATTGATGGAGCATTTTCTGATGCCGCACCATCGCCCCTGTATGAAACCATGTGCGCGTCAGCACTGGATGTTGCAATAAATTATCTTCTACTGTTTGAACAGAACTACTACTTGTTTCTCGTTTATAATGACCAATGGATTCAGCATCGAATTGATCCACCCTTCCAAAGCCTCTAAACTCGCGCTCTATATGGTCATAATATCCATGGGCATAAGAATAAGTGGATGCAAAGCGCAATTTGCGAATTCGGTCATAAGTAATCACCTTGCTCACGCAATGCACAGGGAAAGGCAATTTGGTAATCCAGGGCTTGCCTGCGAGTTTTGCTTCGGTATAAAATTGGGTAGATACTTTGTATTCAATCTCCACTTCTTTACCAAAATTGTTTTTATACTTTTTGAGGATATGCGGTTTCTTCCCATTCATCAAATCGATGTACTTCATGGGCATATAGGTATCTTTCTGCAATGAACTGCTCCATACGATACAGCCAGTTCCATTGGCCAGATAATCGACAAGCGAAAGCACGGTTTGATTGTCAATGGATGGAAATGGGAATATGATATTGGGGGATTCTCCAAATCCATTGCCTTGATGATTGATATAGATTTGACATTGGTTATTGCCCAAGTACACAATATCTGTAGTACCTGAACCATCGATGTCGGATAGCTGCAGATAGGCTGGATTGAAATGATCTGCACTATCAAAATGCGGGGATTGGTTCATGGTCACCTTCGCACCGAATTTGCCATAGCCCATATTGGGCCAATAGCTCACTTCGCTATGTCTTATGCGCACAATATCGGAGAGTCCATCACCATTCATATCGGCGATGAAGATCGATTGAGTCATATCTGCAAATACTGCTCTACATCCTTTTTCTTCATCCAGTTCACGATATACTTTTCTCGATTCAGAAAAGCCTTTAGATCCATTGCCTTTATACCAACGGAGTACATCATTTTCGGTGATCACCAAATCCGCTAAACCATCTCCATCGATGTCGATGAATTTGAGTTGAGGGTCTTGAAAATTGATATTGGGCAGTGATTGGAAAGAATGAAAAGATTGCCATTCTTCTTCATCCTTGATTTCAAAATATCCTGCTGGTTCACTGCTATAAGAACCCATCTGTTTGATGCCATTTGCATCTAGTTCCATCACTTGCATGCCACCACTCAAACCAAAAGAGGGTTTGGGACTGATGAGTTTGGCGGGCGTAAATTTCCCCTCGCCTAAATTTTGTTTATAGTATAAACCATTTCCCTGTTCGGTGAGAATGCCCGTGAGTCCTTCGCTGTACAAATCTATCCATTGATAGGATGCATTGGCCAAGCCCACAGGACTGTGTTCCAATGCACTTGGATCCACATTTTTGACATCCGTATTCCATTCGTGTTTTTGATATTCAAATTCAATGGGAGGCAATGCTTTTTGAGTATAAGTTCCCGTATCAAGTTTGGTATAACCCGTAACGATAAAATTCTGTAAAAAAATAAATCCCGATTGATCGTTGTTGAAATAGTTGAAGTCGACAGTTTTCACCACAGCTTCACCTCCATTCAACTGTGAAAAATAATGTTTTAAAATTACTCTTTTGCACAATCGAGCATGCCTGATTTCGAAGCCAGCTCTGTATTCAGAGAATGCATCTGCTCTGTAAATCCACTCGTATCCAGCATCATCAAAAGGAACAGTGTTTTCACATTCACCATAATCGAGTATGGTCTCGAACATAAAGTCGGTAGGAGCAGAACCCGATGGGTTGTATGGCGTGGTATTTCCATATTGGATGGACTTTAGATAGGAATTGACAACCTTAGAATTTTCATTGATTCGATTTCTTTCATTGACCAGTTGTGAGTCAATGCCTACCAAATCTTCTACTTTGTAATGGTATTGAATAAAATTTCCGCTATCATCAAAACTATAATCGATCATCCATTCAAAAATCAAACGATCATTATTGGGGTCTGATATTCGAGCAGCAGCATTTTTTCCAAAAACCACTTGCGTATTGTCCGCTTTGATCACCCTCCAGTGAATGATTCCGTCTGATTTTTTTGTCCATCGCTCAATTCTGATGAATGAGCCCTCTGTTCTTGGACGATATTTGCGAATGAGGTAATCGGTCGTTGTTCGTTCATCTTTTACCCACTCACCAGCATCTAAAATCAAGGCAGGCACTAAATCCTCTGCTTCAGAAAAAATATAGGTATCAGAATCCTGTGTATCATTGTATTGAGGGAGTTCTTTTTCCGTTTTTCGCTTGATCGAACTGATGCCCAAATTCCATCCCAATCCAAATATACCATTGCCACCTCCCGAACTATACGATACAGTCAGGTCAGGCGCAAAGCCTCGTCCAGCAGATACCGGCAAAGGAATCGAAAACGAAGAAGTGCCGTTCACTGCATTCACCGAAAACTTCTCATCAATAGATTTAATCCCACCACCACCCTTGGGTAGAGTGATGGAAGGGTTTTCTATTTGCTTGGATTTTTTTTGTTCCTTGGGATTTGGTTGTTGTGGTTTCAAATTAACACGATATATTTCTAAATTATTTGGACTATATACTTTCTATAAATAAAACTCAAAATTCAATACAATATACTTTGATAAACATCCATCGCTTAAAATGGCGTGCCCCTCTGGGTCGTGCTATTCGGCTTACTTTGTGCCGCCTGCTATCACTCACGCTGTGGGGTTCTATTCGATATTTATGTAAAGTACAATTTCTCAATTTTAGATTTTTATTTACAAAACATACCTTCAATTTTCTGCTTTTCGAAAATCCGTAATAAACAATTTACAGAACTTACATACAATAAGACATTTTGATGCACTACCGACCGACTATCTCACAAACTTATGAATCAAATATATTAATAAAAACAAAGTAACAATATCACCAAAAATCCAAAACATGTAACCACCAAAGAAACCAAAATAAAAACCAATTGCATTAAATGGAATTGTTATTATTGACAAAATAGAAAGAATTGGATAATCTTTCAAAACATTATCACTTGAATGCATAAAGAGTATACTTAAAATATATAAAGCGATAAATATTAAATAGGTTATTCTTTTCTTGATTGACATAATTATAGTTTATTTGAAGAATATTTTTTGTTGTGTCGATTGTCTTACTCCTTTTACAAAACTTTTATAGACAACTATTGGTCCAAATAATGCAAAAATATAATAAGAGACTACCCTTTCTTTAGGATCTGAAGTAGAAATAAAAACACGAAAAGCACTCTTTGTAAGTTTAGCATCCGCATTTAAAACATTTAGATTCAAAAATGCTCCAAAAACACCACCTGTTCTATTTTTGAAATAATCAATATCATGATAGTATGCAGCTAAATCGATTTTATTCTTAGGTTCTATTCCTTCTGTAAACCTCATAAAAACAGGGTCTTTATCTGGTCCAGGTCCAACATAATTACCATACAATGCATTTGTCATTTTTTTGTATGGAATATTACTCTCTTTAATACTATTTTGCACAGATTTAGATTGCGTTGCAATTAAAGTTGTTTGATTGGCTTTATTGTTTGCCACATTCTGAACAACATCTTTTTTTTGATTTATTACTTGAGGTTTATTGCCAGCTTCATTTTTTTTACTACTTAATACCTCAGTCTTTTTTGTTTTAACCTCACTCGTTGAATCAGGTTGAATATCTATTTTTGCCTCTTGTGTAGGAAGAATAATTTCAGTTGATTTAGTACCACTTTCAGAATTAGAAGCAATATTACCTTGTTCACTGCCACTAATTCCTTTATCAGATTTATAACTTTTTAAATCATAGCCACCATCTCCTTCTCCATTTTTATTTTCATTCCATTCACCATAATCCCAGTTTTTTTCTTTTGCTTCTGGATTATTAAAAATAGTTTTTCCGTCCTTACTTGCTTTGATTCCATTATGTAAAGTTTGTTCTTTCCCACTTGGGTCTTTAAATTTTTCCCCCTCCATCCCACTCGGATCATGTATCCCCACCGGATTATTATTACAATAAGTATAAATATTCAACCCATCTATTATTCCTATGGGATCGCATTGCGACCACCTACACAGCCATGGGATATAGTAGCGCGCTCCATGATAGTAGAGTCCTGATTCCTCATCTTTTTCTTTTCCTGAGTATTTATACCTTTTCGCAATAGCGTTGATAGAAGCATTTGTCAATTGATACGCAGTTGTTCCAAATGCATGATACTCTTCATAAGATATGATATTTCTACTCTCATCCAATTCCAGTGAAGCGGTTTGCAGATGATTGGAATAGATATACTTTCGGAGTACAGCAGGCGCAGCATCACTACCCACTGTTCGTACCTCCAGCATGGCAATACGACCACTGCCATCGGAAACATGCATGGTGGTTCTTTCCAAAGTCAATGAACTACTTGTAAATGTACGGTAGATTTCACATTCACCCAAATAAATTCGCTCTTCTACTATACCTCCAGCTTTCGTGGTATGCTTGCGAGTTCTATTTCCAGAAGCATCGTATTGGTAATAAGTATCTGATGTGCCTTGCGTAGTATGTGATAGATGATTGACTCTGTTATAATCCATCGCACTGAGATGTGGCATACTCGTCATATTTCCATGCGCATCATAGCTATAACTTATCGTAGAACTTCCCACTGTCGCACTCTGCAATTGATTGCTATTGGCAGTATATGCCAAGTTGCGCGTATAAGATTGTGAAGATGCAATGTGCTTGAGCTGTGTCATATTGTTCACCTCATCATAACTGTACTCTTGTGTATAATTCTGAACATTTCCCCCAGCGCCAGTCAAAAAATCCCCCATCCAGGGCGCATCGTTGTAATTGCCATTAAACTGCGAATCTGTTATCGCAGTTGGTGGACTTACCAATACATTTCCTATCATTTCCCTTCCCTCTGATTGTATCAATCGATACAATGGGTCATACGTGTATTTTAAAATGGGATCCACCACTGCTCCACTGTAATACAAAGTTTGATGTGCATCGTCTTTTATTTTTACAATATTGCCTACAGCATCATACCAATAATTCAAATCTTGAAAAGTATTGCTGGCATTGTCATTGGTCTGTATTCTCTTCACCCTATAAGTGAATGGGTCGTATTCGTATTTGGTTTTCGTGCTATTTCCATAAGAGATACTCTCCCCTTTGTCCTTTGGCATTGTGTTCAATGTTTTCAATATAGGTCGTGGTGGTGCTCAAACCCGCTTCATCAATATCCATCTGTATCAAAGCGCCACTATCTCCATAAAAATACTTGCACATTACCCAAGGGGTCTGTCACTTCAATGGGCCTATTGAGTGCATCATACAAACTAGTCGTGGTGAATGTCTCGCTGCTGAGCGCTGGACTAGAAGCCCAATCAACATCTACAATGGTCCCATCATTCAATAGTTTTTGTTCAGTTATAAAAATATTTCCCTTAAAATCATAAGTTAAAACTTTTTTTCAACCCACTGCCATCATATACTTGATATACTTTCCCTAGTAGATTATTGGCAATGGATGCACCAGCAGTTTCTCCATATTCAGTGACCATATTTTTCCAAGTGGTTGCCCCATCTTTGATAAAAGATTGTAGGTCTGTGCAAGACATCATATTCAAATGTAAATTCTCGATTCATATCATCCCAAGAGATGATTGGCTTTCCCGTAACATCGTTGAGCATCCATCGCTGACCAGCATCCATCGTAGTTTGAGTCATGGCATTGCCAGCAATGTCAAATAGTGTAGTAGTCACTGTCTGTCCCAGTGCATCTTTTACAATCAATGGATTGCTCTCAATATCAAGTTCAATACTGCTTGTATAGAGTATTGGATCAGTTGTAATAGTATCAAAACCTTATGCACTTCGGTCATAAAAGTTCTTCCCAATGTATCGAGATAAACCTTGCTTGGGGTATTGGCATGAGCGACTGACTTAACCCTGGCTTCTACTTCTTCTGGAATACTGGCATATATTCCAGTTCCACTTCTATCCGCATACCACTGACTATCTAGTACCGTATCGTTCTGGTCATAACTGGTTTGATCCCATGCGGTAAAGCTCACTTTGGTGAAGGTACCATCGGGCAAATCTATTCTGATATTTCTACCCAAGGCATCATAATGTAGTACAGGCGTCACACCCATCTGCACCATTTCACTTTCATCTTCAAATCCATAATGGGTGGAGAAAAAAGGTTCGTATTGTTTGACAGCATTACCCTTGTTGTTTACGATGGTTCTGCCATTGCCCACCCATCGAGGGACATTGGTTACTGTAGTTGGAGTACCACTAAGATTAGGAATAATGGCATCACCTACTTCCGCTTTTGTTTTCTGCATGATCACCCCACCACTTCCATCAGAATAGGAATAAGACTCCATCCATTTTGTACTGGCTGCATTGGGGTCCAGCGCATGGATATCCCTCGCCTTGGTATATACACAATTGGGATTGGGCATATAATCATCGATATCAAATCCACTGGTATTGCACTGCACATACCAATTGTCGGTGGTATAAGTCATCTCCACACCCGGCTCATCAGTACTGCTTATCTCTGCGGTAGTCTGGTCCATCACATCGCCCAAGTCGGTAGTTTTACCAATAATAAAGGAACTGATCACCATCCCCAATTCATCATATCGCACCCCTGTGAGATTTTCATTGATGTCCTGAACGATCACAGGAGCCAGCGTTCTATAATTGAATTTTACAATCATAGATGTATTGCTCAGCGCATCGATGGTTTTATCGATAAATAAATATTGAGCGTCGTACTGAACTGTAGTGGTATTTCCAAATGGATCGATATAAGAAGTGGGCAGATAAAAATGTGCCGTATTAAAGACCTGTGTACCTGAAGGAATCCAATAATACCCAACATCAAAAACATATCCTCCTTTGGTGGAATCCTGCACCAAGGCTTGCAAAGATGACAAACTCATTTTTGATCCAAAGGCATTGTCTAAAATAGTATCATTAAAAGCGGCATAATAGGTTTCATGTACCAAACCTTTGGTATCAAGCACTCCATAAGCCAATGGTGTTGTTCCATCATTGTCTTTATAGAATACCCGTACATTTTCAATCACTCTTTTGTTGAGTGCTGAGGTAGAAGGTGTCACTTCATAATCAATCGGTGAGGCCGTTTCACAATCATTTTTGATTAAAGCTAAATCATAATAATCCCCAGAAGTAGTACCCGTAGTCACTTCATAAGTCTTGGTCTGACAAGTTATGGGATGCAAGTAATCATCATCCAAATCAAAATGATTGGTATAATCAACCGTCGTATAGACGATATACATTTGCTGCTGCTGTGTATGGGTCGTAGAGACTAATCGAGGATAGACCACATTTACTGATTTGGTCACCATCCCAAAATCATTGACCTCCAATACAAAGGAATGGGCAATGCGAGGGTCAGTCATATCCCGCTCATAGGTATAGACGATGCTCTCTTGTGCATGAGAAAACAATACGGGATATTTATTGTTCAATTTGGGTTGAATGAGTTTGAGAAATACATTTTGCTGCTCTACCAAATAGGGTTTGTCTTGGTCTGCACTTTCATCCATCGCATAGACTTCTTTTCTGAGAGGCGTTCCTTTCAAAGCTCTATAAGCATACACATATTCATCTACAGCCATCCCAGTGGGAATGGTCGATTCGGGCATATCATATTCGGTGATGCTCGGATTTTGATAATACTCTTGTTCAAATTGATGGAGCATTTTTTGATGCCGCACCATCGCTCCTGTATGAAACCATGTGCGCGTCAGCACAGGATGTTGATGTAAATCCTGCGCTTCGATAGCAGATGAAGAATTTAAAATATAGTGGTCTATGGTCTCTGCATCATATTGATCGACTCTTCCAAAGCCTCTAAACTCCCGCTCTATATGGTCATAATATCCATGTGCATAGGAATAAGTGGAAGCAAAGCGCAACTTGCGAATGCGGTCATAAGTAATCACCTTGCTCACGCAATGCACAGGGAATGGCAATTTGGTAATCCAGGGCTTGCCTGCGAGTTTTGCTTCTGTATAAAACTTTGTAGAGACTTTGTATTCTATCTCCACTTCTTTCCCAAAATTGTTTTTATATTTTTTGAGGATATGCGGTTTCATCCCATTCATCAAATCGATGTATTTCATGGGCATATGGGCGTCTTTCTGCAATGAACTGCTCCATACGATACAGCCAGTTCCATTGGCCAGATAATCGACAAGAGAAAGCACGGTTTGATTGTCAATGGATGGAAATGGGAATATGATATTGGGGGTTTCTCCAAATCCATTGCCTTGATGATTGATATAGATTTGACATTGGTTATTGCCCAAATACACAATATCTGTAGTACCTGAACCATCGATGTCGGATAGCTGCAGATAGGCTGGATTGAAATGATCTGCACTATCAAAATGCGGGGATTGGTTCATGGTCACCTTCGCACCGAATTTGCCATAGCCCATATTGGGCCAATAGCTCACTTCGCTGTGTCGTATGCGCACAATATCGGAGAGTCCATCGCCATTCATATCGGCGATGAAAATCGATTGAGTCATGTCTGCAAATACTGCTCTACATCCTTTTTCTTCTTCCAACTCTCGATATACTTTTCTCGATTCAGAAAAGCCTTTAGATCCTTTGCCTTTATACCAACGGAGTACATCATTTTCGGTGATTACGAAATCTGCCAAACCATCTCCATCGATGTCGATGAATTTGAGATGGGGATCTTGAAAATTGATATTGGGCAGTGATTGGAAAGAATGAAAAGATTGCCATTCTTCTTCATCATTGATTTCAAAATATCCTGCTGGTTCACTGCTATAAGAACCCATCTGTTTGATGCCATTGGCATCTAATTCCGTCACTTGCATGCCACCACTCAAACCAAAAGAGGGTTTGGGACTGATGAGTTTGGCGGGCGTAAATTTCCCCTCGCCTAAATTTTGTTTATAGTATAAACCATTTCCCTGTTCGGTGAGAATGCCCGTGAGTCCTTCGCTGTACAAATCTATCCATTGATAGGATGCATTGGCCAAGCCCACAAGACTGTGTTCCAATGCACTGGGATCTGCATTTTTGACATCCGTATTCCATTCGTGTTTTTGATATTCAAATTCAATTGGAGGCAGTGCTTTATCGGTGTATGTGCCGGTATCGTGTTTGGTATAACCGGTGACGATAAAGTTTTGTAAAAAAGTAAATCCCGATTGATCGTTGTTGAAATAGTTGAAGTCGACAGTTTTCACCACTGCTTCACCTCCATTCAACTGTGAAAAATAATGCATTAAAATTACTCTTTTGCACAATCGCGCATGCCTGATTTCGAAGCCAGCTCTGTATTCAGAGAATGCATCTGCTCTGTAAATCCACTCGTAGCCAGCATCATCAAAAGGAACAGTATTTTCACATTCACCATAATCGAGTATGGTCTCAAACATGAAGTCGGTAGGAGCAGAACCCGATGGGTTGTATGGCGTGGTATTTCCGTACTGGATAGACTTGAGATAGGAGTTGGCAACCTTTGAATTTTCATTGATTCGATTTCTTTCATTGACCAGTTGTGAGTCAATGCCCACCAAATCTTCTATTTTGTAATGGTATTGAATGAAATTTCCACTGTCATCAAAACTATAATCGATCATCCATTCAAAAATCAAACGATCATTATTGGGGTCTGCTATTCTGGCATTTTCATTTTTTCCAAATACCACTTGGGTATTGTCTGCTTTAATCACCCTCCAGTGAATGATTCCATCTGATTTTTTTGTCCATCGCTCAATTCTGATAAATGAACCCTCAGTTCTTGGACGATATTTGCGAATGAGGTAATCCGTTGTTGATCGCTCGTCTTTTGTCCAAACATCATTCACAACATCGTAGACCAATGCAGGCACTAAATCCTCTGCTTCAGAAAAATATAGGTATCGGAATCCTGCGCATCATTGTATTGAGGGAGTTCTTTTTCCGTTTTTCGCTTTATAGAACTAATTCCCAAATTCCATCCCAATCCAAATATACCATTGCCACCTCCCGAGCTATACGATACGGTAAGATCAGGTGCAAAGCCTCGTCCAGCAGATACCGGCAAAGGAATCGAAAACGATGAGGTGCCGTTCACCGCATTCACCGAAAACTTCTCATCGATAGATTAAATCCCACCACCACCCTTGGGTAAGGTGATGGAAGGGTTTTCTATTTGCTTGGATTTTTTTTGTTCCTTGGGATTTGATTCTTGAGTCTTCAAAAAGTCACTATTCAATTATTACAAATTAATTTCACTCACGTTATTGATTATGGTACAATCTCGTAATCGATTACTAAAATCAAATCGCTTAATATTATTGAGTTAAATGCGGCTGTATCTAATTCAACATTTAATTCACTTATTGTATTTTGGCTAAGAGTATCATCAACACTATCTGTTATATCTTTCAAGACCAACCAATCACCTATTACTCCAGCTGTCCACCCTGTATAAATATTTGATGTCCCACTTAGTTCAAGAGTATTCATGTCAAAAGAACTCACCGCATCTGTTTTAAAATAAAATGAGTAATTCTTAATTTTTAAATCAGAATTTTTTAGTGCTAGACCAAACATTTCTGTATTAAGCTTTATATTTAAAATATTATTTCCGATTGAGATTGGATTAATGAACAAATGATATTCAGTTGAAAACTCCTGTCTAATATTGAAAGACTTTTTATAACTTGCTTTAGCAGTAGTTGTTAATGAAGATTCTAATTGAGTCAAATAATCTTGAATCCAATTCATCGTAGTTGCTTTTAAAGCCCCATCGTATCTTGCAGTATATTTCATATGAATAATCACATCAGTAATGGTGCTATAATCAAATGGTCTGAATTTTTTATTTTCAAAATTGACTAATTCTATTTTCCATTCACTAATTACCCCTTGGCCTTCAAAAGGCAGATACCTTTCATCCTTAATATTAGTTTCAAATAAACCGCTATCGTTCTGAGCAGTACTAGTCATAATTGACTGTATGTTTTTAAATTCATAAGCAAATCTAGCATCGAGATCAGATTCTTCAATGGATTCAGGATATGCTCCTGTAGTAATTTTTCTAATCTTACTTTTTTGCAAGGTTAATTTACAATAGACATTTGAATAAGCTCCTGTAATGCATGGAATTGATAAACTTACCGTTTTTATTCTTCTCATATAATGACCAGGTGTTTCAAGATCAAATAGAGATTCTGGGATATAAACGGTAGTCTGCCCTGTATCAATCAATTCAGCTAATTTATCTGGTCGCAACATTCCAACAGATATGTTCTTCGACATTTCATGTTCGCGTTTATTTTGATTGATGTAGGCAGCATCCAATTTATTGAGATCATAGGCTAATTTTTCTGCAGACATCGATCCTTTCTTTGCACTATCCCAATAATTTGGTTTTATGATACCTGCATTTTCAATTGCTAATTCATATTCAAAACATCTCTCTGCTTTTTTAGCAAATTCCATGGCTAGCTTATAACTTTGGAAATAAATCGAAGTGACTTGACCTAACATCCAGCTATAGAGGTCTTTATTGGTGAATTTACTTTTCATAAATTCATCAGTTTGTTTTGCATTTTCAATTTGAAGTTCTAAATTCTCCTTGTCTTTTGTAGCAATAGCTAGTCGTATCTCAGCACCTAAATTTGCTTTTCAATTTGAGCAATCTCTTTGTCGATAAAGCTTTTTGAAAATTCCACTCTTCTTGACGTCTGACATAAGAGCTCGTTGTCGCTTTCTAATATTAGCATCTCTATCCATAACTGAAACAGCATTATTTATTGCATTTGCCGCAAAATTCTAAAACCGTCTGCTATTTTATCACCTCCTCCAACATGGGCATTTGAAGACATAAACCAGGTATGGCATCAGGTATAAAAAATCGTTATGCCAGCTATATCTTGTATAATCCCATTATTAATGATAAAGATCGTGCGGAAGAATTCAAACTAAATGCATTTTTCTCAGCTGAATTCATAAATTCCATAGATGAATAATAATTGAGTTTTTCTTCAGCAATTTCTTTTCCTATTTTAAGAGAATTAATCGTTTCAACACTTTCATTGATTTGGTAATCTTTAATTGCAATAGAAGCATTCAAGACATTTAATTCTTGAAGAGATCGCAATAGAGATAGTTCTTCAGCATCCTTTTTCTCCAGTGCTGCAAGAATTGAATTTCCAAATCCTTTAAGTTCATTATTGAATTCTTTTGCTTTTTGAAGAATATAAACAAAACGATAATGTGGCATTGGAGCATTAAGATTCATTACCACAGAATTAATATCTAATCCACCTGCAACAGCTTTTACAAGCAATGCCGGGTCAATTGTGGATCAAACAGTGCTAATTGTCTTACTTCGCCAGCGATGTTCATGAATTGCGAATTTTAAATAATCTATCAGCGACAATATCCAGTATTTCAGCAATTTGTCATTTTGTGGAATACAAAAATAACTGGTAGGTAGGACAGTTATCTTTTCCGAGTGCAAAGGGTCTGATTTTGATTGAGTATAAACACCAACCATAGTCTCTATGCTATACAGTGCATTAGAAAAATCATCTATAATATATTCCAATTCATTAAATGTCCTTGCATTCACTGATTGGCTGGCAAGTTCCTTGGGCTTTAGGTCCTAAAAGATCTTGAGCCATAATATATAGTTGAGCTGCTTGATTGATGTTTTCTCTTGTATCTGTTGTATAGAGATAATCTCCCCACTCAATCAAATTATCTAAATACTTCATAACAATATTCATTTGATATGCAGTAGTTCTCATTTGTGCAATTAAATGAGGTTGGAAAGGTTTTTTTCTCCAAACATCAACTTGATTTCTAATGTCTTCATTTCCGGAACTTAATAATTTTAGAATTGATGAAATTCTTGAGTTTTGGTAATCTGTCGAAGTCTTTTCATTAAAGGGTTTCGTATTCCAATACCTCTGCTGATCAACTCCTTGACTATTCCCATTTGGGTTAAAAATGTAATGATACTCATTGCATTGCTTCTTTGAATTTTTGATCTTTGCGAAGTGCGTCTGCCATTAGATATGGAAGATGGAAAAATACTTCCCAATTATAGATTGAATTTGAATTGGAGTAAGAAAAATCAATTGTTTCCGGAACATCTCTTGAAACAACATGCAAAGGATCATATGTAATTTCCGAATTAAATGCAGCTGGAATGTTTTTAAATTTTGTTCGATTTAAAACTTGCAAATCATTACTCATAAGATTCTCCATCGATTTAGAATCGAGCATTTCAAGAAATAAATTAGTATGTGGATGATAGAATATTACAAATTTTTGAGAAAAATTTGCTTCAATTAAATAAGTTTTCTTAGCATCCATATAGAAGTATGGCATGCCAATTCCAATTGGAAAATACCCTTTAGTTTCATTTGTCTGTTTGACGTCTTGGAATTTCTAAATAATGAAGCTTGAATAGCATATTTCGATTCAAACTTCTGAAATAGACATTGTGTTCTGCTATTTGACACATTAACTTGTCTTGTAATTTTTAATTGATGTTTTAATTTGTTAATTTGAGGCACCCTGTTTGACTGAAAATAAACGAGTTGTCCATTCGAAAATCTATTCCCAAAATTATTAAAATTGAGTAATAGCGGGGATAGTTTTGACTCATCAATTACAGCAGGACTTTTCTGTAATATATTAATGAATTCATTATCTAAAGTTAAGTTTAAATTTCCATGTACACTATTGAATTCATAAGTACCTATGTGCCATCTGGTCATTTTGGCTTGCCAATAATCATCTACAAATACTTGGATTATTTTTTTTGTAACTTCTCCTCGACTAGGCACAGATAGAGTTATTTCCATTGGGACAATATATACTAAGTCAAATTGAACATCCCAATCATCAGGAGTGGTAATTGTATCTTTAGAAAGTTTTTGTTTGGTCCATTTTCCATCTTGAAACTCGCTATAGCCAAGCTTTATTACAGTAAGCATATGTGATGCATCAGGGATTAGGCTTTTTTCTATTTTCAAGATGCATTTCCGGCCAGAATAAATATAATCTATTATTAAAATTGCTGGACTTATATGTTGTGATTTTATTTCTAAGTTTACTTTCTCCCACGCTGTCCAATATCCTGGATTATCAGCAGTTTTATCAATTTGCATTCTAAAATATAACTCCGTTGTTTCTGATTGTACTCTACCGAAAACATATAGAATATTTCTGCTCTCATCTTTAACATGGCCGCATATATTTAAATTTGCAACATTGTGTAATTTTAAAAGATAGTTCTTGAATACTCTTTCAAAGTTTTTTAGAAGTAATTTCGTTTTGAAGAATCTCATCCTCTGCTTCCTAAAATAAGGAGATTTATCCAATCTCAACTCTGGTTCTATCCAATTCTCTGGATATAAAAATACTTTTCTATTTGCCTCCCAAACACGGAAATAGCGCATCCATTTCCACTGATCCCAAGCCAATTCGCCTGCATATATCATAGTAAAACTGCCTGTTGAAACATTTTTTACTAATCTTTTTGATGTGCTTGCTTCAATTTCCAATCCAATAAAGCATCTCTGAACAAATAATTGAATTGAAAGATATGCTTGAACTACTCTAGTTGTATATTCGCAAGGGCACATTTCTGCATCAATCAAATAATAGGCATACAAATCATTCTTATCATTCCAATGCATTTCACCTGGAGAATTATGAATTAAATAAGAAGATAAGGCACTTATTTTTTGCTGTCGAATAGGGTCATAAATTTTTTGACTTATATCCCACCAATCACTTTCATTGACATTTGATTTTGCAATTTGATATACAAACTGTGCATCAGAGTCTGTTAACTGATCTTTAATGCACGCATCCATTTGAAGAGCATTAAATTCAGATTTCTCAAAGACTTTGTATTGAGATATAAATGCTTCAATATTCGTAAAAATAGGATCAACCATTTGAGGATAATCTGTATACCCTTTATAGTTAAGGAATTCTATTAATCTAAAACTTTCTGTTTTTAAAATTGAAGCTAAAGAAGTTATAAATTGATTTTTATTTGATTCCAACTCTAATCCAGCACTTGAAATATAATCAACCCTTTGAATGATAGAAATAAAGTTCTTATCAATAGATTTCTTATAGGTTTGATTGAGTTGTAAAAATTTAGTACTATTAATAAATTTATCAATTTTTGTGGAATCGAAGTAGTCACTAAACGGAATGTTATAAAATGAAAATATATCAAAAGTATCTGCCAAATGATACATTGTATTACCTTTTCTTTGTATAAAAAAATCAATATGATTACTTTCTAAACTAAACCAATCGATATAAATTTTTATTTTATTTAATTTATTATAATAAACCCCAAGATTTACTAAACTAAAACTGGCATCATTAAAAATAAACTCTAGCACTAGCAGCGCATCTTTTAAAGTATAATCTATTGTAATAAAGAATTTATGAAAAAGATTTTGGGCTTGATCTTCTGTGAAACCAAATTCACTTATCAATTCATTTGTCACTACTTGACTATGATAGTAGACATATAATTGAGCGATATAATTTGTAAGTTCAACTTTTCGTTCTGCAATACTCATTGAGTTGTATGGAACTCCAGCAATTAAAATAGCCTCAATTCTATCATATTGTCCGTCGCTATACTTGGACTCAAAGCATTCTTCGATAAAATCTCTATCTTCCGTCGGCACAGTCCCATCTATGAAAATGCTGTCAATTTTAAATGAATCAGTATCACTTAAAGAAACACATTTTATCAATACATTCATTAAGTTTTCAGACTCAGAACCATTAAATTGACTCATAAATTCAGAAAACTCTATTTGCAATTTCTCTCTAATTCTATTGTAGAAACTGATAATAGTGGCACTAGAAGTATCGTGCTTAGAATCGATATCTTGATTATATAAGAAATAGAAAATTTCTTTGACTCCAAACTTGTTTTTACATACCATTTCATAAGACTTGTTGTAAAAACTAGCAAATGAAGCTAAACTTGCAAATATTGACTCACTAAAATTGTAAACATAAATGGTTTCGCTTCCTACAATCTCATCTACTCCATGAAACATTCTATTAAGAAGGATATAATCACTAATTTTTCAATTTAAGAGCCTTTGCCAATTGAAAATGTCTATATATGAGAGATAAATTCTCAACACTCAATAAACGATAATCATCATAATTAGAATTGATAAAATATTCTAAATCAACAGCTTTAATTTTGAATATCGCTGATACAATAGAAAAATTATTATTGACCTCAATGTTAATCGTATTGCTATTATCATATATGTATTTTTCAGCAGTAATAGCTTCAGCATTTGTCAATGCTATGTTATCAATTTTGAAGTTAATATTATTCGGGACTAATGTACTTTTTACTAAAAAGTAATTGATACCTTCCTTTAGGATCATTAATGTCAAAGTCTTGAAAAAACAATAACATATCATCCACAGAAAGTTTCATTGAATTGCGCAGAGTTTCGAATTTATGAAACTTTATAATAAAGTTATCATCGAGAGATGAATCCCCAATTTTGGGACATTTCAAAATATTATTGAGCTCTCTAAGCGACAATTTTGTTTTTCGCCATAAACGTACAAACCTAGTAACCCGATCTAAAAAATCTTCATCATAATCAACTCCAGTATCTAAAATCGCGATTGTCATTTTGTTTGAATCACAAACTGAATCATAGTAATTATACTTTTGATCTACATGATGTCCATCAGGTCTTATAAATTCCAATCCTAATAGTTCATCAATTTCACTTAAATTGAGATTACTTCTATAAGAAAAGTAATTTATAGCTTGTAAATCTGTATCTAAGAATGGTTTTGAAGCATCTATTTCCCTTCTTACTCATCCAATAATCTGCTATGTCTCCAGTATCTATTTCATTAAAAATTATATCTGCTTCAACTTTAGAAATGTTGAAATATTCACAAGCATGCAAATATTCTTTTCCAGCATCAGTAGAAAAATAATCAATTAACGTAGTTCTTGGGACACCCAATTGCTTTAATGCACTATTGACTTCTGTCCATGCCAAATCAAAAGGTAAATCAAATGGAAACTTTTGAGATTTTAAAATGTCATAGACATTGTAATTTGTATACTCTGGTTTTGCCTTAAGTTGATTAGCAGTTTTTCTCGTTTGTTTTAGCTCTCTAATTTTTACTACATTTTGACCAAATGTACCCGTAGGAACGGCATAACCATTTGATTCAATTAACAGATAGCTGTGGTTTACATCTCTTACTATCAATATTCTAGCAAACGAACCATGCATAGTATTTACCAATTCCTGAATCTCACAATCGTCTATAATTTCCAAACCAAATGATCGAATAATTTCAACATATTCAGATTTGTCATTTCCAGTTGGGTTAGAAGGAAGAAGATATGATTCGTATATTTTTTCTTCAATGGCATCCTCCAATATTTCACATGCAAGATCAATATATGGCATTGGGGTATTTGAATTAGAACAAGTCAATTCTATTTCACCAATATCTGCACGCCTTCTATAAAGTAATGATTTATTTACAGATGTATTATCATTATATCCAGCAGAATAAAACAAAGTTTCTTTAATAGTTCTTATATAAGTTGGACCACTAGCTGGCAAATTCGTGCTTCTATATGCTGATTGAATTGAGTTTCTGTTATTTAAGAAATTCAACAAATCTGTCAAATATGCCGCTGGACTATAGACAGAGCGGCAATGAGTGCATTGACATAGATCTGCAGTTCCGAACAATTTTTTGAAATTAGGAAAATCAGTCTCGATTTCTGGATAATTTTCGAGAACATTATTGTATATTCGAGTAACATCACCTAAAATATCCCCAGGAGAACTTGAAATTGGACCGCCTAAATCAACATGCCCTAATCCTAAACCACCACCTATAGCACCAACTCGATTACTGTTTTCAAAGGCTTTAATCACCAATAATAGAATTGATTTGACCATGAATCATTTCTGCATTAGAAATTGTTTTACAATTTGTTCTTCTGGAATTTCATATGATTCAAGGATATCTCTAATATTTGTTTCCCCTTTTTCAAAAATGATTGAAGATGAATGCAAATTTTCAGTTAGCAAAACTTTTGCTGTGTCAAAATCTGTATTTATTCTCAATACACGCTGCACTAAATTTAGCTCTTCGATGAATACTTCCATCGGTATTTCTTCAGGCGCTTCTATTTCTGACTCTCTTACATATTTGGGGAAATTTAAATCTAGAATTTCAATATTATTATCTAAAGTATGAATATGAATTATAGAATCATACCCAGGAATAGTTTCTGCAATCCCTGAATTTCTATTTAAACCGCCAATAAAAGTTGTAGTCGGAAACTCCTCTGTTAGATAATTTTTTAATTTTATTTGAATATTCTTCAACATCAAAAGCACTTCCCCTAATGTGCTATTCATCTGTCAATATATCAAAAATTTCTTCATTAGAGTTTAACGCAAGTGCTTTAATATCACCATGATTTTCAATAGTAAGTTGGTCAATAAACGCTTCTGTTATCTGAATTTTATTATCAAAATAATTATTGACCTTTAAAATAGTACTAACATCATCCCATTCAGTGGTTAATAGTGGTACTGAAATATTTGCATTCATATACTCAAGAATTGTTGAACCACTATTAATAGTATAGTTATTAAAAACTGATATAAATGGATCAACAACTTCAGTTCTCAGACTTGCAAAACTTAAAACAGCATTAATAATATCCTTTTTATTTTCATTAAAGGATACTTCAGTTAATTTTCTTGCTTCCCATGCTTCAAGCCAATCCTCAACTTGAGTAGTTGGATTACTTGCATATATATAATTCCCTTCAAAAGCTAGAATTAATATGTTTTCAATTTCTTCAAGTGAATAATCGTCAAGTGCCGCAAGGACACCAGTCGTATGTAAATACTCTTGATTTGTATAGTATATTGATTCAACATCACCAATATAAGGAACTACTGCAGTTCTAGTTGGAATACTACTTCTAAGTAATGCATAAAAGAATTGTTTACTAAGTTCTGAAACAACATTATTCAATTTATAAGCTCCAATCACTGATTCAATTTGTTCCCTAGAATACCCCAATTCATTGGTGAAAAATACAATATCAAGATTTGATGCTTCACCCCATATGGTAATTGGTGAATCTGATAAATCTTCTATCAATTCCCCTTCGAGTAAAGGTGTAATATCTCTAACGATAGATTCAAATTCACAAAGCGGTTTGCCAGTTTCACCATCTAATGGAACATTAATGATGGTTCCATTTCCTACATTGTAATTAACAATTGATTGAGTCTGATAGACATCAGCAAGTTTAATTCTCACAAAATATCAAGTGACTTTCGTTCAATAGCTTCTTCAGTCCGCTCAAAATCTATCCAATAATATCCTTTAATGTCAGCAGTAGTAGTTGCTAATAGTGTTTCTGACCTTAAAGATCTATCATAGACTTCAACTTGATATGACGATAAATCAGTGATACTTGTACTTAAAATTTGTCCTTTTACGATATAGGTATTGTTTACTTCTTCTGGCATAAAATATTTTTTAATGATTAATTATTATGATTTTTACAAAAACTTCCCTGTTCACTACTTTAGTGATTTTTATTTTTTTGAATTAAAGACAAGTTTATACCTATCGCTTTTGCGACAATATTGTCTTAAATTTATTTGAGATTAAGTCAGGTCTTTAAAAAAATTGACCCTATAATTTTTGTTTTTAAATGATTATAAAAACTTTTTTTTCAATGTACTTTAACATATATTCTTTTCAAACTCTTTCTACACTTATGTTTTCAGTTACTGTGTTTGTTTTGTTTATATACCCATAAGCAATTATATTATTCATTTATAACGTGAATGTAAATAACAAATTGTTTACTTGTATGCTTTTTAACATATTTTTTTTCCAACATTTCTTTAAGTATTTTAAAGTTAAACAAAAACTATTATCTTTCAATAAGTTATAATATTCAATACTGTAAAAATAATTTCGAAGGGCAGTAAAAATAAAATTTATAAAACAGAAAAATCCATTCTTTCATAATCCTGAATATCGACTAGACCTATTTCGTTCTAGAGATATAATATAATTTGACTAAATAAATTTAAAGCAAGATCAAGTAAAATAAAAAACCCACACCTTTCTAGGAGTGGATTTCTATTATTCCTACAACTTATAAAACCTCTTCACCTCATCCTTATATTCCTGTAAATGACTATCTGCCATATGCCCAATTCTTCTCAAAATTCTCTTTTGGGAAATTGACTTGCATTGATGAACACAAAGGGAAACTGTTTTCCCTTTGAATTCAATTGGAATATACCCAGCTATATCCTTTATTCTCGTGGACATTGGAATTACAAAGGCATAATTTGAACCAGACACATCTACAATAAGCCCAGGTCTTGTAAAAGCCTTTCCTTTTCCATCTATTTCGCTTCCGATATTAACGCCAAAAGCAATCCAACGAACATCTCCAGCGCGAATATTAACTTTTCGATCATCTTCATTAAGATGCTTTTTAACTTGGTTCCAAGCATCAAATTCCTTGATATACATAGAAATAACTAAAAGATAATGGATAAAAATTTACGCTCCCATTTCTGAGAGCGTGGACGCCTAACGGCGGCGGTAACTCTACTATATCATCTTCTTTCAACTTAGCAAGGTTAATAAAACAAACCTGTGGAAAACAATAGTGCATAATCTACTCACTCACCTGATAATACATCCTCTTCCACAACATTATTGGAAAAGCAACATCTAATTGATTGTCTTCGAAATTATATTCCTTGGCGTATTTTAGACAATATTCTCTCATATCCATTTGCAAAATAGAGGCTTGTTTTGTAGGATTATTAAACAAAGCATGCTTCTCTATCAAGAATAGATTAAAATCGTCCTGAGAGGCTTCTAGGTCTTTTTTAAACAGATTCATCTGCCTATCGGTGAAAAGATTCAATAGAGGCTCATATTTCGCCTTAGATTCAAGTATTTTAGGCATGTGATTAGGAAGTTAGTTTCTTATAAACTGTCTCGAGGGTAAATGAAGGAAAAGTTCGAGAGAGATGACTTGCCGACTTTACAATTTCAGCATCGGAGAATGGAACGAGAAGTTTAGCAGGTCTCAAGTGTCTTCTGAGTGCCGTCTCCGCTTTTTCTCTAGTATCAAAAGCCAATTTCTTTTTTTCAAAGAAATACCCTATGATATTGATATGCCGTTGTGGACTATCATGGAGTGAGTTGAGAAAATCTTCCCAAGTGAAATCCTTTTCACCATTTTGTTTTGTAATAGTTTCTTTTGTTGTATGTCGATTTAACTGACCTTGCTCGGTAAAATATACAGAGGTGATAGGTAGCTTAGGTATATTTTGCATATCTTTTCCATCATAGGTATTACCTTTTGACGTAAGATTTAATCGATAGTAAAGCCTCAATTTCCCCTTCCGATCACTGGGCAAACTACACTGCTTCCCCGTCTTATCGAAGACTTCAATCAAGTCTTGAGCAACTAGCGATGATATGGCCAATGAAATTGCTTTTTTGGAAAGTCCTGTTTTTAATTCCATTTGACTTGTGGCTATCCAGTCTTTTTCTTTTCTTCGCTTGGTAGTTGAATCCTCTATCCAACCAAGAGTTTGACGAGTGATGACCAAGAGAATTTTTAATTCTTTATGACCCAATTTAGCGAGGTATTCATCAAAGAAGCAATTCGGAACTTGCGTACTATTCGGTAGCATCATAAGTTCTATCTGTTGAATCTTCTAATTGAACTGTTGGCAGTTCTTCTTCAGTGCGTTTAGGGAATACGAAATAATCTACGTCGGGAGATTGAAACAAGGTGAGATAGGAGTGACCCTTATCTGTTACTTTGAGACTTCCTGGTAAACCAAAGTGTTTTTTGTTCACCAGTTGTTTCGTTGATAATGATATCTTTTTTGGTAAGGATATTGAAGAATTGAGACATAGTTTTTACATTGAATTGATTATTGTTAATTGAACTATTATCCAAAACAAAAACACCTTTTGGGTGTGCATGTAAAACGTGGTTTTGCATCTCGACAATGCAGTTAAGTGGTAATTCCCTTTGATTATGCGACATTTCTGCCAAATAATATATCTTTTATGCGACATAGTGTTTTATTTAAAAACTTAAATATATACGAATATAAATGAGTCTTAAACACTTAGTACAAAGGGTTTTAGCACTCCAGACAATGTAATCAATATAATCTGATAGTACTAAATAAATAGGTTGTTTTACAAACACAAAATCCATTTGTGCTTTTGTTATCAAATAAAAAAGTTCTGTTACGATTATTACATAAAAAGATGGCTTTATGCAATAGGTTTCTCCAATACACCATACCTAGAAATATTCTACAAATACTTCCCTGCAACCTCTGAAAATCTATGTTCATTAAGTGTAAGGTAGTGATAGGTTGATGCAGGATTTGAATGTCTCAATATGGCTACAATATCTCGATGATGAGCGCCACGATCAACTAGGTTATGCGCTTTACCATGTCTGAAACTATGAGGAGTGATATTTTTAGTAATCAAAGCGTTTTTAGCAATATCTTTAATCCATCTCTGGATGGTTTTAACATTGATTGACGAACGTGATTTTCTGCTCATAAGCAGGTAATCATGGTCAACATTCAAGCAGAGCCGGATACCTAAATACTGATTGAGAATAGCATCCGTTTCTTTGCTCCACATTACATAATTATACTGCATAGTCTTCTTCGTTCTAATCTTTGCAGACCTTTGCCCGAAGGGATTAATCTCTTTGATATCGCCTAGTTTCAAATCGCATAATTCTGAAACGCGCATACCTGTATCCCAAAGCAGTTTAATGACCAATATTTTTATGATGTCTTCATAGTAACGAGGATTTAATGTTCGCTCCATTGCAGAAACATCATCCTTGGTGACGACTTCAGTGAGTGTTTTGACATAGCGTATATTGCGAAACTCTTTGGGATTGACATTGCTCAATCCCCTTCCATTCCAAAAATCAAAGAAGTTTTTGAGAATATTGAGCGAATAAGAAACAGTTGCTAGACTATAATTATTTCCTCTGAATATTTTCTCATAGCGAATATGATTGATAAAAGCAGAGACTTGAATAGGGTTAATATCAGAGAGCAGACTTCCCTCTCCAACGAACTCCATAAAGGTTAGTAGTCTCGGCTTATATGCCTTAACGGCGGAAATGGTATAAGTTGATTTCCAATTGAGGTATTGCTCAATGGCATTATTAATAGTGATTTTGTTGTCAACGATCATAAAATCTAAATGCATAAAAGACCCACAGAACTCTGAAAGTTATGCGAGTGGACGTTTATACAGTCCAGGACAAAAGTGAATCTTTCTATGTTTGAGATACACAGAAATTTATTCAATCATACTGAACTAATATTTGACAGACACGGCGCATATTTCCAGAACTCATAATTACTTATGAGAACCCCCAATAGGGGTATACGAGTCTTTTATCTTGATTACATTGTCTAATAAATAAAATAGCACGATATCCTACTTTAATCAAATTTTTGGATTTGTAAAGTGATGAAACTGTGGAAAACTTTGGGATAGAATTGGGGATATATCAATTAAAATCTAACAAATCTTTGAGTGGAATCTCTAGAGTATCTGCGATTTTCTTCAAATTCGTGATGGTAATATTATTCCCCCCACGTTCGATTCGAGCCAGATTAGGTTTCTCGATTTCAAGCAACTGAGCAAATTTTAAAAGACTGAGTTTTTTCTCAATCCGTTTCTTTTTTCAGATGCGCTCCAAGTCGTATTAAAAATTGATTTTCTCCCACAAGACAAAACTTGTGCAAAAAAGTTGTTAAAAGGTATCACATATGATACCCTTTTTGTTATCTTTGCATTAAAAATTAAATCTCATGAAAACAAATCTTTTATTTCTCGTTTTAACCATCGTATTCATCAGCTGTAGCAAAGATGAAGATCCACTAAAGCCTGCTAAGTGCAAAATTAATACTATTCGATATACAGATTCAAAGGGTCGAATAGATATTCTAAATTACAGTTATAACAATGATGGCGAACTATTGCCTGCCATTAATTCAAATGTCGGCTATCCTGAAAAATCATTTGGAAAAGAATTAGGTCTTGGTTGGTTTCTGTCAAGTGGAAATTTAAAATTTGATGATAATGGGTATCTAAAATCTATTACGACATATAACTACTCATACACCTACGATAATGTAAAACAAGTTATTATCACAGATAGTACCATAGATAAAATCTATATCGTGAAATTAAAGATGAAAAATTTATTCGTAAAAGATCCTAAAACAGGACTAGAAATATTTGAATATTATTCTGATAAAGCAAGTCAAGTTCTATATCCTGAAAATCTGAGATATGGAAAGCCATCAAAAAATCTAATTAAAAGAAATGGTGATTTTAATTATACATATAACTATAATGATAATGGATGTATTTCAAAAATATTCTGCAATACTAGTTCCGGAAGTTACAGTAAATCCTTTGAAGTTACTTATGAATAGATAAATGTTGTTTTTATAAAAACTCAAAAGCGAGCCTCACTAAGCTCGCTTTTTTGTTTAAAGGGATTCTAAGGGAAAGTATTTCCCTTAGCAAGATAGCATGTGGAAAGGAACACCATTGAAAATGTGGACTGAGAACATGCAATCTTGCAAAATTAACTAATCCATTGAAAATGCTTTATAAACGACATTTAAATAAAATTATATATTTTTGATTTATGAAAGAAGAAATCAAACATAAATACGATAAAAATGTTGAAAATTTTTTGGAATTCTATTCTCAAAACCATCAACTTTTTGAAGAAGCAGCCAAAACATATCAGTACTTAATAGCTGAATTTCTTAAAGATAAAAATCTTAAAGAATTTCCAAAAATAACATATAGAATTAAAACAAAAGAAGAATGCACAAAAAAATTTGTATTAAAATATCGTGATTCTATAGAAGAGGAAAAACTATAAAATTGAAGACTTTATTACCGATTTGATTGGTTTGCGTATTATCTGCTATTTTGAATCTGATATAAAAAAAATTGCGCGGATTTTAAAAAGAAACTTCAAAAGCCATTCTGTTACAGATAAAACTCAGATTCTACATGAAAAAATAGATTCATTTGGTTATCAAGGGTATCATATGGATTTATCCTTATCTGAGGAAAGAAAAAAATTAAAAGAGTATAAAAAAATTGCAGAAATAAAATTTGAAGTTCAAATTAGAACAATTGTTCAAGACGCATGGAGTGAGCTGGATCATAAACTGAAGTATAAGAATTCCGTTTCCGATAATATTAAACGTAGCATTTCAAGATTAGCAGCAATATTTGAGCTTTCAGAAAGTCTTTGACCAAATAAGAATGGAGACCGAAAATGAGGTAATAGTTCGCAATAAAAATCTAAGAGATACTAATGAAGTAATTGATGCAATATCGCTTGAAAAGTATGGATTTAAATATTTTAAGAAATTTGTCTTTATTGCTTATAAAAACGAAGGATTTGTAAGTGAATTAAAGAATATACAACCTAATCTCACTGTTAAGGAATACAAAATAATTCTTGAATCAGGAATTAAAACCATCAATGATTATTCAAAATTTATTGAAGAAACAAAAAATATACACATTAATCCATACACAAAAATTAGATATCTGTTCTATTTACATGATAAAGAAAAATACAGTAAAATTATTTTTAAACCATACAAGAAATTATTTTGATGAATGGCTAAGTAGCAATATAGAAAAACAATAAAATACAATCATTTTATGTTATCCACAGATTTGTATTAGAGTGCTTGACTTATTCTTGAATATAAACTAAACTTAATATTAGATTTACAATTTGATCATTTGTAAGAGGGTCATATAGCATTAGTTATATGGCTCTTTAGCATTCAAATATCAAAATAAAACACAAATTAGCAGAATTATACACTTTTAAAATCCCAGTAATCCTCATTCTAAAATTAGCTATTTAAATACTTGAATTGAATTTTCGACTGATTTCCAAGGCACTGGAATTTCTTTTTGTACTAGTTAATTTGTTTTAAGTGCAAGATTACTTAAATTTGTGGTAATAAATCAATAAAATTGTATATCTTTGTAGAAATGATAATTACATTTGAAAATGAGTGAAAAACATTTACCCTCACTTAAAAAAATTGAGATAAAAAACTTTTCACTTTACCCAGGGGATTTGAATTTTACTTATGACTTTATTGAAGGAGTAAATCTTATACTTGGTGGTAACGGTGTCGGGAAAACAACTTTTTTGAATATTTTAAAATATGCTTTAGTAGGACTTTATAAAAAAGGAATTGATGTAAAAAGACGAGAAGTAAGAGGCATTGAATATCGGTATGAAAAAAGAGTAAATCTGCCTTACAATTATTTTTCAAACCGCATGGATACAACAGTTGACTATAATGAGAAAGCTGAAGTAACATTGACTTTCAAGATTAACAAAACAACATTTGAAGTCGTACGCAATCTTTATTCTCCAGCAGTAAAAAAAGTAACTCTATGTGAGGCTAAGAAAAGTGTAGTTCTTGAAGGAACTATATTAAACCAAAACGATTTTGATTCATTGTTCTCTGATAAACAAAAAAACGAGAATGAGCTGCAAAACACTTTACAATGGAAATATGAAGAGGCTGTAGGCAAAGCCTCTAATCATGAGTTCTTTGATAACATTATTTTTTTAGTAAACGATATTTTATTTTTTAGTGAATCGCGTAAAACAATTATGTGGGATGGTGATGTTCAAAATAAGCTATCAAGTAAATATTTCATTGATCCAAAACTTGACGAGAAAAAAGAGAAAGCCGAACTTGAAGGAAGGTATCAGGACAGTTTTTCTCGTCATAAATCTGAGGATATTAGAGCAATCAAAAAAATAATTGATTCCATCAGCGACAAAGACTCTAAAAATAAGGAGTTTAAGGATTTGATTTCCGATATTGAAAAACAAAAGAAGGCAGTTGATTCCTTTTTTAAAGAATTAGAAAAAATCCAAATTGAAAGAGGGCAAGCAGAAGTCAAGATAAATAAAATTCACTCAGAGAAAATCTGCTCAACAAGAAACTTGAAGATTTAGAAAAACAAAAACGAAGTGAAGAACAAATAATTTTTGCAGACATATTTAAAAAAGTAACTCCAAAATATTACGACTACTTAAAATTTCTAAAATCATCTGGGAATTGCCCACTTTGCAATAATGATTTACCAAAAGTTACGTTTGATAAAATCAAAAATGATGATATTCATTGCATGATGTGTAGTAATGAAATTAAGAATCCACAATTATCTTCTGCCAAATTATCTTCTTTGAAAAAACAAATTACAGAGACATTTCAAAGTATTAGATTGAAAGAAAAAGAAATTATCACTGATGAGGAAGGTCTGAAAAAACTTGACGATAAGTTTAGAAATATGAGTATTAGTTTAAATACTGCTCAATCAAGTTTACGGAAAGCGGAATTTGCCATTCAAAAATTTCAAACTAATGATAGTTCTAAGACTGATTCCGAGTTCAAGGCAATGAATGCTCGTATTAATGAATTAGAAAATGAAAAAGAAACTGCACAATTGAAAAGCAAGAATGCGTATGCTGATGCAAATAAAATTATTGCCCAGATTGATACTCAAAGATTGGAAAGCCGAGAAAAACTCTCAGGTATGTTCAATCAGTTTGGTTCGAAATTTTTAGGTGTTCAATGTGAACTTGTTTATGAAGATCCTAAAGACGATGGTGGGAAAAGATACTTGCCTAGAATCGGAAATATAGATAGATTACATGAAGAAGAGCTTTCTGAATCCCAACGTTTTTTTATCGACCAATCTTTTAGGATGAGTTTGTTAAATTTTTTTAATTCATCTTCTTCCTTCTTCATGTGCGAAACTCCTGACAGCAGTTTAAATATATCATATGAAAAGAATGCTACGAAAATATTTTTAGAATATCTCAAGCAACCAAATGAATTAATTTTAACTTCAAATTTAAACAACAGTGTATTTTTGGAATACCTAATTGGTGAAGCAAAAGCAATAAGCTATATTAACCTTCTCAAAATTGGGAAACAATCTGCAATACAATCAAACAGTGAGGAGCTAATAAAAGCTTCAAACAAAATTGAAAAAAATAATCGATGGAAAAAGAACCTAAAGACAAAGGAGATCAGTATCTGATTTACACAGATATTTTGGCAATCTTCAAACTTGCGTCTGATATTAAGTGGAAGGAGGTGCGGCAAAATTCTGTTTACAGAATTCTTTATTTATCGTCAGTTCTTTATTCATTCAGACATACTTATAAAAGCAATCCTTTCAGTATTTACAAGTTCACAGTTGATACAACTGGACCTTATGATTCAAATATTTCAAAAGCATTTGATTTTTTAATAAAAGATGAATATATAAAGCGGGCAGCAGGCGAAGATGTTTTAGCAATTGGAATAAATTCAAGTAATGATGTTTTCAAAATTGAAGTTGGGCAGGAACGATATGAGTGGATTAAACAGGTTATGTATATTTTAGGAATTTATGGTGAGAATAAAATTTACGATTTCATTTTTAGAGATCCACAGTATCAAACAACAATAAAATCAAATACCCAGCAAGGCTTAAATACAGATGTTAATAACGAGACTGTAAAAACTTTAAAGAGTTTTCAAGAAGCATTTGAAAATACACTAACAGATACTACCAAGATTTCAAATGAAGATTATTTAGAGCTCTATTTTGAATATATTTTTAGCAAAATAATTAAAAAAGAATTCTGATATGATTAATGAGTTTAGTTCTGAAGAATTCAAACATATTCTAAGGGAGAAAGAGAAGACTATTTCAATTCGGACTTCTCTCCCTATTCAAGAAAATGAAAATTACAAACGATTGCATAGAAGTCTTATTAGTATTCAGTCAACAAGCCACATAACAGATTTTATAGCAGTTTTAATTTCAATTGGCGATATAGAAGAGCTATCTAGTGATGTAAATATTGAAATCCCGCTTACATTTGATAAAAATTATTTAGTTTATAACAAAGAGTTTATTTTAATGGCTTCTGAAAAGAAGGAATTACAAGATGAACTTCGGGCTGAAATATTTTATAATGAAATCTCTAAGGGATATTGTTTGTTTTTAATTACACCAGAAGGTGTAAATCCTTTTATCGATGGGCAAAATATAGGGCACATTAATTTTTTACAAGAAGAAAGATTTTAGGGCATATAAAAGACTGAAGGATGTTTCTCAGATTGAAGAGTTATTTGAAAAATACAGACGACATTTAAGTTATCGATATAATTATAGTGGTTTTTTCGTTTCAAAAAGTGCTAAAAAATCTTTGCATCATCATCTTAAAAACGCCCAAACGATTAATTCAGATCAGAGTACGTTTTTAGATGAAAATTCTCAATTACTAGAGAATAAACCAGAAGATCGTTTCAGGGAAAGTTTGAGAGCATTCCTTGTAGAAAATATGAGAAATGATATTTTGTTTGGGAAAGAATATATTTTAGAAAGTCTCAAGCGTCTTGATATAAATATATTTGATGATTATGGTGATTTATATTTTATTGAAGTAAAATGGGTAGGATTAAGTGTTCATAGTGAAGGTAACAAGATAGGAACTAAGTATGACCATGATGATATTAACCCTGCGGCTATAAACCAATCTCTTAAATACATTCGAGAACTTGTAGAAAAAGACCAAACAATTAAAATTGGGTATTTGGCTGTTTTTGATGCTCGAGAACAAGATTTGAAAGATACGTTCACCAATTTTGACTTAAGTAGTATAGATAACGAAAATCAGAAATACTATACTAATTTCAAAAAGATCGGATTCAGGGTAAAAACATTCACCCCAAATTAAAAAGTATTTGGAGAAGTCATCATTATTACACTTTCCTTAATGATTTGATTGTTTTTTGTTAATTGCTTGGTTTGAGTTGTCTTGCTTCACGAATCTCTATGACTGTAAACGTGGGTTTCGCAATAGCAGAAACAATTTCATCAACTTTTATTTCTACTCCATAGTATGCAGAGTTAGCCAAAACATTGAAAAACACTTTATTTGGTTGCACTTCAATTTCAACTGAGCAAAGAGAATATCCATGTCTTTGAAGTAACCTTTTATCATCGTAGGCAAATCATCATTCCACAATTCAACCTTTTTTGATTTCAGTTTTTTTAAAACTCTTATCAGTTCTGGAATTTCCAATGCTTCAATTTCGCCATGCTTTACTTGCACATGAGAAATAAATGTGTTGTGTCTAAGCTGCTTTAATTCTTCATAGGTTTTTACCAAGTCAAGAATCCAAAGTTCAGCCAAATAAATATCAGTGTAATCTCTTGAGTTGAGATAAGGTGGTGAAGTAATTACTGTAAGTCAATACTACCATTGGAACTTCAGAAATAGAGTTTTACATCACCAAGGAATACAATATCTAACATTCTCAACAGTGCTTTCAATCTTTCCAATTTTTCACATAATATCCTACTGAATGAGATTTGAAAGTTTATCTAAAATTTTGTGGACTTTCTCTTCGTTTTATTTTTCTTCTTTCCAATCTTCTTTATAAGACAAGCATTTCCCATTCCTTGACATTACATCAAGTAAAAATTGATGCAAGTGCAATTGAAAACAACTTTCTATATTTCTTATTAGAACTAAACTGATAGCTATTTTATATCAAGTATTCCACCCATTACAACAACATTAAAGACCCACTTCATCTTTTCCTTTTCTTGCTTGAAATGTTTTGTAAGTGGTGACGATAACAATTTTCTAATCGGTTGCAATGCCCCCATTAAGAAATTGCCCAACTGTAATATGATGGTCAATAAAATCTTGAAGGTTGTATTCTCTTTCTAATTTAACAGTTGCTAATAAGTGCATAAACGGACTAACTTCAAAAGAGTAACAGTTGATATCCATTTCCTGTAATTCAACAGGAGTAGTTCCACTGCCAGCAAAGGGATCAAGTGCAAATTGCGGTTCATAATCTATTTCCTCAATAATACTTGTTATAAACTCTTTGAATATCCCTCAACAAATGGATACCATCTATGGACAAATACTGTCTTATTTTGTTAAAATGCATTATAGACTTATACGTTAGTAAAATCCTTAACTATGTATTGAGAAATTTTTTTAATCAAAGTTGTATTATTATGCAAAAACCAATCCTATGTCGTAGTGTAAATATCTCTTTAATGATAAATAAATTAATTCGTATACAAGATTAATAATAAATGTTTACAATTTCTAATTAAATTTTAATGCCTCTAGTACACCACCTTATGCAGACGATTCGTAAGAGGTTAAAATGTTACTAAATCCGCTAAATCACCAGAATTTATTATTATAATATCATTTTGTGATGGATATCCAAGTTTGAATTTAATTATCTCCTCCCACAGATTCTTTTGCTTGCATATTTGCTTCTTCATTAAGAACTAGCCCTAGATACTTACCACAAATTTGCTCTTTATAAATGTTACTAAAGTGACTATCTTCTGAAAATTTAATACATAATAAAGTATCTTCCAATTTATTCAAAAATGTATCAGGATTAAATTCTGTAATTAATTCCTTTATAACCTTATTGTGAATATCAATTTCTTGGGTTGAATAATTCATTGCAAACTTTTTATCTATTTCAATCAACACTTTTAGTGAAATCAAATAAATGAAATTTTCATCCGATTCCCTTGCTAATTTCACCAAAGACATGTAAAAACTCTTCCAAAGTTTTAATTTAGCAATAAAAATAGGTTTCCCATAATTGTCCCAATGTTTATTCGGCATATTTTTTTGAGTAAATCTACGATAAAATGCATTTAATGTAAGGATTATTTTTCACTATTTTCCAAGTTCTTTTTCCTTCATTCGATTCTAATACGAGAAAATATTTAATACACCCTATAATACTGAACCATAGGTTTATTTGTAAAATTCAAACCAAATTTTAAAAATATAGGAGGTAGAGCAAGGTAAAGTCAACCTAAATCATCAGTATTAGATAGTGTTCATGAAATTTATGGTAAATCATTTTCCAAGCTTCGTTTCTTAAATTCCCCTTTGCTTTTCACCTTACTATCTAGTGAATTTTGATTACTCTCCTGTTTACTTGAATCTTCTGTTTTAGAAACTTCTTTTAATACCTCATGTTCCTTTTCTTTAGAATAGTCCTTGAACCGTATTTTTTCAAAGTCTTGCAATTTCACTACCCTACGATCCAACTCTTGCAATCGCTCAGTATCAAACCCTAAACTCTTAAATCTTATATTCCTACCATCCTCAAGCTTTACCCCGCTGCTCTTTGTGCCTCTGACATAGGGAGAAAAGCCAGCCAGTTTGAGCAGTTCATTGAAATGAGATTGAGAATTAGACTTCTCATAAATAGCCTCTATTTGCTCTTTTACGAGCATCTTTACTTACTTTCCTCGTCTTAGGTGGGCTATATTGCGTTCTTTGTCAGTTTATGAAGAGTTTACATCTTTTCAAATCAAAGTCAATATTAATATGAAGCAGCTCTGGAAATTTACACTTACAAATTCAATAGCCCTTGATCAGGGTTTATAATATTTTTAATTTTTTAGAAATACCACCTTTTCTTCCTTCCAAATATTCTTTAACCCTAGATTGATCATTCCGAATAGGATTCTCAGTTGTGTGAATTCGATTTACACTAGATTCACCAAATTCGTTTTTATTGACGATAATCAATTGATCTCTTCTAAATATTTTTTGGTTCTCTATAATATGAGAATTATTCATTGTGAAAACCAATTGTGAGCCGTTTTTATTATATTGGCTATCCTGGTACAAGGTTAGCATGTATTCGAGTAAATGAGGATGAAATTTAGCATCAATTTCATCTATAAAAATTAAATTTCCATCTTTCATTGCTTTGGCTAAATAGCATATCATGAAAAAATACTTTATTGTACCTGATGATTCATGTTTAAATAGTTGAAAGAGTTGTAAAACCAAGATCCGATGCTTCTAAAAATTTCAATATTATATCACCATACTTTATATCCTTATAAATTTTTATTGCATTTGCGATGTAATTACTTCCGCGAATGTCAGCTATTACTTGCCAAGAATTAAACCAATTGGAAATATTGGATAAATGAGAGGTTTTTCCTTCGCCGAAATCAAAACTGATAAAAAAACAAAATGATTATCGGTTAGATACATAGCTTCATTGAAGTATTTTGTATTTTCTTTTTTCCAATTTGGACTAATACGAATATCAGCCCTATTTCTTTCAAACAATAGATTTTCTCTAATTCTTGCTTTATTATAATAAAGATATTCCTCTACAATAATATCAAATTGTAAGGTAATACCATACCTATATCGAATTCCATTCGAAATGAATATTATCTCAAAATTTGTTGGTTCACTAAGACTATAATCGTCCAAAGCAAAACAATCAATACTTAATTTCCTTTTCTAGAAACATCAAAAGAATCAATGACGAGGAAGTGAATAAATTCAAATGACTTTATAATATTACTTTTTCCAAAGGAATTATGACCTAATAATGCAATAGACTTTAAAAATTTTTTTGTTCAAATTCGAAATTAAAATGAATAGAGTTTTCGCTTTTTTCTTTGATAGAATCACTAACAAATGAAATAACTTGTTCTTCCTTGAAGGATAAGTAGTTTTTTACTTTTAAACTTTCTAACACTCTTAAAAATATTAAATTATTCGCTTATTCCATCTTTTAACAATATGTGGATAAATAAACATGCAAGTATACGAAATTTGTGAAAAAATCGATTATTTTTACACCTGAAACAGATTTTTAACTTTTTAATTTAATGCAACGTAGACAAAAATAAAATAAAAAAGCTCTCTTGAAGCCGCAAAACCAAAGAGAGCTTTAATTCGGTGAAGGAATTTAGTTGTTACTATATTAAGGGCTTGTCGACCCTTTCACTCACACCAAAAACTGTTTATTAAATACAAAAGTATGAAATTCCTTTGTACATGTCAATAAGTTTTGAATAAACAACTTGGCTGCCCGCTCAGAAGTCAAGATAATACCTGGCAATATTTTCTCACCATTTAAATCATTTAAACAATGGCTAAAAATGGCAAAGCAGGAGATGGTCATCGCAATGGTGCTGTAAAAGATCGATCTCAGACTTTTAATCCCAAGACTGAAACTTGGGTAAAAAGAGATACTGGGAATGGTCAATTTATGGATCAAAAATCTGATGGCAAGCCTTTTAAGGGCATCTCAAAAGAAAAATAGGCAATGTCTGCCCCAACCTATCTAAACAATAGGGACTTTATTATCATTTAAAATAATCAAATTCATGAATTCAATCAGTCTTTGCAAACAAGATGTTTGCCTTTCGTATACAGGAGATGCAGCAAAATTAATAGCGGCAATCTTCACTATAGCTATACTTGTCTACTCAATATCAAAATTAGTAGAGGACAGTAATGTATTAATTAACAATTTAAACTCCATCAAATCATGAGTAAATTCACAAGATTTATTGGCTCCAATGGTCAATTTTATTTCAATTTCAAAGCCTCAAATGGCGAAAAAGTCCTAACAAGTGAAGGATATACAACCTCTTCAAGTCGCGACAATGGCATTCAATCTGTAAGGGATAACGCCCCTTTTGACATCAGATATGATCGCCGAATTGCACGCGACAATAGAGATTACTTTGTTCTAAAGGCTGCTAATGGCCAAATAATAGGAACAAGTGAGACCTATAACTCCAAGCAAGCGATGGAGAATGCAATAGCTTTGATTAAACGCGATGCTCCAACTGCCCCTGTTGTAGAACAAAACTAAGAGTTTCCTTAATTGTTTAAAACCTAACCCAGTCTTTTAAGTAAGGCTGGGTTTCTTATTTATTTACCGAAATAATAAAAAATATTATACACACTTTAATTTTGTAATAAACCATTATTTACTAGGTAGATTAAACATTTTTTCCACAAAAATCACCCTATTAATAGCATCAATCTAATAAAAGTTATTGAAATGTAGAATTTTATTCTAAAATTCGCTAAATAAAATCATTAGTGGAATAATATTTGACAACATTAATATTAAACTTATTAACTTTGCCACCCCAAAAACATTATTTATCTATAAATGCCAATGTTTATGGATTAAACATCTACAATAAAATAAATGCTAAAGAAAAATTTAAAGCTTTGGAGAACAGTTTACTTCATATAATGATGTTGTCTGAATTTAATTCGCAAACTAATTCAAGGGAATAAAAAGTGTGTGCACTTTTGTAGAAGTCAACATGTATTAATTATAAAATTAATATAGGCCAATAAAAAAACATTGTAAATCTCTATGAAACTAAAATCTATTTCAACTTCTGTTAAAGAGTATTTTGATACTATGCAGGAATTAGCAAAAGAAAGAAAAGATATGCCATTTGATAACTCTGGGGCTGAGCATGCTGTATCTGTTATGTCAGCTATGTTCAATAATGCTTCAAGAGGAATCGATATTTATGCAAGTTCTTTAGATGGTAGTATATCAAATTATAGTGAATATTACGAATCATTTATTAGAGCTTGAAGAATAACAAAAGAATTAGAATTTTGGTAGATAATCCTGAAAATATACTAAGTGAAACATGTTCATCAGAGACTATTAGATATGCAAAAATGAAACTGAAATCGCAAACAATCTTTCAATTCGTAAAGCAAAAGAAGAGTTTAAGAAAGAGATAACAAATCTAACAATTAAGAAGGAATTAATTCATTTTGCAATTGGGGATGATTGTATGGTTCGAATTGAAACGGATTCGGATAATCATATAGCACCATACTGCAATTTTAATGATATTGAAAGCACTAGATTATTATCAAATATTTTTGATCGATATTTTGACAACTCAAAAGATGTTATTGATTCTGAAGAATTTAAAGAAGAATCAGTTACTGAGGAGTAGAAAGTTGTAAATTAAGATTTGAATAAAATACATTAACTTTTGCTTTCATTAAATAATTTCAATAGTTTTTATGAAATAATTGTTGGTTTTTCAGGAGCATATACTTCTGTTAAATCTATAAGTGCCTTTTTTAATGAAGCTTCACTGCGAAAGTATACGAGAGACAAATCTTTCATTGATGAAAAGAAGAAATTTAGTGATCAATTTTTTTCAGTAACTAAAGAGAGTAGGCTCATTAATAGGGATTATAAATTAAAGCAAGAGTTGGCTGATTTTGAAACCCAACTTGAAATTGCCGAGGAGCATATTAATCATATTGAATATATCGCAACTGGTGAGATGTTTAAATCAGTTTTTACCTTAACTGGGTCATTTTACCTATGCATGGTTATTTTAACTTGTTTCTCTGGCGTATTTAATGACAACTTACTGATACTAATTGCATCAAACATCTGTTTGATATACACTTTGTATTTTGTTTATATGTTTATAAAAGTAAAATATTATACTAAAAATATTAATTCAAATTCGTTTAATAAACATAATATTGGTAACACAAGTACTAATTTTTTATTGACTGGAAGAAATAAATTTGGAAAAATAATTTTTACTATTTTGAGTTCTGTTTCGATTATTTTCATGTTCTCCTTCTTGTTTTACTTCTTTTGTAGAATACTTCATAATTATTACCCTGATTGTTGTATAATGTTGAATGTAATTTTTTGTGTCCTGCTTTTTATTCTCCTAATAGTATTTGAGTATTTTAAAGGTAAGTCTGGTTCAAAATTGGTAAAGTCTCCGTTTTATCGTAATTATTTAAAAACTTTTATTATTTTCAGTTTAGTAGTATGCATTTTTAGTTCAATCGAATATTATTGTTTCAATTTTAAAAATGCAATTGGAAATACTGATCTTACAATTTGTAAATTTATTTCAATTCCTAAGGGACAATTTATTAAGTCACTTCTAATGTTTTGTATACTAAATTTTGCTACTCTTCCATTTATCATGTATTTCTTTAGAGGATATTTATTAATTGAAGGGATTGCAGAAAAACTCAAATATGTGTTGAACGACATTGATGATAAATTCAAATTATATAATGAATTTATAAGAAAAAATAAAAGATCCATTATATGACAATTGGTTAAATATTAGTATTGACTTTTTCCCACGTTCCTTTATACTATCTAGAAAATATGGATAGTATTAAAATCGGCGAATCTCAAGAATATAAGGACACTGAAATCTTGTTTTTTAATGTTCACAGTAGGAGAATTCCAGAAATTATTGAACTTTACTTTAATGTTCCAATTTCTAGATTTCCATCAAGGATATATGATAAATTGCCTTATAGAGTTATTCATCCAAGTACTTATAAGCCAAGCATGACCGTTAAAGAACTTTATTGTTTTATTCAAGAATTTAAAAGGTTAGCTAACACAGGCAGTAGTATAATTATTATACTTTAATCACCTAAAAGTCCAATTATTTGGACTTTTTTCTAATACTGTTTAAACTAGAGTGCTTAATTAAAATGATTCTACCTCATCAATATTAAGGTAGTATCTCTCTGTTTTGATTTGAACTTTAGTAACTTGACCTTTTTCAATAAATTGAGTCGTCGTAACTATTTCGTTTGGTCCAGTATTTCCATCTCTTTTATTTCGAATGTATATAATTGCCTTTCTCATCATAGTAGGATTTGGCATTTTAAAATAGAACTTACGAATAATGTGAAGTGGTGTTTTCTCAAATTCATCAAATGTAATTACATTGTCAATTTCTAATTGCTCAATTGAATTTACCAAAGTGGAATACGAGATAATTTTGTTATTCAAATGCGGAGGATTATTGGATATGAAGTGAAACATGAAAGATGTATATTTAGAGTCTAGGAATTAAAAATATAAAATTATTTTCAATTATCTATCTAAATCAAATTTTTTCTTAAATTCAAAATATTTGTCATGTTTAGTTGTCCCCAATAAGTGATTTAAATCAACTAGTGTATCAATTTTAGGCTCAACTTTCTGCTCATTTGAATCTTCTTCTTTAGTTACATCAAGTAATACATCCTGCTCCTTAGGAAGATTCTAGACCGTAATTTCCCAATCTCCTCAAATTTCTCCGCCTAATATCCAACTCTTGCAATTTACCAGCATCAAACCCCAAACTCTTAAACCTAATATTCCGCCCATCTTCAAGCGTTACCCCTCCACTCTTAGATCCTCTGACATACGGAGAATAGCCAGCCTCAATCAGCAGTTCATTGAAATGAGATTGTGAGTTAGACTTCTCATAAATAGCCTCTATTTGCTCTTTTACGAGCATTTTTTGAGATTTCCCTAGTCTTTGTGCTGCTTGATGCTCTTTGTCTGTTATAAGTGATTTTGAGGGCTTGTCGAAGTCAATAATGCTATGCTGTAGCTCTGGATATTTAGTGATTTGGTAGTTTTGGAGGTCTTTTTTGATTTGATTGAATGCTTGCTTGGTGATTCGAAGGGATTTTCCTGACAATTCAGTTCCTGATGAAGTCTCATATATTCACTTGCAATATCACGCAATATCTCATCATTGACTCGATAGGTATCGTTGGCATGGAGGCTCAAAATTTCGTGATACATTTTGTTAACCCCATTTCTCTTGTATTCCCTATTATTCTCATTGTCTAAATATTCCTTTGTCATTTCCTCAACCGTTTCACCAAAAATATTCTGCTTCAAAATCAAATGTTTTGGCACTGGAATATTTTCATCTGTTTTGAGAATGTAATTGAGCAATTGATCATAGTTAGACGACTTTCTGCCCAGGCTTTTTAGAATCATTGTCTTTAAGTATTTGATAGAGTTTGTCTTTGAATACTGGATTCCTCGCTAATTCTTGTTCTATTGCTTGTTCAAGTAATACTGGTCGCATATATTCTAGCTTCACCCTAGTATGAATATCGAGAATCATCTGCTTGAGGGTATCATAATTATTAATTGTTCCGTACCATTTTTTGCTCTCTTTCTCTGCAATAGTCTTGATATGATTATGCACAGCATATACTAATTGTTTGATTTCTAAAATTGCGTGTGGATGAGGTGTTAGATAAGCATTGTTTAAATAAGCCAAAGCAGATTGTTTGATAAATGATGGCATGGCAATGCCATTTTTCTTCGCTTCTTTTGTGATAGTTGAATGTTCAAGTTCGTTGAGAATAACAGCTATGTGCTTTTTCTGCCCTCGATATGTTTTTTTGTATTTGGTGAGGTATTCTCTCCTGTAGTTTGCTTTTGCTTGCTTAATCTCTAGTTCATCTCCACGCTCCAAAACCCCAAGATCATTGAGGTATTTGTAAAGCTGTGATTTTTTAGAGATTTTTTTCATATTAGTCTAGTGGTAATAAAGGGACTTGTTCTGGAATATCCATGTTGTTAAATACTGGCGGTTTCTGCTCTGTCTTGAGTTTCAACCAAAATGATTTATAAAAAGGAGTGAGTTGCACTTTGATTGGTTTTAATGACCCTGATACAATGATGGCTTCTTCGGGATTCATGGTTCTGAGGTTCTCACTAGTCATCGGAGGCATAACCCTCATTTGCCATCTTCTCAATAACCTCCTTTTTCCAAGTACACTCTCGAGCATAACCGCATCGTTGAGCGCTTGTCCGCTGAAGAATAGTTTTGTGATACAATTACTGGAATAAATGGTGTGTCCATTTCCTTTGACTTAAAAATTAGTCATTTTGAGAAAGGTTTTGAATGCTCAATGCCACACCAATTCTGTATTTGCGGCAGTTGCTTAAAAATATTGGAATCGAAGGAAGAGTTAATGATGAGAATTCATCAATTAGGAAAAACAGGTCTAGGTCTTTCTTTTCGGGCAATTTGACTGTGAGTATTCTAAACAATTGCTCAAACACCAAACTGATAATCGGTTTATAATACAGGATGTCTGAGGTTGCATTTTGGATGTAAATGATGGACTTTTCTTTGCGTATTTTCTCAAAATCAATTTTGGTGAATACTGGTTATCCTGCTGACTTGTTCATCAACAAAAAGCTGAAGTGACGCCTGGGCAGAAGCAATGATTGATGCCAGTACTTTACTATCGTAACTGATTAAATTCTTGTATTCAGTGAGTAATATTGGACTTGCATATTTTGCGAATAATTTATCAACCTTATGGGTTCTGAACCTAATATTGATATAAGATGGCGAACATTGAATAGGTTTACATACTCTGTTGGTTGAGTTTTAAGAATTGATATCATGATTGAAATGATGGAAACGGCTTGAATATTCCAAAAATCATCGCTCGTCGTCTTTACACTTCCACGTACTAGTGCATTGGCAATCTTGTTGATGTCATTAATATTTTTTGCATAAAACAATGGATTATATCCTGCAGAAACAGTAGGGTTTCCAAAGTTTAGGATATAGACTTTATATCCTTGAGATATTTTTGTTTGACTCGTATAGTTAAACAATTCAGAACCCTGGATCATGCACGACAAGAGATGCATTATTTATCTTTAAAATGCTGGGAATTATTGTCACCGTTGACTTTCCCGATCCTGTTGTTGCTGAGATTAAAAGTTTTTTTTACGAAGTTTCTCTTGAGAGTGACTTCTCACCATTGATACAAAAACCAGTATGGGAAGCAGAAAGCAACTCTGATTCATCGATGAATTGAGCATTATATCCTACTCCATAATCCGCTCTTGCGTCACCGCCAAAAATCGCTTCATAGATGATGCGCAAGAGAGATTCAATGAGGAAGAAAAGTGCAGATAGTAGTTTCATAATTAAAAGATTCCGCCATAAGTGGATTGAACTGATTGTCTAGGTGCTTGTTCTTTGATCCCAATATTCAATCTCTGTTTGAGAAACATATTGATATGCCTGGATATCACCTCTATGAACGAATAAGATGAGTAATAGATAGAGCAACATTTTGCAAAAATCTTAAGCACCCTAAAAAATTCTGTGTGAAGCTTTTCTGTTCCATGGTTATTCTGTTTTAAATTCAAAAAATAGTTTACCGCCTTTGTTTTCAACTAATCGCTTATATACAGCACCATCTTGCGAAAACGGATATTGTCCTGTTCATTTTTAGGAATATATCGCACAATGACATGCACTGAATCCATTCTATCCAATACCGCATGTTTTTCTAGATGAGTAATGATCTTATCGGCATCTTGATCGTAATTCTTGTAGGCATTGAAGACCTCATTATTGTCTTGCAAATCAGTATATACAATCAGATACTTACTTCCTGCATTGGTGTTGGTGAGCCTGTTGGCCTCACGAACAAAGGCAAATAGATACTGGAATGCATCGATTCTTGCTTTGTGCGATAGCAATTCTCGTTTAAAATCTATAAAAGCATCAATTTCATCAATTCTCATCATTCGATTGATGTCATTGTAATTTACTTTGGGCAAGGAAAATTCATCGACTTGAGTAAAATCAACATTGGAAAATGATAAACTTCGAATGGTCACTCCGTTGACAATTTTGTCCTCACTAGAGATACTCAAGTCAAATAATTGAACAATCCTATCAATCTCAGGCTCGAGATTCAACTGTTCGTCTGTTCTGTCGGTAATTAGAGTAATGGCAGCTGTTTTTACAGGCTTAGAATCAGTTTGGATTAGATACCCTATTCCAATTGCGGTAAAATGATTATTGTATAAATTGTTTTCATGATAGTTTGTTTAAAAATTTAATTCTATGGTTTCGTTAAAACAAGTTGGAGTCTCTCAGTCGAGTCTTGCAGACAGATTGCTCGCAATAAATGCGCTGATGGCTTCTTCGCACTTCCCTTTTAGTAATCGCTTATTCTTTTCAAGGATTAAAAGAGATTGATGTGTGTCTTTAGTCAATTTGACATGGGAACTACTATGACTGTTTAAATCCGCATCAATGCCTTTTTTCTTCTTTTGAAGTTCAGCCAATCTAGACTTTAATGTTGACTTTGAAATAATCATTGATTTGATTTTTGAAGAGGAAATGCTGGTGCAAGTAATTTACGGTAATAAGGAAGAGTAAATTCACCGTAAAAATGCCAAGAATGTAAGAAAGTCAAAATCACCGTGGTTAATATACTTGGTTCGCATCCATGCAATGAATGAAAACAATACAGTAAAGAGTAAGAACTTTGCAAATCTTTTAGCATGTATTTCCCAGTCGCTAGTTGAATAATCAATCCAGTTGTTAAAGAATTGAATAACAAAAACAGCAGAGCATAAATGGTAAAACTCAATGCTTTTGCCTGCAAGGAGCTAATGTCCCTCATTACTTGTTGCATGAAACTGCTATTGAAGTAAGATTCTGAAAAAATTAATGCAAACGAGAATAGTAGGAGTGGAATGAATAGTTGCCAATTGTAATCATCAGCCAGTCGACCAATTTGATCTTCGACTTGTTTAATCTTGGTCTTGATTTCAAGAAGAGCATCTTCTTGTTGTTTGTGAGTCGCTTCTTTGTCATACATAGAGATCTCACTGTCTTTTTTAATGATATCTTCATCAATTTCTGTTTCAACCTTGGTCCATAGGGATTTAAACTGAGCCACGATACTAGAAATGTATGGAGATAGTGAATCTTGGAAGGCCTTTGGTTTATTTTCTTTGGCAAGCTCGATTCCATATGAACGAGCCTTGTCAATGTAAATGGTACTCTCGGATTCGATGAATTGGGAGAGGTTTTCTAGTGTAAGTTTTGATTTCATTGGTTTTTGATTTAATTGTTTATTGAAAATTTGCATATTAAAAACCTTGATTAGTTGGTAAAGCCTGAGACTTTTATACTAAGAAGGTTTGGAGGCGGGAGGATACAGAAATTCTTATTTTCTATTCTATCATAGATAGAGTATAAAACAAGGCAGACATACCTAAATTTCAAAATTGAAGAATACATACTAAGTGATTTATATGTCAGATTTACAATTTACTTTACCCCACCGTGGAGAAAATCATTTAGCCTTTTGTATTCTTGAGAATTTAAGTCATAGTTATTCAATCTCTGAACGAGAGATAAATACAATGATGAGATTGGGTTTGAATCAATTTGAGAAGAGACTAATCTCAACTGATCTTTTGTGGTTTTTGATAATGCTTTCATTTGACAAAATTTTAGTCAAATACCAGCCCGAAAAGTAGAGTGGGAGAAGATTTGCATATTTTAACAATCCATGCAATACTGTTCTTGCATTTGTTTTACTACATTTGCAAGAACAAAATACCAATATAGAGCTGCAACTCTGGTATTTTGAGGGTCTTTACCACTTGCTAGTCTCTCGGGGCTAGCATTTTTTTTTAATTAAATTGATGACTAATTATATACAAAAGATAAGTATAAAAATGATATTGACAAATAAAATAGACATTTTGTCTAAAATTTATTTTGTTTAAATAAAAATAAATCTATTATATTTGACAAATAATTATTTCGATGTCTATAAATATAAGGAGAATAAAAAATCCACTTTCAGTTTTACTTGGTAATACTTTGAAACACTTCAGAAAAAATAAAAATATAGAAGTTTCAGAAGTCGTAGAACATATTGGAGGAGCTGCAAGTGCATATAGAATGGTTGAATCTGGTTACATCAATTTAAGTATTAGCAAAGTCATAAGACTTCTTGAATTAGAATGTTTTCATGAGATTGAATATTCAAGACTTTCTACTTTTATTGTTGGCATTAATGCATTAGAGCCCTTCAAAAACGATAATGAAGCCTTAGTTGATAATATTCTTAAGTTAATTATACATGATCAAGACTTGTTGGAAATATTTGGTTTAGTTAATGCTGAATCTGAAGAAAGTAGAAAGTCTTTGAATCTATTAATTTTTAATAGTACTAACAAAGTAAACTTTAATGGTTATTTTGAAAAGACTAATATTATTGAAAAAGGAATCCAATACCTTACAAGAAAAAATAATTATGAAGCAACAAAACTTAGGACTGCAATACATGAAGTCAAAATTCAACATTATGCGTTCTACAACCGATTTTAAAAAAGTATTGTTTGAAGAGTTAGAAAAAAAGTAGATACGTTTGATTATTCAATAATAAAAACAGAAATTGATGAATTAGGTCGAGAAATAAACAACCTAAATGAAATAGAACTTGCATATGTAATACATAATGGAATTAAATGGAGAAATAAACGAAATTTCATAGAATTGATTGGAATCTTTTCTGATTACTTGAACTTGATAGATCAAAAGATTTTAATGAGTTTTGAAGATAATCTCTTGCAACTAAAAAAGCATGATTTTATTGGTATTACTTATATAATTATAGATAAAAAAAATGACAAATCAGAAATTAAAAAAACTATCACTAAATTTTTACATGAAGTGAAGATTAGATTTTTTAATCATCTCAATACAATTGAATATAATAAATCCATTAAAGAAAAAATTAGATTTGAAATTATTGAAACTGACAATAGCTTGCTTGATTCGCTTAAATTAAATCATAAATATTCTGAATTATGGCTATATAGGGACCAAAATTTTAAGTATGGCTTTAAAACGATTGAAAATAACTTGGAGTATGAGTATCAAATAATGACAGCATTAGATTCTAATATTTCATGGCAAATTACAAATTCATTTTTAAAAAAATAAATCATTACTATGAGAACACAATTTGATTTAAAAAAAATATCTATTACATTTTCACTTACTGCTTTAGGATTAGCTCTTGGATCTATTGTATCTTTTTTAAAACTTCCGATATTTTTAGATACAATTGGAATAATGTTATGCACTTTACTTTTAGGATGGGAATATGGAATACTTGCATCAATTTTGACTGCTATAATTGCATTTTCTTATATCTCCATACATACCATTTTACTTTCACACCATGATATTATTAGTAATAACAACTGAAATATTAAAGAAGTATAATTTTTACTCTAGTATTTCTTCTTCCTTTTTTGCTGGATTGATACATGGAATAATTGGTGCAGTGGCTTCAATACCTGTTACATATTATTTATTTGGTGGTTTTACAGCTACAGGTAACGATATCATTGTTTCTTTATGTGTTCCAGAACGGACTCAGTATTTTAAATTCAGTCATTTCTCTCTTAGGTTCATTTTGCAATATTTGACAGAATAATTACTAGTATTACATGTATATCTGTTCTAAAAGTTTTACCAAAAAGTTTTTTAGCAAAAACAATTTAAGAAATAATTAAATGAATATTGATAAGATTATTGTGTATTTATTTGGTTATGCTTCATTATTTTGTTTACCAATTGTAAATAGTATTTTTTACACCCATTTGCCACCATTAATATTTATTTCAATATATTTTATGGTATTTTCAATTTTATCAAATTGTAAAAAGTATGCAGGCGTAGTCGCGATTTCATTTGTTTTTATTTCTACATACCTATATCTAACAAATTTGAATTCAATTCAAATTACAAGCTTTAAAAACATCTATAACATTTTAACTGTTAGTAATAATGCAGGACTAACATATACTTATATACTTCTCCCATTTGGATATTTGAGCGCATCTTTAAATTTTTATCAATTAAATTTAGAAGTTAGTTCTATTTTCCCTAATAATTCTCTTAAGAAAATAATCCCAATCTTAGCAAAACGAGAATTAATATTTGAGCGATTTAATATGATAGTATTTGCCTTTAATTCAAGAGGCATAGAAACAAGAGGATTTATTACTTCACTTTTAATATTGAAAAAAATATTAGTTCCTTTAATAATAACTACATTGTTTGAGGGAGTCGAAAGTTATGATTATAATAAGATGTTAAATACAAATATAGAACAGTTTAAACCTAATTTTTATAAAATGAAAATCAAGGTCTATCAAACAATTCTCATGATAATTTTTGCATTACTATTAACTGTTATTACTTATGTACGTTGTAAACTTAAAATAGTTCTATTATATTAAAAAATCAAGCGGATATAATCAATCAATTAAATACTAAAGAAAGAATAAACTTTAGTTCTTATAGTTCTTTTAATTATATTAGTGGGTCAGGATACTTTGAAAAAGTAATTGATGAAATAGATTTTATTTTTCAGTCAAACATTAATAAAATACATATAAATGATATTCAAACATTCATGGATGTTTGGAAGTTAGATAAATTTCAAAATAATACACTGCAATCACTTTCTGGTGGTTGGAGAAAATGGGTTGGGCTTGCTTTGTATTCAAACATCATTAGTGAAGGGAAAATATATTTTGATTCAACGTCAACTTTCAGATGATTTAATAGCCACATTTTTGAATAACATTAGTTCAATGTCAATTCCAATATATCTATTTGAATATGATATTAACTTGATAGATAATGCTCATTGTACTAATATTGAATTTGATTTAATAAATAATAATATTAATAATAAATATACCGAATCAAACTATGATTTATCTTGATGTAAAAGATCTTTCTTTTAGTTACAATTCTATCCCCATAATTGATAATTTTAATTGTAGAATTAATGCTTCATCAAATCTGATTATAGGAGATAATGGCTCTGGCAAGTCCACATTTGGCAAATTGATCTGTGGTTTGATAATTCCTACAATGGGAAGTATAAAAATAGACAATCAAGAACTAGTTAATTTAAAACCCTCAAAAAAAATACAACTGGCGTCGTATATTTCTCAAATTAATACATTACAGTTTTTATCTTCCACATTATCCGATGAAATTGGTTTAACAAAAACACTTTCAAAGACTTCTTTAGAAACTATTCCTTATGATTTTTTTAGATTACCTATATCTAAAGAATATAACCCATTTGACTTAGATGTAAATGAGTCTTGGCGATTCATGATTTTCCTATCAACAATAATTTGTCCTAAACTCTTATATATAGATGAAATCCCCTCACTTTCTAATAAGAACAATTTGGAAATTTTAAATAAAATATTGATTGACCGCAAAGATAGAGGGCTAATCACGTTTATTAGTTATCAAAGAAATATAAAGTACAACTTTGATAATGTATATGAAATTAATAATGCAAAAATAATTTGTTCATAAAATATACCCCTCTTTTCAAAGGGGCATACCTCAAAGCACTCCTTCATCTGCAAAGGAAAAGTATGAGTTTTGTTCACAGATTATCACATGATCCACTAGAACAATTTCGATTGATTGACATGCTACTTTAATCTTATGAGTTATTTTATATCGTGCTGAGAAGGTTTTAATTCCCCTGAAGGATGGTTATGACAAAGCATAATCCCACTAGCACCAAAGCTTAATGCAATTTTTAAAATCAATTTAAGATCGACTATCGTGGCTGATATCCCGCCGACAAAAAGCTTTTGAACGACTAATACTCTATTTGACCTGTTAAGTAATACGACAATAAACATTTCTTGAGCCGATCCAATAATCTCTGGAATTTCTTCGATGATTAGGTTGACGGCTTCATAACTCTTAGTGATTTTAGGGAGGTCTGTGACGGACTTATACCGTGGATGCGGTTTATATTTTAATTCTAGTTCGCAAAACTTACTATTTGCTGATTTTTCTTGTTTCATTGTTAATGATTTTCTAAGTGACTGAATTACTATATCAGTTATAGAATATCATGGAAATGGCTTCGAATCAAGAGAGAGACAAAATAAATTTACTTGCAAATTACTTGCAAATAAAAAAGCGACTAGAAATTTGACATTCTAATCGCTTGATTTTCTGTGTGGAAGTTGAGGGATTCGAACCCCCGACCCTCTGCTTGTAAGGCAGATGCTCTGAACCAGCTGAGCTAAACTTCCTTTTTCTTTTCGGAGTGCAAATATAGTCTTGTTTTATAGATTTCCAAATTTTTTTCGATGCATTCTTAATAAATTGACCTATTAATTTCTAGTGAAACTTCTAAATATAAGAATATCAATGTATTTTGTATCACTATTGATTTGTTGATTTCGGTAAAAAATGATATTATTTGGTTCAATTGATATCATTATGATGATTCCTTTGAATCTTCTGACTTGCAAATTTGATAGGAATCTCAACTTTTTATCTTTAGCATAAACATCAATCTTTCCTCTTATACCGCATCGTCTTCTTCTCCGCCACAATTTGAATTTCCTCAATATGCTCGATCCTGTCCTCATAATAGGTCGCCAGAATGGGAATGTCTAGGACATCTTGAAGTTTCTTTTGGGTTTCAAGGGTGAGGTTTTCGCGACCTTTTACAATCTTATTAACTTGTTGGGGACTTATCTTTAATGCATTCGCCAGGTCTTTTTGCGTCCATTCCAATTCATCTAGCTTTTTTAATACTTTCATCGCAATTAGCTGTGATTCTCTATGCATTGCCCTGTTTTCAATGCGCATGCGATTCTTGCGCAAACTTTCCGTCTTCTCATCAGAGACAAGGGTTAAGAATTTTTCTTTTGTTTTCATCGGTTTTCATTTAATAATTCAAAAAAGGAATCGCCATCGAATACGCCATATTGGCTTAAATAGTTTCTAGCGATTTTCAATTTATTTAATTCTAATTCTGTGTCTTTGTGCTCAATCATTTTCTGGCTCATTTTAATTGCACCTCCAGTAATAACAAAGCAATTTAAATCAATTCTAATGGCATATATTCTCAGTTGATTATTCCTAATTTTCCCTTTCTGTAATGTCAATAGGCGCTTAAAATATTCAGATGATTGCAAGGGTTGAAAATATCTATCTAAAGGGTCATTGCTCTGCTGAATCTCTTCCAATAAATCTTCAATTTCTTCTACTTGCCTCAATTTTTTCAATAAAACCATACATCAATCACATGATTCCTTTTGGCAAATGCATGCAAATATCTGATATCAGTCCCTACATCCATCAAACGGTCAAACTCATTATCAACTTCATCTTCATAATGAAATGCGAATAATCTATCCGCAAAAATAGAAACAATTTTCATTTAATCAACTTATAAGTTTATTTTTATTCAATTTATATTGTTATTACAGGCCTAAATGCCAAGAAGTAGCATTTTACAACGCTGGCCTTTAATTTCATACTTTAAGCAAATATACATATAGTGATTCAATCATTTTTGCGAATCATGAAGGCGCTTAACTGGTATAATGAGCATGTCTGCTTCCACTAAGAATCTAAACTAGAGATTGTTTTTCCGTTCATGAAATTTCGTAAATAGCATTTGTAAAGCTCCTAAATCTTGTCTTTAAGGAGATTCATGATCTAATGATACATCATCATAGTTTTTATTATTTGAATTGGATTAATTGTTTATTTTTGAATATGACATTCCCGTAATATTGCGAATCGCTATATAAAATTGATTGTAAATAATTTAAAAAAAGGTGCATCGATATTGATGAAAGCGATTGTTTTTTTCAAAATAAGAGGCATTTAAAATATAAAGTGATGGAGATAAATAAAAAGCTTTCATTGAGTATGAAGAAATTGATTTTTATAAGTGCATTTTGTTTGTTTTCATTGGGAAGCAAATGCCAAACTCGCTACTCATTCGAACTAGGAGGTTCGCTGTCAATGCCAATCCAATGGCAGCGAGAGACAGTTCCCGCCTTTCAATATAATAAATCGCCAGTGGTTTTTCTCAGCCCATCTATTGGAGTCTATCATCAATTGGGGAAGAAATATTCCATGGGTTTTCAAGTGCAATATATTCAGGAGGGTTTCAATTTACCGGATATACCAAATTTAAATGGAGTTATACATACTCTATACCTGCATAATATGCATCAATTTCAAATTACGAAATATACAAAATTGGAAACTAGTATGGGTTTGGGCTTTGTCACTAGTTTTGATCGCAATGGTTGGAAATATAATTATCCAGATTTAAGAATGATGTATTCTATGAGCAAGTTGCATGGAATTTTAACATGTGGTATTCTTTTTCAACCTAAATTGAGCCCAATTTATTATAAAGCAAGCGTAGGATTAACAAGTCCTATTTTACATGGACGCTATAGAATAAACTCGAAAAACTCTTTTGAAATTATGCCTTATTCAGCTTCAAATTTGAATAGTCAAGTAACTATTGGGTATGCTATTCCTAATAGACCAAATCGAACTGATACATCAAAGAGAAAATATATTTGGAATATGGAGTTGGGGGCAAATCTAGCATATGGAATGGGTACTTTGCCTGAATATTTGAAAGGAAAAGGGAGTTTTTCTCCTCTTGTTGGTCCGGATTTTAGATTGGGTATGTATTGGAAAGTTGCACCGCAGTTGAGTTTAGGTTGGGGGATTGGATATATGTGGGGGATTTCAGTATAAAGGGATTGAACAAGATACCGTATTTACCCCATACCAAAGAGTCTTTAATGGTATGATTTATAATTTGATTGATACTTCATTTATTTACGATCAAAGGAGTAAAATTCATGCCCATTTAGCCCAAGTTGCTTTGAAATTAAAACAAGATGTTGGAAAAAGAGTCAGTTTGGATTTAGCATTAGGAGTCAATATTTATACAGAAGAGTCTGCTGCTAATTATAGAATTTATTTAACTAAAGGCTTTTATGAAGTGCAAAGCAGTTCTGGAAGTCCGAATTATATGATTAATTATTGCACCATATTTACTGCTTTAAATATTCAATTTCATACCAATTCTCGATTATATTACAAAGGCGGTATAAGTTATATTGGACCTTATATGAATGAAGGTTCTAGGTCAGGCGCAATTGGCTCTGGCAATGCTGGAAGTACCTTGAGTAATATAAACTTGAATCTAGGATTAGGGTGGATGTTTAAAAAGTAAACTAAAACTTGCTCTACCAATTGTTATTAAAAATAAAACTGTAAGATTTCCTCATTCAAAAGCCTAAAAGGGAAATGAATCAGCAGTCCTAAACTATATATTAAAAGTTAAATCCTATAGTCGCATTGCCAGTTGGAATGATGCCTTGCTTGCCATAGTAGTGTTCTCTTGCGCCAGTAGAATAAAAGTAGTTAGCGGATCCAGTCACCTTGGAGATTTTTGTGCCAAATCCAACATTGAAATCAAAACTAATCAGCCCTTTGGCTATATCAAATCGCATCCCTGTAACTAAACCTGCTATAAAGGCATTCTGAAAGCTTTTTGAGTATTTGAAGATATAATATTCCCATTTTTGTCGTACACATCGGAAGTTGATTTTTTACCGATATATTGATACTGAACGAATGGACTTATATATACACCCCATAAATTTTGACTCTGTTTTCTATTGATGATTTGGTCGTAGAATATATATTTTCTGAATCCCAGCATTAGATTAGTGCCTGTAACATTATCGTTATTATTGTAATTATAGTTATAATCATTCGATCTTGATATCAAAGATGCTTCTAGTTTTAAACTGATCAATCGACTGAATTTGCGTTCAATGCCAAATTCTATCTCATTATCGATGAGTTTCATCGGTGAAAATGTAATAGAATTCTTTGTGTAGTTTTTCAACGTATCCATCGGAGCAGCGCTCGATGCAAATGCAAAGAGGACGATGCATCCTGTTAAAATATATTGCTTCATGTTATTAATTTTTAGTAAAGTAAAATAGAAATGGAGCATTCAGATGTTAAACTTCCTTAATGGCATAAATGAGCCTCACCCCAGCCCTCTCCAAAGGAAAGGGGGGGCATCCTTGGAATTAATTGTCAAAAGATTATATGTGAATTGAGACTGATCAATGGTCATATATACATCTACTTGACCTATATACTTTCTATTTAAGTATACTGTTTTAAAAAAACTATGGTCTATTTGATACAAATGTTACCCTCACCCTTCGGGGGAGTTGGAGGGGGCTTTAAGACTCTCCCCAGCCCTCTCCAAAGGAAAGGGGGGGCAGTTCGGTGGGATTAAGGTGTTATAAAAGTAATATGCATAAGAATGCGCTTCTGATGAATGAGTTGAATAGAACCACACTGCCTTTGAATTCATTCCAACAACCAATCCCGACACTTTGTCGGGACACGGCAACTGACAACCAACAACCAACAACTCACCACTTACAACTCACCACTTACAACTCACCACTCACATCTTCAGACTTCCGCCAATTCCTTTAATTTAATCTCGTAAATCTTCGTTTGGAACTGAGCCTGGCTATAGCGCAATTGCGTTTCCATAGCGCTGTTGGGCCGTTCTGAATTCGAGGTTAGTAATCGTGCCAATATTGAATTTGGCGAGGGTGATATCGATATTCTGTTCAGCGATTTTTATATTATTCGCTTCCAACTGGATCAGCGATAGATTGGTTCGATAATTTTCATAGGCTTCATAGATCTGCGCGCGCAGCGATTGCTTTTGCTTTTCGATAAGATTCAAACTATTGTCAATTTGAATCTTGGCAATTTTCTCATTTCTAATTTGTGAAGAACCGCTGTAAATGGGCATCGAAGCCGTGAACCCATAATTTACGCCACGTCCATTCGATTGGGTGATGAATCCCAAGGCGCTTCCGACTGGGTGAAATTATATCCCGTCGTGACGGAAATAACTGGATAGCGATTGGCTTTTACTTGTTTCAATGATTGCTCGGCGATATTCATCGTCAATATCTGATATTGCAAATCTGGATTTTGCTTTACGGCTGCATCCAATATTTTATTCATCTCCACTTGTTCATCGATGGCGAACTTGGGTTGAACTTTAAACGCGGTCTGCACATCCTGCGCCAATAATTCATTCATCTGAATTTGCACATTTTTTAGAATTTGCTTTTGCTGCAAGAGCAAACTGCTATCGGCATTTAAATCTACTTGGGCATTCAATACTTCTAGTTTAGAGGCCTTGCCAATCGAATATCTATTTTGCGCTGTATTCAATCGCTGGATGGAAATCTGCATAGCAGTATCTAAGGCGGCTATCTGCAATTCCTGTAAAACAATCTGATAATATAGATGATAGACATTGCTGATCTTCGCGTAAATCGTGCGCTTCATTTCTCTTTCCCCTTGCATTTGCATTTGATTCAATTGCTCTTTTTTAGCAAACATTTTAAATCCATCGAATATCGTCCAATCCAATCCTATTCCGTAATTCAACGACATGTTCTTCGCCCCATTCTGGGTTCTCTGCTTGCCATCTGCCTGTGTTTGCGTCGTATTTAAAAGGCTATTGCTATTGTTGACGAATAGATTGACATTGGGCAACATCCCAGCATTGCCCACACTATTATTGATTTCATCTATGTTCAATTCATTCTTAGCAATCTTGATATCGTAATTATTTTTGAGCGCAATTTCTATCGCATTTTCAAGCGTCAATATATTTTGCGCATGCATAGAAATACTGCATATCAAAGCAAAGAAAAGGAAGTATTTTTTAGTATTCATAGGGGCTATGCTTATGCGTCAATTTGATCAAATTCTGGATGGTGTTTTCTCGCTTTCGACCACATCAAATAGATGGATGGGATGATGAAGAGCGTCAATATCAAGGAGAATATCGTTCCGCCGACGATGACAACGCCCATGCCTATCCTGCTCTTGGAAGCGGCACCAATAGAGAGTGCAATGGGAAGTGCACCGAGTGCAATGGCCAAACTCGTCATCAATATCGGCCTCAATCTCGCTTCAGATGCTTCCATAATCGCCTCGTATTTTGACTTGCCTTGTTCGCGCAATTGATTGGCAAATTCAACAATGAGAATGCCATTCTTCGTCACCAGTCCAATCAACATGATAGTCCCAATCTGACTGAATATATTCCACGTCTGTCCAAATAACCAAAGCGAGAATAGGGCTCCAGCGACAGCCATAGGTACGGTGAGGATAATGATGAATGGATCGACAAAACTTTCAAACTGCGCAGAGAGAATGAGAAATATCAAGAGCAAGGCCAAGCCAAATGCAAAGGAAGTATTCGAACTGCTCTCTACAAAATCCTTGGATTCTCCGCCGAGGTCAGTGGTGAAACTTTCATCTAGTACTTTTGCCTTGATTTTATTCATCGCTTCAATCCCGTCTGAAATGCTCTTGCCTGGCGCTAATCCAGCCATGACAGTCGCTGACATATTTCTATTATTGTGGTAGAGTTGTGGTGGATTGCTCTGTTCTTCAATCTTTACCACATTGTCCAATTGTATCAATTCACCTTTGGCATTTCTCACAAACATCGAGGTCAAATCCATCGGCTTCGATCTGTCTTTTTGTTCAAATTGACCGATTACTTGATATTGCTTTCCCTTCATCTGAAAATAGCCAAATCGCTGTCCACTCAAGGATAATTGAAGGGTCTGTGCAATGTCTAGTACAGATATGCCCATGCTCTCCGCCTTCTCTCTATCGATGGTCACATTGACTTCTGGCTTATTGAATTTCAAATTCACATCGGTGATTGAAAAGGTGGGATTTTTCGCGGCTTCTTCCATGAATTGTGGAATCTTTTCTTTTAGTTTTTCAAAAGTAGAAGCTTGAATGATGTATTGTATGGGCAATCCACCGCGCTTGTTCACTGCGATAGTAGGCGTTTCTGTGACAGAAGTTTTCGCATCGGGATATTGTTTAGTCCATTTGCTCAGTTTCTCTGCAATTTCTTTTTGCGAGCGCTTTCTATCTGCTGGATCGACGAGGGCAATTCTCGCCCTGCCACTATTGGTGGCTGATGCATTGAATCCTGGTGCCGTGATGATGAGACTCACTTTTTTCTCTGGAATTGAATCGTCAATTAATCGAGAGAGTTCTTGCATAAATCGATCCGTATATTCATAGGAAGATCCCTCTGCAGTTGTTGCTGTCATTACAATCGCACTGCGATCGTCATAAGGGGCTGTCTCTTTTTTGATCGTTTTGAAGAATAAATAAATCATACCAAAGCAGAACAATAGGATAGGGAAACTGATCCATTTGAATTTGACGAATGATTGAAGGGATGAGGCATATGAGGTATTCATCTTTTCAAAGAAAGGCTCAGACCAAGTATAGAATCTCGATTTTTTCTGCACTCCGCCTTTCATCAAATAGGCATTCAACATAGGCGTGAGCGTGAGGGATACAAAGGCAGATATCAATACGGCTGCGCCTATTACTACTCCAAATTCTCTAAACAATCTCCCCACAAATCCCTCTAAGAAAATTACTGGTAAGAACACTGCAGCGAGCGTAATGGAGATGGAGATGACTGCAAAGAAAATTTCATTAGAACCCTTTACGGCAGCTTCGATAGGGGATATGCCCTCTTCTACTTTTTTGAATATATTTTCTGTGACTACAATTCCATCATCTACGACCAAACCAGTTGCCAATACAATGGCTAGTAAGGTCAATACATTAATGGAATAATCCATGAGCCACATGACAAAAAATGTGGCGACAAGGGAAACGGGAATATCGATCAAAGGCCTGAATGCAATGCTCCAATCCCTGAAGAATAAATAAATGATGAGGATGACGAGAAGTATTGAAATCAAGAGTGTTTCAGCAACTTCTATTACCGAGTTTTTGACAAAAATCGTATTGTCAATAGCAATATTGAGTTGTATATCTTTGGGCAATTCTTTTTTGAGGATATTGAATTTCTTGTAAAATTCGGTCGCAATATCCAAATAGTTGGCGCCTGGAAGTGGCACTATCGCTACGCCTACGAGGGGCATACCCGATTGTGACATCTGTGTCTCCAAATTCTCTGGTCCCAAACTCGCATAGCCTATATCGCTGAAGCGAATCAATTGGTCGCCATTTCGCTTGACGATGATATTGTTGAACTCCTCTGCTTTTGTGAGATTGCCAATAGTCTTCACCGTGAGTTCTGTATTATTGCCCGTCAATTTTCCCGATGGCAATTCAACATTTTGTTGTGTGAGCGCATTCTTGACATCAGCTACGGTGACTCCATAAGTGGATAGTTTCACAGGGTCAATCCACAAGCGCATAGCGTATTTTTTCTGTCCCCAAATTTGTATGCCGCTCACCCCAGGGATATTTTCAATGCGCTGTCCAATCACATTCTCTGCATAATCGCTGAGCTCCATTTGATTGCGCTTATTGCTCTGCACGGTCATGGAGATGATGGCATCTGTATTGGCATCGGCCTTTGATACCACAGGCGGGGCATCGAGGTCTTTGGGTAAATTCCGAGCAGCGATGGCCACTTTGTCTCGCACGTCATTGGCTGCCGTTTCTAAGTCTTTATCTAAATTGAATTCAACGGTGATCGTACTCGTTCCCTGCACACTCGATGAACCAATATTCTTAATTCCATCGATGGAATTGATGGCTTTTTCAATGGGTTCGGTGATTTGTTTTTCTATGATATCTGAATTCGCCCTGGCATAATCTGTTCTAATGGTAATTTGCGCTGGGTCAATGGATGGAAATTCTCGCACACCCAAAAATGTATAGCCAATAATCCCAAATAGCAATATGGTGAGATTGATGACAATGGTGAATATGGGTCTTTTGATACTGAGGGAGGATAAACTCATTGCGTTTGAATTTCTTTTTTGAGAATAGCTTGCATGTAAAAAGGATTATTTCAATTTAATCTTAACTGGGGCTTTGTCTTTGAGTGACATAATTCCCGATGTAATCAAGGTGTCGCCTTTATTCAACCCTTTGATGATGAGGATGGAGGCGTCTGTTCTGGTTGAGGTCTCCACTTTGACTTCTTTGGCGCTGCCATTCTCTGCAATGAATACTTTTTTGCCTCCTTGAATCGGGATGACGGATTCTGATGGAATGATGATGGCATCTGGAATGGTTTGCAGGGGCAGCATGATATTGGCAAAGGTTCCTGGCATCAATGAACCATTAGAATTTTCTGCTATCGCGCGCACCAACAAGGTTCTGGTATTGATATCAATCTCTGGTTCGATGGCATATATTTTTGCCGATGAATAGGATTGGGTAGAAGAGGTATTGAATTGAATGCTTGTGCCCATTTTGATGGAATTGGCATATTTTTCTGGAATGGAGAATGTAATTTTCACTTTGCTGGTATTGACGAGGTTGGCGATTAATACTGAAGGGGTGATATAGGATCCCGCAGAAATATTCCTCAATCCAATTTTCCCTGCGAATGGCGCCTTGATCACGGATTTGGCCAACTGTGCCTGAATCACTTGGGTTTGAGCTTGCGCAGTGATGAGTTCCGCTCGTGTAATATCGTATTCCTCTTGGCTGATACCCTCTTTTGCAAAAGCAATTTTGCCCTGCGCTCATTTTCCAAAGCCAAGCTCTCTTTGGTCTTAGATTGCCCCAATTGTGCTTGTAATTCAGCATCGACGACCTTTAAAAGTATTTGATCTTTAGAGACAAAACTGCCCTCCTGAAAATAGATGTTTTGCACTATACCAGAAACCTCCGATCTAATTTCCGCTTGTTCATTGGCGGTGATTGATCCTGTGAGGGATAATTGATCTCTGTAAATTTCTGGTTGGATAATCATCGCCTCAACTTGCGCAGGTGGCCGAGCACCTCCTTTATCCTTCCCTTTGGCCTCTTGTGATTGATTGGATTTGATTCGATACGCAATAATACCACCAAGGGATACTAGGATGATGATGATCATTAAATTTCTTATTTTCATAAAATTGGTTGAAAGGCAGATTCGTAAATTCAGTTTCCAAAAATACACGAATAAGCTAATCAAACCCAACAATTGAAACAAAAATTTGGTTCATTGAGATTCATTGGGGATATAAGTGGAATGTTATACTTAATATAATCGTTTATTTAAAGATTACTTGACTTGCTCTAAACAAAAAAGCACCATCACATGGATGGTGCTTTAGAAATATATATTGAAGATTAATTATTGATAATAATGAATTCTGTCCTTCTATTCTTCTGATGACTTGCTTCCGTGCAATCAGAGGATTTTTGTCCATCGCAATTGCAGCGATTGATCAATCTCGACTTTCCATATCCTTTGCCAGAAATTCTGTTAGGCTCTGAAATTCTACTTTTGATGTATTTAATGGTTGACTTGGCTCTTCTATCAGAAAGCAATTGATTGTAGGTCTTGGTTTCTCTGCAGTCAGTATGTGCCTTTAATTCAACCTCCATATTGGAATGGATATTCATCATAGAGACGATATTATTCAATGAATTAATGGCGTCAGGGCGAATATTTGACTTGTCTAAATCAAAATAGATATTTTTAAATTCTAGCACATGACTTAGGTCGTCGCCTACTTTTATTTTCTTCTCAAATATTCTATCAGTTTTTGTCTGAGTCGTTTCTTTTACAATTTCTTTTGTATTGGTGTTTCTTTCACTGGCTCAACAACGGCTATAGGTTCTTCAATCGGGGCTTTTACAATTTCTTCAGGCTTTTTAACGGGCTCTGAAATTTCTAAAGTAAAAATATCATCGTTTCCACTTCCGCCTGGTCTATTCGATGAGAAGTATCCCTTGCTCATTTGATCATCGGCGATTGCCCCAAAATCATCGTATTGCGTATTTAATGGTGTACCAGCATTTACTGATGTTTGGAATCCCTCTGCATTTAATTTATTGGTGAAGATATCAAATCCTCCAAGACCAAATCTACCGTTCGATGTAAAGAAGAAATTTCCGCTTTTCTCTTCAAAGAATGGATACAATTCATCTCCCTCTGTATTGATTTTTGTGCCTAAATTCTCTGCTGCACTCCATTTGCCATTGCCTTCTTTGGTTACTTTATAAAGATCTGAACCTCCGAATCCTCCTGGCATATCGCTGGCAAAATACATGGTATTCCCCATCTGCACTTAGATTGGCATGTCCTACGGAATAGTTGTTGTTATTGAGTGCGAATGGTTCTGCTTCGGACCATTTATTGTCTTTGAATGTTTTGAAGTATAACTCTAATTTTACCACCAATTCTTTTTTTGTCAAATCGTAATTATTCTGCGTATAGGCCATGAATGTGCCTTCTTTATTGAAACTAGCGGGACCTTCATTCATGTTTTCATTCATGCTCTTATCAAAATTAGATGGTGATTGCATGACTCCATTGGACAATTCGCTGACATAGATATTCAAAAAAGGCAAGTCATTGATGTTTGACTTCTTAGGCATCATCTTCGTCGATCTGCTAGAAGCAAAGACAATTTTATCTTTGTAATAAGACGGACCAAAATCTTGAGCATCTGTATTTACTTTTGAATTGCTTACCTTGAATCTTCCGTTGTCTGATAAAAGCGTATTCAAATTGTTCTTGTTCGCAGAATAATCTATGGCGCGCAAATCATCAGGTTTTTGAGCTTTAAATCGCTCCATTTGCTTGTTTGCTTCGTCATACTTAGCGCTGCTTTTGAGCACCATAGCATAATCGAAATAATCGTCTGCTGTTTTGCCACCAGTGGCATAAATCAATTTTTCATATTCTTTTTCTGCTAAGTCGTTGGAGCTAATTTTATGATATGCCTTTGCCAATTTCCTTTGACCATCTGTCGTAAGTTCTTTTGAACTGGTATAGGCTTCAATAGCTTTATTATATGAATAAACGAAATAGTGATTGTCGCCTTTTTTTTCCTTGGCTGATTTTTCTTGAGCATTGACATTTATGCCTACGCAAAGAGAAAATATGATGGGAATGATTAGATTTTTCATGTTTTTATTATTAAAAATTTCTTGGTGTGTGAATTTGTTTCTTATTCGGTGTTAAAAAGTCATAGCGCAATACGAGTTCATGACTTCCATTATTATAGACAGAGGTTTTCAAACCGTATGACCAATCGAATGAATAGCCGAGATGGAATTGTTTGGTAATGTCCAATCCCGCCAAGACGCCAAATGCATCGCCTGATCTAAACATACCGCCAATAAGAAATCGCTTCATGAAAATGAATGATGCAGTAAGATCAGCTTGAATGGGAACAGCTGATGTAACTTTTACCAACATCGTCGGTTTCAAGGCAACATTTTCTGAGAATTCAATCATGGTTCCTGCAATTAAAAAGTAATGTCTTTGTTCTTTCGCTAATAATTGCGCGCCATTCACTTGATCAGTCGCTAAGTAATTATTCTCCAAAATATTGGGAATAGATAATCCTACATAGAACTTCTCTCGGTAGTAATATGCACCAAATCCAAAATTAGGTGTTACTCGATTGCTGATATCCTTTTGAAATGTCGGATCTGATTGGTTGTCTAATTGCAAGGTACTTAAATTGGCTTGAAGTATATTCGCTCCAGCACTAAGTCCAAAAGCCAATTTAGACTTGGGTGTCAATTTCAAAATGTAGGCGAAATTACCAAACACAGATGTATTGTTGATCGGTCCAATTCGGTCATTCGATGCTGATAGTCCTAATCCAATATGCTCATTTTTCAATGGCGCATGCATCGTCAAGGTCTGTGTCATAGGGGCTCCTTTGAAAGAAACCCACTGTGATCTGTGCAAGGCAGTGATGGTGAGTGCGTCTCGGCTTCCAGCATAAGCTGGATTGACCGATAGCGTATTGTACATATAGTGCGTGTACATGGGCGCTTGTTGCGCATTAATCGCTTTAATCCCGAGGGTCAAAGTCAATGCGATGGTGATTATTTTTATTGTTCTCATTATATTGTTTTTATTTCTATTATTTATTGTTCCTTTTAATTATTGAGGTAGATAGTTCCTGTAATTACGGGAGTATTATCGCCTTTACTGAATACGTAGAAGTAAGTACCCACGGGCAATTCAGTTCCACCAATTCTAAATCCAATATTGCACGATCCATTCCAATCATTCAAGTATGGATTTGCTACATATACTTTCTCTCCCCATCTATTGAATATTTCAATGGAATTGTTTGGATATGCAATTAAGCCTCTGATAAAGAATACGTCATTGATACCATCTCCATTTGGAGAGAATCCCTCAGGAATAAAGAAAGCTATTTGAGGACAATCATTGATGACAACATTGACAATAGAAGGCTGTGATTTGCAATTATTAGATGTAATAACCAATGTGTAATTGCCAGCATTTACTGCTTTAGCAGCCGTAATGATTGACACTTGATTGGTTGAAGTGTAATTGTTTGGACCTGTCCAATCATAGGTACTTCCTGAAATCGTATTTGCTGTTAAGATAATTGAACTATCTGTGCAAATTGGTGAATTGCTCAAAGCAAGTGCAACTGGCGTTGGATTGACTACCAATGCAACATTATTTGAAGTGTCTTGTGGAATGCAATCTCCAGATACAATTACATTATAGTTGAAAGCGGTATCAGAAAGCGCAATGAATCGAATCGTCAATGAAGCTGAATTGGCTCCTGAAACACTCGCTCCATTCGTTAAATTGATATTGCCTTTTCTCCATTGATAATTGAGGTTTGTTCCCGATGCAACTACATTGAATGTAATGGAATCTTTTTCACACGCAGTTTGATTGACTGGCTCAGTGGTAATCATAGGAGCAGAGCTCATTCTTATGAAGGCATTTCTTGAAGTATCACTCGGCGCACAAAGTCCTGAAACGATTACATGATAGTCTGATCCTGTATCTGTAATACTCACCTGATTGATCGTCAAGGTAGCTGAATTAACACCAGTTATATTCGCATTGGCAACAAGATTTGTATTGCCTTTTTTCCATTGATATGTTAAATTGGTTCCTGTCGCAATAACCGTAAAGTTTGCTGCATTATTTGCACAAACTGTTTGATCAACTTGCTCTGTCGTAATTTTAGGGGCCAAATTATTGGTCAATGAAACAAAAATGGATGTGTCATTTGGAAGACAAGTTCCTGATACAATAACATTATAATTAGATCCTGTATCTGTTGCAGAACTTGAATTGATAAATAGTGTCGCTGTATTAGCACCTGTGATATTGGCACTGTTCAAAATATTTGTGTTTCCTCTTCTCCATTGGTAAGAAAGATTCGTTCCTGTTGCTGACACGGTAAATGAAGCACTGCTCTTTTCACAAACGATTTGATTGTTTGGTTCTGCTGTGATTGCTGGTGCTTGATTCACTGTGAGTGATGCATTGATCGATGTGTCTTTTAATTGACAGGTACCTATTACAATTACATTATAGTTCATTGCGGTATCAGTCATATTCAATGTTCTAATGGTCAATTTGTTAGTATTGACACCAGATATCTTGACACTATTCAATAGATTTGTATTTCCTTTTCTCCATTGATAAGTAAGACCAGTTCCATTTGCCGTTGTATTAAATACAATTGAATCACCTGCACATGCAACTTGATTGTTTGGCTCTAATGTAATGATTGGAGCTTCGTTTGTGCTTAAGGTCGCAAAAATGGATGTATCATTCAATCCACAATTACCTATTGCAATGACGTTATAAAGTGATGAAGTATCACTCATACTTACTGTATTAATAACTAAAGTATCAGAATTGACTCCTGAAAATTTAATACCATTAATTAGATTGATATTTCCTTTTCTCCATTGATAAGAAATCCCAGTTGTATTTGCAGCGGTAATATATTTAACAGTATCTCCTAAACAAGCGATTTTGTTTATTGGCTCTAAAGTGATAATAGGTGAACTGTTAAGCATAAGAGATGCATGAATAGATGTGTCGCTCAATCCGCAATTTCCTGTGACAATCACATGATAATTTGATGCGGTATCAGTTATACCTACTGCTTTAATTATTAGGGTATCTGAATTGACTCCTGAGAATTTTAAACTATTGATTAGGATTGAATCTCCTTTTCTCCATTGGTAAGTATTGCCAAGTCCACTCGTTTTAACTACGAATATTACTGTGTCATTAGTACAAACTATTTTGTTCGTCGGCTCTTGTAAAATAGTCGGAGCTGTATTTAGTTTAAGTGAAACATAATTCGATGTATCATTAAACCCACACTTATTCTTGATAATGACATTGTAATTTGAAGCGGTATCGCTTAATGCAATTGTTTTTATGCTGAATGTATCTGTATTGACACCAGCATATTTATTGCTGTTGATCAAAACTGAATCTCCTTTTCTCCATTGATATGTGAGACCTTTCTCTATTGAGAATATTGTAAACTTCACTGTATCACCCAAACAAGCAATTTTATTGGTTGGCATGGATGGATAATTGGTTTTGTGCTAGTCATCAATGATGCATTGATGGATGTGTCATTCGGTGTGCAAAGTCCTTTGACAATCACATTATAATTCGATGCAGTATCTAATAAGCTAAATGAATTTATTTTAAGCGTATCGCTATTGACACCTGCATATTTAATACCATTGATTAGATTGATATTTCCTTTTCTCCATTGGTAAGTAAGGCTATCCCCTGTTGCCTTGACCATCATTTTTGCCGTATCTCCAATACAAGCAAATTGGTTCATAGGTTCAGAAGTGATTTTGGTTGCTGGGTTTAATGTAAGTGCAATAAAATCCGAGGTGTCTTTAGGTGAACATTGAATTGTGGCAATTACATTGTAGTTATAAGCAGTATCTGCTGAAGCGAAAGGGAAAATTATTAATGTATCAGAATTGACACCAGAATAATGTCCACCATTGCTGAGGTTCGTATTTCCTTTTCTCCATTGATAGATATTACCTGTTCCTGAAGCTCCTAAAATTATTTTTAATCGTGTCTCCACTGCATATACTTTTGTTTGCTGGCGTGCTAAGGCCAGAAGTTGTGATAAATACATTTGCTGCAGTAATGTTCAAGGCTCCAACAGTTGTGAGTACCCTGCCATTTACGACTACACCTGTTTTTAAGTCAATTGCACCAGCACTGATAATTGTGCCATTAAATACGGAGTTATTATTGATGGTAACTGCTCCATCTATTTTCCAATAGACATTTTTGGCTTGTGCTCCATTGATTAATATTACATGTGAATTGACACTTGTGCCAAATGCGCCATTTACTAGTATCACAAATCTTGCATTGGCATTTCCTTGTGCATCAAGAAAAACGGTATCTGTAAATGTAACCGCTGAATTCATTAAATATGTATGCGGTGTCAAAACCAAATTGTGTCCAAATTGCGCTGGAAACAATAATTCAATATCACCTGGAGCTAATCCGTTTAAATAGGCATAAGCGCCACCTAATGCTGCTGCTGCGGCGGCTGTTGAACCATCTGGTACTGGATGAATCGTCCCAATCACCAATAAAGGATTATAACCTGATGTCAATCCGCTATTAGAGCCTACATCACCTTTAATATTGCTGATGCCAACATTTGTATTAGCACCTATTCCTGTAAAGGTCGCATAACAAGCTATAGCACCTAAACTAGGTGCAGCAGGTCCGAGTAATATTGGGCTACCACAACCGATCGGCGTATATCCCAACAATTTAGAAGTTGTAATTGCTCCGTTTGTAGAAAGTGCTCGGCCTTCTAATGTATCGCCTGCTGCGAAATCAATTGCGCCATTGTTTGCTACTATAGTTCCTCGCATCGTTGTTCCAGTTGCCATATTTACAGCTCCTTCGACTTTCCAGAATACATTGCATGCTTTAGCGCCATTGATTAGTTTGACACGAGCATTGGTACTTGACGAATTACCTTGTAATTTAAATAAGTAAACAGCGTTTGGATTGCCTTGTCCATCTAAGATGAGCTCTCCGCTGAGTGTAATTGTGGCATTTGTAATTGAATAGACACCTGCATTTAGTGTTGCACCATTTCCTATCAGCGGAGCTGGGAAGAACGTGGGAACTGCTGCATTCAATTGGCCGTATGCGATGATTAAATCGGCTTGACATTTCGCGCTGCTGGAATCTCCAACATAGTGCATTTGTCCGTTAATATTTCCAAATCCTGTAATAGTAGGTGCGCTGTTTGTCCCAACGTTGCCTGTGAGTTTAGTGAGGAATCCTATCCCTGAATTGGTGACAGCTCCTACTGAAGTGAACAGCACAAAATTGGCTGCGGATCCTAAATTGGGTGCCTGTGCATAAAATGCCTTTGACCCGAAAAATAGGATGATTGTAATGAATGTTTTGATTAATTTGTTTTTCATATGGTTTGATTTATGATTTATTTTTCACCGGACAAAGATGATTCTATCCTAATGGGATATCTTATACCTCTTTTTCTATTTGTTGTATGATTCACACATTAGTTTTGAATCAATCAAATAAGTTCATTTGAGCAAAAACTTATCTGCTCTGCCCTTTATATGTTTTATTTGCTTACAGTTAATTTGTATATATTTGAATTTCAGAAATTGTATTCAAAGAATATGCCTTTGAAGAGAAACTTTTTTATTGAATCAATACGTCGACGCATTTCGAAAAAGATACCTATTGTCAATAAAATTCAGGGTTATTCGATGCCCCAAATATTACCCGCAATCTCCGTTTCTATAAACTATCGAATCTTGTTTTGACACTGGGCATGCTGTCCATTTCTTGGGTATTTCTTTTTTGTTTCATGGGCGCTATTGAAATGACGTATATCAATATCTTCAGCGTAATCATATATATTTTTGCCATCGTCATCAATCGAAACGGAAATCATTTCGCTTCTTCAAATATTATGGTGTTTGAAATCATCATCCATCAATTCATCGCAATACAATATTTTGGATGGAATGCAGGATTTCAAAATTATGTCATCGTCATAGGGCTTTTCCCATTTCTTATGCCCAAAGGAAAATGGTTGGTCAAAGGTTTTTTGCTTTCTTCTTGCTTGCTCACTTATATTCTCTTTGATGTATTCTGCAATCCACCCATTTTGTTTTGGAGCATAATTATTTGAATTATTTAAAAGTATCCAATATCTTATTTTCATTTATTTCTATGGCAATAAACAAAACTTATTTCAACTATGCCATGCATGAGACAGAAGATTTATTGGAAGAAAAAAAACAAGAATTGATTTTAGAGAAATCAAAGTCCGATGAATTACTATTGAATATACTACCTGCAGAAACTGCATTAGAACTAAAGCAATTGGGATACTCTAAACCGAAGCATGTTGAATTGGCTTCTATGCTATTTACTGATTTTGTAAATTTCTCAAAGATTTGCGAGCAAATGAATGCGGAAAATTTGGTGAATGAAATTGATTATTTTATAGTTCATTTGATGCTATTATTGCCAAGTATGGCATAGAAAAAAATTAAAACCATGGCGATAGTTATATGTGTGCGGGTGGAATTCCTATCCCCAACGAGACACATCCCGTGAATATTGTTTTAGCTGCAATTGAAATGCGCGATTTTATTATTCAAGAGAAAAAATTGCGCCTAGAAACGAATCGCGCTGTATTTGATATCCGCATAGGTATTCATTGCGGACCCGTGGTTGCAGGCATCGTGGGCACGAAGAAATTTGCTTATGATATTTGGGGCGACGCCGTTAATATCGCCAGCAGAATGGAGAGCAGTGGTGAAGCGAGTAGCATCAATATTTCTCTAATGATGTATGAATTGATCAAAGACTATTTTACTTGTCATTACCGCGGTAAACTAGCGATTAAAAATAAAGGCGAAGTGGATATGTATATTGTGGAAGGGTGAAAGAGCATTAGCGATTCTACTTCCCATATTCCATCTCGTTGCAATCCTTCAAAGTGCCGAGCCTCAGTCGAAGAGGAATTTTAGTTTTCTTCTCAAATTGATACTCCCACTTACATACAAAGCCCAATTGATTGTGATAATTATTCTTTAGCAGCATGTTTCGAGATGATACAGATAAACTATCTTGAAATGATAAACTTTTCTGAGCATGCAGAGAAATGCGAGACAATAAAAGCAAAAGAATTGTGAAAGCGAATAGTCGTTTCATGATAGCAAGATAATCAAAATTTTGATATGCGCATCATCTATCTATATGATGTAAATCATTCTTTTTCTGAAATATCAATCTTAGCTTTGCAGCATTAAAAGACTTGTTTATGCAAACTGAAAAAATTATCATTGCCAATCTTAAATGTGGCGGTTGTGAATCGACGATTATCAAGAATTTAAAAGAAATGGCCGGTGTCGAGAGTGTCTCCGTCAGTCAAGAAGAAGATGCAGTGACCGTGAGTTTTGATGGTACTGCAACAAGAAGCGATTTTACGAAGAAATTACATTCCCTTGGTTATCCAGAGGCGACAGAAGAAAACGGACTCTTACTTCAATTGAAATCCTACGCGAGCTGTATGGTTGGTAGGGTGAATAATTTGGTCAAATAGACCCTTACTTTAAAGCATTGAATTGGATGATTTGCTCCTCCATGACCTTGCGCGTATAAGAATCATGTATTTGCCCATTCACGTCAATTAATTCCTTTACAGAGGAAATCGGTATGCGCTGATGAAAAACATGCATTTTTAAATACATACAGGCATTCGTCAGGTCGTCCATGCCCCTTAAATTGCCTGCTCGGCCGGTCGAAGTTCCGACCAAACAAACGTGTTTATGTTTAAATGCCCTATCCACATCCACAGCATCCATCATCAATTTGAATATGCCGGGGAAAGTGCCATTGTATTCCGGGGTTATAAAAGTGAATTTAGAAGCAGGATAGAGATATTTCTCCGCAAATTCTTCCAATGAAGCACTTCTTTTGCGATACATTTCCACATGGATAAAATCATTTGGCAGCTCTTCTAGAGATATCAACCTTGTATCCACATTTAAATCCACAGCCAATTGGTGATATGTCTGAGCGACTTTTAAGGTATTTGAACCCTTTCGGTTGGTTCCAGAAATGATTGTCCACATTTGTTGATAAACTAATTAATTGACTGTCTTCAAAAAGAAAAAATATCGCACAAACTTAACACTTATTTTGTGAATAACCCTTTTCTGTGGAACATAAATATTCCACGTATTGTCGTACATTTGTCTTCGTCAAGTATAATTGCTTGGTTGATTTAAAATATGGGTAAAATAATTGCAATTGCCAATCAAAAAGGGGGAGTCGGAAAAACTACTACAGCCATCAATTTAGCGGCAAGTCTGGCCGTCATGGACAAAAACCTTATTAATAGACGCTGATCCACAAGCAAATAGTACATCTGGATGCAATTTTGATCCTAAAAACATCAAAACATCGCTCTACGAGTGCATGATCAACGAAATTAATCCAAAGGATATTATCCTCGAAACGGAGACCCCAAATATGTTTCTTTGCCTTCACATCTCGATCTAGTGGGAGCGGAGATTGAATTGATCAATCACCCCAATCGAGATAAAATCATGAAACATACTTTAAGTGAGATTAAGGACGATTACGACTATATCATCATCGATTGTTCACCATCACTCGGTTTGATTACGGTAAATGCGCTCTCTGCAGCGGATAGCGTCTTGATTCCCGTACAATGTGAATATTTCGCCCTTGAGGGATTGGGTAAATTGCTCAATACTGTAAAAATCGTACAAAAGAGATTGAATCCTGATTTGACCATTGAAGGCTTGCTCTTGACTATGTTCGACACTCGTTTGAGGCTGAGCAATCAAGTGGTGGCTGAAGTGAAACAGCACTTTGAAGACCTCGTTTTCCATACCGTCATTCATAGAAACGCGCGAATTTCTGAAGCGCCTAGTTTTGGTAAACCCGTCATTACATTCGATGCCGATAGCAAAGGGGCCAGCAATTACCTCAATCTCGCCAAGGAAATCATCCAGAACAACGACGATACCAAAATTTCCAATAGCGAAAAAACGGTCAGTTTCGAGAGCTAAGTCAATTAACAGCAGAACTTATTTTAAATAATTATTAAACAAACGGAGAGCATTCGTGCTAAATCCTTATCATATTATGGCAAAATTTAATCAAAGAGAAGCAATGGGCAAGGGCATCAAAGCCTTATTGGGAGACATCAGCAATGACCTCAAAGAATCAGATATCCTCATTGGACAAGAACAAGAGCACTTAGGGAGTGTGGTCAAACTTTCTTTGGACAAAATTGAAGTCAATCCCTTCCAGCCAAGGGTCAATTTTGATGTAGAGGCCCTACAAGATTTGGCCAATTCCATTCGCATTCACGGTGTGGTTCAACCTATTACGGTTAGAAGGGTAAATAAAGATAAGTATCAGTTGATTTCCGGAGAAAGAAGACTTCGAGCAACAAAAATTGCCGGATTAAACGAAATTCCTGTGTATATTCGCACCGCAAATGACCAAGAATCATTGGAAATTGCCTTAATTGAAAATATACAGCGAGAAGACCTCAATGCGATTGAAATAGGCATTAATTACCAAAGATTATTAGATGAGTGCAATTTGTCGCACGAAGCATTGGCCGAACGAGTTGGCAAGAAGCGAACAACAGTGACCAATTATTTGAGATTGCTCAAATTGCCACCAGATATTCAAGTGGGAATCAGAAGCAATGAAGTGAGTATGGGACATGCCAGAGCAATTGCCGGAATTGAAGATATCCTCGTTCAATTGAGTGTCTATAAAGACATCATCACAAAGGGCCTCTCCGTTAGACAAGTTGAGGAGATTGTGAAAAAATTAGGGGAGAAAAAGTCAGGAACTAAAACAGCGAGTCCTACTAAATCAGGAGAAAAGCCGAGTTCGCCTGAGTTGAAGAAGTATCAAGATCGCTTGTCTTCTTATTTCTCTACCAAAGCCATCATCAAAGAGAATGGCAAGGGCAAAGGGGAAATCGTGTTGAATTACTATACCAATGATGATTTAGAGCGCATCATGGAATTGATAGAACATTAAAATGACATAGAATATCGCTCAGGCTTTATTCGAAAATATATTTGTGCTGGTTTTTTTACAAATATGCCGAGGTCAGTCAGTCGTGAGATTGGCTGACTTTTTTTATGCCTCTAAAAGACTTTCTACCCGCTTTCATTCCACTTCTTTATCTTTGCTCGATACATATGAATCCAGGTCAAAAAAAATCAGAAAAATACCAGAGCATTTTTAGAATTATCATCCTCTTTTTGATCATTCTAGCCATCAATTTTATCGGCAATTTTATATACAAGCGCTTTGATTTAACCAAAGAAAAGCGCTATTCATTGGCTAGTCCAAGTATTTCACTGCTCAAAAAACTCAATCAGCGCGTATTGATTAAAGTCTATCTCGATGGAGATTTGCCATCTGGCTTCTTGCGTTTGAAGAATAGCACCAAAGATATTCTCCAAGAATTCAAAGCCTATTCCAATAATAAAATTGAGTTTGAATTCATCGATCCGTTTAAGAATGCAAAGTCGGATGCTGAGAAAAAGCAATTTATGAACAGCTCCTCGATAAAGGATTATTGCCCACCAACCTCAAATTAAAATCCGATGAATCATATACGGAGAAAATTATCTTCCCTTCGCTATTGGTGAGTATTGGGGAATCCTCTGTGCCAGTCCAATTGCTGGAAAATCAAATCGGCTATAGCCCTGATCAAGCGCTCAATAATTCCGTTATTTTATTGAGTACAAAATATCGAATGCGATTAAGAAAATAGTTCGAAGAGATGCCCCGATGATTAGCTTTATTCAATCCTATGGCTCGCTGCCAGAAAAGAATTTAGCGGATATCAAATCGACCTTATCCAAGGCAAAATATAGAATTGAAACGGTGGATATTACCGCCAAAAGACCTACGGGAACAGGCGATTCAGTGAGCAATTGGATCAATGAATTGACTGATGTGCTCGTCATCGCCAAACCACAAATTCCCTTCTCTGAAAAAGATAAATTCAGAATTGATCAATTCATCATGAAGGGCGGAAAAGTCCTATGGCTCATCGATCCAATGAAGGCAGATATGGATATGCTGCGCAGCGCAGAGATGATGTTTACCGCGCAGGGCGTGGATTTGAATCTAGATGATATGTTATTCAGATATGGCGCTCGCTTGAATAAAAACCTCTTGCAAGATGCTCAACTCAATAATCCCATTCCCATTATCGACCAGAGCAATATGCAGCCGATGTTATTCCCTTGGCTCTATTTCCCGCTATTGACGCCTTCTGCCAATCATCCCATCGGAAGAAATTTAGATCCAATTGCCTCTTATTTTTCATCGAGTATAGATACCATTGCATCGATTGGTATTAAAAAAAGCATTCTCTTGACGACCTCTATGTATAGTCGAGCGCTTCCAGATCCAGTTAGAGTGCATCTCTCCGCAATTAAGGAAAAGCCCGACTTCAAGTATTTCAAGCAGAGAGATATTCCCGTTGGCGTACTCTTAGAAGGTAAATTCACCTCTGTATTTAAAAATAGATTGGATTATTTGTTCTTACAAAAATTGACAGAGAACAATATTAAAGTCCTCGAAAATGGCGTGGAGAGCAAGATGATTATCATCGCTGATGGCGATATCATTAAAAACGATGCCGATGAAAGTGGTCAAATTTATCCATTGGGGTATAACCAATATACGCAGCAGACCATGAGCAATATGGATTTTGTGATGAATTGCATCGAATACCTCGTCGACAATGATGGACTCATCGCCTCGAGAAATAAAGAAATCAAACTCCGCTTATTGGACAAGGCCAAGATCAAAGAGGAGAAGACTAAATGGCAATTAATCAATATCATTTTCCCATTGGGTATGATCATCGCCTTTGGGATTTTCTATGCTTATAGAAGAAAGAGGAAATACGCTCATTAGTCAGAAAGTGTTCCGTATTGTTTAGTGCTTTAGATCCAACTAAATTCAAACAAATGAATGCCACGCTGTGTCCCCACGAAGTAGGGGAAATGCACGAATGAAAAACGAATGAATGCTCAATTAAACAAAGCCCAATAAATTTTGTAGCTTTTGATAATGGACACAATACTTTTAAATTACCTCAATTAGGATTCTTCTCTTCATCTCCAAGAATCTAAAGAACTGATCCAATTAGTTGGAAGGATGACAAATCCCTTCTTCTATTGGCTAAAAAGATATTAGAGAGGATGCAGAATTATAGTATCTGATACGGCTTGTCTCAACTTATTGATTAAATTGGGAATTTGTATTCATTTGAAATACCTGCTGCTGTAATTTTTAGAATCGGAGAGGCCATACTTTAAAAATAGACCGTTTTGGAATACGCGGACAAGAGAAGTCGCCTTCGCTTTAGCGCTCAAATCCCTTTTAATAATTGTTTAAGGGAAATCGCCAAGTATTTGAAATCAACATTATCGGGGTATGATCCTTCCAAAAGAAAAGGGATTGATTAAAACTATTAGGAATTCAGAAGATTAGAAAACGGATTTTCGAAAGTGCTCTCGGAACAAAAGAAGGTTTTGAATGAAACATGCCAAATGAGTTCAAATCGGTGATATTTAAAATCTGAGTGGCTTATTTGTTTATATTATAAATCTATTTAAAGTGTCATTTTTTTTGAATTGCTTAATTAATCAGAGATATTCAATAAAGTTGACGAGAGTTTTCAAGCCTAATTAAAGAAGAAAAAATTGGGTTTTTCAAAAAAAATCAAACTTGATTTAGAATATAATCGCATTGTTTTTCAAATAGTAATCATTCTTGACAATTCATATGTTCCTTTCAAGATTCATCTAACCAAGGCTAATTGTTAAATAGTTTGAGAAAACCCCCGATTAAATGCTCTGTGCCATTTGTTTGTAAGGAATTTGTATATAATTATCTTTGGCTACCGAGATTGTACACGATTTTTTGATGCTCCTAATAAATTAGCTTGTGGTAATTTGGAATTTGAAGGCTATCTAGATTCAATCTCCAGTGATTTTAAAGCGCGAAAAATTAGGGGTTGTAAAGTTTTTAAAAATGATTCTATGCTAATAAATGATCAAAAATACTTTAAAATGGAAATTGGGTTTTTTTTTTTGAAAATGGTTTCGTTCACAAATCTTAAAATGACGGTTCGCTTTAATTTAGATGGGACAATAAAGGCGCTAGATATTGAATTGAATAATTCAAATCTCGAGGTCTTTGTAAACTTGAATTTGTACCTGTAATTAATTTTGTTCAACTCCCAATAATGCCTCGTTTTTAGAATTTTTAGCATGGAAATCTTAAATCAAATAACTTGGATGAACAAGATGAAATTTTGAAGAAGGTAGAAATAGTGTTTTCTTAAACTGATAATGATACTATAGGAAGTACTTAAACTTTTCAAATTAGGTTTTGTTTCTTCTCGTCCATTCTAAAGAACTGATAAATTGTGGAAGGTGGCAACCTCTTCTGGGGGGAATAGAATTACTGTAGACGGGTTTGTATTCATTTTGCTTAATTTAGATGGATCGAGGCCATATTTGTTTTGCAATATATTTCAAAGTTGCTCTATTTCAATTGTCAACAAATACCTTTAAATCAACATTATCTGTATGTCCTTCCACCATAAATTCAATCTCTGGTTGGTTTTTCAATACTTTGGCGACCTTGCCCAATACAGCACTCGCTCTATCTGTTATATTATAACTGCCACTTTTGAATAGCAATTTATCAGAGATATCAATAAATACCACGCCTTTTTCAACCTTGATTTCGATATCGTCATTATCATCTTTGAGAATAGCCCCTCAAATTCACGACCAAAGATCAAGGTGCCATTTGTTGCTGTAGAGGTCTGTATATAATTGTCTTTGGCTCCGATATTATCCATCGATTTTTTTAATGCTCTCTGCTTGCATTGTAATAACAGACAAATATAGAATTTAAAATACTGTTTTTAAGTACTCAATCTGTGGCAAAAATCGGTGATTCTCGTATTTAATCGTTCTTTCTTTCCAAAATCCCTTTCACTAATCTCAAGTAGCTCTTTTTGTCACTCTAGCTTAACGTCTTTATATTTGCCCTCTTTGCGTTAACTCTGTACTTTTTTGAAGGAAAAGTGAGACAGAGGCAAAAATTTTGAAGATGATAAATTATATAATTTTCATAGGTTTTATTGTATTCAAAATTTTAAGTCGCAAAAAAGAATTATTGTTGACTATCAATCGTTAATTAATATAGACATCATGTTGATTTTATCCTTATAATATTCTTCCAACAGCAAAATAGTACTTTTTATAATACACCTCATCCATTGAATTAATCATCACCCCAGCTTGTGTCGTGGAGTGGATGAATTTTCGATTGGCAAGATAAAAGCCCACATGACTCACATTTTTCGAATCTATTTTAAAGAAAATTAAATCGCCTTCTCTCAATTCATGTGTATTTATTTTTTTTGAAATTTCATACAGTCGCTGGGAGTTGGCATTGATCGGTCGCTGATATACTTGCTTCATCAATTGGTTGACGAGCCCAGAACAATCGATGCCGCGTTCATCATTGCCCGCATATTTATAGGGCTTTCCCATCCAATGGTCCACAACTTCATAGAGTCTTTTATTGCTCACCTTAGCACCTAGCAATTGACTATATTTTTCTAGTAGGGTAGAGGGTTTTTTATGGGGTTGACTTATTTTTTTGGATGAATGACATCCAACAAAGAGCAATACAAAAAATAGATAAAATGCGTATCTAAAATACATATATTCCTCCCAGTGAAAAACGATTAAACAATGCGCCAGCTCTATTTTCCAATAAATTGAGATAGGTGCCTGTATTGGCATCGATCACGATTCTCCAATCCTTGATTGGAATGGCATATCCAATGCCCAATCCAATATTCAAGCGACTGCCAAAACTCAATTTTGCTGAGATGACATTGACATTTTCATCAACAGCGCTATATCCCAATTCTCCTTGGAAGAAAAACCGCTTTAGTTCAGGCATAAAATAGTATTGTGCAGTAATTCTGGATGTAAGAAGCGCATTTATCCGCAGCACTTTATTTCTATCTGCCAATTCCCTTGAATAAGCCAATCCCAACCCAATGTTCAAATGCTCTTTGAATAGTCTATGATAGGCAATTTCGAATCCCAATACACTTCTATTTTCGTAGTAATCGATAAATTGAAAAGGAATTTGAAAGGAAAAGGAATTGCTTTTCTGCGCGTGAAGCGCAAATGAATAGAACATCAACATAAATAGAGCAAGCCGCTTCATAAGACAAGATTAATTTATCTGCATGATAGATGCGCAACTATTTATTGAAATATTGTGGCAAAAAAGTACAATTTAATTACTGTGTATGACCTTGTCCGTATTGGTGTTCGTAGTATTTGTTGTATGCTCCACTGGTTACATTTTTCAACCAAGCTTCATTTGCCAAGTACCAATCCACCGTTTTTTCTAATCCTTGTTCGAATGTGACTGAAGGCGACCAACCCAATTCGCGGTTGATTTTATTGGCATCGATGGCATAGCGCAAATCATGCCCTGGTCTATCTTTCACGAAGGTGATGAGTTTAGCACAAGTCCCTTCTTCTCTACCCAATTTTTTATCCATGATGCTGCATAACAACTTCACTAAATCGATATTTTGCCACTCATTGAATCCGCCGACATTATAGATGTCCCCATTTTTTCCACGATGAAACACCGTATCGATTGCACGCGCATGATCTACTACATAGAGCCAATCCCTAGTGTATTTGCCATCGCCATAAATAGGAAGTGGTTTATTGTTTTGAATATTGTGAATACAAAGTGGTATTAACTTCTCTGGAAAATGGTGTGAACCATAGTTGTTGGAGCAATTGGTTATTACGATAGGAAGTCCATAGGTATCATGATAAGCGCGCACAAAATGGTCGGAAGACGCTTTTGATGCTGAATAGGGGCTATGTGGATCGTATTTTGTATCTTCCGTAAAGAAGCCTGTCTCTCCCAATGCGCCGTATACTTCATCGGTAGAAACATGATAGAATCGCTTGCCTTCAAAATTCCCACTCCAAGCATGTTTAGCCGCATTTAATAGATTCACCGTACCGATGACATTCGTCATGACAAATTCCAAGGGATTGGTGATACTCCGATCGACATGGCTCTCTGCGGCTAGGTGAATGACACCATCAAAGGAATAATCCGAAAAGAGTTGATTGATAAATGACGCATCCGTTATATCTCCTTTGACAAAGGTATAATTCTCCTTTTTCTCAATATCCGTTAGGTTTTCTAAATTGCCAGCATAGGTCAACTTATCTAGGTTGATGATATTGTATTGCGGATAATTTGTGACAAATAGTCCAACCACATGCGAACCAATAAATCCCGCCCCGCCTGTTATGAGAATTGTTTTCATGAATCTGGAAAATTTTGATGAGCAAAAGTACATTATTTTTTCTAAACCCTTATGGGCAGAATTATGCAGCGATTTGCAAACAGCTTTTACCTATAATTTACTTGGCTAGATGATATTTTTTCGTGATTTCCCAAAGCACAATACCCACAGAAACAGAGACATTGAGCGAATGTTTGGTGCCGTATTGGGGAATTTCTAAAACATGGTCACATAGGGCTATTGCGGCTTGCTGCACGCCATCTACTTCATTGCCAAATATCAATACAAGGGGTTGTGATGCATTTGCAGGATGAAATTGATCGATGGGGATGCTGTTTTTTGTCTGTTCAACGGCGCAAATTTGATTGCCTTCGGACTTTAAACCTTGAATTAAGCTCAAGATATCGCTATGGTATTCCCAAGCCACGGTGTCCTCAGCGCCCAGTGCCGTTTTGTATATTTCCCTATGGGGCGGACAGGCAGTGATTCCGCAGAGACAGATTTTTTCTATGCAAAATGCATCTGAAGTTCTAAATGTCGAACCAATATTGTGTAGACTTCGAATATTGTCTAATACAATGGTGATAGGCAATTTGGTAGAATGGGAGAATGCCTCCTTGTCTATTCGTCCCAAATCTTCATTGGCAATTTTTGGAAATTGCATTAGAATATCGCTTTAGCAATGGCAACAGTGGCTTGTGAGCGGCTCATGGTATAATAATGGAGCACAGGTACACCCGCATCTTTCAACTCTTTCGACTGAGCAATACACCACTCAATTCCAGCTTGTTTGACCGCATCTGTCGTTTTGCATGATTCAATTTCTTTTGTCAAAGATTCTGGCAATTCAACAAAGAATTTAGATGGCAACATCTTGAGTTGTGCCTTTGAATCAATCGGCTTCAAACCTGGGATGATTGGAATATTGATATCCATATCTCTACATTTTTTGACAAAATCAAAATACTTTTGATTCTCAAAAAACATCTGTGTGACGATATAATCTGCGCCCATATCTACTTTGTGCTTCAGCCATTTCATATCTGTTCCCAAATTTGGAGATTCAAAATGCTTCTCTGGATATCCAGCCACACCGACGCAGAATCCAGTCTGCGTCTCGTTTAAAGTCTCTTCATGCAGAAAATGTCCTTTATTCATATTGGCGACTTGCTCGACCAATTGTGAGGCATATTTATGCGCATTTGCTTTGAACAATTGTAAATTGCTGTGATCGTCGCCTTTGAGCAATAACAAATTCTCTATCCCTTGATAATAGAGTGAAAACAAGGCATCTTCTGTTTCTTCTTTTGTAAAGCCAACACATACGAGATGCGGCACTGTCTCAACGTTGTACTTGTAAGAAATAGCTGCGCAAATCCCTACAGTACCTGGTCTCTTTCTCAAAGGTGCTTCCTCAATTAAACCATCTGGTCTGCGCTTATAGACCATCTCCTCTGGATGATAGGTGACATCGACAAATGCGGGCTTGAATTCCATCAATGGATCTAATACGCGAAAAAGGTCGTTGATGTTCTTCCCTTTTTGTGGAGGTAAAATTTCAATGGAGAATAAAGTCTTGCCTACAGATTCTTTTAATTTGTCAATTATTTTCATGTGCGTATTTCAAAAAGAATCGCAAAAATAGTTGGATATTTCTTTTTATCCTTTTATATTTGATAATTAATTCAATTTAACATGATAAAATTTTTCTCAACCCTTTTCATCAGTTCATTGTTTTACGCGAATACTTATGCGCAGCATAATCATAAATTGTGTGGAACCGTGGAGGCCATCAACGCCAAAAACAAAGAAATTCCTGGATATAAGGAAGCCATTGACGATGCGCTTTTAAAATCCGTTGAACGCGCAAAAATGGAGCAGGGCAGTCAAAAGACCAGTGGATCCAATTACGATACGACCTATAAAATACAGGTTGTATTCCATATTGTTTACAGCAAAGCTACTGAAAACATTCCTGATAGCCTTATTTTGCAACAACTTAAGGCATTGAATGACGATTTCAACAGAAATAATAAAGATACTGCAGGACTTATGGGGACAAAACCAGATCATAAAGGCGTTGCTTCTGGAGCAAACATTGAATTTGTCTTGGCTACCAAAGACCCTAATTGCAAACCTACTACAGGTATTGTTCGAAAACCAGTAGGCGTTTTTGGATTTGAATTCAATATGAGTACAGGTTCAGGTATCGATAATATGAAATTTGATTCTATACCAGGAAGCCCTTATAACGGTAGTTCAGCTTGGGATCCAGATAGATATTTAAATATTTGGGTGTGCAATTTGATTATCAATGGAACGGGCAATGGATTATTGGGATTTGCACAACCTCCTATGAATGATCCTATTTGGCCTGCTAGTGTTTTTACAAACAAAACAAAAGCAACAGATGGAATTGTTTTAGATGAATCTTGTCTAAAACCATCCTTATTTAGGGTATTGGTGCATGAAGCTGGTCACTATTTTAGTCTGAGACATATTTGGGGCGATAAGTCGGGTTGTTCAGCTCCTGGTGATTATGTAGATGATACTCCAGATGCAGACGGTCCAACTGGTCAAGGATTTGATTGTAAACTGTCAAAAAACACTTGTTCTGAATCACCAAAGCCAAATGTGGAAGACATGACGAGCAACTATATGGATTATACTAGCAATGCTTGCCAAAACTCTTTTACAAGAGGTCAAGCAAATTTGATGAGATCTTCTTTGAAAACAATTCGCACCAAATTAGCAATCGTTGGAAAAATCAAAGGCGTTGAAACAGGCAATAAGTTTGACAATTGCGGCGTTTCCATTCAAGCGAATACAAACTTCAATTATTTTGCAATCTCTCCTAATCCAGCCAATCAAAATGTATTGGTAAGAGCTGAATTGGATCAACAAAATTCTCCGTATACAATATCTTTTATCAATGAAATGGGGCAACGCATTTATAGTGTTGAAGGCAATGAATCTAATATCGAGAGAACCATTGATATCAGCCAACTTCCAATCGGCATTTATCACGTCGAATTATCCTCGAATGGGATGAAACAAGTAACCAAATTAATGAAATTCTAATTTTATTTATTTCTATAGATATTGAAAGGTCGAGCATTGCTCGACCTTTCTCTTTTATCAGGATGGGTCAAATCGAGCGCCATAATTGGCAGCCAGAGATGTGAGTTTTGCAGTAAATGAATCATGTCCCATAGATTGTATCATGCTGAATGGACCTCCCGTATAAGGCATAAATCCAATGCCAAATATCGCTCCTAAATTGCCATCTTGTTCACTCGAGATAATTCCCTCATCTAGGCATGATTTTGCCTCTTTTAGCATCAAGTATATGGCTCTGTCGCAGATTGCTTCAATTGTATTCTCTCTTTTCTTTTCTGTTTGAAAAAATGGCAGTATCGCTGTATTTGTTCCAGTCGATTTGCCCGTTGCGGCATCATATAAATAAAATCCTTTTTTATTTTTCTTGCCTAAATAGCCAGCTGCAAACATTTTATCCAATCCCTGATTGGGCATATAGCCTTTGCGTTTAGATGCGTAATCTCTATTGGCATTGGTCGCATGTACCACAATATCTATTCCCACTTCATCCATCAATTTTAGCGGCCCTACAGGGAATCCTTTCGAAGTGAGTGCTCTATCTATTTGCTCCACGGATACTCCTTCTTCCATCATTAAGAGGCACTCATTGAGGTAGGGCGAAAGAATTCGATTGACATAAAAGCCAGGGCCATCTTTCACAACGATACAAGTTTTCCCTTGTCGAACACCTAAATCGTAGGCATTGGCCAAGGTCGAATCACTTGTATAAGGTGTTTTGACAATTTCCAATAAGGGCATTTTGGGCACTGGACTGAAGTAGTGCATCCCAATAATTTTATCACGATGCTTTGATCCTTCTGCCATTTCCGTGATGGAGAGCGAAGAAGTATTCGAGGCGAAAATAAGTGATGCATTGCCCAATTGTTCTACTTCTTGAATAATGGATTTTTTGACTTCCATCTTTTCAACGACCGCTTCAATGATGATATCTGTATGCGCGATTTGGCTCAATTTATTCGCAGATTGTATAGACATAAACATTTTCTCTGCATCTATTTTACGGAGAATTCGCTTGTCTATTTTCTTTTGAATATTTCCCCAAATTGTCTTCTTTGCTGTCGATAGCATGTCCTCTTTTACATCGTACATTTTCACCTCAATACCTGCATCCATGGTAACTTCTGCAATACCTGCGCCCATAAATCCTGCCCCGATAATGCCCAATTTTTTTTACAGGAATTGCAGGTGCACCATAAGGATTTTTCTTGTTATCACTCATGCTGAAAAAGAGTTGGATGAGTGCTTTTGAAACATCGCCCATCATCAAATCGACAAATTTCTCTCCTTCAAAGCGCAGCCCTTCCTCTAATTTATTGCCCAATCCATGCTTCACGACACGCAAAATTTCAATAGGGGCAGGATAATTTCCTTGGGTTTGCAACTGAACCGTTTTCGTCGCTTGCTTAAAAACGATTGAGCGGCCAATAAAAGTTTCGTCGAGAAATTTATTCATCAGCGATTTATGCAAGATGCGTTTGAATTCACCTCGAGCGATTCTCTTGGCTAGGTCAATGGCCGCACCATGTAATTTATTGATATGCACTACTTCGTCCACCAATCCCATTTGCAATGCCTGTTTGGAGAATACATTCTTTCCTGTCAACAAGATGTCGAGCGCTTTCGATAGACCAATCAATCTCGGCAATCGCTGTGTACCACCTGCTCCTGGCAATAATCCCAATTTTACCTCAGGTAGGGCAATTTTAGTATGCGCCTCATCTGTGCAAATTCTAGCTCTACAAGCTAGGGACATCTCTGTTCCCAAACCATAACACGTTCCTGAAATGGCTGCTACCATGGGTTTTCGGCTAGATTCAATTCTGTTCATGATGGCATGCCCCTTCTGCACAATGGGTAGGAATTCCTCTCTGCTATTGGCTTTAAATGCTTTGATATCAGCGCCTGCTACAAAATCCCTCTTCCCGCTGATTAAAACCACAGCATCAATTGAATTGTCCGTCTCAATTTCATTTAAAACCTCATTAAATACGTCAATGAGGGCAGGGGAGATGATATTCATTTTTTCATTCGCCACATCAAGCCAAATGGTTGCAATGCCATCTGCTTTGTCTATTTTTACAAATGCCGTATTATCTTTCATATTTTTATCAATAATCACGAAAGTACTTAATTATAATGTTAAGGCAGATTTTTATCTTTTTAAAATAAGTTAGGCTAGTCTAAAAAAATATTTATATTTGCCTAAAATTTAGAAAATGTATCGCAGTATTGATATTCCTAAAACACAAAGTGTTTGGAAAAAGATGTTTGCATTTTTTGGTCCAGGATTATTGATTGCTGTGGGGTATATGGATCCTGGAAATTGGGCGACTGATATTGCTGGAGGAGCGCAATTCGCTTATGCATTGCTTTTCGTGATTTTATTGTCCAATATTTTTGCCATGATATTGCAGCACCTCGCTTTAAAATTGGGCATTGCGACGGGCCTGGATTTAGCTCAAGCATGTAGGGCGTATTATTCCCCAGTAGTCAATTATATTCTCTGGTTTTTATGCGAAATAGCCATCATAGCCTGCGATTTGGCGGAAGTAATCGGCAGTGCCATTGCACTAAATTTATTATTCGATATTCCAATGACCATCGGGGTTTTAATTACTACTGCAGATGTTTTGCTCTTGCTTTTATTGCAAGATCGAAAGTTTCGATTATTGGAAGTACTGGTAGGTTTGATGATATTGGTCATATTGTTTTCGTTTATTACAGAGTTGTTCTATGCTAAACCGGATATTCAATTGATTTTGAGAGGCCTCTTGCCCACATCAGAGATATTGTCCAATCCCAAAATGCTCTATATCGCCATTGGTATCATGGGTGCCACGGTCATGCCGCACAACCTCTATTTGCATTCTAGCATTGTCAAGACGAGGAATATTGGTTCAGATGCTGCATCTAAAAAAGAGGCGATAAAATTCGCTACATGGGATAGCAGTTTCTGCTTATTCATTGCATTCTTCATCAATGCCGCCATTTTGATTCTAGCCGCAGGCACATTTTATGTAAATGGGTATCATGAAATTCAAGATCTCAAGGAAGCTCATAAATTATTGAATCCATTGTTGGGCGTTGAGATGGCTGGATTTTTATTTGCTTTAGCCCTTTTGGCATCCGGACAAAATTCAACGATTACAGGCACGATGGCGGGGCAGATCGTCATGGAGGGCTTTCTAAATTTAAAAATCAAACCTTGGGTGAGAAGGCTAATTACACGCTTGTTGGCAATCATACCTGCTTTGTATATCACGTATTATTTTGGAGATGCCAAAACGGTTGATATGCTCATCTTCAGTCAAGTGGTTTTATCTATACAATTGAGCTTTGCAGTCATTCCATTGGTTTATTTCACTTCCAATCGGGTCATCATGGGTCAGTATGTTAATACAATGTTACTAAAATTAATTTCTTGGGTAATCGCCCTGTTAATTATCTCCCTCAATCTTTGGATGATGTGGACGCAGCTCCTGTAAATAAAGGATTTAGAAGATTTTTCTTTTCTCTATTTTTTTGATTCTTGTTATACAAACTTATAATTTTGTGACTTTTTAATTCCTGCCTATAGGAAATTGGAAACTAAAATATATATTTGCCATAATTTAAAAAACAGTCTTAAACTAAAACTTTTTCCCTATGAGTAATCAAAAGAAAGGATCATCAATGAACAATGGAATTATTTTCATCGTTGTCGCTGCGGTAGCAGTTTGTATTTATTTATTTGTATTTGGTAATAGTGTCAACTTTGATGCTGCAGGCCATCCACTTCCAGGAAATTATATGGGAATGGTTTATAAAGGAGGATTTGTAGTACCAATTCTCTTGACTTTGTTTATTTCAATGTGGGTATTCTCTATCGAGCGTTTCTTGGCTATTCGCAAAGCAAATGGCGGTGGAAATACAGATGGATTTTTGTTGAGCGTTAAAGCGTCTTTGGTTACTGAAAATACTTCAGAAGCGATTGCAAAATGCGACAAACAACAAGGTTCAATTGCAAATATCATGAAAAGCGGTTTGGATAAAGATGCTGCTATGAAAAGCAATTCTTCTTTGTCAAAAGAAAATAAAATGAGCGAAATCGAAAAAGAAATGGAAGAGACTACAGCATTGGAAATTCCGATGTTGCAAAAAAATCTCGTGATTATTTCTACTATTGCAACTGTTGCTACACTTGCAGGTTTGATTGGAACGGTATTGGGGATGATTCGTTCATTCGCTGCCTTGGCATCTGCTGGAGCACCTGACCAAACAGCTCTTGCAAACGGTATCTCTGAGGCCTTGATCAACACGGCTTTGGGTATCTCTACTTCATTCTTTGCAATTGTATTCTACAATTATTTCTCTTCTGCAATTGATGAGATTACCTATAGAATAGATGAGGCGAAATTTATGATCAACCAAAACTTTGCTGCAAAAAATTAATTTTTTGTGGAAATTTTAAAAGCTCGCATCTATTGGATGCAAGTGTCATAGAATCTTCTAAATCTAAACTATAGTCGTATGCCAAAAATTAAAATAAAAAAAGGTTCAGCCTCTTTAGATATGACAGCGATGTGCGATGTCGCCTTTCTATTGCTCACCTTCTTCGTCCTTACTGCAACGGCCAAACCAAAAGAGCCTGTCATTATTGATACTCCTTCTTCTGTTGTCGACAGACCTACAAACGATGTCAATGTCATTCAACTAATGATTGATAAAGATGGTCGTGTATTCTATGGAATGGACAATAATGGGGGAACAAAAATGGCTCAGATCAAAGCTTTGAATGAGCGTTTCAAACTCAATTTGACTGAGGAGGAGATGAAGACTTATATCAATTGCGGACCGATAGGCGTTCCATTTTCTCAAGTAAAAGGCTTCTTAGCACTAGATGGTGCAAAGAGATCTGAAATGGAAAAAGTGGCCAGTGGTATACCAGTTGATACGAGCAATTCCGAAGCCAATGAATTGAAAGATTGGTTGGTCTATGGAAGAGCATCTAACAAAAAAGCTTCTATCGCTATTAAAGCAGATGGCAATACGCCAATCACTGCAATTAAAATTGTGATGAAGACCTTGAAAAATCAAGATGTTTTGAATTATAGCTTAATCACCAATTTAGAGGGAATGCCTACAAGCTTACCTCAATAATTTTAAGCAGGGAAAATAATTATAAATAATTCTATACATAGCATTGCCGAGTTAGGAATATATGTATAGCTGTAAAATAGAATAAAATGGCAGAAATAGCAGAAAACCCTCCGGTGGAGGTAAAGGCAAAGCAAAGAAACTCAGTACCAAAGTCGATTTTACACCCATGGTGGATTTGGCTTTCCTCTTGATTACTTTCTTTATGTTCACCACCACTTTGGCAAAGCCCAAAGCCATGGATATCGCCATGCCGGCCGACATCAAAGACCCGAATATCAAACAACCGGATTTCCCCGCGTCTAAAGCAATGACTGTTTTGTTGACAAAGGATAATTTGGTTTTGTATTATTTTGGCAAACCTGAAGACGCTGCTGCAGATCCAGCTGCTGTTGTTGCCACCAATTTTGATCCAAACAAAGGCGTGAGAAAAGCCATCTTGGAGAAGAAAAGTCGGTAGCACAAGAGCATGGTGTGGATGAAAAAGGTGATTCAAAATGTTGGTTTTGATAAAAATCAATGATGATAGCAAGTATAAGAATATGGTGGATATCCTCGATGAGATGCATATCTGCGGAATTAAACTCTATGCGATCATCGATATATCGGAGCCAGAGAAACAACTTATTTCAACCGCTTTAGCTAACGCAAAATAAAGGGTAACAAGTAAATAATAATGTAATGTGCGAGTGCAATTTTTAAATGCAAAAAACTAAAAAATGGATGTACAAAATAATATAAGCATGAATTTTTTGGATGTTTTATTCGAAACAAGGAATAAGAGCTATGGCGCTTATGACTTGCGAGTAACCTATTCAAAACGCATCAAGAGAGGAGCTATGATTATGTTTCTCTTTTTGTTTGTCGTCGTTGGGGGATATTTAATTTCCAAATTCGTGAATCCAGCTGATTTTCTTCCTAAAAAAGAGAGAGTCGTTGATATAACCGAATTACAAGCACCACCGCCGATGGATGAGACTGCACCACCACCACCGCCACCACCACCACCGCCACCTGTTCAATCGACTATTAAATTCGTGCCTCCTGTAATCAAAGAGGATGAATTGGTACAGAACGAAGAAGTCATTCAAAAACAAGATGATTTGCAAGAAGTAAAAGTTGCTGCTGAGACGGTAAAAGGCGATGACGATGCAGAAGAAGTAATCAATACCGATTTAGGTGATAAAGGCGCAGTTGAAGCTCCTAGCAATGAAGTATTTACTTTCGTTGAGCAAATGCCAGAATTCCCAGGTGGAGAAGAGGCGATGTACAAGTTTATTCAAAACAATATCAAATACCCGCCTTTCGCATTGGAAAATGATATCACAGGTAAAGTATACATGGAATTCGTCATCGATGAGAATGGTGAAGTGAATGATGTAAAATGTATCAGAGATATCGGTGGCGGATGCGGTAAAGAAGCAGATAGAGTAATCAAACAATTGCCGAAATGGAAACCAGGGAAACAAAATGGACGTGCTGTAAAAGTGCGATTCAGCATCCCGGTTGTTTTCGAAACAAATTAACGTAGATACGCAATGCTTTGCGTATCATTTCGCAATGCATTGTGCATTGCATATTCGCAGAATGCGCATTTTACATTAGTTTAGAATGCGCATTTTTTTTATGAAAATATGCATCATGGAATTTGCATAACGGATTTCGAAACAAATTAATATATCAATGATATAAATTAAAAAAGCCCTAGAAAATTCTAGGGCTTTTTTAGTTCATTGACCATTGTTAATATTTCATTTTATCTGAGAAATCGATAAAATTCGCAACCTTAGTTTCTAATAGTTTTTTCTTTTCACTGTCCATCTTCAATTCTTCTATTGGATTGGTATTTCCATCTAGTGGCTCGTATTGAGGTTCGTTATTATACACTTCCTCCGTAATCGGTGCCGTCAACCAGACTTTATTGCGCATTAGATAGCGCGTATTCCCTTCGGAAAACAAGAATTGATTGTATTTGTATTTTTCCATGGTCCCGCTGTGGTGCTTATACCAATAGGATTGGAGGATGGGGAAATTTAAGTGATTGTTTTCAAATAGGGTGGTAGGTTGGTCTTCATCCACTTTTTTCAAGATGGATTGATGAATGAATTTGGATGAAATGGGTTCTGAATGTACGCCCGATTTCTTTTCTCCATTCTCTAACCAAAATAGAGGGACGCGATTCCCCGCTTCATTGACATTGGCAAAGTGGTAATACCAGTTTAGTTCGCCGAAATTGTCACCATGGTCAGAACAAAACACCACTAAATTATTTTTGTCTTCATGCTGTTCGCGCATAAAATTATCCAAATCTTCCCTGATCAGGGTCCATGCAGTAGCTTGCCTCTGGCGAATGATCTCCCTGAATTTAGGTTTGATTCGCTCTGTATCTGAATGCAAAAAGGACATATTGATGACATTGAATAAACTCCATCCTTCACGGAATTTATCCAATAATCCCTCGCTTTTAAATTTGAAGATATCATCGATATGATAGGGAAAATGTGTCTCCATCAAATTGATGAAAACAAAGCAAGGTTGATTGGTCTTGTCGGCCTCAGCGAGCAAGGTTCTGGCTCTGTCAAATGCGTCGCGATGGGTCGTCTGGCCCCAGCAATTCGCCGCTTGAATATCACTGAGCAATTTAGCGTGGACGACATCTTTGCTGAAAAATAATTTGCGCACGCGCGGCTTTGTCATTGACAATCCCCAACGCACAATTTTATTAAATCTAGGTACGACAAACTGCCACACCTTATGTATTTCATCAAAGCCCTTATCCAATCCAAAAACCTCTGTGGTCACTTGATTGGCTGTAACTTGTATGGTCTTATAGCCCTTTGCTTTCAGTTTTTCTGCGAGTGTGGGAATATTCTCTTTTAATTGTCGAGTATGGGTATCAGCGCCATGTTCATGCACATCCATTCCTGTAAAAAGACAAGAAGTTGCTGGTAAAGTCCAGCACGCAGCGGACCTCGCCTGAGTGAATTGAGTGCCATTCGCCTCGCTATAAGGAAGCCCCGGTGAGCCTTGAGCATATACACTATCTTTGCGCAAACTATCTGCTACAATGAGAAATATATGATGTGGCTTAGACAAAAAGGGAAATTTTAGGCGAATTTATAATAATTAATACGAAAATACAAAAAACCTTGTTTTTTGTAGGACAAATTGTGGTTGAATGCATCATTTCTGAATCTCTAATTTCCCAATTCTAATTGATTCTTAACCAAAGTATAGTAGGCGCCTTTGTTCTCTACTAACTGAGCATGCGTGCCCTCTTCAACCAAACAACCCTTTTCTAAAACGATGATCTTATCTGCATTCTTCACAGTACTTAATCGATGTGCAACGATGACAACGGTTTTCCCTTTAAAGAATTCATCTAGATTCTCCATGATGATGCGTTCATTATTTGCATCGAGTGCATTGGTCGCTTCATCGAAAAACATAAAAGATGGGTTTTTATATACAGCGCGTGCAATGAGAATGCGCTGCTTTTGTCCTTGACTCAATCCATTTCCGTCCGCTCCAATCTTGGTGTTAAAGCCCAAGGGCAAACTATCGATGAACTGTTGAATATTCGCAGTCTTAGTCGCTTTGAGCAATTGTTCTTTGTCTATTTTCTCTACACCAACAGCAATATTATTGGCGATGGTATCAGAGAAGATAAATCCATCTTGCATGACTGCGCCCAAGTGATTTCTCCATGTCTTGATAGATATATTGTTGATAGGGGTTTCTCCGATTTTAACTTCCCCTTTTTTCGGTTCGTAGAACTTCATCAAGAGCTTGATCAAAGTCGTTTTACCGCTTCCACTCGTTCCGACAATGGCTGTTATTTTACCTTCAGGAATAGTCGTTTTGATTTTGTCTAGTACCTTTTCACTGCTCGGCCCACCATATTGGAATTCTACATCATTCACATAAATATCGCGCTTGAAAGGCAGTTCTTGCAATTTATCATCTTCGGGATTCTCTTCATTTTCTTTATCGTGGATTTCTCCCAATCGCTCTAGTGAGATCTTGGCATCTTGCATCAATTGGGCGAAATTGAGCAATTGGTTGATGGGCGAAGATAATTGCCCGATGATATACTGCACACTCATCATCATACCCAAGGTCAATTGTCCGTCGATGACTAATTTAGCCGTGTAAAAGGAGATGAGGATATTCTTCAATTGATTGATAAAAGTACCGCCCAATTCTTGAATCTGTGATAGTTGTAAAGTGTCTACGTTGAGTTTAAAAACCTTGGCTTGAATGCGCTCCCATTCCCATCGCTTCTGCGTTTCGCTATTGTTGAGTTTGATCTCCTGCATGCCTTGGATGAGTTGGATGATTTTGCTTTGATTGGCACTGGATTGATCGAATTTTTTATAGTCTAAGTTCTTGCGCTTTTTCATAAAGAAGAGCACCCATGCTGCATATAAGAGCGAACCGACTGTGAAGATGAAGAATATCTTGAAACTATATACGATCAAGACAATTCCAAAGATGATGAGGTTGAAAAAAGAAAATAAAATACCAATTGTGGATGCAGTTAGGAACCGTTCTATTCGATAGTGGTCATTGATTCGCTGCATGATATCCCCCACGATTTTGGTATCGAAATAGGAGATGGGCAAGCGCATTAACTTGGATAAGAAATCCGAGATTAGGGATATGTTCACCCGCGAACTGATGTGCAATAATATCCAACTTCGAATGGCATCTACGGTAGTTTGACTGAAGAACAATACCAATTGCGCAATCAATATGAGTACGACAAAATTGAAATTCTGGTTGTTGATACCGAAGTCGACGACAGATTGTGTGAGGAATGGGAATATCAATTGCAGCAAACTGCCCACCATCAATCCGATGAATAGTTGCACCAACAATCCCTTATAGGAGCGCAAATATTGCAAGAGGAATGTCCAAGTCTTCTTATCTACTTTTTCATCATCTGCTTTATAGAATTCAGCTTTGGGTTCGAGTAGTAAACAAATTCCTTCATCCTTGCCTTCTTTGGCCTTGCTCATAAACCCCTTGAGGAAATCTTTGGTTGGCAATTCGATTAAACCCTCGGCTGGATCTGCGATATAGACTTTGTCATTTTTTATTTTATAGACAACGATAAAGTGGTTTTGATTCCAATGGGCAATGCAAGGAAGGGGAACTTCTTTTTTTAATTGTTCAAATCCAATGCTCACCGCCATGGTTTTGAAATGAATGCTTTCGGCAGCTTCATTGATTCCCATGAGGGATACCCCTTCTCTGTCGATATGACTTCGCTTTCGAAGTGTATCGAGGGTGAAGTTCTTGCCGTAGTGTTTAGCAATCATGCGCAGACACGATGGTCCGCAATCCATAGCATCGTGTTGTTTAAAGAAAGGAAAAGCCACTGTTTATCTTTTTGAATAATTAGTTTGAAAACCAAACATACAATTTTTTTTCTAAATAAAGGAAATGAGGGTGAATTCAGTTTGGTTAATTTCTTAAATGGCGATTCATTATTATAAACATGTTAAACAAATTAATTTTATTGAAATAAATCCTTTATCTTTAGAACTTGAATTTTTAATATGAAATCACATACTGTAAAATTTGATGATATCGTTGAAACAATTTATGGATTGCCATTAGAAGATCGAATGGAAATCAAGAATCTTTTAGAACATAATATCGCTGACTCGAGAAGAAGTGAAATGGCCATGAACTTCAAAAAGTCTCATGAAGAAGAGCAATCGGGGAAGTTGAAGTTCTCAACCAACATGAATACACTCAAAAAGATGCTATAATGGAAGTTGCTTTTAGTGATTCATTTAAACGAATTTTTAAAAAGAGGATTAAAGCAACAAATTTCGAAACAAATTTTTGGATTAGATTAGAAGTATTCATTGTTGATCCTTTTGATTCTAGATTGAAAACACATAAGCTGTCTGGAAAGTTAAAGGATTTATGGAGTTTTTCAATAGATCAAGATCTCAGGGTAGTTTTCTATTTTACTAAAGATAAGCCTAAAAAGGCCGTATTTATTGATATAGGCAATCATGATGAAGTATACTAAATACCCTTAATTCAGCATCTTGATAATTGCTAGTAACAATTTTTTCTAACTATTACTTCCGCGAATTTCCCTTAATTTCCTCTAATAAGAAATTATCAGCCGCACTCATGGTATTTTCAATACTGATGAGATTGCCATTCCCACTCTCGGCCAATTTTTTCATGCGCTTATTGGCATCTCTATCATTGCCCAAGCCAACTACGGTGAGCTTCATTGCATTCAACGATTTGAGGTTGACGAAGGAGAAAATCTTTCCCTCTTCATCTTTGGTCTTGGTGAATTTTCCATCGGTAATCATGATGACTTGATTATTCCCATTGGTGATAAAATGCTGTTCTAAAATTGGTAGGCCTTTTCCAATCCCTTTACCCCATTGGTCAATCCGCTCGCTTTTAAACTGTCGATTGTTTTGTTGATGAGGAATTTGTTGTTCACTTTGGTGACAGGTAAAGTCTCGTATGCATTGATATTGTATGTGATGATAGATATTTGATCTTCTGGTCTAAGCACTTGTATAAGCTTTTTGAGGTTATTTTGCATCAAGATCAATTTTCCTCCTTCAATCATGGAACCTGACACATCGAGGAGAAAAACAATATTATTGAGTTTGAACAATTCTTGATTTAACATCCCTGTTTTGGTATCAATTTCATTGATAGGCTGCTTTTTGAGCGCAGCTTGTATTTCTTCTTGTTTGCGCAATTCGAGTTCTCGCTGCTCTTTGACCTGCATCTCTCGCTCTTTGACTTGCTTGATCTCTGCCTCCATCTGCGTCAATTTCTGTTGCGCCTCATTGAGCAATTTCTGCAAATCTTCTTCTTTTTTGATTTCTTCGTCTGTCTTCAAGTTGAAATAGACCGTGTCGCGCTTGTATTTCTCTATAATCACCGTATCTCGACCTTGTAAGATTTCCTTTTGTGACGAGGTATTCGCAAGTATAGGGGTATCGGTTTTTGTCTCTGAAATCGGATTCTGGGTAATGGTATTGCTGGCAACAGGCGGAGTCTCTTTCTTCAAGGGCTTTAATCTCACTTGAATAAACGTCGTGCTAGGGTCTAGGTTTTTCATGTCTACATTGGTCTCATAACCACTGGCGCGCGTGAAGAGTTGGTATTGACCATATTTGATGCTTGAAAAGCACCAATTACATCCGTTTTAAAGCTATAGATCTCTTTGCTTGAAATGGCGAAGGAGACGTTGGAATTCTTTACGGGCAGTGAAGTTTCATCATCGATGATTTGAACATTCAGGATCAAATCCTTATTGACTTCCTCTTTCTTGGGTTCAGTGGTATTGGGGCAAGCGATGAATGCATCTTTATGAAGCGACATGATTTTGCCTTCAATTTTGAGCACGGTGGGCTCTGCTGCATGGGAGAAATAGATAGGGAATTTGCGCAAGAAAAATTCAGAGCGATCGGTATAGTAGATGGCGACGATTTTGGCAGATTGGCCTGGTTGAATCAGCTCTCTTGGATAGCGCACTTCTAAATCAAAGGCAGCTCTTATAGGAAGCACTCTAATGGCTGCAGAAGTATTATTGGTAAAGGTAAATACGGCTTGATTGTTCAGCCATTCTTTGACTTCTCCAAAATCGATATTTTCTCTATCAAAGCGGATTCCTTTAGTCTGCGCAATGAGATTAGTTGTAATGGTGAAAAAAAATATCCAATAGATTAGTCTGTACTTCATTAATTTTATCGCTTTAAAGCGTTTGTTTCTCGGTCAAACCTACATATTTTTTTCGAGAAAAAAATCAATTCATGCCAATCTTAAATCTTTTTATCAATTCAGCAAAATTGGGGAATTCTTCCAGCAAGCATTATGGCAAATCCGTATTTTAGATTTAAGGAATTTATCATCCATCAGCATGGAGGAGTATTCAAAGTCAATACAGATGGGGTATTGCTCGGTGCTTGGGCGAATGTATCCAATCCAAGTAGTATATTGGAAATCGGCAGTGGGACGGGCGTCATCGCCTTTATGATGGCACAGCGGTTTCCGCAAGCGACTATTAAAAGTATCGATATTCAAAAAGAAGCGATTGAGGTATGCCGATCAAATATAGCCGCTAATTCGCCTCGCTATGCGCATATTGAATTCATTTGCGGAGATGTGTTGAGCATTCATCCTGCAAAGGCATACGATTTGATTATTTCCAATCCGCCATTTTTTGAAGAGAATAGCCACTCTGCATCTGAGGTGGAAAAAATTGCCAAGCACAGCACTGCATTGAATCGAGTGCAATGGTGTGAGGTGGTGCAGGGGAATTTGTGCCAGGATGGCTTTGCATATCTGATTTATCCTTTCAATGCAGCCGAGGCATTGGAAGGCGAATTTGAAAAAGCGGGATTGTATATAATTGAAAAATGCCTCGTGCGACCAAATCCGCATAAACCATGGCATCGCGTGATGTATAAATTGGGAAAACAAAAGCCAATGCTAATACGTGAAATGGACTTGACAATTTTGGGTGAGCATGGCTATTCGGCAGAATATAGGAGATTGACAGAGGCGTTTTATCTGTAAATAGTAGACGCTTGAATGTAATTTACTTACAATGCTCTTTGATCAATCAGTGGCATCTTTATCGCCCATTTTCAATGCTGTTTTTAAATCCTCACAGCCCTTTGGTTTTTGATTCAACAATATTTGGAGATGTCCTCTGAAGTAGTAAGCAGAGGGATTGTCGGGATAGAGTTTGATGAAATAATTGAAATAACCCATGGCCTCTTTTTGTTTGCCGATATTGTAGTGGTCCCAGCCCATATTGAAGAGTGAGATGGAATCTGTTTTATTTCCTTTGAGCACAATGGCATAATCTGCAATGGCACCGTCGTAATTCTCTTGCATGTCCCTCGCATAGGCTCTATACGCATATACGTGTTCGATATAGGGATTGGTTTCAATGGCGATGGTAAAATCTTTTTCTGCCCCTTTGTAATCGGCTTGTTTTAATTTGATACTGCCTCGATTGACCAAGGCATTCGTATCGAGCGGATTGATTTTAATGGCCTCATCGAAATCGCGAATGGCTTCTGTGAATTTTCCTAATTCGCTGTATGCGCTTCCTCGATTGACATAGGCCTCTGGATATTTTGGATCTATCTTCATCGCCTCTGTGAAATCAGCTATCGCACTTTCATAATCCATGAGGTTAAATTTGGCAAGTGCCCGATTGTAGAAATAATCTTCGTCGCTCTTATTCAATTCTATGGCTTTGTTATAGAGCTGAATGGCTTCGCGGTAATTTTCCATTTGATCATAGACATTGCCTTTTCCAAAGTAGAAATCAGCATTGGTTGAATCCAATGTTATGGCTTTATCATAATCTTCTATCGATCCTTTAGTATCATTGATTTGGGCTTTATCGTATCCCCTCAAATAATAGGCATGGGTATCATTGGGATTTTTGGCGATAAGGACATTGAAGTCAGCGATAGCTCCTTTGTGGTCGTCCATCAAACTCTTTAGAATCCCCCGATTGAAATGGAGCAATTCGATATTATTGTTGATTTTCGCGGCTCTATTATAATCGAGGAGGGCTTCATCATAGAAGAACATCTTGGCCTTGGCTATGGCTCTATCATAATAGGCCTTGGCATTGGTGGTATCTTTTTTAATGACATTGTTTAATTTGATGATGATTTCTTTCAATGCTTCTTCACTTTCTGTTTCGCTTGAAGCAGTGTTTGATTGGCCTATTGCCGCAGTATTTATCAAGATAGCAAATAGAAAAAGGGGCAAAGATTTTATCAGGTTCATTGGTCAAATCAATTTTAAATGCGGGAATTGGATTATTTCAAACCCATGACTTCTCTCACTTCCTTCATGGTTTTTTGAGCGCTTTTTCTCGCGGCATCCGCTCCTTTATTCGTCACTTCTAGGAGCAATTTGTCGTTGTGATAGAATTCTAAAATGCGCTCTCTAACTGGGCGAACAAATTGAATCATATCTTCTGCCAATTGCTTTTTGAAGTCGCCATATCGAATGGTACTGTCGTTATAGCGCGCGTTAAAATCCGCTACCACACTTTTCTCAGAGACCAATTCCATCAAGTAGAATAAGTTTTCAATGGATTCGGGTTTAACGGAATTTTTTTCAGTTGGACCTGTATCTGTGACTGCTCGTTTGATTTTTTTCTCGATGGCTTTATCGTCATCGATTAAGAATATGGCGTGGTCTTCTGGCCCTGATTTATCCATTTTCCCTGAACCGCCGAGGGAAGGGATTTTGATGGGTTCTTCTCCAAAACTAAAGGGTTGTGGCTCAGGAAAAATATTCTTTTGGTATCTGAAATTGAATCGACTTCCAAAATCGCGCATCATTTCGATGTGTTGAATTTGGTCTTTGCCCACTGGGACTTTGGTGCCTTTGTGAATTAAGACATCTGCAGCCATGAGCACAGGATAGGTGAGGAGCCCGGCATTGATATTGTCTGCGTGTTTTCTGATTTTATCCTTGAAAGCAGCGGTCTTTTCAAGCTCACCCATATAGGCGAGCATATTTAGGTATAGGTACAATTCGCTGATTTCGCGCACTTCGCTCTGGGCGTATATATTGACCTTATTGGGGTCTAAGCCACAACCGAGGTAGATGGCAGTCGTCAGTTTGACGCTATTTTTTAATTCAACAGGATCGCTATGGGTAGTGAGGGTATGAATATCCGCTAAAAAGCAAAAGATTTGATCACAAGATTCCTGCAATTTTACAAAATTGCGAATCGCCCCAAAATAATTGCCTATCGTCAATTTACCGCTTGGCCTAACCCCACTGACAACAATATCTGCCTTGTTTAAACTAGTTTCCATATTCTATTTACAAATCTCCGTAATGCCTTGCAAAAGCATCATTGCTCAAACATACATAATTCTATGCAAAATTAAAATCTTAAGCTATTTTTGCATAAAAATAATATTGCATGAAAGTTGATGGCGCATTGATTGATCGATTGTCCAATTTATCAAAACTCAGTTTTAACGATGCTGAGAAGGATAAACTAATCGTCGATATGGGCAATATCCTTGAATTGGTAGAGAAATTGAATGAAGTGAATACAGAGGGTGTTCAGCCTTTGATCTATATGAACGAAGATGTCAATGTCATGCGCGAAGATGAAATTCACACCTATATCACCAAAGCAGAAGGTCTTAAGAATGCCCCGAGCAAGGATTCGGACTATATAAAAGTGCCGAAAGTAATCCAATAGATTTCCAATTCATGCAACGAAAAGAAGATTGGTTTGAATCTTGGTTTGATTCCCCGTATTATCATTTATTATATCAACACAGAGATGATCTCGAAGCGAAGGAATTTATTCACCGCTTGATGCAGTTTCTCCCGATAGCACCTCATTCAAATATATTGGATTTGGCATGTGGCAAAGGCCGTCACGCCAAGTATTTACATGATTTGGGCTATGAAACGACTGGCTTGGATTTGTCCAAAGAGAGTATTAAAATTGCCCAAGAATTCGCAAGTGAGAAGTTGAAATTTGTCGTTGGGGATATGCGCTCTTTTGATTTACAGGAGCAGTTTGATGCGATATGCAATCTATTTACGAGCTTTGGCTATTTCAATGATCAAGCAGACAATATTCGCGTCTTAAAACAAATATCATTGCATTTAAAACCTCAAGGGCATTTGGTCATCGATTATCTAAACCCCAATCATGCATCGATTTCAGAATCAGCTGTTATAAAGCAGACCATTGAAGGGATTCAGTTTGAAACGCAGAAGTTTATCGAAAATCAATGCGTTTGTAAGCGCATCGATGTGTTAGATGGCAATGAAGTGCATCACTTTATGGAGCGCGTTCAATTATTGGATTTGAACTGGTTTAAAAAGCACCTCCATGAAAGCGGATTTGAAATTCAAAATACGTTTGGAAATTATTTTTTACAACCTTATGACGAGAATTCTTCACAGAGAATGATTTTGATTGCAAAGAAAAAAAACTGATCTTTTTGACTGATGATACACTTTTCAATGTATTGTTTTTAGCAAATCAAACTTTAATTTGAAAATGAAATATTTTTGTTCAATTACACTGCTATTATTTATTCAAATTGGTTTTCTCAAAAAATTCCACCATAACAATATCTGGTTGCACTATGTGGGCAAGAATATGATTTCAAAAAAAACATCGTTCAACCTTGAGGCGACGATGCGTTTTGCCAATGGATTTGAACAAGCGCAACAATTCTTTATTCGTCCATCCATCGATTATCAAGTTTCAAAGCCACTAATTTTGAGTATAGGGTATACCTATTACAATACCTATTCTTATGGCACTATACCACTGAATAAGACATCTATACCCGAGCATCACGTTTGGATTCAAGCCAGTTACAAGCATCAATTAGGCGATTTTACAATTACCCACAGATTGAGGAATGAAAATAGACTTGTCGGAATGCCTATAGCTCAAGGCGCTGATTATGTCATGGATTATTTTGAATATAGAAATAGGATACGATACATGTTGACCATCAATCATCCCATTCTTAGAAAGAATAATAGGACTATTGTGAATGGGATTCTCGCAGACGAAGCATTTTTTAATGTAGGCAGTTTTAGCGGAGCGGGCGTAATGAATCAGAATAGAATTATTGCTGGATTGGCTTATATAGTCAATCTACATCATCAAATTCAGTTTGCCTACATCCATCAAAATGTTTGGAATAAAGCAAACACAATAGAAGAAATCAATCCAACTTTGAGGATATCCTATTTGTCAAATTTTGACTTTTCTAAGAAGAAATAATTACCCAATACTTATTATGGTGATAAAAAAAAGGGAGAACAATTTGTTCTCCCTTTTTATTGTTCATTAATGTTGAACGGATAATTGAATGGTTCCTCTATATATCTCATCACTTCTCAAGCTGATATAATAAGTCCCTTGCGGCCAATACATAATATCCAATTGCGTTTGATTGGTGGAATTATTTAGGAATTGTTGATGAACAATCCTTCCTTCGATATTTCTCACTTCAATCACATTGGACGCATCTGTTTGCTGTACATATTGAATAGTAACTGATTGATTGGCTGGATTTGGAGCAACAGTGAAAAAAGATAGTGGTGTCTGATTATGAATATTGACATGATCATTGCTGTCGCAAACTGGCAAATACACACAGATATCTTGCCAGCAAGAAATTGTAGGCGTTGATAATAATACTCTAAAACAGATGATGCTATCTCTTGGATTATTATCGGTAAATGGAATACTCACATTATTGATTCCCGGTGGAATAACAGCAGGACTTGGCGCACCAAACACGCCTCCAGGAATTGGTAGTACGGAAACATTGGCATTTGTACCTAAGGTATTATTGATCACTAAATCAATATCGTACGTTGAATTCGTCGCATTCAATCGCTTGCAATGAGCGCACATACCAAATATTTCCACTTTACAAGTGTCACCGCATGGCTTATAATCCCGCTTCAAGGAATCTCTGCACACGGTTTTAGTTGCAGCATCAAAGAAGGTAAAATAGAACGTTGAAAATCCAGTGTAAGGAGGCAAATCAGTATACGTATAGCAGATGGTTTGGTTGCCATTATTGATGGTCACTGGATTGGTGACAAAACTGCCACTCGGCGTATTCACCGTTAAGGTCGAACCGTTGCTTCCACCCCAGAATACATCTACACACATGCTGTAGATTGGATTGCCAGCACCATTGGTCCCTGCACATACAAAAGATTTCCATTTGATGGTTTTCACACATTCTTTCTCACATGGAGGAAGCGGCACGCAAATGGTCTTACTACATTTTCTAGTAGCTGTAAACAAAGTCACTGTAAAACAAACAGAAGTATCTATTGCAGGAATATCTGTAAATGTAAAAGTGACATTGCTCCAACCCAAAGGCACTGTAGCTGGACTAACACCAGTCACTGACCCTTGTGGACTTGAAATATTGATGCCAGCGCCAGCAGCTAAGCCATTATTGACTTGCATCGTAACAGAATAGGTCTGATTGCCTGCTTGATCAATTGGTCCGCAAATCACATCAGCATGCAAGTCGATGATGCAAGAATCACATTTGATGAACTTGATATTAATCGACGGGGACATTTTTGAACACCCATGGATAGTAGTGAGCAAGAGTGTATAAGAACCAGACTGATAGAGTGGAATATGGAATGTATCGCTAACAGCCCAAGGAATCGGGGTGTTATTGTAATACCATTGATAACTTGCATATCCTTTAGGTCCAAACCAAACTAAATTTTTCGTCGTATCGCAAATATCATAACAACCCGTCATCAAGCCACAGAAATTTGGAAGTGGATGAATGACTTTGAAAGCATCGTTTTTACATCCATTTGTATCGACTACTGTAAAGATGTAATTCCCTGGTGTAGATGCATAAATTGAATCATTATTTGAACCAGTATTCCAATAATTGGCAATGATGATCGGAGAAGTGCTCGAGCCGACGATGAGGTGGGTCTGCCCTTCACATAAATTAGCCCCAGGTCCAACTGATACATTCGGCAATGGATATACTCTAAATCGGAAAGTATCATAGCCAATACAAGTGTCAGGGCTTGTCACTCTTACAATCAAAACATGATTGCCTATGGAAGGTCCAAAAACAAGATAATTGGATTGATTGAACCAAGGCGTCATTGCTCCATCTAAACTCCATTCAATGGCATATGGACTGGATGGATAGTTCACCGAGAATGTAGGATTTTGCCCGAAGCAAACTTTTATTGGACCAGTAATATTTGGTTTAGGGGTCGGTTTGACCATTACATTGACCGTATTCGAGCGCATAAAACAACCCTTCGAATCCATCACATCGAAATAGTATTGACCGGTATAAATGGCATTGATATTTGGTATGACTTGCGTGGTCGACCATATGAGATTATAGACTGGATAGCCTCCAGTGATATTGCTATTCAATTGAACATTGCCACCTTCGCAGAAACTAGTTGGACCCATCGGTAAAACTGCTGTGGATAGAGAGTTCGGCAATACGGTAACCAATTTGACCATCGTATCCGTACAACCAAATGCATTGGTAATCGACAGTGTGACGGTATATTGATTGGCAACTGCATAGGTTTTAATTGGATTGGTCAAAAGAGAAGATGCTCCATCGCCAAAAGTCCAAGTGATATTGTTGTATATTCCTGTTGATGCATTTGTAAAAGCAAGTGGTGCATTCACACAGACGGAATCTGTTGAGGTAAATATCGCCTGAGGTAAAGTGGGAATGGTAACTACGAGATTCTTGATGCAATTGCCATTGACCACTAAGGTAAAAGTATAAGTACCTGGCAATAGATGGATGAATGAATTGGCAGAAGTGCTGAATGTCGGGTTTCCGTTGTAACTCCATGCATAGGAAGGCGTCGGATAACCAGTCAAAATCTTCGTTGTATTTCCGAGATTGACCCTGACGGAGTCATTTCCCTGCAAACAGGCGAGAGAGGCGAAGAAGTTTGGTATGTACTTTATCGTATCAACTTTTGTATCGCAAATTACACAAGAATCCGTATTGGTAATATTTGGCACTTTAACGCAGAATTTCACGCGATAATAACCAGGCTCTGGGAAGGTATGCGTAGCATTGGTACCTGAAACTATATTTGGACTACCATAGATATCGTCGAAATTGAATTGCGGGCTGCTCGCCCCAGGCGTAAACGTTCCCACAAAACTATCTTTATTGCATCCTTGTTTGATAATGTTTAGCGAAACATTATAAGATGGGTCTGGCACACAATTGCCGCAGTTGGTATCGATCGTGATAAAATTGCTTGAGGCCGTGCATCCAAAATTATTGGTTGCGACGACATAATAAGAACCTAGTACATTTGAGGTATAGGTGCTTCCCGAAGCCAAGAAAGTGGATGGTGCTCTAAACCATTGATAAGTGGTGAGAATGGCAGGAGAGGCAACGGCCATATTTACATTTCCAATTGTACCACAGAATACATTTGGATCAGGGGTTGAGATATTAACGGTTGGTCGAGGTCGCACTATGATTCCAGCAGTCACAGAGGCACTGCCTGTGCACGAGCCCGTATAGGTTGCGGTGAGTGTAACAATGTATACGCCTGGGCTATTGTAAATGTGATTTACAGGAGACCCTGTCCCTGTGCCGCCATCACCAAAATTCCATGCAAAAGTAGCACCTGGTGTAGAGCTGCTCATGAGGGCATTGACTCCTTGACAAATAGCGCTTGGAACACTGATATTCGGCGCAGGCGGTGCAGTGAGTGTAACAGGGTAGTTGGTTACGATGCTCGTTCCACAAACTGTTCTCGTCAATGTAACCATTGCTGGTCCTGAATAATTATTCCATTGCACACTAATAGTTGGTGTGTAATTTCCCGAACTAATGCTTCCTGCTGCTGCGGGTGAAATACTCCATTCAAATAAGGTTCCAGGTGAACTAGTCGTATAGGCATTGGTAACAGTGCTATTGCCGCATGCAGTAACTGGACCTGTTATAATTGAAGGAGAAAGTGGCAATTGAGAGTTGACCACATAATTAATGGCTGCTGATTGACAACCCGTCTTTGGATCAACTTGAACGAGCGAAATTCCATAACTTGGTCCTGGCCCCCATAGGATAGATATAAAAGGACCTGAGGCATTGATCGGCGTTCCACCAGATACCGTCCAATTTAAGGTGTAATTGCTCGCTGTAGCGAATCCTAAATATTGGTAAGGAGTGTTTGGACAGACCAAAATTGGACCTGTAATTGAATCAGGTGCAGGTGGAATTGGATTTACTTTCAGCACAAAACTCTGCGGTGAATTGCAATAATTACCGCTCAAGTCAGTTGCAGTTATGGTAAATGTCCCAGGCCCCCAAACCCATAGTGGATTGAATGGTGCATTGGCTGATTGAATGCTATTAAATATGGGCAATATGCCTCCTGCCGGAGTAATTGTCCATTGAATATTTCCAGATGGTGAGGTATTGTATCCCCCTGTTAAGGTGCTTAAATCACAAATCTCTGAGACATAATTCAAATTGAGCTTAGGGCGCTGATTGACCAAGATATTGGAAACGCCGCCACAAGCTAATTTTGGAACTGCACCTGGTGTAGTATGAAAATAATTTACTGTAATTAGACCAGAAGTGAAGCTAGGGTTGTTAAAGCATACTTCAATCTCATTCACATTGATAGAATCCGAATTGAATGTAAGTCCCGGAGGCAAGTTCCACTTAATGCTATCAACAGGGATGGTGCAAGAAATTTTGAACTTTTTGCAATCTCCGAAGCAAACTAGATTTGGTCCTTTTATAAGGGCATTCGGCACTATAATTGGAATTTCAACTGTAGTAGGTGAGGCACAAGTTGCGCCGCAGCCAAGGGTTTGAAGTGTTAAATAAGCTGGACCAACTGCACCCCAAGTGACTGTAACTGTTTGATTGGTATTGCTTCCGACGATGGTGCCATTGATTGCTGTCCAGAGATAATTGGGGCAAATGGCATTGGTCTTATAAGTAACTGTTGCTCCCGGACAGACTGTGCTTACGCATTCAATATCTGGTCCTGGTTTAGCGTCAACGATGACCGTCACAAATGCAGTGTCTTTACAATGACACTCATTTTCTACAATCAACATGACTTGATAGGTATTCGCAATTGAGTAAGAATGTGTGGCATTTCCATTTGTCAATCCATTTAAACTCGTAGATGTACCATCACCCCATACCCACGTATAGTTCCAGAATGGACTTCCGCCACCAGTAGTGGAAGTATTATTGAACAGGATGGTCTGATTTAAACATGCATTGACGATACCTCCAGAAGCAACAGGCATGGTCGTAAAGGATGCATTTGGTTTAGCGACAATAACGACACATAATTCATTGATGCCAATGCAGCCTTGAGCACTTGTTTCAGTTACTCTAACAGTTCCTGCGCCAACTCCCGTCCAATAGACTTGAATACTATTCGTCACACTGGGAATGACAATGGCACTTCCCGTAATTACCCAAGCATAGGTGCTGCCGGGATGATTGATGGTTGAATAGGTTATCCAAGTAGAATCGCAGACGCTCAAACATTCATTGCCTTTCCTGTCCTGTCCTGCTGTGCCTTGTTTAGATGTATCCTGAGTTCCGCATTTTGTCATTGTAGAAGGCAGAATAAACGGAACAGGAGCAGCATAAATAGTGACATTTTTAACTCCAGTGCACACAATTTGATTGGCTGAATCTCTTACAATTAAAGTGACTTGGCCCGAACCCGGCGTATTCCATGTGACGGTGATACTCGGTCCAGAGCCAACTGAGACTCCTCCAAATGCATTCCATTGGTAGGTATATCCCTGAGCCTATATTCGTGGTTGAATAAGGGACAACTTCGTTTTCACAAACTGTCGTGTCGCCTAGGATATTGCAGACTTGTGCTTTGGCATTTCCCCAGAAAAACAATTGAAAAATCAATAGCAGTGAAAACCAAGCGCGTGGCTTGAATTGTGTAGAATGATTCATAAATAGTTGATTTATATATTCAAAGTTAAGAATTCAAATTTAATATGCATAAATATTTTACACAATATTTGTTGATAAGTCACCCTATAAATTTATCCTTCACAAGAAACCACTTCGAGTGAAAAATAAGCGTAGATTTGTCCATAAAAAAGATAAAATGGCATCAATTACTTTAGGGGGAAATCCAACATCGACCAATGGCGAAATGCCACAAATAGGTCAGAAAGCACCAGATTTTTATTTGGTGAAGAATGATATGTCCGATGCGAGATTGGCGGATTATAATGGCACAAGGGTTATTATGAACATTTTTCCGAGCATTGATACGGGAACTTGCAGTGCATCGGTCAGAAAATTCAACCAATTGGCAGCCAATTTAGTGAATACAAAAGTGCTCTGTATTTCACGCGATTTGCCTTTTGCACAAAAGCGTTTTTGCGGTGCGGAGGGAATCGAAAATGTGGAGACGCTCTCTGACTTCAGAACAGGCAGTTTTGGCATGCATTATGGCGTGGAAATTGAGACTGGAAAGTTTAATCGCTTCATGCAAGAGCAATTGTCGTTCTCGATGAACATGGGATTGTCTTGCATACGGAATTGGTTTCTGAAATTGGACATGAACCAAATTATGATGCTGCCATCGCCGCGCTTTAATACGGATGTTTTCAATTTCAGATAATTTTATCCATATCATCCTCAGCACAAGCGCTGTCTATATTTTTATTTTAGTCTTGCTGAGGTTATTGGGCAAAACTGAATTGGCTCAGCTATCCGTGACAGATTTAATCTTTGTCTTATTGATCAGCAATGCCGTTCAAAATGCCATGCTCGGTCCTGATACGTCCCTTGCTGGTGGATTACTTGCGGCAAGTGTCTTGTTTGTGCTCAATTTTATTTTCAAGCGATTGAAGTACCAATTCACTTGGTTTGGTAAAATCATGGAAGGAGAGCCCATCATTCTTTTTTACAAGGGCAAAATCAATGAGGCGAATTGTAAGAAGAATTCCATCAGCCATAATGATATCATGCAGACACTTCGAGAACATGGAAAGATCAGTTTGGATGAAGTAGAAATTATCGTCTTAGAAGTGGATGGGAACATCAGCGTTGTTTCAAAGACATAAGCGCTTTCTATGGTTTTATTTCTTCATGCAGCCCCTTTAAAAATACGTGGTCTATATAAAAAGTTCCAAAGGGGATTAAACTAGAGAGATATACTTTCCAAGTCGTTGATTTGAACGTCCATTCTTTCTCCGATGCAACTAGATAAGTGAAAAGCACGAAGAGAACAAACAATACACCATGGATTGGTCCTACAACTCTTACTGCCAAAGGGTCATGCATTAAATGTTTCAATGGAACTGCTATAAACATCAATACAATTAATGAAAGCCCTTCAAAAAAAGCAATCATGCGCAATAAGCCGATATTGGAATTGAAATATTTTATCATCTCATCATTTTTAATGAATCAAATATATTGATTTTAAAACAATTGGGAGTGGAGAATTAAAGAATGGAAAATTAATATTTGAAATGGTGGAATTCAATGAAAAGTAAAGAGGCACTTATAAGCATTTTCAAATTGATTCAGATTTAAGCGTAATAAGCATTACCCTGCAAATTTCTTTAACGTCTAAAATGAGACTGAAATAAACTGTGTCAAATTTCAAAAACACGAAATTTAAGTTTATAAAATGGAACAAAATTCAAAACTTGATTACGAAGAAATCAAAAGAAAGACCTTGGAGCAAATTCGCTCAGGGAAAAGTTTATTTGGCAAAGACGGAGCTTTTGCTCCTATGCTAAAGGATATTTTAGAGTCCGCACTAGAAGGCGAGGCAGAAGAATTTATGCAGAAGAAGGAGGCTGCAAAGGCTAATAGGCGCAATGGCTATAATACCAAGAAATTAAAGACAAGAGATGGTACTATCGAAATAGATACACCAAGAGATCGTTTGGGTGAATTTGAGCCAGGAATTGTTAGAAAACGCGAAACGATTTTAGCAGAAAGCCTTGAAGATAAAATTTTGGGACTTTATGGGCTTGGAATGAGTCTTAGAGATATTTCGGGGCATATCAAAGAGATGTATGATACTGAAATTTCGGCCACTACACTTAGTTCAATTACAGATAAAATCCTTCCAAAGGTTACAGAATGGCAAAATCGACCGTTAGATTCCGTGTACTGCATGGTATGGATGGACGCAATGTATTACAAAGTGAAGATCGAAGGAAAGGTGGTAACTAGATGCTTGTATAATATTTTAGGTATTAATATTGAAGGAAAAAAAGAGGTTCTTGGCTGTTATATCAGCGAGTCTGAAGGGGCTAATTTTTGGTTAAGCGTTTTGACCAATCTAAAGAATAGAGGGATTGAAGACATCTTGATAGCTTGTACAGATAACCTTAAAGGCTTCTCTGAAGCCATACAAACAATATTTGTACAAACGGAAGTTCAAAGCTGTATAGTGCATCAAATAAGGAACTCACTGAAATATGTAGCGAGTAAAGACCAGAAAGAGTTTATGAGAAATCTAAAAGCCAGTTTATCAAGCAGTTAGTATTGAAGAGGCCGAAATGGAGTTAGCTAATTTAAGGAAAAGTGGGAGAAAAAATACCCAATTGTGCTTGAATCTTGGAATCGAAATTGGGAGAAATTATCAACCTATTTTAAATATCCACAAGCAATCAGAAAGCTTATATACACTACGAATACAATCGAAGGTTATCATCGACAGATTCGGAAGGTAACTAAGACAAAAGGTTCGTTTACAAGCGACCAATCGCTATTAAAGTTGGTATATTTAGCAACGCAGAATATTCAAAAAAAATGGACTCACCCACTACAAAATTGGAGCATTACAGTGTCGCAACTCAGTATTATTTTCAAGGACAGGTTAATTATAAAAATATGATTATATTTGTAGCAACCAACAAAAAAATCTTGAGAAGGAGAGCGACCAATTTTTGTTCGTTCTTCTTCAATAGAAAAATTAAATGACACAGTTTAATTTACACTCCTCTAAAATTAAACTATCTGCGATTTCCTTTGATAAATATTCAGTATCTCGAAGCAGTTTTAGCCAATATGATGTTTCCCTAGCTTCTTTATAAGAGATAGATAATTTATGGATAAAGTCTACTTTTGATTGACCTCCAATCGCTTCTTCTATGTTTGCGCCTATTGATGTCCCGCTTCTTAACAATTGTTTCGATAAGATAAATTCACGGTGATCCGATTTTAAAATTTTATAGGTTTGCACAATCCTTATTGCAAAAGCATAGGACTTCTCCTGAAGAATGTTATTTTTCATGTAAAGTTTTTTAACGAATAATCAAAACTACATTATTTTTTTATTCAAACAATTATTCTTAACTTATGCAAAGTGTCATTAATTTAAATTGCATTACTTTTTTTAATTTATAATTTTAATTTCTATTTTTTTAATTTTTAATTGTCTTCTTATATTTGTCTACATTTGTAAAAGTAAAAAAATGAGTTTAGAATTGAAAATTAACGCAGCGATCATGGAAGCCATGAAAGCTAAAACAGAAGGTCGATTGAGGGCTTTGAGGGGAATTAAATCTGCCATTATTCTCGCCAAAACTGAAAAAGGAGCGACGGGTGAATTGACAGAAGAAAAAGAAATTCAATTATTGCAAAAGATGCATAAGCAGCGCAAAGAATCTTATGATATCTATGTCGCACAAAATAGAGCTGACTTATCAGAAAAAGAAAAAGAGGAAATGGATGTCATCGAAGATTTTCTTCCAAAGCAAATCTCAGAAGATGAATTAGAATCTGCTATAAAATCATTTATCGCTGAAACAGGTGCAAGTTCCATCAAAGACATGGGCAAAGTAATGGGTCTGGCGAATAAGAATTTAGCAGGGAAAGCGGATGGTCAGAGAATTGGCGCCATGGTTAAAAAGTTGCTCGGCGTATAATTATCCACTAAAATGTTTGACAAGGAAAGTAAATAAAAAAGGCAAGTAATTGAATTACTTGCCTTTTTTAGATTAAAAAAATGAAATTTATTTTATCTTGACATTAACGGCACTCTTGCCTTTTTTGCCTTCTTCCAAATTAAATGTTACTTCGTCATTTTCTTTAATTCCGTCTACGAGTCCTGATACATGTACGAAGATTTCTTCGTTTGTTCCTGCTACCTTGATAAAACCAAATCCCTTTGATTCATTGAAAAACTTTACAATTCCTGATTCCATTATACTAATTTATTAAATATTTGCCCGCAAGGTAGTTGTAAATAAATTAGAAAGTGTATTTATTTCATTTTAAATGTGATTTATTTTAGTGGTCATTTTAAAGAAGTCAACTATTGTCTTGATTGTCAATGTGGTATGGCTTTTGTGTTCGACTATATTATTCTGTTCACCAATGAATTTCCAAATAGTTGGCAAGAGGTCAATTATCTCAGCGCTTTTCCCCGATACTATCTTCTGAATACGCGCTAATATTGAACTTGTAAGCGCTTTTTTTTGTCTAATCCTTGTTTTTTATATTTTCTTGAAAGCAATAATTATTGGAAGTGGTATAGCAGGATTGGCAACTGCCGTTCGATTGTCATCGAAAGGCTGGGAAGTCGATGTCTATGAATCCAATAATTTTGTTGGTGGCAAACTGTCTGAGTTTACAATAAATGGTTTTCGGTTTGATCGAGGCCCATCTCTTTTCACCATGCCCCATTTGGTGGATGATTTATTTATTCATGCGGGTAAGAATCCGCGGGACTATTTTAATTATTCAAGACTAAATGAATTGTGCCGATATTATTATGAAGATGGGATTCGTTTCACAGCCCCTGCAGAGGAAAAGAAGTTTGTTGAGGCCGCATCTAGTGCCTTTCAAATCGATGAGTCATCTTTGAAAATACATTTAGAGCGAAGTAGAACAATTTATGAGAATTTGGGCAGCCTTTTTATGGAGATGAGTTTGCATCGATGGAAAAACTTCTTCCAATGGGCAACACTGAGAGCAATTTTGAATATCCCTAAATTGGGATTGTTTGGAAAATTGAATGCCTACCATGAAAAACACATTGCGGAACCGCATCTAGTTCAATATTTCAATCGCTATGCAACCTATAATGGAAGCAATCCTTTTGAAGCACCCGCTACTTTGCATATTATCCCTCATCTTGAACACCAATTAGGGGCTTACTTTCCCGCAAATGGAATGTATTCTATCGCGGATAGCATGTATGCGTTGGCAAAAGAATTAGGCGTGCAGTTTCATATGAATTCTCCCGTTGAACAAATCATTGTTCAAAATGGCAAAGCTGCAGGCATCAAAGTCAATGGCAAAGAAGTATTAGCAGATAAGGTTGTTTCAAATATGGATATTTACCATACTTATAAGCGACTATTGCCTGAGGAAAAGCATCCTGCAAATTTATTGAATCAAGAGAAATCGAGTTCTGCTTTGGTTTTCTATTGGGGGAATCAATAAAAGTTTTGATGAGTTAGGGTTGCATAACATCCTTTTTAGTGCTGATTATAAACGTGAATTTGAGGGGATTTTTGATACACATAAATTGTATACTGATCCAACCATTTATATCAATATCACTTCTAAGATGCATGCTGCCGATGCTCCAGAAGGCATGGAGAATTGGTTTGTGATGATTAATGTGCCTCATAATAATGGAGAAGATTGGGAAGCGTTGCGCAATAAAGCACGAAAATCAATTGTCTCAAAAATCAATCGCCTAATGAAGACCAATATTGAAGAATCGATTATTGCTGAAGAGACTTGGACACCTGTTGGTATTGAATCGATGACTTCTTCTTTTAAAGGAGCACTCTATGGGAATGCCAGCAATAATAAAATGGCTGCATTTCTGCGACACGCCAATTTTTCTTCGGAGATAGAACAGCTCTATTTTTGTGGAGGAAGTGTTCACCCTGGAGGAGGAATTCCACTTGCATTATTATCAGGAAAAATTGTTGCTGATTTGATATTAAATGAAAATAGATGAATCCAGAATTAGCTAAATATGTAAAGATTTTTCTCCTCATCATTTATACGGTGGGAATTATAGGCACATTCACCTCACCAGCCTTGATTGCGCCCTATACCCCAGTGAATTTGTTGTTGACGGCACTTTCATTATTGATGTTTGGAGATATTCAAAATAAGCGCTTTTGGCTATTTGCGCTATTCGTATTTATATTGGGTGTATTCATTGAAATTGCAGGGGTTTCGACTGGGATGATATTTGGAACTTATCATTATGGACAAGTTTTAGGTCCACAAGTATTTCAAGTCCCCTTGAGCATTGGATTGAATTGGGTATTTCTCACCTTTGCCACCTTGAGTATCGCAAATCATTTCAATAAAAATGCCTTAATTTCTTCCTTATTAGGTGCTGGTTTAATGGTTGGACTAGATCTGCTCATAGAGCCTTTGGCAAGTGATTTGGACTATTGGTATTGGGCGAATGGCGTTATCCCCTTGCAAAATTTTATTGCTTGGTATATCATTGCACTATTCTTTCACCTAATAGGGAGAAGATTGCATTTCGCAAAAGAAAATCCAATGGCAGTCCTTATCTTTGGTCTACAAATTTTATTTTTTAATTCAATACACCTTTCAAAATACATAAAACACGCATAGTATGTTATTCAATATTTTCATTGTTATTGCCACTTTTTTATTTATGGAATTCGTAGCTTGGTTTACCCATAAATATGTCATGCATGGTTGGCTTTGGTATTTACATAGAGACCATCATCAAGGGCATGAGGGTTCTTTGAAAAGAACGACGCCTTTTTTTCTCATCTTCGCCATTCCAAGTGCTTATTGCTATATGACTGGGTTGATGTATCAGGATTTTCGTTTGTATATTGGCATCGGCATTAGCTTATATGGATTGGCCTATTTTTTTATCCACGATATCATTATTCATCACCGATTTAGGATATTGCGATATTGGTCAAACAAATATATCGTCGGCATTAGAAAGGCACATAAAGTGCACCACAATTACTTTGAAAAAGAAGACGGTGAGAATTTCGGTATGCTGATTGTTCCCTTTAAATATTTTAGACCTGCTGCAAAAAAATCGAATTCAATATGACCTTGTATGCATGGTTGATGTTGGGCAGTCTAATTGGGCCACTCTTGCTGAGTTTTGATAAGAAAGTCGCATTTTACAAGACTTGGCCAGCCCTGTTTGCCGGGATTTTAGTCAATGGAATTTTCTTCATCGCTTGGGATGCTTGGTTTGCCGTAAATGGCATTTGGAGTTTTAATCCCGCGTATGTTTGGGATTTCAGAATCATGCATTTGCCAATTGAAGAAATTAGTTTTTTTGTGGTGGTTCCCTATTGCAGCGTCTTTATATATGCTTGCTGCAAGGCGTATTTTAAAGACGATTTTTTAAAACCCTATGTATCTTGGTTGAATTTCTTTTTTATTGGCCTTACGGGAATCCTTTTATTGGTTTATCATGACAGGGATTATACATTTTACAATTGTCTTTTTGCCTTTGTTTTATTGCTGGTCCAGCATATTTGGTTGCCCATGCACTATATGACTTATTTTTGGATGGCCTATATTATCCACTTAATTCCTTTTTTATTGGTCAATGGGGTTTTGACTGCGAAGCCAATTGTTTTATACAATCCTTCAGAAATCATCGGATGGCGCATCTATACAATTCCTGTTGAAGATACAATTTACGCGCTTACCTGCCTCTTGTTGCCGATTGTGGTCTATGAGTTTTTGTTGAGAAAAAATCGTGTTTTGGGAGATCATGTTGACAAATAATCAAATGCACTTATTCGATTCAAATAATTGATATACAATATTATAGAACAATTAAATTCATATAATTGAATTTATAATATCTTTACCTTTTTATTAAAACAACCATGAAAAAGCTTTTTACATCCGTTTTTGCACTCTTTTTTTTATCTCATGCTATTGCAGGAGGAAAAGATGAACACGATATTATTAAAGTGACCAAAGACTTCAATGATCATACCACAATTCTAAAGAAGGCAGGAGAATTAGAAAAACTTTTCGCCCTTTTAGATACTAGTTTTATGGAAGAAAAAGTAGTGATGAACTTGGGAAATGAAGCTTCAATCAATACTTTGAACATGAGAGAATTTACGGACTATTACAGCAGATTCAGAAATGGAACAGACTATAAAGTGGATTATCATTTTAAAAAAGTCGTTCGCTCCGGCGCTTCGCCATTTTTTGGTTATGTAATGTTTACAGCCGATTATAAAGTATTTATCAAAGATAGTCTTGCTTATGAAGGCGACCAAGTCCAGACTTTATATTTCACTAAGAAGGCAGGAAAATGGAAAATTTTTAAATCAACCCTCATTGATACGCGCTCTAAGGTCTATATTTCCAATTGTCCATGTGCAATGAGAAAAATTGAAAATGAGCGCTTTGAAGTGAAATTAAGAATTCCATTTGGAGAAGAGCGCCAAGAATACTTGTACACTTTTGCATTTGAAGAATTTGGTGGTGGAAAATATTATGTCTATATGAACGGGGATAAATATCTCTGGGAAGGGCAAAAGATTGAAATGAAGAATATCAACAATGAGTTCACTAGAAAGAAATCAGGAAAACTCGTCGTTGCAAAGACAAAAATTGAGGCGATGAAAGAAATACTTCAATTCTACAATACCAGTGCTTGTACTTCTATCAATATTTTTGAAAAGTAAAAAGACTGGCATTGAACTCTCTTCCTCTTTTTGCGATTATCGATGTGGAAACCTCTGGAGGTAAGCCCCATCAATCTCGAATCACTGAGATTGCCATCTATATCACGGATGGAAAAGAAATTATTGAGGAGTATTCAACCTTAGTCAATCCGCAGACAAAGATTGATTATTATGTCGTTCAATTGACGGGTATCACCGATAAAATGGTCGAGCAAGCGCCTACATTTGAGCAAGTATGTCATGAGGTAGAAGAGATTTTGAAAGACAAGATTTTTGTGGCACACAATGTCGAATTTGATTTTGGCATGGTCAAAAAAGAGATGTATCGCAGCGGAAAATCCTTGATGAATCCCAAACTATGCACGGTTAAATTGGCAAAAAAGTACTTTCCAACCAGCGCATCTTATTCTTTGGGCAATATTTGTGAACATCTCTCTATTCCTCACATGAGTAAGCATAGAGCAGGAGGAGACGCCTTAGCAACGGTGCAATTGTTTCATAAAATTTATGATCAGTTTGAATCGCATACGCTGCATATTGAATTGTTAGACGGATTGGATATTGATAAACTGCCTGATAATATAAGTATTGATACAATCAATCAATTGCCCGAACTCAATGGTATCGTCTATTTAAAAGACCATACTGGTGAGATTATTTATATCATGGCTTGTAAAAATATTTATACAAGTTTTATCAAATTGCTCAAGCAGAGTGAAATTGCACCCAATAAGCGAAAACTGATCGAGAGTATAGTGGAAGTAGATTTTGAAGTGAGCACCAATTATTTGCAAACCTTGTTGCAAAAATATTATTTAGTCAAGGAGTTAAAACCGCGATTCAATAAACGCACCAATATTAAATCCTATACCCACGAAGTATTTGTGAATTACGATGAACAAGGGTTTGCCTTTTTGGACAATCAAAAATTGGATGAAAACAATACGGCCTTAAAAGTCAAAACAACTTCCAAAAGAGGCTCGGAGAAATTGATTTCGAATATCATCAAATATCAAAAATTGGAGAGCGTCCTAGAGCAATTGCCCGCATACAAAGGAGCAGTTTGACCCAGAGATGGTACCAGCTTACAATGCCCATTTTAGCCAGGTCTTTAAGAGTTTCCATTTTCAAAAACCCAATTTTGTCATATTTATGGAGCATGAAAACCCCGCAAATTGCGATGTGTTTGTTGTGGTGAATCATGAATTTAAGGGATTCGGAACAATAGACACTTCCTTGATTAGGAATAGTCGATTAGAGGATATTGTGGAAATGGTCAAGCCCATGGATTCAAATCCCGACGTAGTGAAGATTATCAAGGATTATTTATACAAGAGCAAAGAAAACATCAAGTATTTCTAGTGAGTTTGAATACCATCAAAAAGCCCATCGAGGCAGAATTAGACTTGTTTGAGCAAAAGTTCAGAGAGGCGATGAAGAGCAACGTGGCACTGCTAGACCGCATCATGCACTACATCGTTCAGCGGAAAGGAAAGCAAATGAGGCCGATGTTTGTCTTTTTGGCGGCAAAGATGTGCGGTGAAGTGAAAGAGAGCACCTATACAGCCGCTTCAATGATAGAATTACTGCATACAGCAACTTTGGTGCATGATGATGTCGTTGATGATTCGCTGGAGCGACGTGGATTTTTCTCTGTAAATGCCCTCTGGAAGAATAAAATTGCAGTACTCGTTGGAGACTTCTTATTGAGCAAGGGTTTACTCCTGTCGGTCAATAACAATGAATTCAATTTATTGCGCATCATGTGTGACAGCGTGCGCGATATGAGTGAGGGAGAATTGCTTCAGATTGAAAAGGCCAGAAAATTGGATATCAAAGAGGAAATATACTATGATATTATTCAGAAAAAAACAGCTTCTTTAATTGCAACGGCGTGTGCTGCTGGAGCTAGCAGCAGTGGGGTGGGAGATGATATTATTTTAAAAGCTAAATTACTGGGAGAAAAGATTGGGATGGCCTTTCAAATTAAAGATGACTTGTTTGATTATGGAGATAGCGAGATCGGCAAACCTAGGGGCATTGATATCAAGGAGCGCAAGATGACACTGCCCATTATCTACACGCTAAATAATTGTGATTCAAAGACGAAGTCCTTTATTATCAATACCATTAAGAATCACAATACAGACCAGAAAAAGGTCAAAGAGTTGATTCAATTGGTCATTCAACACGGCGGAATTGCCTACACAGAGCGAAAAATGATGGAATATAAGACAGAAGCGGAGCGCATGTTGAGCTCTTTTCCTGATAATCCCTCAAGAAGGGCGATGCAGGAGCTCATCGATTATACGATAAGTCGAAAGAATTGATCCAGGACTTTCTTTGGATATGGGGCAGACATTCTGACTTTCTGTCAAATTGTTTGCATTGATTTCCATTCATTGGGTCAATAATGCTTTCAAAACTGACATAATTTCATTTTATACGCAATGGCATAGAATGTGATAGAAGCGTATCGTCAAATAAAATTTATAACCAAAATAATTAAATAAATGAGCGTACAACCATTGGCAGACAGAGTGCTTATTAAAGCAGCCGCTGCAGAAGAGAAGACATTATCAGGAATCATTATTCCAGACACAGCGAAGGAGAAACCACAAAGAGGAACTGTAGTCGCAGTAGGTCCAGGCAAAAAAGATGAGCCTATGACTGTTAAAAAAGGCGATACTGTTCTCTATGGCAAATACGCTGGAACTGAGATTCAAGTAGACGGCGATGATTTATTGATCATGCGTGAAAGTGATATTTTCGCAATCGTTTAATCAACAACTACCAACCAACAAATAACAACTAACAATAAAATAATATATAAATGTCAAAAATTATCAGTTATAATACAGATGCGAGAGATAAACTCAAAAAAGGCGTTGACCAATTGGCTGACGCAGTAAAAGTAACCCTTGGACCAAAAGGCCGCAATGTGGTTATCGAGAAAAAATATGGTGCACCACAAATCACTAAAGATGGTGTGACTGTTGCTAAAGAAATCGAATTGGAAGATGCGATTGAGAACATGGGTGCTCAAATGGTGAAGGAAGTTGCTTCTAAAACAAATGATCAAGCAGGTGACGGAACTACAACCGCTACTGTTTTAGCTCAAGCGATTATCACTCCAGGAATGAAAGCCTTGGTATCTGGTGCAAATCCTATGGATATGAAGCGCGGTATCGACAAAGCGGTTGCTGCAGTTGTGGCACATTTGAAAACTACTGCACAAAGTGTGGGAGATGATTTCAAAAAAATCCAACAAGTGGCTTCTATCTCAGCAAACAATGACCAAGTAATTGGAGAATTGATTGCAACAGCGATGGAAAAGGTAAAAAAAGAAGGCGTTATCACAGTTGAAGAAGCTAAAGGAACTGAAACGGAAGTGAAAGTTGTAGAAGGTATGCAATTCGATAGAGGATATCTATCTCCATACTTTGTAACGAATTCAGAGAAAATGGAAGTCGAAATGGACAATCCTTATATCTTGATTTACGACAAGAAAGTCTCTTCAATGAAAGACTTATTGCCGATTTTGGAGAAAACAGTTCAAACGAGCCGTCCACTTTTGATTATTGCAGAAGAAGTTGAAGGAGAGGCTTTGGCTACTTTGGTAGTGAATAAATTGAGAGGTACTTTGAAAATCGCTGCCGTTAAAGCCCCAGGTTTTGGCGATAGAAGAAAAGCGATGTTGGAAGATATTGCAATCTTAACTGGCGGAACAGTGATCAGCGAGGAGAGAGGATATAAATTGGAAAATGCTGACTTGACGTATTTAGGTCAATGTGAGAAAATCGTCATCGATAAAGACAATACAGTTGTCGTGAATGGCGCTGGAAATCCAGAAGATATCAAAGCAAGAGTTGGACAAATCAAAGCTCAAATCGAGACGAGCACTTCTGAATACGATAAAGAGAAAATGCAAGAGCGTTTAGCTAAATTGAGCGGCGGTGTTGCAGTTCTTTATGTTGGAGCAACTACAGAAGTTGAAATGAAAGAGAAAAAAGATAGAGTAGATGATGCTTTGGCTGCAACGAGAGCTGCAGTAGAAGAGGGAATCGTTCCAGGTGGAGGCGTTGCTTTCATCAGATCAATTGCTGCTTTGAATGATTTGAAAGGAATCAATGAAGACGAGCAAACAGGTATTGATATCATCAAAAAAGCTTTGGAAGCACCTTTGAGACAAATCTGCGAGAATGCAGGTGTTGAAGGTTCTGTCGTAGTGAATAAAGTAAAAGAAGGCAAAGATGACTTCGGATACAATGCACGCGAAGATAGATATGAGAATATGTTGAAAGCGGGTGTTATCGATCCAGCTAAAGTTTCGAGAATTGCGCTTGAGAATGCAGCTTCGATTTCTTCTATGTTATTGACGACTGAAGCAGTAATCGTTGACAAGCCTAAGGCAGACGATCACAGCCACATGCCACAGATGCCAGGCGGCGGAATGGGTGGAATGATGTAAGAAAATACTTCTATCAACTACAATAAGCATTTACTAAACAAAAGCGGAGATATTCATTTATCTTCGCTTTTTGTTTTTATATATTGAAAGGAAAAGTAATTATTGCTGTAACAAATGATTTGTCCTATGATCAGCGCATGATTAAAACGGCGAATACACTGGTTGCATTGGGTTATGCTGTCAAAATGGTTGGTAGGATTCGCCCCAATTCAATTCCCCTTGTACAAGAAGGTTTTGAACAAATTCGATTGAATTGTTTTTTTGATAAAGGCAAATTATTCTATCTAGAATTCAATATTCGCCTTTTCTTTTTTCTCCTCTCACAAGAATTTGATAAAATCATTGCAGTCGATTTAGATACAATTATCCCCGTTTATTATGCAGGCAAGCGGCGAAGAGCTGGGCTCTATTACGATGCACATGAGTATTTTACGGAAGTGCCCGAACTGGTTCATCGACCTTTTGTGAAAAGATGCTGGAAATGGATAGAGCGTAAGTTTGTTCCCAAATATCACCATCATTATACGGTTAGCTCCGGTTTAGTGAATCTATTTAAAAGTGACTATGGCATTGATTTCGCGCTCATCAGAAATATGCCGCTCAAGAGCAATAGAATCATGCAAAGTCTTGATGACAAGCGTGAAAAATACATCTTATACCAAGGCTCTTTGAATGATGGAAGGGGATTGGAATATATGATTCGCGCTATGCAATCCATTGATGGCATTGTCTTGAAATTGGCTGGCGAAGGCGATTTGAGTGATGCCTTGCGCGAACAAGTAAAGAAGTTGAACCTAGAAGATAAAGTGATTTTCATGGGCTATGTCAAACCCGCTGATTTGATTGAAATAACTGCTAAGGCCTATATCGCCGTTAATTTGCTGGAGAATAAAGGATTGAATTATTACTATTCATTGGCGAATAAATTCTTCGATTATTGCAATGGGGGATTCCATCGGTGAATATGAATTTTCCAGAATATGCGAGTATCATCGAAAAATATGGATGTGGGGTATTATTGAATGATTTGACCGAATCCCAAATCATCGAAATTATACAGCAATTATTGAATGATAAAGACCTATATTTGACCATCCAAAGGAATTGTATAAAGGCATCAGAATCGCTCATTTGGGAAAATGAAGCTATTGTTTTTACAGAAAAATTAGATTTTTAAGAATCAATTACCATTCACCTCGTTTCTTTTGATATTCCCTATCCTCCAATATATGGAGGCATAATTGATATATACAACAAAATAATTAGTTTCAAAAAGCATGGTGTAAAAGTCCATTTGCACTGTTTTCAGTACAATGACAAGAAGGAATCCAATATTCTAAATTCCCTCTGCGACCAAGTGGATTATTATCCGCGCAAATCATTTTTTAAATCCTTTTACAAATCGGTTCCCTATATCATCGACTCTCGTCAGAGTGAGGAAATGTTGTCTAAATTGATTGAAGATGATTACCCAATCCTTTTTGAAGGTTTGCATACTTGTTTTTATCTCAATCATCCATCTCTAAAGAATCATCGCAAGGTCGTCTGGATGCACAATATCGAATCAGATTATTATCATCATCTAGGGGAAGCGGAGAAGAATATTTTTAGCAAAATCTATTTCAGCACAGAGAGTAAGAAGTTGAAGGAGTATGAATCCATTCTTTCGAATGCAGATGCTATCGTAGGCGTGAGTCGCAATGATGCCGCCTATTATCAAGAAAAATATCAAAAGGGGCATTATATACCTGCCTTTCATCGAAATTCAGAGGTCTTGTCTAAAGAGGGCAAAGGGGCTTATCTATTATACCACGGCAGTTTAGATGTCGTGGAAAATCATCAAGCTGCCATGTGGTTGATTGAAAAGGTCGCTTCGAAATTGGAGATTCCCTTTATCATCGCGGGCAAGAATCCCAAATCATCGCTGAAAGACAGCATCAAAAAATACCCGCATATTTCTTTAAAGGAGAATACCTCATTTGAAGAAATGGATCAATTGATTGCAGATGCGCATATTCATTTACTCCCGACTTTTCAAGATACTGGAATCAAACACAAACTATTGAATGCGCTGTATAATGGTCGATTTGTCCTTGCCAATGATAAGATGGTGGCAAATACGGGCTTGGAATCTCTCTGCCTTGTGCATAATACCAGTGAAGAGATGATTCATACTATTCAATTGTTAATGGATCGCTCTTTTGATAAAGTGCAAATTGAAAGAAGAAAATCCATTCTCATGGATGAATTCAACAATGATAAGAATATCCTCAAATTGATTGAGTTGCTAAAGTAAGTTTATTCATAGATTTTTTCCTCCATCGCTTTCAATAATTTGAAGAAGCCAATGCTATCTGTACAGGGGATATTATTGTCTATTTTGATGCTAAATGGAATATCCTTGGGAATTTTGTAATTCAGTTTGCAAGCGGGATTGATGTGTATGGGATTTTTATCTATATAGGCTTGCGCATTGGGTTTGAGTTTGCGCGTTTTTGATGCCTGGGCACTAGTTTGAATGTAAATGGAAATAAATATAAAGAGGATTATTCTCATGGTGATTCAAATATACCTGTTTCTTTATTTTATTTTCAAAAACTTGATGCGATGAAAATGTATACCTATATTCGTATTAAAATCTCAAGCTATGCATCCAATGCTCAAAAACTTATTAGGACTTATTCTAGGCGTGGTTATTGGAGCCATCGTCAACGGAGGGATGATTGCTATCAGTGGGTCTATTATTCCACCACCCGAAGGGACTGATTTAAAAACGATAGAAGGGTTGAAAGCGGCGATGCCTTTGATGCAATTCAAACATTTTATCATGCCATTCCTAGCTCATGCCTTGGGAACACTTGTAGGCGCTGCTATCGCAGCAGCCATTGCTTCATCTTATCAATTGGTTATTGCACTCAGTATAGGCACTTTGTTTTTAGTGGGCGGCACCCAAATGGTCATGGCACTTCCTTCGCCATTGTGGTTCAATGTGCTCGACTTGGGCTTTGCTTACATTCCGATGGCCTATTTGGGGTGGAAATTGGTTGGGAGGCGTTGATGGTTGTTGGTTGTTGTTGGTGGGGTTGTGGAATTTTGAGACAAATTAGGACAATAATATTGTAAGCTCGAATGATTAGAAATTGACTTTTTATACTCACTATAATTTTCAATAATGCCCCATCCCCGCAAAACCATCCTATACATAGCCTCAAGCATCGACGGTTATATCGCCCAGCCCAATGATGATTTATCTTTTTGAGTATTGTGGATAAAGAAGGAGAGGACTATGGCTATGTAGAATTTATGCGGTCAATAGATACCGTTATCTTGGGCAGGAAGACTTATGACTGGGTGATGAATCAAGTGACTGAATTTCCGCATGCTGATAAGGAGTCTTATGTAATAACCAGAACAGCGAGACCAAGCGCTGGAAAGACGCATTTTTATACTGAAGATCTCAAAGCATTAATACTGGATTTAAAATCAAAACCAGGGAAATATATATTTATAGATGGCGGCGCAGAAATTGTCAATGAATTGTTAAACATGAAATTGATTGACGAAATCATCCTCTCCATAATCCCAATACTGGTTGGCAATGGGACGCGCTTGTTCAAAGATGGCAGACCAGAGCAGTCTTTTCAATTGCTATCCGCAAAGGCCTATGATAGAGGATTAATTCAATTGCATTATAAGTCAATTTAAGCAAGCATTTCGAGACTTTTAAGTACACATTATAATATTTCAACATTGTAATAATCCTGCAATAAATTATTTATTGTAAGAATCCTGCAATAATTGTATTTTTGTAAAAAATCTACAATGAATTATCCAATTTTAATGGCTGATACGATTGATAGCGGCATTAAAGATTCTAATGAATTGATGCATCAATTAAAAATAATTGTGAAATCAATGAATAAGCAAAAACATTCACTGATTTCCCCTTTGACCATTACACTAGGCGATGAATTTCAAGGTGTTTGTTCTTCTGTACCCCATGCAATTCTTATGATTATTTCTATCGAAGAGATGATTATTAAAAATCAATACAATATTAAATTGAGGTATGTATTAAACTTTGGCAAGATTGAGACAAAAATTAATTCGGCGAGAGCCTATGAAATGTTGGGACTAGGATTGACAGAAGCGCGAAAAAAATTAAATTCATTGAAAACAGATGATGCTCGATTCTGTATTTCAATTGGCAGAAATCGCAAAAAATCAGAAGAAATATTAAATGATGCTTTTTTTATTTTGCAGTCATTCATCGATTCATGGAATGTCAAAGATTATGAATTGGTCGCGGCATTCATAGCCAATAGCGATTATAAGAAGGTGGCAGAAAAAGTACAATTAGATAAATCAAGCGCATGGCGCAGAAGAAAGAGTCTTAAAATTCAAGAGTATAATAGAGTTAAAAACATTATTTTAGCTATATTAAAAAGTATGAAATGATTATTAAAACCCTAGTTTTTGGGTCAATTTTTATTTTAGGTGAATTGACCATGAATTATACACTATTTAGCTATTTGAAAAAATATTTTGGGTTCAATGAGAGAATGGCCAATCAAGAGAATAAGACAAATAAGCCCTTTTTAGGCATTAATTTGTCCGTTTTTAAAGGATTGTTAGAACGATTTGTAATTTATATCTGTTTAGTCTTGGGCATTTCTCAAGTCTTAATTGTATTTGGTGCAATAAAGATTGGAACTCGATTTGATAAAACAAAGGAAGTAACCAATGACTATTTCCTAATTGGCAACTTCTGTTCTATTCTCATTGCTGTTTTCTATTTCTTTGTATACAACAAATTACTTTCAGTTGTGGGAAACTATTCAAGATAGAACAATTATATATCCACTTCCCCTTCGAAAACCCTTTCAGCCTTGCCTTTCAAAAAGACCTCGCTAAATCCATTGTTTGATTGAATAAAGGAAACCACTAAATTTCCTCCCTTGGTTTGGATATTGAATTGATTGAATGGAGATTTCGTTTGAAGTGCAAATGCCATGGCAGCCGCGCAAACACCCGTTCCACAGGAATAGGTCTCATCTTCCACACCTCTCTCATAGGTGCGCACTTTGATAGAATCTGCATTGATCTGTTCTACGTAATTGACATTGATGCCCTTTGGAAATGCATCAGAATACCTGATGGCTCTGGATCTTGGATGGATGTCGATCGAGTCGATCTCTTTTTCGATGAGGACATAATGCGGCGAACCGGTATTGATTTCGCAGTGATTGGCGTCTTGTTTATATTCCTTTACATCGATCATCTGCAATTTCACTTCGCCTTCTAGAACATAAGCCCGGTGAGGTCCGTCGATGGCTTTGAAATTTGTCTCTCCTTGGATGATATTTAAATCATGCGCAAATTGAACGATACATCTTCCTCCATTTCCGCACATGGTGCTCTCATTTCCATCGGAATTGTAATAGACCATTTCGAAATCGTATCCATCGATTAATTGTAGTAAAATCAAGCCATCAGCGCCTATACCAAATCTTCTGTCGCATAATTTAGCCACTTGTTCGTTTGTCAATACACAACGCTTATCGCGATTGTCTATCATGACAAAATCATTTCCTGTTCCCTGATATTTATAAAATTGTATTTTCATATTATTTTGTAAATATAATCATTTCTTTTTTAACCACAGAGTAGCGCAGAGTTCAATGCACACAGAGTTTCACTGAGTGAAATTTTGTGTAATTATAATTTTCTTGAATTAATTTACGCTGAGATACTCTGTGCAAACCTCTGTGGAACTCTCCTACACTTTGTAGGGACAAGTTAATAATAAAATTACTCAGCGTAAAAAATGGTAGTTAGTTAATTTATTCTGCAAACAGCCAAACTCCACTTTTAATCTTTTTCGTGAAATTCACCTTCCAATTTTGCAATGACAACTGTCGCCAAACTATTGCCAATCACATTTACCGCAGTGCGGGCCATGTCCATCAATTCATCAATTCCGATGATTAAATAGATGGGCAATAAGGGAAGATTGAAGCTAGCTGCCGTGCCCATCAATATTACCAAAGATGCACGTGGCACTCCAGCGACGCCTTTGCTCGTCAACATCAAAGTCAACATCATGATGATTTGTTCGGAAAAGCTCAAATCGATTCCCGCTGCCTGTGCCACAAATATGGTCGCTAGGGATAAATACAAGGTCGTTCCATCGAGGTTGAAGCTATAGCCCATAGGCAATACGAAAGATACTACTTTTCTAGGCACACCAAATTTCTCTAAGGCAGTCATCAATTTGGGTAGTGCTGATTCACTGCTGGTCGAAGAGAAAGCAATGCTCACGGGCTCTGCGATATGTTTGGCGAGTTTGATGATTTTTATTTTAAAGAAAAGAGCGATGGGGACAAGCACAAAAAGGATAAAGGCAAAGAGCGCTCCATAAAGTGTAGCGACGAGTGCAAATAGATTTTTGAGAATATCCAATCCCATGGTGCCCACGGTATATGCCATGGCACTGCCCACCGCGATCGGCGCTGCATACATCACCAATCCAGTAAACTTAAACATGGTCTCTGCCATGCTCTCGGTGAATTGCAGCATGGTCTTTTTGTGTTCAGAGCCAATCATAATCAATCCTAAGCCAAAGAGTATGCTGAATACCACGATTTGCAATACATTTCCTTCGAAGATAGCCTTGGCGATATTCTCTGGAAATATTTCTACGAGGTGCTCATTCCATGTTTTTGGTTTAGAAATTTTATCAATTTTTTCTTTTTTTCCTTCATAAATTTTCTCTGCAACGTGCAAGTCAACTCCTTTTCCAGCTTGAGTTATATTGATGGCAGCCAATCCGATGAAAAGCGCAATGGTCGTGACAATCTCAAAATAGAGCAATGCCTTCCAACCCATGCGACCCACTTGTTTCATATTGGAATGTCCCGCGATGCCCACCACTATGGTTGCAAAAATTAAGGGTGCTACAATACATTTGATCAATCGAATAAATATCAAACTGAATACTTGAAGGTTCTTGGCAAAATCTGGCGCGAAATACCCCACAAGAATCCCAACGAACATGGAGATAATGATATATTGCGTCAAACTGATTTTCTTGAGTGCATTCATGTGCTGGATTTGTCTTTTAGTAGTTCTTTCAGAGCGTATTTGATATGGTTGGAAACTTGTTCTGATTTTTCGACAATCATAAAATGACTGCCACCTTGTACTTTAATTGGATTGGTTATTTTTGAAATGGGAAATAGAATATCATCTGTACCATGAATATGGATTACATGTTTTGGAGAGGTCGTTTTGTTCCAATGTATCGCAGATTCTATCGCCCAATCATTGAATTCTGTGTCCAAATTTTTAATCATGCTCTCAACAACTGGTCTGTGCGCAGGTGCATAAGCTCTGAGCGCTAGATTTTGAATGAATTCATATCGCTTGAGGTGTTTCGTGCTGAACAATTTAAGTAAATATTTGTATTTGCCCAAATGCGATAAAGGCATTTCTGATTTGTTTTTTACGGAAGATATCAGAATGACATAGGCCTTTTCAAAATGCTCAGATAATTCATGGGCGATGATTCCCCCAAATGATAGACCTATAAAAATGGGTTCTGGATCGCTTATTTGCGGGAGCAATCGCTTGGCATATTCTGAAACAGATTCTTGTTGATTGGGCTTAACCCATTGCACGATAATGGGTTTAAAGCTTTCGTCAAATTGAAGGAATTTAAATACTTCATCCGTCGAACCAACACCTTTTAGAAGATAAACGATTTTTTTATTTGTTTTTTCAGAATGAGGTATAGATTTGACAAGATTCATGAGCTTGGTATTCGCTGGCTTTGAAAGTGATAATAAGTCACAATTATCTTTTTGTTTACACTTTAATGCATTCTAGATACGCAAGTTTAAAATAGAAAGAATAAACTGCATTTTATTTGTGCATTCGTTTCAATATAATCCAATGCTATAAGGACTTTAAGTCCGCCTTAAATTTTACATTTCATTTTTTGGGGGGAATCAAATCAACCCGCCATCCATTGATTCCAAGGAATTCTTGACAACAATAATATCAAGCCCAATCCATAGAATGTGGCAATTTTCATGAACTTTGCCTTGTCTTCTGTCAATTTTTTATGTGCGGCAAATCCGATGGTAATCATAACAACAGCCAAAATATTGGTAAAAGGATGCTCTACAGCCAATAATCTCAATGCTTTATCTGCCATGACAGCCTTCGCATCATCTTTGAGCATGTCAAAATACGTTGAAGTAAAATAGACTAGAAATCCGAGGAGCAATTGTGTGTGTGCTGCTATCAAGGTGAATAGGGCTACTTTTCTATCGGTTTCGAGAAATGGCTTATTGTTTTGAGCACTCAATAAACTTTTGACAATAGAGGCGATAAGCAATGCGAGCAAAGCAAATGCGAGCAAGGAGTGAAACATGAGTAACATAGGCAATATCAGTTTTGATTAATATTGTAAAAATAGAATTTCCTTTGAAAATGGTTGGAATTCTTTATACAAGGTGTCTATAAATACCTTGTCTATCTTGTCGAAATATTGCATGAAATTTTCATGTCGCTCTTGCAGATTCCCTTCAGGCATGATTTTTTGATGAAATTTGTCTATAAATTGATTCTTGTCCTCATTCTTTTTCTTGGCTGCTTTGATCAATTTTTGTTCAATCGTTTGCACAATTTGAGCAGCCCTGGTTTCATCTGCTTTAATGGAGGTAATTAGCGAATCGTCAATTGAGGAAGTCAACTTTTCAATTTCTTTGAAAAGATTTGTCAATTGTTTTTGTGCTTCAGCGATTTTAGGTTCTATCTCTGTATCAGCTTGAACCATCTTCTTCTTTAAAACTTCTGGTTGTTCAAATACTTGAGCAATTTGAAATCCCAATCCCTCGAATTTCTCGCTGCTTTTGGCATCCATAAAAATGGCGTGATTGCGCAACATCAATAGGGGATAATTGATTTGATAATATTCAAATAGCGGTTTTAGTTCTAACCAATAGGCGAGCTCACCTCCACCGCCGACATAACAAAGGGAAGGGAGCACTTTCTGTTGCATGAGCGGCCTGAATATGACATTGGGGCTGATATCTTTTGCCTCCAAATTTTCTAATTCGGATGCGCTTTCTATATATTTTCTCTCGTGAATGGTCAGTTTAAATATATTGATATCCCTAGGTTGCGCTTGGATAGAATAGCTTTTTCCCATTTGACCAATATGATTTTCCAAAACAGATTTTGCTCGTTGATTTTTACTTCATCAGTCGCAATTTCTATAAAAGCATTTTTAAAGAATGGCGCGTCTAAATCGATGATGATCAAACCATAATCTGCAAAAAGCGCATGGATGAATTTGCGCTGTGCGAATGCCAGTGTATCTCCCTTTTGATAGGACTTCTTCAAAATGTCAATCAAATTTTCATTGCGCAGTGTAGGGATGATTAGATTCATCATCTCAATAAATGAATCGTCTATGAGAAATCGCCCCGTGGCACCTGTTTGTTCTGTCTCCCAAGTATATTTTTTATTGAATAAATGCATGGATGCAATCTCTTCCTTATCGTGGTCTTCGCTGCCCATGACGAATACGGGTACTACTTTAAAATCATTGAAACGAGCATTGGATGATTCTGCAAGTTTAATGGTGCTCAGAATTTTGTGGATATAGTAATACGGTCCAGTGAATACATTTAGCTGATGCGCCGTAACTGCGGTATATGTATTCGAATTTTTCAGTGCATCTAAGTTCTTTTGAACGGCTTCTCCTATTTCTATGGTCTTGTATTGACGCAAAATTTCTGCGTGTAATCCCGCTCGATTAAATACCTCACTGGATTTGTCGCGGGCAGACAAGGCCAAACTCTCTAACGCTGGTTTGTAGTGAATAAAAGGATTTAAGACAGAATCATTGAATAAGTAATCCCTGATGAGTGAATTAAAAAAAGGAGATTCTTGTATGGATATAGATTCAATTTTCATAATTATACTGCAAACAAATAAAACGGTCTAATCATTCCACAAAGGATTCAAAAGAATTAGAAATTCCTCAAATAAATATTATAACAATGTTGCTCATTAGTTTTTATAATCGGCATTATTTTCTGACTCATTTCACCTTGCAATTTCAAATAATAAATTCCTGATTTTAATTCACTAAGCTGAATTGCGTTCATGTTTGAATTCAATAAATATGAATATATGAATTGGCCAATTGAATTATATAATTCAACGGAAACAAAATGATTGGAAGAATTATCGATATTTAAAACATCCTTTGTTGGATTTGGATATAGTAAAATTGATTGATTAACTGAAGTGGATATTGAACTAGAAGGTGTGAAGGAATTGTCAATTTTCCCTGTTACAATATCCCATATACCCGCACTTGTCAGCGGGATATTCCCAAAATTCGCCGTAGATTTGAAGCTACCTGTAAAGTAAGTACTGCCATTAATTAAACATATGCCGCTTGCTTCATCATCTGAATTTCCACCGAAAATCTTCGCCCAAATGACACTGCCATTTGTATCCATTTTTCCTATGCACATATCTAAGCCGCCTAATCCTATTAGATTTTTGTCACCTATAATTGTATTTCCAGTTGTAGTAGACATAAAAGCGAGCTTTCCTTTTTCATAAAAGATATCTGCTTCTTCATCACTGCCGGACCCTGAAATTCCCGTTGCCCATAGCGGCAATCCATTGCTATTGAATTTTGCTACAAATGCATCTGTTTGAACTGCATTGAGTGTTTTACTTCCCAAAACCATTGAATTTGCATACCTCCCTGTGAGGTAGTATTCGTTCTTTTCGTCGCCTGTTATCTTCGCAGCTAAATCAAATCCTGTTCCGCCATAATTTTTTGCCCATTGTAAACTACCACTAGATGAGTACTTTGAAAGAAAAATATCTTGTGCGCCATTGCTTAACAAAACAGTTGCGCCGAAATTCGCTGTGTCTTTAAAGTAACCTGTGGCGTATACTTCATCACTGCTATTTACATAAACACCATATCCTTTGTCTAATCCATTTCCTCCTGCTGTTCGAGCCCATTGAAATACGCCTGCAGAAGTATATTTGGCAATAAAAATATCCCATCCACTTGCTGGTGTTTTATTAAATAAAGTATCGGTGGGAGAGAAGAAGGCATTCCCGCTGTAATAACCTATAACATAAACATCTGATCCTTTTACAAATACATCTTGTATTCCATTATTTGAAAAAATGGAATTGGTAAATAGCAATTTACTCCATACAAGTCCGCCATTCAAATCTAAACGCTGCAGTGTAGCATTTGAATTATTAAATAAATAAAGGCTATTGCTGCCATCAAAGACTAGTCCACTTCCACCGAGATTATCATAGGCCCATTTAATATTACCTGACGAATCGTACTTCGCACAATAATTACCGAATGAATTTTTGAGCACTTTATTATCAAAAGTCACAGAATCCTGGAAATCACCTGTGATATATACATTCCCGTCTAAATCAAAAGTGATGTCATTGCCGCGCTCTGATTTTGGCGCTTTGCCATGCTTTGCCCATTGAACCGATTGTGCTTGGCTTTGATAAAAAAAGAAAATGGTTAAGATAATTGTAAATAATGATTTCATAATATGAATAATTTAAAACAAGATATGTATTTTTTATAATGCAGTGTTGTAATGTTAGTCTTTTCTCAATTTTATGCTGTAATTTAATTCGTCTCCTGCAATATTCAATATATATATACCTTCTCTAAGCCATGAGAAATCAATATTTTCTATCTCCTCACCCGACCAGATATTTTGTCCGATGGAATTAAAAAGGGTGTATTCAACTTGTTTTAATGGAATATTTATATGCAAATTTCCTTGAAATGGATTTGGATATATTTGAATGGTCGATTTGTTCGGGTTCGAAAGATTTGTTGGAACAAGGGTATTGTTAAGACACCTGCAAGCAAAGCCACTCGATTTTTGTGTTGTCCAAATTTTTATGGAATCATCATCCGCAATCATATAGATATGCCGAGCCATGTCCGGAGCGGTTTCCGTAGAAGTCCAAAATGTACTCACCAAATTGGCTCCATTGAAATCGCCCAATGAGCCTCTATCTCCAGTATGTTTGGCGGAAAAACCAGTGGAATCATTGCCAATGCCGTTTGGAGCATTTCCTTCTCCCACAATCTTGAGCGCATTGCTGCTCGATGTTGCATGGTCGATAAGGACTTGAAATTCAGTTAGACTTGGAACATGCCATCCCATAGGGCATAAGCCTTGACTGCTTGGTGCATTCTTATAATTCATCAATTCATTCCAATCATAATAGCCTCCGTACTGATTAGAGGTATTGATATTATTGTTATAACAGTATTTCTCAAATATCATATTATTCGTGACATCAGCGTGCGGGACACCTGTATTATTGCTCTGAACAAAAACTCCATAAGTCAGATTTTGTTTCATCCAACATTGGTTGCCAATTTTTACGGTGGTATATTTGCGATTATCGCGCATATCGAGGAAAGTATCTCCACAAGTAAAATTGATATTGAGATTATACGTTTCTCCGACATAAATAGCAATATATTTATTGGCACTTATTTTTATAATAGAAGGATCACCGCCATTTAGATTTGTATTGACAAAGCCTTGCCAAGAGGTTCCATCTGATGTAGCATTATACCAAATAAGTTGACCAGAACCATAGAACCTCATTTCGCTATTGTTTTCCAACATCAAATTCCCTGTCCAGTTGTGTGCATTATCTGACGTTATAGTCGCTTGTTGTGTAAACTGAATGCCATTGCTTCCCGTAGCGTGAAATGCTCCATCTTGCGGTGCGCCTGCTGGTGCGGTATAATGCCATTCATTTTTGAATTGTAAAACAGCCGGATCAATGACAGGTCTGGTGGGGTGATCGAAGCGAGGATTGGGTTCGAAGTTAAATTGAATTCCATCCTTGCTCACCGCTGAATATGTATTGACCAAGGAGTCCAATCCACCTTTAGGCAAGCCATTGCTAGAGGAAAAATAGATGCGAATACTATCTGCATTGATCACCGCTAAAGTAGGGTCAAAGGGGCGTTGGTAATTCGTTGGAATATCAGGAATTACAATGGGAACAGGTTGCGTCCAAGTCAAACCTGCGTCATAAGAAAACTTGACAGCCACTCTATCCCATGTGGGAGAATTCATGGGTTGTCTAAACCACTGAAATGCGCAGACCAATGTATCTCCATGCCACTGAACAACACTGGGCACGCCAGATGAATCTTGGTAAATTGCCGGGGTATTGAAAATTTTACCATCTGCTGAAGTCGCTATTTTCAGCGGCCTTTGCCATGGATAGTTTTGTGCTTGTATAGACAAAACAAAATAGCTCAGTATGAAACAAAGTGCATATCGATTCATCTTTTTAGAATTTACAATTTTCCTAGTCGTTTCAACTCCCAAAAACATCTCGCAGTCGCTTGAATATCTACAGCGGCATTATGCGCCTCTTCAAAATCTGCATTGAACAGTTTAATATGCAATTCAGATAGTTTGGGCCATTTATATCCATAGGGCCCTTGAATGGCACAGAAATCTGTGGTTCGCTGCATCGTGCAAATTTTCTTCTTGGGCGCAATGGGGTCTTTTCCCTTTAATCGCAAGTATTCTGCGCCCATGATTTTTTCATCAAAACTCATATTATGGGCAATCAATAATTCAGACTCTTCGATGAGCTTTTGAAATTCATGCAATACCCCTGCAAGCGCTATGCCTTTTTCCATAGCGATTTCTTGGGTGATGCCGTGAATATTGGACGATTCTTTTGGAATGATAAATCCATCGGGTTTGATGGTATGATCGCCCTCCGAAATCTTATTTCCATTTTGATCGTAAATGATATACGCCAATTGAACCAACCTAGGCCAATTGTTTAAATCTGAAACGGGGGCTTTCCAGTTTTTGGGCAATCCCGTGGTCTCTGTATCAAAAAAAAGATATTTTGTCGGTTGACTAAATAGGTCTTGTTGCATGTGCATGATTGTATTTACTCTTTGTAAGTCTTGGGAATACTTGGATCCGTGATAATGATATAATCACCTTCGTGTTTGTGATCTTCCCATTTGATGTTTGGATAATTATCGTCAGAACCAGTTGATATAACGAGGCTTTTAACTTTTGAACTGTATTTTTTTAATTGCGTTACAATGGCAAATCCCTCATCGCTGTGAAATCTCCCATTGACTTGAAATACTTTTTGTTTTTTATTTTTTTTCAAATATTCAGAAATGGAATAAGCCATTGTCGCATCCCAAAGTGATTGGCCCATAATCAAATTAAAACCGCCCATGGGCATCATGGCAGGGGCTTTTTTTTAGCTGCGGTGTCAGGTGTTTTGGGTGCTGGACTATGCGACAAACTCATCAGTTTTTCATAGTATTTCCCTGAGGCAGTATCAAATGGGAGAGGAGCAAAATTGGATTTTGATTCTTCACCCAATGCTTTCAAAGCGGCTTGCCCTTTTCTGCCGACGAGATTGGTATACCTACTCGGTGCATTGGCGCAGATGACATCCAATCCCTTGTTCTTGGCAAATTCAACCATCGGTTTATAATCCCTGTAATTGCTCCAAACTCGGGCGTCTTTTGTGAAATTTTTCTCGCGAATATCACCGCGCAAATATTCATTCATCACATCCTGTACATCCCTATCAAACATTTCCATCGAAAGGGTAATGCCCTTGCCGAACTTTGCATGCAGTGCTTCAAAAATCGCTTGCTCCAAATAATGTCCTATTGAATCATTGTGCTCTTCTCCAAAAAATAAGACATCATGCCCTTCCATATCGCCAATAATCTCGCTGATACTTACTTCTTTATTGGCTTTCGTAGAATAAATTTTGAAGTGTTTATCAGTTATCTGACTTTGAACGCTTGTTGAAAATAGAAGGAATGCGCATACAAAAAAGGGAAGAAGGTTTTTCATAAAATGATTCTATAATTTAATGCATGAAGATACAATAAGATTGATAAAGAATGTAAAATTGATTTGCGAATAGCAACTTCTAGCAATTATATTTTCAGGAATCGTACCACCCGCTGTGTCCATTTTTTATTCTGTCCGAGCATGATAGCCAAACTCAATATCCATGGAGCTTTAGAAATGAGTTTGAGAATGAATGTATTTCTTTTTAATTCTGGACCAATTTTAGCAAACAATTGAACATCGTAATTTTTCATGGTAGATGCATCAAACTTGCCATTTTTAAAACAATGAACTGCTTGAATAGCTGCAAAATAGCCACTCCACATCGCATAGTCAATGCCATGTCCTTGCAAGGGATCGATAAGGGATGCCGCATCGCCGCAGAGCATGAATCGATTGCCAGATATTGGTTTTTGTTCAATACCCAATGGCAATCCAAAACTCTTGATCTCCTGATGTAAAATGGAGTTTTTAAATCGTTCAGAGATTTGTGGTCGATTTTGAAGTATATCTTCCATGGTGTGGCGCAAACTCATCGGGAGTTTCTTTCCGCCAAATTTCTCTTGCAATATGCCAAATCCAACATTCACCCAACCATTTTCCAAGGGAAATATCCAGAAATAGCCGGGCAATAGATCTTTGAAGAAATGCAATTCGTTGACGCCTTCTTGAATTCCTTCAACATTAGAATAATATGCCCTAACAGCAGAGCAGGCGTGTTCATTGCTTATATCGTCTTCTGCTAGTTTGCGTTTGACAAATGAATTTGCTCCATCACAGCCAATGACAATCGATGCTTTGATAGCAGTCTCATCTTGGAATTGACAGAGCGCGCCTTCATTATTCACCTCGATGGACTTCAATCGCTTATTCTCAAGAATGCTCGTTGCTGTTTCCTTTCGAACCAGTTCGACTAAAAAATTGTCGAAATCGATGCGCTTGCTATTATAGGCATAAGTCACCCAATCAAGGCTGATGGATTTGCCATTGGGGGAAAACATGCGCCCGGTTCGTATTTCATGTTTGTCAGTAAAAGCGCGCATCGCACGACCCCAAGCGGGATTGATTTTATCCATCGCTTTAAAAGCAGGACCTGGTATGGCATCGCCACAAATTTTATCGCGGGGAAATATTGATTTATCGACCAATGCTACTTTGAGTCCACTGCCATGTAGCGCCAATGCGCAGGCTGTTCCCGCTGGACCAGCACCAATAATTGCTATGTCGTATTTGTCTTCCAATATTACAAAAATACTTCAATATTATAAAAGCACCCCAATATTCATCGCGTTAGTCATAAATTCAATTGATTAATATGCAGTATTTTATAATGGTGAAATGTTAAATGATTATTTCATGACTACTGTGCCATCTTCATGAAAAGAAACTTCTTTATTTAGGACGCCCTTTTTTAAATCCACTTCATAAAATTGGCCGTTCTCTTCAGATTCTGCTAAATCAGCCTTAGCTATTTTCCAATCGCCATATTGTATATTGATGGCCATTTTCACGCGCTCTGGCAATTTTGAAATTTCAATTTGCTTTTCTGTTTCTAACCAAGTGCCATCTTCTTTGAACGTAGCGGAGTAGTTCTTTCCATCCATCATAAATTCTGCTTCCCATACTTTTATTTTTTCCATTTCCCATTTCACTTTTATCGCAGTAGGAAATTTGGATGCAAATGCATCTTTGACAAGCTTTGGTGGAATCAAAGCAAAAGAACTTGTTGAGAATAATACAATAGAGAGAATGGTTAGTGCAAAGAATTTCATGAAATCAATTTTAATGATGAAATCAAATATATTCTTTTTTTAGAAAGATTCAAATAGAGAATTTTGAATCATTTATTTCTAGCATCTGTTCCAAACATCCACAGCGGACTTCTATCCATGATTTCTTTGGCTTCTTTCTCCATAAAACCTCCGATAATTTCTGGGGGATCTGCAAAAATGGGCGCCATGATGCTCAATTCAGGGTCTTGCAATATCGACCATTTGGTATAACCGCCGACATAAGGGGAAGGCAGCGCAAAAACGACCCGTTTGATTTTGAACTCGCGTATCATAAATGAGCACATTGGACATGGCTCACAACTAGTATATAAGGTGCATTCCGATAAATCATGACTACCTAAAACTTGATGCGCTTTATTTAAGGCAACGATTTCTGCATGCTCAGATATTTTTGTTTTGTAATCATTATGTCCTTCCACAATGATTTTGTCTTCTATCGCAATCAAACTGCCAAAGGCGGCATCCCCTGATTCTAGAGATTCTTTTGAGAGTTGAATGCATCGGGACATCATTTTTTGATCGTAGTCTTTCATGAATAAAATATCACTTATAGCTTTTAGTATTTGTTTTTATTGAATTGAAGGATAGAATATAAATTCCATAGTTCATCTAATCAATAACCAAATGTACTTTTTCGCTATTAATAAATAAAAATTTTATTCAAATGGAGCTTGTCTTTGCTGGAAGAAATGCACTTATTCTCCTCGGCTGCTCATTACCTGAGCCACGCATGCACCCACTATCCCTGCCAATATGGTATTGACGACTATGTCTACTATCACTGCATTGAAATTGTTGAAGAGATTCGTCATCGAATGAAAACTCAAGTCTAAATACAATGCGATTAGCAGACCTACAATGGCGCCAATTTTAATTCCAGACATGAATCCAATTGTATTCGAAATACTAAAAATAAATGCCAATAAAAATCCAGAGGCTAGATTGGAGGCAATTAAAGCCCACCAAATCATTTGGTCATCTGGCTTCATCGCGCATTGATTAAAACTGTTAGTTGTAAAATCTTTTAACAAGATGCCATATACAATCCATCCAAGAAAAAAGTATGCGATGCCGCCGGTTAGTCCACCGAATAATATTTTGTTTGTTTTCATAGAATTTGATTTTAATTCAAATTTATTGAATTATATGATAGTAGCAAAAAAACTTATACACAATGAACTATTATTGAGTTAAATAGTTTAGTTTTTTTGTGTCAAAAGCATAAAATGATATCATTGGCAATTTTTATCATTTTTCTGTATTCTTATAAATTTAGCTTTTGCGTAAAATAGCTTGTTCATATAATTCAATTGGCAATCCATCTGGATCGAAAATAAAGGTGAATCGCTTATGGGTGAATTCATCTATTCGTATTGGTTCCGCATAGACGCCATGGGTTGCCAATGATTCTAATACTTCCTTTAAGTTTTCTACTTCAAATGCGAGATGCCTGAGCCCTGCAGATTCTGGATTAGTCAATCTTTTGGTGGATTCGGGAAAGAAAATAATTCAATGATATATGTATCGCCAATCCTAAATCTAATTTATAGGAATTTCTATCTGCTCTATAAACCTCGCGAAGAATTTTTAATCCCAATATCTCTGTATAGAATTTCTTTGACGATTCATAGTTGGAGCTGATAATCGCGATATGGTGGATTTTTTTGAGCAAAGTTTATATTACTTCGAAGTGCATTAAACTTTTTAAATTGTATTAGAGTATTGGATAGATTCATTTTCTATTTTTGTAAAAAAGAAGAATACATCCAAACAAATTTCTCTTGCGCTCTAATATAGTCACTCATTAATGCATTAGTTCCTTCATCGCCTGCCTCGCCAGACAATTGAAGCAATTCTCTCTGTAAAATAATTATAGTCTGAAATGATTCTAATATGTCGGAGACAGCTTTAATTCCATTACTCACTTGTTCACTTTCTGAAATTTTTGATGTTTTTTTGTATGTTGTATAATTGTGCATTGGGGTATGTCCTAGAGTTAAAATACGCTCTGCAACTTCATCAATCTTTAATTGAAGATCTGTATAGAGTTCTTCAAATTTAACATGAAGTTCAAAGAATTTATCGCCTTTAATGTTCAGTGATATCCACGTACATTTTGATAGAAAATAGAATAATTCCCAATAATTCATTGAGCTTTTCCGCTAAGTGTTTGACTTTTTTGCTGTTTAATCCTATTGCATTGATATTCTTCATTTTATTTTTTGTTTAAAGTTGATTTATGTGAAAGGAATAAGCGGTGTACTCTATCCACTCAATTAACAAAGAGTATCTTCTTTTTGTTCAAAATTCATCAAAGTCAAACTTGAGAAAATGACCGCGATTGTCACGCCGACATCAGCAGCAATGGCAAATACCAAATTGCTATACCCACTAAAGGCCAAGATGATAAACAAGACCTTGATGGAAATGGCACTTATGGTATTGATTTTTATTCGCTGTATCGTTTTTTTCGAAAGTCTTATAATAAAAGGAATTAAGCCGAGTTGGTCATTCATCAATGCAATATTGGCGGGCTCAATAGCGGTGTCGCTGCCTGCAGCCCCCATGGCAATGCTGACGGTAGATTGAGCCATCGCAGGCGTATCGTTGATTCCGTCACCTGCCATCGCAACCCCTCCTTTACTTTTCATCAATTCCGCTATCTTTTCTTCTTTTCCCTCTGGAAGTAAATTCCCATATATATGATCAATGCCAACTTTTTTTCCTATAAAATCGGCGGCATTTTGATGATCTCCGCTGAGAAGATAAACGCGCAGTCCCATTTCCTTTAGCTCATTAATCGCCTTCGGTGCTTCCGGTTTTATTTGATCCATCAATCCAAGGATGCCCGCAATTCCCTTTCCAAAGCTAACTACAATACTTGTTTTACCCTCGGCACTCAAAGATTGAACGATTTCCTCTGCTTGCGCATCTTCTGCCTTTGTATGTTCGCGAATGAAATCCATTTTACCTAAATAGATATCTTTGTTTGCACAAACTAAACATTGTGCTGTTGCTCCTTTTCCGATGATGCTCTTATATCCAGTTGCTGTATGTGGCTCAAATCCCTCTTTTTTACTCGCCTCGATAATCGCATTCGCTAAGGGATGTTCTGAAAACATTTCTGCTCCCGCTGTACAGGCCAATAACTCTTCTCTGCTTATTTGATTGAGGGGAAAAACATCTGTCACAACCGGTTTGCCATCTGTGATGGTTCGGGTTTTATCTAGCGCAATAGCTCCAATCTCAGACATCGCCTCTAAGTATTTCCCGCCTTTGATCAAAGCGCCTTTAGAAGATGCATTGCCAATCGCAGCGTAAATTGCAACAGGAGAGGAGATGACCAGTGCACAGGGGCAAGCGATGACTAGTAAGGAGATTGCTTGATTCAACCATGTTTTTTCATCTTGATGAAATACAAAAACGGGAATAATAAAAATACCAACGGCAATGAGAATCACCATGGGCGTATAATATTTAGCAAATTTTTGTATAAATTGTTGCGTTTCACCTTTATGGGCATTTGCTTCAAAAGTCATTCGAATGATCTTCGAAAATGTGGTATCAGCTGAAATTTTTGTTGTCTCTATTTCAATATATCTATGCTTGTTAAGTGTCCCCGCATAAACAAAATCTCCAATGTGCTTGTCTTTTGGAATGGGTTCACCGGTGATTGCCGATTCATCAATACTGGTCTCTCCCAGATGTATTTTGCCATCCAGCGGAATGAGTTCGCCAGATTTAATGCATATAATTGAACCAATTTCTACCTTATCAATATAAATATCTTCATGAAGGTGTTTTACATAAGCCGTTTTTGGCGCTTTTTGTATTAAACCTTCCATCGCGGTTTTTGAATTGGCGATTCCAATATCCTCCAATCGCTCTCCTAGAATATACAAGACTATTACAACAGCCGCTTCGGGATATTCCCCTAAATAGAATGCACCAAATACAGCAATGGTCATCAATAAATTTATACTGCTGAATTTTAATTGGAAAATTGCCTTGAATCCTTTCCAAAGAATTTCATGTCCGATGCTCATTATAAATATTGCATAGATAAACGGCGCATAGGGCATTGGGATCTGTAAGTCGAACAGCGATAATATTTCGAATACCAAAGCCAGAGCAACGGCAATTAGGAGAAACTGAAATTTTCTGTCGTGAAAGGGGAGAGACATGCTTATTTAATTCATAGAATTATTGTTTTAAAAGTAAGAGAAATCTCAAATATCGTCATAGAAATTTCGAAGTCCTATCAATTTGGTTGTTATAGTTCATTACATTATTTGTTACTAACAAGAAATAAGCATCGCATTTGAAATTGATTTAATGGCATTTGAATTAGTTCAAGTACCAAGGTAAATCTTGCTATTGATTATTTAATTTTCATTCTGAAGCCTATTCATTGATAACCTTGAGAAGATTGCTCTTAAGTTTGGTCTAAGATGGTTGACTACACAAACTTGCTATTCTTCTTGTTTACATTTTTCAGAAATAGATTTAATTATGGCAAAGGGTCACAAGACAAATAGGACATTTTGTCAGAAAATTCCTATCTTTGCCGCTCATGAAAAATCCCCTATATAGCAATGATATTGCTTTTGAATTAGATCAAAAGCGTCAGGATGAATCCCGCCAAGGGGAAGTACTTGTGATTGATGCGCCTGAGGATTTTATATCTAATGGAAAATCTTACTATATCGAGAGCTATGGTTGTCAGATGAATTTTAATGACAGTGAAATCGTTGCTTCTGTTTTGGCATCCAAAGGGTATAAGAATATACAAACCCATGAATCTGCCGATGTAATTTTACTCAATACCTGCTCTATTCGAGATAAAGCTGAGCAAACGATTCGTGCGCGTTTAGCCCAACTCAATAAAATTAAGAAAACCAATCCCGGAACAGTTGTAGGAATTTTGGGTTGTATGGCTGAACGATTGAAAGAGCAATTGCTCGTGCAAGAGCACCTCGTCGATATTGTCGCGGGTCCAGATGCCTATAGGAGTTTGCCCGATTTAATTGAAGAAGCCACTGGCGGACAAAAGGCGGTCAACGTATTGCTTTCGCGCGAAGAGACTTATGGAGATATCAATCCCGTTCGTTTAGCTTCCAATGGTGTATCCGCATTTATTTCCATCATGCGCGGCTGTGACAATATGTGTGCCTTTTGCGTAGTTCCTTTTACTAGAGGTCGTGAGCGCAGCAGGGATTATCGAAGTATATTACAAGAGGCGCAAGATCTCTACAATCGTGGATTTAAAGAAGTAACGCTCTTAGGTCAAAATGTAGATTCATATCGATTCAGTTATGACCCAACGCTACTGGGTAAGAAATTGATAGAGAAGAAAGATACCGATGAGGTCGTGAATTTTGCCAACTTGCTAGAATTGGTTGCACAAGTCGCACCAGACCTCAGAGTGCGTTTTTCCACTTCACATCCCAAAGATATGTTGGATGATGTGTTGCATGTCATCGCCAAATACGACAATGTCTGCAATTATATTCATTTGCCTGTGCAAAGTGGTTCATCTTCTTGTTTGGAGCGGATGAATCGAACCTATAACCGCGAATGGTATATCGATAGAATCGACGCCATTAAGCGCATTATCCCGGATTGTGGTCTTTCTACTGATATCATCACTGGATTTTGCGGCGAGACAGAAGAGGAGCACAGAGAGACAATTAGTTTGATGGAATACGCCCAATATGACATGTGTTATATGTTTGCTTATTCAGAGCGACCAGGAACGCTTGCAGCCAAGCGATTTAAAGACGATGTTCCAGAAGAGGTCAAGAAGAGAAGATTGCAGGAAGTGGTCGATTTACATCGCAAACACTCCTTAGAGAGCAATTTAAGAGATATCGGAAAGCGCCAAACCATCTTAATTGAAGGGGTTTCTAAGAAGTCGAGCGAACAAGTATATGGTAGAAATGATGCGAATAAAGTGGTCATTATAGACAAAGGCAACCACAAGAAAGGAGATTACGTAAAAGTTATTGTGACAGATTGTACGAGTGGAACATTGATAGGAGAGATGATAAAAGACTAAATCAGCAATAGATTTTGGAATTACAAGCATTAAAAAACAGGTTTGGAATTATTGGGAATGCCCCAGCACTCAACTATGCTTTGAGCGTTGCGGAGCGCGTGGCATCCACAGATTTGACTGTCTTTATATCTGGGGAGAGCGGTGTGGGGAAAGAAGTTTTTTCTCAAATTATCCATGCTTTGAGCAATCGCAAACACAATCCACTGATTGCAGTGAATTGCGGCGCTATCCCTGAAGGAACGATTGATTCTGAATTATTTGGTCACGAAAAAGGCGCATTTACAGGAGCGACAGATAAGCGAAAAGGTTATTTTGAAACAGTTGAAGGCGGGACTATTTTCTTAGATGAAATTGGCGAAATGCCCATTGGCACTCAAGCTAGATTGCTGAGGCTATTGCAAAATGGCGAGTTTATCAAAGTGGGAAGCAGTGTGGTACAAAAGACCAATGTGCGCGTTATAGCGGCGACAAATGTCGATTTGCCAGACTGAATTAGAAAGGGCAAATTCAGAGAAGATTTATACTATAGATTGAATACAGTGCCCATCGAAGTGCCAGCTTTGAGAGATCGCGGAGATGACATTTATCAATTGTTTAGAAAATTCTCGATTGATTTTGCAGAGAAAAACAATATTCAACCCATTAAATTGGACGAAGGAGCAAAACTCATCCTACAGCGCTATAATTGGCCAGGGAATGTACGCCAATTGAAAAATGTCGCTGAGCAATCGACGATTCTCTCTGTGGAAAGAGAATTGGATATGGAGAGTATCAAACGGTTTTTGCCCAATTTCGACAATAGATTGCCTGTCAATAGCATGGGCAGCAGCAATGGGGAATATTCTGATAGAGATTTACTATATAAAATGCTCTTCGATATAAAACAAGATGTCAACGATTTAAAGCATTTTATGTTGAAAATGAGCGGCGGAAACTATGTGCCAGATCCATTTGAGAGAGCGCCTAGCAATTTTAATCCCAATATTACACCGCTCCCTAGTTCGATCAATGAATATAGAAACGATCATACCTTTGAGTCGAATCAACCCGTTATTGTAAATCCAAATGTCAATAATACCATTCATGCGCATTCAGAAGTGGTAGAAGAGAATTTGAATTTGGCGGATATGGAGAAGGAGTTGATCATCAAAGCCTTGAAAAAACACAAAGGCAAGCGCAGGTTGGCTGCAGAGGAATTGCACATCAGCGATAGAACCCTATACCGAAAAATTGAAGAGTATAAAATTGATTTATGATTAAAAAAAGTGTTGGTTTTATCCTGCTGACTTGTTGTCTCTTCTATCTAAGTGGTTGTGGAGTATATTCTTTTTCCGGTGCGGCGATTCCAAAGGATGTCAAAACGACTTCAATTATTCCCATCGTCAGCAAGGCCACTTCTGCTCCAAATGCGCTTGAACGTATTTTTACAGAGCAGCTCCGAAATAAGATGTCTGTAGAATCGGGATTGTCTTTGGTCAATAGAAAGGGAGATTATGAGTTTTCAGGGGTGATAACTACATATTCTGTCGTACCAATTTCCCCTACAGATGGTTCATTTGCCACCAAAAATAGAATTACATTAACTGTGGAAATCAATTTTGTAAACAATAAGAAACCCGAAGAGGCCTGGACTTCCAATTTTACAAGATATGTAGAGTTCAATACGCAGAATTTATCTGCAGTTGAGGAGGCATTATTGACCGATTTATCCAAGCAAATTGCCCAAGATGTTTTTAATAAAGCCTTGGCAAATTGGTAAAAATATTTACTTTTAATCAATGAATCAGAACGATTTCTCCATTTTAATGCATAAAAACAAGGCTGAAATAGCCAAAATACAAGAGACTTATCCTTTCTTTGTTTTGCCGCGCTTTGCCTATTTGAAGCAATTAAAGGAGGATTCTGTAGAATATCAGCAGAAATTAGAGCAAACTGCTGTCTATGCATATGACAATGAGTCGCTCTATCACTTTCTTCATGGAGGGGAATTCAATCAGATGAATTACCGCAGTTCTGCGAGGGAAGAAGTGCCAGAGATAACAGAGCCTGTAGGTGGAAAAGTTGATTTAAAAGAGGTTGCATTGGAAAAACAACCAATTGCTGAAGTCGCTAATCCTCCGGAAATTGCAAAACAAGAACCCCTTGCAATTGCAAAACAAGAAATACCTCCTGTAAAAATTGAGCCTAAAATTGAACCCGTTCAAATTGAAAAAGTGGAAATTTTGGAATCAATTCCAGCTGAAAATCTACCGAATTCATTCATTGAATTTATTCATACCGAACCCGAATTGTCTCCAAAAGTAGAGGATTTGACAGTAGAAAACAAGGTGATAGATGCAAAAGTCGAGCAAAAAATTGATTCAAGTAAAGAATTAGTTGAAGTTCCGCAAATAATTGATAAAGAAGATGTTGAAGTATTTGAAGAAATAAAGGCTTTAACTGCTTCTGAGCCAGTTTTAGTGAAAGAGTCTTCCGCAGTTGAACCTGCCGTTGAACCTATTCAGCAGGTGGTAGAAATTCCAAAAATGGAAGAGCCCAAGTCTATAGCTGCCGATCCTAAAAAAATGGAAGAACTGGTCGTTCGGGTAATACCCGTTCCAGAGATCAAAGAGGAAGTGGAAGAAAAGGTTATTCTTGAAGCATCAGAGAATTCGTTTTTACAGTGGCTGAAAATTGTTCAGGCGAAGGAAAAGTTGAAGCAAGTTCGAGAAGCAAAAGTGGAAGAGCAGAGAAAGCCGAATTATGAGGTACCCACCATTTTACAGAAAGAGGAGAAAATCAAATTTAAAAAAGATGCCGAATTGGATGCGCTCAATTCATTTGTCAAGGAACAGTTAAAACGCAAAAAGAAACCAATTCATCCGCATGTGATGGAATTGCCATTTGATGAGGCGATGCAAAAGAGCGTTGAAGAAGTGGAAGTCATCACAGAGGCCATGGCAAAACTTTTCATGAGTCAGAAGAAATATGAAAAAGCAAAAGGGGTATTCGAAAAATTAATTTTGAAATATCCAGATAAATCAGCTACATTTGCCCTTCAAATTGAAAAAATCAATCAAGAATTAGGAATTTAAAAAGTAAGATATGTTTATTATAGTTGGGGTTTTAATCGTTATTGTGAGTGTTTTATTGTCATTGATTGTATTGATCCAAAAGCCTAAGGGTGGCGGATTGAATGCATTCGGTGGAACTGCAAATCAAGTTTTCGGCGCTTCTCGCACGGCAGACTTTGTAGAGAAAGCGACATGGTCTCTAGCAGGAACCATGATTATTTTAGTGCTTTGCTCTGCCATGTTGATGGATAGGACAGTTGCAAACCCAAATGCAGATGGTAAGAAAGTCGAGAAAGTGAAAAAAGAACAAACAATGACTGAAGAGGCAATGAAAAATAAGCCTAGCTCAGGATTACCTAAATAATTCAAAATAGAATCATTATAAAAGCTGTTGCACTCAAATGCAGCAGCTTTTTTAGAATGATGCCATTGCATTTTTAGTCTGCATCCCTTTTAAATTTTCGCTTATTTTTGATTTTTGGATTTCACAACCAACCACCAACTTACATCTTACAACTTACATCTTACAACTAACACCCATTTTATACATGTCAAAAGAATCATTTATCAAAAGCATTACAGAGGGATATACTTTTAAGGGAGAATCTATCGACCTAGGCGTTGCCAAATATGAAGATGTAGCTATGACGGGTACATTTGTCAAAGCGCCATTGCGCACGTTCAATAGACATGGATTGATTGCTGGTGCCACTGGAACGGGAAAGACAAAGTCTTTGCAAATGTTGGCGGAGAATCTCGCTGGAAAAGGCGTATCTGTTCTCATGATGGATATCAAAGGTGATTTGAGCGGTGTGGCCATGCCTGGAACAGCCAATCCAAAAGTGGAAGAGCGACAAAAATTGATAGGATTGCCCATTCAATTCAAAGGAAATACCACGGAATTTTTGACCATTTCAAAGCAAGCGGGCACCAAGATGCGCGCGACGGTCTCTGAATTTGGTCCTGTGTTATTCTCTAAAATTTTGGATTTGAATGATACACAGGAGAGCGTTGTCGCCATGATATTCAAGTATTGCGATGATTCAGCTTATCCATTATTGGACTTAAAAGATTTCAAAGCGATCTTGAATTTCATCACCAATGAGGGCAAAGAGGCCATTTCTAAAGAATACGGCGCTATCTCCACGAGTTCCGTTGGGACGATACTCAGAAAAGTCATTGAATTGGAGCAACAAGGAGCAGAAATGTTTTTCGGAGAGCGCTCTTTTGAAGTCCAAGATTTGGTGCGCATCGATGAACAAGGCAATGGTATCTTGAGTATCATGCGCTTGGTGGATATTCAAGACAAACCAAAATTGTTCAGCACGTTCATGCTATGTCTATTGGCTGAAATCTATGCGAGTTTCCCCGAGCGCGGCGATGTCGACAAGCCCGAATTGGTCATCTTTATCGATGAAGCGCATTTGATTTTTAACGAGGCATCCAAGGCATTGTTGAATCAAATTGAGACCATCATCAAATTGATTCGATCAAAGGGAATTGGCATTTTCTTTATCACGCAAAATCCTACCGATATTCCAGAATCCGTTTTGGGGACAATGCGGAATGAAGATTCAGCATGCATTGCGCGCCTTTACGGCCAATGACCAAAAGCCATTAGAATGGCAGCAGCCAATTTTCCAGTGACAGAACATTTCGATATTGAAAAGACATTGATCTCCATGGGTATCGGAGAGGCTTTGGTGACCGTGCTCAGCGAAAAGGGAACGCCAACGCCATTAGCTGTTACGATGATGCGTGCGCCGATGAGTAGGATGGATGTATTGACAGATGATGAATTGAAAGATATTGTCAGCAATTCTAAAATTGCGCGAAAATACAACGAAGTCATTGATCGAGAGAGTGCCTATGAGATGCTGAAGAAAAAGTAGAAGAGGCAAAAGAAGAGAAGTGGTCGATGTGAAAACCAAGGCAAAAGAAGAGGAGAAACAAGAAGGCGGTATTTTAGATACTGTAGGCAATATGGTCAATAGCTCTGTTGGCAAAGTGGTGATGCGCGAAGTCACACGTGGACTATTGGGTGTATTGGGCTTAGGCGGAACAACGAGAAGGAAGAAATCATTGTTTTAAATTTTACGCACTTTATTTTGACAAATAACTATCTCGAAAATTTCTCTTTGAAGTCCTACAATACCTTTGGTATCGACGTCAAATGCCGCTATTTCATTGAAGTGGAGAGCATCGAAAAACTCAAGTCAGTTTTAGAGGAAAAAATATCTCCTTCGATTTTTATTTTGGGCGGAGGATCGAATATATTATTTACGCATGACTATCCAGGTCTTGTCATCAAGATAAATATCAAAGGAAAACAAATAGAAAAAGAGGAAGGCAATCACGTCTTTGTCAAAGTACATGCGGGTGAATCATGGCATGAATTTGTCTTGTGGACGATTGAAAATGGCTGGGGTGGATTGGAAAATTTGTCTCTGATTCCAGGTTCATGTGGTGCGGCGCCTATGCAGAATATTGGGGCCTATGGTGTTGAAATCAAAGATGTCTTCGTTCGCCTAGAGGCCTTGCATAGAGAGAGCTTAGAGGTGCATACTTTTGATCACGAGGCATGTCATTTTGGATATAGAGAGAGTGTTTTCAAACGCGACTTAAAAGACCAATACATCATATTGTCTATCGTCTATCGCCTCAGTTCAATGCCCCGCTTCAATACATCTTATGGAGCGATTGAAGAGGAATTGGAGAAGATGGGCGTAAAAGAAAAATCTTTGAAATCCGTCAGTGATGCCGTCATAGCGATCAGGCAGAGCAAACTTCCCAATCCTATTGAAATTGGCAATTCTGGCTCGTTTTTTAAAAATCCCGTGATTCAAAAATCTGCCTTTGACGCATTGCATCAAACTTATCCTTCGATGCCCTATTACAAAGTGGAAGAGGATTACAAAATTCCTGCGGGATGGTTGATTGAGCAATGTGGATGGAAAGGAAAAGTGGTCGGCAATACGGGTTCTCATGCAAAACAAGCATTGGTCCTAGTGAATTATGGGGATGCGACAGGAGAAGAAGTCATTGCGCTTGCGAGAGCTATTCAAGCCTCTGTAAAGGCAAAATTTGATATTGAGATAGAGATGGAAGTGAATATTGTTTAACGTTTTGAACCTTTGCGAAGATGGCGATTTTGAACGAAAAATACTCAATTTTCCAAACAGTTTTGTGATTTAATAATTTTCACTTTACCCAAATGCCGCTATTTTTGCAAAGGCGCTTTTATGTGCCGCTTTTTCTATTCTTGTCAATTTGTTCTTGTATTTTGTCCACAATAGTCCGCTTGAATTTATTGATTTGTCGCTTGTTTGCAATATACCAAAAGTCCCGATTTATTAAACGATATTCGGTTTGATTGTCCAAACTGCTCAAACTTACAAATGCAAATGTTGTAACTGATGAGTTAAATTCGGGTCTTGTCCATGTATTCAAATTTCTTTTGTGTCTGGATAATACTAGATTTACATAAACCAATAGTCGTAAGGCAGTTGTCATTTTTTTAGGCAAAGGTGTCAAGGAGTCCGTCTTTAATTTTTCTAAATATTCTTTCATCTCGTAGGATGTCCAAATGTAACCTGTGTCACGTTTTGAGATAAATTCAAAATTGTTTGGAGGTTGAAAATTTGGATTTACTTTATTTAGCTCCTTGATTGCTGCAATTACTTCTTCTTCACTCGCTTGAATGTCCCAATATTCTACAAATGGATAACTTCCTGCAAAGCCTCCGATTTTTCGTCTTAAAAATTCGTTTGCTCCGAAAGAAAATAAAAACAAAGAAAGATTACACCACGATATAACCAAGGTCTTGATTGCTTAATTGTCTTTAACTTTTTAAAGCCAAATATTAGTATAAATATTATAAGTCCTATAAGCGGTAAACCTATGTCCATTGTCTATTATTATTGCGATTTCGTCTTAAATTGCCACTAACTTATTTATAAGGATGAATTTACCCCACACCTACCTAATAACGGCAGCTAAGTATGATATTCCCCTTTTTATTTCAAATATAGTGTTTTTTAATAATTAAAAATTAGAAATTAAAAATTAAAACATTCCATCGCGAATCTATAAACTGTGGATATACGAGGAAAGTAATCAATTGATGGATCCATTGCTGTACACTAAGGATAGCTAAGCACAGCTTTGATATGACTATTTAGGCTTTTTCTTTTCAATTCGTTTTGTCTCAACCCCGCTTTCAATGCAGTTTTGGCGTTCAAAGATGTAACAACTTTTTTACCTGTTTTAGCTTCAATTTCCTTTCGAGTATTACCAGCGATTTTTCCTCCTTGTGCTGCTATGACTTTGCTTTCAGTAAAATTTTTAGGCTTTTTCTCTTTACTAATTTCAGTTGTTGTAGCTTCTGCTAGCATATTTAACACCAATTCTAGATTGGTCATATTATCACGTAGATTTTCCTTTTTTAAACCCTTGTGCTTCTTATAAAGTTTCACAGAAAATCCACTCCATCCTTTTGTTATTATATCAGTTAATGAAGCATATTCTTGCCCTTGTTTTATTCCTCTTTTATCCCATTCATCAGTAAGTTCCTTGCGAACCTCAATACTTTTTAATCTTTGATTTATCCACTCTTTACTATAGCCTTTTTTGAAATATGTTTCCATTAACCTATCAATTCCTATTTCAGGATCTTCAATTTCATAAATACGTTCACGTCCGACTTTAGCTAACCACAACTTGAAGGGCTCTGCTTTTTTAGAAGGCACTGATTGAATTAATCGAAATAGTTGTTCTGTATCAGCAACATCCGTGAGGTAAAATTTTCCATCGGTAGACTTCATTTTCAGTTGACTACAATTTGTAGTCAACTCGCTACCTTCTGCTTTTAATCGTGCTTTTAAAACACTCCAATACTTTCTTGGATTCGGACTATCTGTTAAAATAGAAACTACATCAATAATAGAAAAGTACCATTTTTCTTGTTTTTCATCCCAATGCGTGCGGACTTGTTTTTCCTCAAATATTTTAATAGCGTTTTCCTTTGACATCTAAATCATTAATATTATGAACGAAAATACTAAAATTTTACAGCACACCTGTTTATAGTTGTTCATGAATTGACTTAACTAATTTCAATAATGATATAGGCGTAAAATGCACTTTCGTATGTGATTACAAACTTGATATGGTAGAAAATTACCCAAAACGTCACTTCGTGAAAAAACCTGCGTTCTATTTTTAAAACTTAAAATTAAAATATTCAATCGCTAATCTATAAACTGTGGATATACGAGTATAGACATCAATTGATGCAATGCCCAATTACAAGGTGGGAGCGAATTATAAAATTCCCGCAGGATGGTTAATTGAGCAATGCGGATGGAAGGGAAAAGTGGCGGGCAATATGGGCTCCCATGCCAAACAAGCACTGGTCCTTGTCAATTATGGGGATGCGACAGGCGCAGAAGTGATTGCATTGGCCAGAGCTATTCAAGCCTCTGTAAAGGCAAAATTTGATATAGAGATTGAGATGGAAGTGAATATTGTCTAATTCCAAAGGAATCTATTTCAATCCTTTTGCTTGAAATACAAATTCAAGGATTTAAACTATTTCAACCTCAACACTTGCAAACTCTCTTCATTTTTTGCGGCAATTAGGGAATATTTTCCATTGATTGTAATCGGAATGAGGCTTTTCACATCTCCATCGACATAAAAACCATTTTGCAGATAGTGCTGTGAAGCAAAATTTCCTTTTCCTTTATTTTCTAAAATCAATCCTGTTCCAGCATCATTTTGTCCTGTTTCTACTTCCATACAGTAAGTATTTCCTGTGATGATGATTTCAGGCAGTTGGTCGTTGTTCAAGTCCTTGACAACAATCCCATTTGCAGAGGAATATTGCGCTTCAATCGGCAGCACTTGTTTAACAAAACCCTGATCGCCGCTATTGATAAATACACAAGAATTAAATTCATTGACAAATAAAATGGCAGAACTCGTTAATTGCTCTTCGTTGAATATTTGTGCAATAGAAGCGGTAGAATAAGGCCTGTATCGGTTGTAGCGCTTTTTGAGAAAAGGCATTTGATCGACCATATTATCGCGAATGGCAATGGGATAATAACCATCTCTGCTGAAATAATTGATGACGATATCGGTACTTCCATTTTTATCATAATCATTCACAAACATCTGCAGCGGGACTCTCTCATTGCCTGATATTGTGTATTGATTCCATGGTTGCCTGCAATGATGTCCAAGTCGCCATCATTATCTATATCGGCTAACTGAATATTTCTCCACCATCCGTTAGAGGTGGCAATCGGATTGACATTCCAATTGATTTTTCCTTTCTCGTTATAGCATGTGCGGATGGGTTGCCATTCACCTCCTATAATCAAATCCTGCCAGCCGTCTTTATTCACATCTCCAACAGCTGCAGCTGTAATCATACCTGTTCTTGAAAGACTGTCTACAATTTGAACCTTGTCTTTGTTGATTTGAATGATATAGCTGGTGGGGTTTCTTCCATAATGACCAGGGATGCTTTTGGCACCGATATACACGTCCAACTTCCCATCTTTATCAAAATCAGCGGATACCATCGTGTGACTGCTCACGGAGATATTATTCGACAAGACCATTTTTTCAAACTTACCACCTCCTGTATTGATATAGTATTTGAGTAAGTATTTAGATTTGTCGAGCGAAAATTCATTGCCCCCGCATGCTATGAGCATATCCCTATCCCCATCTCCATCAAAGTCCTCTAGTAAAATTGCCCCATCCTCTGTTTGTTTGTCTGCTTCAAAAACAGCTTGTGGGGAATAATCAAAACTTCCTTTTTTGTTTTGAAGGAATACAGATGTAGCAAAACCAACGGCACCGCCTAAAACAATATCGTCTAATCCATCTCCATTTAAATCTCCTTTAGAAAGACATGGTCCTAATCTTGATAGTTGATAAGGCAGCAATGGTTCTAATCTAAAATCGATAAATGGATTGTCTCGATAGACTACCTTGAGATTGGCTTCTTCTGTGATATCATCAAAGACTTTTTTAATAACGACTTGTTTCTTTTGACTTGGCACGGCATTTTTATAATAAAATTGATAGGTCTTATTTGCAGTAGCTAAATTCATGCTCTCTGTCTTTCCATCTGGCCAGGTGATTTTGATATTGCATTCATTGAAATTCTGCAAACCGAAAACTTGTGTCAAATCGTGGGTCGATATATAACCTTTATATGGATTTACAACGATTGTTTGGTTGAATTGATTGGGAACTTCAACTTCTATTTTTGCACCAATTGCATTGATGTTTTTTGAAGAGCCGTGCAGTTTTATTTTCACATAATTTCCCCAGCCATTTTCGCGCGCCAAGTTTTTGTGAACAAAAGGCTCGTCATTGGTATTATTGACGACGATATCTAAATCCCCATCATTATCTAAATCTCCATACGCAGCGCCAAAACTCCATGATGGGTCATCTATCCCCACTTCTTTGGAGAGCTTTTGAAATGTCTCGCCTTGAATATTTTTATAATAGTAATTTCGAACTTTGATAGAGGGGATTCCAGAAAATAAGTTTTGAATATCTTGCTTGGTCCTTAAATCTCTGGTTATTTTATTGATGGAATCCATTGAGAAGAATAGATAATCCAAATCGGTGACATCTCGAATGAATCCATTCGTAATATAGAGATCCTTCAATCCATCATTGTCAAAGTCCGCGAGGAGTGGTGCCCAAGACCAATCACTTCGGGCAGTATTGGTTGCAAAACTGATGTCTGCATATTTCCCATTGCCGATATTTTTTTGCAGGGTATTGCGCTCATACTGCTTGCCATAGCCATATTTAATGAGAAAATTAATTTGATCATAATTATCTCCCCGGCGCAATTGTTTGATTCTCGGCAAGTATTCTGGCAACATATCCATGGTTAAAAGATCACTCAAACCATCATTGTTAAAATCGGCATATTCACTGCCCATTGATGCAAATGAATGGTGTTGGAAGGTCTTGATATGCTCATCTTCGAAATAGTTGTTTCCTTTGTTGATATACAAATAATCATTGTCTTTGAAATCATTGCATATATAGATGTCTGCCAATCCGTCTCCATTCATGTCTTCGACAATGGCGCTTAAGCCAAAATCATTTGATTCTAATCCTGCGGCTTTGGTGACATTGACAAATTTACCTCCTTGGTTGATATAGAGTTTATTGCTTGCAAATTCATTGGCTACATCTTTAACCCTTTTCAATTCCCCATTTTTATCATAGGCGACATTGACTTTTTTATGGTCTTTTTCTAAAGTAAAGAATGGATAGTTTAACAAGAATAAATCCAAATCGCCATCATTGTCCATATCATAGAAATTGGCTTGGTTAGAATAGCCTGGGTCATCAATGCCATATTCTTTTGCCTTTTCGGTAAAAGTGCCATCGTGGTTATTGATATACAATTCATTTCTGCGCAATTCTTTATCTGCCATCAGTGTTTTACCGAGATAAATATCCAACCAACCATCATTATTGATGTCAACCATGGCCACGCCTGTATAGAATGAATTTGGTCGATTGCCTATATCTGCCAACAGTGTGATATCTTCAAATTTGAAATTTCCTTTGTTTTTAAAGAGTCGACTTTTAAATCGATTGCTCGTCAAAAAAACATCGGAGAGTCCATCGTTATCAATATCGCCAATTGCTACACCACCGCCATTATAATAATAGGTGAAGATGATAAAATTGATGTATTCATCATCTTCGACTATATTTTTGAAATAAATCCCTGTCTGCTCTGGTTTTAAATTTTCAAACAATCTAGGTTGCTGAGCACATAGTGCGAATGGGAAAAGAATAAATACTAAATACTTCATAGAGTGTTGAATGCTAGATGGACAAAATTAGATTTTTATCCTGATTTATTTCATTTTAATTTGTGAGAGTCGAGATGTCCTAGGCGCAGCAATTGGGGGCGAATTAATCATCCTTAAGGCAATTCATAGAATCTAAAATTATTTGTCATTTTTCAGCTTCATCACTTGAAGTCGATCTCCATTCTTTGCCGCAATAAGGGTGAATTTGCCTTGTATTTCAATTGGCATGAAACATTTTACATCGCCAGGGATAAAAAAACCATTCTCTTGAAATGTTTGAGATTTGAAATATCCTTTCCCCCTGTTTTCTAAAATTAATCCAGTGCCTGCATCATTCTGACCTGTTTCAATTTCCATCGCATAGGTATTTCCGGCAAGGATGATTTCTGGAAGATTGTCTCGGTTGATATCTTTGATTAATATGCCGTTTGCGGAAGAATATTGGGCTTCTATGGGCAGTATTGACTTTGAAAACCCCTGATTTTCCTCATTGATAAAAACACATGAATTGAATTCATTCGTCATTAAAATTAATGAACTAGCCAATTGCGCACTATCAAATACATCTTCCATCGATGCGATGGAGTAGGGTTTGGTTCGATTGTATCTCTTTTTCAAATAGGGCATTTGGTCAACCATATTAGCTCTAGTGGCGATAGGTGTATACTTACCTTCATATTTGGTATTGATTGCGATATCCGTGCTCCCATTTTTGTCAAAATCATTGACATGCATTAAAAGGGGATTTGTCTCGTTTCCTCGATACTGTGAATTCAATCCGTGATTCCCCGCAATGATATCAATATCCCCATCTTGGTCGATATCTGCCAATTGGATATTTCTCCACCATCCATTACTCACCGGCAGAGGTTTTACCTCCCAATTGATTTTGCCGCGATCATTCAAACATGTTCTAATAGGTTGCCATTCTCCACCGATGATTAAATCTGACCACCCATCTTTATTGATATCACCAACAGCTGCAGCAGTTACCATGCCTATTTGCGATAAGCTGTCTATTATGTGAACATTGTCGTTTTGAATTTGAATGAGATAGCTCGTAGGATTTCTCCCGTAATGGCCTGGAATACTTCTAGCCCAATGAATACCTCCCATTTTCCATCGCGATTGAAATCCGCTGTCACAATATTGTGGCTGCTCACCGATAGATTATTGATCAATTCAACTTTCTTGAATTGACCATTTCCTGCATTGGCATAGTACTTTAACAAATACTTTTTAGAGTCGTGCGAAAACTCATTCCCCCCGCATGCGATTAGAATATCTTTATCGCCGTCAGCATCGAAATCTTCCATAAGTATTGCACCATCTTCAGTCTGCTTATCCAATTCAAAAGCAGCTTGTGCAGAATAATCGAAACTGCCTTTTATTCTGAAAATAAATGGAAGTTGCAAATCCGACGGCACCGCCTAGCACAATATCTTCCAATCCATCTCCATTCAAATCCGCTCTGCTGATGCATGGCCCCATTTTAGATAATTGGAAGGGGAGCAGTGGTTCTAGTCTGTAGTCAATATATGGATTGTCTTGATAAACTGCTTTAAGATTTGACTCGACACTGATGTCTTCAAAGAGGGTTTTAATTGTCTTTATAGGCCTGTCTTTCAGGATTGCATTTTTATAATTAAATTGGTATAGTTTATTTGAAATTGCATGATTTAGATATTCCGTTTTCCCATCTGGCCAAGTGATTTGAATATCACATACGTTAAAAGTATCCAAGCCAATAACTTGTTTTAAATCATGTGTAGATAAATATCCTTTATATGGATTGACAATTATTGTTTGAATAAAGTGATTGGGGATAATTACCTCAATTTTTGCTCCGATGGCATCTATGTTTTTTTCAGGGCCGATGAGTTTGATGCTGACCGAATTTCCTGATCCATTTTCACGCGCTAAGTTTTTATGAATAAATGCTTGGTCATTCGCATTGTTGATAATAATATCTAAATCGCCATCATTGTCCAAATCGCCATATGCCGCGCCATAACTCCAAAATGGTTAATTTAACCCAATTTCATTAGATGCATCTAAAAAGGATTTTCCCGCTATATTCTTGAAAAATAATTCTTTACTTTTAAGGATGGAATGGAGGAATAGAGGTTCTGGATTTCCGTTTTAGATTTTAATTTAATCGTCAATTTATTGATTGAGTCAAAGGTGAAATTGTGAAAATCCTCATCAGTCAAATCCTTGACATTGCCATTGGTGATATATAAATCTTTATAACCATCATTATCGAAATCTGCAAGCAATGGTGTCCAAGACCAATCGGTTCTAGCAATTCCAGCTACAAAACCAATATCTGCATATTTACCATTGCCAATGTTTTTTTGAAGGGTATTCTTTTCAAATTGTGTTCCATACCCATACTTGGTCAAAAAATTCACTTGATCGTAATTTGCCCCATTTCTCAATTGCTTATATCTTTGGATGTTTTCAGGAAGCATGTCTAAGGTGATTAAATCACTCATACCATCATTGTTGAAATCGGCATAATCACTTCCCATGGCAGAAAAAGAATGGTGATGAAATGAGGCCGCATGATTTTCTATAAAAGTATTATTTCCTTTGTTGATATACAAAACATCGGGATCTTTAAAATCATTACAAATATGTATATCGGGCAATTTGTCTCCATTGAAGTCTTCTATAATGGCGCTAAGACCAAATGTATGCGATTTCAATCCCGCTTCTGCTGTGACATCTTTGAATAGTCCATTGGTATTGATATACAATTTATTGGTTTCAAATTCCGTGGGTTCATCTAATACAATTTCCATATTGCCTTCTGCATTCAGCCTGACATTGGTTTTTCTTTGATCTTGAAAGCGATTTAAAAATGGTTGATTGAGTAAAAACATATCGATATCACCATCTAAGTCGATGTCAGAAAAATAGGCTTGATATCCATATCCAGCATCATCCAATCCGCATGCTTTAGCTTTTTCAGTAAATGTGCCATCGCGATTATTGATATACAATTCATTTCTTCTAAAATCTTCATTCAGCAAAGACGTTTTGCATAAATAGATATCCAGCCAACCATCTTGGTTGATGTCAACCATACTTGCTCCTGTGTAATAAAAATTCGGGCGATTGCCCACATGAGCGGTTGCGGAGATATCACGAAAATGGAAATTGCCCAAATTCTTATAGAGTTTGCTCTGATATCGATTGCTTGTTAAAAATACATCGGATAGTCCATCGTGATCAATATCACCAATGGCAACTCCTGCGCCATTATAGAATACAGGTAAATTGTAAATGTTAATTGAATCATCGTCTTCAATAATATTATTAAAATAAATCCCCGTTTGCTCTGCGGATAAATTTTCAAAATTGGTTTTCCCTTGTGCAAAAGCAAATAAAGGGAATAGTATAACGAGCAGCTGTTTCAATCCATTTGGTCTATTTGCACAAAACTAAATTTTTAAAGATGATTTATTCGATTAAATTTGTGTTCTAATTGGTATAGGTGAAATCACATATAATGCTCGTCCTCTTTTTCATGTCAGTCTTTTCTGAATGTCTATTGGCGCAGCACATCACCATCGACAGCATCTCGAAATCTCCCCAAAAGTTAAATCAAATTGATAGCATAATCAAGGTCTCTAAGAAAGACGTGAAGCATTCAGCGAGCCTAGCAGCTATCTTATCTGCTGGATTGCCTGGATTGGGTCAAGTATACAATAAAAAATATTGGAAAATTCCCATTGTATGGGCTGGATTGAGCGGATTCGGCTATGGTTGGATATCCAACGCCAATGAATTCAGCGCCTCTAAAAAAGCCTATCAGAGTTTTTTTGATGAAGATACGGCAAATTTTATTGCGTATAAAAATTACACAGATAGGGATCAAATAAAATCACTGCAAAATGGTTTTAAAAGTCAGATGGATATGTTTATTTTGCTAACGGTGGCTTGGTATACCATGAATATTATCGATGCAACGGTAGATGCGCACCTCTTTAAGTTTGACGTAAGCGATGATATGAGTCTCGAATGGCGACCTAATATTTTTCCCACGATGCAAAGTATGCATGCAAGCTTGGATATTCAATTGCATTTGAATCATCAATCCAGAAAAATGAAAGCGGAAAAATTGATAAAAAAGAACAAATACGATCATTTTAATATTCACGTTTTAAAATAAGCAACATGAGAATTGGCTTAATTGGCTATGGGAAAATGGGAAAGACCATTGAAAGTATTATTCGAGAAGAAGGCAAGCACGAGATTGGCTTGATAATTTCTGAAGAGAATCTTCATGAATTCACGGTGGAGAATCTTCAAAAAATTGATGTTGCTATTGAATTCACCCAGCCCAATAGTGCGGTGTCCAATATTATGAAATGCTTTGAAGCAAATATTCCTGTAGTCGTTGGAACGACAGCGTGGCACGAACACACCCAAAGTAAAAGCTTATTGTGAAGCAAATAATCAGACAATTCTCCTTCATCCAATTTTAGTATTGGGGTGAATATATTCTTTGAGATCAATCGAAAACTCGCAGAGATTATGTATGCCAATCCTGCTTATGCGCCTAGTTTGACCGAGATTCATCATACAGAGAAGAAAGATGCCCCGAGCGGCACTGCCGTGACACTGGCTCAAGATTTAGTCGATAAATTACATCTAACAGGTTGGGAACTCGTCAATCAAGTTCCAGTGGAGTCAGCAGGTAAATTGCCGATTGTGGCACTGCGTGAACCAGATGTGCCTGGCACCCATAGTATTCTATATGAATCAGATATAGATCAAATTGAAATTATTCACACGGCTAAATCTAGACGAGGTTTTGCTTTTGGAGCAATCCGAGCAGCCGAATTTATCTTTGGGAAAAAGGGATTTTTCGAAATGAAAGATGTGCTGAATTTTAAGTAAGTGTAATTGTCGAATAAGCATATTCAAAGATGCTTCAGCTATTTTTTCAAAATTTGGTTAAATTCATAAGCGAATTTTTATATTTGCCCCATGGCATTGATAAAATCTATTTCGGGAATCAGAGGGACAATTGGAGGCAAGAGTGGAGAAGGACTTACGCCAAATGATATTTTAAAATTCACCTTGGCATATGGCACTTGGGTCTTAAAAAATACAAATAATCCAAGAATAGTTGTTGGGCGCGATGCGCGTATCAGCGGTGAAATGGTCAACCATTTGGTGATTGGCTCTTTGCTCAGCATTGGCATTGATGTTGTTGACTTGGGTTTGAGTACGACACCTACAGTAGAATTGGCAGTGCCCAATGAAAAAGCTGGCGGAGGAATTATCATCACAGCCTCTCACAATCCCAAACAATGGAATGCATTAAAATTGCTCAATGCAAAAGGAGAGTTTATCTCTGATGAAGAGGGCAAAGAGGTATTGGCCATTGCCGATAAAAAATCGGGCTTTAGTTTTTCCGAAGTGGATAAATTGGGCAAAGTCGAATTGAAAACCGACTATATCGATTGGCACATTCAACAGATTCTCAATTTGCCATTGGTCGATGTAGATGCGATAAAATCCAAAAACTATAAAATTGCCATCGATGCTGTCAATAGCACAGGGGGCATTGCAGTTCCTAAATTACTCAAGGCCTTAGGCGTTAAGAATATCATCGAAATATATTGCGAGCCAACGGGGCATTTCCCGCATAATCCAGAACCTTTGCCAGAGAATTTATCTGAAATATCCAATCAAGTAATACGCTCAAAAGCAGATCTCGGTATCGTCGTCGATCCTGATGTCGATCGATTGGCTTTGGTCAATGAAGATGGTTCTATGTTTGGGGAAGAATATACTTTAGTCGCTGTGGCAGATTATATCTTAAAGAATAAAAAGGGCAATACAGTTTCTAATTTATCTTCGACAAGAGCCTTGCGCGATGTTACTGAAGCTGCAGGAGGCAAATATGAGGCTTCAGCTGTAGGAGAGGTCAACGTGGTCAATCTGATGAAAGCAAATAATGCAGTCATCGGAGGCGAGGGGAACGGTGGAATCATCTATCCAGATTTGCATTATGGAAGAGATGCCTTGGTGGGCATAGCGCTTTTTCTGACGCATCTCGCCAAATCAAATAAAAGACCTTCCATATTGAGGGCGACCTATCCGAGTTACTATATTTCGAAGAATAAAATTGAATTGGATGGCACGATTGATGTCGATATGATATTGACTAAATTGCAGAAAAAATATGCAAAACAGCCCATTAGCATTATTGATGGGGTGAAAATTGAATTTGATAAGGAATGGGTCCACTTGAGAAAATCAAATACAGAGCCTATTATACGCATTTATTCGGAGAGCAATTCTGAGACGACTGCCAACAATATCGCCAAGCAAATCATGAAAGATGTACGATATGATTTAAATGGTTTTCATTTACTGAGTTAGATTCTATCAGTGCTATACTAGCACATTGTCGATAAAGGCGAACATCTCCTGCCCATGCTGCAATCAAAATAACGCAATCTAGTTTCATATCTTGACCGGGTTCTATCATATGCAAGTTCTCCGCATTTCTGATTTCTAGGTATTCAAGTTTTATATTGGGAAATTGAATAATCTTTTGTTTAGCTTGTTCTATCAATATTTCCATCGACATCTCATGTATATGATCGCGCATCCAAAAAAGCACTTTACTTAAAATAAGCGCTTCTTCTCTGGTCTGGCTATTCAATCTTGCATTCCTGCTGCTCATGGCCAATCCATCGGATTCTCTATGCGTAGGACAAGTAATGATTTCCAAGGCTAAGGCTTTTAATTCCACCATTTTTTTGATGATTAAAACTTGCTGATAATCCTTGAGTCCGAGATACATTTTATTAGGATGAACAATGCGAATCAATCGCTCGACGACTATCGCAACCCCATCAAAATGACCTGGCCTCATAGCGCCTTCTAAGGTGGTTCCAATAAATCCAAAGTCCAATTTTTCAGTTGGACTGTCTTGGGGAGGATAGATTTCTTTCACATCAGGAAGGAATAAGACGTCACAGCCGATTTGCTCGAGCAATCGAATATCCTTATCTATGGTAATGGGATATTTAGTGAAGTCATCCGCATTGTTGAATTGTTTTGGATTGACAAATATACTGCAAACGGTGAGGGTGTTTTCAGCCTTGCTTCGCTCAATCAGGGATAAATGGCCTTCATGCAGGGCTCCCATGGTGGGGACAAAGCCGATAGAGGCATTATTTTTCAAATAAGCTTGTAAATCGACTATTTTCTTGAAAAGGCGCAAATCGTGGTTTTTTGACAAAAAAAGGGAATTTTAACAAGAATTTATCAAATATTTCATAGTTTAATAAAAAAATCACTATAATTTTTGTATCTTTGCACTTCAAAAAATTGCATTAGAAGATGGAAAAGAAGCGATTGCTCATTGTAACACCCGAACTACAGCCTTATAACGAACTCAGTGATATAGCGAATTTGATAACTTCTCTGCCCAATCAATTAGCGGCCTTAGACTATGATATTAGGATTTTAATGCCAAAATTTGGTACCATCAACGAAAGAAGGCATAAATTGCACGAAGTCGTGCGTTTGAGCGGTATCAATGTCGTTTTCAATGATGAAGATTTCCCAATGATGATCAAGGTGGCTTCGCTCCCTGGCTCTAAATATAGATTGCAAATTTACTTTTTGGACAATGATGAATTCTTCAAGAGAAAATCTGATTTTCATCATGAAGATGGAACCTTCTTTGAAGCTAACGGCGATCGATCCATATTCTTTAATAGAGGCGTTTTAGATACAGTGAAGAAATTCGGTTGGGCGCAGATGTGGTTTTATGCCACGGATGGTTTACAAGCCTATTGCCAATGTATATCAAAACTTTGTATAGTTCTGATCCACTTTTTGCAAATTCACAAGTTGTTTACTCTATCTACAATAAAGCATTTGATGGCGAAATCGGCAACGATTACCATAATAAAGCATTGTTGGACAACCACATTAAAAAGAACCACATCACACCATATGGCGCTGCTGACCATAAGGGACTCAATATGGGCGCAATTCACTTCTCTGATGGTGTCATCCTCGCAGGAGACAATATCGAAAAAGAAGTAATGCAATTTGCAACGAAATCTGGCAAGCCCCTCTTTAAATTGAGCGACAATGATGAGGTTTCTGAAAACTATTTAGATTTTCTTAAAACGGTAGAAGAAGCGGTTGATGCGACAGCATAGAAGTTTTGTTCATTTATTCTTATGGTCGGTGATTATTTCTATTTGGGGAATGGTTTCGTCATGCAATGAACAAAATATCCCAGACCCGAATAATTCCAATTCTTCCCTTCACGGCACCATCGATACTTTCACCGTAACCGGTCATACTGTATTTGACACAGGCTATGTCGTCAATGCCCTTTTACAATCTCCCTTGGGCGTGCTCAATGACAATGTATTTGGCAAGACCTATGCAAATATTTATACCAATTTTGAATTGCCCTTTGCGGATGTCAATTTGACCAATCCAATTTTCGATTCAATTGTGCTCTGCTTGGCCTATAATGGCACCATTGGACTCAATACCCAGCCAATCAATATTCAAATCAATAAATTGGCCAATAAATTAGAGCAGAAGACGTATTTCAATCAAGCGAATTTAGTTTCCAATGCAACTGTCATCGGCAATTTGAACAATTTTATTCCCAATAGAACAGATAGTGTAATCGTAAATGGAATCAAAGAAGCGCCGCAAATGAGGATTCGCTTGAGCGATGCCCTCGGACTCGATATCTTGAGTCAGAATGGACAATCAGCGCTCAGCACGAGCACCAATTTTCAAAATTTTTTCAACGGATTGTATATCCAAGCTTTGAATAATACCACAGGAAATGGAATGAGCTACTTTGCTATGTTTCATCCTAGAACGCGATTGGCGCTGTATTATCACTCGAATAATGGATTTGCAAACGTATTGGAATTTCCCATCAGCATCAATGCTAATTTTGTGAATCAATATATTCACGATAGAAGCGGTGCTAGTATGACTATTAATACCAATAACCCTCAAGGAGATGATTTGCTTTATTTACAGGGATGCGAAGGAACAAGGGTAAAATTGAATTTGGGCAATCCTGCCTCTTTTAAGAATTTAATCATTGCCAAAGCGGAACTCATCTTGACGGTAGATCAAAATATACAAGGCCTTCCGAGCAAGCTCTTCTTAGATTATGAAGATAGTGTGGGAAATCGACTCAATTTATACGACTATGCCTATAATCAGAATATTTTTAATGGCAATGTCTCGAGCAACCTAATTGATGGCAAACTCGTCTACATGTATAAGTTTGATTTGACAAAACATTTGCACGGATTAAAAGATGGCAATATCAAGAAATCGGATATCTATCTCTATGCTGGTGACTTGGTGGTGAGCAATTACAGTTCTAAGTATAAAGCAGAGCGAATTGTTTTGGGAGGCAACAAACCTCAGTCAAAAATCAGATTAAAAATAACATATCTAAAATAGAAAGGACTTATTGAACAAACTATACTTTTATTCAATCATTAAAAATATTAAATTTCAATAGTATGTGTGGAATAGTTGGATACATAGGAAATAGAAATGCTTTTCCCATCTTGATTAAAGGTTTGAAGAGATTGGAATACCGCGGATATGAGAGTGCGGGCGTTGCCATTTACAGCAAGGAAATCAATACAGACAAAGAAGCGGGCAAAGTCGCTGACTTGGAAAGAGTCGCTGAAGGCCAAGATCAAGGCGGAACTTTGGGCATTGGTCATACGAGATGGGCAAACCATGGCGAACCCAACTATAAGAATTCGCATCCACACTATTCTGAAAATAAGCGCATCGTTTTAATTCACAATGGAATTATCGAAAACTACGCATCGATTAAGGCCGAGATGATTAAACGCGGCTACGTATTCAATTCAGATACCGATACAGAAGCTTTGGTGCACCTCATCGATGAAATTCAAAAGAACGAAAAATGCGAATTGGACGAAGCCGTCCGTTTGGCGCTGAATGAAGTGACTGGAGCCTATGCCATTGCCGTATTTTCTAAAGACAATCCAGATCGATTGATCGGCGCGCGTAAAGGAAGTCCATTGGTCGTGGGAATCGGAGATAAAGAATTTTTCTTAGCATCTGATGCATCGCCCATTATTGAATATACCAAGAACGTAATTTACCTCGATGATGAGGAAATGGCCATCATGGATAGAGACGGCAATATCACCGTTAAGACCATTCAAAATGTCGTCAAAACGCCATATATCCAAGAATTGGAATTGAAATTGGAAGCCATCGAAAAAGGCGGCTATGAGCATTTCATGTTGAAAGAGATACACGAGCAACCGAAATCTATTTTTGACAGTGTGCGTGGAAGATTGGATGCCATCAAGGGCATCGTTCGATTGGGCGGCATGAGTGAATATGAAAATAGAATCCTCAAAGCAGATCGAATCATCATCATAGCTTGCGGAACTAGTTGGCATGCTGGTCTCGTGGCAGAGTATTTATTTGAAGACCTCGCGCGCGTGCTTGTAGAAGTGGAATACGCTTTAGAATTTAGATATAGAAATCCTGTTTTATCCGAGAAAGATGTGGTCATTGCCATATCACAAAGCGGGGAGACGGCAGATACTTTGGCTGCCATGGAATTGGCTAAGTCAAAGGGCTGTTTGGTTTTAGGTGTCTGCAATGTAGTGGGCTCTTCCATTCCTCGAATGTCTCATGCGGGTTGTTATACCCATGCTGGTCCAGAAATCGGGGTGGCATCAACGAAGGCATTCACGGCGCAAGTCTCTGTGCTCACTTTGATGGCATTGTGGATGGCACATAAGAAAGGAACGATATCCGATGGCAGATTTAGAGAAATCGCCACTGAATTGGAGAATATCCCGAGTAAAATTCAAAAGACGCTTGAGCATTGCGATGCACAAGTAAAGTATATCTCCGAAATCCTCAAAGATTCCAATAACTTCTTGTATTTGGGTAGGGGATATAATTTCCCAGTGGCCTTAGAGGGTGCCTTGAAATTGAAAGAGATTTCCTATATTCATGCGGAGGGATATCCTGCTGCGGAGATGAAACACGGTCCGATTGCCTTGATCGATGCAGAAATGCCGGTAGTGGTCATCGCCAATAATCAAAGTGCCTATGAAAAAATCATCAGCAATATCCAAGAGGTCATAGCCCGCAAAGGCCGTGTATTGGCTATCGTTTCAGAAGATGATGTAATCATCGAGGGTATGGCAGAATTCACGATTAAAGTGCCACAGACCGAAGAATGCCTATCGCCACTTTTATCGACGATACCGCTTCAATTGCTCTCTTATTATATCGCGACAATGCGCGGTTGTAATGTAGACCAGCCGAGAAATTTGGCGAAGAGTGTGACGGTGGAATAATTATTCCCATCAATGCTATATAACTTATCGCTTTCTATAAATCTCTCCACGAGATTTTAATTTAACTATATATAAACCTGATTGAATCTGGGAAGATTTCCATTTGATGGCATGACAGTTTATTTGTTGCATTTACTTTGTGCATACTACTTAAATTTATCTTGAGTTATAATACAACGATGCTGAAACTGTGGTTAAGAAAAAAATCAACCCTTCAACAACAACAACTGCGACATAACCATTTTTTTTATATGAAAAAAGGGCATATGCTTCAACCGCTCTATGAGATGGAGTTTCTTCGGATTCTTATTATCTCTTTTTGCAAATGGATCTTTCGCAGGATCTTCTAACAATTCAATTAAAGCAATATTAGAATCGATGGTATGGTAGATATCAGCATTGACCACAAAGTTTTCTTTCACGATTAAATTGCTATCTACTTCCGTGGAATCATCTTCTGCGATAATCATGGAATCAATTTTTACTTGACTAGGCAAAACTGTTTGCGCATGCGCATAAAAAAAAGATAGATTGAAAAATATGAAAATGATTTGTTTCAATACATTTAGCTTTTTATTAAAAGTGTAAATGTTTATGCGTTCGTCTGTCCTTCTTTGGCTATCTTGACAATGCCTAGCAGCGAGAATAGTTTGATGGTTGGATAGGCGAAATCGATTTCAAACCACTTCTTAGAGAATTTCAAAGACTCAGGGTGCTTGTGGTGGTTATTTTGATACAATTCACCCAATAAAAACAAGCCCCATGGTTCACCATTGGTTGATTTATCTGGTGTATTGTAATTTCTATAGCCATATTTATGACCAATCCAATTCACAGCAGCTCCTTGCACTGGCCCGATGAGGTAGTGAATCGGCAATAGCAATAGGAAGAATGGGCTTGCGCCCGGTGCTTCTAATATAAAAATGACATAGAGGTAAAACAATGAATATAGCGTGCCAAAGGTAATTCTAGTGACTTTATGGTCTCCAAATTGATCCAAAGCATCCCAAACAGGTAAATTATTGGCAAATTCTTTTTCTGGAAAGGTTCGCTTGGCAACCAAGTCTCCATAGATTCTACCCGTATGTCTCATCATGGTGATGACATCTTCAAAGAAATGCGGTGAATGTGGATCTTTCTCTGTATCGCTGTAGGCATGGTGCATACGGTGCATAACAGCATAGGCTCTTGGCACTAAATACGAACTGCCCATAAACAACCAAGTGAGGAAATGGAAAATTTTCTCCACGGTCGGGCTCATCGTAATCATCTGATGGGAACTGTATCTATGTAAGAAAAAAGTATGAAAGAAGAGGGATATAAACCAATGAGAGAAGAAGAAAATCAATAATATTTCCATGAATTTTTTTTTGCAAAGATAGTCAAAATTGAACAATCTTTCTTTTCCTAAACCATTATTTAGCAGATTCAATTATCTAATCCTATATTTGCGCCTCTAAAAAAATCTCTATGGCTTTAAAATGCGGAATTGTTGGCTTACCAAATGTTGGGAAATCGACCATATTTAATGCATTGACCAATGCAAAAGCGCAAGCGGCAAATTTTCCTTTCTGTACTATTGAACCGAACATCGGGGTGATTACCGTTCCTGATGAGCGATTGGTTCGTTTGACTGAATTGGTCGTACCTGAAAAAGTTCAACCGACTACCGTCGAAATCGTGGATATCGCGGGTTTGGTAAAAGGTGCCAGTAAGGGCGAGGGATTGGGCAATCAATTCTTGGGAAATATCCGAGAAACCGATGCCATCTTGCATGTGGTGCGCTGTTTTGATGACCCGAATGTAATTCACGTAGACGGCTCTGTCAATCCTGTTAGAGACAAGGAAATCATCGATATTGAATTGCAGTTGAAAGACTTGGACACCGTAGAGAAGTCGATTGGAAAATATGAAAAACAAGCCAAAGCGGGCGATAAACAAGCGCAGGTGGCTTATGATTTGCTCAAACAATTCAAAGAAGTATTAGAAGAGGGAAAATCGGCACGTGTCATTAAAACGGGAGAGGAGCACGCATCAATATTGAAACAAATCAATTTATTGACCGTAAAGCCAGTGCTCTATGTCTGCAATGTAGATGAGGCCAGTGCCAAGAATGGCAATGCCTTTGTTGAGCAATTGAAAGAAGCGGTGAAAGATGAGGTGCGGAAGTGATGATCATCAGTGCCGCCATTGAAGCTGATATCGCTCAATTGGATTCTTACGAAGATAAGGTAGCGTTTTTGGCAGATTTGGGATTAGAAAAATCAGGCGTGGAAATACTCATCGCCAAGGCATATAAATTGTTGAAATTAATCACTTATTTCACGGCTGGTGTAAAAGAAGTTAGGGCTTGGACCATTGAAGATGGTTTTTTAGCGCCACAAGCAGCTGGTGTAATACACACGGATTTTGAAAAGGGATTTATTCGCGCAGAAGTCATCGCATACAACGATTTCAGCACATTGGGTTCCGAAGCGAAATGCAAAGAAGCGGGCAAATTGCGCGTAGAGGGCAAGGAGTATTTAGTGAAAGATGGTGATGTAATGCATTTTAGGTTTAACGTCTAATTTGTAATCTACTATTACTCAACCATAATCTTTTCGTGGAATACTTCATCTCCCATTCGAATGCGCATGATATATAAGCCTTTGGGAAGGTCGGTGAATGATATAGAATCCATGGATTCAACCCTTTTTGCAAAGCACATTTTACCAATTTCGTTGTAGATTTCTACTTGAGCAAATTGATTTTCAGCCAATCGAATATGTATTAAACCACTTGTGGGATTTGGATAGACCGCATATTTCACTGTTGCAATTAGATGGATATGATTGGGTTCTTCGATGATTATTACGGTATCTGCCGTTGAATCAAATTTAGCAAATGAGTATAAATTTAATCCTCCCGCCTCAGTTCCAATCAAGATTTCCATTGCACCATCACTGTTCAAATCAGCCATCGCGATATTGGTGCGCTCTTTAAATCTATCTGGTATGAGGTCTTTGGAAACCCTTTTAAAACTGCCTTTTGAGAGACTATCTAGATCAATTTTGAATTGAAATATTTCACCACTGACATTGCTTACAAATAGATAGGACGTCTTGCTTGAATCAATAGAATATACGGTGGGAGAGGCGTATAGGTCAAAATAAATTTCTTTAACGCTGTCTGCGACATTGATATTCCCCAATCGGGTATTTACTTTTGATGTGTCAAAGAAAGGCCAGGTGGGACTTGTCAATCCAGGAAGGTAATGAATATTGCCATCTAAGTCGCCCACCAATAAATCTAGTTTTCCATCGAGATTGATATCTGCTAAGTGCGGATGAGCATGCATGATATCATTGAGTTGGGGCAATAAGATTTGAATATTTGGGAAAGTCAATTCATTGTTGACTTTGACACCTTGCGCATAGAATAACTTTCCACCGCCTGTGCCATACAATAAATCTGGAATCGTATCGCGGTTGAGGTCGCCAAAACATGGATGCACATTGTAATTCCATTGAGACTTGATATTGGCATAATTTGAATTGACGAGCGTATATTTAGGGAATTTCTTGGTGCCCGTATTTTTAAATAAACTGAAAGTAGAATACAAATTGCTCGGCGTATCGAAGTTGAAATCATTGCTCACAACGATATCCATCAAACTATCGAAATTATAATCTACAAAAGCAGGACGCGCAGCCCTTCCAAAATCGAGGAGGTGGTCAAACATAAAGCTATCCGTTTGATAGATAAATTTTGAAGTATCGCCTTTAGGAATGTTTTTATAGAACGCTGCTTTCTTATTGCCCTGATTGAGTGCTTGATCATGCGCGGTGACAATCATATCTCTATTCCCATCATTATCGACATCCATCCAATAGCCCATGGGAAAAAGTTTGTCGATTGGTTTGGAATAGGATGGATAAACAATCGATGATTCAAGCATTTTAGCGGCTTTAAGGCTGCCATTGTTTTTGCCATAGAGGGCATAATTATAAGATACATCGCCAATGAGAATTTCATAGTCATTGTCTTTATCTTCATCAAATACCCAAAGGGAATTTCCTCCATGTCTGCTGCCCGCTTTGGGTGTTTTAGGAGGAGCGATTGCATCGATGGTATCGCTTCCACAAGTGTTTTTAAGCATTTCTAATGGCATGTACTGCATGCTGAATTTCCCCCAGCACATGGCTTGATATTTATAATCAAGTGAATCCATGGAAAGTTTTTTTCTTTGACCATGCTTTTGTATAAAGAGACTTTATTGTCTAAAAGGGAGATGGCCATAATATCCATATCCCCATCGCGGTCAATATCTGCAATGGCAGGCATATCGGTATAACTCACCCAAATATTCACCATTCCACCCCAATTCTCAAAATTTTCTGCGAAGAGCAAATCAGTTGCTTTCACAAATTCAATGGTATTGTCGGGTTTTCTGATTGCCTTGTACACTTTGAGTCCACCTGATGTATACGCGAATATATCTTTTAGACTATCGCCTGTATAATCGCGCAATAGGGCAAAATTGGTGATGTCTTTTGGGAAATAAGCTTCGTATTTATATTGATAGGAATAATTGGTTTTTGGATTATTGGTGTTCTTATTGATAAAGGTGAGGGATCGATTATTCGTCCTATCGAAGATATAGAGGTCTTTGAGCCCATCATTGTTTAAATCGATTTGAGAAAAGATGGGATTGCCCCAATTGCCACCCAGTGGGTTTTCAATTTCAGCGCCATTGACAATGAAAGGAATTTTAGGTACGCGAAAAATTGTATTGGTCTGGCTATTTAATTGGATTAAATGGCAAGAGAAAAAGAATGCAAGCAGTAAAGTATAAATTCTCATAGTCTTTAGGTCGGACGAAAATGTCTACTACAAATTTATTGAATAAAATGAACTTAAATGAATATTTTATTCGTGGTGATAGGGCAGATGGTGAATTATGGAGTAGGCTCTGTATAATTGCTCTGCAAATATCATCCGAATCATTTGATGTGAAAAGGTCAATGGGGAAAGGCTCAATTTCTCTTTGGATCTTGCATAGACTTCCTCGCTGAATCCATAGGCCCCGCCAATGATAAAGACCAATGTTTTAGTGGAAAGGTTTTGTTTTTTTAGGATAAAATCTGCCAATTGCATGGAAGTATACATCTTGCCCTTATCATCTAATAGGACAATGTGGTCGCCATTTTCGAGTAGTTTGATGATCTCTTCTCCTTCTTTTTTCTTCAATTCCTCCATGGATAAATTTTTCGCATTCTTTATATCTTTTATTGGGATAAATTCAAAAGATACGAAGTTTTTCAACCGCTTGGAATACTCCTCTAATCCTTCTTGAATAAAGGATTGTGATGTATGAGCCATGGCGATTAATTTTATTTTCAAAATGTTGGTTTAAGCGCGCAAAATAAATGATGTCATGCTAAAAGAGCCAGCGATGGTGATATCATTGAAGAATTCCAATTTATCATCTCGGTCTTTCGTCGCCAATGTATAGAGCATGGGCAGATAATGCTCTGGCGTAGGTATCGCGAGTTGAATGGATTTGTCGAGTTGTTTATAATTGCTCAGCGCTTGATAATTATTGCTGCTGATCATTTCTTTAAAAGACTGATTGGCGTCTGCTGCCCATGGATGAGCAAAAGGCTGATTGAATAGCGCAGACATATTATCAGCGGCATTCTTGGCTTTTGGCAATTGCAAATAGGAAAAATTATGGACCATATTTCCACTGCCTATGATCAAGATACCCTTCTTGCGCAAGGCATAGAGTTGTTTCCCAATTCATAGTGATACTGGCCATCTTTGGTATAGTCGAGGCTCAATTGAAGAACAGGAATTGTGGCATTTGGAAACATGGGTTTTAATACAGACCAACAGCCGTGATCTAATCCCCAACTAGCATCTTCATGCACTGGTGCTGGCTTGATAGTCTCGATAATTTCATGAGCGATTGCAGGAGAGCCTGGTGCGGGATATTGGACTTGAAATAGCGCATCTGGAAAACCTCCAAAATCGTGAATGGTCTTGGGTTTGTCCATATTGGTAATGAAACTCCCCTTGGTCTCCCAATGAGCAGAAATGCATAAAATGGCTCTCGGAGTGGGAATTTGACTGCCCATATGCTTCCAACCCTTAGTGAAAACATTGTCTTCAATGGCATTCATCGGACTGCCGTGACCAATGAATAAAGCTGGCATCAATGCTGTTTCTGGGAGATTTTTTCCAATTTCATGCAATGCGCTCAATGGGTTGGTCGAAATCATCATAGAGAATAGGACACTGTTTTGTATGAATTTTTTTCTATTCATTTATTCAAAAAATGGTGCAAAAAATACTATTTAGAATGGCGTAAAATCCTCGTCATCTAATTTCTCATTCATCTTGGAACCCATGGAAATAAAATTGCTGGTTTCATTGGTCGGTTTTGCATAAACGGGCGTTTCGAATCCTTGGAAATTTCCAGCGTAGTCTAGATCGACGAACTTGGCTATTTGATTGATAAATCTCGTATTGACACTGCCGATAGATCCATTTCTATGTTTGGCAATAATCACTTCTGCAATGCCTTTGGTATTGTTGTTGTTCTCATCTACTTCAATGCCATAATATTCAGGTCTATAGAGGAACATGACCATATCCGCGTCTTGCTCGATAGCACCGGATTCCCTCAAGTCAGAGAGTTGTGGTTTTTTTGAACCTGTTCGCTGCTCAGGTGCACGACTCAACTGAGAAAGGGCTATGATGGGAATATCCAATTCTTTGGCGAGTCCTTTTAATGCTCTTGAGATGGAAGAAATTTCTTGTTCTCTATTGCCGCTTGATTTGCCTTCTGCATTGCCGCCTGACATCAATTGAAGATAATCGATGATGATCATATTGATATCATGTTTGCGCTTTAGTTTTCTCGCCTTGGCCCTCAATTCAAATATACTCATGGCCGGTGTATCATCGATGAGAATTGGGGCAGTTTCTAATTTATCAATTTTGGTGATGAGCTGTGTCCATTCATCTTGGCGCAAATCGCCTTTCCTCAATTTTTCTGCATTGATTTCAGATTCCATGGAGATCATACGCTGAACGAGCTGCGCTGCGGACATCTCTAAGGAGAAGAATGCAACGGGCTTTTTAAAGTCAATGGCTGCATTTCTCGCCAATGCCAGTGTGAATGCCGTTTTACCCATGGCTGGACGACCCGCGACGATAATTAAATCGGATTTCTGCCATCCACTCGTCATCTTGTCTAGCTCCATAAAGCCTGAACCGACGCCTGTGAGCGTATTTCCGCTTTTATTGTCTTCCATCCGCTTTTGAATCTCATTCAATTGAGGCATCAAAAGGCTGGAGATTTCCATTGTGTCTTTTTTGCGGGAAGTCTGGGAGAGTGCAAATAGATTGGATTCGGCCTTATCGAGGAGTTCAAATACATCGGTCGTATCTTCAAAAGCATCTTTGATAATTTTGCTACTTTGAGAAATGATTTCTCGTTGAACATATTTCTGAGCGACGATACGGGCGTGAAACTCAATATTGGCAGAGGTTGATACGGTATTGGTCAATTTGGCTATATAATATGCGCCACCCACCGATTCGAGTTTTCCCTCTTTCCTCAATTGCTCGGTGATGGTGAGCATATCCACGGCCTGCTCCAATCGCATGAGTTCATGGATCGCTTGAAAGATGCTTTTATGTGCTTCATTGTAAAATGATTTACCCTCGATGATTCCCAATATGCTATCCATGGCATTGGAATCGATCAAAAGAGCTCCGAGCACTGCGCGCTCCAAGTCTAGGGCTTGCGGAGGCAATTTCCCGAAATCAGAAAAAGACATTTCAGATGCCGTATTTTTCTTGTTAAATCCTTGAAAAGATTTTTTGATTAATTCAGGAGTCTCAGCCATAAGTGTATAGTCGTAAAGTTTTGATGAAATTAAAATTCGGTAGTACGGATATCGAATTATGGGATAAAAAGTAAACTTCTAATTTTGAACTATAAGATAAGGATATTTTTGAGTCAACAGTTAATTGTGGATATTTAATAAAAAATGTGGATTGTCATTTTTTGTTTAAATTTGATATAGTAAACCAATGATTTAATTCAGAAAAAAACAATCAATCGACGCTTATATTAGCCAAATGTTTACTATTAATGTGTGTAATTTATGATGTACAAAATTCTTTTAAGGGAATGTGAAATTTTTGCCTATCACGGGGTGCATGAATTTGAGCGGAGGGATGGTCAATTGTTTTTAATCGATGCAGAAATTGACTGTATGCATGAAGGTGAATTCGCAGACACCTTATCGGATACCATTGATTATACCAAAGTGTATGAAATTGTGCAAAAAGAGATGGCAATACCCTCGCAATTATTAGAGGTAGTTGTTCAGAGGATCATACATGCGCTATTTGTAAACGCGCCGAATATCGAAAAAGTCATGGTGCGCCTGACCAAGAAAAATCCACCGATTGAGGGATTCAAAGGGAGTTTGGGCATTGAGATAACAAGAGAAAGAGAAAAAATAAGAAATAATAGATTGTGATTATTTACCAAGGACTGCTTTTACCTTTAACTTCAGAAAAAAGCGGACAATAAAAAGATAAATTTAGCTAATATTGGGGATTGCCAATTCATAATAAATACCATTAAGAACAATTGGAGGGCAGAAAAGCGAAATTTAAAGAATGACTATAGACCAGTACATTGATAGCATCAATCAAAGATATAAATTAGGAAACGCCACTGAACACACGTTTAGAGGATTTACAATTATTGATTGAAAGCCTTATTCCCAATATTAGAGCCACCAATGAACCCCAAAGGCAATCATGCGGTGCGCCTGATTATATATTGACAAAAAAGACATTCCCATTGGCTATATCGAAGCAAAAGATATTGGGGATAGTGATTTAGAGGGATTGAAAAAAACAGGCAATAAAGAGCAATTTGATAGATATAAAGCCTCATTGCCCAATCTCATCTTTTACAGATTATTTGAACTTCTTTATATATCATGAAGGGGAATTGGTTACAAAAGTTAGTATAGGCGAATTGACCGATAAGGGGATAAAACCAATACCCGCCAACTTTGAAAGCTTCAAAGATTTATTGATAGACTTTTGTATCTATCGAGGGCAAACCATAAAGGACAGCAAGAAATTGGCAAAGATGATGGCGGGAAAGGCTCGTCTTTTATCTGATGTGATTGAAAAGGCATTGGAAAGCGATGAAATCAATGATGAAAATAGTACCCTAAAGGACCAAATGAAAGCCTTTAAAGCGATACTTATACATGATATTACGCCTAAAGGGTTTGCAGACGTTTACGCTCAAACGATTGCTTATGGCATGTTTGCCGCTCGATTACACGACCCCAATTTAGATACATTCAGCAGACAGGAAGCATCTGAACTGATACCCAAGTCAAACCCATTTTTGCGCAAATTGTTTGGATATATCGCTGGTCCTGATATAGACGACCGCATCAAATGGATAGTAGATGGATTATCTGAAATCTTTTTGGCTTGCGATGTCGATAAGATACTAAAGAACTATGGAAAAAGCACAAAAATGGAAGACCCTATTATCCATTTTTATGAAACATTCCTGAGCGAATACGACCCCAAACTGAGAAAGGCGAGAGGCGTATGGTATACCCCCGCACCCGTTGTCAATTTTATTGTGCGTGCAGTAGATGACATCTTAAAAACCGAGTTTGATTTGCCGAATGGACTTGCTGACAATTCTAAGACCAAAATAAAAGTCAATCTACAGGCAACGGATAAGCGATACAAAGAGAATAATAAGACCATTGAACAAGAAGTACACAAAGTACAGATGTTGGCGAAAACGCATGGACAGCCTGCTTCTCCAACGAGTTTGGGCAAAGAGATGGCGGTGTTTAACGAGCGCATATTGGTGCAATTGGATCAATTATTGGCTGTTCCATTCAGCGCAAAATTCGGTGGCGCAACGGGCAATTTCAATGCACATAAAGTATCTTTTCCAGCATTGAATTGGATACAACTCGGCAATGAATTTGTCGCTTCTCTCGGTTTAAAGCGAAGCAGATTGACCACGCAAATCGAACACTACGACAACCTCGCAGCCTTATGCGATAGCGTTAAGCGCATCGATAATATCCTCATCGATTTTTGTAGAGATATGTGGACCTATATTTCGATGGAGTATTTTAAACAGAAAATTAAAGCGGGAGAAATTGGTTCGAGCGCTATGCCGCATAAAGTAAATCCCATTGATTTTGAAAATGCAGAGGGCAATCTGGGCATGGCCAATGCCATCTTAGAGCACCTCGCCGCAAAATTGCCCATCTCTCGCTTACAGCGCGACTTGACGGATAGCACAGTCTTGAGAAATATCGGTGTGCCATTTGGACATGTGTCTATTGCATTTCAATCCATCAATAAGGGCATGGATAAATTGCTCTTGAATAAAGAGGCGATTCATCGCGATTTGGAGAACAATTGGATTGTAATTGCAGAGGCCATTCAGACTATCTTGCGCAGGGAGAATATTCCCAATCCCTATGAGAAATTAAAGACTTGACGAGGATCAACGAAAAGATCAATCAGCAAACTTTTGTTGACTTCATCGATTCCATGGATATTGAAGAGCGCATCAAAAATGAATTGAAAGAGATTTCTCCATTTAACTATATCGGCTATACCCTTGAAGAACAGTCCATCAGCTAAACTCGTCTTGAACGTCGACTACTATTTCAATGAAGATGGGTTAATGGTTTTTACCAGAGAATATCACCTCAAACGTGGATATTGCTGTGGGAGCAAGTGTTTGCACTGTCCTTATGAATACAAGAATGTGGTAAAATAAAACACCGATCTATTCTTTTTCTTTTGATAGAAATAATCCAATAAAGGTCAAAGTTCCATTCAACAAGATCAATTCATTCCCAAACTTATATCCATTCAATAATTGAACAGAATGCGTATCGATATAATAACAGATCATCGGTGCAATGACACAAACGATAGGGGTAAAGTGATCGCGCACCCTTATTTTTGTAAATAAGCCAAAGGCAAATAATCCCAAAAGCGGTCCATAGGTATAATTGGCGATGCGCATCACCGTGTCTATTACTGCGCTGCTATTGAGCATTTTTTTTACCAATATTGTCAAGAATAAAAGGATAGCAAAACAAATATGGATGATTCTTCTGCGCTTGGTTTTTTGTGCGAAAGTAAAACTCATATCATTGTCGTAATTGGCAATGTCAAAATAATATGAAGTGGTCAAAGTCGTCAAAACACTGTCTGCACTGGAGAATGTCGCAGCCGTCAATCCAACGATAAATGCAATGCCCGCCATCAATCCCAAGTGATTCAATGCCAATAATGGAAACAATTTATCTGTATCTGGTTTGCCAATGGCATTCATCGGCAATTCAATTTGCAATTGATCGCGATAAATCCAAAGCAATACGCCGAGGGATAGAAAAAATACATTGGTGATGACCATGATGACGCTAAACCATGTGATGTTTTTCTGTGCTTCACCTAAATTTTTGCAGCTCAAATTCTTCTGCATCATATTCTGATCTAACCCTGTCATCGTCGCAGCAATGAATACGCCTCCGATGAATTGCTTGAAGAAAAATGATTTCTCTTTGACGTCCCAAAAGAATATCTGCGATCGCTCATCATTGGCAATGGCTTGCACCATATCGCCAAAACTGAAGTGGAGGGATTGGCATATCGCAACGAGCGAAAATACAACGCCCAAGATCAAAAGCAATGATTGCAAACTATCCGTCCATACCAAGGTTTTAATTCCACCTTTGGTTGTATATCCCAATATGGCCAATATCACGATGAGGATGGTCGCCCAAAAGGGAATGCCCAAGGCATCGAATATAAAGAGTTGAATGACGGAAGCCGCTAAGAACAAGCGTGCACCAGCACCTAGAATTCTTGAGAGCAAAAAGAAATAAGCACCTGTCTTTTGTGTTTTGGTGCCAAAGCGCTGTTCGAGATAAGTATAGATGGATACTAAATTCAGTCTATAGTAAAGCGGTAAGAGCAATTGCGAGATGATGATGTATCCAAAAAAATAGCCCAAGACCAATTGTAAGTAACCGAATTTGGCTGCTCCCACGGCTCCTGGAACCGATATGAAAGTAACGCCGCTGAGGGAATCGCCCAACATCCCGAAGGCGACGATATACCATGGCGAATTTTTATTGCCTAGGAAATATGAATCTGCATCTGCTTTTTTACTCGTATACCATGAAATGGCCATCAAGATGGCAAAGTAGCCCAGCACACAGAGTAGGATCAAAAATGAACTCATGCAATTTGAATTTTAGTTTGATTTTTTATTGATGTCTTAAGCCATCTTCCAAGCGATTCATCTCCACTTGTAAATTTAAATCGTTTTTATTGAAGAGAAAGAATACACTCGCCCATCTATTGTACGACTTGGTGTTTTCAGTGACAATGATTTTTGTTTGCTTATCATCGATAGGAATGAGCTCGTAGCTGAATTCAGAGATGAGCTCAAATTTTCTATTGTGCATTTGATAGGCATACTTCGTTGGCTTTTGGAAGGAGAGGAGGGTATAATCTACGCTGTCTTTCTCCGTAAAATATTCTGCCCACACTTTGGTGACTTCATTGGTATCAGTGGATTGCTTGATGATGTCTTTCCTCCAGTTGATCTGTCCGCGCTTGTCTGTCAAGACTTTCCATATGGTTGCTTGTGGATATGGAAATGTTTTTTGTGTGCTGACGGTATAGGTAGATTTTGCAAAAAAGCTATAGATAACGACTGATACGGCTAGACCGACGAATATCAGGTTGATGATGATGACAATTTTTTTGAGCATAGAATTTTAAATGTGGTAAATTTAATTCAATTTTCTTGCTTCATATTTTATAGTTTTAAGCCATGTTTTCATTTCAAGAGCGAGCGCAACAATTAAATGGAATTGCCCAGACGGATTATGACTTAGTTATCATCGGCGGGGGAATTACGGGATGTGGCATTGCACTTGACGCTGCAAGTCGCGAAACGGGCAGAAATTTGAAAATTTTATTATTGGAAAAAGGCGACTTTGCCAATGGTACATCATCTAGGTCGACGAAATTAATTCATGGTGGCTTGCGCTATTTGAAGAATTTTGAATTTAAATTAGTTTATGAAGTTGGAAGGGAGCGCGAAATCCTCCATCAAAATGCGCGGCATTTGGTCTTGGCAGAGAAAATGCTCTTGCCCATATTAAAAGCGGGGAGTTTAGGTAAATTCACAACGGGTATAGGCTTGAGATTGTATGATTTCTTAGCGGGTGTTAAATATGAAGAGCGCAGAAAAATGCTCAATAAAGAGGAGACTATTCAAGAAGAAAAACTCTTGAAAAGAGCGCCGATTATAGGAGGAGGATTGTACTATGAATATAGAACAGATGATGCGAGATTGACGATGGATGTGCTCAAAACAGCTTGCATAAAATACCATGCGAAGGCATTAAATTATGCGCGTTGAACGGTTTGTCTATGATGCTGAGCGCAAAATAACAGGACTGGAATTCACCGATGTCATTTCAAATACGCGTTATCAAGTAAAATCAAAAGTGATCATCAATGCCACAGGGCCATGGGTGGATACTTTGAGGTCTTCGGACCAATCGCTTCAGGGGAAGCATATACAGCATTCAAAAGGGGTGCATTTGGTTTTTGCCCATAGGGATATTCCGCTGAAACATGCCATCTACTTTGATTTGCCCGATAAGCGCATGATGTTTGCAATTCCAAGAAATGAATGTACCTACATCGGAACAACAGATACTTTTTATAAAGATTCTATTGATCAACCGATCATTACCAAGGAGGATATTGACTATCTCTTGAATGGAATTAATCAGATGCTCGAAAATGGAAATGTGCGAAAGGAAATGATTTTATCAATGTGGAGTGGGGTGCGACCGCTGATCTATGAAGAGGGAAAAAACGCCTCAGAATTGAGTCGAAGGGATGAAGTATTGATTTCTCCATCTGGCTTGATTTCAATCGCTGGTGGTAAGTTAACGGGTTATAGGGCAATGGCAGAAGAAGTGGTGGATTTGGTGATGGATGGATTAGCATTGAATTCAGCAAAGTGTGCGACAAAATCAATCAAATTATTCGGGGGAATTTTGAAACTGAAAATGATGCAAGTCTTTGTTTAGAAGGTTTTATCGAGATGGGACTTAAATTGGGCATTGATCAAAATACGACGATCAAACTCTTTCACAAATACGGGACTGAAATGGAATCTGTCTTACTATACTTTAGCGATATCAAAGCGAAGTATACATTTCCACTGCTAGCAGCGGAATTGATTTATTGTATACAGCATGAACAATGTTATTCTCTGAGTGATTTCTATATTCGCAGATCTGGATATCTCTATTTTGAAAGGGGATTGATTAGTCCGGCCAGCGTGATGGAATCGTCAGATATATTGAAAGAATATCTAGATTTAAGTGATGAAGAATTGCTGCGCCAACAAGACGAGTTAAAAAAGGAATTGGAACAAACGGATTGGAAGTTTTATTATTCGTCCATAGATAAATGATTATGATTGTTTTATTATATCGAATTTTCAACGGCATATACTATTTAGGGGCTAAATTGGCTTCTGGGTGGAATCAAAAGGCAGCGCTTTGGGTGGAAGGTAGGAAAGAGACTTGGGAAAAGATAGCCGGTGCAGATATTAGAGGTTGTGTATGGTTTCATGTGAGTTCGCTGGGTGAGTTTGAACAAGCGCGACCACTCATTGAAAAAATCAAACAGCATCACCCAAACCAAAAAATTGCAGTGAGTTTTTTTTCTCCATCGGGCTATGAAATTCGCAAGAATTTTCCTTTGGTGGATCTCGTATTTTATTTGCCCATCGACACGAAGGCCAATGCAGAAAGGATGATTAAACTGCTTCAACCGAAAAAAGTCATTTGGGTGAAATACGATTTTTGGTATTTTATGCTTCGCGAAATTCATGAGAATAATATTCCCAATATTTTAATCTGTGGAAATTTTAGAAAAGATCAGCTTTTTTTTAAATGGTATGGACGTTTTTATCGAAACATGCTTACCTATTTCACGCGAATTTTTGTTCAAAATGCAGTTTCAGTTGAACTGCTTAATGGCATTGGAATCCCCGCTCATATTGCTTTTGATACGAGGTTTGATCGAGTAGAAGCAGGGCGCGTTCAATTTAAAAAGAATGAATTTATCGATGAATTTATTGGCAATCATATGATGATTGTATTTGGAAGTACTTGGACAGAAGATGATGTAATCATATCAAAAGCAATTGATCATCTCGATAAGCAATTTCCCAATTTAAAATATATTGTAGCACCGCATGACATCCATTCGGCGCGGATTGAGGAGACCTTAGATATTTATAAAAATGCGCTGAAATATTCAACTAAAGATCAATTTTTAGAACAGCGAATATTGATCATCGACAATATTGGTATGTTGTCGAGTCTTTACGCTCAAGCATCCATTGCCTATGTTGGTGGAGGCTTTGGGAAGTCCGTACACAATGTACTAGAACCAGCGGTTTATGGTATTCCCGTTATTTTTGGGCCCAACTATTTTAAAAGTATGGAAGCCATTGAATTGGTTGAATTAAAGGGATGTTTCACTATTCAGACTGCAGAAGCATTGACAGAAAAAATTTCAAACTTGTTGACATCACCGGAAGCATTGAGTAAGTCGAGTATCATCAATAGAAAGTATATTGAAGAGCGGCTTGGTGGTACAGAGATCATTTTACAATATGTCGAATCTATCTAAAAAATATGTAATTGTCATTGCTGGACCTACTGCTGTGGGCAAGACTGGCGTGGCGATTGATTTGGCTTTGAAATTTCAAACAGAAATTATATCTGCAGATTCTAGACAGGTCTATCGCGAGATGAAAATAGGCACTGCTGTTCCATCTGAAGAAGAATTGAGTCGAGTAAAACATCATTGCATTCAACATATATCCATTCATGACGAATACAATGTTGGAGCCTATGAACAGGAAATCTTAGGTGTTTTGAAGGGCATTTTTGAACAGCATGATACCGCCATTCTCTGCGGTGGAACTGGTTTGTATATCAATGCTGTTTGCGATGGACTCGATGAATTCCCACCCATTGATTTAGAGATTAAAACTCAAGTCGCAGCGATTTGTCTGGACAAGGAGAAGGCCTTGGGATTATTAGAAAATCTAGATCCCCTTTATTTTAACCAAGTTGATCGCGATAATATGCGCCGGGTCTCCCGCGCAATAGAGGTTTGTTTGTAAACTAAAAAAGCGTACTCTTCCTTTCTGACGAATAACAAGAAAAATCGAAATTTCGAAATCATAAAAATTTGTCTCACAGAAGATCGCACCAAATTGTATGATCAAATCAATAGAAGGGTGGATGCTATGATCAGCGGTGGATTGGTGGATGAGTGCCGTTCATTATTTCCATTCAAAAATTTGAAATCGCTGCAAACAGTTGGATACAGCGAATTGTTTGATTATTTTGAAAGGAAAACGGATCTATCATTTGCCATTGATAAAATCAAACAACACAGTAGAAACTACGCCAAGCGACAGATTACATGGTTTAATAAAGATGATTCTTATACTTTTTTTAAATCAAATCAATTGGATGAGATGATAGATTTTATAAAAAGACGAATGCATGATTAAGCTAATCGCATTTATTGGCAACCACAAGCGCTTATGGATTTCAATCTGTATGGCCGCATTGGCGTTTGCCTTGCATTTTCCTTTTCTTCACGCAGATCCTGATTGTACCTATAATTTTAGCAGAGATGCGCTCAGCGATGAAGGTTTGTATTCTCAGCAGATGCGCAATTTTGTGCATACTGGAGAGACGTTTTTTCACAAATCGGATGTCATGGCCAAGACGCCTTTTTATCAATGTTTGATCTATCCAATCGCTAAATTTTCAGATGGTTCTCGCTTCGCGTTTAGAATTTTTTTGGTATTATTATTTGTTGGTGTGCTCGGACTATTTGCTTACTCTTTTTCATTGCGCGCATTTGCCACCATTTTTATTGCATTGCACGCACTCAATATTTATGGGTTTTCCTACTTTCATTATGCTTTACCAGAGGGCATTGCGGTGACCATGATCCTTTTTAGTCTTTATTTATTTATCAAGAGCATTGAAAGTAAAAAATCAATTTTTCTCCTTTATGCAGGGTTCGTTTTATTTCTGACCTATGCCACGAAGTTGATATTTATCAATGCCTTGGGCTTAATTCCATTTGTTTTTATCGCCTTTCTAGCTGTATGTATTGATTGTAAAAGATGGCTGAAACACCTTGCTGTATTGTTGTTTACGCTTTTGTCCATTGGTCTAGTCATTTATCAATTGGTCTTTATTCAACATCGGGAATTCCTCTCACTTTTGTTTTCAAATCAAAAAGACAATGCTCGTTTTCATCTATCCTATGATTTTATTAAAATGGGTTTGACGAATCACTTCCAAGACGAAAAAATAGCACTCTTTAAACCTTTGCTCATCCTATCTATCGTGCTATTTGCACTTGCAATTGCCTTCCGCATTTTTATTCATAAAAAGATCGACAAATTGGATGAAATCCATATTGCAGCATTTGGCTTTTCATTTGTTTGGCTATTGAGTGAGGTGCTGAAATTTGGTATGGAGTATATGCCCAATCGATATTTCTTTTCTTTTCATGTCGCTTTAATTGTCGTTATCAGTATAGTGATGTCCTATTTTATCCTGCGATATCAAGCGTTGAAACCAATAGTATTCTTATTATTATCGATGTTTATTTTAATTAAATCTCCATTGTATATTGAATCTTTGCATCATAGAAAATATGTACAGCGCGAAATCATTCAACGATTAAACAATCAATTGAATAAGCATGATTATGCGATTGGCGTATGGTCATGCGGCTTGACCTGGGGCAGCAAATTGAATTCTATTCCAGTTTGGGCTAATTTCTCTGATAGCTCATTTGTATTCAGCAAGCGGCCACGCGTCTTATTTACAGAGGGAAATCAGTTGGAGTCTGACAGTGTTTTTGGCAAATGGCGAATCGATTTACACCGAATAGCAACTAAAAAATACACGCATAGAATCGACAAATGGTCGGTTGAAGAATGGTGGTTGAAATAGATTAAAATAGCGTTCCCTGCTCGCCTTTATTGTCTAGAATATCGCTGTTCACATCAAAATCGATGGTCGTGCCGACATCAAACATATGTTCATTTTGCTCATTCAATTCTTCTTGCACTTCTTTATCCGTATTGTATTCCGTCAAGTCTACAATATCTCCTGTAACTAAGAATTGACTCAAGCGATTGCCCTGTGCTTTCCATCCTTTGATATCCATGAATGCATTGAAATCCAAAACTTGTTCGACCAATTCCTTTTCTCTGCCCTTGAGGATCGAGTATTTGGCCTTGGCTTGGTGGCTGATAGAAAAATAGACCAATTTTGTATTTGGATGATTGGAGACAAATTCGATTTCTTTGTTTTCAACCTTTTGCTCCATGATGAATCGCTTGACGTAGAAGTTCTTCGACTCCCCTTCAAAGTATATGATATTGAATATCTCATCTCCTTTGAGTTTTCGAATGTCTAGTATTTTCTCTATATCGTATTTATTGGTCAGCTCATAATTCGTGAGATATAAACTACCCGTTTTTAAGACGACGAGAATCGCTTCATCTCGCAAAAATTCGCCTAAATAATCTCCATAGCCATCTTTGTTGAGACGACCTACTGTCTTGTCGATCCAGACTTTAGTGCCTCCGAGGGTGGATACCCCTTTTTGTTTCATCTCTACTTTTGTAATAGGATAAGGGCTCAAAATATTCCCCTGTGAATCTCTTCCCTTGATCAATACTTCTGAAAAATTATATTCAAATTGTTTGATTCTTGCAGCACATGATTGGGTCAATTTCACACTGATGATTTCCGCTTCTCCATTGGGGTTGGCAGAGAAATACAATACTTTAGTTTTGTCTCCCTTTGCAACTGCATATTCCTTATCTCTCGTGATTGATGTGACTGGGAATCGCTTGATATAATTCTTCTTGGATTTATTATCAGAATAGACGAGGTTGTATATGGTCCGCTCGTCGTCTTTCTTCCAAACATTCACGTAGATGACATCCTTGCCTACAAATTTCTTTTCACCAATCCTGACGACCATCATCACGCCATCTCTTCTGAATATGATGATATCATCGATGTCTGAGCATTCGCAGACGAATTCATCTTTTTTGATGCCATAACCGACAAAGCCCTCTTCGCGATTGATATATAATTTTTGGTTGTTTGCGACCACAGATCGCACTTCAATATTGTCGAAATTTTTGACTTCCGTTTTTCGCTCTTTGCCCTTGCCAAATCGCTTGATGAGGTCTTCAAAATACTCGATGGCAAACTGCGTCAATTGTTTTAAATTCTTATTGATTTGCTTAATCTGCTTATCCAATTCATTGATGGCTTCATCCGCTTTCTTTGCGTCGAATTTTGAAATGCGTTTGATGCGAATTTCTGTGAGTTTGACGATATCTTCTTGGGTGACTTCGCGCTTTAATAATTTTTTATAGGGCTCTAATCCTTGATCAATCGCCTTCAGGACAGCTTCCCATGTCTCGCACTCTTCAATATCCCGATATATCCTTTTTTCAATAAAAATTTTCTCGAGGGAGGAAAAATGCCATTTATTCTCTAATTCATCGCGTTCGATTTCTAGCTCTCTTTTTAAGAGTTCCTTGGTATGTGCTGTGGAGAGCTTTAATAATTCCTCTACGGTCACAAAAATGGGCTTCTCGTCTAAGATAACACAGGCATTGGGTGAAATGCTCTTCTCGCAATCTGTAAACGCGTATAATGCATCAATGGTGACATCTGGTGAAGTGCCTGGCAATAATTCAACAATCAATTCGACGTCTTTGGCTGTATTGTCGGTGACTTTTTTGATTTTAATTTTGCCCTTATCCAATGCTTTGAGTATGCTATCCACGAGCGCTTCCGTCGTTACACCATAGGGCACATCTTTGATGCAAAGGGTTTTCTTGTCGACGATTTCAATATGGGCTCGACATCTTATCTTACCGCCTTGTTTGCCGCTATTGTATTGAGAAGCATCCATCATGCCGCCAGTGGGGAAGTCTGGAAGAATTTTGGTCTCTTTGCCGATTAATACATCAATGGAAGCGCGACACAGTTCAATAAAATTATGGGGCAAAATCTTGGTGCTGAGTCCAACGGCAATTCCTTCAACGCCTTGCGCTAGAACCAATGGGAATTTAATGGGCAACATGACAGGTTCGCGTTTTCGACCGTCATAACTCATTTGCCATTCTGTATTATCTTGATTAAAAGAGGCGTGTAAGGCAAATTTTGAGAGCCTTGCTTCAATATAACGTGGCGCCGCAGCATTATCTCCTGTGCGCACATCTCCCCAGTTACCCTGCGTCTCTATCAATAAATCCTTCTGTCCTAAATTGACCAAGGCATCTCCAATCGCCATATCTCCATGGGGGTGGTATTGCATGGTCTGTCCGATGATATTGGCCACTTTGGTGAATCGGCCATCATCTTGTTCTTTCATGGCGTGCAATATCCTTCGCTGAACTGGTTTTAAACCATCTAATAAAGCGGGTATAGCGCGCTCTAAAATAACATAGGAGGCATAATCTAAAAACCACTCTTGATATAACCCATCTATGTGAATTGTCTCTCCTTCGCTATAGGAGCGAACTATAGGTATAAAATCTTGATCATTTGCCATTCCCTTTCTCTGTATAAACTGGCAGCGAATCTACGCTTTTTGTAAATGAATTAATCACTTGTGAATAACTTTTTATTTTCTTCAAAAAAAATTTGGAATTCTGAAAATTGCCCTTATATTTGCACATATATTTTTTTTCATACTTTAAGTTTTAAGGGTTAACGAATTAGGGGGAGTGCACGATGAAATATCGTCGCTCCCTTTTTCTTTTAGGAAGTTTTACATTTTCTAGTTCTAATTTTTCAAAGCGTTTTTCACTCCACAATTCGATGCAACATGATGTATCGCTCATTTGCGATGCAGTTCAATTTATGTGATAATAAATATTGGATTTTAGATAAACAAAAAAACCAACCGCAAATGCGATTGGTTTTTGTGATCCCGCTGGGGCTCGAACCCAGGACCCCTACATTAAAAGTGTAATGCTCTACCAGCTGAGCTACGGAATCTTGTTTTACACTCTTTAAGCGTATTGCTTTTTAAATGCGAGTGCAAAGGTAAAAATTTATTTCACTTCGCCAAGTTTTTTGAAATTATTTTTTCAATTTGTTTGGAGCTATCTAGCGATGAAGTACTAATTCAATCTATAATGCATTATTGCTCAAATAGTTCAAATGATGCATTGAAAATGGTTTTTTTTGAAGGTTTGAAAAATTATTGAAATAAAACGCCTCGCGCTTCGAATATCAATTCCAATTCTGGTTTTGTGATGAGATCGATTTCTTGTTGCGGTTTTTTAGCATCTTCTGCTAGATGTTTGAGCATTTCTACAGAAGTGGTATCCCAATAAGCATTGCCTATCGCAACAACCTCTTTTTTTGCACAGTTTAAAGGGACAAAGAAGGCGTAATCTTTGAATTCAACCTTTACATCTTTTGGTTGGGCTTTTAAGTTCATCCAACAGCCTTTTTTAAGGCAAACTTCTGCTACGTTGCCCCTGATCTTAATTTCGTTATAAGAGGCTTTGTTTTGCATAAAAACCACCATGGAATCTACACTGATATAATTTGTGGAATCAATCTCATCTCCATATCCACCTATTTTATTTTGAATTGCGTATGAACCTGGGTCGCTCGGGTTTTCTTCTTTGGCGACTTTCGCTTCATTGCATGCAAAAGATATCATGGTAATGCTGATTGCTAAAATTTGATTTTTCATGTTCTATGATTTTTAAATAAAAAAGCCCTCAAATTTTTTGAGGGCTTTTTGATAGTTTGAAATTTATTATTCTACACCTAGAGATTTCAATGTCTCCATGTTCAAATTGCCCACAGGCAAGTCTTTATCTCTTTGATATTTAACAAGAGCTGCTCTTGTTAATGGACCTAATACATCATCTAATGGACCTGGATCATATCCTCTAGACTTTAATGCAGTTTGAATCTCAATGATTTTCTCTGTAGTCAATTTATTGCTGCAAAGAACTTCTTTCCACTCTTGCAATCCGCCTTTCTTAACAAGTACTTTTTTCATAACACTCTTATAAGTAGCTGGAACTTCAATCTCGATCATTCTCTCAGGATCTTTCAATTCTTTTCTAGCAACAAATTTGAATTCACCTGGAATAGTAATCTCTTGATCATATGCTGGTGACTTCATCACTTTTCTTGAAACTGTTTTGTAAGTAGCTGGAACTTCAACCAAACACATAACTTGACAATCCTCAGGGTTTGCCGAAAGACAGTTTTGATTTCCTTTACCTTTAATCCACTTAGTAGATGCAGGAGCAACCATAATTTCCTCAGAAATGGTCTCATATTGAGCAGGAACTTTTTCTGTTCTATATGAAAGGGCTTCTAGTAGCCATTGTATCATAAACAGTTTCGTATGTCGCTGGAACAACTTGTGTTCTAACAGTAGCAGGGCGGTCGATAACGCGCTCTTCTTTGAATTCATATTGATCAGGAATCATACAACGTGCATAACATTTACCTGGCTTTGCCCAACTTGGCAATTCTTCGCTAGAAGGCATTGTAGCAGACATTTTGCTATTTTCTTCAGGAGCTGATTCGTTGCTTGAGTAAGATTTCGTCGCTGGTGCTTCTGTTGGCACTGGCTTTGAAACTGCTGGTTTACTTGGAGCTGGTTTGCTAGCAGCCGCTTTAGGCTTACTTGTTGCAGGAGTTGCTGCAGGAGTAGGCGTTGGAGTCGGAGTAACTACAGGAGCACTTGGTGCTGCAGGAGCGTCTGGCTCATCGTTTAATTCTTTAATTTCATCACCGGATGTTTCACTGTTCTCTTCTGGATCAATGTATATTTGCGCATTTGCTGTGAAAGCAAAGCATACGAATAATAGAATTAAATTCTTGATGGATCTCATTGTTTTTTTTGGTTTTTTATTTTTTACCGGACAAATATAGACAATTTTTTAAAGTAGGAATTTTTTTTTGCTCGATTTTAGCCTTCTTGTTGCGGTTTTTCGAGTAATACTTTGCTACTCAATCTCATCTTTCCTGTCTTTGCATCTACCTCTAATAATTTTACTCGAATATGATCGCCTGTTTTTAAAACTCCTTCCATACTCGGCAATCGCTTCCAAGAAATTTCAGAAATATGCAATAAACCTTCTTTTCCTGGCAAAATTTCAACAAATGCGCCGAACTCGACAATATTCTTTACCACTGCATCATAGATGTCTCCAACCACTGGAACCGTTGCGATTCCTTTGATTCTAGCATATGCCTTATCAATATTATCTTTGTTGTTTGCGAAAATTTGCACCTTGCCAAATCCATTCAATTCTTCAATGGTAATGGTTGAATTTGTAGCTGCTTGTAATTCTTGTATGTGTTTTCCACCTGGCCCGATTACCGCACCGATGAACTCTTTTGGAATTTCAAATTCAATCAATCTAGGTGTGTGTGGTTTTAAATCACTAGCAGCCGTCGAAATTGTCTTATTCATTTCGTTTAAGATATGCTCTCTTCCATTTTTCGCTTGATTCAACGCCTTCATCAATAATTCATGCGTCAATCCGTCGATTTTAATATCCATTTGACAAGCGGTAATTCCCTTTGCAGTTCCTGCCACTTTGAAATCCATATCTCCTAAATGATCTTCATCACCCAAGATATCAGATAAGATAACTGCATTGCCTCTATCATCTGTAATCAATCCCATCGCAATTCCAGAAACACCTCCTGAAATTGGAACTCCGCCATCCATTAAAGCTAAACTTCCCGCACAAACCGTAGCCATAGAAGATGAACCATTCGACTCTAGAATATCGGATACAACTCTAATCGTATAAGGAAAATCTGCTGGAATCACTTTTTTCAAAGCTCTCAAAGCTAAGTTTCCATGTCCAACTTCTCTTCTTCCAACGCCTCTATTTGGATTGGCTTCTCCTGTAGAGAATGAAGGGAAATTATAGTGCAATAAAAAGCGCTGTGTTCCTTCAAATATTGCTCCGTCTATCGTTTGTTGATCCAATTTTGTACCTAAAGTAACTGTTGTGAGCGATTGTGTCTCACCTCTTGTAAATACAGCTGATCCATGCGTTGTAGGTAAATAGCCAATCTCTGACCAAATATCTCTGACATCTTCCATTTTTCTTCCGTCTAATCTCACTTTCTCATCCAACATCACTCTTCTAACGGCTTCTTTTTTAACTTTGCCATAGTAGAATTTGAGCAAGAATTTCTTTTCTTTTTCCTCATCAGACAAGGTTTCTGTGAAATCTGTCAATATTTTTGCAAATGACTCAGTGCGCTCATCTTTACCAGATGCTGCTCTTGCAATCGCTTGAACTTTATCGTAAGAATATTCCTTGATTTTTTTGTACAATTCTTCATCTGAGTCCTCATGACAATAAGTTCTCTTAACTGCTTTGCCCACTTTCGCTTCCAATTCTTTCTGCATTTTGCAATGCACTTTGATTGCCTCGTGACCAAATGCAATTGCTTCTGCCATCTCAGCTTCAGAAATCTCATTCATTTCGCCTTCTACCATCAATATATCGTGCTCATTGGCTGCGACTATCATGTCGATGTCTAAGTGCTCAATTTCGCTGATTGCTGGATTGATGACCAATTTGCCATTCAATCTTCCTACTCTAACTTCTGAAACAGGTCCACCAAAAGGGATATCAGATACCATCAAGGCAGCACTTGCTGCTAAACATGCCAAAGTATCTGGCATAACGGTCATATCAGAACCCAAAAGAGATACAGTTACCATCGTATTGGAGTGGTAATCTGAAGGGAATAATGGTCTCAATGCTCTATCGATCAATCTGCAAATCAAAATTTCATAATCCGTTGGTCTAGCCTCACGCTTGTGAAATCCGCCTGGAAACTTACCTGTTGAAGAAAATTTCTCTTTGTAATCTATCGTCAATGGAAGAAAATCTACTCCTTCTGCAGCGTCTTTTAAACTGACTACTGTAGCTAATAATACTGTATTGCCTTGTCTTACAACGACTGAACCATCGGCTTGCTTGGCCAATTTACCCGTTTCAATGGTTACTTGTTCGCCATTGCCTATATTAAATGTTATATTCTGAATATTCATAGTCTATTATTTGATTTTTATAATGTATACAATAAAAAAATTGCCGATGGTTTCAATTCTGAATTCATCGGCAATCTATAGATGTATATAAGATTATTTACGTAAATTGAGTTTCAATATCAAAGCGCGATACTTCTCAATATCCTTGCTCATTAGGTAAGAGAGAAATCGCTTTCTCTGACCTACCAATTTCAATAGCGAAAGGGTCGTATTGTGGTCTTTTTTTTTCGCATTTTTGAGGTGACCCGTCAAATGGTTGATTCTGTGAGTAATAATTGCAACTTGTGCCTCAGTAGATCCTGTGTTTTTATCACTTCCACCGTACTCTTTGAAAATTTGCTTCTTAGTTTCTGTTGTTAACTTCATCTTTTATTAACTTAATTTCTTTTTAAAATTCGGGTGCAAATGTAAACAAATATTTCTTTTTCATCTCTTTTTTTTGTAGAAAATGATTTATAAGTAAAACTTACAAGTTTTTCAAAGTCATTTTCCCATTTTTAAAAGCTGAATTTAATCAACTTTATGCATCTTTAGTTTGTTGAAATAGGGTAGACAATTGTTCAAATGACTTCCATACCATGAGAATATTTTTCCATCAACAAGAAGGATAGTTGTATTAGGCAATAATTTATTAAAGTAGTTTCTGTGTGATTGTGTAAACCTAAAAGGCTCTGATGATAGGAGCAAATAGGCCGGTGAAAGGGCTATAATATCTTCTTCACTTATTGTTGGGTATCTAGTGGAATTATTGTACATATTTTCAAAACCAGCTTGCAACATCATATTCGAAATGAAGGTATCGCCTCCAATGGTCATCATGGGATTATTCCAAATCAAATAGATGGCGGAATGCATTTTTTCGGGTTTATGGTTGAATTGCGCTCGAATCGCTTCAACCATCGCGTTTGCCTTATTTGTCTTGCCTGTTATTTCTCCAATATCACCGATCATCGATAGTGCTTGTTCTAGATTTTGAACATCCGAAACATATACGGGCACATGTTGTTGTAAGGTTTCGATTTTCTCTTTGGGATTCTCTTCTTTATTCGCGAAGAAGAAATCGGCCTTCAATTGCACAATTTGTTCAAGATCAAAGTCCTTCGTGCCACCGATTTTTGTCGCATTTTTTACTTTTTCTTTGGGCAAAATACAATAGCGCGTGATGCCGACAATTTCTTCTTCTAATCCCAGATCAAAGAGCAATTCTGTGATAGACGGGACCATGGATACAATGCGCACTGGACTTTGTTTCAATAGAATTTCTCGTCCAATTTGATCGATGATTTTCATCCTATTTATTTGACCTTAAATGTTTTAGTACCAATTGAAAATCCTTGGGCAAATCGGCCTCCAAGATCATAACTTCGTTAGTGGTAGGATGTGTTATGGTGAGTTTAGATGCGTGTAAGGTCAATCGATTGATCAATGGTCGCTCTTCTTCCACTTCCTTATTGGGTTTGTAATGCTTTTTAATTTCAGAGAGAAAAATCCCTGTTTTTTCGGGCAAACCATAGATGGGGTCAATGGCCAATGGATGCTGTATGGCTTGCATATGCACGCGAATTTGATGTGTTCTTCCTGTTTCAATTTGAATGTCTAGCAGGGTATAGTGCCTAAATTCTTCGATGGTTTGATAATGGGTGATTGCATCCAATCCTGATTTATGTATGAGGTATCGCCCTCTGTGGGCTTTGTTTTCGGCTATCTTTAATGTAAGCGTCGCTGCCTTGACTTGCATTCTCCCATGCACTAGAGCGATGTAATTCTTGGCTGTTTTTCGCTCCTGAAACTGAAGGGAGAGGTCCTTGTGCGCAGCAGCATTTTTTGCCAATATCAAGACGCCACTGGTGTCACGGTCAATTCTATGTACAATAAAAATGTTGGGATATTGCTTTTCAAAATGCGCTTTGATATTCCAGTCTTCTGATTTTATTCTATCGGGCAATACGAGACAACCCGATGGTTTATTTACCACAAGTATATCTTCATCTTCGTATATTACATCTATTTTTATTGGTTTCATCTTAAGTTCAGTTTTTTGTAAAGGCTTTCTCTATCTATTCTCATGCATATTTCATTTTGCAAATCTGCTAATTTTAAATTTTCAATGGCCACTCTAATCAACCTCAATGTCGGAAATCCAATCGCAGCGGTCATTTTGCGCACTTGTCGATTTTTCCCTTCAATCAAATTCAATTCAAGCCAAGATGTGGGAATGCTTTTGCGCACGCGAATGGGAGGGACGCGCTCTGCTGTAGTTACAGATTCTAAGATCTTTGCCCTGCAAGTTTGGTCTGATATTTCTTACCATCAATTGAAATGCTCACGCCCAAAGCTAATTTTTGAATATTCTCCTCATTCAGTAGGCCTTCTACTTGTGCATGATAGGTCCGCTCATGTTGATTTCTTGGATGAAGAAGCCGATCTGTAAGGGCTTTGTCATTGGTGATGATGAGCAAGCCTTCGCTGTCTTTATCAATCTTCCCACAGGATAGACATCTTTTGGAAATGAAAACAAATTCGCAAGCGTTATCTCTCCTGGCTCGCCGCTGAATTGGAAATGACCCCATAAGGTTTGTTGATGAAAAAATAGATGGGCGATTGTTCTGTCATGCACGGCAAATGTATATAAGTATTTGCAAGAAATGGATGGATTCGTCAGGATACTGAATTCACCTGTTCTAGGGAATGAGAATTTCTTCCAATTCACTTAATATCATCGCTGTCGCACCCCAGATGATATCGCTGCCCAAGCGGTAGCAAGGCGCTTCAAAAGGCGCTCTTCCTTTGATGTGTATCATTTCAGTAGATTTGTTCTGAAAGATGTCTCGAACATCCACTTCTATAATTCTTTCCACTTCGTTTTTGTCGTGATTAAAAGCGAGTGATCCTGGGAATAAAAAACATGTGGTTCAATATAATAATTGCTGGCATGAATATACAGGGGAAAGCGCTCCAAAATATTCCAGCGCTGGTGTCAAACCCTCCTTCTTCTTGTGCTTCGCGGATAGAGGTATGAAATAAACCCTCATCCATCTCCTCTTTTTCCCTCCAAAAAACTGATTTGGCCGCTGTGAATGCCATCATAATCAGGTCTTTTCATGAGTGTCAATTGAATCGAATCGTCGAAAGGAGATAATAAGATCATAACTGCGCCCATTTTTGGGTTCTGATTCCAATATCCAGGACTCCGTGGGAATTTGCTTGAAATAAGCCGCCATTTTATATTGCGCCATATTCCCCAGTAAGACAATTGAATTCAATTGGCGCAATCTATCAAGGATGGTTTCTGCTGTCATGGATATAAAAAACAAACGATATTAAATGTAAATCTATATTTTTGCTCTATCAAACACGATTAATTTTACTACTTTTACTTACACGACCGATTATTACTGACACGAATTATTATGACACGAGAGCGCTACACTACATGGGCAACGAATGAACGAGACGAGAAAATTTTAATAGCCTTGCAATTAGATACGGCCAATTTTAAAATTATCCTCTATACTTTTGAAGAATCAGCAATTACCAAGGATTTCGCCAATAAAATGCTGAATGAATGGACAAAAGGCGAAGCGGTAGAATTTCCTGAAGGAACAGTAGGGAAAGATTTAGAGTTATCTGACGATGCACTTTTGCCTGAGAATATCAAAGTAGAGGAAAGACAGGAGCAATACGACAATTCCAAAATGAATGGAGCTATGTTTTGCTCACCACGAAATTGTGGGAATCGTTCAATATAAATTGGATGAAATCAAGCAAAAAGCGAGAGAATTAAAGGAGTATAGCCACGAATTGTTCGACCAATGTAAGACTTATTGGGAGCGAGCACTCGAATATAGAAAGGAAAATGATTTGAGTCAGAGCGCATCAATCAAATCAAAGAGGAGATCAATAATGTATTTGATCATTTGAAGTTTTGCGCCAGAATGCAGCGAAGGAAGAGATGAAGTGACGGAGAAGTTTAAAGCTGAAATCAATGAAGCCCTTGCCGCAGTGGCTAAAACATTGGAGTCTTCAATATTCATTTCAAAAATGTCATGGAAGAACTCAAGGGAATACAGGCTAAATTGAAAGACGCCAATGTGCGAAGGGATGTTAAGAATGCATTGTTTGATGAGGTTCAAAAGTATTTTGAAATACTCAAAAGCAAGCGCAGCGATACACATGGTGCGGTTAAAAACAAGCGATTGGAAGGCCTCAAGGCGGTCATCGAGAAAATTGAAAAATCACTCAACAACGATAAGCGCGATTTAGAGTATAATTTAAAGCGCATGGACAATTCCAATGTGAGCAAATTGGAAATGCAATTGAGAGAGAGGCAAAGTTGAAAATGATTCGCGATTGGATTTCTTCTAAAGAGGAAAAGTTAAAAGACATTCAAATCACCTACGCAAAAATTGAAAAAGATTATGCGGATAAAAGTGAAAATAAGAAAAAGCAAAATCCTCCGAAATCAAGCCAAACAGCGGATGGCGGTAAAGGAGAATCTAATGTCGATGAAGGGTTAAAAGATTTGGAAGAGATCGACGAAAGTGTCGCTAGCGCCGAAGAATTAAAAGTAATGGCAGATGCAGAAAAACTGCTTTCAGAAGGAAACAACATCAATCAATAAACATTATTAAACTAACTAAACATGAGTGAAAATCAAAAAAGCAACAAATCCATTTATTTAATCCTTATTGGTCTTTTATTATTGACCAATGTCGTTTGTGGTTATCTTTTGTGGAATAAGAAACAACAGCACACCCAATTGGAAACGGATTATACCAGTTTAAATACCCAAAAAACGGAATTGGATGTCATGTATAAGGAGACAGCATCTAGTTTGGATAAGCAAAAAGGGAATCAACACGCGATTGGATAGTTTGATTTCTGTGCGCGAGTCTGAGATGACAGAGAAAAATCTGAAATCAGGCGCTTGTTGAAAAAATCGAATTTGACTGCTAGCGAGCTTTCAAAGGCAAAAACGTTGATCAATGAATTGAAAGCGCAGAACCAACAAGTTTTGTTGGATGTCGATAATTTGAAAAAGAAATTGGCATTCTCAAAGAGGAAAACTCTGCCTTGACGACCAATTTGCAGACAGAAAAGGAAACGACTAAGAATCTTTCTGAAGCTAAATCTAAGCTAGAGAGTCGAATAAATTTTTGACCACGAAGTACGATATAGCAGCTCTTTTGCAGACGAATAATATGCAGGCGACAGGAATCAAAACAAAGAGCAATGGAAAAGAAGTGGAATTGAATAAAATTAGCAAAATGGAAAAATTGCGCATTTGTTATGAAACAGGCTTGAACAAAGTCATTGAAAAAGGCCAAGTGGATCACTATATCCGAATTGTAGGTCCAAATGGAACGACGATTACAGGTACTGAATCTGGCAAAATCAAAATGGCTGATGGCAAAGAAACACAGTATTCAAAGAAAATCAGTTTTGATTATGCTGCAGTGAGTAAAAAACTATGCGTCTATTGGGATGGAAACAATTTCAGTGCGGGAAGCATACTGTTGAAGTTTATCAAAATGGTAATCAGATTGGCGTTTCCAATTTTGAATTGAAATAGTATTATTCAAATAGAATTTATTGAAAAGCCGCTCATTGAGCGCTTTTTTATATTGTTTGATAAATTATTTTTACACGGAGTTAATTTTTTTAAAAAATTGTCTGTATGAAGAATTGCAGTTTTTTTAAACACATGCGTCAGCGTAGCTCAGAGTTATTATAAACAGACTTTCACAGAGTTTATTCACAAGTTGTCCCGACAATGCGTCCGGGAGAGTTACATGGAGATTAATTCAGAAAAGTGATGACAATTTGTTATCAGGCCATTTTTGAAGCACTAATTACGTCTCAAGTGAATTTTCTTTTAATCGACAATGATTAACAAGTTATAAATTCCTCCACGTCTCCATCATCTCATTCCTCATCTCCTCCGTCATCAAGCTTTTCTCGTCGTACATGCCGGCATTTTTCCGCTGCCTATAGGCTTCATAGAGACTTACAGCGCAGGCGACAGAGATATTCAAACTCTCGATCATACCGCCTTGTAGAATGATAAAATGTCCATCGCAATATTGAAGCGCTTCTTTAGAAATACCATGCTGTTCATTGCCGAATACCAAGGCGACAGATTGGGTGAGGTCGAGGGAATATAAATCTTGCGAAGCTTCACCTAATGCCGTTCCGTATATCGTTTTGTATTTAGCGCGCACAGCTTTAAAGCATGATTCGTAATCTGAAAATTCATTCCAAACAATCCACTTTTTTGAGCCAGATCCCGAGCGCTTTCCCTGTTTTAATTTCTTGGTAAATTGGGCACCCGTGTTAACCGTATAGATTTCAATCAAACCCACAGCATCTGCTGTGCAGATAGCTGCGAAGATATTGTGCGGGTCGGTGACATTGTCAAAGACAACCGTCAAATTGGGTTGCTTATAGGCAATGGCGTTTTTTATTTTTGCTTCTCTTGTGGGAGATAGAATTTTCATATGTGGGATTCTTGTAAATAATTTTTGCAAATCTATCCTTTAAATGATATAATTTTATCACTTTCGCACCAATCTATATTTTATGTTCAAAAAAATCATCAAAGGCCTGCTCATTTTTTTCGCTGTTTTGCTCATCGCAATCATCGCATTGCCATTTATCTTTAAAGATAAAATTGCTCAATATGCGCAGACAGAGCTTGATAATGCACTCGATGCGAAAATCATCATTGGTGATTTTGATTTATCCATTCTCAAAAACTATCAAAACTTTCCCAATATCACTTTGAGCATTGAAGATTTGAAAGTCATCGGCAAAGGAATTCGCCAAAAGATACTTTGGCAGATATAGGTAAATTGAATCTCGCATTGGATTTGATGAGTGTGATTAAAAGCGAAAAGCCGATGAAGATTCACTCAATTGAAATCTTCAACCAAAAATCAGGGCTATTGTAAGCCGCTCTGGTAAAGCAAACTGGGATATTACCAAACCATCTAAAGAAGCATCAAAGGAAGAGCCATTCTCGCTATCGCTGAAAAAATTATTGATAGAAGGGGAGATATCGAATACAGCGATTATCAAGGCGGACAATTTGCGATTATTCGCGGCTTGGAGCACAAGGGAAATGGCGATTTTACACAAGATGTCTTCGATTATGAAACTGTTACGAATATCGATCAATTGTCGTTTACGCAGAATAAATTGACTTATCTATCTAAGGCGAAAATCCTCTTTGAAGGCGCGATTAGCATCATGCAGAAAGAGAGTAAATACACGTTTAAAGAGAATAATTTTAAGATCAATGACCTCGGAATTAAATTCGATGGATGGTTGATGAATAAGGCCAATAATCCCATGAGTATGGATATCAAATTCAAGGCGGATAAGACAGATTTCAAGTCGGTCTTATCGCTCGTGCCAACCATATTTGCCAAGGATTTTGACAAAATTAAAACGTCGGGAACATTCAACCTCGCTGGAAATGCGAAAGGCATCTATAAAGAAAATTGGTATCCCGCTTTCAATATTGATTTGATTGTCAACAATGGAAAGTTTCAATATCCATCGCTTCCTACAGCGATTTCGAATATAGAAATAGAAACCCATTTGCAAAATCCGGAGGGGAGTTTAGATAAGCTTCAAGTGAAAATTCCGAAGTGGAATATGTTGGTGGGAAGTGATCCAGTAGCGATGAAACTCAATGTCACGACGCCGATCAGCGATCCCAATATCGATTTGATGGCAAAGGGAAAAATGGATTTATCTAAAGTTAAGAACTTTTATCCGATGGATAATGTGAAAACATTGACAGGATTGATGAATTTGGATTTGGATATTAAGACGAAATTGTCAAGTGTCAAGAATAAGCAATTTGATCAAGTAAAAGCAGCTGGATTCATGCAGATTTTGGCTTGAACTATGCATCCAAAGATGTTGCAAAGCCTGTGCAGATATCTGCATTGGAGATGAAATTCAATCCGCAATTTGTGGAATTGACCAAATGTGCAACTAAGATTGGACAATCAGATTTTGCTTTGACAGGCAGATTGGATAATGTCATCGGCTATATGTTTGCAAAAGGAGAGGTGATGAAGGGCAATGTGCACTTGGCATCTAATTTTATCAATGCGAATGAATTTTTATCTGATTCCGCTTCTGCTGCTAAATCAGCTGAGACGAAGACCTTGCAGAATAGCGACGAATACGTCAAGGTCCCAGACAATATCGACTTCACGGGTTCTGCGACCATCAATCGAATTCTATATGATAAAATCAACCTCACCGCTGTTTCTGGTGATATAAGAGCATTTGACGAGTCTGTGACTTTAAATGCGACAAAGGCGAATTTATTGGGCGGCAATGTGCAAGTGAAGGGCGTTTATACGACTAAGAATTTGGACAAACCAACAGGAACGCTTTCTTATAATATTCAAATTTCGACATGAAGCAAGTATTCGAATATGTGGGTATGGCGAAGAAATTAGCGCCTATTTTACAATACGTCGATGGCAATTTCAGTTCAGATATGAATATTGATTCAAAGTTGAATCCAGATATGTCCGTGGATATGAATTCACTGACAGGAACAGCTACTTTCACGATTCCCAATGCATCTGTGAAGAATTTCCCGGCGTTGAAAAACATCGCGGAGCTCACCAAATTATCACAACTCAATAACCTAAACCTCAACAATGTTCAGGTTAAAATGAAAATTCAAAATGGCCGTGTGGTGGTGGATCCATTTGATGTGAAGGCGGGCAATATGAATATCAAAGTGGCGGGTTCACAGGGCATCGATCAGACGATAGACTATATCGCTGGCATAGATGTGCGATGGGCTGAATTGGGCGCGGCATCCACTGTAGCTGATGGATTATTGGCGAAGAGTCCAATTCCTGGAATCACCAATAGTTTGAAGCCAGAGATATTGCGATTTAACCTCAATGTCGGCGGAACATTTATGAAGCCAATCCTCAAAATGGGCAAGCCAGAGGCGGTGAAAGGAAGTGGTCAATCGGTAGGAAGTGCGGTGACAGAAACGGTCAAAGAGCAATTCAATGATTTGAAACAGCAGGCAGAAGATCGCGCGCGCCATACCGCAGATAGTTTCAAAAGAGTCGCAGAGGCAGAAGCACAGCGAAGAGTTGAACAAGCCAAACAAGAAGCAGCAAAGAAAATTGAAGAGGAGAAGAATAAGCTTTTGAATAATTTGAAGAAGAAATTGCCTTGGTAGGGTAAAGTGGTGTTTGGTTTCTTTTTTCTGTTTTCTGGAGATTGTGGTTTGCATTTAAATCCTTGTCCTATTATTACTCCCTATCTGCAGTGAGATTTTTCGCCAAGCTCGAAATAACAGAGTAAGGGCAATATGAATCAATAAATTATATTGATGCTGTTATATTTTCAATGCAATCACCTATTCCACCAATATCATCCTGGACCGTCATTGCGGGCTTGATCCGCAATCTGCTCTACTTTTTACTGTATACTTCTATTCCACAAGTTCCATTCAAAATTTTTTTGAGCGATTTATTAAACGTGAATTATAAAAGTAATTAATTTTAATTGGTTCGGTAATAACACAAACAGATTGCGGGTCAAGCCCACAATGACGATCAATTTTTCAGACATTTTCTTAATGACTTCCATCCTTTCAAAGCGAATTTAAAGGAAGAAGTAACTCATTTAGTGCAGTAGAAATCCCAATCCCACCGAACTACCTCCCTTTCCTTTGGAGAGGGTCGGGGAGAGGCACTTGGAAGGATAGGAGAGGCTCCATCCGTGATGTTTATCGGTCGGTGTCCCCACCGACCGAAATCAATATTTGGTTGATTCAGATCACCTTAATTTTTTATTGCTGCAATTGCATCAATCGAATGAGGCTTTGGTTGAGTTCCTTTATTTGAGAATGTGATAATTGCCCCAATTTCCCAAGAGCTAAGTCTGAATCAATAGTCGCTATTTTGCTAACTCTTATAAGCGAGCTGACCTTTAATCCATTTAAGTCATTTGGCTTTAAATGGATATCAAATTCTTCTTCCCATTTTAATTCGCTGGTAATAAAACAAACTGTGACGTCATATTCGTTGGAGCAGAGAATTACAGCGGGTCTGTATTTACTACCTTTTAAATCGGTAAAAGGAAGGGAATCAGTATTATATCCCCTTTTATCATTTATATTTCACCTTTAAATCATTCACTGAATACAATTCTGGTTCATGATTTAAATAATCGAAGGATTTTGATTTTTGAGGATAAGTCCTGAATGCCTTCTGTGAGGATTTGATCATCCAATTTATTCAGAAGAAACGAAATAAAATCATTGACTTCTTCAATTTTGAATCAGGCAATCGATTTAAATTAGATATTGTTTTTTCTAAGAGGATTTGTTTTTCATGACTATAAAGTTTTTACAAAAATATTTCTTTTTTTGATAAAAGGCAAAATAATATCTGTATTTTTTTAAACGAACAAAGTGGGGTAAATAGTCGCTATTGGATCAATTACAAATCTTTTAGTGTGGCGAAATCCCAATCCACCGATTGCATATTATGCAGTTGTAAATTCTAGTCTCTAAACTTGAGTGCATGCTATCTCAGAAAAGCCAATTTACATCTTCACAATCAATCATCCCTTCTTTGCGGCCTTGCCTATATCTTTGTCCTAAACGATTGAATCTCTATTCTAATAGATGGGCTCTAAGAACAAAAGTAAGCGGATCTTTGTGGGAAATTGTCGGCTCTTTGCCAGACGATGAAAAATCTTTATGAGCGAAAATGAGCTCTTTGTGACAATAAAATGGCTCTTTGTTGCGGGTAGATTTATCTAAGTGATATGATTGAATATCTTTAGAATAGAATTGTTCCACTGCATGGGAGAGGATGAATTTTTATCAAACTCTATGGGTAATTTGCCATGAATGGATGATTAGTTACTTGAGGCTGAAGGATATTTAGGAGAAAGCGATTGGGATTCATCTTCGAGAGAAGCTGATATTCAATGATCTAAATCCATTCCTTTAAAATGCCTTAAAAATTCCAATGAAGTTCCCCCTTTCCTTTGGAGAGGGCTGGGGAGAGGCACTTAGAGAGGGCTGGGGAGAGGCTTCTATGAGGTAAATTTCATATAATGTGCAGAAAATAGTTATATTTGGTTGGAGAAAAGCGCATGATGAAAACAAAAGTGCGTTTTAGCAATTCTAAATTATTTCAATTACTTAAACCCGAAAGTGTCGATTTTTTTTTAAATGGATGGGGAATGGGAGGGAGTTGAGCATATAAATGAGTTACCAGTAATGTTGAAAATGAATCGAATAATGGCTTAAACTCTTTTAATGGTGTTCAGTTGCCAAAATCAGGCAGACAAAATAAGTGTGCATGAGCTTACGCTTCTTACAGATTACTATCTAGATCAACATCCACAAATTGACACTTCAAAAGTTCTACTTTCTAGCTCTTATTATCAGTTTATTCGACTAACAGATTCCACTTCTACAATTAAATGGGGCAACAAGGTCATCTCCAATTTATTCGGTGACACGATTGACAATTTTTCGTAGAAAAGACAGTTAATTTGAATGGGCAAATGAAAATTTATTGTTCTAGGTCGAAGTGGCGGCAGTGACACTTGGTTCAGATAATATTACCTTTAACAAAGGTGCAAACGCTTACCTTTATGAAAATCTAATGGCAATGGACAAAGAAAATGGCATCGTTGTAATTGAACATGCTTTTGATGATTCTGACACTGTATTAATTGCTGAAAATATATTGACTAGAAAAGACAAATTATCAGGTTAGATTGGGAAAAATGCTCAAGTGCGATGAATCATTATTGTATTGACAGCATAAGTATTTCAAAAGAAACAACTTTATTGGAGTGGACTTTGCCAAATAAAATCGACGGACCAAACGCAAAGAAGATTAAACGTATCAGATGGACTTATAAAAACTGCCGCTAACAACTAAGACTTCGTTGCGCCTGGAAGGCGAGCAATCCACAACTATAGTTGGGAAACCGTAAATTGTGTAGGAATGAGTTCTGCGATATTCATGGCATTAATAATTCTGAAAGTGCTCTAAAATATATTGCTCTTGAGTATTTTTTAAATAAACATCTATTCAAAAAAATCCATTAGTTTTGAGAATAGTATAGAGGTTTTTCAAAGATTGCCACGATTGCAATTGGTGGACTGATGTTAGCAGTATTGGTAAAAAACCGGTTCAAAAAGAAAAACTCGACTAAAAAACTTAAATTGTGTAGCAATAGAAATTAATAATGGACAATCGTTTTACGGAGATAATTCAGCTAATCAAACAATCTCGGACTAATGCAATAAAAGCTGTAAACGCAGAACTAATCAACCTTTATTGGAGTATCGGAGAATATATCAGCAAGAAAATTGAACAATCTGATTGGGGCGACTCTGTTGTGACAGAATTAGCCAATTTTATACAGACACACGAACCAGAAATAAAAGGCTTCTCCGACAAAAATATTTGGAGAATGAAGCAGTTTTACGAGACTTACAAGGACTTCCCAAAACTCTCAACACTGGTGAGAGATTAGTTGGTCGCACAATCTGGCTATATTTTCAAGGTGTAAACTTAAGAAAGGGAGTTTTATTTGAAATTAAAACAAGAGAGCTTATAGTTTCAGAGAGCTAGACCGGAAAATATCTGCAAGCCTTTTCGAGCGGACGATGATTGGCATTCAAAACTCTCACCAGCGGTGAGAGAAAGTAACTGGACATTTCAAACACCTTCAAAGACAACTATGTATTTGAATTTTTAAACTACCTTGACTCGCAAGGAAACCGACTTACAACGTGGACTTATAAGACAGAGAAAGATTTCATTCTCGAACTCGTAAAGACTTTTTGTTCATAGGGGAAGAATATAATTACAAGTTGGTAACAGCGATCCATGATTTTTTTTATACACCGTGGACTGCAGTGTTTAGTCGCTTGAACTCAAAGCGGAAAACATGAGATCACTTGGGGCAACTTAACTTTATCTGGAACCTGGACAGAGACTTAAAAAGCCAAACGAAAATCCAAGCATTTAAAGATAACTGTAAAACAAAAAATTAGGACTAAATGCATTATAAATCTAAGCCTCTCTCCGACATTAGTATCAGAGTATAAACACAACTCCCTGACAAGAAACTTTTACAACAAAAACTGCACGAACTTTTTGACAATGGCGAAGAAAATGAGGCACTCCTGTCAACAACTGAGATTTCATTGCGCCTTGAAGGCGAACAATTAGCAACTAAAGGTGGGATACAATGCATTGTATAGGAATAATTCATGCGTTTTTCATAACAATAATAAAGCTGAAAGTATTGTGAAATATATGGCCTTCGAGTATTTTAAAAATAATTATCAATTCAATAAAATCCATTAGTTTTGAGAATACAACGGAGTTTTTTCATAGACTGACGTTAAAAGCAATCCAAACAGACGACACCATATCAAACAAACGACACAAAATGAAAGGACCTGAATTTTTAAAATATGTTACACCAGTTTTGACAGCACTACAATTAAATGGTGGTGCAGGTGACTCTTCTGATATCATAGAACAAGTTATAGGCAAATTAGGAATTACTGAAAATGAGTTAGAAGAGACTACTGCCAACGGACAATCACGAATACGAAACCAAATTCAATGGGCAAGGTTCTATTTATTCAAGGCGGGACTTATTGATAATGCTCAAAGGGGCATTTGGCGCCTAACAAATGAAGGACTTGATAGAAAACTTAATGATGAAGGCGTATATAATCTTTTTAAAAGTGTTCAGGACAGTGTAAAGAAAACACCCAATATAAAACCTAAAAAAACAGAGCCGGTATTTGAAAATATTCCAACAGAGGATGAAGAACATTCTATAGGTTTAATCAATATCATTCAGAACCTATCACCATCTGGTTTTGAAAAGCTGTGTAAACGACTTTTGACAGAGATTGGTATTAATGAAATCGTTATAACTGGCGGTTCAGGTGACCAAGGAATCGACGGCAAAGGAATAGTGAAATTAAATGACGTTGTTAGTTTAAACATAGTATTCCAATGCAAACGATATAGAGAAACTGTTTCACCTCATCACGTGCGTGACTTTCGAGGTGCTATGCAAGGACGAGGTGAAAAAGGTTTAGTAATAACTACAGGACGTTTTACTAAAGAAGCAAAAGGTGAAGCTAATCGCGACGGTGTTACCCCAATTGAACTAATAGACGGTGATAGACTTATTGAACTCTTTGAAAAATATAGACTAGGACTTAAACCAGTGACAGTTTATGAAATTGACCATGAATTTTTCAAAGGATTTAATTAAGAGGCCAGCTTGTAACAGCACATTTGCCATATGTTAGGTTTAACGCTTCGTTGCAACATATTAGTGCTGAAAAATGCCAACCTCTCTAAAGCCCTTTCATCGCCTTCTTCGCCTCTTCAAAATCATCTTTGAAAACCAAACAAGATTCGTAGGCTTTTCTTGCCGCGGCTTTATTCTTTAATTTTTCATGGCATTGGCCTTGCATAAAATAGCCCTTGTAATAGGTCTGTTCAACTTTGGTGCTCAATTCAAAATTTTGCAGTGCTTTTTGGATGGAATCTTCTTCGTAATAGATCAAGCCCATGGCATATATGGCCTTAGCCATCATGGGATTGATCGCAATGACTTCTCTCAATGCCTCCTTGGCTTTGGCGTCGCGTTTGGTGTCTTTAAAGAACAAGGCTTTTTGATAAACCGCTTCAAGATTTTTGGGATTCGCGCGATAGGCGTTGTCGAAGTACTTCAATGCCAAATCATTTTTGTCCTCTGCGTATAAAGTGGCCAATTGATGAAAAGGTGCGTCCCAAGTGGGGTCTTGTTCGCTCGCTGTGATGAAGTTAGAAATTGCTTTGTCTTTGGTGCCACTCTCCTTATAAATGATTCCCTTGAATAAATACGCCTCTGGATTGAATTTATCCCGCTCCAGCGCTTGATTGAGGAAGGTGATGCCGCGTTGATATTCTTTTAAATAGAGACAACATTTACCCGCATTGATGTAGTATATAGGATCTTTGGGATCTAAATTAGCGGCTATTTCAGAGGCATTGATGGCTTTTTCGATATTGCCCGTGTGAATGAAGAATTCAGTCACGGCGAGATAATAGGCAGGTTTGGTCGAATCAAGTTTGATCCCCATCATATAATCCGTCAAGGCATCTTCCATCTCTTCTCGCTTTTCATGCAATTTTGCGCGCTCGATGTAAAGTGCGGCATTTCTTGGGCTCTTTTTCAATTCCTCTTGGATGGCTTGAATGCGATTTTCAATGGGATCTTTAGAAGTGGGTTTGGTTTCCTTTTTGACTTCTTCCTGGCATGCGATGAGAAGGGTGAATAGGGAGAAGAAAATGAAAAATGGTTTCATATTGGATCCGTTCGTTTATTCGGCGAAATTAATCAAGTCTTCATAGAAAAAATCTAAATTTGCACATTATGAGTGAGATTATTCCGAAAGAGCGCGTTAAAAAGCCAGATTGGCTCAAGATAAAATTACCTGTAGGCAATGAATTTGTGGGTGTTCGCAAGAATATCGAAGAGAATAAATTGCACACGATTTGTCAAAGTGGCAAATGTCCGAATATGGATGAATGTTGGGGAGCAGGCACGGCAACTATCATGATACTCGGCAATGTCTGCACGAGGTCTTGCCAGTTTTGCAATGTCGCTACCGGCAAGCCTGAATCTGTGGATATATTCGAGCCAGCGCGTGTCGCCGATTCTATTCTAAAAATGGGCGTCAAGCATATTGTAATAACCTCTGTGGATAGAGACGATTTGATTGATGGCGGCTCAAAAATATGGAATCAAACCATCAAAGCGATTCGCAGAAAAGCACCTGGCGTGACGATGGAGACGCTAATTCCAGACTTTAAGGGCAATAGAGAAAATTTAGATCGCATCATCGATGCCAATCCAGAAATCGTCTCTCACAATTTAGAGACGGTCGAGCGATTGAGCCGAAAAGTGCGTGTTCAAGCGAAGTACGATGTCAGCCTCGATGTGCTTTTATACCTCAAAGAAAATGGAATTCGTCGAACAAAGTCTGGCGTAATGCTCGGACTAGGAGAGGAGGAGTCTGAGATTATCGAGACCATGGATGCATTGCGCGCGCATAAAGTGGATGTGCTTACTTTGGGGCAGTATTTACAGCCGACTAGAGAGCATCTCCCTGTTGATCGCTATGTTACGCCAGAAGAATTCAAAAAATACGAGGAGATTGGCTTATCGAAAGGATTCTTATTTGTAGAGAGCGGACCATTGGTCCGCAGCTCTTATCATGCCGAGAAGCATATTTTGTAGATTCTTGATTTAAATATTTTGCAATTCTTAATCTCAAGATTCATTATATTTGTTTAAAACTTTTTAAATGGAAAAGATTGTTAATATACATATTGAGAAATTACCTGAAGGCTATTATTTGGCGACATCTGATAATCTTCAAGGATTGATTGCGCAAGGTCGAACGATTGCGGAAACAATTGAAATAGCTAAAGATGTTGCTAAAAAGCTTTTAGAATCACACGAGGAGAAAATGCTGCAGTTAATTTCGTTTTCAGATAGTTTTGATTATCCACTAGTAGTAGGAGTTTGATATGGGTAGGCTAAGTGGATATCGGTACAGAGATATCATCAAGATACTTAAACTGTTTGGATTTGAATTTTATAGACAAGCTGCTGGTAGTCATGAGATATGGTACAATAGAATTTCTAATAAATATACTACAATTCCAAATCATACTGGTGATATGTCAGAGGGAACTTTGAGAGCAATTCTTAAACAAGCAGATATTTCAATCGAAGACTTTGTTAGAAAAAAATAAGAGCTCATTCATATCAATTGTATTAACTCATTGAAAAAATCATTATTTCAACATTAATATAATTCTAAAATCTATTTTTTTGAAGCTTCCACCGCTTTTCTCACGCTGCCATATTGAAGCAATGCCTGTTTCGCTTCTTCATAATTCCATGGCGTATCAGCCATGACCATTCGCGTTCCGCGATCGATGAGCTTGTCATTGCTGAGTTGCATATCGACCATTTTATTGCCCACAACACGCCCCAATTTAATCATGACTGAAGTGCTGATCATATTCAAGATGAGTTTCTGCGCCGTGCCCGATTTCATGCGCGTGCTGCCGGTGACAAATTCAGGTCCGACGACAGCGACGATGGGATAATCGCTTTGTTCGATGATTCTCGCGCCAGCATTGCAAGAGATGCATCCAGTGGCAATGCCATTTTCCCTGCATTTTTGTAATCCGCCATAGACATAAGGCGTAGAGCCCGATGCTGCGATTCCAATGACGACATCATTTTGATTGATATTGAAAGCTTGTAAATCAATCCAAGCTTGTGCTGTATCATCTTCCGCAAATTCCACCGCCTTGCGAATGGCGCTATCACCGCCAGCGATGATGCCGACGACACGGTCAAAATCAATTCCAAAAGTAGGCGGACATTCTGATGCATCGACAATGCCCAATCGTCCGCTGGTACCTGCACCGATATAGAACAGTCTGCCGCCACCCATCATTTTATCAGTGATTTCATCGACGAGGGGCATGATTTGCGGAATGGACTTCTCTACAGCTAATGCTACTTTTTGATCCTCTCGATTGATATTGGTCAATAATTCTTTCGTGCTCATTTGTTCTAAATGATTGTATAATGAGGCGTTCTCTGTTGTTTTCGTGTTTTCCATAAAGGCTGCGCTTAATTGTTTGTTAGGCTTAAAAAGTGAAATTCAAAATTTTTTTTTGGGGGAAGAAATAATTATGTATCAAGAATCAAAAATTGCTTCTTCGTATTGTATTCATCTCTGTATATCTCAATTAATATAAAGAGATAAGAGAGTAATAGAGGTCCAAATATGATTCCCATAAATCCAATGCTGCTCAATCCTATAATTACGCCAAAAATGACGATGAGTGAATGAACATTGGCGATCTTTTTCGAGACAATCAATCGGACGCCATTGTCTAGATTTGTAATGACCAATACCCCCATGGCCATTAAAATTAATCCATACTGCATTTGCCCCATGATGATGAGGTAAAGAGCCAGTGGGAGCCAAATAAGGGCTGTGCCAACTACAGGAATGATGGAGACGATACCTGTAATAAGTGCCCAAGAAAATGCTTGATCAATGCCACATATTGAATAAGCAATCCAAGAGAACAATCCCTGAACGATGCCTATCAGTGGTATTCCAATCAAATTGGATACGGTTGACGATTTTAATTCAGATAGAATTTTTTGATTGTTCACATCGCTATAGGGAAGGATATTTCTCACCCATGCTTCCATGCGCTCTTTCTCTGTGAGGGTGAAGTATAGCGTGAAATACATCATCACCATTTCGCTGATAATGCCTGTGGTTGAATTGAAAATTTGAGGGATATAATCTGCAATCTTGCTCTTTGCTGAAGTAATAAATTCCTCATTGGCAATGTCTAAACTGACTAAAAATGGAGATGCATTGATGAAGGCAGAAATTTTGAGAAGAATATCTTCGTAATTGTTCAAGATAGATTGAAATCCATTGACCAAGGAAAGAGATAAAAACACGATGGGCATCATGATGCAGAAGAAAGAAGCGAGCATCAATACCAATGAAGCCCTAGAAGTGCCCATCCACTTTTTTTTACTAAGCGCAGTATGCCATGGTCTAAGTAGGATATGCAAGGCAAAAGCAACCAAAATGCCATTGAGCATTGACTTTATATTGAAAAATATGAAGAGACATAAGCTGGATATCAGGATTAATAAAAAGATCTGTCCTAATACACTGCCTGTTTTTAATTTTATATTTTCCATCCGTTTTAGTATTTCTTTGATGATTATTCAATTTCCTCAAAAATAATCCTAATTTTGAACATTCTAAAGAATAGTGATGACTAAGAATTATATTTTAATTACTGGAGCGACGAGTGGTATCGGTTTAGCTTGCGCTGAGAAGTTTGCTGCACAAGGTAATAACTTGATACTAACGGGAAGAAGAAATGATCGATTATTGGCTTTAAAAGAGAAATTGGAAAAGGAATTTCAAATCCAAGTGGAGATAAGTTGCTTCGATATTCAATCTAAGGATGCTGTTTATGCGAGTATGGATAAATTGGCACATCTCAAAAATCAGGTATCCGTATTGATCAACAATGCAGGATTAGCAGCTGGGCGAGATAATTTTCAAGATGCTTCTTTAGATGATTGGGAACAGATGATTGATACGAATATCAAAGGGGTAATGTATATCACCCAAATCGTTTCTAAGTGGATGATTGAAAATAAGAAAGGGCATATCATCAATATCGGTTCTACGGCCGGCAAAGAGGTTTATCCGCAGGGCAATATGTATTGCGCTACCAAGCATGCCGTCGATGCATTGACCAAAGCGATGAGACAAGATCTATTGCCACACAATATCAAGGTCACAGGCATTCACCCAGGCGCTGCTGAAACTGAGTTTTCTTTGGTGCGATTTAAAGGCGATCAATCGAAAGCAGATGCTGTATACAAAGGTTTTGAGCCGCTCCATCCAGAGGATATCGCCGATATTATCTATTATACGACGACTCTGCCCGCAAATGTCTGCATCAACGAACTCATTGTCACGCCTACAGCACAAGCAAACTCTTATTTAATCAATAAATTGAATTAAACCATTTGATAGAAAGGTTAAAAATTGAAAAATTGATTCAGAAATTATATACTATCCTTACTTTTACAAAAAAATAAACCCTATGAAATTATTTTACACCTTGATTTTTTCACTAGCTATTGCAGGTATACATGCTCAAATTGACCAACACCAGCCAGGTAATATTCAGACTTTGCCTGCTAATACTGGTCCAGCACAACTTCAACCTGAGCCTAAAGTGACGAATCCCAATGCCCCAAAAATTCAGTTTAAAACCACAGAATTTGAATTTGGAACGATTCCAGAGGGACCTCAAGCAAAACATGAATTTGAATTTACCAATACTGGGAAAGAACCTTTAACAGTTACTTCTTGTCAGGCATCTTGCGGTTGCACAGTGCCACAATGCCCAAGAGACCCTATTTTACCAGGTCAGACTGGCAAAATTACCGCCATTTATAATACGCAGGGAAGGGTAGGGCCATTTAATAAATCTATCACGATTATGAGCAATTCAGAGGGAATGCCAGTCATCGTCTATATCAAAGGTGTTGTTAAAGAAACACCTCCAGAGCAAACGATGCCAATCAATGATAATGGCAATATGATGCTAGGAAATTAGCATTTTGTCGAATCCATCTGTTTCAATTATTTTTTTTCTATTAAATTTGTTTCCGATTTAAAAAAGGATAGCAGCGAGTTATGGGTAAAAAGGCTTTGGTAATAGGCGCAAATGGATTGGTAGGATTGAATTGTGTAGAACAATTATTGGACAATCCGAATTATGAAGAAGTGACGGTGCTGACTAGGAAATATTTTCCGCTAGAACACCCTAAATTGGTCAAGGAATTTCTCGAATTTGACAATTTACATCAGAGTTGGGATTGGATAAAGAGCGATGATTTGTTTTATTGCCTTGGAACCACGATGGCTAATGCAAGAAAAAGATCGATATTTAGAAAAGTGGAATTGGATTATGCCTTGAATATTGCCAAAATTGCCCATCACAATAAAGTAAAGCAATTCATTATTGTATCGGCTATGGGAGCAAGTACAAGATCGCTTTTCTACTACAATAGAATCAAAGGAGAATTGGAAAATGAATTGAAGAAGATAGGATTTCAGACACTTTTAATCATCCGACCAGCACTTTTATTAGGGAAAAGAGAAGAGTTCAGATTTATGGAGTCCATTTCACAAGGGTTTTTTAAAGTAATTAATTTCTTTTTGATAGGCCCATTGCGAAATATTAAGGCGGTAAAAGGTTCAGATGTTGCAAAAGCGATGATCGTCCTTGCAAATCAAAATCGAAAAAATACACATATTATACTTAATAAAGAAATACACGACATCGTGGATAATCGTGTCTAAGTTAATCTATACCCTATACTTAATTTTGTTTTTTACTTGTCCTAGTTGGGCACAAGTAGAGCAGTTTGCCATTACGAAGAAAGTAGTCATTAGAGAATTAGATCTCGTAAATGATTCCAATTACTATTACACCCGAGTTCTTGTGGCGGGAGATATATTGCAAGAGCAAGTGCATATCAATACTGCTTACAATCCAGATTCTAATCGATATTACTATAAAAATTGGTTTAAACAAATTAGACCGGTATTGTTTATCGGAGATATCGTCATTGGCAATTTGGAGACCACATTTTCCGGTCGAGATTATGCGGGTTATGGCTCATATAGTGCGCCTGACGAATTTTTACACGCAGTGAAAAAGTCTGGATTTAATGTCTTGTTGACGGCAAATGACAAAGCTGCTGATCGAGAAGGCGGTGGAATAGCGCGCACCATCAGTATGCTCGATAAAGCAAAAATTCGTCACACGGGAACATTTAGAAGCAAAGAAGAGCGCGAGAAGAATTGTCCTCTAATCTTGAATGTAAAAAACATCAAAGTGGCTATTCTCAACTATACTTCCCAGGTAAAGCGGCAAATGGCTTCTGAAGAATTATACAATAAACTCAGTCTCTCCCTCATCAAGAGAGATATTTTAAAGGCCAAAGAACAAGGCGCTGATTTTATTATCACTTATATGCATTGGGGAAATGAATACGATAAAAAAGTATTGGAGTATCAAAAAGGCATCGCGAAAACTTGCTTTGAATACGGAGCTGACGCTGTTTTTGGTTCTCATCCACATTATTTTCATGAAGTTGAAATTCGACGGTATCTAAAGGACGATAAGATTCACAAAGGCATCGTATGTTATTCATTGGGCAATTTTTTAGCAGATGTCGAAAAGCCTGGAATCAATGGAAGTGCCATCATTGAATTGATTTTGCGCAAGAATAAAAAGACAGGAGAGACAATTTTAGAAGACTATGGTTATATCCCAATTTAGACGATGATCGATAAAAAGGCATTCACCGTGATACCTGTTACCAATGTGGAAGAAGAAAATGTCATGCAAGTGAGGTTTAATTATAAACAATATTTGAACTCTAAGGAATCGCTCAATGATTTAAGAAAAATCATGTTTGAAAAAATGGAGGAAGTGCATTACAATCTAACGGATAAAGTGGTAGATGATGTCGATGAGACCTATGCCCTGCAATATGAAAATCCGTCTTTGAAGAAAGTCTACGATCCTAATATGACGCGCGATACTATTACTAAAACCCAATTGGCATTTTTATCGCTCTTTGGAACAAAGAAAGATTTTGATAAATTGCATGCTTCAGGAATTCGAGATTCATTGGCCATCGAGGATAGACTTGCTGTTTTTAAGGCACAACCGCCTAAAATAGATTATACGAAACTGGTCAATGAGTCTGTAGCTACCTTTACTAAACCTGCCAAACAGCCAGTTTCTAAACCAAGAGTTCAAGAGGAAATGGTTGCTACACAAACAAAAAGCGCGGATAAAATTCAATTGTATGAAGAACCGAGCATGAGTGAAATTGCACCTCCTACGAATTATGAAACATTCTCTACCGTAAGTCAAGCTTCACGTGTCAATAAAAGAATGCCACTAGAAACAGAAAGTGCAAATTCTAAAAATGCGCGAATTGAGAAATCCTATAATTCTGCTCAGAATAAAAATGTCATTCTTGTCAATACTCCCATTAACGCAAATCCAGTTACAGAAAATACAGCTTCTTCGCCAGCAGAAAATCAAGCTTTAATAGACCAGCAATTTAAAGAATCTATGCCTGTTGAGTCAGCATTCAATAATAAAAGTGACCAAAAACGCAATACGAAATTAAATTCGGAAATCCGTTCGAATCAAAGTTCTAACTCAATCATTGAAAAAACACCTGAAGAATCAAAAAAAGCAATTCAATTTAGAAAAGAAAAAAATACCAGTGATCTAAACTCGTATAATGTTCAAGCGGAAAATGACAAGAATCGGTTTTCCCCTTTTGGCGCGAATTCAAACAGCCAAGTATTGGTTGATCGAAAAGAAATAAAAAAGAGCAATATTCCTTCGGAGAACAAATTGTTGGAAGAAAAATCAACACAGGCTCCCGGAATAAAAAATCAGGAATCTCTTGCTAAAGCAGAAAAAAGCAATCGTGAAACTATAAGTAAGTCAATTGAAAAAGAAAATTCGAGCGCTCAATCGAGTCAACAAGCTATCAATGAATCCAACGTAAAAACGAATGAACTTAAGTAGAGCGCTGATAGAAAATCGAATGTTAATGATGAATATGGAAAAGTGACAAAGGATAAGAAAAGCACATCAAGCGATGGAAAACAAATCGATAAACCCAATGAGGATGTGACTTCTAGCAAATTTGTTGAAATTGGAAAACCAATTGTTGTAAATATTAATTCTTCTGCCACGATGTCCAATCCGCTGGGACTTGACTCGAAAAAGAGCAATACAAGCAATAAGCCAAATGATTCAAAAGAAGCAAGAAAACATGATTTTGTCGAAGCAGAAAAATCAGATAAAAAATCCAATAGAATTCAATCAGAGGCTGAATTTTATGCGCGCAATAAATTGGCAGGAGATGCACAAGACACAGTAGCAAGCAATCAATTTCAAAAGAAAAAGTATGTGCCTAATTATGAGGCACTCTCTGTAACTTCAAGACCGAGCTCTTCCAGCCAAAGCAGTACACCCGTTTCTTCGACTAGTTCCTATGAAGTTGGAAAGAGCGGACAGACTACGGTTAAACAATTGGAAGTCGTTTCAAATTCACAATCCAAACCATTGGCCTATAAGCCTAAATTGTCTGGAGGGATTTTCACATCATCAGAGCCAACGCCTGTCGTTCAAACACCACCAAAACCAACACCAATCCCAAAGCCTGTTGTTATTGTCAAGCCTGTTGAAGCAGATGAAATATTTTTTTACGTTCAAGTTTACGCGCATAATGAGCGCTTTTACATCAATACGGTAGTCAATCCACATCTAAAAAATCACGAGATATTTATTGAAGATGGCCAGTATAAATATTTGATTGGGAAATCGAGAGATTTAAAATCTGTAGCAAAACTTTGTCTAGATGTTCGCGATAAAGGTCAGCCAGATGCATTCATCGTGAAATATGTCAATGGGAAGCGAGTGCCATTTTTAGGAAATTAATCCGGGTTAAACTATTCTTCAATTCCGGTAACAATAAAACCCTCTTTGCGCAATAGAGCAATGAGTCCTTCATTGCCAGGAAGATGCCCTGCGCCAACAGCAATAAAGCATTTGTGTTCTTGAATCAAAGGAATGATTTTTTTTAACCAAGCCTTGTTTCTATCTTCTAGAAGCGCCTCCTTGCCAGATTCCATATCCAACAGACTGCTCTCTAAGATTGTTTTAATTTTTTGCATATCTCGATTTCTATATGCCGTCATGAGTTGGTCAATTTCTTGTACAGTACTATCCCTGTGCTCAATAAATGAGGCAAAATAGTTGTATTGGTCAGATAGTGAAATTTGGTCAATCGATGCCATTGCTTCATCGCTGGTTTCAAGTCCTATTATCTCTTGCTTGTTCTTTTGGGCTCGATTCATAAAATACATATCATAGCCATCAGATAGATTGGGAATTAATTTGTCTAAAACAAAGGGTGTCCAAAAAATTGGTTTTATCATTTTCAGCATGGACCATTCGCTATTGGAAATACCAACCACTGATTTCATGTTGTGCTCAATCGATTTTTGTAGACTATCTGGACAGGCCATTTCAAAAGTCTTTCCCGCGGGCAGCATGGATTTTAACCCAGCGCTAACCATATTCCCTTGATTGGACAAATCGATCTCCAAGAGCAGTTTGTTGGAATTGGTATATGCTTTTTCTAAAGATGGGCTTATCGTCAAATCAGATTTTTTGAGCAAATGAATCGTACCAAACAAATAGGAAACGCTCTTGCTCTTTGGCTGTCTTATTTCCCATAAGAGACAGTTCTCATTATCTCGTGCATGACATATAGCCATACATAAGGTGAGCAGAATTAAATACGTAATTTTAGTTTTCATGATTTGTTCGGTGCGCCTTGAAGTTTGAATTGGCAACAAATATAGAAACTTGTAGAAATTGACGGGATATATTGATTTTAAAGGATGTTAAAGCGCATACAATTGCATCAATGCTATTTCCGAGAGGCATGCGATGTATATAATATTTTGTGTTTAAATACTTAAATTTTGTAGGTTTGTAACTATGAAGTGGTCAACGTTTAGTCCAATAAGCAAGGAAGAGATAAAAGCGCAAATCAGCAAAGATTTAAAGGGAAAATCTTATGATGAAATCATTTGGAATCACCCTTCTGGAATTGGGATTGAGCCTTATCTCAACTTGGAAAGCGATATTAAACCAATCATTCTTAATCTTCCTTCTCAAGATTGGTCCATCATTCAACGAGTCAATCTGACGGATATTCGAATGGCACAATCCGAAGCTTTGTTGGCACTTCAACATGGAGTCAATGCGCTCTATTTTGATTTTGCTGATGTGAAAGGTCCCATAGATTTTGATGTACTATTTGATGGAATATTATTAGAGCACATTCAAATTCACCTCAGGAATATAAATGAAGTCAACCAAACGAGTCTCGAGGCCTATATTGCTAAGAAAGGATATGCCCAAACGCACTGTTTTGGAAGTTCAGATTGTTTGCAAGCAAATCGGGATTATTTCAAAAACAAACGGATGCACATCAAAGAAGGCCTTGATTTTGCATCGATTGCTAATCAATTTTATTCATTGATACAAGATTTGAATAGGGATATTCACGCAGACGATCAATACTTTTTTGAAGTGGAATTGGGGAGCGAATTCTTTATTGAAGTGGCTAAGATGCGGGCATTAAGATTGTTGTGGGATGGCATCACGTCTAAATTCAAATTGAATACCACAGCGACAATGCTTGCTATAACCAGTGCCACCAATATTAAGTTAGAAGATGGACATACCAATATTTTGCGTGCGACCACAGAGGCGATGAGTGCAATTATTGGGAATTGCGATGGCCTGCTCATCCATCCACATGATTTGAATGACCGAAATCATGCCAGTATGCGGATTTCAAAAAATATCCAGTTATTGTTGAAAGAGGAGAGTGGTTTTAATTTTATGACAGACCCAGGGAATGGCGCTTATTATATCGATCAATTGACGCATCATATTGCTGAGAATATTTGGAATCGAATACCATAATCGATGAATGAATAGCCCATAGAAATTATGAAAATGAGATTATTTCATTTCAATTTATAATTTAATTAATTTTAACCGTTTTTTAACTCAATTAGCACGATTTTTAGACTAAGAAGTAAACAAATACTATGAAATACATTCTCTTTACCCTTTTATCTTTTACTTTATTCACGGCACATTCCCAAAACAAGTTTATCAGTAGAAATGGAGAAATTTCCTTTTTTCTAAGAATAAACTAGAAGATATTGATGCTAAGATGCGCGAAGCTATCAGCATTTTGGATACTTCGACAGGCAGTATCTCTTGCAAAGTGCTCATCAAAATGTTTATGTTCAAAGACAAATTGATGCAAGACCATTTCAATGAGAACTATTTAGAAAGCGATAAATTTCCATATGCGATACTTGAAACTAAAATTATGGAACCAATTCCTACTATAAAGATGGCACGTATAGTGTCACGTTAGAGGGTTCTATGGACATGCATGGTGTGAAGAGAAAGATAAAAATCCCTGGATCTATTGAAGTGAAGGGAGGAACAATTAGAGGTCGCACAGAGTTTTTTGTCAAATTAAAGGACTATGATATTGCCATTCCTAAAATTGTCGTGAAGAATATTGCTGAGGAAATTAAAGTCACGGTGAATATACTCTATTTGCCCTACGTGAAAAAGTAAAGTGAATTGTTTTCAATTTGATTCAACTAATGATTGTTCAATAATTCATTTGCATTGACAAGTGCTGCATCAGATATTTTTTCTCCACTCAACATTTTTGCGATTTCAATTTTTCGCTCTTCCTTTTGAAGTAGTTTAATATTCGTCTTGGTCGTTTTCTCTTTGGTCTCTTTGAAAACAAATAAATGGTGATTGCCTTTGGATGCTATTTGAGGTAAATGGGTTATTGCGATGAGCTGATGTTTTTGAGATAGATTGTGTAGTAATTCTCCCACTTTATATGCAATATCTCCTGATACACCGGTATCGATTTCGTCGAATATGATTGTGGGCAATTGCATTTTTTCTGCCAAAACTGTTTTCAAACTCAGCAAGAATCGACTCATTTCTCCGCCTGAAATGGCGTTTTTTATATCCTTTAAGCCGATGCCCTTATTGGCACTAAATAGGAATTGAATTTCATCCGCGCCATTGGCTTTTAATTGGTCAAAATCGGTATCGATTTGAATTTTTAAAATCGCATTGCTCATGCCCAATAAACTCAAATTCTGCATGACTTTTTTCTCAATCATTTTAACCTGGCTATTGCGCTGAGTGGATAGCAATTTTGCTTTCTGCAAAATGTCTTGATGGAGTGCCTCCAATTCTTTTTTCAGTGGCTCAATACTGCTATTCGATACTTGAATCTGTTTTATTTTGTCGATTAAATGCTCTTCAAATTGCATGAGTGACGGAATATCATTCAAGTGGTGTTTTTTGAGTAATTTGTAAACGCCATGTAGAATTTGATTGATCTCCTCGATGCGAATAGGATTGAATTCGGTTTGCTCACCGATGTTTTTCATTTCATGCGATAGCTCTTTGAGCTCAATGATGATTGCTTCAAATCTCTCTGATAGGATTTTAATCGCGGGATTGAATTTGACAATCTTGGATAAGGAGGAAGCACTTGCAATAAGTGCATCTTGGATATTGGTATCGCCTTCATCGAGTAGATGAACGGTTTGAAGTAAAATGGCACTGATTTCGTGGGCATTTTGAAGTGTTTGCAATTCAGATTCCAAATCAGGTAGCTGAACCCCTTGCAAATTGGCTTCTCCAATTTCATTTAACTGGAATTGCAAAAAATCTAATTCTGCAGCAGACTTTTTTTCTTCATCGATCAATTGATCGAGCAAGACCGTTTTTTTCTTGTAATTCGAAAAAGCTTTTTTGTAGTCATTGAGCAAGTTCTCATGTTCAGCAAAAGAATCTAGTATGGATAATTGATATGCCGGTGAACGCAATTCCAAACTCTGATTCTGTGAATTGATTTCAATGAGAAAACTGGATAAGTCTTTCAAAACAGTCAGGTTTACGGGACTATCATTGATGAAGGCGCGCGATTTGCCATTGGGTAAAATCTCTCTTCTGATGATGGTTTCAAATTCAAAATCTATATCGCGCTCTTGAAAAAAAGTTTTAAAAATAGGGTCTTTCATTTCAAAAATGGCCTCTACACTGCATTTCTCCTCTTTATTTAAGAGCGCTGCACTATCGACGCGCTCCCCTGTTATCAGACCCAAAGCCCCGAGCATGATGGATTTTCCGGCACCTGTTTCCCCAGTGATAATATTCATCTGCCCATTAAATTGAATCATGACTTCTTCAATAATGGCGTAATTCTTAATTTCAAGTGATTTGAGCATGGGGAATACTTCAGTTTTTGATGTACAATTTTAAGTATAATTCATTTAAAACGACTCGAAATTTTTATTCCCCTATTTTTGTAAAATGAAACCTTTTAAAATTTTCCATACCATTACGGGATATTTTTTTGGCGGTCCGATTGGGGGATTGCTGGGGTTCTATTCTGAAGATATTGTGAATAATTTAAAAACGGAATATGTCAGGGAAGATAGTGGCGCCTATTTGCTCTTATTGGGAGGTTCCTTGATTAAGACGCCTGGCGCAAACAAGGCATTGAAAACTGAATTTTTACAGGACTATTTTCTTGCCATTTTTGGAGAAGAAAAAGGGAGAATCAAGATGAAATTCTTGCAAAAAGTGCTGAATGAAAAGTATGATTTTGCTTCAATCGCCAATGATGCAGGAAGAGAGTATGATTCAAAGAGCAAACTTCAAATTCTTCATTTTCTCTTTCGAATGGCCTCTTGTGAACAGCCTTTTATGAGAGAAGATTTGCGAAAAATTTCCATAATAGCCAATAATTTAGGTGTCCATATCGCTGATTATAATATTCTTAAAAAACGATTTGTGGCTGACCTTGAGCCAGACCATGCGCAACTTTATAGAATTCTTCAACTCAATGGCGGGGAGGAATTTCATATCATTACGAAGCAATATCGGAAATTGGTCTTGCTCTACCATCCAGATAGATTGCCCAATTTGTCGGAGCGTGAAGCGAAAATTGCACGTGTCCATTTTGAGGAGATAAAATCTGCCTATGACATGTTAAAAAAAATATACAAGCAATGATAAAAAAAACTATCTTGCATTACATTTCAAATTCTATATGGGCAGAAAAGCACTTGAAAAAGAAAGATCAGACAATAGTGATAAGAAAAAAGATTGGATAAAGAAATTGTCTCCAATTTTTCACCAAAATGGAATCAATCATTATACCATGGACCACATTGCTGAAATTATGAATAAAAGCAAAGCCACTGTCTATAAGTATTTTAATTCTAGAGATGAGATTATCGAAATGTGTGTTGAAAGCAATCTCAATGCCATCGCACTATTTGAAGATAAATTGAATGATTCAAAAATCAATTATATCGAGCGCTATAAATTAGCAACTCGGATTTTTATGGAAAATATTTCTTTGATGTCTACCAAGTACTTAGAAGATTTAAAAAAACTCTATCCAGATTTATGGAATAAAGTGCGCGATTTTCAAGAAAAATCAATTATTATTCTGAGTAATTACTATAAAGTTGGAATTGAAAATGGCCATTTTAATGATATACATCCAGGTATTTTGGCGACGAGTGATCAACTTTTTTTTCAGATTCTAATCGATCCGCAGTTTTTAATGAATAATCAACTAACTCCTTTGATGGCTTTTGAAGAGTATTTTAAAATGAAATGCTATGGCATGTTGCCACGAAATGCAAAATAAACTGCTAACTAAAATATAATTTCCCTTTGAAAAGAGAATTGATGAGAACGGCTTTCAAAAAGCAGTTCGGTGAAAGTGAATTTCCAATTGAATATTTTTTTTGTCCAAGCCTGCTTCAACTTTTTGGAGACTACCTTGAAAATCATGGCGGCATGTGTATGCATATTGCAACTGAATGGGGCATATATGCAGCAGTTAGACTTCGCAGTGATGCGCAAATTCACTTTGCGACCGTCGGAAAACAAGCATCCATTAAACTCGCTGATCTAGAGCAAATGAATGCAAATCCTGATCAACAGGAATGGGCCAACGCTTCTTTGCGAATAATCCAATCTATTCATCAACGTGAAAATGTTATTCAGGGGTTTGACATCATGTTTTTCAATTCCCTTTCGCATGAAATAGATGTTTCTTTTTCTCCGTTGTTAGAAGTTTTGAGTGCATATATTGCCTTGTATCCGATATACAAAAACAAAATCGATCGCGCAGCTATTTTGTCAATCTGCGGAGCGCTAAATAGGGAATCAGGAATAGAGAAGTGCATGGCGCAGCAAGGGGCTGTCTTGTCTAAACATGCATATGTGCTTTTATTCGATACAAAGAAAAATTTAACGCAATTAGAGCCAATTAATTTGGGGCCATATCAATTGCTGCTTTTAGAGCCAATCATTGCGGACCAACTGCCTAGAGATATCGTGGCGAAAAGATTATCGGAATCAGCGGAAGCATTGTCCGTTCTTCAAAAAAATATTTCTATTGAATATCTCTGTGATGCAGGGTTTAAAGATATGGTCTATTTACATGATGCTCTCTTGTCAAATCGCGCGATGCATTGCATTGGGGAAAATATAAAAGTGGAGGAAGCAGTCAATGTTTTGCGCGAAAACTACATTGAACATTTGGGTAAATTGCTGACGGCCTCGCATAAATCCATTGTTAGCGATTATGAAATTTTCAGTGAAATGCACCATAAATTAGTAGATGAATCTATTCTTATAGAAGGCTGTGCTGGCGCAAAAATGGTTCAAATGGGTTCATATGTATTCGCGCTTGCAATGGTTCATCAGGATGCGATTGACGCTTTCAAAATGAATATTGAAATGAAGTTCAAAGCAAAAATGGATCTTCATTTAAATTCGTATTCGATAAAGATTTCTGATGGGGTGAAGCGCGTTTGAGTCGATGGTTGAGAATCGTGCGCTCAAGGATTAATTTTTGTCATATTGTATTGATAAATAAGGAATTAACTTTTTGTTGATAAAGAATATTCTTTTCCAAAACTACTTGAATTACTTTTGTGCATCACAGATTTCACATAGGTAATATATTTTATATGTCAACAGCCATTTCATCGAATCAAGCAGAACCACTTTTGCAATCTACCAAGGATCGCTTTGTATTATTTCCCATTCAACACGATGAGATTTGGAAAATGTATAAAACGGCTGAGGCGAGTTTTTGGACAGCGGAGGAATTGGATTTGCAATCCGATTTAGTAGATTGGGCAAAATTGACGCCAGACGAAAAGCACTTTATCAGCCACGTCTTGGCTTTTTTTGCTGCGAGTGATGGCATTGTCAATGAAAATCTCGTGGTGAATTTCATGCAAGACATCACCATACCAGAAGCTCGTTGCTTCTATGGATTTCAAATTGCAATAGAGAATATTCATGCGGAGACATACTCCCTTCTCATAGATACTTATATCAAGAATCCGCAAGAAAAGGATAGATTATTCAATGCGTTGGATACCATTCCTTGTGTTAAGAAAAAAGCAGAATGGGCGATGAGATGGATTGAAAAATCTACTTCATTTGCAGAGCGTTTAGTAGCATTTGCAGCTGTCGAAGGCATCTTTTTTTCTGGAAGTTTCTGCTCTATTTTTTGGCTTAAAAAAAGAGGCATGATGCCCGGTTTATGCACGTCAAATGAATTGATATCTAGAGACGAGGGATTGCACTGCGATTTTGCCTGCATGATCTACTCGATGTTGCAACATAAATTGCCTAACGAAACAGTCGTTCAAATCATTTCTGAAGCTGTTGAATTCGAAAAAGAATTTGTATCAGATGCACTTCCTGTTTCCCTCATCGGCATGAATTCTGCGATGATGTGCGATTATATAGAATTTGTTGCAGATAGACTTTTAGTTTCACTAGGACAAACAAAGAAATACAATGCACAAAATCCATTCCCTTGGATGGATATGATTTCGATTCAAGGAAAGACCAATTTCTTTGAAAAGCGCGTGACTGAATATCAAAAGGCTGGTGTGCTCACAAATAAAGAGGATCAAGCATTTAGTCAAGACGAGGATTTCTAATCTAATTTTAAAGAGAGAATCTTTCCTTTACAGGTTTTACCTTTATCTGTTTTCATGGGTATGCTTTTAAGAGAGATTCTTCTATCATTTTCAATTTTAATATTAATTTTGTCGCAGAAATGGCTGCGAAAACTGCCATATAATTAATTTGTAATCAATATGAACAAGGAGGGAAAGCGGAATGGTACAGATATACAAAATAATAGAAGGGAAACTAACCACCATACCTGCGCTTGAGCCTGGTTGTTGGGTAAATATATATCCGCCTACTTCTCATGAAGCCATTCGGGCATTATCCAATGAACTTCAAATCGATATTGACTATTTTACGGATGCGCTCGACATCGATGAGCAATCGCGTTATGATACGGATGATGATACGGAATTCATCTTGTTAAAAACACCTATTAGAAATGAGAATTTAATCGATAGCAAGGCCATTTTTATAACCATTCCTATCTCAATAGTTAGAAAGAGAGATATCATCATCACGACGAGTTTATATAAAAATCCGGTTATTGATTCATTTCTAAATCCCAATATCAAGCAGTTTGATTTAAAGGATCACACCAAGTTTATCCTCAATATTTTTGAAAAGAATGTCTATTACTATCTCTATTATTTGAAGCAAATCAATATTCAAATCAATGCTTTTGAAAAAGAGATGTTGCATGCTTCGAGGAATAAAGACTTTGCAGATTTACTCAATATTCAAAAGAGTTTGATCTACTTCGTCACCAATCTGCGGGCCAATGATTTGATGATCATGAAGATGAAGCGCATGGACTATCTCAAGATAAAAAACGATGAGCATAAAGAAGAAATGCTCGAGGAAATTATGATTGATAATAGTCAAGCTGTCGAGATGAGCGATGTCTATACGCGCATCCTCAATAGCACCATGGAGGCCGTTTCGTCGATCATTTCGAATAATGTCAACACGGTTATGAAGCGTTTGACTGGTGTCACTATTGTATTGATGGTGCCCAATCTCATCTCCAGTTTTTTTGGGATGAATGTCCATATGCCTTTTGCAGAGAGCCATTGGGGATTTCTCATCATCTGCAATATCTCCCTGATGTTCTCTATGATCATCACCTATTTTTTAATTAAGAATAAGTGGATGTAAAATAGATTTTGTCAATCATACAGAATCACTTTATATTTGCACTTTTATTATTCACCATCTAAACAATCACAGCATGCAACTGTCGAACAGAATAGATAAGCGAATATTGAAGGAGCGCATGGCCCAATCTACGGAGAAGCGCATCACAATTTCGTTTTACAAGTACCATCAATTAGAGAATCCAACAGAATTCCGCAATCAATTTTATATTGATTTGGAGAAAATGGGCGCGCTCGGTCGCATCTATATCGCCAAAGAGGGCATCAATGCTCAAATGTCAATAGCGGAAGAGCATTTGGAAGATTTTAAAACATATATCAATTCAATACCCTTTCTAATGGGGATTCGCTTGAACTTTGCCGTTGAGGACAAGTCCAAAGCATTTTTTAAACTGAAAATTATTGTCAAAGACAAAATTGTTGCAGACGGAATTGACGACCCTACCTTTGATTCGTCGAATTGCGGCATTCATTTAAAGGCTAAAGATTTTAACGAAATAACCCAACGCGAAGACATCATCCTTGTCGATATGCGCAATCACTATGAGAGTGAAGTGGGGCATTTTAAACATGCGATACTGCCTGACGTGGATACATTTAGAGAGCAATTGCCTTACGTCGCAGAACAGCTAAAAGATAAAAAAGACCATCCCATCGTTATGTATTGCACCGGCGGAATTCGCTGCGAAAAAGCCAGTGCGTATATGAAACACCATGGATTTGACAATGTTTATCAATTGGAAGGTGGCATCATTAAATACGCCAGAGATGCTAAGGAACAAGGATTGGAAAACCAATTTATAGGTAAAAACTTTGTCTTTGATGAGCGTTTGGGTGAGCGCATCACAGAGGACATTATTGCGCATTGTCATCAATGCGGTGAGCCAGCGGATACACATATCAACTGCGCCAATGAAGGATGTCATCTGCTCTTTATTCAGTGTGAAAAATGTGCGGCAGCATTCGATAAGTGCTGTTCGCAGGAGTGCAAGGACATTATTCATTTGCCCTTGGAGGAGCAAATCTCCTTGAGAAAGGGAATTGATAAGGGAAGGCAAGTATTCAAGAAGGGGCGGAGCGCAAAATTACTTTTTGGTAAACATATTTAAACATAAAGAAGTCAGATTTTTTATTGAAATGTCTGTGCGATGTTTGAATGATTTAAGTATATTTGCATCGAAATGATTAAGTTTTATTCCATCGTATTTTTGCTCTTATTGCATTTGCCATTTATTGCAAAATCAGTGGTTTTTTTGCATTGGAAAATTAATCAATCTGAAATAATTCAAAACTATTGTGAAAATAAGGATAAGCCAGAAATGGCCTGTAATGGGAAGTGCCATTTGAGTAAAGATTTGTTAAAAATAGATCAACCGAAATCTCAAGATCAAACCAACGCGCTTCAGTTAGCATGTTTTAATTTTCAATTTTCTCCATTTATATTGAGTGATAAGCCGAATGCTTTTAAAAATTTCAGGGCAATATCCTTTCATTATTATGTTCCGCATTCATTATCCTATGAAGCGAACTATCTTTCTTCCATTTTTCACCCCCCAGCGCAGTTGTTTGTCTAATTTTTTTTCAAACAATTAAATCTTTTTATGCGTAAATATTTCTTAAGCATCGCGATGCTTTGGAGTATTCATCTGCTTGCATGTGACATCTGTGGATCGTCTGGGAGTAGTATATTAGGTGTTTTCCCCAATAATCAATTATCTTTTATTGGATTGAAATATCGATACTCTTCTTCCAAAACCATTCACCCCAGTGTGCTTACGAGTGCGAATGACTATTTCCAAAGTATCGAATTGACTGGTCGGATTGTGCCAATCAAACAAATTCAATTATTTGTTATTATGCCTTTTCAAATAACAAAGAGAGAAGAGGATTATAAAGTCAATCATGTACTAGGTCTGGCGGATATCACTTTAATGGGTAATTATATCTTCACCAATCAAGATGATAGTGTGCAAAATCGCACAACTTATTTCATTGCATTGGGCGGTGGAGTTAAGTTGCCGACTGGCAAGAATAATATCATTCAAAATAGAAATACCCTTCCACAAGGTATTCAATTGGGCACTGGTTCAACGGATTTTATCGTCAATACAGCCATTACGCTTAGATTTCTTAAATGGGGTATTACGAATGAAATCAATTATAGAATCAATACAAGCAATGCTAAATTATATTTAAATGGAAATAGATTCGTCATATCTTCTAGGGCGTATTTCCCCATTAAAATTCAGCTTTTTGAACTTATACCTCAAGCTGGAATTGATATTGAGCATGCAGAAATAGACTATAAAAACCATCTGCCTGTTGAACATACTGGGGGAATGGTATATTTAGCCAATGTAGAGATGAATGCTTATTTCAAAAGTATTTCTTTTGGTATGAAAATTCAACAGCCAATTTATCAAAGTGTAAATGACGGTTATACCAATAGTGGTGCGCGATTTACAGGACAATTCAATTATTATTTTTAAAACAAAACAAATCAAAAAATGAAAACTCAAATTAAAATATCGATATACTCAATTATTGCAACCATTATGCTGTCATATGGCTTAACTTCTTGTTCAAAAACGGATGATACTTTAACAGGAACAGGAAGCATATCTGTTGAATTTGACAATCAAGCCAATGGTTCAACACTAGTGCTTGGGGATAATTATACCAATGAAAAAGGCGAAGTCATGAAATTTTCCATGTTTAATTATTTTGTGAGCAATTTTTCTTTGGTAAAGGCAGATGGAACCATATTTACTTTGCCTAAAGATTCATGCTATTTTTTGATTAAAGAATCAGGCGGTGCCAATACCGAAGTGGTTATGAATAATATTCCAGCAGGAGATTATACAGAATTGCGTTTTATTGTAGGAGTAGATAGTGCAAAAAGTACAGCACCGATCAGCGAGAGAATGAATAATTTGGATCCTGCTGGAAATGCAGCAGGGATGTATTGGATGTGGAATAGCGGATATATCTTTGTGAAAGCAGAGGGAACATCGCCGCAAGCACCACTTGATACTGCGACGAATTCAAATAAATTTAGGTATCACATAGGCTTGTTTGGAGGCTATTCAAGTCCAACAATAAATAATATTAAAACCATACAATTGAAAAGTACCGATGTTGCCACGGTTAGAACCACAATTAAACCAAATTTTCATGTAACCGTTGATATTATGGAAATGTTTAAAACGCCAAATACAATTAGTGTAGCTGCAAATCCTACTGTTATGGTGACGCCTTTTTCAGCAAATGTAGCGAATAATTATGCTGATATGTTTAAGCTCCACCATGTCCATAATTAATTCATGTTTGAGTCAATGCCTTAATACCAAGGCATTGACTCAATAAATATTATCAAGATGAAAACAATTCAAATAGGATTCACTATCAGTGTTCTAGCTTTTCTATTGGGGTGCAGTAAGAGCAGTATAGACGAGACTTGGGAAGGTTTAAAATTTCCTGCTCATTTTCCTCCCCCTGTTTATGAGATGAAAGATAATCCCGTGACGAAGGCAGGATTCGAATTGGGAAAAAAGATTTTTTATGACCCAATTCTTTCAAAGAACAATACGATTTCATGTGGCTCTTGCCATATTCAAAGTTCTGCCTTCACGCATCATGGACATGACTTAAGTCACGGTATCAATGACCAGTTGGGGAAACGAAATGCACTGCCCATTCAAAATTTATTGTGGCAAACCTCATTTTTTTGGGATGGGGGTGTTCATAATATTGATTTAATCTCCCTCAATCCGATTCAAAATCCAGTCGAAATGGATGAAGATCCGCAGCAGGTTTTACTAAAGTTGAAAAATCATGCGGAGTATCCTGCACTGTTTAAAAAAGCGTTCGGAACAGAGGAGATCAATACGGCAAGATTTCTTCAAGCTTTGTCACAATTTATGGCTATGTTGATTTCTTCTAATAGCAAATATGATCAGTATAAGCGCGGTGAATTAAGCCTTAGTGCAGAAGAAATGGAGGGCTTGCAAATTTTTAAATCAAAATGCAGTCATTGTCACGCAGGTGAATTATTTACGGATAATTCATTTCGTAATAACAGGCTATCAAGTCAGTTTAATTTTGATAAAGGGCGCTATGAAATTTCTCTTATCCCTTCTGATATTGGCAAATTTAAGGTGCCAAGCTTGAGAAATATTACCCTAACTGCGCCTTATATGCATCATGGGCAAATCGGGACATTAGAAGGCGTTTTAGATCATTATGCATTAAATGTTAAAAACTCATCGACCCTTGATTCTTCTTTAATCAGTAATCAAGGATTGGGTATAAATTTAGATGCTCAAGAAAAGAAAAGAATTGTCTCATTCTTAAATACACTCACGGATGAAACATTTATAAAAAACACTCATTTTTCAGAATAATCATTAAACGTTTAAACAATGAAAACAAAAATCAAAACTATCACTCTCTATATATTCAGTTTGTTTTTTACAACCAGTATTTCCGCGCAGTCGCTGCAATGGACATTCCTAGCTCATCCTGATAGTCTTCAAGTCAATGGTTTAGCATTTTCAAAAGATGGTAAATTTTTATTATCAGGAACGGATTGTCATCCTTCCCATATTCGCTTGTTTAATTTGGAAAATGGTCTAATGCAATGGAATTATACCGTTGGAGATGCATTTATGTGCCAAATGGGTGTCGGATTTAGTGCAGATAATAAGTATTTTGCTAGCGTTGAAGAGATGGGAAATATTCTCCTATTTGATTATAATACGAATGCAGCAACTATACGCGATACAATTTATATGGGAACACAATATGCCTTTTCTCTTTGCTTTTCACCAAACAATCAAAAATAGCTGTAGGTGGCTCTAATGGTAAACTTCAAACTTATCGCATAAGCAATGGACAAGCAGATTTAAACATTCCAGCGCATGCATCATTTGTTACAACTGTCGCTTATTCACCGAATAATTTGATGCTCGCTTCTGGGGGTACAGATGATAAAATAAAGATTTGGGATACTATAGGCCTATTAAAATTTACCTTAAGTGGACACACCGGAGATATTACTACCGTCAAATTCTCTGCAGATAATTCTAAGTTAATCTCCAGTTCGAAAGATAATACGCTGAAAATTTGGAATGCTTTAGATGGAAGCCTAATAAACACAATTTCTGTGTCAAGCGCTCAAGTTACTGCCTTTGATATTAGCTCAGATAATAAATTTCTCTATGTCGTTTCTCAAGATCAAATGTTGAGAATTTTTGATTTTGAGACCAATGCATTATTAAAGACTATCCAAGTCTCTTCGACAGCTCAACCTACTTCTGTTTCTTGTTCAAATGATTTGAAACTTATTGCGGTGGGAATTTCAAATGGTGTTATAAAATGCTATAATACTGACCTAAAGTCTTACATTTTGGAAAAGGATAGCCCCTCTAGAAATGTGAGAATCAATTTTAACTCCGAGTCTAATCAAATTCAAGTTATTCATGATGTAAATGATGTCTTGCAGCTTGAATTATTGAATTGTTTAGGTCAAAAAGTATTTGAAGCGAATATTGTAGAAAAAAATGCAACCTATACGCTGAAGTCTATGAATTCAGGTATTCATTATCTTTATTTATCCAACAAGTTAAACCAAGTATTGGATAAGAAGCGGATTGTATTTTGATCAATTCATTGTCTAAACTATAGCAGTGTTAGATTAATTTGGCATGTTTTCAAGTGGTACTAAATTTTGTCATATATCTAAATGTTAATAAAAATATATGTAATTTTATTTGCAATTTGTAAATTTGTTTATTAATTGCCATAAAATCTGCTCATTTGAGACTATACATTCTACTTTTTCTTCATTTTGTTTTTCAAATTAATGGCATCAGCCAATCGCAATTCTATATCAATGCAGCTATGAAAGTCTCTCCAGGCACTTTACTCTATAGTGCTGGTTCGGATTTAATTGTCGATGCCAATGCCAATATCATCAATCACGGTGATTGGACGGTGGTCAATCCCAATATATCTCTGAGCGCAGGGAGCAATATTTCAGGAATTGGAAGTCTCAAATTCAAAGGAATTACCAATCAGTTCATCGATGGAAATGGCAATAGCATCGATTGCAATATCGAATTAGATAATACCAATCACCTTCGTTTCAAGAATTTGAATACCGGTCAACCTTTGACCAATACAAATTTGCTTTTTGGTGGGAATTTTACCTTTCAACAAGGCCATGTCATCACTGATAGCAATAAGATCATTTTTAAGTCTGGCTCCTCTTATTCAGGTGCAGCGGACAATTCCCATATCAATGGTTGGTGTCAGAAAGCTGGTTCAACTGCCTTTACTTTTCCAGTAGGCAATGGCGCTAAATTGCGCACGGCATCTATCTCAGCGCCCTTTGTCAGCACGGATAATTTTCTGTGTAAATATTTTAAATCTAATCCCGATACACTCTACAATGTAGGCCAGCGAGATACTGCGCTCAAGATGGTCTCTAAGAATGAATATTGGAGAATTGAAAGAGTGGCAGGAACATCTGCTGTAGATGTCACCCTATCTTGGTATGATTCATTCTCAAGCATTATCGGCAATCTCTCCAATATGCGCGTAGCGCGATGGGATGGCGGAGCATGGCGCGATCACGGCAATGGCGGTACCACAGGTACATTTGCATCTGGCACGGTGAAAAGCGGCGCACCGGTATCTTCCTTTAGTCCATTTACCCTAGCTACTTCCTCCTTGATCAATATTTTGCCTGTTGAATTATTATCATTCACGGCGGTGAAAAAAGATAGAACCTCTTATCTCCAATGGTCAACCGCCTCTGAGAAGAATAGCGATTATTTTATCGTAGAGCGCTCACTGGATGGCTATGATTGGAAAGAGATAGGCAATAGAAAAGCCGCTGGCAATAGCAATACCATTCAGCACTATGCACTCACGGATTTTGATCCCGCGATGGGCATCAACTACTATCGATTGAAGCAGTTGGATTTTGACCTAAAATTTGCCTATTCTCCGATTCGCACAGTGGTATTCAGTCCTGAATTCGCTTTGACTATGTATCCGAATCCAACGACCGATTTTGTGACGATAGCTACCGATTTAGTCGATCAAAGCTTTGATATATTCGATGTATTGGGTCAAGTGGTCATTCGAGGAAAATTGAATCCAAATAAAACCCAAATAGATTTAGGCCAATTGGCAGCAGGATCGTATATCATCAAACTATATCCGAGCAATCAAAACTTAATCATTGAAAAACAATAATAGAAAACAAGCCGCAACAATGAGTACAATGCTATTTAAAAATTCAACTATGAAACGCATCTTTGCCATCGTCTTTTCTCCGCAGGAATAATACAAACCAACTTTGCCCAAGTGGGTATCGGCACGGCCAATCCAGATTCATCATCCATCTTGGAAATTCAATCTACGAATAGGGGAGTCTTGTTTCCTAAAGTAGCCCTTCAAGGAGCGAATATAGTTGCGCCGCTTACTAATCCCGCCAAGGGTTTGATAGTATGGAATACGGGCACCTCATGGGGAAGTTCAGGGTTTTACTACAACGATAGCAATAGTGTTACGCCCAATTGGACCAAAGTGGCTTCTGGTGCGGTGATGAAAACGACCTTGACCGATGGGAAAATATGGATAGGCAATGCCTCGAATATTGCAACAGAACAAGATTTGAGTGGAGATTTGACTATTACAAATACAGGAGTAGGAACTATTAGTAACAACGCTGTAACTTCAGCAAAAATATTGAATGGAACTATCGCCAATGCAGACATTGCCAATAATGCGGTTTCGGGTACAAAGATCAATATCACGGGCAATACCGATGGGTCATTCATGTATTACGATGGCGTTGACTGGGTGAATTTAGCACCAGATACAGCTGGGAAAATACTTCAGACCAATGGGGCTGGGGCGCCGGCATGGGTGAATGCCAATACACTCAATGTGAATAATATCTATACAACTGATGGCACATTGACTGGCAATCGAATTGTTAGTCAAGGCGCTAATAAGTTGACATTTTTATCTTCTTCTATAAATGGGTTTAATGTAAATGACACAATGTTCTCTGTAGATGCCGCGAATAATCGAATAGGTATTGGCACAACGACTCCTTCTTTTCCTATTCATGAAAAAAAAGAAATGGAGAAGGTTCTATTTTTATTGAAAATACAGCATCAGGTGGAGGTTCAGTTGCTTTGTTTACGCCTTCTGCCACTAATACAGGAGGTGTTGGAACATGGACGAATCATGATTTTCCAATTTTACGAATAATACAGATCGCGTAACAGTTAAAGCTGCAAGTGGTGATGTTGGTATAGGCACTGCTAATCCATTTGGGAAATTACATGTATTTACCAATTCAAATCCTGCTGCAACCATACAATCTAATTCAACTGTAGGAACATGGCTATCCATTGGCAATACCGATACTGCTGGAGGAACAGGAGGTAAATGGTTTAACATCATCAGTACTGGTACATCAAATGGACAAGGTCCCGGCAAATTGATTTTCTTTAGAGCAACAGGCCCTGCTTCAGCTGCAAGTCCAATCATGACTATGGATTGGGCTTCTTCAAATATTGGTATTGGAATAACTAATCCAGCAAATAGATTGGACATCGCTTCGTCTGTTCGCTCTGGAACGCATGGAACTGGATTCCCACTCTATGTAACTGGACCACTTGCTGCAGGCTCTGCTGGAAGCGCGGGTATTGAATTCAGACATGAAAATGGCACCCAGGGAATTGGATTTGGCTTTAATACGATGTATGCCACAGGTTCAAATATTAGTCAAGACTTAGGTTTGAGGTCAAAAGGAACAGGGAATTTAGAATTTCTCCACCGATGCATCTCAACGCATGTTTATTTTCTGGAACGAATGGACGAGTGGGCATTGGCACGACTAATCCTGGATATTTACTCGATTTGAATGGAGGAACATTTGGTTTTGGGTCATTTAATCAACGTACAGAGACAAGAGATAATGCAGGATTACAAGGCAACGCAGGGGGCGCAATCTGGGTTTTTCGAAACTTCAATACCGACAAATTTTCCTTCAGGTGCTACTTCTTGGTGGCATCTTATCGATTCTCGACATAGTAATACAGCCAATAATTATTCCATGCAAATTGCGGGAAGTTTCTTCGATCAAGATTTGTATTTCAGAAAAACCAATAATAATTCAGCTCAAGCATGGAGCAAATTATTGACAAGTACTTCTGGTTGGACGATTCAAGGCAATGCAGGTATTAATGACCCAGCTGCACCAGTAGCTTATGGCACAACGAATTTTGCCTCCAATGAAAATTGGATAGGAACAACAGATGCCAATGATATCGCCTTCGGTACCAATTCTATAGAGCGCATGAGAATAAAGCAAACTACAGGCTTTGTGGGAATTGGCACCTCTAGTCCAAACGCACCCTTGCAATTTGCAAACACGCCAGCCAATAGGAAAATGGTACTTTTTGAGGTAGCTAATAATGATCACCAATATTATGGATTGGGCATTAACAACAGCATTTTGAGATATCAAGTAGATGCAACTACATCTTATCATGTTTTTTATGCTGCGACATCTGCTACTACATCTAATGAATTGATGCGTATTCAGGGAAATGGCAATGTTGGAATAGGAACGCCTGCTCCTAATGCTAGTGCAATATTGGATTTGACTTCTACTACAAAAGGGTTTTTGCCTCCCCGAATGAACTCTGCTCAGCGAGATGCTATCACAGGAACTATTCCGGAGGGTTTGATGATTTACAATATCGACAATAACTGCCCAGAGTGGTTTGATACTAAATCCGATCCACCTGGCGGACCTACTGGAGGTTTTTGGAATAGCCATTGCAATTACTGCGAGAATACCTTTTCATATAGCGCGAGTTCAAATGGCAATGGTTTTTTTACACAAGCTGGTTCACCGATATATCCTCAGAAATGGTGTGTATGGATTAATGCTGGTGTAATATTAGTGCGGAATGCAGTAAGTGCCCCTGCATTGAATTTTAGTGGATTACCTGCCGGTTCTGAAGTTGTTGTCTATAATTATGGTTCAATCATTGGAGGTGGTGGCAGCGGTGGCGGAGGTGCCCAGCAATCAGATTTTACTAATTGCGGCGGTGGAAGCAATAATGCTCAAAATGGTAGTGTTGGTGGGGCTGCAATTACTACAAGTGCAAATGTAAAAGTGAAAATTTATAATTATGGCTTTATTGCAGGCGGCGGCGGCGGTGGCGGTGGCGGAGCTGGCGGATGTAAAAGTGCTGGCGGCGGCGGCGGCGGTGGACGCGAATTCCTGGTGGAAGTGGGGATTTGGCTGGGCAATCAATTCTTCTGGATTTACTGCAACGACTAGCTTTTGGTGTACTAATTGTCAAGCAGGTCCTGGTTCATTTGCAGGAACAGCAGGGACAGCGTCAAACGGTGGTGCTGGTAATTGCAGTAAAGGAATTAATACTTCTTGGGCTTGCGGAAGTTCTGCAATAACAGGTGGTTGCGGTGGCGCAGGCGGGAATTATGCTGCAACTGGTAACAATGGCTCTGGAAGCAATTTTTGCAGCGGAGCAGCAGCTGGATCTGGTGGAATAGGAGGTGCAGCATTGATGGGAAATGGAAGCAATAGTATTTTAATCAATTTTGGATCTGGTGTAAACTATGGTACAGTTACTCCATAAGGATCACCATGTATTTATTTAGGATGTAGGTTCTTTTAATAATATAATTCAAATATTGTCCCGACATAATAATTTGGATGGTAGATTATAGCAAACTCACACCGCCATTGGTCAAGGCCGTTCAAGAATTGTCTAAAGAAAATGATGATTTGAAAAAGGCCATTGAAACCTTGACTAAGCGGTTGGAATTGTTAGAGCAAAAATAAGATTGCTTAAAATTGTTTTGTAGGAAAGATTTTTTGAATTATTGATAATAAAGGGTTCAAAAGCACAATGTGCTATGCGCCCTCTATATATTTTTTGAAATTGTTCAAAATTGCTTGCCATCCATCTCTTTGCATTTCATAAGGGTTTTCATCTTCTCCCTCAAATGATTCTGTTATCACTACGCTTTCATTTTCTTGTGTAAAATGTACTTGCACTTTGCGACCGTCTTCTAAGGTATATTCAATCCTTTTTCTTGGTTCAACAATCGTATAAATACCCCCAAAATCAAAGCCAAAACTTCCATCTTTTGCCTCCATCCTCGTCGAAAATTTGCCCCCAACGCGCAAATCATTTTCTGCTCTTGGAGTATGCCAAGTTTCCGTGGCAACATACCATTGACAAATCGATTGGGGCTCATTCCATTTCTCCCAAATGGTATCTATATTAACACGAATGTTTACTTGAATGGTAATTGAAAAGTTCTCTGCCAGCAATTTTACTTGACCCAATGCCTTTGGAAATGCGGTCTCAATAAAAGAAGCATATTTTTCATAGACATCGTGAATGACTTTTAAATGTACTTTCCCATCTATTTCCTCCAAATGATAGCGCTCCATGCCGCCTGACCATTCCTTGGCCTCTTCGTCTAGTGGCACTTCTTTAAAGTCATGTATATTGCCAATATGGCTAAACTCCATCTTCTCAAAAGGAACATTTCTAGTAACATCGCTATACATGCCTCTTCCATCTGGAGTTAAAAAATGAACGCGACTTCCTTCACGCCAATTATCTGTGATGGCATATGATCCTTCACAAAATGCAGCTGTCCATTGACGATAATGATATAAGTCCCAAAGTGCAAACCAAACCTTGGCCTTGCTCGCTTGAATAACAATATTGAATTCTTTGATTAACATATTTATAATGTTTAATCAAATGTAATTTTTTTTTTCGCAATTACAAAGTTCGTGCTAAAAAAATCTAGATCGTCTCCTATTGCTCAATGATAAAATCTTGCATCACGCGCTCTGAAGGTGTTTCAAGAACAATTATGCAATGCCCATTGACATGTTTATCGCGAACATGATATTCAAGGGTGTTTTCTCCTGATTTAACTGATTTATAGAGCTTTGATTCGATTCTTTGCCCTTCTATATTGTATAAGCTCAACGTTAGATCAGCACTCTTTTCTAAATTAAACTGAATCTTGAAATTTCCCTTATTGGGATTTGGATATACTTGTAAATGCAATGTGCTCAAACTTTTATTATTCACAATATGTGAGACATCACTCGCTTTCTTAATAATAAATACTTTGAAAATTTGACTGCTTGAACTGCTTGGCATGCCTGCATTGCTAAAGAATACATTGGCAGCTGTACTGCTAATTCCGCCATAGATATAGCCCACTAAAGTGGTATCTGCTTTCAATTCATCGAGCTTAATCACTTCATTCTTGTAATGTTTAACGTAATTATTGAGTATAAATTCTGCACTTGCGCCTAATAAACTGGGCATTTCAATCGGTAGTTTGTATTCCACCATCTTTCCAGTGGAATCTCTCGTCACTCTTGCTATGGTCTTTACAAATGGAACATTATCATCTTTAATAAGCACGCCTGCGCTATCGTAGAATTGTGCGATTCCTCCAAAAAAAATAGTGTGCATTTCATTTTTTGAATGGGAATAAATTGGAATGACTGGACAATGGTAATGATTGTAATGCTGCTGAAAGGTATTGTTCACGACATATGAGGCACTGTCTATATTGACGCAATTCAAAAAAGGCAAATCGACGGTGGGTTGAAATACACCAGAAAATGCAGTAATTCCCTCTTCTCGATTGGGTAATATCTGACTTACCGCATTATAGTCTCTTCTGCGAAGATTAACGGCATCAGTTATTGCTGGTAAATGTGTTATGGCAATATTTGTTCCATCGTCAGTGAGATTGAATTTTCGAATGGCATTGGTATAAACCTGTGTATAGGTTGGATTGCCCATGGGATTGTAGTTTCCATCAAATTTATTGCCACCTACAAGATAATAGGTCGAATTGATTTTTTTGAGATGTCCGCCCGTTACAGCGAATTGAATATCATTTTTCTGTCTGAAAAAAGGGGTAATAGATGTACCATTGATTACAGCTTGTATGACTGCCGGCACATCAACAGCGATTAAACTGCCAAATGTCTTTCGCGAACTGCTTGCAGCATTGTATCCATACCCACCTATAATGTATAAATAATCTCCTTCTTGATGAAATTCCATATTGGTAGAACTCAATTGTTCTTGCATATCTATGGAAAGGCCAGTCAAGGGTGCTGTCCATTTTTGCAAGGTGTTTGGATCGACTACAATCAATTGATTGTTGTTGCCCGCAACATCAAATGCAGCAAAAGGTTGACGCTTGTGTAAACCGTCTAGCCTTCCGCCGATGATCAGCCACTTTCCATTGTTTTGTCCAAATGCATAGGATTGAAGACCTCCAATACCACTTATATTCACAGGTTCTAGTTGAATATTGAATGGATCATTTTGTGCAAATAGCGCGATATGAATTGCGAAAAAAAGCAGAATTGAGATGGAGCGAAATGTTTTCATAATTATAATTTTAACAAAATTACGATAAGCAGATTATAAACTCTGTAACAGGAGTTACATACTGCCAAACAAAAGCTTTTGTTGAAAAAGTGAAAATCTCGATAGGTGAAGCGAGAACCGGAAAACAATAATGATTAATTCTTGCCGCTCAAGAGATACATGACTGCCATTCTAATTGCAACGCCATTTTCCACTTGTTGTAAGATAATGGATTGGTCTGAATCTGCGACATCACTGGTAATCTCCACACCTCTATTGATAGGTCCCGGGTGCATGATGGTGATTTTCTTGGAGAGCGAGTCGAGTAATTCTCTATCCAAACCATAGAAGAGCGAATATTCTCTCAGCGAGGGAAAATTCTTTACAGAAGCTCGTTCGAGCTGTATGCGCAACATATTGGCAACATCGCACCATTCTAAAGTATCTCTTAAATTATAACTCACCTCAACGCCGAGCTCTTCGATATACTTTGGTATTAGGGTAGGAGGCCCGCACAAGCGCACATTCGCCCCCAATTTTTGCAGACAGAAGATATTGCTGAGTGCTACCCGAGAATGCGTTATGTCGCCCACAATGGCAATTTTCATTCCTTTGAGGTCGCCGTGTTTTTCTCTAATTGAATAGGCATCTAAAAGCGCTTGGGTCGGATGCTCATGGGTGCCGTCGCCTGCATTGATAATATTTGCCTTGATATGCTTCGATAGAAACTGCGCTGCTCCTGGACTTGAATGTCTCATTACGATCATATCCACTTTCATCGCCAATATATTGTTGACCGTATCGATAAGTGTTTCCCCTTTAGAAGTAGAGGAAGATGAAGCAGAGAAATTGATGATATCTGCTGACAATCTCTTTTGTGCTAATTCAAAGGAAATACGCGTTCTCGTTGAATTTTCAAAGAAAATATTCGCTATCGTAATATCCCTGAGTGAAGGGACTTTTTAACTTGTTGTTGTAAAATATCTTTGAAACGATCTGCTGTTTTGAATATCGATTGGATATCCTCTTCTGTGATATACTTGATGCCGATTAAATGCTGTTGGCTGAGTGCAGACATTGTTTAGATTTCGCTTTTTAGGCCTATCTGTATTTTGGCAAATGTAAGTAAAATAATTTTATCTCAATTTAAAATTGCGAAATGTGCGAATAGCCTTAGGTGAATGAGCACAGTTGAAGTCATCTCATCAATTTATAAGACATCTCCTTCATCAATTCGTTGTAATTAAAATTGGATAAACCAACACCCTTGCTCTTCATATCGTATTCATGGAGGGTCATGAGGCAATTCTCCAATTGTTCGATGGTAAAGTTTTTTACGTAATTGATATGGTCTTTTAGCAGCCAAATTTGTTTTTCGCTCAAGCCCATTGCTGTTGCGAGTGAAGCCTGAGGAGCATTGGCGCCCGATTTCACTTGGTATAATTCACTATAGAATTTCAATAGAATTGCTGTGACCATCGGCAGAGCAGCCACTTTGGGGTTTTGGCTAAAGTATTCTACCATGCGATAGACTTTCTCTTTTTGTCGATTGCCCAAGGCGCGCTGAAATTCAAAGACATTATAATCCTTGCTAATTCCGATGTACTTTTCTACATCTACATCATCAATGCGCTTAGAGCTTGATTTGTTGACAATTAGTTTTTGTAATTCATTGGATATTTTGCATAAATCTGTGCCCAAAAATTCAATCAACATCTTCAATGCCTTTTCTGAAATAGAATAACCATCTGCCTTGATAATGTCTTCAATCCAAGGCCCCAAGTCCTTTTCCTTGATTGGATTGGCTTCAAAAGTAACGGCATTCTTGAGTATTTTTTCAACCGATTTTTCTGTCTTTTCTTTTTTATAGTTGATGACCAAAACCGTCTGTGGATTGCATTTTGCAAAGTATGGTGCGAGTTGCTCAAACTTGTCCATCATCTGTGCTTCTTTCAAAAATACCACTTGGCGCTCAGCCATCATCGGCAATCGCAAGCAGTAATCGATGATTTGGCCAGGCGTAGAATCCTTGCCATAGAGTGTTGTTTGATTAAAGGATTTCTCTGATTCCGTTAAAGCATGGGCATCTATCGCATCATTGAGTTGATCGATATAATAACTCTCTGCACCATGAAAGAAATACACGGGAGAAAATTTTTTTGCTTTAATATCTTTGAGAATCTCGTTGAACGTCATAAAGCAAATATAGCTTAAATCTTCATCTTCTTGCCATCTCGCTCCAAAAGATTTTTGCAATTTCATATTGAGCATCTCAACAGCTAAAGAGAAGAAAATAGAGAAATAAACTAGATCTTTAGACACTTCAACATGCACGCCTTCTAAAATCAATACCGCACCAATCAATAATAAGAATGAAAGCGCAAGCATTTGTAAACTCGGATGTTTATTGATAAATTCGCTGACCACTCCGCTGAATTGCATAATGATTAAGCTAGAGAATATTACGCCACCCATCATCACATAGATATCTTTGGTGAGTCCAATGGCGGTGATGATTGTATCCACGGAAAACACTAAATTGATAATGCAAATTTCAATGATGGTGGAAAAGAAAGATTTTACATGCTTGTTATGTTCTTTATGGGCACTATCTTCTAATTTTTCAAGAATTTCTTGTACCGTTTTATAAATTAAAAATATCCCTCCACCAATGAGGATAAGGTCTTTGCCTGATAGATGAAATTCATGAGCAAGCAATGTGAAATTTGCGATGGGCTCTTGCAATTGCAAGATGAGTTTAATTCCAAACAAGAGAACAATTCGAATGCCCATGGCGATGAGCAATCCCAAACTTCGCGCTCTCTTCTGTTGACTTTTCGGTAGTTTATCTGAAACTAAGGAGATAAAGATGATATTGTCGATACCTAAGATAATCTCCATGAAAGTGAGGGTTACAATGGAAACCCATGCGGCAGGAGAGGTAAAGGTGGCTAAAAACTCGTTCATAAATTGATTCTTTCGGAGGCGCAAAAATAGAATAATGTATAGAAAATCACTGATAAATTCACGATTTGGACAAAATAAAAAAAATGCATAAGTCTTTCGAAATATGCGTTTTTTTATTCAACTTAAAATGGTCTTATCCCAATCTCAGTTTTAAATTCTGATCGATCGCATCTAAGAACTCCTCTGTATAGAGATAGTGCTCACCGTGATTGACTTTATTTCCATGAATACAAACAGCCAAATCCTTGGTCATTTTCCGCTCTCAACGGTGTCTATACAAACTTGTTCGAGGGTGTTGCAGAAGTTTACCAATTCTTGGTTGCCGTCTTTTTGCCTCTAAATTCCAAACCTCTTGTCCATGCGAAGATCGATGCAATTGGATTCGTCGATGTTCTTTTACCCGCTTGGTGATCTCTATAATGCCTTGTTACTGTGCCGTGTGCTGCTTCTGCTTCCATCGTCTCTCCATCTGGTGTGATCAAAACGGATGTCATCAATCCCAATGAGCCAAAGCCTTGAGCGACAGTATCTGACTGAACATCGCCGTCGTAGTTTTTACAAGCCCAAACGAAATTTCCATTCCACTTCAACGCACTTGCGACCATATCATCAATCAATCTATGTTCGTAAACGATGCCAGCTGCTTCGAATTGAGATTTATAGTCTGCTTGATAAATTTCTTCGAAGATATCCTTAAATCGACCATCGTATTTTTTTAAGATGGTATTCTTTGTAGATAAATAGAGCGGCCATTTTTTAGAAAGGGCTACTTTGAAACAAGAATGCGCGAAGCCTTTAATCGATTCGTCTGTATTGTACATCGCCATCGCAACGCCATCGCCTTTAAAATTAAATACTTCGAAATTTTGTGGAGCGCTTCCATCTTCAGGAGTAAAGGTCATGGTCAACTTGCCTTTCCCTTTAATTACAGTGTCAGTCGCTCTGTATTGATCTCCAAATGCATGTCTTCCAACGATAATTGGCGCTGTCCAGTTTGTGACCAATCTAGGGACGTTGCTCATCACGATTGGCTCTCTGAAAACCGTTCCATCTAAGATATTTCGGATGGTTCCATTTGGCGATTTCCACATTTGCTTTAAATTGAACTCTTTAACCCTTGCTTCATCTGGCGTAATCGTAGCACATTTAATGCCCACACCATATTGTTTTATAGCATTTGCTGAGTCAATTGTCACTTGATCATTGGTCTGATCTCTATATTCCATACCCAAATCAAAATATTTGATATCCACCTCCAAATAAGGCAAGATGAGTTTATCTTTGATAAACTTCCAAATTATTCGAGTCATTTCGTCGCCATCAAGCTCTACGACAGGGTTTGCTACTTTAATCTTTTGCATATGATATTCTTTTATTTGTTATAAAAATACGGTGAACTCTATTCAAATTCGGGTGCGAAAATAGAAGATTTTTTTTTGTGCTGAACGAAAAGTCTAAAGGCTGCGCATATGGATGTTTATCAATATATTATCAAGTCTTTTCTGACAATCAAAATGCTTACTAGGAAATATTGGCTAATTTTTGAAATATTTTCCCCATTTATCGATATAAACTTAAATTTACCCAATGAATGATATAATCCGAATCACTCAATTTATGTACGATAATGCGCATGAGCTTGAAATAAAAAGCGCAGAGTCTTGGGATCGCGACTTGTTTCTCTCTAAGAATTATACGAATGAGAATAGACCCAATGAATTTGGCCTCTTTTGGATATTATCTGATTTTGATCAGGACAATTTTAATTATGAAGAAATTCACCATAGAACAAGAAAGAATCCAGATTTTGAATCATTGATAGCAGAAAATAAAAGAATTTTTGGGGAGGAATTAATCAATCATGCCGATGGATTGAGGGTAGTTTTTGTTGGTCAAGCCGACAATGTCATGAATCGTCTGCGCTGCCATTTTTTTACCAATAACAATACGACTTTCTCCCTCTATATCACACGATACCGCCTTGCCCAATGTCATTGGAAAATCAAATACTTTTCATTTAAAGATTTGGGGAAAATTCAGGACGAACGGCTAAGAGATATTGCGAATAATTTATTCAGAAATACGCGCGGTCGATTTTTTATTGAAAATACTTGGAGATCTATTTATGGTTGGCCAATCTTGAATAAAGTCTAGTCCTTTTTATTGAAAATCAATCAACATTTCACTCCCGAAACCCAGACTGAAAAGCTGTGCCAGTTTTGCCTTATTCATGCACAACTCTAAATGTCCAGCATCATTCACGATGCAGCACAATTCATTTTCATGGACTTGCGCATAAGAAGCACTAATTCGGTTTACTGTAAACTGGCGCTGGATGGAGATTTCAAACCTTCTGCCATTTCTAAATTTTTCAAATTGCTCAAAATCGATATTGAGTATGGCATTTGAATATTGATCGACATAAATGACCGAAACATGCACGGTATCACCTGTAATGATGGGGTTGAAGGTCTGCGATTGCATATAATTGGTGGACTCACTTCCAATATTTGCTTCATTAATCAATCGATCCGCTACGTGAATAAATAAATCTTGCATATTTAAAAAGCGCAAATCCTCTTCTGCATAGGGCAATTTAAAGACAGGGTATTTATAGCAATCGGGGAAAATTAGACTGATCATTCCATTATCAGGCATCACAAAATATTGATTGTCTCGCTGTATCCAAATCAACTGCATATTGCCTCCTGCGTGGTCTACATCGATAAGATGGATGGTATTTTCTAAACAGTGCTTTTTAATACTCTTAACGAATAATGCAGCTTCAATGATATTATATGGGCTGACAGAATGCGAAATATCCAATACGGGAATATTGCCAAATCGCTGCATCAATTTAGCCTTGAATGCCGCCACGTAGTGGTCTTTTATTCCATAATCTGTCGTAAGTGAAATAATTGCTTGCATAATTGAATTCCGAATGTGCAATGATAATAACAAATGTGAATAAATTTATCGGATATCACTTATCTATTTGTTTTATATTTCAATTTTAAAACAAAAACTTACGAAATTGACTGAATTATCATTGAGCATAGGAGACGTGAACCCCATTGATTTATATGGCGTTAACAACAATAAATTAGACAGCTTAAAAAAAGCCTTTCCCCGCTTAAAAATTGTGTTTAGAGGGGATCAAATCAAAGTCGCTGGAACGGATGAGGACATTGAAAATTTTAGTATAAAAATCAATGAGATATTGGAATACTTGCAGCGATTTGGAAAGATTACTATCCAAGATATCGAGGAGATTTTATATGAAAAGGAGACTCAGACAAAGTTTTTAGAGCCTGATTTAAAAGACGTGATCGTCTATGGAAATAATGGCCATGTGGTGAGAGCGCGCACCCCCAATCAAAAGAAAATGGTGGAGCTCTGCGAAGAAAACGATATTCTCTTTGCACTCGGACCCGCCGGAACTGGAAAAACATATACCGCGGTGGCTCTCGCTGTAAGAGCATTGAAAGAAAAAAAAGTAAAGCGCATCATCCTCACGAGACCTGCAGTTGAAGCAGGAGAGAGCCTTGGTTTTCTCCCGGGTGATTTGAAAGAAAAAATTGATCCCTATTTGAGACCACTCTACGATGCACTCGAAGATATGATTCCAGCGGATAAATTGCAATTCTACAAAGATACGCGCGTGATTGAAGTAGCTCCTTTGGCCTTCATGCGCGGAAGGACTTTGGACCATGCTTTTATTATTTTGGATGAGGCACAGAACTGCACACGCCACAACTCAAGATGTTTTTGACGATTAGGGCCCAATGCAAAATGTATCGTCACGGGCGATGAGACACAAATTGACTTGCCGCAACAATGGCAGTCAGGCTATTTGATGCCATTAGAATTTGAGCCGGGTCTCTGAATTGCCATGATGCGACTTGAGATTATCGATGTAGTCAGACATAAATTAGTAAAAAAATCA
>JADJOU010000005.1 GCA_016713645.1 Bacteroidota bacterium
TCTCCACATCTAATTCATTTCCCGTCAATCGCTCTGCCATCGCTTTGAGCAAAAGTGCTGAGCGCTCACTGGTCCAATCTAATGGTTCGTAATCCAATAATTTATACTCCAGCGGCAAATCTTTATAGTCGAGTGAATGGATATAATCATTCACCCCTTTGGTAAATTGATTCATGACCATCTTCGTCTCCTCATTTAAAAATTTCTCCGCCGCTTTTTCAGAGGCATATTTTAAACCGATTCGTCGCTTTTCTCGATCTAATTTCAATGTTTTATCTCCTAAAAATTCACTCAGTCTGCCTTCGGCCATGCGCGTTTGAATATCCATTTGCCACAATCTATCCTTAGCAACTACATAGCCTTGCGCATAATAGAGGTCTTCCTCATTGGCTGCAAAAATATGGGGAATATCTTGCTCATCGTAAAGCACATTGACTTCTTGTTTTGTCCCATGACAATTTAAAATTGGATGTGCATTTACATTCTCGGCATTTTGCCAAAAGCCGCTGAAAGGATTTAGAAATTTCCCTATCGGAGGCAATTGACCCAATTTAGTATTGAGCGCATAGACAAACCCAATGCCTATCAATATGGATAAGATAAGTTTTAATCCCTTCATGAAATCTGAATAGAAAGTAAATGTAAGAAACAATTATAATTATTTCACCGCGATATTTAAGGAAGGCGAATCAAAGCGCCTTTAAAATCGGTGAGGGGCCATTCGCGGGGGATGTTGCGCCGGCCGACGACTTTTCATTTTTATAAACAGCCCTTGACTCTGCCTGCTTATGCTAGCGCATCCCACTCTTGCTTTTTTTCAAGATCGGCCAAGATACAATACTTTACAATTAGAATAGAATAAAAAGGAGTCGCCGAAGAAAAAAAATCTTTGCCTCTATTAAAAGTTTTCCGAAAATTCACTTTACAAAGCTAAATTGATTGACAAGAAGAATATCTATACCGCAAAGCTCTCCCCGCAAGCACAAGTCCTGCTGGCATTTGGATTATTGAAATAAAACCCTTTGCCGTTCAATCCATCGGAGAAATCAAGCGTCGTATTGCAGACATAGAGAAAGCTCATCAAATCCGTCACCAATTTAATGCCCTTATCAACGAACTCTTGGTCATCTTCTTTGAGCACATTGTCGAAATCCATATTATAGCTGAGTCCTGAGCATCCGCCACCTTTGACAGAGACGCGCACAAAATAATCCCCTCCCATATTCTTTTCTGTAAGGATAGATTCAATTTTTTGCTTCGCTTTGTCTGATACAAATAACATAGGATTTGTGGGATTTGAATAATTTTACAACAAAAATACACTTTTAAAAGTTTCCCCATGAAATTAGACCATATCGGCATCGCAGTGAGCAATCTTTCTTCTTCCAATGACCTATTTACAAAATTGCTCAAAGAAGCGCCATTTAAAGAGGAATTGGTGGAAAATCAAAAAGTCAAAGTGTCCTTTTTCCATTCTGGAGACACTAAAATTGAACTATTAGAGCCTCAAGCACCTGAAAGTGCCATTGCCAAATTCATTGAAAAAAAAGGCGAAGGCATCCATCATATGGCTTTTCTCGTCGATGATATCTATGCCGAAATGGAGCGCATGAAGGCGGATGGCTTCCTGCCCCTTCAAGACGAACCGCGAATTGGCGCCAATAATAAATTGGTTTGCTTCTTCCACCCCAAATCAACCAATGGCGTTTTGATTGAGATCTGCCAAGAGCGTTAATTTTCTGCAAAGAAAATGTGTGAATCTTATAAAAACAAATTCGGTGAATCCCCTCAATTCATTGTACTTTTATTTAATAAATCTTCTCGCTCATGACTATTCAAGCATATGCAGACCTTCTAGCCAATCAGAAAGTATTGCTCTACCCAACAGACACCATATGGGGATTAGGCGGCGACGCTACTTCTGAGCCAGTAGTCGATAGAATATTTGACATCAAAGAGCGACCTGCCCATAAATCCCTGATCATACTGGTCAAAGACATCGAGATGATTCAGCGCTATACAGATGTTGATTTAGAAATCATTCAAGACACCATCTTGCAGACACTTCACCCCACCACTTTTGTCGTTTCAAAAGTAAAAGGCCTCGCCAAGAGCGCGATTGCACAGGATGGGACGATCGGTTTTAGGATTCCCAACCATGCCTTCTGCCAATCGCTATTGACGCTATTCAATAAACCCATCATCTCCACATCAGCCAATATCAGTGGCATTCCCACGCCACTCACATTTGATCTCATCGATGAAGCGATTAAAAACAACGTGGATGCTATTGTCGATGCCCAATACGACACCAGCGAATACCACCAACCTTCGCGTGTGCTTAGAATCCTCTCTGACGGCGATTTTGAAACAATTCGAGCATAAACTGAAAAATTGTTTTATTTTTGCGCAGAAACACTGCAATGGCAAATGTTTCTCAAAAATTTTTCGAAGGCTTGACTTTTGACGACGTCTTGCTCGTCCCTTCTTATTCTGATGTACTTCCAAGAGAAGTAAGCACTAAAACTAGATTGACCAAGAACATCATCCTCAATGTTCCCTTTATTTCAGCCGCCATGGATACTGTCACGGAATCTGCGATGGCTATTGCAATGGCGAGAGAAGGGGGAATTGGTTTCTTGCACAAAAATATGACCATTGCGCAACAAGCAGCAGAAGTGCAGCGCGTCAAAAACGTGCAAATCAGCGGATTGATTACCCATCCCATGACCGCACTTCCCGATGAGAATTTAAAAACCCTCATCCAGCGCATGGAAGAAAAAAACATCCATACCCTCCCGTTATCGATGAGAAAGGGCATTTTGCCGGATTGATTACCTATAAATACATCAGTTATTATATGGATCAATTGCATCTCTCTGCGAAAGATATCATGCGCAGTGCAGATCAATGTATGACCATCGATGTATCTTCTTCTTATGAAGAGGCAAAGAAAATCATGCAGAGCAATAAAGTCGGCAAACTCCCTGTCGTAGATAAGTCAGGCAAACTCGAAGGAATCTATACTTGGAAAGATGTACATGAAGAGAAAAATTTCCCGAATGCCGTTAGAGATACCAATGGTCGCTTGCGCGTTGGTGCAGCACTTGGCGTAAATCCTACCATCATTCAGCGATTGGAAGCATTGATAGAAGCTGGCGTGGATGTCGTTTGTATCGACACCGCACATGGTCATTCGAAAGGGGTTTTGGATATGATTAAGACGGTGAGAAAACAATTCTCAGGCATAGACATCGTCGCTGGAAATATCGCCACGGAAGCTGCCGCAAAAGCATTAATCGATGCTGGAGTAGATGCAGTGAAAGTCGGTGTAGGACCAGGTTCTATTTGCACCACGCGTATCGTAGCAGGTGTAGGTGTTCCACAATTGAGTGCCGTAATGGAAGCATATAAAGCTTGCAAAGATGCTAGAATTCCTATCATCGCAGATGGCGGGATTCGCTATACAGGTGATGTGGTCAAAGCGTTGGCAGGAGGCGCAGACACGGTGATGGCGGGATCTATATTCGCTGGTACAGAAGAAAGTCCAGGCGAGACCATCATATTCGAAGGGCGCAAATTTAAATCCTATAGAGGCATGGGCTCTGTTGAAGCCATGCAGGAGGGTTCGAAAGACCGCTATTTCCAAGATGCGGAAGACGATATCAAAAAATTGGTACCAGAGGGAATTGTAGGCCGAGTAGCTTATAAAGGCTCACTCAAAGAAATCCTCTACCAATTCATCGGCGGACTAAAAGCGGGCATGGGCTATTGCGGTTCGAAAGACATTGATACACTCAAAACAGCACAGTTTGTAAAAATCAGCACGGCAGGCATGAAAGAGAGCCATCCGCATGATATATTTATTACGAGAGAAGCACCGAATTATAGCAGGTAATTTTTGGAGTTTGGTGTCTGGTGTCTGGAATCTGGATATATTATTCCTAGCAACGAACAACCTTATTTAGGCATTAACTCCCAACAACCATCAACGAATCCCGACACTTTGTCGGGACACGGCAACTAAAAACAAACAACCAAAAGAATGAAAACTGCAGTTATTAGAAAAGCCCAATTTAATTCAGCACATAGACTGCACAATGCCTCTTTTTCAGAAGCGGAAAATCAGCGCATATTTGGTCTATGCAATTTGCCGAATTACCATGGACATAATTATACACTAGAGGTAAAACTGATCGGCGATATCGATCCACAGACGGGTTTTGTCTATGATTTGGGCATACTCAAAGACATCATCGATGAAGAAGTCATTGAGGCATTTGATCATAAAAATTTAAATCTCGATACAGCAGAATTTGCGACGCTCAATCCCACCGCTGAGAATATCGCTGTCGTCATCTACAACAAACTCCGCGCGCGCATCGAAAGCGCATACGAAATCAAACTCAAATTATACGAGACGGAGCGGAATATGGTGGAGTATCCATGTTGATTTAATTCAGTAAGATTGATTTAATTAAACCGCGCGTGCTAGTTTATTCTTAGATTTATATTGAGAATGAAAAAATACTTTGCCATACTTTCACTTAGCCTATGTGCGACTTGTCAAAAAAATGATACGTTCTATGATTATTGGCAAGGGAATCAAACTGTCAAAATTCATAGCTACTCACATTCTATTCTCGATACAACTTCTGGTCATTATAGCGATACGATTGAAGGTCCAATAAATATTATACAACTTGATACCGCAATTAAAATTGAATTTCTTCCTCCTTTGGATTGGTCAAATACAGATTCTTTGCATTACCATATTCTCAATAGTGGCCACTACTACATTAAAAGCTTAAATGAAAATTACTTAATATTAAAAGATGATAATAAGGGAAAATTAAAAATTGAACCTCCTTTTCCATATTCTACCTATTATTTTGATGGAGTATATACTGCTAATTCTTTCCGTTTTAATTTTGGGATAATTTCATCAGGAGGGCGCTCCGAATATATTATTGAAGCCAACAAATGACAAGATACTTCATCATACTTTCGCACATTTGCCTCTTGTCAAAAAACGCAATCGATTATCGAACCCAATGGATTGGAAACTATAAAGCAAAAATATACTTTAATTCATACGCCGGAAATTTTGATACAACAGCCTACACATCAGATTCAACTTATGGCAATGTCTTTGTTACTATTAATGGCGATTCCTCATTAATGATAATATTTTTGCCTCCTTTAAATTGGAATTCAGCACAAGACATACTCAAACAGGGCTCTTCCTTTGCAGAAAGTTTAAAAGACAACTACATAATCGGCAAAATTGAGTCAAATGGATTTTTCCATGAGAATTTCTCTTTCGGCTATCAAAACCTTGGATGGCATTTTAATAATGAATCAAAATCATAGGTATAAGTTATAGTCCAAAATTCTATGGATACGCTTATACCATCCATTTATCTCGATAAAGGTTTAATAAATCTATTTAAAATACGAATCATACACCGTCTTCGTCCTCGTGATTTTTAAATCCTGTAAGAGCGAAGATTTGGGGTGAATCTCCATACTATAGGTGGGGCCGAGGGTAGAGATGGGCGAGTAATTGAATACAATCTCCCAGCAATGCAAATCGCGGATGATTTTGAGGTTGGTCATCGTGATCTTTTTCGTGATAAAATCAAAACCACTGCTCATCGCAAATTTCCATTTAGGCGTAATATTCACATCCAAATTCATCAAGTTGATGGTGGCATTGAACACGACAGTATCTCTTCCCAATGCGCGCGATTGCGTCGCACCAAAATCAAAATTCATCGCTAAATTCCATGGACTATTGAAGTCGTAGTAGAGGTAATATTGATTGATCAAATCTCTGCGCTCCGCCTCTGTGCCTTTATCCGAGGCATTGATGCGCTTTTTAAATTGTGAAGAGGATAGGGAATAATTAAACCGCCAACCAAAATTGACAAACCGCACTAAACCAAACTCCTTTTCAATAGCAAAGTATTTTGTTTTGCGCCCATTGGAGTCCGGTGCATAGGGATCGAAATTCAATGAAACGTCAGTGCTAAAATTCGTCCCCAAATTCGTTCGCGCACTGATACCGATATTCGATAAACGAATGCTATCAGCCGCAAAATTATAAGATGCTCCAATGCTCAATTGATCCAATATACTCACCTTCTTCGTTGGATTGGCCGTATCTTTTGGATTAAATATTTTCGCGGTGATATTGTTGTTCAAACTAAATGACAAAACTGATTGTGTCCCTATACTGGGCGTTCCAAATATATTGCTCTCATAATAGGATATGCGCTCTAAAGGACCTCCTCGCGTTTGCGGAGCCCAATAATAATACCCATACTTCTGATTGCTGAAATCTGGACTATAACTATAACTGATACTCGGAGTCAATTGATGGCGAATTGCTTTCAATCGCTTTGATTTGAAATTATACATGCCATATATCGTAGTATTGAAAGCCGTTCCCACGGAATAATCATAAACATTGCCCACTTCCTTCATTCTATTTGAAACATATTTACCAAATAAAATAGTATCGATTTTTTTCTCTGCATTAAAAATCGTATCAGGCGCTTGCAGGTCGAATCCGCGATAAAACTTTTCAAAATACAATCTATCAGAACCACTCGCATTGAAATTGATATTGAAGAATTTAAAAATCTTTGAATTCCACTGAATCGTGGCTGTATTCTTAATCGCCTTTTGAATTCTATCTAAAGTATACTTTGTAAAAATAATTGTATCATAGGTCTGCACGTTGGCCTTTGCCTCTGCCGTGTATGAGATATTGAATTTCTCAAACCACTTCTTCTCCCCCGTCTCTATCTTTGACTTAAAAGGTGAAAATGGCGTATAGAAAAAGAAATTCGGCAAGTCAACGGAGATTTCCTTGGTAGATAAATCCTGTCTCGAACTCGCGCCAAAATTGAAATAGTATTGCTTATTCCGAAACTTCTTCGAGAGGGATATATTCGATGTCGCAATCGCATTGGTGATTTGTCTGCCGGTCTCTAAATTATTTCTATAATAATTCCCCGTTCGGAAATTTACATTGGATGAAAAAGTAAATGTGGGATGCGATTTTACAGATTGAGCATGACTCCATTCTATATTAAATTCTGTTGACGGCTTATCCTCTAATGGATTTACAACCGTCTCCGTATAGGTTCTGCTAATCCCTAAACGCACATTGCCCGTATACTTATAATTCTTGGCATATTGCGCATAGGTTTGAAATCCCACCCCGCCATTGAAGAAGATATCACTGGTAAAACTGATGCCGAGATAATCACTCACCGCCCAATAATAACCGATGCCTCGAATATTAAACACAGGCTGGAAACCATAATTCTGCGGTAAAATCAATCCACTGCGCTGGCCTGTCTTGACTGGGAATAATCCAAAGGGCAAATAAATCGGCGTCGGCACATCCGAGAATACCAAATTCGCAGGCCCCGTGATAATCATCTTATTTGGGATGAGCTTCAATCTATTTGCTGCAATAAAAAAATGCGGATGCTCGTGATCACAAGTGGTATACTTGGCATGCTTGATATACCAATTCTGCTGTGGATCTTTTTTAACTTCCTCGCCATGTAAAAATCCCTCCCCTTCTTTGGTAATCACATCATACACTTTGCCTCGCTTGCTCTTAAAATTGTAGACCATTTTATTGGTCACATATTCGCGGTCTCCTTGCGTATAAATCGGGTTTCCATAGGCGTTGCCCGAACTGTCCACGCCGCCATTGGCAGTGAGGTTCATGGTATGCCAATCGAAATTGATCCATTCCGCCTCGACATTCATATCGGTATAGACAATCTTGCTGTTTTTATAGAGAAATAATTTTCTACTCGCCACATCATAGACGATGGAATCTTCTGCGATGTATTTCACTTCATCACTAATCTCTGAATTGGCATAGGGGACGAGAAATGAATCTGTTACAACTATCGTTGAATCAAATTTTTTGAAAGTCGTATCACCCGCGGAACGCAATGAATCCAAATTCTTTTGTAGAGGCAATATCTTTTTACTCTTGGCAGTATCTATTGGATCAAGGCCCATTCTGCCGTTGTTTTGAGCAAATGAACTGATCGAAATGATGGAAAAAATCAAAAATCCAATAAACCCCTTTATATTTGTGGAACTTAATTTAGATGCTTTTAATTTAATCACGCTTTCAATTGAAATTACTAAATTTCGCAATAGTTAATTTTACAATGATGTTTCGCAAATATAAGGTAAGCTTTTTTGTTTTGTTTTTTTCATTCCATATTGCCGTGGGACAAAACAGCAATGCCTTTAAAATCAACACCATTGTCATCGATCCAGGACATGGGGGCAAAGACCCAGGGGCTATTGGCAAAAAGAGCAAGGAAAAGGATCTCACACTTGCCGTGGCACTCTTGCTCGGAGAGAAAGTCGAGCGCTCGTTAAAAAATATTAAAGTAATCTATACCCGCAAAGACGATCGATTTGTAGAATTATTTGAACGAGCAAATATTGCCAATCGAAGCAAAGCCGATTTATTTATTTCCATCCATATCAATTCAGCAAAAAGCCCTGAAGCCCACGGAACAGAGGCTTGGGTGTTGGGATTGCACCGCAGCGATGAAAACCTCAACCTCGCAAAAAGGGAGAATGCCGTATTGGAATTTGAAGGCAATATCGAACAGAATTACGGTTTCGATCCAAATTCCCCTACGGGCAATATCATCATCACCATGCAGCAGAGTGCGTTTCTCAATAAATCTATTCAATTTGCTAAATACGTCGAGCGTCAATTTGTCGAGAAAGTAGATCGACAAAATCGTGGTGTTCATCAAGCTGGATTCATCGTTCTATACAAAACAGTAATGCCAAGTTGCTTGATAGAATTGGGCTTCATCTCCAATCGAGAAGAGGAGTATTATATGAGCAGTCCAGAGGGGCAAGAGGAAATTTCCAATTCCATCTTTAAGGCGCTCAAACAATTCATCCGCGATTATGATGAATCACTCGGCAAAAAATCAAGTGTCGAACCTGACGATGAAGAACCAGTTGCCCCAAAGCCTCGGACACCCGTGCGTGTGTTGTCTGAACAAGTGGATCAAAGTGAGCGACCAAAACAAACACTGAGTAAGAGTAATGGAGAAAAACCCATGCGCACCATATCTATTGAAGAAGAGAAAGAAGCCCCTGCTCCAGTGAAAGAAAAAACAAGTCCAACACAGAAAAAGAAAGAGCCCGCTTCTGAGGATGAAGAGACCTTTAAAGAAGCATTCAACAATGTCATTAACAATACGCCTGCGACTGAAGTGAGCGAGCCAAAAGAGAAATCTATTGAAAAACCTGTGACAGAGAAAAAAACAATCGAAAAGCCTATTGAAAAGCCAATTGAGAAAAAACTAGTGGAAAAGCCCATAGAGAAAAAGCCTATGGAGAAGCCCATAGAGAAAAAACCAGTCGAAAGGCCGATTGAAAAACCAATGGTAAAATCGACCGAAAAGCCCGTTGAAAAGCCCCTTGAGAAGAATACTGCAAAGAACACTGCTGGTTCAGGAATAGAATATCGCGTTCAAGTAAAAGCCAATCCCACAGATATTAGCACCAAGGATCCTGTATTCAGATTGAATCAAGACGTCATCGCCGTAGTAGAAAATGGGGTATACAAATACCAATGCGGCAATTTCACCGATAAAAATGAAGCCAAAGCCCGCTTAGCTAAAGCCATCAAAGATGGATTCAAAGACGCCTTTATTGTTGTGTACGAGAATGGGGTGAAAGTGGTGCCGGGGAAGAAGTAGAAATAAATATAAAATAAACGCCAATTGTTCAGTTATTTTAAAGGATCAGAATGGCAAAACAAAGTATTTAAAAATATCTTCAAAGAGGGAGAGTTGGATGAAAATTTGGTAGGTGCATTTTGCACACACTACTAAACACCGAGACCTAGCGGTAAAAGCAACTCGAATAAATTATGCTTATGAAAAACGAAATCATATTATATAAATCTAGCGAAGTCTCGGAGCATATCGAGGTAAGAATTGATGATGAAAAAGAAACTATTTGGCTTACACAAAAACAAATGGGATTATTGTTTGAAAAAGATTCAGACACCATAGGTATACATCTTAAAAACATATATACAAATCAAGAGCTGGATGAAAATTCAACTACCGAGCTTTTTTCGGTAGTTCAAAAAGAAGGAAACCGAAATGTGAAAAGGAATATCAGGTATTACAATCTTGACGCAATTCTTTCTGTTGGATATAGGGTAAATTCTAAGCGAGGAACTCAATTCCGCATTTGGGCGAATAAAATATTGAAAGAATACCTAATGAAAGGGTATGCCATCAACAACCGCATGAACCGATTAGAAGATAAAGTAGAAAAATTAGACGGCAAACTAAACCAAATTGACCTGCAAATTAACACGCACCTCATTCCCACACAAGGCGTATTTTTTGATGGACAAGTATTTGATGCTTATGAATTGACTTCAAAAATTATTCGATCTGCAAAGAGAAATATTGTGTTAATTGATAATTATATCGATGAATCAACATTATCACATCTATGCAAAAAGAAAAGAAATGTAGCAATACAATTGCTGACTAAAAGTATAAGCAAACAACTCAGTTTAGACATTCAAAAGCCAATTCTCAATACGGAAACATCAACGCTACCACTTTTTACCCAAAGCCATGATCGTTTTTTGATAATTGACAATGAAGATGTGTATCATTTGGGTGCATCTCTCAAAGACCTTGGCAAAAAATGGTTTGCCTTTTCTAAACTCAACAAAGATTCTGTAAGTAATATTTTAAACGCAATTGCCAGCCTTTAGTAAAAAAGTAGAGTTCATCAAAGACAAGAACACTAAAACATCCACTGATTATTATTCAATTAAGAACAATTTTCAGGAATAAAAAAAGCCAAGCATATTTAATGCTTGGCTTTTTTTTGTAGTCCGTAGGGGAATCGAACCCCTCTGTCTGAGATGAAAACCCAGTATCCTAACCGATAGATGAACGGACCATCGCTCAATTCAAAATACAATTTCGAAATTTGAGAGTGCAAAGATAAAATTATTTTCCCTTTTTGCAAGAGATTTAGAATATTTTTGTAAAAAAAAGGATGAAACCAATCAGAATCGCCATCAATGGCTTTGGAAGAATCGGTCGCGTAGCCGCCCGTTTAATACTCAACCACCCTGAATTTGAATTAATTGCCATCAATGACCTGTCCGACGACACCGTCCTCGCCCACCTCTTCGAATATGATTCCTCCCACGGAAAATTCCCCGGAACCATCCTCGATACGGAAAAAGGCATCGAATTCAATGGCGTAGAAGTCCTCACTTTTGCAGAAAAAGACCCAAAAATCTCTCCTTGGAAGAGCCTCGATATAGATGTTGTCATTGAGTCCAGCGGTTTTTTTACCTCGCGAGAAAAGGCGGAATTGCATATCCAAGCTGGTGCCAAACGCGTATTGATCAGCGCTGCACCCAAAAGCGACGATATCTCCACCTATGTCATGGGCGTCAACCACACCCTTATAAAAAAAGAGGACACCATCATATCCAATGCCTCTTGCACGACCAATTGCCTTGCTCCTATGATTAAAGTCCTCGAAGAGCATTATGGCATCAGCAGTGGCATGTTTATCACGGTCCACGCCTATACCAATGACCAAAGACTGCAAGATGGTCCGCACGACGACCTCAGAAGGGCCCGTGCCGCTGCCGTCAATATCATCCCCACTTCTACCTCAGCCGCCAACGCCCTTTTCAAAGTCTACCCGCATCTAAGGGTAAAATATCGGGAGTTGATAGAGTGCCCGTCATCAATGGCTCTCTGACTGAATTTATCTGCGTGCTCAACAAAAAACCGAATGTTCAAGAAATCAATCGCGTTTTTGAATCCGCCTCTCAAGAATCGCTAAAAGGAATTCTCGAATACTCTACCAAACCTTTAGTTTCTTCAGATATCATCGGCAATAGTCACTCATGTGTCTATGACGCTGCCCTCACCCAAGTGACGGGAGATCTAGTGAAAGTGACGGGTTGGTATGACAATGAATTCGGCTATTCCAATCGATTGATCGATTTAATGGGATATTGGCTGAATAGGGAATAGGGAAAAGCGACAGTAATCTTCGAGTAGCTAATTAGCTTTCATTATTTAGCAAAATAATAGGCTAAAGCTCCATTTGTGTTCCACATCTTCTTCATGAAATCCAGATTTTAAACTCTGTGTTTAAACTCTGTGGAACTCCGTGTTCAAACTCTATGCATATTTGTGCATTGCTATGTGGTTGCGCATTGCCATGCGCAACTACTAAAATCTGATATACGGATATTTCAATTTTATCGCTTGAATTTTATCTTCCAAATCTTGCACAAAATATCGATGCGCTTTGGTATCTGGATGCTGCGGCCGGTGCTTCTGCGCAATAGATATTCTCTTCAACTCTTCAGAAAGCGTTTTAGTATCCGCATCTAAATACGTCTCGATAAATCTCTCCATGACAAACTCCGTCGCTAAATAATTGGGATGCACCATATCCACATCGTAAAATCGATAATCGCGCAAAACATCTATCACAATTTCATAGGCAGGAAAATAAAAAATATCGTCGCCATTGATTAAATCATGTACGACCTCTATCAATCTAGCCTTAGAGCGATTGTTCTCCACGACGCCATCGCGAATATGTCGCACAGGACTGATGGTGAAAACAATTTTATTCCCAGGATTCAACGCGCGAATCGTCGCAATCGTCTCTTGCAAATAATCTTTAATGGCACCAACACTCAATAATTCTTTATTGAACTCCCGCTGCGAAACCTTGTGGCAATTGGCAACATGCATGCCTTCCCCGATATGATAGTAAGAAAAGGAAGTCCCCAATGTAATAATTGTCCAAGCGGATTCTTTTAAAAAATCATGCGCCGCCGCATTCGATAGATTGATTTTCTCTGCAACTACTTCTGGATTAGTTCCAGAAAAAAGAGAATGATGTTGCCATGAATAGTAAATTTCATTGCTCAAAAAAAGTGAGGAATTTTCATAGAGCGGCATTGAGCGATACTCTTCAAAAGCTTTGTGAATGGCGGGCACGCCGAATAAAATTCCATGCGGATTTTGCATCGAATCAAATTTTAACTCCATCAATTTATTTCCAATATGCTCTGTAAAACACGAGCCGATCAAAAGATTTTATCTCGATAGGAAATACTATGCGGTGGTTTGGGAATATTTAAATCGAGGGAGAAATTCATTTAGTGCATTAAAAAATTGCCGCGTTAAAGTATACTTAAATGGTCGCTAAAAAGCGCTCTAGTTCTTCCGAAGTCTTATAATTGACATCTCTTGCCTTACTGCCTAAATTAGGCCCTACAACACCCGCCTGTTCCAATTGGTCCATAATTCTTCCCGCTCGATTATAACCCAATTTCATTTTGCGCTGAATCAATGACGTGGAACCCATTTGATTCATCACAATCAATCTCGCTGCTTCTACAAAATACTCGTCTTTTTCTCCTGAATTAAAATTCCCCGCTTTGCCGCCCTCTTCATCATCTCCGTAATAAGCGGGCAATTCAAATGCCTCTGCATAGCCCTGCTGTGTGCCGACAAATTTCGCGATATTATCCACCTCAGGCGTATCCAAAAATCCACATTGCAAGCGAATCAAATCGCTGCCCAAACTCAATAGCATATCCCCTCTACCGATCAATTGTTCAGCGCCACCAATATCTAATATGGTTCTACTATCTATTTTAGAAGTCACTTTAAAAGATATCCGCGCAGGGAAATTCGCTTTGATGGTTCCTGTGATAATATTCACAGAAGGTCGCTGTGTCGCCAATACGAGATGTATTCCAATCGCCCTTGCCAATTGGGCTAGACGCGCTATCGGCATTTCCACTTCCTTGCCCGCAGTCATAATCAAATCGGCAAATTCATCCACAATCAAAACGATGAAGGGCATGAATTTATGACCCTTTTCTGGATTGAGTTTGCGCTCGATGAATTTATGATTGTACTCTTTGAGATTTCGCACACCTGCTTTTTTCAATAAATCATAGCGATCATCCATTTCAATGCATAGCGCATTTAATGTATTCACCACCTTTTTGACGTCCGTGATAATTGCATCTTCTTCGCCAGGAAGCTTGGCTAAATAGTGTTTTTCAATAGCACTATAAATCGACAATTCCACTTTCTTGGATCCACTAAGACAAATTTCAATTCAGCTGGATGTTTCTTGTAGAGAAGCGAAACTAAAATCGAATTGATTCCCACAGACTTTCCTTGCCCTGTTGCCCCAGCCATCAAAAGATGCGGCATCTTCGCCAAATCTGCAATGAATATTTCATTGGCAATATTTTTACCCAATCCTATCGGTAAATCAGCCGTTGTATTTTTAAATTTATCAGAGCCGATAATAGAGCGCATGGAGACGATCTCTTTGTTCTCATTGGGCACTTCAATACCGATGGTCCCTTTGCCTGGAATTGGTGCAATGATACGGATTCCCAGGGCAGCCAAACTCAAGGCAATATCATCTTCCAAGTTTTTAATCTTAGAAATACGAACGCCTGGCGCTGGAACAATTTCATATAGCGTTACGGTAGGACCAATCGTAGCGCGTATTTTTGAAATTTCTATATTGTAATTTTTGAGCGTCTCTACAATTTGATTGCTATTGCGCTGCAATTCATCTTGACCCATGCGCACTTTATCAGAGCCATGTTCCACCAATAAATCCAAAGGAGGAAATTTATATTTCGACAAATCCAATCTCGGATCGTAAGGCGGCAAATTGCTCATTTCATTGCTCTCAGAGCTCTCGACATCCCCAAAATTCGTCTCCAAATAATCTTTCTCCAATTCAGTCTCTGCAGGTTCTACTATTTCCAATTCACTCGGCAATATGCTTACCTTTTTTCCGTCGATAATATCTTCGATAATGACAACCTCTTCCTCTTCTGGCTTTTGAACCAAATCGATAAGCGGTGCTTCCTCTTTCTTTTCAACTTCTATAACCTTATTGTCTTCAATTTTATCTTTGTGAAAAATACTATTGTCATCTACAAATGGAGTAGAAGCAACTACTGCAGCAATCGTGGAATCTTGAACGGGCTTTGGTTCAGCAGGCGCTTGCATGCGATTGATGACATTATTCAACCAATCAAATTCGATATTATAGAACCACACCAATATACTCATGGTAAAGAGCAATATAAAAATGCCCGTTCCAAATTTTCCAATCATTTCTGTCAATATGCCTTGTTCCCCAGCCAATACATCTCCAAATCCACCGCCGATGGAAAAGCTGCTATCGGGGAAAATAATATTGTTTAAATAGCCCGTCACCAAACATATCATCGATATCGTCAAGACCGTATATCCAAGTGATTTAAAGAAGGGAAACACTTCTCTTCTCAACAATAAATTGATACCAGAAATGAAGGCGAGGAATACCAAAGCAAAGGAAGCAATCCCAAACAATCGGTCGACAAATAGGTGCCCAATAAATGCCCCAATTCGATTGATCATATTATCGACCTTGACATCGGGATCAGTCAATACACTTGTTCCGGCATTGATGACTTCTGATTGATCTGCTTTATAGGTAAAAAGGTAAGAGCTAAAACTAAAGAGCAAAATGAGGGCGGTGAATATCAACAACAATCCCCCAATTTTGGGAAAGCGCTGATCTTTAAATAAAGGCGCTTGTTCTTCTTCGGATTTCTTATTGCTCTGTTTTGCCATAATCTATTGCTCAAAAATATAAAAAAAAACGGAGGCTTGAAAACTTGAATGAATTATTGCCGTGCATGTTCAAAAATAAATCCAAATCTCGAGTGCAAAGGAAACGTTGCGCCTTAATATTCTATGACAATTTTTCCCCTCGCCGACTCATTGCCGAGTTCATCTGAGGTGAAAACAAAGTATACACCACTGTGTGGGCGCTCGCCGTTGTATTTTTTCCCCGACCAAACAGCCCTTCCACCATTTGCTTTGCCTTCATAGACGAGATTTCCAGACAAATCGGTGATTTTAAATCCAGCATTGCCCACCAAATTGTCAATCGCAATGACTCCTTCATAATCTCTAGCAATTGGGTTGGGATAAATAAACAAAGCGGTGTCTTGAAATTCCCGTCCTTCTGTGACATCTCCAACCACAGAGACCAGCCCCAAAGCAGTTGCTATAAATACTTCTCCCGTCTTTGGATGAATCGCGATATCATTGATTTCATTGGAAGGCAAAGGACTATTGTCCTTGGTATAATGCTTCAATTCTTTCTTTCCATCAGCACTAATCAAATAGGCACCTGAAGTAGTTCCGCACCATTTGCGATTCCCTCCATCTACTGCAATTGCTTTCACATTTTCATAATTGAGTAGGCATTCAGGGAAGGTATCATTCGGATCTTGCTTTCCGTCCCCTTTGGTAATTAGCGGAGAATAGGGCTTGCAGCCCCCTTCAAATAAATTTGAACCACAATTAAATATCTGAACACCTCGTGAAGTCGCCACCCAGACTCCTCCGTTTTTATCTTCTGCAAAATCGCGCACTTGATCGCTGATTTCACATTTATCTTTGATAAAATTCATCGCAATAAATTTGTCATCACTAGGATCATCGATATTATTTCCCTCATTATAGACAATCAAACCGCGGCCTTTAAGGGCAATCCATTTATTTCCTTTGCTATCGATAAAGAACTTTATACAGGTAGCAATCGAATTGCTAATGGTAAACTTGCGCCAATTGCCCTCTTTTGTCAATACAATCAATGGGTTTAAGCTCTGATGATTGAGCACCCATAAATTCCCTTTCTTATCTTTATGAACATCTACAACGCGGGTCGATTTATCTGCAGGAATCCAATCTATGATTGAATTAGACCCATCATAAATTTTCACATTTGCGCCATCAATCTCCGCCAAGCCCCCTACAAATAAGGAGAGATACGCTTTAGATCCGTAGATCTCTGATGATAAATTATCGTAAACGCTCTCCAAACCGGCAGTAAAGAGTGAGGCATTCTCCCAATAAGAACCATTATAAGCCGACAGTCCAGACTTATTAAATGTAGGCTCTGTATAATTTTCATCCTTAGGCATTCCTCCGGAGACATACACAATTTCTCGATCAATATTTAAGCTATACGTGGAGATCGAACAACCATTGATTTCATTCTTATACACCTGCCCATCAACGATTTTATTAAAACCTCCCAGGCCCGCAATAATAGTATCTCCCTCTTTTGTTATGACAATATCAAGATTAAATCGAACGCTATTTTGATACTTTAATTCAATAGGCGAAGAAGCAGTCATTTCCAAGATAGCATACATTTCTGTGCTCGCCCTGCCCGAATGCAATAGCGCCGCATAAAATGATTGATTGATTACTTTGCATTTGCCGATCAAATAATTTGTATCGCGGAATGTGCGGACCCAATTATTGGATGGAAGACTATGAATTATGGAATCAGATTCTACGCACATCAATTTTCCATTATAAACAATCAACTGACTGATACTTTTACTCGATAAATTATACTCATAATCGCGTTTCCAATTGGAAAAACTCTGAAGATTCAACGCTTGCATGGAGGCATTTTTTATGCCATTTGCGCAACCAGCAATGATTTGATTATTTAAAAAAACAATGCTGTATACTGCTAGAGCCTCACCATTATCACCGATTTTATATGTCGCTTTGATTTCATTTCTCCCTAAATCGACCACAATAATTCCAATCCCTGTAGAGAGATAGCAAAGTCCATTGTAGAAGGTAATGTTATAAATGGTTTTATTTCCGTAGATGGTTTTGTTTTTAATATCTGGGAGATTAGATATCCTTCGTCCATTTGAAAAATTGATGACGTCTATATTCCCTGAGGCATAGGCAATGACAAGGTTCTTACTGGTTTCATCATAGGCAATTTTTGAAATGACCACTTCTGATAGTCCTGAGATTTTATCCAACACTTCCTTTTCTCCAGTAGTTTTATTGTAAAACACCAAGCCATATGTGCCATTCGCTATAATATAATCATCTACTTCCATTAGGTCAGCAATTACACTATATCCCAAGTGTGAGCGCCATGATTCAATACTTCTTCCCTGAAGATCAAAAGACGCAATAGATAAAAAAATAAGCAGAAAAAATTTCGCCATGGAGGTATAATAATCTTTGTAACGCAAGTTACGCATAATTATTATTTGGGATAGGGATAAAAAACAAAACCACTATCCTCTGCTGTAAAAACAAATATGCAGACAAATTCTGTTGGGCTTTTGTATTGCGCCCTGAAATCGTCTACTTTGTCAATTTGAACGACATTTTTATTCACCAAATCTTCCAGATGTGAAAGAGAGACATTCCAATCAATGCTCATGGAATCCTGCGAAATAAAAGGGATTCCCAGTGGAACCTGATCATTCTTGTGGAAAACAAATATGGGGTATTTAGATACTTTTAAACTCAAGACCTGCAAGGCAGTTTCTTGAATAGTATCAATTATATACGGAATGTCGTGTTGAATGGATTGTAATAGAAATGGATCCATTGATAATAGAAAGCTAGATATTAACCTAAATAAGATTTTAGCATTTTGCTTCTAGAAGTCGAGCGCAATTTATTGATTGCCTTGTCTTTTATTTGACGAACTCTTTCGCGTGTAATTCCCAAATGATCGCCAATATCTTCTAAGCTCATTGGATGTTCTACCCCAATTCCAAAATACAAGCTGACAACATCTTTTTGTCTCGGAGTCAATGAATTGAGTGAACGCTCTGTTTCTTTTCTCAAAGAATCGACATAATCCAAATAAGAATCTGCCATTTCAGCATTGTCATTTCTCAATACATCGGAGAGTGAATTCGTCTCGCCATCGATCAATGGTGCATCCAAGGAGGTATGTCTTGAGGACAATTTGAGTGTCGTTTCTACTTCACGCACATCAATATCGAGGTAATTCGCCAATTCTTCTGCAGATGGCTCTCTATCGAATTCTTGTTCAAGGGTAATAAGTGCCTTTCTGATTTTGCTGAGGGAGCCCACTTTATTGAGCGGCAATCTCACCAATCTCGACTGCTCTGCCAATGCTTGCATGATCGACTGACGTATCCACCACACGGCATAAGAGATAAATTTAAATCCCCTAGTCTCATCAAATTTTTGTGCTGCTTTCACCAAACCCACATTTCCTTCATTGATCAAGTCATTGAGGGTAAGTCCTTGGTTTTGATATTGTTTAGCGACAGAAACCACAAATCGGAGGTTGGCATTGACCAAGCGCTCTAGAGCTCTTTGGTCGCCTTTTTTAATCCTCTTGGCCAACTCTACTTCTTCCTCTGCTGTGATTAGATCAACTTTGCCAATTTCTTGTAAGTATTTCTCTACCGATTGACTCTCTCGGTTGGTGATTGATTTGGTTATTTTGAGCTGACGCATATTCTTATTGTACTTGAATTAGTTTTCTTCTATGCAAAAAACGTGCAAAGATAAGAAAAAGTTCGACATTCCTTGATTTATCTGTCCTAAAACAGAAATTGACTACCTGTGCTTGAAGCGAATTAATGCCCTAAAAACTGATTAAATTCATCTACTGTCCCGCTAAAGGAGAAGGTATTGCTCAATTTATAATAATCTTTCTTGTTGTAGCAGTAATCGTAAGCGAATTTAATATAGTCCAATTTGCCTTCATCCATCATCATCAACTTGGCAATCTCCCTGATTTGGTCTACTGTTGGGCAGTTAACCTTGGTTCCTTGTCTAGCTATTTGCATTTTATTGTCATCGAATGATTGACCTTTTACTGAAGCGAGCAAATCTTGATATTCTCTGCTAGGCATTGGGCAAATAATGGTATTTGCTCTCGAAGGCGGCGGCGTAGAAGTAAATTGATTTTGATCGTATTGATTGATTTGATTGACTGGCGCTCCAGTTGTTGTGGTCGTTGTGGTCGTCGTTGTTTGGCTCACTTGATTTACACTACCTGCCCCCATCATATCAGAAACATTGATACCCACATTGACCCCGCCAACATTCATGCCCACATTGACATTGTTTCCCATGCCTCCCGTTGTGGTAGTTGTTTGAGTCGTTTGTGTAACACTCACTCCTATCGGTGGCATAGCTTGTGTATTGAATTGCACAACCCTGACATTTGGCATCGGAGCTGGTGCTTGGGCTAATGGAACTGTCGAATAAATTTTTAATGAAAAAGTGGCATCCTTATTCTTCTTCAATTTAAAAATCACATCATATGGCGCGCCTGGATTCATGCCGTCTTGCACCGGCACCATTTTTTTGTTTACATCTGCAAACCCCCTTTCCTCGAAAAGTACTTTAGCCGTATAATAGGGATTGGATAATCCATTGACTTTGATATTCGTCTCCAGGATTTTCATTCTGTCTGATTCCATTTAATATCAAGTAAAACCGCTCTCCATCTTCAGAGAAGACTGTCAAATTACTTCCTTGGCCAAAGCCAATTGTTGAGAATAAAACGAAAAAAATAATTGAATAAAATTTGTTCATTATCATTTGATTTAGAACACAATTTTAAAAAGAAAATATGAATATGGAATAGAAAATGTGTTAACTTAAGCTAAAACACCCCTAGAAATCACAATGCGCTGAACCTCAGAAGTTCCTTCATAAATTTGAGTAATTTTGGCATCCCTCATCAAGCGCTCCACATGGTATTCTTTCACAAAACCATATCCTCCATGTATTTGCACTGCTTCAATGGTATGCTTCATAGCGGTTTCAGAGGCGAATAATTTTGCCATAGCCGATGCTTGCGCATAATCCTTCTTTTGATCCTTCAACCAAGCTGCTTTATATACCAACATTCTCGCTGCTTCAATATCTGTAGCCATTTCAGCCAATTTAAACTGAATCGCTTGATGCTTAGAAATCTCTACCCCAAATGCTTTTCTTTGCTTGGAATAATCAACGGCCAATTCGTAAGCACCTGAAGCTATTCCTAGCGCTTGAGAAGCGATTCCGATTCTTCCTCCAGCTAAAATTTTCATCGCAAACTTAAATCCAAATCCGTCCTCTCCGATTCTATTTGCCTTTGGAACTTTGACATCGTTAAACATCAAAGTCGTTGTATCGGATGATCGAATCCCCAATTTTACTTCTTTGGCTCCTACGACAAACCCCTCTTGACCTTTCTCTATAATCAATGCATTGATGCCTTTATGGCCTTTCTCTGCATGCGTCTGTGCAATTACGATATATACGGAAGCGTGCATACCATTGGTAATCCAATTCTTGGTACCATTGACAATATAATAATCACCATGATCGATGGCACTAGTATGCTGTGAAGTGGCATCTGAACCAGCTTCTGGCTCACTCAAACAAAATGCTCCGATGATTTCACCGCGAGCCAATGGCTTCAAATATTTCTCTTTTTGCTCTTCCGTTCCAAATGTTTCAATCCCCCAGCAAACCAATGAATTATTCACACTCATCGCCACTGAACAAGAATTGTCTACTTTAGAAATCTCTTCCATTGCCAATACATAGGAAAGGGTATCCATTCCACCGCCATGGTATTTCTCACTCACCATCATTCCCATAAAACCCAATTCCCCCATGCGCTTCAGCAATTCCGTCGGATGAATCATCTGCTCATCACGCTCAATTACACCTGGTTTACACTCATTCTGAGCAAAATCGCGCGCTGCTTTTTTGATCATTAAATGCTCTTCCGTCAATTCGAAATTCATCATAAGCTTTATTTTTTTGAGGGTGCAAAGTTAGAAAAAAAAAGTAAACATCCCCTGAAACATAAAAAAGAAAAGCCCCAAATAATTGGAGCTTTTTTTGAGGTCGAGAGCGGATTCGAACCGCTGTAGCAGCTTTTGCAGAGCTGAGCCTAACCGCTCGGCCACCCGACCCTATAATTTTGGGATTGCAAATGTAATGGCTTTATTTCGCATTTCCAATTTTTTTTCATCAATACGCTAAATATTGATCCATCACTTTTTGCAATATCGCCCAACCTTTCTGCGTAGGATGCTCCATCCCTTTGGGAACACTGCTCGGTCTCATGAATCGATACTCATAACCAGCTGAAATGCTATCTTCTATAAATAAGTGACCATTGACATAAGTGCAAAAGGCAAATTTCTTTTGATATGGATTGAAGTGATTCTTACTCCACTCAAATTGATTGCTCTTCCAATGCAATTGATGAAACAAGGTCGATGGAATATCTGTTTGATTAAATACAGCGCTATCTCTATAACCAATATAACCTGGCTTTAAAAGTGGCGAATAAATCAGCATAGGCGTGTGAAATCGCTCCACTTCGCTAGGGGAATAATTGTTTGGATGCAGATGGGCATGGTCGGAACTTATGATAAAAACCGTATTCGCAAACCATGGCTCGCGCTTTGCACGATGGAAAAAATCTCCCAAACATCGATCTAGATAGCGCACCGCATTTAGATATCGCTTTGATTCATCAAAAACCATTTTATTCTCCACAATATCATATGGCTCATGAGTAGACTGCGTCAAAATCATACTGAGCAGGGGTTTCTTCCTCCCCTTGTTCATTTCTAGCATTTTGTCAAAGACGTGTTTGTCTGAAACGCCCAATTTTTGCGTAATAATATTTCTATCAAAATCTTTCACATCGATGATATAATCAAACTTATTATGCACCAAGTAATTCTTCATATTGTCAAATTCCGATTCACCGCCATAGACAAACTGGGCCTCATAGCCTTGCTTTTTAAAAGAGGATACGATACAAGGCAATTGAATGACTTTATTGGTCTGAGTGACAATACTCGTATAGGGCTGTGAGGGATAACCACTCAAAACAGCTGGCACACCTTGGTCAGTGCGAAATCCAGTCGAATAAGATCGCTCGAAATAATACGATTGCAATAAAATAGAATCCAAAAATGGTGCATAGGAGCGATTCAAATTGTGATGCGCTAATACGTTCGCATTCACCCCTTCCATCAAGATGAAGACAATATTGGGCTTGTTGTTTTTAAAATTGAAAATAGATACTGTCGTATCCTTAGATCTTGAAAACAAATCTTTCACAATTCTATCTGCATGACCATCTGGCAATACTTTATAGGGATTGGTCTTCAAATTATTCCGATTTTCAATAAAGGTATAGAGCAAGTTCCAGGAGGAATTCACCGCAGCATTGTTTAACGCATAATTTCTAGTTACGGTAATGGAACTCGGATTGATTGGAATCTCCTGCCAACCGCCCCGAATGCCGAGTATTAGAACTACTTGAATAAATAACCAACCAATAAGCAAAACAACCTTCTCCTTCCAAGAACTTTTGCGATTATCTTTATGCGCAAAAAATCTTTTTTGAATATAACTGCGCAGATAATATCCCATAAAAATCATCGCAATGCACAAGATTGTCAAAAAAATAATTTTATTCATTGAAACGAAAGAGACAATCGCGACTGGTTCGCCGATGTATTGCATCACTTTATAATTGAGCTTAGCATTCCACGAACTGAAGAGCTCAAAGTCAATTGTAGCGATGATAGAAGATAGAATAAGCCCTATCCACCATACCACAGCATTGAATTTTTCAAAAAATTTCCAGCCTGAAATCAATCCAAACAAGATAATCAACCCTTGTATCGTCAGAATATAACAAGCGGCGGTAAAATCCAATTTGAATCCAACGATAAAGCTGAATAGGATATCAAAAAAGGAAGACTTGAATGTGAGGGGTGCGTGGTAGAATAAGAAGATGCCTCGCTGTAAACCAAAGAATAACAGCCAAAACAAAAGGGCTTGTGCAAGGGTTTTACAATAGGACTTGATGAGATGCATGATACAAAAAAGGGATATCACGATGCTGATATCCCTTCCTATTCATATTTTTATTTGCTCTTTGCGTAGATTTCGTTCACCTTATTCCAATTAACTATATTCCAGAAAGCGGCAATATAATCTGGTCGGCGATTTTGATAATTTAAGTAATAGGCGTGTTCCCAAACATCCAAGCCCAAAACTGGAGTTCCAGGACATTCAGCAAGATCCATCAATGGATTATCTTGATTAGGTGTTGAGCATATACATAGTTTGCCATCCGCTTTAACGCACAACCAAGCCCATCCAGAGCCAAATCTCGTCGTTGCTGCTTTTGCAAATTCTTCTTTGAAAGATTCAAAAGATCCAAACTGCACTTGAATTGCGTCAGCAATAGCTCCTGTAGGATTGCCTCCTGCATTTGGTCCGATGATTTCCCAGAAAAAGGTATGGTTATAATGACCGCCTCCATTATTTCTAACAGCCATTGGCAGTTTCGACATGATTTTCATTAAATCTAAAAGGGAAGCATTCTCATGCTCTGTTCCAGCCAATGCATTGTTCAAATTCGTTACATATGCTTGATGATGCTTGCCGTGGTGGATTTCCATGGTGCGCGCATCGATATGTGGTTCAAGTGCATTAAATGCATATGGTAGGTTTGGAAGTGTATGTGACATAAATAAATATTTTTTAAAAGAAACAAATGTAAGCCAATTTTGGTTTCATCCTTGTAGAATTCATTAGATTAAATCTCCTTTAAAAGAAAATTATAGCCATTTTTGTCTCTCCCGCTATGGAATTAGATTCAATTATAACCGCTTATCGCGAATCACCGCACTTAGTCCAATTGCACGAATCGCTATTGCGAGACAAACGCGCTTTGCTCAAAGGCCTAGTCGGTTCGCAAGATGCCATCGTCGCTTCAGCCTATTATAAAAATCATCCATGCACCAATCTCTATATCTTGTCTGACAAGGAAGAAGCCGCTTATTTTCAAAACAATTTACAAAATAGCCTAGAAAAAAAAGACATTCTCTTCTTTCCAGATTCATTTAAAAGACTCGCTCAAATCAATGAAATCAACCCGCTGCATGCGAGTCATCGAACTGAATGTGTGAATAGAATTTCAAACAGCGACACCACCGGCGAACTAATTTGCACTTATCCTGCTGCTCTATTCGAGAAAGTAGTCAGCAAAAAATCGTTGGATCAATTCACGATAAAAATTGCCGTCAACGAAAAATTGGATTTAGATCATTTCACGGAAATGCTCGTTGAACATGGCTTTGAACACGTTGATTTTGTCTATGAAGCAGGGCAATTCTCCATACGAGGAGGCATCGTCGATGTATTCTCGTATGCGAATGAATACCCCTATAGAATAGAATTATTCGACGTAGAAGTAGAGAGCATCAGAACCTTTGACCCCTCTTCACAATTATCACAGAAAAAAATTGCGAAGATTTCCATCGTTCCCAATATTCAGAAACAATACGCGCAAGAGGAACTCGTGCCTTTCTTTTCAATACTTCCCGCTGATTCTATCATTTGGTTAAAAGATGCCGATATGCTCATCGATATCGTGGAAAAGGCTTGGGAAAAAGCCAACGATATCCTCGCCAACCACAAAGAAACCATCTACGATGGGGCCTTGCCCAGTATCAATTCCTTCTGCTCTATCAAAGACATACTATATGCAATCGAACAATTTCAAATTGTTGAATTTGGAGGAAAGGGATTTTTTGTAAAAGAATAATAGACTATGAAAACAATATTGATAACAGGCGGGACAGGACTCATCGGACAAGTGCTGACGCAGAAGCTGACCGCATTGGGACATCGCGTAAAAATTCTCGGCCGAGCAGAAAATCTGCAAGCTTCCATTCCCGTTTACGCATGGGATATTGCGCGAAAGCAAATAGATGGGCGCGCATTTGAAGAAGTAGAAATCATCATCCACCTCGCTGGAGCCAATATCAGTGAAGGAAGATGGACAGAAAAGCGAAAGAGAGAAATCATCGAATCCAGAACACAGAGCACGCAAATGCTCTATGATTATTTATCGACGCATACCCATTGCGTAAAACATATACTCTGCAGCAGCGCAATTGGCATTTATGGCGACAGAGGCGATGAATGGCTTTCGACAGATTCAGCTCCAGGCAATGGATTTCTTGCTGAGGTCTGCATAAAATGGGAAAAAGCCCTACATCTATTTGACCAATTGCCCGTTGCCTTGACCATCAATCGACTCGGCATCGTCCTATCAAAAAACGGAGGGGCCTTTCAACCCATTCAGCAATCAATACAGGGGCCGTTTGGGGCAATTCTAGGCAGTGGCAAACAATACATTTCTTGGATAGAAATTCATGACTTGGCCAATTTATTTCTCTTTCAAATTGATCATGCTATTGCTGGCACCTACCATGGCGTTGCAGGGCAATTGACCTTTGCTTCACTTATTCAAAAAATTCAAAAAGCTAAATTTCGCTATTTCGGACTCTTGATGCCAGTACCAGCGCTCATCTTAAAATGGATTTTAGGCGAGAAAAGTCGCATTGTGCTGGACAGCCAGCGATGCGCTCTATCGTTGCCTAAGGGATTCGATTGCCAGTTGGATATTGACACTTTTATCCAAAATACGGTATAAGTCCACTCCCATATTGCGTTTCAGCCTAAATAAATTAGGCAGCTACCATTCTGGTCAAATTTGACAATTAAATCGTATTTTCGCAGACTTTATGAAATCATTAGAACATTTACGCAATTTCTGCATCATCGCCCATATCGACCATGGGAAGAGCACTTTGGCAGATAGATTATTGGAGAATACCAAGACCATTATGGAGCGCGATATGCAAGCGCAATTGCTCGACGATATGGATTTAGAGCGCGAGCGAGGCATTACCATCAAGAGTAAGGCCATCCAAATGGATTATTTATACCAAGGGAAAAAATACGTTTTCAACCTCATCGATACGCCAGGGCACGTGGATTTCAGTTATGAAGTTTCTAGATCGATTGCTTCGTGTGAAGGCGCATTGCTCCTCGTAGACGCCACTCAGGGCATTCAAGCACAGACCATTTCCAATTTATATTTAGCCCTCGATCACGATTTAGAAATCATCCCCATCATCAACAAAGTGGATATGGATGGCGCTATGATTGAAGAAGTAAAGGACCAAATCGTCGATTTATTGGGCTGTACGCGTGAAGAAATCATCGAAGCGAGCGGTAAAACAGGCATTGGCATTGCCAATATCCTCAATGCTGTTGTTGAGCGCATCCCTTGTCCTAAGGGCGATGCAGACGCTCCACTTCAAGCCATGATATTCGACTCTGTATTCAATTCTTTTAGAGGCGTAATCGCTTATTTCCGAATTTTCAATGGAAGCATTAAAAAAGGAGACAAAGTCAAATTCGTCAATACAGGAAAGGAATACACCGCGGATGAAATCGGCATTCTCAAAATGAAAATTGAAGAGCGAGATACGGTTGAATGCGGCTCTGTGGGCTATATCATCACAGGAATCAAACAAGCAAAAGAGATTAAAGTTGGGGATACAATTACCTTAACCGCCAATCCAACCCAAGAGATTGTGCGCGGATTTGAAGATGTAAAACCGATGGTATTCGCGGGAATTTATCCGATGGACTCCGACGATTTCGAAGATCTAAGGGATAGTTTAGAGAAATTGCAACTCAATGATGCTTCCCTTGTATACGAGCCAGAGACCTCGATTGCGCTTGGTTTTGGATTTAGATGCGGATTCTTGGGATTGTTGCACTTAGAAATTATCAATGAGCGATTGGAACGAGAATACGACCAATCTGTCATCATCACAGTACCACAAGTATCTTATCATTGTTATCCGAATAAGGGCGAGAGAATGCTCTTGCACAATACTGCCGATTTGCCGGATATCACGCTCATTCACCACTTAGAAGAGCCTTGGATCAAATCACAGATTATCACAACACCAGAGTTTGTGGGGAATATCATGAATTTGTGTATGGATAAAAGAGGCATATTAACCAATCAAATTTACCTCACAACAACGCGTGTTGAATTGAGTTTTGAAATGCCTTTGGCAGAAATTGTATTCGACTTTTACGATAGATTGAAATCCATTACCAAGGGATATGCCTCCTTTGACTATTCCATGATAGGCTATAGAGAAGGCGATTTGGTGAAGCTGGATATCAAATTAAATGGAGAAAATGTCGATGCCTTGAGTGCAATGATTCACCGAGATAAGGCCTATGACTTTGGACATAAACTCTGCGAAAAATTGAAAGAACTCATCCCGAAACAACAATTCGTCATTGCCATTCAAGCGGCAATTGGAGCGAAAATTGTCGCTAGAGAAACTATTTCAGCGATGAGAAAAGATGTCACGGCAAAATGTTATGGGAAAGGCCTCGAGAACAGAAGAAGGGATGATATGCGCCAATTCGAAGTAAGTACCACAAGAGCTTCCTGCGGATTGAAGCCGCTAGAAGAAAGGAAAAAGAGAATAACGTGCATTCGTGTTTCAATTAAAGAATTCCTTCAATGAAGGCATAGTGTCTAGGCGAGTCATTTGAAGCTCAATGACTATAGTTCTTTCCAAAAATTATAATTCGTCTTTCTTCTAATCGATCAAATCAATTTTTCAATAAAATAATTCAATACATGCATAAAATCATCGAATGTGTTCCCAATTTCAGTGAAGGAAAAGACGAAAAAATATTGGCGGAGATTGCCGCTGCAATTCGCAGTGTTGAAGGCGTTCGACTCTTAGATATCGATCCGGGCAAGGCGACCAATCGAACGGTATTCACTTTTGTAGGAGATGAAAACACTGTTGTAGAAGGCGCTTTTCAAGCGATTAAAAAAGCACAAGAACTCATCGATATGCGCCACCACAAAGGCGAGCATCCGCGCTTTGGGGCTACCGATGTTTGTCCATTTATTCCCATCGCCAATGCGACCATGGAAGACTGCATCGAATGCGCTAAAAAATTGGGCAAGCGCGTAGGAGAAGAATTGACTATTCCCGTCTATTTATATGAATTTGCGGCAAGTGCTGAACACCGAAGAAATTTGGCCAATGTGCGCGCAGGGGAATATGAAGGCATTGCAGATAAGATCAATCAACCCGAGTGGAAACCAGATTTCGGACCAGCTAAATTCAATGAAAAATCGGGGAATATCGCCATCGGTGCGCGCAATTTCCTCATTGCATACAATGTCAATCTCAAGACCACTCTGAAAAAAGAGCCAATTCCATCGCCTTTGATGTTCGCGAACAGGGCAGAGTAAAAATGGAAAACGGAAAAAAAGTCTTGGATGAAAAAGGAGAACCCGTTCGGATTCCCGGCACTTGCAAAGGCGTAAAAGGAATCGGTTGGTTTATAGAAGAATTCGGCATTGCACAGATATCGATGAATATCACCAATATCAATGCGACGCCTTTACACAAAGCATTTGATGAATGCGTAAACAGCGCACACCGCAGAGGCATGCGCGTAACTGGTTCTGAATTGGTGGGCTTGGTTCCCTTGCAGTCTATGCTCGATGCGGGAAAATATTTCCTCCAAAAACAAGAGCGCAGCATCGGAGTCAGTGAGTCAGAATTGATAAAAATCGCCATTAAATCCCTCGGATTAAATGACGTAAAACCATTCGATCCAAAGAAGAATATCATAGAATACGTCTTGGCTGAAACAATGCCACAAGACAAATTAATCCCCATGAGTTTAAAGGCCTTTGCTGATGAAACAGCCTCTGAAAGCCCTGCACCTGGTGGTGGCTCAATCGCTGCTTACGTGGGCAGTTTGGGCATTGCCTTAGGAACCATGGTAGCGAATTTAAGTGCTCAGAAAAAAGGATGGGAAAGTCAATTGAATCATTTCTCCGCTTGGGCAGAAAAGGGACAAATCCTCAAAGATCAATTATTGAAATTGGTCGATGAAGATACCCGCGCATTCAATAAAATCATGGATGCCTTCTCCTTGCCGAAATCCAATGATATCGAAAAAGCACATCGCAAATCTGCCATACAAGCAGCTACAGTTTATGCAATCGAGATCCCATTAAAAGTGATGAAAAAGAGCTTTGAGGGATTTGAATTGATTGAAGAAATGGCGAAAAATGGCAATCCCAATTCAGCCTCCGATGCAGGCGTGGGAGCGCTCTGCGCGCGAACAGCTGTCTACGGCGCTTATTTAAATGTATGCATCAATGCTTCGGGATTAGATGATAAGTCCTTGGCTGGAAAGTATAGAGATATTGAAAGTGGTAGAGGGAAAGATTTAATTCCATCTCTAACTTCAATTGACCAAGTACACCGAATGGTTCTTTTCGAATTCTAATGGATCGCGCTCTTTTTTCACCCCCAAGAAAAAACCACCTCCTCCTGCCCCGCATAGCTTAAGGGCATAGTCTTGTGTATCGAGTCCTGTTTGCCAAATATCTTGGATTTCCGCGGGATGAATTCCTGCATATTTGCCAATTGCCATTTCGAAATTTGAACAAAATTTTGCCAAATCGATTCATTAAATATATAGTTGTGAATGGCGCCATTATTGAGCGGCACCAATTTCTCCTTAATCGCCACAGCGAATGACTCCTCTTTTATCTTCTCTTTAAACACCTCTACATATTGCTCTGTACTTCTAGAAATTTGACTATCCAGAATGAATAATTCCTCCTGTTTAAATGAAATCTTATCCCTGATCTCGACCTTGCCTCCATTTATTAAAACCGAGCGATTCAAATAGGAGACCAATGGATCGATCCCCGAACTCTTGCCGTGAAAAAAAGATTCTATGTTCGCTAAATCTTGCTTTAATAAATCGATATGCTGATCAAAATTCACGCAATAGGCATCGAAGAAACAAGCGACCAATGCGCCCGAACTCCCCGCGCCATAGCCGATTGGGATGGTAGAGATGATATTGAGTCCATTGGAAATATCTCGACCAAATCGCTCCAAATCATATCGATAATGCAAATTGGTTAATTTTATTAAGTAATTATGCAAATTGACCAAATGTATGTGGAACTCATTGTTCTCTTCCAAAAATTGAAATTGCATGAACATCTTGGTATAGGGAATCGCCAATGCCTTGCTTCCATGCACAACGGTATGTTCCCCGAATAGGAGAAGTTTTGCGGAGAAAGATTTAAATGGTGGATGGTCCATGTCCGACTTGATCTTTAATCATGATACCATTTTCGCAGAGCGGCTTTAATTTTTCATCGATCCAAGGACTGATTGCCGACTGAATTGAAGCGGGATAGAGCAAATGTATATTGGGACCAGCATCGAGGGTGAAGTACACGGAATGTTTGGTGTCCTCCCGAAACTTTCTAATTTCATCAATCATCAATAGGGTCGCTGGTTTCATTAAGATAAAGGATGGATTAGAAGTCATCATCAAGGCGTGCAAAGTCAATGCCTCTTCTTCCACAATTTCTCCGAATCGCTCTAAATCGCCTTCTCTCATGGCACCGATGAGATTGATGAGGTTTTCATTGGCTTGCGCAAATCGCTGTTTGGCAAATCGATTCGTGTCCATGAGGGCGTGTCCAGCTCTACTGCTCACCGACTTCTCTCCACTGCTGGCAATCAAGATGGTATCGCAGAAAGAGTGAAATACTTCGTCCATCTCCTCTGCATAGGGAATCGCATATTCATCAGAAGAATTGCTGATGGTATTATTTTTTCCCCAAACGGCAATTTGAGGATAGACCGATCGACAGGCAGATCCAGAGCCCAATCTCGCGATATAGGAAGCCTTTTTCAAATCCACTTCGCCCCCTTCAATTCCGCATAGACACATGGCCAATGCCGCCATGGAAGAGGCAGAGGAAGCGATTCCGCTGGAATGGGGGAAGGTATTGCTTGAGTGGATGACCATTTTATGTTCGCGCAGAAAGGGAAAATCGCCCTCTAACTTTTGGAAAAACGCGATGATTTTTCGCTCGAAGACTTCATTTCTCTTTCCTTCAAAGAACAATTCCACATCCATGCCCGATTCAATCTTTTCACTGAGGGCCATTTTCGTTTCAGTTCTGCAGGCAGAAAGGGTAAAACTGATGGAGGGATTTAGCGGCAATTGATTGCCCTGTTTTCCCCAGTATTTGACCAAGGCAATATTCGATGGTGCTTGATAAGAAATTGAATTCATCAGACAAAAATAGGCGTATTTCTAAAGTCCGTTCAAATGATTTTTTTGTCCTCCCCAATTTCCCCGCATCCCATCCCTGTTTTTCCGCAAATTCTCACAAATAGTCCTATTTTTGCGCCATGTCACCAAGGATTCAATTTATTTTTAAGCTGGTCGTCGCATTCGGTTTTATTGCTTTGGGTGTTTTCGTCCAATTTGCTTCAAAGAGAATTAACCTCCCCGCGATAAATAAATATTTATTTTCGCTCCTGCTTTTTCTATATGGTGGCTATAGAATATACCGGGCATGGATTACATACAATCAAGAAGATGAGACATAAAATCCTTTTTATTCCAATTTTATCTATCCAGATTTCCTTGCTCGCGGCATTGTTCCTAGTGAATGCCTGTCAGTCCGGCAATTCAAATAAAGAAATAGATAGCCCTACAGCTGGAAAATCAATATCGCTGTTGACGAGACCTATCAACCCATCCTCGATAGTGAATTGATGGTATTTGCCCAGCTCTATCCCAATGCGCATATCTCTGTGAAATACATGCCCTACGCTCAATTGATCGAGGCATTCATGGAAGACAGCATACGCATGATCATCACGTCACAATCACTGAGCCCAGCTCAATCTAAGCGCATAGAGGGAAAAATTCGATATATACCGAAAGAAGCTCAATTGGGATATGACGCCGTCGCATGCATTGCACACCCGAGTTCAGGGAAAATGAGTTTGACGAAGTCTGAATTGGCAAAAGTCATACGAGGCGAAATTAGTGAATGGAGTCAATTGAGTTTTAAAAGCCCTCATCAGGGGAAAATCGGTTTGGTCTTCGACAATGCGAATTCAAGCACTGCTCGGTATATGATTGACAGCCTCATCGATGGTGGCACCATGTCGGCCAATTGCTTTGCGCTGAACAATAATGTGGAAGTCATCGACTATATTTCCAAGAACAGCAATGCGATTGGAATCATTGGGGTGAATTGGATCAGCAATAATCAAGACGATAAAGTGCAGTATTTCAGGAAAGAAATTGCCACGGTGGGAATCATCGACAACGATTCCATAGGCAGTGTTCACCCATACCAAGCATACATCGCCAGTGCGGAATATCCTTTGCGCAGGACGATGAAGGGAATCATCAAAGAAGCAGGTCCGGGATTAGGACATGGATTTGCGAATTTTATCGGCGGAGAGCAAGGTCAGCGGATTATCTTAAAATCGGGCTTGGTGCCAGCAACCATGCCGACTAGACAGATTAGAATCAAAGAAAAATTATAAACCAACACTTAAAAAACATTAAAAACACGTCATTTTGCAAAAATGGTACTTGATTTGAAAATGATTAAACACAAAACCAAAACTATGTTAAAGCAAATTTTTACGATTGGATGTATGGCCATGATCACTATGGCAAATGCGAGTGAAGAGGGGTTCAAATTATTGACTTATGAAAAATTCAATGCGGCGAGCACGGCCTTTGAAACTTCGAATGACCCCAATGCTGTTTTCTACAAAGGCTATGCACTATTGAGGGCTGGCAAAGAAAATGATGCCAAAGACGTGATGACTAAAATCGCCACAACTCCGCTTGGCATGGTCGGTTTGGGATGGGTTGAATTAAACAAAAAAAATAGTACAGGAGCAAAAGTCCTATTCGATGCTGCTATCAAAGCTTCTAAGAGCAAAGATGGATTGATATTCCGATTTATCGGCGAAGCGTACACCTATACAACAGGCACCAAAGAGCCAGATGCAGCAATTGAAAAATGCAAATTTGCGAACGCCTTGTTAAAGAACAATGCCCTCAATTATATCGCGTTGGGAGATGCTTATTTAGCCAAGTTAGATGGGGGAAGCGCTATTACTCAATATGAATACGCAGACCAATATGGCGGCAAAGGCGGAATGCCCAATTGCAAAATTGGTCAGGTGTATTATTCATCTAGAAATTATCCATTCTCTAAAGATTATTTAAACAGAGCACTTGCGCAAGACGAGAACAATCCAATCACTCAAAGAGAATTGGGAGAATTGTATTACAAGATCAATAAATTCGAAAAAGCCAAAGAGCATTTTTCAAAGTATATGGAAACAGGGGAGACGACTTTAGATGATAAAGCGATGTATGCGAATATCCTCTTCTTGGGCAAAGATTATCCCAATGCCATCAATACGATCAGCGAGATTATCAAGGTTGATAATACGAGAAATTATTTGAACAGATTGATCGGTTATTCCAATTATGAGACAGAAAAATATCCAGAGGCTTTGGAATTCATGGAGAAATTTTTGGCGACACAAGCACCAGAAAAAATCATCGCTTCCGATTGGGAATACTATGGCAAGTCATTGATTAAAAATAAAAAAGACAGTATTGGATTGATTTATTTGGTGAAGTCAATGGAAATTGACAGCAGCAATAGAGATAAGTGGGGTGATGTAGCAGCTGCCTTTTATGCGCAAAAGAAATATTCAGATGCTGCAAAATACTATACAAAAAAAGTAGATCCAGATGCTCCTTCTGCCAGCGATTGGTTTAATGTGGGGAATTCATATTATAAGGCAAAAGATTTTGCGAATGCGATTACCGCTTTTGGTAAGGTCATCGAGACCAAGCCAGATGCAGGTTCTGGATATTTGTGGAGAGCGAAGGCATTTGTACAAAGCGATCCAGATCAAAAAACATCTTCAGCAAAACAAGATTTTGAGAAATACATTAGCATAGGAAGTGCAGATCCGGTTAAGAATAAAAAAGATTTGATTGAGGCGTATAATTATATGGCTGCAAATGCATTGATCAATGCAAATAATAAAGAAGAGGCAAAGGGTTTTGCCAATAAAGTATTGGAATTGGATCCTGCAAATGCTCAAGCTCAAAGCGTAATCACAGCGATTTCGACACCACAGAAATAATTTACTTATTTATAAAAAAATTCAACCCAGCTTTTACAAAAGAGCTGGGTTTTTTGTTGCTTTTCTGCAGATTTCTAGTTTAAACCACATAAGACACAATAGTGCACATAAGAAATTCGCCTTAATTTCCTAAAGTGTCAATCTAATGCCCTTCCTAATGGAATGCCGTCAAGGAACGTCATTCCAAACTTGATTTGCTGTGTCCCACCAATGTGTTGGGGGAATCTGCGCTTCATCCATACTTTTTTAAAAAAAAATGAGCTTCAAAATGGAATGTCGCTATAGAACGTCATTCCAAACTTGATTTGGAATCTGCTCTTCATTTATACTTATCTAAAAAAATAAGCTTCAAAATGAAATGCTATTCATTTGTACACAATATTATAGCCTAGGCCAAAATCAAAAAATCAAATAGGCTCCGCTCTTGGGGCGGAGAGATTACGGCTCGCTGGCCGCAATGACGCGTGGCGGGCTATCGCTGACGCATGAATTCATGCGTCAGCGATAGAATTGCACAAATCAGGCGTTGTGCGCAAGGAATGATAATAATAGGCAGTACATTGAATGAGCAAATGAAGAAAAGACCAAAAAAAGTATGGAATGGCACATAAGCGCAGCCTTATACTCTGTAAGTTATAGATATGAACAAGTAATTTATGACCTTATACAAACAAAAAAGCCACCTCAAAGAGATGGCTTTTCGATATTTGATTTCAGCGATTATTTAATTCCGAATTCTTTTTTCACTTTGTCAACGTAGTCCAATTTTTCCCAAGAGAATAATTCAACTTTCATCTTTTTCTCGTCATGTTTTCCTTTGTTGAAAGTCTTCGTAACGATTTCATTCTTTCTTCCCATGTGTCCGTATGCTGCAGTCTCTAAATACATAGGAGTTCTCAATTTGAATCTTTGCTCAATTGCATAAGGTCTCATATCGAAAATCTTCTCTACTTTTTTAGCGATTTCGCCATCACTCATCTTTACTTTAGATGTTCCATTTGTACTTACAAAGATACCACATGGTTTAGCAACACCAATTGCATAAGAAACTTGAACCAATGCCTCGTCACAAACGCCAGCAGCAACCAAGTTTTTAGCGATATGTCTAGTTGCATAAGCAGCAGATCTATCCACTTTAGAAGGATCTTTACCAGAGAATGCACCACCACCGTGAGCACCTTTACCACCGTATGTATCAACGATGATTTTTCTTCCTGTCAAACCTGTATCTCCGTGTGGTCCACTCGATTACAAACTTTCCAGTTGGGTTGATGTGGGTCATTTTATCCGTAAACAATTTTTGCAAAGATGGCTTCAATTGTTTTTTCACTCTTGGAATCAATATCTTGATGATATCTTCTTTGATTTTAGCCAACATCGCTTTCTCAGGACCAAAATCATCGTGTTGTGTAGATACCACGATAGAATCGATTCTGATTGGTGTATTGTCATCCGCATACTCGATAGTCACTTGACTTTTCGCATCTGGTCTCAAATATTTGATGGCTTTGTTTTCTCTTCTCAAAGCAGCCAATTCGATCAAAATTTTGTGCGCGATGTCCAATGCCAATGGCATGTAGTTTTCAGTTTCTTTAGAAGCATAACCAAACATCATTCCTTGGTCACCAGCACCTTGCTCTTCAGGTTTCTTTCTCTCTACCCCTTGGTTGATATCAGAAGATTGCTCGTGGATAGCAGAGAAAATACCGCATGATCTAGCGTCAAACATGTATTCTGCTTTGGTATAACCGATTTTCTCGATTACTTCTCTTGCGATGGATTGTACATCCAAGTTTGCTTTAGACTTCACCTCACCCGCCAAAACGACTTGACCAGTAGTAACAAGGGTTTCGCAAGCTACTTTAGAGCTCGGGTCATAAGCTAAATAATGATCGATAAGCGCATCGGATATTTGATCCGCTACTTTGTCTGGGTGTCCCTCTGATACGGACTGTGATGTGAATAAATAAGGCATATTTTATTTTTTATTACGGTAAAAAAAATTATTGAGGCGCAAATATAAAGAAAATCCTTATTCACCAAGGGGATTTTAGCGCTAGAGGCATTGAATAAGTATTTTAGCGCCATGGAATCCTTCCATATTGAGCTTAATGCTCTCCAACTCACCTCATTTGAATTAATATTTTCGTTTAAAACCCCCATTTCAAACACCCTATTTATTTGATTATCAATACTATACGGATTAAACAAAAATAAAAAGACAAAACTATTTGTAATTTTTGTCATATATTGTATTTGAAATGAGCCTTGTATTGGGATAAGTTTGTTTTATGAAAAAATGGATTTTAATTATATTACTAATTGCATCAGTTGATGCATCTGCTGTCGGCTATGCAGGTGCAACTATACATTATGAAGTTATTGATTCTTCTGCAGATTTGTATAAGATCACCTATAGTGCATTCTATTTTTGCGGAGGAATAAATGCATCCTTGCCCAGCTTGAATATAAACTTTTCTTCGGGTTGTCCGACTAAGAATGTTAGTGGGACTTTTGTTAAATTTAACAACCTTCCTGCTCTGTGTCTTGGAGGAAATAGTGCATGTAACTCTCCAACATCAACAAACTTTGGTATAAGAGAAGTTGTATATGAAGCTTTTGTAACCCTACCGAAAACATGCGGCAATGCACTAATCGCATTTCAAGAATGCTGCTTATATATGAATAATGGCCCTGGCTCATTCGATCAAAACATTAATCAAGCGGCTTGCATAAATGTTTATGCTGAAACGCAAATAAATTTATCACTTGCGGGCGGGAATAATAGTACTAAATTGCTCAATAAGAAATTTATGAACTGTGTTACGGGGGTAAAAAACAATTTTAATTTAATTGGGGAAGATGCAGATAATGACTCTATTGTTTATGAGACGATAACGCCCCTTTGTTCATACAAGCCAATATACTTACGTCAACGGAAAAGCATTTGTGATGGCAGAGCCCTCTTTGACAATTAATAAAACAACTGGTGAAATGAGTTTTACTCCGACTAAATTTCAAAATACTATTGTTGGAATTAAACTTACTGAATATAGAAGATTAAAAAATGGCAATGGGAAAGATTCATTTGTAATGGCAGGTGAAAATTATTTAGCATATCCAGTAATTGTAGATAAGTCTGAAGCACAAACCGAGGCAATAGGTATCATTGCTGATTCTGCAGAAAACGTGACAATAATCGATAAAAATACTGTCACAGGATGCAAAGATAAATTGATGAAATTTAAAATCAAAGGTATCGGCTATGCGGGTACGCCCACTGCTGAACTCAAACTCACCTGTTCCTATTTGCCCCCTGGATCTTCATATACCTACTATGTCGTCAAAAGCGCCAGCAATATTGATACCTTATATGGAACTATTTTATTCAATGGTGTAACTGCGGAGAAAAACAATTATAAATTTGTTGCAGAAGTGCACTACTGTTCAAATGGCGTGCGCGTCGGCACGGAGATAGGTATCAATATCCAATTCAGCAATCCTCCAAATATTGTGCAAAATCTAGCCCATTGCCTGGGAGGGAATCACCCCTCAAAACCATTCGATAAAAGTACCCACAGCTATTGGATGAATGCCAATGAGATTTCATACAATGCAGATAGCAGCCTTGTTTTTTTTAATAATACTAGCTCTGCTTCCTTTTTCCAAGTACTCAAATCGGTCAATCAAAATTGCGGACAAATTGTACAATACAATGTATCTATTGTTCCCAGCTTTACGTATACCCATTCGCCATTAAATAGAATTCAAACCATTCTATTCGGAGAGCATAAAACCATCGGCATTGAATTTCCCGGAGCCAATCCCAAAATGGATTGGAGTCCAAAAAAATATCTCTATGATATTCTCAGTGGAATACCCATATACACCAATCCTTTTATCAATGCAAGACCTATTGACTCTACTAAGTACAAATTCACTATGGTCAATGGAGAGGGGTGCAGTATTACTGATTCTTTTTTAATTCATGTAAACAAGATAAGTGTCATTCCAACTATTTTCGTTGACTTGAATAGCAATGGCACCAAAGAGGCGAACGAGCCCTATTACCATCGCGGGGCATTCAGCATATACTATGGAAGTGACTCCATCATTGCAAAAGAAGTACTTGGGAATAAATCCATTTTCCACTTGGGCTATTTAGGCAATTTGAATTTTAATTATAAATCCGCTCAATCGGGATTTAATATTGTCATGAGCAAAGTCAATCACTTACCGAATGTTTGGGGAGAAAAAGTGCTTGTAGATATCGCCCTTCAGCCCACTAAGTATTGGAACGATTTAGCCATTTCACATGCATCCAATCAAGCTTCTATAGACACAGGAAAAATTATTTCATACAAAATTTATGTTCAGAACAAAGGAAATTTGACGGCCAATAATACAACATGCTATTTTGTGAAGGATGCTAATCAGACTTTCCTAGGCGCACAACCCAATTACAATTTTGTTAATGGTGATACCGCTTTCTGGACTTTCTCATCTCTCGGCCCTATGGATGGATAGCATCATTCATTTAAATGTCAAGAATTCCAACGCCATGATATTGGGTCAAAATATTGTGACACAAACAAGCATTAGATTCAACGGCATTGATTCTAATCTCTTCAATAATAATTTCCAGTTAAAGCAACGCTTAGCCAATAATGCTGCTAGTCAATCAAAATCAGAATCTCATCAAACATTTGTATATGATTATGAAGTACGCCAAGGAGAATGGTTAAACTATACGATTCATTTTAAAAACACCACTAATGCGACGATTCAAGATATTTTAATCATCGATACTTTCCCTATTTCAATAGACCCATCCACCATAGAGATGACGTATTCCAAGCATCCCTATACCCTCAAACAAATCAGCAATCGAATTTTTCATTGGGATTTTGCAGGCATTCAATTGAGCAATGACACGTCAAATGGAAGCCATGAATCCCAATTTTCATTTCGCATTAAGCCGCCAAAATTTTATGGAAAGACCATTGATATTACCAATAGAGCATCTATCGTGCATAACTATTTTCAGAAACCACTGCCTATTGAATCCATTGGATTTATTGTAGAAACAGCGGAAAACCCAACTCTATTCTCTCAATCCCTTTCGCTTTTTGAAGACAGTTCAATCAATTTCTGTTTGCACGCAAAGGATGTAGATTCGAATACAACCTTAAGTTTTAATATCGCCAAACAAGGGAATTATGGCGCGGTGAATTTAGTTGCAGATTCATGTTTTCGGTATAAACCCAATGTAAATTACTATGGACGAGATAGTTTTAGTATGCGCGTTTGCGATCAGACGGGTCTTTGCGATACCAAATGGTTTTATGTCCAAGTCATTCCACTCAATGATACGCCCAATATTTCGTCTGCAACCTATACTTCATTCATAGATAGTTTTGTCGTTTTCTGTCCAACTATTTCAGATCCAGATTCGAATGGTGGATTGAGTACTACAATATGCGCCCTTGCTAAAAATGGTTCAATCCAATCAATCAATGCAACTTGTTATCGCTATACTCCCAATGCAGGATTCTTTGGCAAAGATTCCGTCTGTATAAAAGTTTGCGACCCTTCTGGACTATGCAGACAAAGTATCCAAAATATCCTCACCATCAAGAGACCATTTAAGCCCATAATTACCGATAGTCTAATCTATGGAAAAGAGGATTCATCTATTTTAATTTGTCCTAAGATATTTGATGAAGATATCTCCGATGAATTTGTTTTTACCCTATGCAAAAATGCCATGCACGGAGCCAGTGTTATTTCCAATAAATGCATCAGCTATATTCCCAATAAAGATTACGACGATCGTGATTCCATCTGTGTAGAAGTTTGCGACAAATACAATCTATGTAGTTCCAAAACGCTGCATATCATCAATAGAGGATCTCCAGACCCTCCTACCGTTTCAGATACTAATCTCTTGATTAAAAACAATATGCCATTTTCATTTATTCCCAAAGTGATGGATGTTGATAGAAACGATGTCCATACATTTTCTGTATATAAAAAGCCAAGCATAGGCAGTGTTTCATTTGCTGGGAACACTATAACTTATTATCCCAATAAATTTTTCAAGGGCCAGGAAGAGATGACCATCCTGGTTCAAGATCAATTTGGTTTGAACAATACTTTTTTGGTAAAAATGCAGATGTTAGACGCTTCGAGTATTGAAAACATAGATGCGCAAAACATGTATTCCATTTATCCCAATCCTGCCGACGAGGAAATTCGCCTTCAATTTGTCTCCACTGATTTAGGGGACAAGACTTGGCAGATATTCAATGTATACGGCAGTCGTGTCATGGATGGAAAGATCCTCGGTCAAATCGGCTCGATTCAAACTCCCATTCATGTGGGCGATTTGGTTCCTGGAATTTACTTTGTTCACTTGCTAGATGCGGGGAATATGAAAGTGGTTGGGAAGTTTGAAAAGCGGTGATGGATTGTTGAGGATTCTTTGATTGGTGAAGACATGAATCGGTGCGACAAAGGGATGAACCCTATCAGAAGCATGTATTTCACAAATAATAATTACAGAAAACATAGATTCATTAAACCTTTATTAAATTCTCGTATCTTAGGACTATAAAATTCCTATTTATGAGCACAAAAATACTACAAACTATTTTCGCACTTTTCTTGCTTACTGCTGTCAGTCAAACATTAAACGCCCAGAGATGGGAGGATTTAGGCTCTAGAGTTGTCAATTGGGGGCTCGACAAGGATGTGATAAAAGTCACTTATCGAGAGGGCAAGTTCAATGCCATCAAATTTGTCGTGAGAGGTGGAGCTGTCAATATGCACCGCTGCATTGTTCACTTTGAAAATGGAGAAACTCAAGAAATCGCATTGAAACATCAATTCAGACGCGGAGATGATTCAAGAGTCATCGACTTAGTCGGCAATCAGCGCTTCATCGATCGAATAGTCTTTTTCTACGACACCAAAAACAGATCGAGACATAGAGCTGTTGTCAATGTTTGGGGAAGGCATTAATACCCGATATTGAGAATAAGTTCAAATCGCGTAAATTTAAGTACTTGCATGTGTTAGTTCGCATAAGAATGAACTTAATATAAATCTTTCCTTTTTTTATGCGCTCTCAGCAATAGAAAACATTATCATTGCAGTAAGAAATTATTGTCCGTGAAACCCATACTAGAATATCCTGAATCCAATATAAACATCGTCAAATTCACGGTGATATTGCCCGGTGGGAGGATTGCAGAAATAAAGAAAGCACAGAGTTTTTTGACCGCCAAGATGATTAAAAAGGGCTCGAAAAATCACACAGCATTTCAAATAGAGGAAATCCTCGATTTTAATGGCGCGACCATTGAAGTCGAATCGGGATACGACGAGATTCACATCTCCTTGTTTTGTTTAAAAAAGCAATTTCTAGCGCTCATCCCCTTATTCCACGAAGTGGTATTTGAAGCGGTTTTTGAACCTCATGAATTCAGCTTATTGAAGAATATCCGCATCGAAAAACTCAAACAAGCACTGTCCAAAAATGAGAGCGTCGCAGAGCGCACCTTGGGCGTCCATCTATTCGGCGCAGACCATCCCTATGGCTATGCCACTTCTGAGCAGAACTATATCGACATACAACTCGAGGATATTGAATATTTCTATCGCGAACACTACCAAAAATTGAAGGCTAAATATATGATAGTTGGCGATTATGATGCCTCATTTATAGATACAATCACTGCACTATTTATTCCAAACAATTATCAGCCCAATCCAGGAGATGATGCGCAACCGTTTTCGCTGTCGCCCAGCGCAGAGAAATACCATACCGTGAAATTACCCAATCCCTATCAATCTTCGATTAAGATTGGTTGGCATACCATAGCACCCGCACATCCTGATTCAATCGATTTGTCCATCCTCAATACCATTTTCGGAGGGTATTTCGGTTCACGCTTGATGGGCAATATCCGCGAAGAAAAAGGCTATACCTATGGCATCTATTCGCAGATATTCAATCAGAAATATGGTTCTTATGGATATATTTCTACGGATACAGATAAGAAGCACGTCGATAAAGTCCTCAAAGAAATTCAGCATGAAATCGATCAATTAAAGCAAGTGCTCATCCCCATCGAGGAGTTGGATTTAGTTAAAAATTATTTAAAAGGGGATTTGCTCCGCGATATCGATGGATCGTTTAAATTGGCGGAAGCACAATATAGAATCATGAAATTCGGGCTATCCGCCGACTATTACACGCGATTCCTCGAGCGAATTGATCAAATCACTGCCGAAGATTTGAAGGCAATAGCAAATAAATATCTTAATTTTGGGCAATGTCATGTTATCGTAGTATGAGCATTCGCCTTTTTATATTTTTCATCACAGCGCTTTTTGCGAGCAATATACAAGCACAAACTTATGCCTCGCCTAAACTCATCTGCGCTCAAAATAAAAACAGCAGCAATACCATCACTTGGGAGAACGTCCCTGTAGGCTGCGGGCCATTTGTAGGCTATAAAATTTATGCCGCCAATGATATCGCTGGACCTTATAATTTGCTCACGACCATCAATGTTCAAGCTCAGACTTCCTTTAGCCACAATGGAGTTACAGCGAGTCAGATTTGGTATTATTTTATGGAATCGGATTTCAATTGCCCAGGTTCCACGTCTAAAAGTTCGGATACATTTCTATGCACTTCAGACTATTCACAACCCAAAATTAAAAGTGTATCTGTCGAGAATGGGAAATCGGTCATCCGCTGGTATCCCAGTCCTGAGAAGCAAACCTATGCCTATAATATCCTCATCCCCAATATCAAAATCTTAGATTCTGTATTAGGTCGTTTCAATAATGCATACACAGATAGCGATCAGGATCCCACCATCAAGAGTGCCACCTATACCATCGTATCGCGCGACAAGTGCGGCGGCGGAGACCAAGGAATTAGCGAAGAATCTTTTGCGCATACCTCTATTTTTTTACAAAAAACAGAAAATCCCTGCAAGGGAAACATCGATATCAACTGGACAAAATACATTGGTTGGGATGGTCCGAAGAAGGATACAGTCCTAAACTATAAAATATTCATAGGCAAAAATGGCGCAGCAGAAAAACTGATTTCGACCAATAATCCTGACAATAGAAGTTTTCTCTATACGGATTATATAGTGGGCGATAGTTTGTGCATTAGAATATTGGCAACAAACTCCCAAGACACAACCGCATTGGCCTATTCCAATCAACTCTGTTTTGTGGTCAATAAGGTTCAAAAACCTCGTTATTTTTTCATCAGTCAAATAGATGTTTTCGCTCCCAATAAAATCCTCCTCGAATGGATTACAGATTCTCTCGCCAATGTGCGCGAAGTCATTATCAAACGAGGATATACAGAAATCGATTTAGTAGAAATTCATCGCTACACCGTCAATGGGAAGATTTCAAAAATCAGTAAATACATTGATACGACAGCACTCAAGGGCAATCCCATCTACTATGAAATTCTATTGAAAGATAGTTGCGGGGCAGATGCTGGGGCTGCTGTAAAAAATCATCTTTACTTAAAAGTAGAACAGAAATTATTCTTTGTCAATAAACTCACTTGGAAACCACAGGCGCTGAATCACTCGACTGTTTTTAGATACAAGGTCTATCGCGATGCCGGGGAGGGATTGCAGTTGGTGGCGACATTAAACCCAGACCAAACCTTATATGAAGACAATATAGAAGCCCTCTATGAGAAGAAAGGGATTATGTGTTATCAAGTAGTTGTCGATTATTCCATTGACACGCTTCCATTCTATTCGAAATTTTATTCTTCTCGCTCCAATTTGGAGTGCATTGCGCAGCGACCGATGTTGCATATCCCGAATGCCTTTAGGCCAGATGGGGTGAACAAGGAATTTAAACCGATGATTATTTTTGGAAATACCGCAAATTACTCCCTAAAAATATTCAATCGCTGGGGAGCGAGCATTTTTGAATCCAATGACCCGACGATTGGCTGGAATGGCACGATTGGGGGTTCGCAAGCACCACAGGAGGAATACGTCTATTTGATCCAATTGAATGATCAAGATGGGACGCCAATATTCCGCAAAGGAACGGTCTTATTACTGCGCTAAAATCAAGGAAAGTATTTATTCATCAAAGTGTGGTCGACGATTCCCTGCTGGGAATGGCAGGAGTGGCAATTGCCGCCTTTGTTGGTCACTGAATATCGAGCACTTCCATCTGTATTGTAATATGCCCAAAGCCAGCCGTGTTCTGGGGTTAGTGGATCTTGATCGTTGTGGTACATGATGGCGTAGAAGTCTATTTCAGTGCTCGAAGCGGACGAGTAGAACTCCTTAACAATCAAAGAACCATTTTCAAAAAGGGCATCGGGTTTTACTTTCCCATTTGCATCTAATTGTTTTGCAGCTATGGCATTATACCGCGTTCTCAAAAATGCTGCGGAATGGCCAGTTCCAGAAGATTTTCGCCAATTTGACATCGAATTTTTAAACCAAACAAAGCCATCGGTAGATTTAGTTTGATTAAATATCATCTTATCAGTATCAGTGACAGTGTCTTTGGAGCAAGAGAGGAAGTAAAAAGTGGTGAATGCGAGAAAAGCGAACTTTATTTTCATAAATAATTTTTTAAACAAAATACGTCAATACTTCCAAATTCAAATGAGGATGTTTTTAATTAACAATTTTTACCAATTTTTTTTGCGCCCTTAGACATTGAATTGGGGAAATAATACAGGCAATTAAAGCCAATCAATGCAGAATCGACAATTAGTTTATATATTTGTCTTCTATGTGCGGTATAGCAGGAATAATATGTTTAGACAAAACTCGTAGCATTGATGAAAATCTCATGGTATCCATGAGCAATTCAATCAAACACCGCGGACCAGATGGAGATGGATTTCTCTTCAGTGGAAATACGGATAAAGGCAAAATCGAATTGATCAAAACAAGTGGAGATTCCAAGCGGTTTGTTCATACGATTCCCAGCGAGCGCCAAGCTTTCTTTGCGCATAGGCGTCTATCGATAATAGATCTTTCTGACATCGCCTTTCAGCCGATGAGCGATGATTCTGAAAAAATATGGATCATATTTAATGGCGAAATATACAATCATGCCGAGATAAGAACTGAGTTGGAAAGATGGCTATGTCTTTAAAACCAACCACCGATACGGAGATGATTATTATGCGTATAAAAATGGGGCATTGAATGCATACACAAATTCAGGGGCATGTTTGCGATTTGCCTTTGGGATATTGAGAAAGACCTCTTCTATTTGGTGCGCGATCGAATTGGCATCAAGCCGCTCTATTATACAGTTTCAGAAGGAGTTCTTTACTTTGCGAGTGAGATCAAAGCCATCCTTCAGAATCCATCTATCAAGCGCGAATTAAATGAAAAAGGGTTTTACAATTACTTGTAATTTTTGACTGTTCTCGCGCTGAATACACTTTTCAAAAATATTTATAAATTACAACCAGGCCATTATATAGAAATTAAAAAGGGTCAGATGTCAGCACCGATTGAGTATTGGGATGTATTCGATGAGCAATCGAATTTGTCGAATAAGTCAGAAGCTGAGATACAAGAAGAAGTAATCCGTTTGTTGAAGACTTCGGTAAAATATAGATTAGAATCTGTGTGCCTGTAGGCGTATTTTTATCTGGTGGAATTGATTCGAGTTTGAATACCGCTTTATTCAGTGAGATTGCAAAGGAGCCTGTTCGCGCCTTTTCCATTGGATACGAAAATGATTCGAGTTTAAAGAGTTATAAAAATGAATTCGTCTATGCGCGCAAAGTCGCTGAAATGTATGGATGCAAGTATACAGAACAAGAATTGACTCAGAAAAATTTAATGGATTTCTTGCCTGAGATGATTCACTACCAAGATGAGCCCATTGGCGACCCAGTCTGTGTTCCACTCTATTATGTTTCAAAACTGGCAAGAGATAATGGGGTGACAGTTTGTCAAGTTGGTGAAGGAAGTGATGAGCTATTTGGCGGTTATCACTATTGGAAGCAATCCTTGGAGATGGAGCGATACAGCAGTATACCATTTACAAAACCAATAAAATATCTTGCACAAAAAATCATGGGATGGGCTGGGCAAAAAAACACGGTCTTATATGAATTGATCAGAAGAAGTCATCACGAGCGCAATCAAATATTCTGGGGTAGCGTGACCTCTTTTGGAGAAGAAGAAAAGCAAGCTCTTTTAGGATCAGCAATCAAAGAGCAATTGAAGAATTATTCGACATGGGAGGAGATAGAGCCCTACTATAAAAGATATACGGAGCGCTCACCAGAGAAAGCCCCTTTGAATTGGATGAGTTATTTCGACTTAAAACTCCGCATTCCCGAACTCCTCTTGATGCGCGTCGATAAGATGAGTATGGCCGTTGCATTAGAAGAAGCGTGCAATTTTGGATCATAAATTTGTCGCCTATTCTATGAGTATTCCTGCAGCGTTGAAAATAAAAAATCGCGAACCGAAATATTTATTGAAAAAAAAGCAGTTGAGAAAATATTGCCTCACGATGTGATTTACAGAAAAAAGCAAGGGTTTGGCGCACCTGTATACGACTGGTTTTTAGACGAATTGGGAGTGATGGCGAAAACAGAAATTGATGTGTTCATCGAGAAGACAAACTTATTGAATAAGGAAATGATTGATTCTATTTTGAAAGAAAGAAGGAACGAAGATTTGGTATATACTAAATTTTGTTTTGTGGTATAAACAATATATTGGTTACAAAAACGCATAGCATGGAAGATTTGAAAGAAAAAGTTCATGATTATTGGGATGCAGAAACATGCGGTTCTCAATTTGGAGAAGGGAAAAAATTCTCTAAAGAATATTTTGATATCATCGAGAAAGATCGCTATGATAAAGAGCCAGAGATAAAAGAATTTGCAAATTTCAGCGAAGGAAAAGACAAAAGAGTTTTGGAAGTGGGCGTTGGCGCAGCGACTGATTTCTTGCAATGGGCGCGCAGCGGTGCCAAATTAAATGGAATTGATTTAACACCCCAAGCCATTGAACATGCTCGTCATAGACTTGAGGTCTATGGATTTAAAGCCGAATCACTTCAAGTTTCCGATGCAGAAAACCTTCCATTTAAAGACAATGAATTTGATATTGTATATAGTTGGGGAGTCATCCACCATTCTCCCAATACATTACAAGCTTTGAAAGAAATCATTCGCGTGCTCAAGCCAGGTGGCAAGGCGAAGATTATGATTTACAATCGCCATTCTTATTTAACTTATTTCTTTTGGGTAAAACACGCCTTGCTAAAATTCAAATGGAATTTATCCCTCGCCGATGTTTTGTGGCATAATATGGAGAGCTATGGCACCAAGGGATATACGGTAAAAGAAATTGAATCCATCCTCGCTAAAGAACCTGTCTCAAATAGCAAGGTATTCACCTACTACACCTATTACGACAAGATGGAGCGACATGGATTTCTATCTATCGACGATTGCTAAATCCAATACAGCTTCTATCTTTGGCAAAAAGGACAAAGGTTGGTTTCTGTGCTTCACTTTTCATAAATCATAGGATGATTTAAACTCAATTTAGGCATGTTCAATTATCGAACACTCAAATTAAAATACGGATTCCCCTTGCCTGTGCTCATGCGCAAGGTGATTAGGCAAATCCAATTTAAATTGAATAAAGATGCTCTGAGAAGAAAAGCACTTGAGGTGGATACGCGATTGCAATGACTTCATGGCGTATAGACTATTTGCCCGTTGAAAAATTTGAATCTTCCCGATCACCGCATTCCCGCTATCGCCATAAGATGAATTGATGCAAAATACTTCCAACACCGCTTTGATATCCTCGGTTCGGGTTGGACAAATACCTCCTATCATGCTGCTTCTGTCGGGATGATGGGGATCAAATACGAATCTACATTCATAGACAAACCCTTTCAAACTGCCGAATTTCTCACAGAAATATTGCCTCCTTTCACAAAAAGCATTGAATTGTACCATTGCATTCAAAGCATTCACTCAGATTATATCTTCATCGATTGGAATAGAGACATGCGATCAGGCTATCGATTCAGCAGCGATAAATGGAGCCACGATAGCAGTGCAGAAGGCAATTTAGAGGGCGTTGATGTAAAAATCCCCTGGGAATTATCGCGCATGCACCACCTTCCTCAGATGGCATTATTTGCATTTCAAAAAAGAAGGCGTGAGAGAAAAAATCATCTTGGAAATTCAAGCTCAGTTGCTGGATTTCTATATGGTCTGTCCACCCAATATCGGCATCAATTGGTCTTGCCCCATGGACATAGGCATTCGCGCGGCGAATATGTTGATGGCGTATAATCTTCTTATGCTATTAGACAAGGAAAATACAATCTCTGAGACATTTAAATCCACCTTTGCTGAGATGATTGCTTCGCATGGCGAATATTTATATGCACATCTCGAATACGGCGACAGCATTACTTCTAATCACTATTTGGCCAATATTACAGGTTTGCTCTATATTGCTATTTTCTTAGAAAAAAATGACCAGACCAATACATGGTTGAAGCTCGCCATGCAAGAAATCAATCGCGAGAACGATAAGCAATTCTTTGAAGAGGGTAGCAATTTTGAGGGATCCGATTCTTAGCGCCGCTTGAGCACAGAAATGCTACTCTACTCCATCGCCATAATCGATGGACTGCCCAAAACAATTAAAGATCAAATTCAGGCTTATCAGCCGCAGCAGCGGATGACGCGCCCTATTTTGAATCAAATGCTTTTAACACAGGTGATTTGATTCAAGCTCCTATTCGAGAAAAAATATTTCGCGCAGCGCAATTCACACAATCCATTCTAAAAGAAAATGGGGATGTTCCTCAAATTGGCGATAATGACAGCGGTCGATTCTTTCGATTCAGTCCCATGGGAAGCCTTGTCAATAGGGCATCTTTGAAACGATATATCCATCTTCAACATTGGTCGAATCATTACAAAGACTTATTATTTTGGGACGAAAATCACCTCAATCACAGCGGCCTCTTATCCGCTGCAGATGGGTTGTTTAACCACAGTAGCTTTAACAAATTCTCTAGTCAGCTCCCTTTGGAAAAGAATATAATCCAAAGCCTTTCTAATAATAATATTTCACCTATTGCAAAAAGCCAACCTGTTCAAATAGGCATCAAAAAAGCCCTTCACAAGTATAGATACAAGCAAGATAAGATTTTTGATTCCACGAATTCAACATCATTGCTCCATGATTTTACAGAAATGCATTATACAGCATTTGGCATTACCATATTGAAATCCGCTCACTTTTATTTGTGTATTCAATATGGATGCCATGATAAAAATCATCGGTCATGGGGACATAAACACAATGATGCAGGCGCGATTGAATTGCAGATGGATGGTATGGATATTTTAATAGATCGCGGAACCTATTCATATACAGCTGATCATAAACGTCGCAATGAATTTAGAAGTACCGCTTCTCACAATACCATTTATGCGGGGGTTGAGCAAAATGAATGGATGCCGACAAGAGATGGATTGTTTTCGCTTTTGAAGCGAACAAAAACAACAGTTTTACTCGCAGAGCGAACACATGATGCATACCAATTTGTCGTTTTGATTGAATATGGTTCTGTCAAACATCAGCGATCCATCACCATCACAGCGCATCAAATACTCATTGAAGACCAATGCAATCAACCCTTTGAAGCGCATTGGAATTCATTTGAAAACTATTCAATGGTTATGGGAAATTGATGAAAATCGAATCTTAATCCTCTTTTCGCTTGCTCTCTGTAAATAGAATTCCAATGCACATGAGGAAGAAAATAATCGAACTCGCATAGCCGTAAATATTTCCTTTATAATAGCAATCTGGCTTGAATTCAAATACGACTTCATGTTTGCCCGCAGGAATATTCATTCCGCGCAATAGGTAATTCACGCGGAGTCATCTTGGCTTCCTTGCCATCAATATAGGCTTTCCAATCTTCATTGCCTCTATACCAAATCTCAGAGAATACGGCGAATTGATCTCCATTCGCATTCGATGTATACTCCATTTTATCTGGATGGTATTTCGCCAATACAATCGAATTCATCGCTGCGCTCAATGAATCAACAGAGACATTTTTAACGTCTGCTTTGTATCGCTCATCAATAATGACTGTATTTTTCGGTTCGAAATTATCCATCAAACTAATCTCTTCATCTGCGTTCTTTGCAAATTTAATCTCACGCACAAACCATGCATTGCCGCAGGCTCCAGGATTTTGTTGCGCTTGAGGTGGTGCCCCTTGCACTTGTCCTTGGGTTATAAAATACTTTGTATTCAACATATTGAACACCGCCATATTTCCTCGCGATAGATGTCGCTCAATGATATCTTGATAGCGGTATAATTTAGCAGCACTATAACCTCCCACATTGCTATGGAAAAAGCCCGGTGAATTATCATTAAAAGGATCATTGGTGCTGTTAAATACCCTGAACTGTCCGCTCTTATCATTGAGTATGCTCATATCCGCTGGGGTACTCGGAATAAATTCCTCGAATGAAGTCGCTTCAGAATAGTCTTTGGTATTGACATAACGCTTGCCCACAGACCAGATATCGACAACCATGATGAGGCTCAAGCCCACCATAAAATATTGCGCGTTTTTCATTTTCCCAGTGACATAAGCCCAAATCAATCCCAATGAAACAGCCATTAGCATAATGAATCTATAGGTATCATTCATCATGAGCATTTTCCGATCTGCGATCAAATCTGCGATTGGGAAATCCTTATTTTGCTCTAAAATTCGCGCATCTGCGGTAGCAGATTTAAAATCCAATCCAGATACACCCAAATAGAAAGCAAACAGTGCAAAACCTCCTACGATATAGGCCAATGTCTTAAATTTTTCTGAGAGCAATTCTTTGGTATACTCTCCATTGACCAATTTAGAAAAGAACCATCCCCCTGTAAAATAAAGCGAAATCGTCGCAATAGTCAATGCCATGGAAGGCGTTCTAAACTTATTGTAAATAGGTAAATGATTAAAAAGGAATTCGTTGAGGATTAAAAAATGCCTTCCCCATGCCAACATAAGAGAGAGGACAACTGTAGCGAGAAAGAACCACTTAATTTTATTTTGCTCCACGAGCATAAAGAAAATAAAGAAGATAAATATCAAGCCACCAATATAAGTAGGGCCAGATGTAAATGGCTGATCACCCCAATACGTAGGCAATTGAATATACTCATCCTGACCATATTTCTTTCCGATTTCAGAATCTGCAGTAAGCAATTCCTGATTGCTTCCACCACCCATCAAGTTGGGGATAATCATATTCATAGACTCGATGATTCCGTAACTCCAACTAAATGCATAATTGATGTCCAATCCCGTTGATTTTTTTTCAGCTAATCCTGGCGCTGAAGTCTTGGTCAATTCAGAATTTCCGCCTCTCATGGTTTCTTTGACGTATTCAGAATTGGTCCATAGATTGGTGGTATTGCAACCCACAGCCACTGCTACAACGAATAAGATAATTCCTGTGCGCTTTGCAAAATCAGCTATTCTATTGCTCTTGACAAATTCAATTAAGGCATAAATCCCCAAAAAAATGTCATGATGATGGCATAATAGACAATTTGGTAGTGAGAGGTTCCGATGAGCAAAGCCAATCCAATACCAATGGCAATGAGGCCTTTCTTGCTCTCTGTGAAATAGGTATGGTACATACCGCCCAATAATAGAGGGACATAGGCAATCGCAAACATTTTCGAATTATGGCCCGCTTCGATGGAGAGCAAATACCAAGTGGTGAGGCCATAGGCCAAACTAATGGGAATAGATGTTTTACTCTGCAGATTAAAGAGTATGAGAGCGAAGTACATGCCCACCATGAGAAAAATCAATATATTCACTTCGTAAGAAAAGAATGAAAAAGCCGCGCCTACATATCCAACGAGATTGCTCTTAATCGCATAGCTCGTTTGAAAAAGCGGCATCCCAGAGAAAATTCTATTCGTCCAAAGGATAGTCTCCCCTTTGGCTTTATAATCAGCGCATTCCTTATTGGCAGCGGTATAGCCCACATTATCGTGTGCATTCATTTTGTTTCCTGAAAGGGAAGGCGAGAAGTACAAACACGAGGCAATGACAAAAACAATATCGCGATGAGGTGAGGCTTAATTTGGCTGAAAAGATTCATAGAAATTATTTAATTGGATGTGTAAATATAAAAAACCATGAGGAATGGTGGAAATTTCCATTGTTAGTAAGTCTATGACTTTCACAACCTTTTAAGCCATTATTTCAAAATCAGCTCTTTCTAAAAGCTTTTCTCAGCGATAAATTTGACTTTAGCTACACCATGTATAATACACAACTGCTATTGAACATATTTTCTAATTGATATCTAAATGGTCAATCATCCAAAATGAACTATACTCTAGTGCAAATCAAGAAATGCTTGTTTCTGAAATTTTCCTGCCTAAAAATAAAGATATTAAAGCTTGACAAATTTTGCCATACCAATAACTGCATCTTTATTTAAAATAGAAATAAAATATATTCCCGCGCTTAATTTGGCAATATCCAATTGGTCTGATAGTTGCCATTCTTTGTGAATGCAAACATTTCCATTTGCATCTTCTATTACTATCTTATAATTCATTTTCGAATCTATATCCGCATTTAGTCTTATTTTATCTTGGGACGGATTTGGATAGACACTCACTAAAATACGATTTTCAAACAAAGATGTAATATCCGCTCCCCATGCTCTTTTTGCAATAACTTTTTTTACATTACAAGCCTTATCCATCATGATAAGAACTGCCGTCCTCTTTCCACCCAGTGGCAATAGATTCCCTGCATATAAAACACCCCCAGAAGGAATAGTCCCTACAAATTCTACTTCTACATAAAAATAAGGGTAAGGCAATTCCAAATTGCGATGACAAATCGGATTTCCTAAAGTATCCGATGCGAATAAACTAAGATTCAAAGTATCATCATATGATAAAGCTTCTTCACTTCCCCCAGTATAAATTCTATTCTCCTTAGAAGATTTTGCTATATCGCCAAAACCTCTGGGATAAATGATTTTATTATTGTATTTCTTAGAATTAAAAGGCTGTAAAATTGGCATTTGAACACCAATCGTATCTTTTACTTTAGAAACCCATAGCCATGGTACAACTTTTATCCACTTCTTCTTTATTAAATACGCCAAAGAGCATCAAGGTATCATTGCTTGATTTCAAAATTTTAAAACTTGGATAAAATAAGCCCGTTTGGGGGGAATAATTTTTAAATTTATAACTAGACAAATTTTTATCAAACTCAATACAATTATTGAGGGTGACATTATTAAAAATATTTCTATTAAAGAATAACACCTTATCATTTGTTTCGTAAACCATTGGTACTCCTAATTTTTGAACAATATTGGTATCAAAACTCGCTTTAAATACTTGTGTTTTATAATTGGAAACTTTAAGAATGTGCGTTCTCCATTTAGTGTTTTTTTCAATCTCAATTTTAAAGACAAACAAACAATTGGAATCACTATATGGAAGATAATCGAAATCCCAATTGTGGAAGTTTAATGGCAATGAATCTATAGCAGTTTGAACTATATCTTGAATTTGAAAATTTTGATTCCCACTTACCTTTCCTGTAACAATACCAATCTCAAAAAAGAATCTAAACCATTATACAACTTGTTAGCATAGATTCCATTCAGCCTAACGGTATTCTGATCAATTTCATGAAAATACTTGAAAATTTGATATTGCTCAAATGCAGTGTCGTAATAAAAAACTCAATGCTTTCTTTTCTAACTTAACTTTCCCCGACGAATCAATAATTATGGCATTGTACTTATAATTTGAAATAATAGAATCATATTCATTCATGCACATCCAGATATCGCCATTTGACATCACTTTAAAGGACTTCAGTGCATGAACTTCTTTATCTGCACTATCAGCAAATTTGAAGAAATCTACTTTTTGAGCATTTAGATTAAATGTAAAAAATAAAAAGAAACTGATAAAAATTTTCATCTCATAGTATATAATTGGTTCCCTCTTGATTAAAACTAAAAAAAAAGCCCCTTCATTTTTCTTAAGGAGTTTATTCTAAGAAAAAAAGCGATGCTAGAATTTGTTTAATTCAAAACAATTAACCTCCAATTGAATTCCACCATAGTCACATATGTTTTCCTTCAAATATCAAACTCTATAATAGCCAATTTCCCAATCTAGAAATGTTAAATTCCATTGTAATTCCTTTCTTAAAATCACCTTTTAGCTCTTCCGCAGATTTCTATTGAAATTACGCCTATTTATGACAATCACCGAATAGAAAACACACAAGACAATCACCGGCATTAAATAATTGATTCTGGGATAAACCAGCAAGGCACTTAAGGAGGCGTATGATGCGGTAATTCCAAATACTGCCGACTCTCTCCAAACAAAAATGCGATACCACCAAACGGGAAAAGTCAAGAATAATACCATAGCTAAGATGATTCCCCCTTTCGCTCCATAGGATTGTATAAAAAAAATGGGGTCGTCTTTTAATAATCCCATGTATTTATTTCGAATAATGGACTCATATTCATCAGAGCCATATAAACAAGTTTTATTGACTTTGGCGACTTCATCTATCGCCACACTGTCGCGGTATTCAATCCCATATTTATTTTTAACAAATCCCAATCCGATATAGATGGAATGCCAATAAGGGTGGTGCGTATTTTCATTTATATCAAATTTCTTTTCATGCACAGTCAACCATTCAATCGCCACTTGACTTTTGTATTTGACGTATTTCTTAAAAGCATAAAAGGAAAGCACAACGAGCACGACAATCAATGCCTTCTTGGATGCACGATATTTAGATAAAATGAGAACGCCCAAGAATAAAAAGAGCATGGCAATTAGGCCGCTTTGAGAACGGCAATATTCAGCAATATTCATAATAAAAAGCGATCCTACAATCAAGCCATATTGCGGCGAATCTGTTGTGGTAAATGAATAATACAAGAGCGGCACCATGCACAACCCAACATAATAAAAGGCATAGACATCAGATTTGATGCAGACAAAAAGACCTAAGAGGGAGACGATGAATATAGACATCCATTTAAACCCAATATTTCCTGGTCTTGATTGGAATAGCTTATTCAATCCAAATAGCGCAGCGCAAGTAGCTAGGAAGATTGAAAAAAACATAAATCCTTGGTAGACGGGAAAAATATCTTTGGCGTTCAACCAAGCGCCTATGTGCGAAACGAGTGAATATATGCCTGGGTCATCAGAGGTGCTGTACAAGAAATACTGCTGAACTCATTTGAAAAGCCAATATAGTCGATCTTGTATTTCGAATAGGCTTCATACATATCTGTCAATGACTGTCTCTAACATCCATCAACCCCAGAAAAAAATCTTCATTCGACGTCCATTTCATGACTCAAGGCGCTTTACTTGCAATACTACTAAAATTATAGGGAATTGCTCCTGCATTAAATTGCAATACCCGCATTTTTAAATTCGCAGTTAAAACAAATATATCTACTTTTATCTCATTGAGTGCAGGATGCAGGATATTGAATAGAATCTGCTGCTCTTTGCCCATTTGCAGAAAAGATGATTAAATTAATTAACAAATTCAGAAAAAGCAAACTCGCCGTTGATTCCGCTATAGCAACCATTGGCAGAATCGCGATTGCTATATTGAATTTTCTCTGCACCTTAATGATAAGCAGATCACTGACCAGCGCAGAAAGGGGTGAGTACGCCATTCTCATCGCCTCTATCTTCTTTTTTTCTACCATACTGAATTTTGGCTTGCCCTATTCGAATATGTATTACGCCATTAAGCATCGCGACTTGAAAAATTACATCTATGGAATTCGATTTTAACCTTACTCATTTCTGGTCTTCTTTATTTACCTTGCTATTGATATGGAAAATATTCTTCCCTTTCTTTATCCCTCAGATTCCAAATAATTTCATCTACTTGATGCTCATTATTTTCTTTCTCTTAATGAATCAAAATATACGGGGATTTGTGATTGCCCATGGGGGTTTGCTCATCACGGCTTATTTTGACTTTACTTTTAAACTAATCTCTCTCCTCGTCATTTTCTATTTGTATCAAAACCATTCGCTCACCCTATCCATTGCACTATGGATACTCACCATTGAAATGTTGACTGGCTGGCTCTTTCATTATGCTATTTTATCCAAGCACCAATACAAATTTCAATTGCGATGGGCGACATTCAAAGAGACCTTTCGATTCAGCACGGGTTCATATCTCTTGCTTATCATATCCATCGTCTTGGTGAAGTCCGATTTATTCTTTGTAAAACATTTTTGGGACTGAAAGAAACCGGGATCTACGGCATTATGACGTCGATGATTGATAATGTCACTATATTGAGTCAAGTCGCAGCGGGCTTGAGCTTTTTAAAATTGACAGAGATGAATGAGCGCAGTGAGATTGTCAGAAAGTCCAATCTATCCGTATTGGCGATAATCGGTATCATCAGCGCAGCTGCGGCTGTACTGTTTCCATTCGCAGAAGACATCCTCTACATTTTTATCAAAGAAGATGCTGCACTCGGTGTTCAATCATTTAGAATTTTGCTCATCGCCTCTGTTTTTCTATCCATTTATTATTTTGTATCCATCAATATTCTATCCCTAAACAAAGGTTACTTATGGATTCTCGGCTTACTTCCATTTTTGGGACTCAATTTTACGGTCAACTATTTTTCATTCCCATCTATGGAATTAATTTTGCGGCCTATTCCTCTTTGGGTACATACTTTCTTGTTGCCGTATACTGTATCGCTGTCATGAATCGATCTGTTGTTATAAAAGGAGTCAAAAGTTTTATTCCCTCTAAATCAAACTAAAAATTCGTTTTTATCAAAGATGAACTCGTTATGAATGAACTCCATGAAATTCTTCAAAAATACTGGAAGCACAGCCAATTCAGGCCGCTTCAGAAGGAAATCATTGAATCCGTTCTAGCGGGAAAAGATACGCTCGCGCTCTTGCCAACAGGCGGGGGAAAATCCATTTGCTTTCAAATTCCTGCAATGGCAAAAGAGGGAATATGCATTGTCGTATCGCCTTTAGTCGCATTGATGAAAGATCAAGTTTATCAATTGGTGCAGAAAGGAATTCCAGCTACAGCTATTTTCTCGGGCATGCATAAACGCGAAATAGAATTTCAACTCAATAAATGCATCTACGGCGAGGTCAAATTTCTCTATGTCTCTCCTGAACGCCTCAAAACACCGATATTCATTGAGCGTTTCAAATCGATGAAAGTGAATCTCATTGCGGTTGATGAAGCACATTGTATTTCTCAATGGGGTTATGATTTTAGGCCTTCGTATTTAGATATTGCAGAAATCAGGACATATCATCCCGTGCCTGTCATCGCACTCACCGCAACTGCCACAACAGAAGTAGCCGCGGATATTCAAGAGAAGCTTTTATTCAAAAAGAATAACCTCTTTCAAGTGACTTATGAGAGAGAGAATTTGACCTACCATTTTGCACATGAAGAGAATAAAATGCAAAAGACGATTGAACTACTCAATCACATAAAAGGGAGTGGTTTAATTTATCTACGCAACCGCGCCAAGACCAAGAAATGGCGGAGTATTTAAATCACTACAATATCTCTATTGATTATTACCATGCGGGATTGAGTCATGAAGAGCGGCAAAAAAAACAAACAGATTGGATAAGCGGAAAGACGAGAATCATGGCATGCACCAATGCTTTTGGCATGGGCATTGACAAGCCAGATGTTCGCATCGTCATACACCACGACTTTCCCGAGAATATAGAATCCTATTTTCAAGAGGCGGGCAGAGCGGGCAGAGATGGCGTCAAGGCGTTTTCCATTCTCTTGTATAATCAGCACGATTTGGATTCCCTCCAAGCGAGAAAAGAAAATTTCCCCACCATCCCCCTTATTAAAGAAGTATATGCCGCCTTGTATGGTCAATATCAAATTGGATATGAAGATGGGGTGAATCAGCAATTCCCCTTTGATCTGAGGACATTTGTTCAGAAGAATAATTTGAATATTCCCGTTACACTCAAGGCCATAGAATTGCTTGAACAGAGTGGTGTCATTCTCACCCTCAGATGCTGTTTACCGTCCATCGAGATTGATGATCAATGCGACTAAAGCAGATTTATATAAATATCAAATTGAGAATCCACAGATTGATCCTTTGGTCAAATTTATACTTCGAACATATGCCGGTGTATTTGACACATTCGTCAAGATTGATGAAAATTTTATCGCCAAAAAATTAAGTGCAAAGAAAATACAGATTGTAAATGCCCTTCAGTATATGGCTTCGACCGACATCATTCTCTATCTTCCGAGCACTGATGAGCCCTTGATTACCTTCCTCGAAAACAGGATGGAAAACAAATTATTGGAATTGGATAATGCATTTATTGAAAAGCGGCGCATCGTTCATATGAAGCAAATTGAGTCGCTCCAAGAAATTGTATTGAGTCAAAAAATCTGTCGTGTCAAACAACTCTTAAAATACTTTGGGGAAGATTATCAAAAGACCTGCGGCCATTGCGATATATGTCGAAAAAAGAAGCCCTTGTCATTCGAAAATTTTTCTGCCATTAGATCTAAAATTGAAGCCCTTTTAAAAGAGGCTGCTCTATTGCCCGAAGAGCTTATCGATAAAATGCCCGAACATCATAAAAATGAGGTGTTGGAGACGATTGAATGGCTGATATCCAATGAAATCGTCGAGCGCGGGATAGGAAATTCACTCTCGATTTCATGAGAAGTTCACTTTAAAAAATCTCCTCGAATTCTATTATATTTACACGATTAATAAGACCCATGAAAATTGCCTTAGCACAACTGAATTATCACATCGGAAATTTTGAAGCGAATTTTGATAAAATTGAAAGGCCATTCGCAGTGCAAAAGAGGCAGAAGCCGATATAGTCCTATTCAGCGAATTGGCAGTCTGTGGGTATCCACCTAGAGACTTTTTAGAATTCAGCGATTTTATAAACAAGTGTCAGGATGTTATTGATCGCGTCAGAGAACTATCTGAGGGAATAGCTATTTTAATTGGTTCCCCAAGTGTCAATCCAGTTGCTGAGGGAAAAGACTTACACAATTCCGCTTATTTTATCTACAATAAAAAAATTGAGAAGGTCATTCACAAAACGCTATTGCCCACCTATGATGTATTCGATGAATACCGCTATTTCGAGCCAAATACAGCGTTTGAATGCATAGAATTTAAAGGAAAAAAAATTGCTGTGACCATCTGTGAGGATATATGGAATGTGGGCAATGAGAATCCGCTCTATCCCATCTCTCCGATGGATGAATTGATCAAAGAGCAGCCCGATTTTATTTTAAACTTATCTGCTTCGCCATTTTCTTATCATCAAGTTGAATCGCGCAAACAAATACTAAAAGCGAATTGCGACCGATATAAAATTCCCATTTTCTATTGCAATTGTGTAGGCGCTCAGACAGAATTAATCTTCGATGGAGGTTCTATGGTATTCAATGCGCAAGGGAATATGGTCAAAGAGCTATCCTATTTCAAAGAAGATTTTCAAATAATCGACTTGGAAAATTTACAAATAGGATTAGATGCTCCTATAAGTATAAACAAAATTGAACGCATTCATCAAGCCTTGGTGATGGGCATTCGCGATTACTTTCAAAAGTTGGGATTTAAACAAGCTGTTCTTGGGTTATCAGGGGGAATAGATTCTGCCTTGACCTGCGCGCTTGCTGCAGAAGCATTGGGAGCGGAAAATGTATTGGGGGTATTAATGCCATCCCAATACTCATCAGATCATTCAGTGAATGATGCCATCATACTAGCGAATAATATAGGTTGTAAGCATGAAACCATTGCTATTGAAGATGGTTTTTTTGCGATTGAAAAATTATTAAAGCCCTTCTTCAAAGACTTGCCATTCAATATAGCGGAAGAAAATTTACAAGCGAGGATTCGCGGTCTTTTATTGATGGGTGTGTCCAATAAATTTGGCTATATCCTCTTGAATACTTCCAATAAGAGCGAAGCAGCTGTTGGCTATGGAACACTTTATGGCGATATGTGCGGTGGCTTGGCAGTGCTTGGAGATGTATACAAAACAGAAGTGTATGATTTGGCAAAATATATCAATCGAGATAGAGAAATTATACCCCTCAACTCCATACAAAAAGCTCCGAGTGCTGAATTGAGACCAGGCCAAAAAGACCAAGATTCACTTCCTCCCTATGATGTGCTCGATGAAGTACTGTATCAATACATTGAAAAATGCTGTGGCCCGAAAGAATTGATTGCGATGGGATTTGACTCGGCCTTGGTCAATCGAATCTTGCGCATGGTGAATACCAATGAATTCAAACGCGCACAAACACCACCTATACTTCGCGTATCTTCTAAGGCCTTTGGCATGGGAAGGAGAATGCCAATTGTAGGAAAATATTTAAGTTAACACACCCAGAAAACAAGTATAAATAGACTTCGTATTTCATATATTTTCCTATAGATAAACGATTGCATTGGGTTGATTGAATTTCCAAACTGAGATTCGAAAATTATCATTACATTGCATAGGCAATTACATCTTCCATCTAAACAAAGAACAATATGGCTGAAAATTTTAAAAAATCGCTCAACCTTTATGATGCAACCATGATGGTAGCTGGATCTATGATTGGATCTGGAATATTCATCGTGAGTTCAGATATTGCACGAACAGTAGGTTCTAGCGGCTATCTATTGCTTTGTTGGATACTAGGTGGCGTAATGACGATGATTGCAGCGATTAGTTATGGCGAACTAGCAGGTATGTATCCGAATGTGGGAGGACAATATATTTACCTCAAAAAATCGTACAATTCATTGGTGGCATTTCTCTACGGATGGTCATTTTTTGGGGTGATTGAAAGCGGCGCTATTGCTGCCGTTGGAGTAGCATTTGCTAAGTATACGGCTGTCTTTTTTCCTTTCTTCTCAGAGAACAATATCCTATTTCAAATCGGCTCTTTTCATTTTAGCGGGGCTCAATTTTTGGGAATCGCGATGATATGTTTGCTCACTTATAATAATATCCGCGGGGTACAACATGGGAAATGGATACAGAGTATTTTCACTTCAACCAAGCTTATCGCCTTATTGGGTTTTATTATTCTCGGATGGATATTTGGATCAGATCCACATATCGCTTCGGCCAACTTTAGTCATATGTTCTCCTTTCCCAATCAGGTGCAATCAGACGGAACATTTCTCCCCTTGATGGGTTATGGTCTATTTGCGGCCATGGGCGCCGCTATGGTGGGATCTCTATTCTCCAGCGACGCATGGAACAATGTGACTTTTATTGCTGGCGAGATAAAAGAGCCGCAGCGAAATATCCCACTAAGTTTATTTTTTGGGACTTTAATCGTCTCTGTATTGTATATCCTCACGAATGTAGTCTATCTCAATGTCATGACCATTCAAGAAATTCAAACGGCCCCCATGGATAGAGTAGGCGCTGCTGCCGTGGCAAAGATGCTGGGAGATAGCGGCACGCTCATCATGGCTGCTTTGATTATGATATCAACTTTTGGGTGCAATAATGGACTTATCCTATCTGGCGCGCGATTATACTACACCATGGCGAAGGATGGATTATTCTTTAAAAAAGCAGGCACTCTAAATGAACAAGGGGTTCCTCAAGTTGCACTCATTGCTCAATGCGTATGGTCTTGCATCCTCTGCATGAGTGGCTCATATGGCGCCTTATTGGATTATACCATTTTTGCTGCACTTATTTTTTATGTGTTGACTATTGCTGGGATATTTATTCTGAGGGTCAAAGAACCCAATACGCATCGACCATACAAGGCATGGGGTTATCCTATCGTCCCCATTTTGTATATAATCAGTGCTTCAGCAATTGCGATTATTCTGCTCATTGAAAAATCAAACAATACTATACCAGGTCTCATCATTGTATTGATGGGTATTCCCGTCTATTATCTACTTAAAAAAATCAACAAAACGGATATTCTCACAGAGGAAACATAGATTTGAGAAAGTTCCATTTTATATTACCTTTGCAGAGAATATAGACCATGATTTATCAATTAAAAAAATTATTATTTCATGGGAACCAATCTTTTAAAGATGAATCTTAATAATTATGTAGTTATTATGGCTGGTGGCATCGGGAGTCGTTTTTGGCCGCACAGTCGAGTGCATCACCCTAAGCAATTCCTAGACATTCTAAATACTGGCAAAACATTACTTCAAGAAACCTACCAACGGTTTCTTCCTATTTGTAATCCAGAAAATATTTTCATTGTCACAAATGAAGACTATGCCCAAATCGTTCACAGCCAAATACCCAATCTTCAACCCGATCAATTGCTGATTGAACCCACTCGGAGAAATACTGCACCATGCGTAGCATACGCATGTCAAAAAATTGCCTGTAAAAATCCAAATGCCAATATCATTGTCAGTCCATCCGATCATCAAATCTTCAATGAAGATAAGTTTAGAGATATAGTCACCAAAGCATTTGATTTTGTTTCCAATCATGATAGTTTAATTACCATCGGGATTCGCCCAACTAGACCAGATACGGGTTATGGCTATATTCAATACGTGGAGAGCGATACCTCCTTTGCAAAAAAAGTAAAAACATTCACAGAGAAACCTTCTTTGGAGATTGCCAAAGCCTTTATTCAAAGTGGTGAATTCTTATGGAATTCCGGAATATTTATTTGGAATTTTGCTGCAATTAAAAAAGCATTTGACAGATATCTTCCAGAGGTCTCCATCCTTTTCAAAGATGCCGCACAGAATCTATATACCCCCAAAGAAAAAGACTTCATAGAAACCGTCTATGCGCAAATTACAAATATCTCGCTCGATTATGCCATCATGGAAAAGTCAGACAATGTATATGTCATTCCAGCCGATTTCGGATGGAGCGATGTAGGCACATGGGCTTCTGTGTATGATTTGCATGAGAAGGATTATCTAGGGAATGCAGTCAATGGGAAGCAAGTTAAAATATATAGCGGCAGCAATAATATGATTGTCGCACCGAAGAATAAATTAGTGGTGATTGATGGATTAGAAAATTACTGTGTCATCGATACGGCAGATGTATTGATGATTATTCCAAAAAACAAAGAGCAAGAAGTGAAAAATATTACCACAGATATCAAAAGAGATAAATTGGATAAATACTTGTAAAGCATAGTATTTAAGCTCGTTTGAAAAACTGACCATAAAGAAAAACTGATTAAAGTGTTCGTTCCACTTAAATCAAAAAAATATATGTATGAAAAAAAGAAAAATTTCCTTTTTCAGAAGGTTGTATTATGATATCATCAATCTTCTATTTCCCATTGTTTGCGCTGGCTGCGGAAGAAAATTGTTTTTCAGGCATGAAGTTCTCTGCATTACCTGTGAGCACGCACTTCCCAAAACCAACTACCATCGTATGCCTTGGAATCCCATTGAAAAAAAACTCGTCGGTAGATGCGAAATCCATCGAGCTTCAGCACTATATTTTAGCGAGAAAAATGCGATAGTTCGTTCGCTATTATACAGTTTGAAATACAAGCGCAATGAAATACTCGGAAGGCATTTAGGGCTTCTATTTGCGCGCGAATTAAAGGAGAGCATTTTTGCCCAATACGATTTAATCATTCCCGTCCCTTTGCATCCATCCAAACAGCGCATGAGGGGATTCAACCAATGCCAACCTTTTGCAGAAGGCCTTTCTGAGGGATTAGGTATTGAAATAAACAATTACTCTGTCTATAGAAAAATTGCCAATCCAAGTCAAACACATTTGAATCGCGCAGACAGATGGGATAATGTCGCAGGAATATTTGATGTGCGCGAAAATCAAAATTTTAGGGATAGGAAAATCCTACTCATCGATGATGTCATTACGACAGGTTCTACATTGGAGGCATGTGCTGAAGCGATCCATCAATGCAAGCCAAAAGAAATCAGCATATTGACGATTGCCGTGGCAAGTTCTTAGTGATTGTCTATCTTTTCTAACCACATATGCAAAAGGATTAATGCCCATAATCTCTGATAGATATGTTTTTCTCCTTTCGCAAACCTCATTTTCAATTCATCGACTTTCGCATAAAAAACAACGTGGTGCCTCTCTATAACTTCTCTATTGAGGTAATCCTGAATCAAATAATTCAAATCGCCCGCGAGCCATTCGCCAAGCGGAATGGTGAATCCCCATTTAGGTCTATCAAAGATTTCCTTAGGCACATGTTTATATAAAATTTTCTTCAATAGATATTTAGAGACATTGTCTTTCTTGCGCAAATGTTCAGGAAGTGAAAATGCAAATTCTGCGATTCTATAATCCAATAATGGTGCTCTTGTTTCGAGTGCATGGTGCATCGATGCTCGATCGACTTTTGCATTCAAATCCTCTTGAAGGTAATACTTAAAATCAAATAGGGATTGCATTTCAGCAGAACTATACTTTGCCGCTACTTTGGACTTCATATCAAAAAAAGGAGACTGAACTGGGCTTTAAACAGAGATCTGAAATTTCTTTTGTCGAGAATAAATATTGCTCTTGTGAGAATATATGAGCAGGCATATATGTATTCTCATTAAATGTCAATAGGTCACCTATTCTCATAAATCTGCTAGAACCTGACATTTTAAATATTTTGCTAATCAGGTCATGATGCGATTTAAATGGAAATTCATCCAATCGCCTCGCCCAATCATACATGCCATAACCCATAAACAATTCATCACCACCATCTCCTGTCAACGCAACAGTGACATGTTTTCTCGCCATCTCAGATACCAAAAGAGACGGCACTGCCGATGGATCTATATAAGGTTCATCAAATAATTCCAACATCAAGGCAATTCGCTCCTGTGCATCCTTTTTTGTAAGAATAAATTCGTGGTGGTCGGTCTTCAAATGCTTCGCTACCTGCGCAGCATAATTGCTCTCATTAAACTTCCCTTCTTTAAACCCAATGCTAAATGTCTTAATCGGACTATCTTTTTGCTTTTGCGCCAAAGCCGTTACTAAACTTGAATCTATTCCCCCACTTAAAAATGTTCCCAGTGGCACGTCTGCAATCATGCGGTAACGCACAGCGCTTTCCAATAAATCTTCCAATACTGACTTTGCGCTGCTTTCATCAATTTTCTTATTCTTGAGTATAGAATCTTCAATCTTCCAATATGCTTTTTTCTCGATTTTCCCATCTTGAAAAATCAGATAATGACCCGAATCCAATTTTTGAATTCCCTTAAAAAACGTATGTATTCCTGGCATATATCCCAGATGCAGATAGTAAGCCAAATTCTTCAAATCCTTTTCGTGTGGCTCCAAGGCATTCAGCGATTTCATCTCAGAGGCAAAACTAAACTCCCCATCACTATGAGAAAAATAAAGGGGCTTCTTCCCTATTCGATCTCTTATGAGCACTAACTTGCTTTCTATTGTATCCCATAGTGCAATTGCAAACATTCCATTGAATTCATTGACTATTTCTAAGCCAAATCGCTCTATCAACTCGACAACAATTTCAGTATCAGAACTCGTCTTTGTTACGAGCTTGAATTTTGCTTTTAAATCTTTGAAATTATATATTTCTCCATTGAACACAATGATACTTCTGCCTGAACTGGAGATAAAAGGTTGATTGGCAGAATCAGACAAGTCTATAATACTCAATCTGCGATGACCAAGCCCCAATCCCACTTTCTCGTCAAAATGATAGCCACTTGCATCAGGTCCGCGATGAGCTATTCTATCAGTCATTCTGACCAAATCCTCTTTGTTAAATCGCTTTGATATAAATCCAGCTATCCCACACATGATTCTATTCTTTAGTATTAATAACCAAATATTGTTTTCAAATCCAATTCAACAAACTCTCCATATTGCTTAATCTCGCCTAGATTTAATTTCTTTGCATTCCCCATAATACAATAAGTATAGTGCTTGTTCTTGATATGCTCATTATAAAAAGCCTTTAAATCTTCAAATGTTGCGGTTTTTACTTTGTTGTAAATATCCTTTCTTATATCTTCTGTCAGTCCCAATCTATCAGCCCCTTCCGCATTCCAGAAAATCTCTGCTCCTGATTTTCTATCTGATTCCAACGATTTAATCACCGACTCCTTTGCATTTGCAAATGCTTTTTCGCTATAAGGAATTTCATTCATCAAACCCCTTAAGGCATCCACAGCTTGCTTTAACTTATCTCCTTGTGTTCCCACATATCCAAACATCGAATTGTACTTATCCTTTTTATTTGGTGTAAAATACCCTGAAAAGGCAGAATATGCCAATGCTTTGCTCTCTCGAATTTCTTGAAATACAATCGAACTCATTCCTCCACCGAAATACTCATTAAATAATTTCGACATCGGCGCTATATCTTTACTAAACAATACACCTCTATTCATCAAAACAATTTCCGCTTGAACCATATCATAGTTGACAAAATACACCATGTCCTTATTCGTCTCCAATTGCTTATAGACAGCAGGCTGAGGATAGTCAAGTAAAACACTGCCCAATTTATGATGCGCTGTAATCGACTTTGCCACATCGTTCAAATCTTTTGTTCCGTAGTAAAATATCTTATGCTTGAATGTCATTAAACTTCGGATTAACGCGCTTAATTCCTCAGGCTTAGTTTGTTTCATCTCCTCAACGGTCAAGATATGATTGGCTGGATTCTTAGGGCCGTAGGCTCCATATCCATTCAATTTCTTCCAGAAGATAGTTTGCTTATTCAATTTGTCATCTTCTCTTTCTTTGATGATATCACTCACCATGTTGGAATACGCTTTGGCATTGGGAACAGCATGGGTCAATGTATATTCAAATAATTTTATTCCCGCTTCAAATGATTCTTCCAATCCACTTAGTTTGATATAAGTCTTTTCTTCATCATTGAATACATCCATGGAAACACCCAATTTAAAAAACTCCATTTGCAATTGCTCTGGACTCATTTTATCTGTTCCCAAGTAAGGCAAATACTTCGTCGCCAAATTCAACTTCTTATTGTGGAAACTGCCCATGTCCAAGATGTAATACAATTCAAAAGTAGGATTGACCTCATTCTTGATATAGTTCAATGCGACCTTGCCGCCAATCATATTCGTTTGAATATCCTTCTTGTAATCGATAAATACCGGTTGCAGGGGCGCAGAAGCCGTATTATTCACATCCTTTAGGAAGGCAGATTGCATATCGCGATTCGTTTGAATCGGTGTTATTTTCGGCTTCTCCACTTTAAAAATATCTTTTGCCTCACCGGTTCTCTTATAGACAATGGTATAATCTCCACCAAAAAACTTATTCGCAAAAGCCACTATTTCCGCCTTGGAAATTTTATCTATCGCAATAGATTGATCTAGATAATCTTTCCATACCACATTCTTTGTAAATGCATCTACATATTCATAAGCCCTATCACTATTGCCTTCGAAGGATTTAATCTTTCTCAATTTTAAAAATTTCTTCGCTGCTTCAATAAGTGTTGTATCGAATTGTCCAGCTTTAATTTTGGCGACTTCCGCCATGAGTAAGTCCTTAACTTCCTCCAATTTTTGCCCTTGTTTTGGATTGCCCGTCAACACAAATATTCCTGCATCCTTCAAACTATAATGCCAACAACTCGCTGCAAGCGCTTTCTGCTGCTGCACAATATCGATATCAATGAGCCCCGCTTTTTGATTTGCCAAGATGGCATCGATCAATTTAATCATTGGAACATCCTTTGAATTTGCATGGCCAAATGCATAGCCAATCATCACAGACTCCTCTTTGGGTCCAACGACTTCCTTCACGACCACGCCATTGCTTTTCGCGGCAAAAGTCTCGATGTCCTTAAGCGATTCATCTTTAACCCATCCAGAAAAATACTTATCGATAATTTGCATCGTCACATCGAAATCCAAATCTCCCGATAAACAAATAGCCATATTATTTGGAACATAGTATTTCTTAAAATATTTCTGTATCGCTACCATAGACGGGTTTTTGAGATGACTTCCCAAGCCAATGGTTGTTTGTGTTCCATAAGGATGCTTTGGAAATAAGCCATTCATCAATTCATCAAAGGCTTTTCCATTATCATCATCTTGCCCGATATTAAACTCTTCGTAAACGGCCTCTAATTCTGTATGGAAAATACGCAAGACCAAATTGCTCATGCGCTCGCTCTCAACCTTTGCCCAACGCTCGATTTGATTTGAGGGAATATCCTCTGTATAAACAGTTTGATCAAATGAAGTAAATGCGTTGACTCCTTTTGTTCCCATCGCAGCCATCATCTTGTCAAATTCATTCGGGATTGCGATGCCAGATGCGATATAAGAAAGGCTATCTATTTGGCGATAAATTTCCTTCTTGGCATTTGCATTTTGTTCTGCCTTGTGCTTTTCATATAAATCTGAAATCGCTTGAATATGCACTTTCTCCTTCTCCCAATCTTGCGTTCCATATTTAGGACTTCCTTTGAACAACATATGCTCGAGATAGTGGGCCAATCCAGTATTATCAGCTGGATCGTAACTACTCCCCGCTTTTGTAGCGATATATGAGTGGATTCTAGGTTTGGTTTTATTTTGCGTTAAAAAACAGTCAATCCATTTTCCAATTTATAAATTCTTGTTTTTAATGGATCATTGGGAATTGTTTCGTAAGTATAGGTTTTTGCATTCAAATTAAATGCAACAGACAAACAAATAAAGTAAAGCGTCAATTTTTGAATCATAGGTATTTTAATAGAGGTTAAATGTAGGAATAAGTTTTATAAAAGCGCGGCAATTCCTCATAGAATATAAGCGTTTGCAATATTTTTTTACTAAAAAGCATATTCAACATAATTGCGCCTAATTCAGGAATAAGAGAATTTCGTCTCGCTTCAATTCCCTTTGCTCTCCAGAATCCATATTCTTGACTGCATAGGTTTTATTTGCAATTTCATTGCTGCCCAATAAGATCACAAATGGTATTTTCTTATTGTTGGCGTATTTCAATTGCTTATCCAACTTTCCAGAAGATGGATATTGTTCTGATGAAATATTATTTTTGCGCAACCACCTCAACAAGTCAAAACCCACGGCTTGACTATCCTGATCGAAATTTGTGATGAGTACTTTTGTTGAATTAAAAATAGTTGCTGGGAATAATCCCTGTTCTTCCATGATGTCATAAATTCGCTCGACCCCAAAAGAAACGCCAACGCCACTCATATTTTGACCGCCGAATACCGCTGTAAGGTTATCATACCGACCTCCTGCACCAATAGACCCCATTTCAGCATTTGTGCATTTCACTTCACAAATAAACCCTGTGTAATAGTCAATTCCGCGAGCCAAGGTGATGTCATATTCGATGGTTCCCACTTCCATTTTCTCCAAAACAAATTTCAATTCCTCAATGCCCTTCATACCCATCGGATTATTGGCCAATTTCGCAGCCAATTGATTCAAATCTCCTATCTGCATATAATCCATCAGCAAATTCAAATCAGCATCAGGGATATCCAATTTCTTCAATTCCTCTTTCACGCCTGACCATTGAATTTTGTCCAATTTATCGATAATGGTAGTGATCAAAGTCATTTTATCCAATAGATTGCACGACTCAATGACGCCTTGCAATATCTTTCTATTATTGACTTTAATGACGTGTTGAATATTCAAAGCGGTATAGGTCTCGGTCATCAAGCTGAGCAAATCCACTTCGCCAAAAAGGCTATCTGTGCCAATGATGTCGGCATCGCATTGATAAAACTCCTGGTATCTACCCTTGCCCGGCCGATCTGCTCTCCACACGGACCGATATGAAATCTTCTAAATGGAAATGCCAAGTCCGATTGATGTTGAACGGCATATCGCGCGAGAGGAACTGTGAGGTCATAACGCAATCCCTTTTCTACTATTTTTGAGGTGAGTTTTTTGGATACTAATTGAACGCTGCCATCTTCCCCTTTTTCAATAAAATCTGCGCTATTCACTTTTGATAGATAGTCACCAGAGTTCAGCACTTTAAATAATAATTTATCACCTTCATCTCCATACTTCCCCTGCAGTGTCTCAATTCGCTCTAATACGGGCGTTTCAATTTGCAAAAATCCATATAATTGAAATCGCTTTTTTATGGTATCAAAAATGAAATTTCTCTTAGCTACTTCCTCTGGCAAAAAATCCCTCGTTCCCTTTGGATTGATTGGTTTTATCTTCATCTTATCTCTTTTTTTGAATAATTATCTCTTGGCCTATCTTAATGTTTAAGTCATCGCCCATCATATTGTTTTCTTTCAACTCACTGAGTGAAACGCTGTATTTTCTCGCTATGCTAAACAATGTCTCCCCTTGACCTACAATATGCGTGATATCTCCAGGCTTTACAATCGAATTCGTAGAAATTGCTTTTGATTTAACACTTGAATTCGTATCGCTTGTCGTCTTAATAAAGATTGGAGTCTTTGGGGAATTGTCTGATGGATTGCTTTCAAATACTTCCTTTTTCTCCTCTATTTTCTCTTCCAATTTTATTTCCTGCTTTTCTCTCTCTTCTTGCTCTAGACGCTCTATCTCCTTCTTTCGCGATTCTTTATTCTTTTGAAATTTCTCTTGCTCTTTTTTCAATTTATTGATTTGATATTCCATCTCCGCCAATTTGATTTCCTCATCCTTATTCTTATTTTTCAATTGCTCTATCTGCAATCGATATCGCTGTTCTACAACTGCTTTTTCGATACCAGATCTTCTGCGCATCTCCAATTGCTTTCTCTTTTCAATCAATGAATCACGCTCTTGAATGACCTCGTAATAAGTCCGCACTTTTGGAGCGGTATCTCTCTCGTACCTCAAGTATATCATCTCACCTACCATAGGCTGCATGTATTTCTCCATGAGATTTAAATCATAAATTCTCTGCAATTTTACACCGTACATCTGCGCCAATTGAAACATGGACTCCCCTGTTTTAACTTTATGAAAATCAACTTGACCTTCGTTTTCTTTCTTCTCTAAGAAAAAGTACATGCCTGTATCGAGCATTTCTTCGCTAATGATATCATTGTATTTATACAATTTAGAAACCGAGATATTGTGTTTAAATGATAATTCAGCTACATTAAATCCCTTCTTAATTTTTACGCATTTTCTCCCATTGACAATCAAGATTTCCTCTTCGACGGGTTTGTTTGTTAGGGTGTCTTTCTTTATAACTTTCTGATTGCTCTGCGCATTTGCTATTTCTTCTGGCCGAGGATCAGGATACATATCGTATTCATACAAATCAAAATCTTCTATAGACAGAATCAACATTTCAGGGTATTTTGGATTGGTGGCATAGCCCGCTGCTTTCAATCCTCTTGCCCAGCCAACATAGTCGGTTCTATCTAATTCAAACAACCCAGCATACCTGCTTCTCGTGCGCAAGAAAAGTGAGTGGTCTCGATAAGACTCTAAAACAGTAGGGTAAACTCTAAAACACTCTTGGATACTATCATCATCGTGGTAGTACTTCAATCCTTCCCAACCTTTGTGGCATTTAATTCCAAAGTGATTGTTCGCAAATTTTGCCAAGTCCGAATTCCCAGAACCTGACTCCAAGATGCCCTGTGCCAAGGTGATACTCGCGGGAATCCCATATTCATACATCTCTAGAACCGCCCATTTTGCATAAGCACTTATATATGCTTCCCGCGACATATTTTGTGCATGCGCTTTATCAAATGCAAACAAGCCAATAATTGCGATTAGAATCGTTTTCTTCATGGTCCAAACCTACATATTTTTTTTTATTCCAATGAATACAAGGTCTATAATCAAGCCATTTTATCCAATCAATTTTGCACCATCTGTCAATTCCATGTGGATAAATGGCCGATTAAGAATTTAATCCCTTACCTTTATCGCCCTATGAAAGCCAATATTAGAAATTTATCCTTGGATGAAATCAGCCAAATTTTAATCGCTCAGGGCGAATCAAAATTCAGGGCTAAGCAAGTTTATGAATGGATATGGCAAAAGTCTGCCACAGATTTTTCTGACATGACGAATCTATCTAAAGACCTTCGCGATAAGCTTTCTGAGGGATTTGAATTCAAAGAGATCAGCGAACATATGATTCAAAAAAGTTCGGATGGCACCATAAAAATTGGATTTAAAACCTTTGACAATCGCGATATTGAAGGGGTGATGATTCCCATGGAAGAGCGCATGACAGCTTGTGTTAGTAGTCAAGTAGGCTGCTCATTGGCTTGTGCATTTTGTGCCACTGGATTTCTTAAACGAGAACGCAATTTGGACTTTTATGAGATCTACGACCAAGTAGTCTCTTTAAATAAAATGGCATTGGCAGAATACGGCAAACCCTTATCCAATATCGTCTATATGGGTATGGGCGAACCGCTGTTGAATTACGAAAATGTTGTCAGAAGTATTCGCATGATCAATTCTCCGATTGGCTTACAAATGTCTGCAAAGCGAATCACCGTAAGTACTTCAGGCATCGTCAGGGGAATCAAGAAACTCGCTGATGAGGGTTTAAATATCAATCTCGCCCTTTCGCTGCATGCACCTAATAATGAAAAGCGCAATGAGATTATGGATATCAACAATTCCAATCCGATTGAAGAACTCATTCCCGCCATGAATTATTTTTTTGAAAAAACGGGCAATAGAATCACCTTTGAATACATCTTGTTTGACAAGTTCAATGACACCATGCAAGATGCGAGAGAGCTCGCCGTTTTGTGCAAAAAAGTGCCTTGTTTTGTCAACTTGATTGAATACAATAAAGTCGAAGGAGTTGAATATTCTAAATCCAAAAATGAAAATCGCGATGCCTTCTTTCACTATTTGAGGGAAAATGGAATCCCTAGCGTGGTGCGCAGAAGCAGGGGAAAAGACATCGATGCCGCATGCGGACAATTGGCCAATAAAATCAAAGATTTATAAGTAGCAAACGCTATTTTTTAGGAATATCAATAAACATATTATTGACGGCGTAATCCCGCCCATACTCCCAACCCTCCTTTGATATTGGACTTTATCTTCAATGGCGTTGCAAATGGGCTATCTCCTCTATCACTCTCTAATGAGCTCCAGAAATCATAGGTTTGCTTATCGATATTGGTCCACTTGATTTGCACTTTATCTCCTCTCCAAAAATATGAATAGGCCTCTCTAATACTATCGCGCCTAGCTTGTCCTCGCTCAATCGGCAAATTCACATTTGAGCCCACCCACAATTTATCATCCCATACAGATCGTGACCTCGGCAACAAAAATGCGCCACTATTTCGCTTTGTCCAATAGCGCACAAAATTCCCAAAAGTATCTGGCACGCTCAAGCTTATATAAACAGTCACTAAGGAATCATTTTGAGGATTGGGGTGTGGCTTAAAACTCAAGCCATTGGGGCGAATCAAACTGGGAATGCGCGTGGTGGACGTTAAGTGGAAAGTATCCAATTTTATATCCAAACTATAGGACATGTTTTCTTTGCCGAGCATAGACCCCGATCCAGAAGTATAAAATGTAAAAATATCTGGAATGCTATAGAAACATATATTGGGAAATAAGGCCAAACTATCCCCATATTTCTCTACGCTATCTCTATTGTAATTCAAACCAAATAGTCGATAGATATTGACTTTTTGATCTGCAGATAAAAGAGGCAAAAACTCTTTGATACAAAATTCTTGCAATTGAACCTCCTGACCAGTTTGAGATTTGACGCTCATCGCAGCATTGTGCACAAAAAATGAAGCAATATCATTGAGGTTATAATCTCCGTAATAGGGAAAATTCTTTGACAAAAAAACAATAGGCGGTGCATCGGTTTCAATACTTCCCTCTACAATCAGTTGATTAGCGGGAATGGGCAAGTTTTCGAGAATAATATCCTCACTGTATGAAACCAATAAAACAGCAATTGCTATGATATAAATTTTCATTATCAAAAAAAATTAAGGTTCCCTTTCTTCATAAAATATATAATATGCGCAAGTTACCTATACGATAAAATCAAAGCCCGTATATTTCCTTAATGCTTCTGGAATTCTTATTCCTTCAGGTGTTTAATGATTTTCTAGAATTGATGCAACGATGCGCGGAAGAGCAAGTGCGCTTCCATTCAAAGTATGCGCCAATTGGGTCTTTCCATCCTTTCCCTTAAATCGAACCTTCAATCGATTGGCTTGATAGGTCTCAAAATTTGACACAGAACTCACCTCTAACCATCTCTTCTGAGCAGCTGAGAATACCTCTAAATCATAGGTCATCGAAGAAGAGAAAGTCATGTCACCACCACATAATCTCAATACTCGATAGGGCAATTCCAATTTAACCAAGAGCGATTCGACATAAGAGAGCATTTGCTCTAATACTTCATAGGATTGATCTGGATGGGCAATTTGAACAATTTCCACTTTGTCGAATTGATGTACGCGATTCAATCCCCTGACATCCTTGCCATAAGAACCCGCCTCCCTTCTGAAACAAGGGGAATAGCCTGTCATCATGATGGGAAAATCCGTCTCTTGAACAATTACATCGCGGTAGATATTGGTAATAGGCACTTCTGCCGTCGGAATTAAATAAAACTCATCTTGGGTATAATACATCTGCCCCTCTTTGTCAGGAATTTGCCCAGTAGCAAATGCGCTGTCTCTGTTTACCATATAAGGCGGAACAACTTCACCATAACCTTGGTCAGTGGCATGATCTAAGAAAAAATTGATCAATGCCCTTTGCAGTTTTGCCCCTTGCCGCGTATAGACAGGAAATCCCGCACCGGTAATTTTTACTCCTAAATCTAAGTCAAACAATTTATACTTGGTCGCCAAATCCCAGTGAGCGAGTGCATTTTCAGGTAATTCCGGTATATCTCCATAGCTGCGCACGATTTCATTCTCTTCAGGCGTTTTTCCTTTGGGAACAAGATGATACGGCAAATTGGGCACTGTAACCAATTTGTCTTCTAATGCTATTTCCACTTCTTTTAATGATTGACTGAGCAAAGCAGTGCGGTCTTTTAGCGATGATGCTCTCTTTTAGGGGCATCTGCTTCCGCTTTCTTCCCTTGCTTAAATAAATCCCCTATTTGCTTTGAAATTTGATTTGATTCTGGAAAGAATATCATCCAATGATTTTTGGATTGATTTGCGCTGATCATCTAATTGAACAATCTCATCAATGACTTCCATCGGTTTGAAGTTTTTCACCGCCAACCGCTCCTTTACAAAATCTATTTGCTCTCTAATCTTTGCTACTTGTAACATGTATTTAACTTACTATTTAATTATTTTCGTCTAATTTATTGCACAAATCTAATAATATAAACTCATTTAAACCGCGCATCTCACACAATTCTGGCTAAAAAAAAAGAGAGCCACACGGGCTCTCTTATTAATTCTAGAATAAATTCTGACTAGTTTTTATCCATTTTTTCCTTCAATTTAGCCAAAGCGTCGATATCTCCAAGCGTTGTTTTCTCTTGTGAAGAATTGATTTTGGTAATCGCTTTTTTAGCTTTTTCGCCTTCTGCTTTTTTCTCGCTGATGACTGCCTTTTTCTCCTCGTTTTTAACATCTTCAAATATTCTCGTATGAGAAACGATAATTCTCTTCTCGTTTCTATCAAATTCCAATATTTTGAATTCTAATTTCTCATCAACATTTACAGAGCTTCCATCTTCTTTCTTTGCATGGCGAGCAGGAGCGTAAGCCTCTAAGCCGTATTGCAACATCACTTCTGCACCTTTGTCATCTCTCTTGGTTACAGTTGCCTCATGAACTGAACCTACAGGGAATACATTTTCGAAAGTATCCCATGGATCTTCTTCAATTTGCTTATGACCCAAAGACATTTTGCGGCTTTCCAAATCAAAATCCAAGACAACAACATCTAAGTCATTACCTACTTTACAGAATTCTGATGGGTGACCGTAACGCTTAATCCAAGATAAATCAGAGATATGAACCATACCGCCAACACCTTCGCTCAATTCAACAAATACTCCATATGGCGTGATATTCTTAACCAATCCTTTGTGACGAGTACCTATAGCAAATTTCTCTGCGATAGTTGTCCAAGGATCTTCTTGCAATTGTTTCAAAGAAAGAGACATTTTGCGCTCATCTTTGTCAATCGTCATCACCTTTGCTTTGTGAACTTCACCTACTTTGAAGAAGTCACGGCTATTGATGCCTTGGTTGCTCCAAGATACTTCAGATACGTGTACCAAACCTTCGATTCCCGGAGAAATCTCGATGAAAGCACCATAATCTTCTACATTGACTACTTTGCCTTCTACAACAGAACCAACTTGGATACTTGGAGAAAGTGCCTCCCATGGATGTGGAGTCAATTGTTTCAAGCCCAATGAAATTCTCTTCTTCTCGTCATCAAATTCCAATACAACGACATTGATTTTTTCATTCACTTTCAATACCTCATTTGGATGGTTGATTCTACCCCATGAAATATCTGTGATATAGAGCAATCCATCGATGCCTCCCAAGTCCATAAATGCTCCGAAATCAGTAATATTCTTCAAAGTTCCTTCGAGTACTTGACCTTTTTCCAATTGACCGGATAATTGCAGCTCTTTGACCTTCTAAGTCAGCCTCAATAATCGCTTTGTGAGAAACAACTGCATTCTTAATTTGCTCGTTGATCTTAACCACTTTGAACTCCATCGTTTTACCGACGAATTGATCATAATCCGTAATTGGCTTAACGTCAATTTGAGATCCTGGTAAGAACGTCTCTAATCCGAATACATTTGCAATCAAACCACCTTTTGTCTTGCTGGTAATTAAACCAGTGACGATGATATTTTGCTCATGAGCAGAAACAATTTGCTCCCATGCTCTCTTCAATTTAGCATTCTTTCTTGAAAGAAGTAAGTGTCCTTTTTTGTCTTCTTTAGACATTACAAATACCTCATAAGTCTGACCTATAGCCAAATCTTCGATATCTCTAAACTCTGAAGTTGGGACTAAACCATCCGATTTAAATCCTACACTCAATACAACATCAGTAGAAGTAATTCCTACGACTGTACCTGTGACAATTTCATTCTCTTCGATTGTTGTGATAGAACCACTATACATGGTATCTAGCTCTGCGTATTGATCTTTTGGATAACTGGTTACGTTTCTTTTGCTAACACTCCAGTCAAAATCGTTGTGGGCGGATGTTTTTACAGCTTGCCCTGCTGTCTCTTGCTTTGAATTTTCCAAGATGTTTTGTTTTTAAATTGTTAAAAAATAAATGACCACCTGTTCTCAAATACTGAAAACGGAGGGCAAAGATAAGAAATATTCTTGATTATGAACAAAATTTCGAGCAATTATTTTCTTGCTGAACCTATTGAAAAGGGCTAAACCAATCTATATGTCATAAAAAAAAAGGCCCCGCAGTTATCTGCGAGGCCTTGTGATTTTATTGTTTAGAATTATTCTTTGATCAATTTAGCATTGTGTTCTGTATCACCTACTTTCACTTTGATAAAGTAAGCACCAGCAGCTAAACCTGGCAATTCAATTCTTCTAGCATTGACGCCTTGAGTTCCTTTCAAGTCAACTGTTTTAACAGTAGCTCCTCCGATATCCGTTACTTTGATCTCAACAGACTCATTTGCAGGTAATGTAAATTGAACATTTACATAATCCTTGAATGGATTAGGATTAATCTCTGTAACCACCAATCTATCTGCCGGAGCAAAAGAAACTGATTTAATTTCAGAATAAGCGTATTTGCCATCGAAGTCAACTTGTTTGATTCTGCAATAAACCAAAACCTGACCTTTGAAAGCAACATCTTTATCGATGCTGTTGTACATTCTAACTTCTTTACTATTACCTGCACCTTTCAATGAAGTAACGAATTCAAAGTTTTTGCCGTCAAAGCTTCTCTCTACTTCGAAGCGATCATTGTTCTTCTCAGAAGAAGTTGTCCAATCCAATACCGCATCATTTTCTTACTGCTTTCGCTGTAAATGAAGTCCATGTTACAGGCAAGATGAATGGATTATTAAATGGAATCACCAAGTTTTGTTGAGAGAATCCTGGAACACTGTATTGGAAGTACTTGTCTACACCATAAGTAGTTGAGCCAGTATGTGCTAAGAGAGTTGAACTATCAGCACCAACAGCATTTGTCAATGGAGTTAATCCCTCAGGACCTGATGCTTGGTGGAACTTGTGGATCTTAATCCAAGGATCATTCAACATTACACCCCACTTAGCAAGAATCGTATCGTAAATCTTATTCAATTCTGCTTGACGTACATAGAATCTAATATAAACTCTACCATTTGTTGGTTGATTAGTCGGTGTGATCACCAAGTTTCTATCCAACATCATGCAGTATTCTTTCAATCCAGAAACTGTGTTAGAAATACTGTCTTTTCTCACTGAGTCAGAAGTGTTTCTCACTCTAATACTCCAACAAGTAGATCCAAGATTATTTCCATTTGGATTGATAGCAAAAATCAATTTGCCTGTAGTGTCATACATATTGATCCAATCTACACCGCTCAAGTTAGCGCAATTCACTGAAGTGTAATCTCCAGCTGCGTAACGGATAAACATGGTATCATCAGCACCCATATCACGAACTTCGGCTGGACGTAATTTTTGGTCATAGTCATTTGTGATTGATGAAATAAATTTCGCTTTTCCATCACCAGTTGCATTGATTGACAACCTTAGATTGGTAGCTGAAATAAATCCTGGATTACCGAATACTGAGTTTGAATCTGAACCTCCGTAAAGAGCACCTTTCATCGTCGCAAATGTATAGTTCGTTCCGAATATATTGATTAGTGGCTCACTTACTGAACCAGAACCTTGGTAGTAATTATTGTAGTTGCACTCAGCAATATTGACTTAGTCGTTGCTAAATTCGTGCCGCTAAATCCGATACAAGACACGTTAGCTCCTGTTGTTTGGAATATATTATTCACGATGCGAACATTGCTTGAGAATCCATTATTGTTTGTAACAAACAATGCTCTATTTCCTGTCAATGTCGTTGTATATCTAAAGCTATTGTGGTAGATATTCAAATAACTACTAGAAGTTACAGACATTTGATAATATGTACTAGATGTACTTGTCGAAATGATAAAGTTGTTGTACACATTAAATGGTGCAGTCTCTCCGTAGTTGTTGATCAAGGCTAATGCAATAGGAGTAGAAGTTCCACCATTCGTAATTGAATTGTACGATATCTCCCCTGGACCTGAAACATTCGTCAAACTAATCATTTGATAGAAAGAAGCAGTTACTGCATTGATGGTATTGTATCTAATCTTAGGAGCCCAACAATAAGACATAAATATTGGAAGTGCATTCTCTCCTAAAGTTGTATTGAATGTATTGCTATCAATAACGACTCTTTTGGGTTGAAATTACCAACATTGTTATTTCCTACAATATTGATTCCTTGTGATCTTGTAATTGTATTCTTTCTAATCGTCAAACCAGGGTTAAATCCAGTTGAAGATACGACAGAATAAGAAACCGAGTTTGAAGCTACTGCATTGTTTAAGATACAGTTGCTGATCGTAATATTAGATGCAGAATCAGGCAAAGCACTGAAAACAGAGATAACTGTATTTGGCCAACCTGTATTCTCTCTTATTGTCAACTTGTCGAAGACAATATTATCAGCACCGTTGCTGCCATATCCACAAAGTCAGGACTTGCACCACCAATGGTATAAGTACCATTCAATGGTCCGCATATAATTCTTCTTGTTGTATCATTCAACAAATTATTATCCGTTGTTCCATTCGGTCCATCACTGAATACTTTTAAGGTATCCACTGGATTTCCAGAACCTCCAAATACAACTCCTGGAATAAACAAGGTGTGCGTATCACAAGGATTAATCGTATCAGTAAATGCTACTGTAAACACAGTGCCATTGTAATTCAACTGAGCAGAGATATTGCCTGAAGTAATTTGATTATTCCCTACATTTCTCACCAATACTGCAACAGTCGCTGGACCGGCTGGTTGAGAAGACGTTGAAGGATTTGTAATATTCTCTACCGCTAAATCTGTAGCCAATCTCACCACTTCATCAGCACCCATTGTTGGTGCTAACAAAGATCTAGTTTGGCCGTCCATATCCGTTGTAATTCCCGCGGGAGTTCCCGCGATTGTACAACCCAAAGCTGTTGACAAATGTAAATTAGAAGCACTTGCATAGTTAGGATTAGCCCAAACACTATTCGCTCCTGCTCCACCACTGTATGGCGCTTGGAAATTCGCTTGTGTATATGTGAATGCTCCAATTTGCAATACATTTCCATTTGTTCCATTAAAGAACATGTTGTAGTTGAAATTGTTAAACGCTGCTGCACTTGAAGCATAAACAGGTACTGATGTGCTCAATCCAGTTGCTGTAATTGTAAACACATTATTTCTGCAATCATTGAGCGTACTAGATACATATAAGCAATATCCACCCGCAGCTCCATTAGATCCTAAGTTAATAGAATTGTGTAAATATCTCCAATATTGAACTGGTGCTTGAATACCATAAACTATACCCGCTCCAAAGTTACCATAGATAACATTGTTCACACACATATTGTAATTCGCTGCAATTCCAGAAGAACCTAGATAAATCGCTGTACCATTGAATGAATCGATGGTATTCTTATAAATTTCGATTTTCTCTGTTACCGCAGGAATAACGCCCGTCAAGTATATTGAAGAATGACTAGTTGTTAAAGATCCAGCTGTTCTTGTATTAAAGAAGTTATTGTAAATATATGGTACTTGAGCACCTGAATGATACGCATCATACAAATACTGTCCATTAAATACATTGTTTGTCGTATAAATCTTTGCTGTAGGTAAATTTCCTGCAGACCAAATATCATAATAATCAAAATTGATAATATTTGAATCTATAAAGATATTGTGGTTTACAGTAGATGGTGTTTTTGGGTTCGTTGCATTTTTTGTAAGAGCAATTCTATATAAAGATGCAGTTGAACTTTGACCTGAGACTGAACTAGGGGTAGTATTATTGTCACCAATCATACATTTAACAATTCTAATATTCGTACTATTAAATACCAAAATATTTGAAGAAGTACTAGTATTGGTCGTGTTGCTAATTGCTAGATTTCTAAACGTCACATAATTTGTTCCATTGAATCTCAATACATAATTGCCTGGCGTAAAGCCCGTGCAAGCGAATCTCAGTTGTGTCGTCAATGGATTACCGCCATCAAATGTGATGGTATTCGCTGCAGACTGACCCGAAATCGCCGGAATATCCACTTGCTCCGTATAGTCTCCAGGCGCAACATTGAAAGTAACAGGACCTGAAATTCCACAACCAGCCATCGCATTCACCGCTGAAGTGAAATTGGTAAAGTTCGTAGGTCCAGGTGTTCCTCCAATCGTATAAGTTCCTGCTAAACCAATACATCCATATGTGTACAAAGTATCATTGTAAATCAATGGGCTTATTGAATCTACCCAAGCGGACATACTGAATATTGTACCGATGAAATTATGTTGTTGAGCACCATTAAATGTAATCGTATCTCTCTGACCAGCTGCTAAGCTTCCTGTCCAAGGTTTCGTCTCGATATGTCCATCCACGTTATATCCTACTGTAGAAGATGTAATAGTATTCACTCCATAGTTTCTGATAACAAATTTGATATCTCTCAAACCTGCGCCTGCTACACCCGCATTAGGATAAACGATAGATTCTACACCTAAGTCGTTTGCCAATGGGTGGTGATCTGCTCCAGCATCAGACAATCCAGATCTTGTCGCATTATCGATATCATCTGTAACAGATGAATTCGTCATAATACTCAAGAGATTCGTCGGTGAAGTCGTATGTAAATCAGTATTTGAAACGAATAATGGATTCGTAGATACGGTATAATCTTCTTGGCCAATTCCATTCATCAGCGTTTTATACGATGCAAAGGTTGCCTGAGCACCAGGTGTCGCAGCAAATCCGGTAGCACCAGTTCCTTGGAAGTAAACATTCGAGTCAATCAAGATATTCGATGGACTTGTCGTACTTATATACAAGACATAAGGTGATACAGTTCCTGAACCTTTCGCATACACAATATTGTGTTTGAAATGATTCACAGGGGTAGAAATTGATTGCAAATAAACCGAATACATACCAGTATTGCCTATTGTGTTCAAAATAGAGTTATTATAGAATCTGCAACCGCCTATAGAAGAGCAATAGAGCACATAGGAACCATTTGATCCATTGGCACCATTACCCACTAAGAAATTATTCGTAACAAGGAAAGGATTAACTAAAGTTCCGTTACAAGCAGTCAAATACAACCCATAATAAGGATTTCCTGTCATTTTATTCTTAGAGATGACGAAATCAGCTCCTGAGGCACTACATGAAGTGAAATACATTCCATAAGGGAAAGAATAAGCAGAATTGCAGTTTACAATATTATTTGTAAATATTGAATTTCTCAAATTCGACATGTAAATTCTCATGTATTGCTGAGAATTGAAAGTATTGCTATCAACAAAGTAATTATACTTAGGTTGAGTAGAACTCAAAGCATAGAAACCATAAGAACCACTATTGAATAAGTTCTTGATCAATACCAAACTATCATCACTCAATGCATTGGTGTTGGACAATACATAGAATACAACTTGGTTGCTACTAGTGCTCAATGACCCATTACTCAAGAATTTATTATTCGTAAATTGGTTGGCTCTCGCCGTGTTTCTCATAATTACAACACCGTTGAAACCTAGTGAAACAGCATTGCTCAAAGTTAAATGATGGAATCTGAAATAATCAGAACCATTCAAATCAACAACATAGTTATTTGTACTATTCGAAGCCGAATTGAATTGAATAAGAACACTATCCGCATTTAATGCTGCAGATTGAATGGTAATTGTATTTGTTGGAGATGCTCCACTGATCTCTGCAAATTGCATTTGTTCAGTATAAACCCCCGTTGCAACATTTACAACCACTGGGCCAGATACTCCACAAGAAGTCAATCTAGACACCAAAGAAGCAAAATTTTGGAAATTTGTAATAGTAGCAGGGCTAGATGCATTCACCGTATAAGTACCTGACAATGGAGAACACACCACATTGGCAATACTATCATTTAATTGATATCCATCTGTTGTTCCGTTAGGTCCATCTGTCCAAGCATAAATGGTATCAAATCCACCAGCAAAATTGTGTTGATTCGCACCCGTAAAGGTAATATTCGTATTACCGCCGATGGCAAGTGTTCCTGTCCATGCAATGGTCTTCGTAGATCCAAGTGCACCAACTTTGTAACGCACATTTGCAGACGTAACTGGAACAGTACCGAAGTTTTTGATATTCACAACCACATTCTGAAGACCTGGAGTCATTGGGAATGCAGGAGCTACTACTGCAAATGCCCCGATATTCTCCGCTGCTACATCAAATTCATCTGCTCCAATATCAGGGGTTGTAGCATTTCTTGCTTGACCATCGATATCAGTCGTGATATAACTGATTGGTGTTCCTACTGCATTGAGGTTTGGACTAATCGTATGCAAATTCGTTAAATTGTTGATGAATACAGGATTCAGGTTTTTAGAATTCACATTCATACCACTTGCTCCAACAAAATTGTTCAAATTATACGTTGTTCCTTGAATAAATGCCGTATTGCCACTAGGGTCAGATGTAAAGAAGTTGTTGTAATCCATCTGATTTGCACCACCAATACTAAATGGAAGTGTTGGCGTCAAACCTGCATTGAATGGAAGATAAATAGGGAAACTAGAACTAGCCGCTCCAAACAAGGAAATCGTATTATTCTTGAAAATATTATTATCCCAATATCCGTTCGTAGTATATCCAGTATTAAACCTAATACCATACAAGATATTGGTGTTCGATACTGGTGGCGTAATAGAAATGGTATTATTCATAATTCTCGCTCTATATAGGAAGGTATTATTTGTAATATACAAACCATAAATGGTACCTGTTCCTAAGAAATTACCTCCAATCATATTGTTGGAAATTTCAAAACTATCAGAACCATTGAATCCTCCAGCTTGACCTGGACTTAAGAAATAAACCCCATAGGTTCCAGCATTATTGATTTTATTGCTTTTGAACTCAAACCCATCCCAATAATAAGCCAAAATTCCATAGTTAGATGTAACAGCAGATGGACTCATGGTAAAGGTATTCCCATTGAATTTAATTCCATGTTGATAATACATATAACAACCATACTGATACATCCCTGTACAAATATTATTGGTAATCACATTCGACTCCGCTTGTGAGCCAGTCGAATTACTCCATCCAATAGATACAATTGCATAGTAACCGCCAGTAATGGTATTGCTATCGATGGTATTGTAATCTGGAATATTTGCCACTGATGTAGGGAAAGTCGTTACACTGGTTCCCAAACCATTCATGGCTATACCGCAATTTCTTGTATCTGTCATTGAACCCGTGATGACAATATTATTTCCTTTAACCGTATTGCTATCAGAACCATTGCACAAGTTAAAACCTACACCCCAATTAGGGTCTAAAGTTCTTACTGTCATATTCTTCAAGGTGATCCACTTCGCACCAATCAAACGGAATACATGAGAAGATCCTTGAGATCCCCCTTGGAATTCTACTGTTTCTTTGGTCGCTCCTCCATTAATTGTAATTGTATTGGTTGGTGAAGATCCTGGGACAATTCCGTTGAAGATATTTTGCTCAACATAAGGGCCCGTTCCAGAAACGATATTGAATGTAACTGGACCACTGATACCACATGAATAAATCGCATTGATTGCAGAGGCAATCGATGGGAAATTAGTCGCACTTATAGGAGAAGTCTTATCAATTGTAAATGTACCGGCAATGCTTGAACAATAAATATTGTACAAGGAATCATTGCTCGTATTGTTATCTGCACTAGCATTTGGTGCACTTGTGAATATCAGCATGGTATTAAATCCTGCCACAAAAGTCTGACCAGGGAAAGTAATCGTCACCGTATCACAAGCATTCAAAGTTCCTGGCAAAGTTAGCGTCGTTGGTGTTCCATTCAATACTAGCGTTACATCGCCTGTTAACAAAGAATTAGAGCCTGTATTTCTAACTCTTACTCTTATATCCGTTGTACCTGGTGTAATAGACAAAGTAGCAGGATTTAAAAGAGAATCAATACCCAAGTCATTGGTCACTGCTACAGCCTCATCCGCACCAATCGTCGTTGTACCACCTCTCGATTGCTCATCCATATCTGTTGTGATTCCAACATTAGGTGCTAAACCAGCACAGATAAATGAAGAATTCACATGCAAATTGCTCGTAGAGACAAATCCTGGATTGGCATACTTAGAATTAATACCAAGACCTGTTGGCCATGCTGTACCTAAATTTGCTTGAGTCATAATAGTACCCGCCCTATAAGCCAAGCTACCAGATGCGACATTATAGAATATATTGTAATCCATCGAATCTACATAAGTAGTAGATGAAATGTACAATGGATAATGCAAGGAACCATTCGTATTGGTACAAGCGAATATGTTATTCTTAATCGTATTATTCGCTCCAAAACTTACATATAAACCATATGCATTCGAATTGTTATTATTCAAATTGTATGAATTGTGGAAGATATTCCAATTGGAATTCGTCGCACTAATCATCGTCAAATAAGTTGTAGCTGAAGCAAAATTAATGCCTCTTGAGAAGGTGTTATTTGCCAAGACATTTTTATTAGGTGCTGGATTACCTGCTCCAATTAAGTATGCTCCATAAGAATACAATGAATCAAAACGATTGTTAATAACTTCATGGAAATTAGGACTACTTGGACTACCTGACAAATAGAATGCATAGTGAGTGGTTTGACCTATTGTTCTCACTCTAAAGCGCATTGCGTTATTCTTAAATTTCATTACACAATTACTAGGTGCGTAAACACCCATGTAATATAAATTATCGAAATCATTATTTCTCAAATTCGTAACATGGTTGCCATTATTTACATAGTTGGTAACCACATAATAAGCAAAATGTAAAATACTTGAATCACAAGTAAATGGACCAGTTCCAGAAGTATAGGCTCCTGTTATAGATGCTGTACTTCCGTTGATGACAATTCTACTCAACGTAGAACCTGGTGTCGCATTGAAGAATTGATTCAAGGTGTCTCCGATGATACACTTATTGAAACCGACAGGTCACAATTAAGCGCATGTACGTTCCAAGCAACACTTTGGTTAGAACTCAAGATACTCAAGTTTTTAAAGTAGATGTGTGAAGTACCACTCAAACGAATAATGTACTCACTACCTGGACCCGTAAAGAAATTAATACTTCTCGTATTTCTATCTACTCCATCAAAAGTAACTGTATTCACAGCAGATGAACCTGGAATCAAAGGAATCACAATCTGCTCATAGTATGAACCAGGAGCTACTGTAAATACAACAGGACCAGAAATTCCACAACCCGTCATAGCAGCAACCGCCGCAGTGAATGATTGGTAGTTCACACTGCTCGCAGGCAAACTCGCATTGATTGTCATCGCACCAGAAAGACCAATACATCCATTGATATTAAATGAATCATTCGCAATTCTAGAATCAACCACAGTGCTTGGACTATCGGTCCAAGTCTTAATTGTAATAGCTCCTGGAGCAAAGGTATATGGAGTTGTAAATGTAACTGTATCTGTTGCACATAATCCCAAAGAACCTGTCCATGCTTGTTTCACCTCAGTACCATTGATATTGTAATATACATTGGCAGAAGTTACGGTATTTGTTCCAAAGTTTTTCAATAAGACTTTGATGGTTTGTGAACCAGCAGAGGCAACTCCATTTGGAGGGTATATAAGACTAGCTATTCCTATATCATTATTTCCACCCAAGTGATCACAACCTGCTTGTGAAGTTCCACAACGTGGTAAATTATCAATATCATCCACTATCATCGGATGTGTATTGATTGTATACGCTGGAGAAGAACCTGTTAAATGAAGATTTGTATTAGATACAAAATTTGGATTGCTGTGAATTGAAGCTAAATCTCTCGTAGGCATAGCCGCTTTCCAAGCTGCAAAAGTTGCATAGGTTGTACCATTAGATCCAAATGTCGCACCCGTAGTATAATATATATTGCTATCTACACTATTTGCAGAAGGAGAATAAATACATGCATTACCCCCTGATACTGCAAAAATATTGTGTCTAATCGTATTTGGTGATGATGGCAAATAAGCTGAATAATAGGTTCCTACTAAACTACTTGCAGCCATCGTCGAGTTATTGTAGACATTCCAGTTACCTCCAGAGAGATAAAGCGGGTAACACGTGGAAGAACCACCTACCATAAGCATATTATTGTTACACTGACTGCCCGCGGCTACTGTATTGGTATTGTATATACCATAACCGCCATTTGGATTCAAAACTTTATTCTTATTAAAGTATTGTAACATCGAACTTGATGAAGTACAATAAATTCCGTAGAAATTAGTATACGAAGTATTCGTTGTAATGGTGTTACCGCTCATTACAACTGGATTTCCAGAGCTATTCGCCCATGTATGGTAAATCCCCGCATAATATTGATTATTCATCGTGTTATTGGTAAACACAACACCATAGTTGTATCTAGCTGGCGCAGTTAAGATGATACCGATTGATCCATTGTTCATCGTACAATTAGTAACCGTATCGCGATAATTATCTCCCGTAGCACCTTCCGCCATATCTACACATGCATGTGATGGAGAAGCTGTTAATGTTGAAGTAGATGCAGTTGTATTGAATACACAACCCTCGACCTTATTATCTCTTGCATCGAAAATAATCTTCAACAAACCACCCCAAGTCGCGTTCGTTGTTGTGAATGTCATATTTCTCAACTTGATAAAGTCTGCACCATTCAAGAATAAGATATGATTATTCGCATATGAAGTTTGTCCGTTAAAAGTCAAAGTGACATTTGCTGGATTTCCAGAAGCCGATTGAATTGTCAAAGGAGCAGAAGCGCTTACCCCAGAGATTGGTGTTAAAGTCCACTGTCCTGTATAGGTTCCATTGGCAATATTTACTGTCGTTGCAGCGCTAACACCACAAGAATTCAACTTAGCAATCATTGCATCGATGGTTTGGAAATTCGTACTTGATGCAGGTAATCCAGCATCAACGGTATAAACTCCCGCCATCGCACCACCGCACAAGTAAGAATTCAAAGTATCATTCAATTGATATCCATCTGTTGTTCCGTTTGGATTTGATGTGAAAGAAATTAAGGTATCATTATTACCAGTATTGTTATACTGCATCGCACCAGTAAAAGTTACATTCGTAGAAGCATTAGGAGCCAAAGTTCCAGTCCAACCAATCGTATGCAATGTACCCAAGTTTCCAGCTTTATAGCTCACATCCGCAGAGGTAATCGCCACCAATCCGAAATTCTTAAAAGTAACTGTAACATCTTGCAATCCACCCGCTGGGAATTGAGTAGGAGCGACTAAAGCTGTTACCCCAATATTCTCTGCCGGAGGTGTAAATTCATCTGCTCTAATATCAACGGTACCACCACCGATAGGTCTTGTATCCCCATCAATATCTGTTGTGACAAAAGTATTGACCCCAACATCATTCAATGTAGGTGCAAAAGTATGCAAATTTGACATTGGATTGATCAATTGCGGATCTACATTAAGACAAGAAGAAGTATTTTGACCGCTAATGGCTGGGCCTATCCATGTATTACCTGTATAAGCGGTTGTACCAAATACAATTGGCGATGCACCCGCATTATCTGTCCATACATCATTATGGCTAAATGAAGTTGAATTCAAGAATGGATTGACTGTAAAATAAGAATACAAGGCATATGACCCACTTGTATTTCCATAGTTAAAGAAAATATTATTCTTCATTTCATTGCCTGTATTCCAAGTATTTGTATTATAGAAGTATACATAATACCCTCCTGTATTGCTTCCTTGACCGACGGTATTATGGAAGTAATCACAATTTCTGGAATAATACCAAAAAGCCGGATAAGCATAAACTAAACTACCTTTTCTAGCTCCACCTATCATATTATTGGAAACTTCACTTCTCGAAATCTCTGTTCCATTATTAAACGCATTTCCTAAATTTTGCAAATACATCCCTGAATAATAGAAATTATTAATTTTATTCTTTCTGATATGCGTATAATCACAATACTGCACATTCATACTATAATAACTCGTTGAGTTAAATACACAGGTATCGATTGTATTTCCAGTGATTTCACTTGAGTCATAACAATACACATTTATACCATGCGCATACGTATTGGTAATAAAGTTATTGATAATACTCAATCTCTTGCCCATATTGGCTGGAGTTGTTACGCCTGAACCATTTCCATAAGCCGTGATTCCATAAAAACCCCCTCTGATTCTATTGCCCATCAACAATGTCGTTCTGGCATTAAAACCTGTGCCTGTAACGGATGTTCCATTTGATGAAATCGCAATACCTGCAGAATTACTAGCAGATGTTGAAGCTAAATTGATATTACAGTCTTGAATTGTATTTGAATCAGCATTTGTCGTCAAAAATACTCCTGCACAAACAGTAAGACTTGGATTGTTAATTGTCAAATTCTTGAACACAAGATTTCGTGCATTGACAATTCTAATAACCGCTTGCTGATTGCTTATCGTCGTATTGAACCAGATCATCTCTTTCGTTCCTCCTCCATCTACAGTGATTTTATTAATGGAATTCATTCCCGTGATTGGACCATTGATGACCAATTGCTCGTTATAAGGACCAGAGCCTGGAACGACATTCAACGTCACCGCGCCTGCAACTGTTCCCAATCGAATCATCGAGAAGGCTTCATTGAAAGAAGTAAAGTTGGTCGTGCTCAATGGTTGATTTTTGTTGATTGTATACACCCCTGAATAAGGCAAAGTATAGGTGTACATTCGTTCCTCCTCCTGTGAAAGTCGCTTGAATAGTAAATGATAATAAGGTATCGCTATAAGAACATGGCTGCAAATTCACCCCGAAAGACTGAGTCGTCGGCGCACCGCCATTGACTGTATAGTTCATCGTCAATTGATTGATCGCGGTTGTTCCTGAATTTCTCACTCTGAAAGTCACCGTTGTAGGTAGACCTATCGTCACTGTTGTAGGAGCTGTAATTTCATAGACACTTGCATCAAATGCATTGGTAGTCGTATACTCATCACAACCTCTATCTGGTGTTGCAGATCTAGCTGTTCCATCGAAATCTCCCAATAATGGCAATTTAGAAGCATTATAAGCAGACCAAAATCCATTGTCCGCAGAACAAGATGCCTGAGTATGTAAGTCCGTTTTAGACGTAAAGCTCAATAATGAGCGGAATGAACCACCAAATACTGCTGAATTTTCGCAATATCCATAAGTCACAACATTCGCTGCTGTTCTAAATGAATTGAATCCAACTTGCGTATTTACATAACCTCCGCCATTCCAAAACAAGAAAGTTCCCGAAGTGTTTGAGCCATAGACGTTATTGTTGTAATGCATCGAAGTCCCATTTGGATACAAATAAGCTGCATAACCCGAAGTAGTTGCTGTTCCACCCCCTGTATTCATAAAGATATTATTTCTAACGGTGTCACCTGTCATAAATGAACTAAAATAAGCTGCATAGGCAGACGTATTCGGGGCAGTGATATTCACAGTATTGTAATAAATATCTAGATAATTACATGATGATATGAAATAAAGACCGTAAGATGTAGTTACAGCAAAATTACCAGTTATGGCAATCATATTATTGGTCACATACCCCTTATTTTGAAGAGATCCTGTTCCACTAGAATTCAATTGAGAATTATAAATTCCATAAAGCTGTTGGTTCGCATATGCCGATGTCAAGGTAATTTTATTGCCGACAATCACTGGTCTTCTAAAATTTCCACTCGTATAAATACCATAATTAGTTGTATTAGAATTATTACAAGAAATCGTATTCCCTATGATGGCCACTGAGTCTTGGTAATAAGAGTAGATACCAGCATAATAATGGTTAATCAAATTATTCCCAATAAAGGCATTCCCTTGAGAATAAGTGCCATTGCTCAAAATCGTAGAACCTTGAAAATATATCCCCGCATATCCACCAGTCACCGTATTTCCTACTATTGTATTAAAGGTATCTCTTGAATTACTCTGGAAAAAACCATAGAAATTGAGATTCCCTGTAAATCCATTCAAGATACAATTAGAGATGGAATCTCTATGCGCTCCATTTCTAAACCAAACCCCATAAGCAGTGAAATTGTAATTATTATTGATGGTAAATCTGTCAAAAGTCACCCAGTCAGCACCATTCAAATCAATCGCAGCGCTTGATGAACTTACATTCGCATTGATAATACAAAGTGCAGGATTGCCAGAAGCAGATCTAAATCGAATATTGTTAGCAGCAGAGGCTCCAGTTATTTGAGGAAGAACGACATTCTCGTTATAGGTTCCATTGGCTACATTGAATGTGATTGGGCCATTGGCGCCTGCACAAACCAAAGCACTTGTTGCTGCCGCAAAACTGACAAAATTTGTCGGTCCAGAACCAGCAGGGTCAATCGTATAGGTTCCAGACATGGCACCGCATAAATTGAATTGAGCGGTATCATTATTCACCACAGAATCCATCGAGCCGTTTGGTGCATCCGTAAACACTTTGAATACGTTATTACCTGCAACCATGGTTGGATTTGTAGCAAAAGTATAATTCGTAGAAGCACATGGAGCCAATCCCAAAGCCACAATTGCTTCAGTCGTCGTTGCGCCATTATTGCTATAAGAAATATTCCCTGTATTCCATGTCGCCGTTCCATAGTTCTTAATCACCACTTGACAAGGCGCGCCAGAACCCGGAATGATTGGAGAACCAGGAGTCGTAATAGAAACTACACCCACTTCATCTGCATAGCCACTGGTCGATTCATCAGCTCCAACATCTGGCGTCGAACCAATTGCATCGCCATCGATATCTGTTGTTCTATACAAATTCGCTCCCAAACCCGTCGTGATTGAATTATTACAAGTTACACGTGTATGCAAATCTGTAGCTGAAATATAATTTGGATTGGTATTCGTCGTATTGGCACCAATTCCCATCGCTGGGAATACCAATTTGTAATTGCTCGCAGTTGTCAATATCGTTCCGCCTAGATAAGCCATATTCGGCGGTGTCGCAGCGGTGAAGATATTATTGTAATCCATCGTATCGACATAGTTGGTCGAATTAGATTGAATGTAAATAGGATAAGAAGTATAAGATCCTGGATTCGGGAAAGCGATATTATTTGCCCAAATTCTAACACTATTATTTGCTGCTCCAAAACCAACTACATAAATTCCATAACTGGTTGAACCGGCAAAATTATAGTTGATGCTATTATGGGCCACTTTCCAATAGGATGTTTGCAATAAATTCCTGCTCCAAAACCTGTTCTAAATCCTGTGATCATATTATCATGGATAGACCCTTTAGCTGCCGAAGGATTTGTTCCGTTTTGAATATAAATTCCATAAGATCCCGCATTTTGAATATTGTTATTTCCAATTTCCATAGTCGTTGTAGTCAAAGTACCACCACTTACAATAAATACCCTAAGTTCCAGTTGTCGTAGTTCTAGGGCTAATAAAATTGTTCAAAACTTTAAATCCCTGTGTTCACCTTGAATAAAGAATGGATAAATATATTGGTTGATAATTGTATTTCTGCTAAAAGTATTGGTATTAGCAACAGTCGTTACGGCAGATATAATTCCATAGTAATTGGCAAAGTCCAAATTATTACTATCGATATTACATTGATTCGTTGTTGTTCCGCCAGTCATGCCGCTAAAGTTTGAGGTTGCTCCACAAATTGCCAAACCAGAATAGTTTCCACTCGTACTCGCAGTTCCACCGATAGCATGTGCCGCTCCTCTATATTCCAATGCATTTCTTCTCACATTACAAGAAGTCGTTGCACGCAATTGAAATAAGATATTCGAAGAAGATGAAGAGGTCGCTTCTTCTCTTCTAATTTTGAAATTTCTAAAAGTGACAAAACTACAATTCGCCAATAAGACGCCATAATAGTTTACAGAGTTAATCGCTAGTCTAATAATGGTATTCGACGTATCGGCACCTTGGATCGTCACCGTATTTACTGCACTAGCACCCGGAATGGTAACTGTAATATTTGGATTCTCCCAATACGTATTTGCTGCAACATTGATTGTCGTCGCACCAGAAACTCCCGTTACTTGAAGTGCATTGAGTGCATGTTGAATCGTTGGGAAATTTCTCGTTCCTGTCGTTGTTCTATCTACTGTATAGGAACCAGACATATTATTGATTGCAGATGCAAAAAATGTAAACCAAACCAATGAGTCATTATTGACAGTTGGAGGAGCTACACCATTTACGGTTTCAATCCAAGTTTGAATTCTATTTACTTCACCAGAGACAAGGCCTGTCATCAATGTTGGAGAAGTAATCGCTAATTCGCTACCTACTGACCAGTTAGAAGCAATCGCTACAGTCGCTGTTGTCGGTGCTCCACCGTTTACGCTATATCCTATAACCACATTCGAACCAGAAGGGACAACTGCCGTACCGATATTTCTAGCCCACAAACTAATTGCTGGCATATTTGTTATCGAAGCAAAATTTGCTGGCAAGTTTGAACGCGTAATTGCAGCGTCTGTTGTCGTTGCATTTTTAATCACGATTTGATAATCGATGACGACACCACTTGTTGTCAATGCACATGGCGAAGGATTGCCTCCTACATCCCCTGCAATTCTCAAGCGATATACTCCTGCAGGAACTCCGAAAGGAACATTGATTGTTCCCGCAGTAACTGTTCCAGCCAATCCAATAACACCAGAATTGTGCATCAATTCACCCCCGTTATTTGGACCGACAAAAGCCGTCTCGTTGAATACACCATTCTTATTCCAGTCTACCCAAATTCGAACTCTTTCGTTCGCAACTGTATTCGTATATGAAAATGACATTGTTGACGAACCGGCATTCACGCCTCCCGCCAAAAACTGATTCATATTATCGAAATACACTTGGGTACCTGCACCACTATAAGCGGTATAAGTAGTTCCACCAAAAGCCATCGCACTAAAGCCTATACCAGTGGTATACCCGTTCGTCGTGATGTTTTTGCAATAGTTCAGAGACTCAGTATTGTTTTGTGCAATAAGCTGAACCCCCGACAGAATGAGACAAGCGCTGAGCATTGTCTTGAGGTAAGTAGAGAAATTTCCCATATAGATGAATTTAATTTTTTAAAATTAGAAACTTCAAAAGTGTTTGCTAGAAAGAGTTACAGATAATTCGCTCTAAGCTTTTTTAGATAAAAAAAGCACTGAAAATGATAAATTTAGAACGAGTAAAAGTCTCTCAATAGTTAATTCTTTTAAAATTTGTAAAAACGAAAGTCGCTATATACAACGAGATTTCCAAATTTATTTTTAACTTTTTTTGATTTTTCTTGCACTTTTGTTGCGCGAAATACTCAAAATATTGTATTTCAACAACTTAAAGAGATGTCTTCCATTTAAAATAATCTTATCATTTGAAATGTTCCTTAACCATAACGTAAACTATTTCAGCTAAAATAGTTTAGTTTTTTGCCTAAATGAGCTTTTTTCTGCTTTCAACCGAACTAAACCAATTAAAAAATAAAAAATAAAATTGCGGTACGCGTTGCTTTACACCGAACCAAACCAATTAAAAAATAAAAAAGTAAAAATTAAAATTGCGCTGCGCGTTGCTTTACAACAAACCAATTCAACATTCAACATTCAAAATTCAAAATTCATAATGCCCTCAGCGAGGGGCGTTACCACCTCGCTAGATGTATCTCGCCCCTCCAGGGCTCAAATTCCGTGAAGAACTAGGATTTGTTGTGCTTAAACTGAACCAATTCAAAATTCAAAATTGCGCTTCGCCTTGCATTCAACCAAACCAATTCAACATTCAAAATTCAAAATTCATAATTCCCTCAGCGGGGGCGTTACCACCTCGCTAGATGTTCTGCCCCTTCAGGGCTCAAATTCCGTGAAGAACTAGGATTTGTTGTGCTTAAACTGAACCAATTCAAAATTCAAAATCCCGATTCGGCCCTTGTGCATTCAACCAAACCAATTCAAAATTCAAAATTCATAATTCCCTCAGCGAGGGGCGTTACCACCTCGCTAGATGTATCTCGCCCCTTCAGGGCTCAAATTCCGTGAAGAACTAGGATTTGTTGTGATTAAACTGAACCAATTCAAATTTCAAAATTGGGGCCTTGCATTCCAAACCAATTCAAAATTTAAAATTCAAAATTCATAATTCCCTCAGCGAGGGGCGTTACCACCTCGCTAGATGTATCTCGCCCCTTCAGGGCTCAAATTCCGTGAAGAACTAGGATTTGTTGTGATTAAACTGAACCAATTCAAATTTCAAAATCCATAATTCATAATTCAATTGGAGCTCTGTTGTGCATTTCACCAAATCAAACCAATTCAAAATTCAAAATTCAAAATTCAAAATTTAAAACCCGCCGTATACAAATTCAGCCAGCTGAATAAGCAATAAAGCGAAGACATAAAGCAATGCAGTAGAAAGGAGAAATGCGACGAACAAAATTGACATTAAATAGCCCATTCCCGACCCCTGATGTGCGCCATCGTTAAAGTGACGCTCTAATAATGCAAGATTTCGATTATTTGCCTTATAAACAAAGTCAAATATTTGTCCTATAATTGGGATAGACCCGATGATATAATCGACCAAAATATTCATCAACATCTTTATGATTACTTTTCCACTTGCCCCGGCGCGAATGGCCATCAACAGCATGACTCCACCAGCGATAAACCCCGTAAATGAGCCTATGAAGGGCAACAAATTCATCAATGGATCAATGCCAAATCGATACTTCGTTCCAAAAAAAGAAAACTGAGAATCCAACAAGCGCGCCCATGATTGAATGGCTTTCAATTGGGGAGAATTGTAATTGCGCATTTTATATATTTATCAATTCATTTTTTCCAAACTCGACAAAATAAATTTTGGAATTTCGACTTCAAATAATTCCTCAGTCACCAAATTCCTAAATTGATAATGTCCCTCCATACTTCCCAAATCGGATAATAAGTCGCAGCCGCTGACATATTCATAGGCATGGCTGGGATAGATGATGGGCATTTCCCCAATCACGCCCTGTCCTTCCACAATAGATGTATGTCCTGCAGAATCAAAAATTTTCCAATATCTACTCAATAATTTGATGGGAAAATCGTTGTGATTGGCAATACTTATCCTATACGCGAAAAGGTAACGCACAAATTCATCCTCTTCTATTTCCTGCTGAAAGCGCGTCAGGACGGATATCTTGACACCATTTGTTATAAGCGTTGACATATCTGGACTTTATTTGAATATCAAAATTAATATAGAAATTGATATCGCCAAATTTATTTTCATTTTCTTTTAATGTCGGTTAGTCATGAGTAATACCAAATTATTCATACACTTTCGATTATTATAAACAATTTTGCTATAGCCGAATTCCCCTTTATTTAGTTCAACTTTTGCCATTTTTTCTGTGTTCATTTGTTTTTTGCTGTATAATTCGCAAGCGCAATTTTAGATTGCGAATGGCTGCAACAGTATATGTATGTTAGAATTTAAGTGAATTCAAATTTTCTCCTAGGTATTCACTCAGTGATCACTTAATTAACATCATTCTTATCTTTTGAAATTACTAAAACATAGATTAAAACCTATCGTGTAAATCCTTCCTTTCAAACTTATGATTCCAATCAATAAAGACATAGAATAATCATCAATAAAAAGATACTAAATTGTTACCTATCCATAAATTATGGTCTAGACAACAAAAAAATAGTCCACATCCCATCTTTTATCTACTTTTACGCATATGAATATACTTGTTACAGGAGGCTTGGGTTATATCGGATCACACACAGTGGTGGACCTATTGCAGCACGGCCATGAAGTATTTATCGCCGATGATTGTTCAAATGCCTCTGAAGATGTGTTAGATCATATTTTCAAAATCACGGGGATAAAACCCGGGTTTCAGCGCATCGATTTAAAAAACAAATCAGCTGTTGATGACTTATTCAATATCCAGCGCAAATTCGACGGAGTGATTCATTTTGCTGCGCATAAATATGTAGACGAATCTGTCGAGCAACCGCTCAAATATTATGAAAACAACCTCTTGAGTCTTTTGCATATTCTTGAGAATGTTCAAAGACACCATATCCCCTATTTTGTATTCAGTTCCTCTTGTTCCGTCTATGGCAATATCCAGGAATTGCCTGTGACAGAAATGACTGCGCTTGAAGAAGCTCAGAGCCCCTATGCGCGAACTAAACAGATAGGAGAAAACATCATAGAAGATTTTACGAAGTCCGGTTCAACGCATTGCATATCGCTCAGATATTTCAATCCTGTTGGCGCGCATGAGAGCAATGATTTGGGGGAATCCCCGATGGTTGTATCCAATAACCTCATTCCGAGAATCACGGCAACCGCCATTGGCAAACATGCTGTTTTTCAGATTTATGGAACGGATTATCCGACAAGAGATGGAACTTGCATAAGGGATTATATTCACGTTATGGATATATCAAATGCGCATACAAAATCCCTTGACTTTCTCGCGGAGAAAACACCCATCGATAAACATACAATCATCAACCTCGGTTCAGGAAATGGCATCTCTGTCAGAGAGATGGTCGACGCTTTTACAAAAACAACCGGTGCACATTTAAATGTCGCCGAGACAACTAGGCGCCCTGGCGATGTCATTGCTGTCTATGCAGATAATTCAAAAGCCAAAGCACTTTTAAATTGGTCGCCCACCAGAAATATTGAAGATATTATGCGCACTGCTTGGAATTGGGAAGTGAAGAATAGCAAGGCTTAGAAAATTAATCCCTCTTATCTTCATTCATTCAAAAAAAATAAATTTTTCTTTTTGATCACACAGGCGATAAAGGAGTATTCTCTGCATCACTTAACCAAATAATAGAGCAATTTGATATACTCATTATTTGCAGCAATCAACCCATTTTCAGAATTCCACCAGTTGACTTCACTGTATTTACTATCTGGTGCCCCTGAAATAAATACGCGAATTTTATTCTCTTCAAATTTGTCGTTAAAAACTTGGCGAATCCTTCGCGTATGAAATAAATTAGATACAACTAAAATGCTATCTATTCCCTCCTTTTTACAATACGCCAATATGATGTCTGATTCTTCTTTGGTGCTGGTGCCTTCGCGAATGATTTGAATTGAATCCCGAATGCCCTGTTTGCGCAATTGTATTTCTGTAAAATCACATTCATAGGTTGTCGGGCAACACGATTTCATATCCGGAATTTGATTCCCTCCTGTGCATACAATGCGATCATATTGATGATTCTTCAGAAGCGAAGCGGTGTGATTCGCGCGATCAAAACTATTCCCAGATAAGACAAAAACGGCATCCAATTTATTGGGCAATGCTGTTTCACAAATCAAAAAACTTCCTACGCCTTTTAATATTTCAATGCGCAATGCAATCGCGAGAAATACAAAAAGGATAGATCCGATGAGAAACTTGGAAGGCTTGAAACTAAAGGATAAAACCCTAGTTTTTGGTATCTGATTCAATCTTGGTATCTTTACTAAATCTCGTGCCGAACACAACATCCCACAATTTGCTGCTCACACCATATCCATTGTCTGGATCCTTATAATGGTGGAACATATGGTGATGTTTTAATTTTACGAAATAAGGATTATTCCACTTTGCATAATGAAGGGCATAATGCATCATATCATAAGACAAATAACCAATCACCAATCCTGAAAATGCAGCAAAAGTTGCGCCCGTCAAGCCCCCAAATAAATAGTAGAATAGCGCCATAAATGGCAATGAGAGTGGAACTGATAAAGCGGGTGGCATGACCAATCTCAATGAGTCATTTGGGTAATCGTGATGAACCCCATGTGTGATGAAATTAATGCGCTTGCCAAACTCTGTCGTTGGATGATAGTGAAAAACAAATCGATGGAGGATATACTCAGAAAAAGTCCAAATCAACAAACCGATTCCGAAATAAATAATAAAGGATAAAAAGTTGATGCTCTGCTCTCCAAATAGCGCGAAATAAACGCAAGCGATAACAACTGGCGTCCAAAAAATCAAAGGCACTGTCCAATGCACGCGAGATAAAAGATCCAATATTTTATTATCGAACATGCGCACTGATTCGTCTTTGATAGATACAAACAATTTTTTTGCTTCCATGGTATTCAAAATATAAAGTGCAAAATTAAGGATTATAAGTATTACGGCACAATTAAAATCAAAAGAAATGTTAATTGCCGCTTTAAGTATTGGGTCAAACAATATACCGAATTCAATTCTGGCCTGCGCTAATTGAAAAAAATATATAGGTTTGCTCAAAAAACTACGCGATGGATTATAAAGGAGTATATTATAGCGAATACTTGCAACTGGATAAGATATTGGGCGCACAAGCACTTGAGAGCGACAAACACAAGGCGCATGCCCATGATGAAATGCTGTTTATTATCATTCATCAGGCGTATGAATTGTGGTTTAAGCAAATATTATGCGAGGTGGATACTGCGATTGATATCATGAAAAAACCCGCTGTCAATGATAATTCCGATGAATTGCAGACTGTTGTCCATCGCTTGAATCGCGTCATTCAAATCCTCAAGGTTTTGGTGCATCAAATTGACATTTTGGAGACGAGGACACCGCTCGATTTTCTCGACTTTAGGGATTTCTTGAGGCCAGCAGGGGGATTTCAGAGCAGTCAATTCAAAATACTCGAATGCAAATAGGGATCAAAATATGAGAATCGACATGGCCAAGAATATTATTTATCGCAATTAAAGCCCGATGATCGTCAAACCGTCATCGACGCGGAGAAAAACCCTTCCGTCATGCTTTTGCTCAATCAATGGCTAGAGCGATTCCCATTCTTCCATGACCCCGCGCTATGGAATTCTTACACTCCGCATTTCACGAATTCAGGAGACTTGCACCCATTTTGGAATGATTACAAAAATCTCTATTTACAGAGCCTATCCGAAGCGGAGAAAGTGAATATTCAATTTTTTGATAAGCACTTCTTTGAAGAAGATGCCACAAGAAGTCTGAGTGCCAAAGCCAATCAATCCGCCCTATTTATCATGCTCTATAGAGGCTATCCGCTTTTCCACCAACCCTTCCAATTATTGCAATGCCTTTTGGACATCGACGAACAAATGGCCACTTGGAGATTCAGACACGTGAATATGGTCCACCGAATGATTGGGAATAGAATTGGTACGGGTGGTAGCACGGGAAAGGCTTATTTACAAGGTGCTTTGAACAAGCACTATATATTCCAAGAAATCGCCGGCATGACCAGCTTTCTCATGGAGCGAAGCAAAATACCTCAACTCCCACACGAATTGAGCAGCAGTATTGGATTTAAACTATAATTTAACAACGATTGATATTCCGAATTTATGATACGATATAAAGCCATCGACAATGCCCTATTCATTGAGAATAGAAAAAAATTCATCGCACAGATGAAGCCAAATTCCATCGCCATTTTCCATGCTGGCGATCAATTCTTGCGCTCAGCGGATGCCAACCACGCCTTCTTTCAAAATCCCGATTTATTCTATTTGACGGGAATTGATCAAGAAGAGACCATATTGGTGCTCTTTCCAGATGCGCCGAACGCCGCGTGGAGAGAAGTCTTGTTTTTAAAAGAAACGAGCGAACACATCTTGGTATGGGAGGGGTATAAATACACCAAGGAGCAGGCAACTGCATGCTCAGGCATTCAAAATTGCTCTTGGGAAACTGGATTTCAAGGTCTCTTTGACGTGATGATGCACTATGCAGAAAACGTCTATATCAATCTCAATGAACATGATCGAACCCATTTCGATGGCGATTACAAAGACTTCAGATTTGCCAAAGCATGTAAAGAAAAATTCCCCCTCCATAATTATGAGCGAACGGCTCCTATCATGTCTGCTTTGAGAACATCAAAATCTGCGATTGAGATTCAACTCATGCAAAAAGCATGTGATATTACGGAATCCGCATTTAGAAGGGTATTGAATTTTACTAAACCCGGGGTCATGGAATACGAGATTGAAGCCGAAATCACCCATGAATTTATACGAAACACGGCAAAACACGCCTACAATCCAATTATCGCTTCTGGCATAGATAGTTGTATTCTACACTATAACGATAACAATAAACAATGTCTTGAGAATCAGGTCTTGTTGATGGACTTTGGATCGAGTTATGCCAACTATGCATCTGACCTCACCAGGACAATTCCCGTCTCTGGGAAATTTACCAAAAGACAAAAAGATGTGTATAACGCATGCCTTCGAGTGCATCGTGCAGCGACGAATATGATGTCCTATTCCATTACTTTGGATGAAATCAATACGGAAGTGGGCAAAATCATGGAGAGCGAGCTCATTGGACTGGGTTTATTAGATAAGGACCAAGTAGCGAAGCAAAATCCCAAGAATCCATTATTCAAGAAATATTTCCCGCACGGGAACTCCCATTTCCTCGGTTTAGACGTCCACGATGTGGGAAATCGCTATCACAAATTGGCCATCGGCACTGTAATAACCAATGAGCCAGGCATTTACATAAGAGAAGAGGCGATTGGCATACGCATCGAAAATGATATTCTCATCACAGCCAATGGCCCAGTGGACTTGATGAAAAACATCCCAATAGAAGCCGATGAGATCGAATCACTTATGAATTCTTAAAAAACTACAATATTGGCACACTCTTTGCATTTTGACTAATGTTTTTTTCATAAGTTGTGTGTTTTAGAATATTCCCCGCTGAGATAGCGGGGATTTTTTATTTAACACAATTAAGAATTAGATTTCGCAGAGGTTGAAGAACAAAGTGAAGTAATTTGAACTCCCTAATCCCACCGATGCGACTCCCTTTCCTTTGGAGAGGGTTAGGGGAGAGGCTTATTCATCCCCAATGAAATTTAGTTTCTACAAACCATTTCTAAATTTTATTTTTACATCCAACAAATAATTACTCCATGAAAGGTATCATACTTGCAGGCGGCTCTGGCACAAGACTCTATCCCATCACTTATGCAATCAGCAAACAGATCATGCCGATCTATGATAAGCCCATGATTTATTATCCGCTCTCCACGCTTATGAGCGCTGGTATTAGAGAGATCTTGATTATTTCTACGCCACATGATTTGCCCAACTTCAAACGATTATTGGGAGATGGACATCAAATAGGCTGTGAGATTCAATATGCTGAGCAACATGTTCCGAATGGACTCGCACAAGCATTTGTAATCGGAGCAGATTTTATTGGAAAAGACAAATGCGCTTTGGTTTTAGGAGATAATATATTTTACGGTGCAGGTCTTGGCGATTTGTTGAAAGCCAATAATGACCCAGATGGAGGTGTCATCTATGCATATCACGTGTCCGATCCTGAGCGATATGGTGTTGTTGAATTTGACAAATCTCATAAAGCCATTTCTATAGAGGAGAAACCCAAACAACCCAAGTCGAACTATGCCGTTCCTGGACTCTATTTCTACGACAATTCAGTCATTGAAATCGCCAAAAACCTCCCGCTTTCACCGAGGGGAGAATACGAAATCACCGATATCAATATAGAATACTTGAAACGCGGAAAATTAAAGGTGGGTATCCTCGACAGAGGCACAGCCTGGCTTGATACAGGCACACACGAATCCCTCATGCAAGCAGCACAATTTGTGCAAGTCATCGAACAGCGCCAAGGACTCAAGGTGGGATGCATTGAAGAAGAAGCCTATATACAGGGCTTTATCAATGCGGATCAATTAAAAACCCTAGCAGAACCCCTATTGAAGAGCGGTTACGGCATTTACTTAATGGGACTTTTAAAATAATTCCCTCTAGCTTTATGTTCCCTCATCAAGTTTTTTGTTAAAAGTTGTAAAATTAATTACCTTTGTTTATAAGCGAACACGTACTTATAAAACTAGAATCTATATATGCGTAAAATATTAGTAACAGGAGGCGCCGGTCAAGTAGGCAGCTGTCTTGTTGACAAACTGATTGAAAATGACGAGAATTTTGTCGTCATCATAGATAACTTTTTAACAGGGAAAAAGCACAATCTCCCTTCATCCAAAAATAAAAATTTCAAATTCATCACTTGCGACGTCAATAATTTTAGAGACATCAGCACCATTGTGACGGCATATAATTTTGATTATATTTTTCACTATGCAGCCGTCGTAGGGGTAAAGCGAACAACCGACCACCCCTCTTGGGTCCTTGAAGATATCCATGGGATTGAGAATATCCTGAACCTCGCTAAAAACACAGGCGTAAAAAGAGTATTCTTCTCTTCTTCATCGGAAGTTTATGGAGAACTCATCGAGCATCCACAAAATGAATTGACCACCCCACTGAATTCTAGACTTCCCTACGCCGTTGTAAAAAACGTGGGAGAATCATACCTTAAGGCATATAAAAATGACTTTGATTTAGATTATACCATCTTCCGTTTTTTCAATACTTATGGGCCTAAGCAAAGTTTAGATTTTGTGATGAGTCGATTTGTAAAAAATGCGCTGAAAAATGACGAGATTCAATTGTATGGAGATGGCATGCAAACAAGAACATTTTGTTTTATCGATGACAATATAGAAGCAACCACCAATTGTTTGTATCAAGACCTAATGGTCAATGATACAATCAATATCGGTAGTGATAATGAAATCACCATATTAGAACTTGCGAAGACCATTATCAATATTACTGATTCTAAATCCAAAATAGTTCATCTTCCTGCACTCAAAGAAGGAGATATGAGCAGAAGAAAACCTGATATCGCCAAGATGAAATTGGTCTTAAATAGAGACCTCACTTCACTCGAAACTGGAATCAACCAAATGATTGAATTTGGCAAAAAATATCGCCATTGGTAAAATTCCAGATTGAATCTTGAAAAAAGAAAATACCATACTCATTATTGGAGCTGGACCTGCCGGTTGCGCATGCGCACTGTCTTTAGCAAAAAAAGGCATTCCATCCATCCTCATCGATAAAGCTGTTTTCCCTAGGGATAAAATATGTGGCGATGCCCTCAGTGGAGCAGTCATCGGCTTCATGAACAAAATTGAACCCTCATGGGCGGCTGAATTGGGACAAAACGGCCTCGGACTTGGATCACACGGAATTAATTTCATCGCTCCTTCTGGCAAGAGCGTTCGACTTAAATTTAACTCGAGTAAAGGGCCCAACGCCCCTGCTCCAGGTTACGTATCCAAGAGAATCGTCTTTGACAATTGGCTGGTCGATAAAGTCAAAAAAGAACCCCTTATTCAATTAATCGAAGATATTGAAATAAGAAAATATACAAAATGCGCAAATGGATATATCGCCGAGAGTCGAGATGGTCGCAAATTTGAAGCAGACTTAATTGTTGCATGTGATGGCGCTTACAGTGCCTTTGCCAAAGAAGTCGCAGGACTTGAGACAGAGAAATTACACAATTGTTTTGGCATTCGCGCTTACTACAAAAATGTTGAATTTTCTGATCCAGACAATTTTATTGAATTGCACTTTATCAAAAAAGTACTGCCTGGATATTTTTGGATATTCCAAATGCCCAATGGCGAATTTAATGTGGGCATGGGCATGAGAGCAGATGTGTTGGCAGCGAAAAAAATTAACCTCAAAAAATTATTGGAGGAAATTGTCTCAACGCATCCAACCATTTCTAAGCGATTTGCGAATGCGCAGCTAATAGACGATGTCAAGCTCTGGGGACTTCCTCTGGGAAGTAAAAAGAGAACCTTATATGGCGATAATTATCTCCTCTGCGGAGACGCTGCCATGCTCATCGATCCATTCACAGGAGAGGGAATTGGGAATGCATTGAGCAGCGGCTATTATGCAGCACAACATATCGCTTTAGCTATTGAGAAAAATGATTTTTCATCTGAAGAATTCAAAAACTACCAAGATACTATCGAGCGAGTCCTAGGCCCAGAATTGCGCATCAGCACAACCATTCAGCGACTGGCCAATCACCCATGGCTGTTTAATTTTGTCGTAAATAAAATTGCGGGCAGTAATAAAATTCAAGCTCTCTTCTCCTCCATGATTGGGGATATTGAGCTGCGCGCTAAATTAAAAAGTCCGCTATTCTATTGGAATCTAATGTTCAATAAATAAGCCAACAATTTGTACACATTATTTATTCGCAGAAAAAGTTCTCTCCCACAATTTCCCCAATGCTTCTGAGATTTGTCCATCCTTAAATGTTGGTTCAATTGTTCGAAATTTGACTTCGTCGCCTACCTTCGTTAATTGGGTATAAAACATAAATGCTTCCTTTGGATCCTGCTTAGTAAAATCTCCCCTTCCCCATTTAATATTGAAGAAGTTTATCGTGTCGCTGCTCTCGCTTTTTATAAAATATTTATTTTGAGAAAACCATTTTGCTGTGCTCAGGGCCTCGCTTTCCCATCCCTTTTCAAGGGAAAGATTACGCGGGTAAGTGGCAAATTCAATCGGCCTATCGCCTTGAAAAATGGAGTATTCACTCACGTGAATCAAACTATCATCAGCAGCAATTCCCGCCCATAAAAAACTATTGAATATCGTCGGACTGGTCGACAATTCTTCATGGGATAAATGTTGTTCTTGAAGCGCTATTTCAATATGCCGATGCGCATCATATTTAAACATACACGTCAGCAACATATAGGCCGTGCTAATCCAAACAGCCAACCAAGCCAATTGAATTCTTCGAGGGTCATCTTTTCTATAAAATAGACATGCAATCAAAAATCCCATAAAAGGGAGGGTATAGAGCGGATCAATGATTGATACATTATTGAATCCAACCAAATAATTGCTAAATGGCAGAAATAGTTGAGTCCCATAAGTAGTGCAACAATCTAGTAATGCATGAGTAAATAGCGCCCAGAACCATACCCAATAAAGGTCTTTAAAGGAATACTTCTTTTTAAAAAACAACGCGGTTATGTAAGCCATGGGTATTGCCAGAAAAACATGCGTAAAAACAGCATGAGAATACCCTCTATGGATATGCAGTTTGGTCACTTCATCATGTATCCAAAAACTCGTCAGCACGTCTAAATCAGGAACCGTTCCAGCAATCGCACCAATCAACTGCGCTTTATTGCCCATCTTCTTCCCCATTAAAACCTCACCTACCGCTGCCCCTAAGACTATTTGCGTAATTGAATCCATGTATCTCTATTTTGTTTTCTCTATGCAATTTTAGGTGCTTTCCAACAATTTCTTCGATTTACTTTTCGATTGTCGGATATTTCATCTTCAACCCTTTCATCACTTCAACACATTTCTTGGCAATGAGGTATTCTTTGTACCAATTATTGTCTGTAGGAATGATTTCCCATGGGACTTGATTGCACTCCTCCAAGACGTCTTCATAGGCTTTCTCATAATCACTCCACAATTTTCGCTCCTCCATATCATTGGGATTGTATTTAAACATCTCATCAACTTTGGTTCTTCGCTCTTCCAATCGCTCCAATTGTTTCTCCGGAGATACGTGCATAAAAAATTTCAGAACCACTGTACTATTCGATTCCAAGATTTTTTCGAAGTGATTGATATGCTCAAATCTTCGCTTCACGGTGTCTTGATCAATCCATTTGTGGACGCGCTGAATTAAGACGTCTTCATAGTGAGATCGGTTGAATATCTGTATATATCCTTTCTGTGGCGCTTGCTGATGAACACGCCAGAGAAAATCATGGGCCATCTCCAATTCTGTGGGTTTTTTAAAGGAATAGACATTGATTCCCGCGGGATTAATCGCCTTAAAAACTTCCCTTATCACGCCGTCCTTGCCCGACGCATCCATTCCCTGCAGGATGACGAGCAGTGAATGTTTTCGCTCGGCATACATCACTTTCTGCAATTCCGCCAATTCTTTCAACAAATTCTCCGTCTCTTGTTTTGTCTCCGATTTGTCTATTTTCTCTGGGGCCTTGGTGGAGACTTTCGATAAAATTATTTTTGCCATAATGCCTATTTTTAGAGTGTTAAATAATGAATAATTTTTTGAAAATCATTTTTTATATTTTTTAATTGCAGCATTTGTGCCATGTCTGTAAACTTTCCATGCTTCTCCCTATGTTTTACAATGTCTTCTGCCAAATACTTTGAAATATAGGGATGCGCTTCCAATGCTTCATAGCTCGCCTCATTTATACTCAATTGCGCAAGTATTGGACTCGGACAAATTAGCTTCTCTTTAAACTTCTGAAACGTGGAATCCTCCAATCCATAAGTCTCCCCAACCTGCTCTATCCGATGAAATCCCCCAAGTTTAGTCCTAAAATTGACAATTTTTGCTGCTAAATATTTTCCTATCCCATATAATTTTTCAAACTCCTCACAATTGGCTTTATTAATGTCGATCGTCCATCCACTTTCTGCTCGCGATGTGTTTTTAAAAGAAGCATTTGATGCAAAAGATTCCTTCTTATCTCCTTTTGGCTCTAGTTGAATATACCCTTCAATCCCTTTATATTCAGCTGCTGAAAGTCCATAGATTTTCTTCATGTCCTCTTTTTTATAGAATTTTCCCCCTTTATTCCTATAATGAATGATGGTATGAGCAACTTTAGATTTTAAACCCAATCCCATCAGCACTTCAACGCTCGCTGTATTTGGATTAAAATAGCTTTTGCGGCTTTCCGCTTCATGCTTGTGCAATTCAGCTACCGGGTTATGATCAACTTTTTGATCAGCCAGTGCCACGGTATCCACACGATAAAAATAGAGGGGAATCGATCTCGCTCTGGGCTTATATTGGTTGATTCCAACAATCGCCAATCCAATAATCAACAGGACCATAATAGCCCTTTTTTCGGAAGGTTGGAACGCAGTGATGTCGCTCCAAAATCGCTTCAGTTCGGTTGTTTCCATACAATAAGTTAAGTAAACCAAAAATAGCGATTTTGGTTTGTCTCACTCATTTTTAACACATAAAGAGAAAATGTCATGATTGGTCAGAAAACAAAAATGCTGCTGCTGTAATACTGCTCATCTTGTCCTATACTTCTAAATAGAGTACAGGCGTGCATTCCCGCCTTTTGGAGCAATAATTCACAAAATTTTCTTACTATTGCAAATAATATAATCATATGAAAACATCTAAACATAAATCAGAATATTTGCCAATAATGCTCAACGCTAAGGCAGATTCATCTTGCCAAATTATACTTTGCTCAAAAGAAGCCGATATTTCTAAACTACCCCTTTTACCTTGGGAGAAAGCGCTTTTAAAAGGCAAAGAAGCCAAAAGCAGAACTCAATTTATCAGCCGCACCGAGAGCAAAACCAATATCATTGTTTTTATCAGTTTGGAAGAGTTGAATAAAACCAAAGAGGCTGTTAGAAGATCCGCTGCAAGCGTATTGGCTGAAATTAAAAAATTAGAGATCAGCGATGTTTCCATCGTCAACAATACACCGCAAAAAGAAATCGGTTTAGCTTTTGCCGAAGGATTGGCATTGAGCAATTACCAATTTTTAAAATACAAAACGAAAAAAGAGCACTCTTGTCTAGAGGCCATCAATTTGATTGACAAAAAGGCAACTGCTGCTGATATCGACCATTTAAACATCGTTCTAGAGGCGACTGTTTTAGCAAAGGATTTAGTCAATGAGCCATTGAGTTATTTGACGGCAGAGCAATTGAGCGAAGAGATAAAAAAGCTGGAAAGAAAGCGGGATTTGAAGTAGAAGTGCTCGATAAAAAGACCATGAAAAAATTGGGCATGGGTGGCGTCCTTTCTGTAAATCTCGGAGGGAATCAACCTCCTACATTTAGCATCATGGAGTGGAAACCAAAAAATGCAAAGAATAAAAAGCCTTATGTATTAGTTGGAAAAGGCATCGTATATGATACAGGCGGTCTATCACTCAAGCCAACGCCTAATTCTATGGATAAAATGAAATGCGATATGGCTGGAGCTGCTGCAGTCACTGGTGCAATGTACGCCATTGCCAAAGCCAATCTTCCACTCTATGTGGTTGCGCTTGTGCCAGCAACAGAAAACAGACCAGGTGAAGACGCTTACGTACCGGGAGATGTAATCACCTTGCACAATGGGAAAACAGTAGAGGTTTTAAATACGGATGCAGAAGGGCGATTGGTCTTAGGAGATGCGCTCAGTTACGCACAAGATTACAAACCAGAATTGGTTATTGATCTTGCAACCCTTACGGGAGCAGCGGCTGCTGCAATTGGAAGCGTGGGTTCTGTGATGATGGGCACAGCTGAAGAAAAAGTAAAGACGGAATTGAAACAAGCAGGATTTAATGTGCACGAGCGCTTAGCAGAATTTCCTTTCTGGGAAGAATATGGTGAGATGATCAAATCTGATGTCGCTGATATCAAAAATGTGGGTGGTCCAGAAGGCGGATCTATCACTGCTGGTAAGTTTTTAGAGCATTTTATTGACTATCCTTGGATTCATATCGATATCGCAGGACCAGCATTTTTAACATCTCCTGACACTTATCGAGGAAAAGGTGCTACCGCAGTGGGCGTGAGACTCCTATTTGAATTTTTTAAAAACAAAGTATAGTTGATGTTGAAGTAATGGGCTATGCCCTGCTTCAAGAATAGATAAAGAAGTGATACATGGATGAAAAACATAAAATTAGAATAGGCATTACGCTAGGCGATATCAATGGGATTTCCTGAATTAATCATCAAAGCGATGTCGGATGAGCGGTTGTTTAAGTACGCCACATTTATTATTTACGGCAGTGAAGTTGCACTTAAGTACCACCATAAATTATTGCCCGATTATAAAGTCGTCTTCAATACGCTATCTGGGGATGCTAAAATCAGTCAGTCCAAGCCAAACCTGATTGAGATCGGTGGACCGCAGACCATCGTCACGATGGGCCAAGCAAATGAATCAGCTGGGAGATTGGCGATGAGTTTTTTGAATGCTGCGCTTTCGGATTTAAAATCGAATAAAATAGACGCCCTGATTACTGGGCCATTGAATAAGAGCACCATAAAACTAGAGAAAGAACCATTTACTGGACATACGGAGTACATCGCCAAATACTTCAATGTCACGGAATCTATGATGTTTATGGTTTACGAAAATTTGCGCGTCGGTTTGGTGACCAACCATCTTCCTTTAGAGGATGTTAGCAAAAATCTCTCGAGCCAATTGATCTTGAATAAGCTCAAAATCATGCAAAAAACACTGTCAGCTGATTTTGCTGTTCACCGCCCTAAAATCGCTGTACTCGGATTAAACCCTCATGCAGGAGACAATGGATTATTGGGCAAGGAGGAGAAGGAAACCATTATTCCCGCTATTCAAAAAGCGACAGATCAAGGCATCCTCGTCTATGGACCCTATCCCGCTGATGGATTTTTTGGCAATGGATTGTATAAGAATTTTGACGCAGTTTTGGCGATGTATCACGACCAAGGGTTGATTCCATTTAAATCCATTTCAGGAAGCGAAGGTGTCAATTATACCGCTGGATTGCCCATCATCAGAACCTCCCCTGATCATGGCACAGCCTATGATATCGCGGGGAAAAATCAAGCGCATATCAATTCTATCTTAAATTGTATATTCTATACCAAAGATATTTTAAACAATAGAATTCACTATTCAGAAGATACCGCTAATCCCATGAAGAGAAACGGTTCTAAAGATCGTGAATAATTCTTCGCATGAAAAAGAACCTCCTCTATCTCGCCATTCTTATAGCACTTTGCCTCGTAGGTTATTTTGCATTTCGACTATCCAATTCAAATGAGATCGATCCCGATAAGGACTTTGCTATTCATCAACCAGATGAAGTGCGCAAAATTATTATCAAAGAAAAAACATCTCGAGAAGTCGTTTTAGAGAAAATAAACGGAGTTTGGTACGTCAATAATAATTATGAGGCAAGTGAAGCGCGCATCAAAGCCATGTTAGATGTTTTGCAAAAGATACAAGTAGAATATAATGTTGCGGACAATGCGCGAAAAAAAGTCATCGAAAACTTAGCCCTTTCTGCAGTCAAAACAAGTTTCTACAACGCAGATGGAGAAGAAATCAAGTCCATTTACATCGGACATGGCGGCAGCAATGCGCATGGTACTTATATGATTTTAGAGCACAACAAACAAATTGCCCATAATCCCTATATTGTCAATGTGCCGGGATTTGAAGGTGCGCTCACTTATCGATTCACTGCAGATAGCATTGCATGGCGCAATACACAAATATTCTCAACGCCCTTCGATAAAATTTCAAAAGTGCGCGTTGAATATTTCGAAGACCCTCGCGGCTCTTTTGAAATGAACGTAAATGAAGAATTGGTGCAAATCAACCCCATTCACGATTCCCTAATCAACAAGAATGAAATCGATGAACAAAAAGTCACTTCTTTCCTCGCGGAGTTTGAGAACAAGCATTTGGAATATTACGTCTTCAATGATACCAACCAAGCCAAAGTGCTAGCAAAGCCCCCATATTGCAAGATTACTTGCGTCGATTATGACCAAAGAACGACTGAGGCAACTCTTTATAGAATGCCTTTAAACGATCGGACCCTTGTCCAACAAGATGTCAATCAAAAGCCAATTGAATATGATCTAGAGCGGTATTATGCGACATTTGGTAAGCGCAAAGATTTTGTTTCCGTTCAATATTATGTATTCGGTGTTTTGCTCAAGAAATACAATAATTTCTTTAAGTCAAAGCCCAATAGTTCTAAAAATTAATATTGATTTTTACGATGTGATTCCGCGAGCGGCATTCTTAAACGCCAGATTCTTCTCCCTCTGTTAAAAGAGAAACTTCCACAATTTCTGGGCTCGTTCTAAACATCTTAATGATCTTGATTTCAAACTTTTCTGTTCGAATAATATCGCCTTCATTCGCAATGCTATTGTTGTATTTCGTTATCAAGCCCGAGAGTGTCTCGTAGTCATCATCCAATGGGAAATCAAATGGCAAAAGTTCGTTGATATCATCGACTGAATTCTGTGCGAGTATGCGGTATTTATTCTCTCCAATCAATTCAACGAGGGCCAATTCTTGATCGTGCTCATCTTGAATATCTCCCACCAATTCTTCGATGATATCTTCTAGTGTAACAACGCCCATGGTCGCTCCGAGCTCATCGACAACAACTCCAAATTCTGTTTTCTTGGCTTGGAAATGCTTGAGCAAATCTATTACCCTCCAATTCTCCGGAATGAACTGAACTGTGCGCATAATCTTTTTCAAATCCAATTCGCCTTTTTGCATTAAAACCCGCAGCAAATCTTTTGAGTGGAGCATTCCAATAATATTCTCCTTGCTCTCATTATAGATTGGATACCTCGTATATCCTTCATCCAATACAATTCTATTCACTTCTTCAAAGCTGGCATTGCTCGGAATTCCAACGACATGAATATTGTGCCTATAGATTTCCTTAACCACTCTATTGTCAAAATCAAATACATTATGGATAAGTTCCCTTTCATTTGCATGTATGGCTCCTCCCTCTGCACTTTCTGCAATGATGAGCTTAAGTTCTTCTTCCGAGTGAAACTCTCCTTCCTCTCCTGGCTTTAATCCAATTACTCTAAGGATAAAATTGGCAATCCAATTCAATACATAGATGAATGGAAGAAATATCGTTCTAAATGCCTTTAAAATTGGAGCAACAAAGAGTGTGGTCTTATATGCATATCTAATTCCGATAGATTTTGGAGCCAGTTCCCCAAAGACAATGTGAAGTATTGTAATGAATGTAAAAGAGAGGACAATTGCTATTTGATGCGCCGTATTGATTTCAAGGTTAAAACCAAATTTCTCAAAACTCCTCAATAGAATGATGGTAAATGTCTTTTCTCCCACCACCCCCAAAGCGAGGGATGCAATCGTGATTCCCAGCTGAGTCGCAGCGAGATATCCTTCAATATTGTCGAGAATACTGCGCGCGATGAGATTCGATGTTTTTTTACTGTCTAAAGAATCTAATTGAGAACTTCTTACCTTAACAATGGCAAACTCTGCTGCCACAAAAATCCATTTAGGAATACTAAAAATAAGGTTAAGAGAATGTTTAGAAAGTTGACCGAGTCAGTTTCCATTTATTGTAGTGATCTGATTATTTAATAACAAATATAGGATAATTTATTAAATGTTAAAAAATTGATTAAAAAACCCAGTTTATCGTCAAGACTTTTTAGTTTTGTTCAACTAAATCTAAGATTGATGATGAAACTATACGCTAGCCTATTTTTCTTGTTTTTTTCTTTTCAATGGCCACGCTCAGGCGACCTTGACTTTGAATACATTAAATCAAAACTATTTATCATTAAAAAACTTCTCCAATCCGTTTATCTCCCTCGATATTCCTGAGCCAGGGATAGGAACTATTGAATGGACGATAAGCACTGCCCAAGGAGAACAATTAATAAGGGGAGAAATTAAGGAGAAGTTCTTTATGGTTGGTCTAAATCCCATTGACCTCAACTTATTTAACACATGGATTCCCAATGGCCCGAAAGGATTAGTGCTCATGAATGGCGGTAAAATCCCCACAGGAGAATTTGTGATAACCGTCAGTGTAGCCCTAAATAGCGCCCCTGACAAAAAAGTCAGCGCTAGTCAATCAATTTCCCTACCTAAAATTCCACCTATACAACTTCTAGAGCCTTCTGAGGATTTTGTGTTCAAGAAAGACGATGTGCATTTTTCTTGGGGAATGCCTCAGGTCGAAGTAGAAGATAAACAATTCAAATTGCACATTCTTGAAGCAAAGGGGAAAAAACTCTTACAACCCGATTTAAACGACAAGAATTTTGTCTTTGAGGCTCCCACAAATTCAATCTTATTTAAAATGCCTGAAGGCAAAAAAATCCTTGATTACGATAAACACTATATGTGGTATGTCGCCTTAGAAGTGGATGGAATTACTTATGCCAATAGCCCTTTGCGCTATTTCTATTTTGATATCGTTGATGAGCATAGTCCAAAATATTTAGAAAAACCCACCTAAGGCAGTAAAAATTAAATAATGGAATTGATCGAACAACATATTCAATCCCTTATTTTCTCCTCAGCGCTTCCTGTTTCAATGCAAGAAATTAAAACGGTATTGAACAAGACTTTTGAACAAGATTTAGAAGAAGCTGAGATTCTGCAAGGAATAGAAAATATCTTCGCTCGATTTGCAACAGATACTTTTGCTTTTGAGCTTAAAAACACGGGCGGTGGCTATCAATTCTTGACAAAACCTGCATTTTTCAAGACCATACACCACCATATCAATCTTCAACAAAAGAAAAAGCTTTCGAGGTCATCTCTAGAGACCCTTTCTATTATAGCATACAACCCCGATATCACGAGGAGTGAGATAGAGCAGATACGTGGAGTTGCCTCAGATTACTCTGTAGACAAGCTCCTAGAAAAAGAATTGATTGAAATCTCTGGAAAAAAAGATGCCCCAGGCAATCCCATTATGTATAAAGTCAGTCAGAGCTTCTTGGATTATTTTGGTATAAATACAATAGACGATCTTCCGAAACTAAAAGATATTGTTGCTGAAGAAGACAATACAATAGGCAGCGAATCCGCTAATGCCTAGGTTATGCGCCTGTTTTAGAATATTCTAAATAAAATTTTTCCTTGAACGCCTATGATATCTTTAGGTGCACTTGGCATTTGCTTAGGTCCTGTTCGCCATTGATAGAATGGCTCAGCTCTAAACAAAAACCGCTTCCACTCATATTGAATCCCAAGTGAAAAAACGAGATTATCGAATACGGGGACTTTCTCTTTTTGAACAAATTCTGAGGTTTCTGGCTTTGATCCCACCACTAAATACCTATAATCAAATGTTTGTGTTTGGTTGATATTCAACCTAGTGCCAATGCCAGGCGCTAAAACAAAATGATTGACAATCCTAAATTGATAATTCAAGTGAATGGGTATTTGAGTGACTGTTCTGGTGAAATGAATATCCTCTATTCTCGTCTGATTGGGAATTCCATGTTTAAATTTATCTCTAAAATTCTCTTCCGTCGCATCTTTAAAATCGCGTTCATCTTTGTAGCGACCTGCCTCAATGGTATTTGTTTCAAGGCCAAGAGAAAAAGACAATTTCTTGAAGAATCGAAACTCTGCCAATCCTCCCAATGCCCAAGACTTCTGTTTTAAAAACGTACTTACTCCAGCAAAAATCTCATAAAACTTAGATTTTGCAAGTGCTGGCTTTGGCATTTTTACAGGAATTTCATTGACGTCTAAATCCTTATTCTTTGAGGTCTTTGCGCTATCGATTTCCTTTGACTCGGTGAGCGCCAACTGCACCGTATCGCCATTTTTAATGGGCGTTCTGGCCATTTGTTCTGCATGATTGACATTCGACAATTCGTTTGGTATTCCCTCTTTACCAACGATAACTAAGGTTTTTGTTGCTAATTTGCTCTTTTCTGATTCTTCACCCTTGGTCAATTGAAGTGGCGGAATATCGCTCGATTGTTCTAGCTTCGATTTTTCAGGATCCGCCAGCAAAGCCTTTCCTCCACGCAGCTGCACACGCATTGTTTGCTTTAAATGCTTATTCTCTCTTTTCGCCTCACTTAAACTAGCCAATATCTCTTGATTATTTCGCTTCATTTCTTCCAACTCTGTTCTCAAATTTTGCTCTGCTGCCGGAATTTCATTCACTACAATTTCCTTAGATGGAATCTCATTTACTTCAATTGGAGCAGCTGATTGGGTAGAGCCGCTATTTCCATTTGAAACACTATTAGCGACTTCCACTGTTGAATAGATTTTATGCAATGCTCTATTTTCGTTCCACAAAAAAGCAGTTGTGCCGATGAACAGAGTGGCAAAAATCCACCCAAATGCCCAGTGGTAATCGTTTTTCTTTTTTATAGAGGCTTGCACAACCTTCCATGACTCAGCATTGTATGCTGGCTGAATCTCTTCAAGCTTGCTTTTTAGCGCTTTGTCAAATAATTCTGAATTCATATTCCTGTATTTCTTTTTTGTTCAACGAGTTCGTACTTTCTTTTTTTTTCAATTAAAATCACCAAATTTTGTCGAGCACGCGCTAGATTAGATTTTGACGTCCCCTCTGAAATCCCCAATCGCTCAGCGATTTCTTGATGATTGTATCCATCAATCGCATACATCATGAGCACTGTGCGATAAGAGGGCGATAATTCTTGAACCAGTTTCAACAGCTCCTCCGCATTTAATTCATCTATAATATTGCTATCCATGGGCTTTTCATGATACGGCTCCAAGGAAATCACAGGCGTCTCTCTTTGTGACTTTCGGTAATAATCAATGGATGTATTCACTAAAATTGTTCTCAACCAAGCTTTAAATGGCTTTGTCATATCGAATTTAGCGAGATTATTAAATACCTTGATAAAACTATCATTCAAAACCTCCTCGGCATCCTCGGCATTATTGCAATACCTCAAGGATATGCTCTTTGCAAATGAATAGTGGGATTGATAGAGGTATTCTTGAGCAGCTGATACATTTTCTGTGCAAGCTTGCAATACCTCATAGAGGTTTTCTTCACTGTATTTTTTTGGCTTCTTGAACAACATCTATATACATTACGCATATCAAAATTAATCCGTTGCGTCATAAATAAAGTTTATTTTTGTCTGATAATCAAATCCTATGAAATATTCAGTCCTATTGCTTGCGATTGCCATGATGCTGCAATCATGCACGAAGTCCAATCTAGAAGATGAGACCAATGAAATTTTAATTGAAGAGACCAATGATGAATTATTGGCCTTGGCAGCTAATCCCCAAACGGCTATGCTTATTGAGGACCAAACGAAATCTGGCAGCGACAGGAAAAAATTCAAGCATCCTTGCTCTTTGAGAGCAGAGAGACTAGAATATACAGATTTACCTGCGAAAATCGCCGATTACATTCAATCTCTTACAGATGAAAACATATACACGGTATTCATCCTCAAAATATCTAAATCTTCAGACCACTATCGCTATTCCGTTCGCTTAAATAGTGGCTTGCACGCTCATTTTGATCGCGATGGAAATCTAAAGAGACAAATCACCAAGAACAAGCGTTTTGAAGCAATTCGATTCGATAAATTACCCCTTGACGCACAAACTTATCTCACAGACAAAATCAATCTCGAGAGCATCATCGGAATATTAAAGGTGACCAAAATGGATGATTCTGTGCGTTTTGTAGCGCGCCTTAGAGATAATTCGCGAATTCGATTTGATGCTGAGGGCAATTTGCTCAACATCATCAAATAGTTGAGATACCGCATCATGGGCGACTAATGACTGCTCACGCTCATATAGATTTTAAAGGCTGTTTCCGTTCAAGAGCAGCCTTTTTGATTTTTATTAACGCACGCGGAATCAAAATTATATTTTAATTTGTCCGAACATCAAAATAAACTATTTTTACTTTTCAAATAAAGAAGCATTTTGTCGAAGATTATAGAAACATTGAAGGATAAAGTATTTTGGATAAATCTTGTCGTCGCGGCAATTTTTTTTAACATCCTCATTTGGCTAACCCTTCAATTTCTAAAAGTCTATACGCACCACGGAGAATCCATCACAGTGCCGAATGTAAAGTCAGTCCATGTAAACAAAGCGATGGACATGATTGAAGCCCTAGACCTCATCTATGAAATTGCAGATTCAGTTTATAATCCCGCTATAAAATCTGGAACCATCGTCGATCAGCAGCCTTTTGCTGGGGCGATTGTCAAGAGTGGTCGGACGATATATCTCTCCGTTTCAACGACAAAACCACCATTGGTCGAAATGCCCTCCCTCGTAGGAAAGAGCTCACTGAGATTTGCCAAAATAGAATTGGAGAGCAGGGGTTTGAGATTGGGGGAATTGACCTATATTCCCAGTCCTGAAAAGGATGCTGTACTTGAGCAAACCATTGGCAGCACGCCAATACGCGGAGGGATTATGCTCCCTAAAGGGACAACCATCAATTTGACTTTGGGTGATGGCCTGACTGGTCAATTGGTAGATGTGCCCATGCTCGTTGGCAGAAGCCGCGAAGAGGCAGAACTCATCATTCTTGGATACAATCTAACTGCTAATTTCTTTTACGACATCGATGTGATCGACTCCTCGAAAGGAATTGTATACAAACAATACCCATCTGCATTTGACGAAGAAAAATTGAACTATGGCGAGCCAATCGATGTATTTATTGGAACAAAGATTCCTGAATATATTGCAAAAGATACATTCAAAATGAATAAAATCAAGCAATAGCAATGCTTGTTAGCAGATGCTCCACATTAAAATATGATTAAATCTATCTCCTTTTTTTTCGCTGTTTTTTTTACCACTTTTCAAGTAAATTTATTTGGACAAGAGGAGCAATTATTGCCCGTTCAATCCAATGCGGCCTTAATTGAACATGCCACAAAACTAGGTCTAGCTAATTCTTCTACCATGCGCGTCATTGATGGAATCAATATCATCAAAACCGATACGCTTCCCTTACCCTTTATTGATGAATTTTCATCGTATACCCTAAAGCCCTATAAATTTACGTATTCTAGTCCTGATTCTTCTGCTTTAGTCGCTGGACAATGTGTAGAAAATTCAGGCGTAACGACGAGTTTGGTCCCATTTAATTTTGATACGACTTATTTCTACAAATACAATCTAGTTACAAAATCAATCGATTCTATTCCAAAGAACCCCATTCTAGTTCGGTTCTATGATTCATTGACACACTGCTTTGATACTGCGAGGTTGTATTATCTATATCCCCAAGCTTTTCGCATCGTTGCTACAGATCCATTGACAGGAAAAACAATTGATAGCACGCCTATTCTTCACGACACCTTGCTGAGATGCGCCAGCGTTAACTATTTTCATTTCGATACTTTTTCAAAATGGGTAGATAATTTTGCCTACGTCAATAATACGTTTCCAATCGATCCGCCAACCATAGGTGTTGCAACACTAGATGGCTTGAATGAATTTGGCTTGCCCTATAATAAGTCAGCCATCACGGCATATGGAATTGCAGACTACCTCACGTCTAAACCCATCAAACTCAAGGGATACAATTACAACGATTCTGTCTTTATCTCTTTTTGTTATGAGGCAAAAGGGCTGGGCGATGGTCCCAACGAAACAGATTCTCTCATCCTTGAACTGCTCGATGACAAGGGAAACTGGAATAAATTATGGCACAGGGCAGGATATGTCACTGAGGGGATTATCCCTGATACATTTGCACAAATCATCTTGCGCATACCGAACAAAGTCAGCAGTATTGATCCACAGTATTTTTACAATGGATTTCAATTCCGATTTAAAAACTACGCATCGCTCACAGGCAATAACGATCATTGGCATTTAGACTATGTTCGTCTTGACAAGAATAGAGGCTTGCTCGATACATCGATGGATGATGTCGCATTTGTATATCCGGTGCCCTTTTTATTGAAAGACTATACACAAAAACCGGCTGACCATTTTGATCCCGCCAAAGATTTAATCGATACAATCGAAATACAAAATAGGGATAATGATAAAACCACATTTGCCAACAAGTATAGCGTTAGCGTAAATGTCTCCAATAGCGCAGTGCCTCTATTCTCCGTATCAGATAAGCCATACGGAACCTCTCGACTCAAGCTGCTAGGAGAGAATCCCAAGAAATTTAATATCCCCAAATTGACATCGGATAGCATCGTGATTAGAACCCGTTTTTGGATGGGTGCAATTGACGATCTATGCGATAAAAACGATACAACGGAGGGCTTTCAAGTTTTCCATAATCTCCTTGCCTATGACGATGGCAGTGCTGAAAAAGCGTATGGCATTCAAGGCAATGGATTGAAAAAATTTGCCTATCAATTTGATTTGGCTAAAGAAGATACTCTAGCTGGATTGATGATTCAATATACGAATATTGATGAAAATGTACAAGATTTGGTTTTTAATATCACCATTTGGAGCTCAATAGAAGTAGGCACTGCGAATGAAAAAGTGATTTCAGAATTGGTCAATGTCAAACCAAAATATATTGAGCCCTATAATAAATTTGCCGTTTACGTTTTAGATACGCCACTCATTTTAACGGGCAAAGTCTATATTGGTTGGCTTCAGACAGACCTCAGAAATCTGCAAATTGGATATGACCGCAACAGCGCGCGAGGTAGAAGTAAAATGTTTGTCTTCAACAATGGCACTTGGAAAGCATCAACGGTCCCACTCGATGGATCGCCCATGATACGAGCTATTATCGACGGGAACTATAAATTGTCCTCTTCTATTAAGCCTCTAGTTATAGAGGATTATCAAATACGCGTTTATCCCAATCCAGTCCAAGATGTTCTTCATATATCGAGTGCTACTGGCGACACTAAAACAGTTGAATTGATCGATGTGCTCGGAACTTCACATATCAATACAACGATGAACAATCAAGCAGAGATAGATTGTCAAAACCTCCCAAGGGGATTGTATATTTTGAACGTAAAAAAAGAGGGGAAAATAGTTTATACAGGAAAAATTCTTAAGTAAAACGCCTATTCCTCCTAAGAGAAAAGAACAAATTGAACACCGGAGAACAAATACCTATTCTGCAAAGGGAAAGTGGCCAAAAGCCTTTGCTCTATTTTGATGGGGATTGTTCATTGTGCAATAAATCTGTCCAATTTATTTTAGCCCACGAAAAAAATGAGGAGATCCTCTTTGCCCCACTGAGCAGCATAAAGTCAAATGATTTAACGTTTCAAAATACAAATAATACAACGATTGCCGACAGTATCATTTTTTTAGAAAATGGCATTGCATATCAAAAGTTTGATGCAGTAATGCGCCTCATTAAATACCTCAAATTCCCCTATACACTATTTGCTGTATTCAAAATACTTCCATCGTCAATAGGAAATATTTTTTATCATTACATAGCGAAAAATCGCAGCCGTTGGTTTAAAAACAGCACCACTTGTTGGGTCGTTAATAATCAAAATGCTGCGCGATTTTTGAATACAAGTCTTGTTGCATGAAAAGAAAATTAATCATTGGAATTTCTCTTATCTTATTCGCAATTTATACAATTTGCGGCATTGATAATGTAGATTCTGCTAAACCAGTAAAATTGCGCATTTCTTCTAAAAGCAATATGAAAGAAGCTTTAGAAAGTATTCATGGTCAATTAAAATTAAAGCGCCCTTTTACATTTACCATCTTGCTTCGTTTGATGCAAGTCAAAAAAATCAAACCCGGCTTGTATGAGATTAGCCCTTCTGAAAACAATTGGAGAATCGTTCGAAAGTTGATGTCTGGCAATCAAACCCCGGTTAATTTTGTCATCAACAATATCGTGCTCAAAGAAGACCTTGCTGGCAAGATTGCTGCCAATTTGGAAATAGACTCTGCTACCGTGATGGACAAATTAAATGACGCAAATTTTTGCCGTGATTTAGGCTATACAACAGAGAATATCCTATGTCTTTTTCTCCCCAACACTTACCAAATGTATTGGAATATTAATTGGGACCAATTCATCCAAAGAATGGAAAAAGAAAATCGCATATTCTGGACAGATGAAAGATTGGAAAAGGCAAAGGCGTTAAAGCTTTCAAAAGAGGAAATCTATACCTTGGCGAGTTTAGTTCAAAAAGAGTATTACAAAAAGTCTGAGCGAAAAACCATTGCTGGCGTTATTTACAATCGCTTGAATAAGGGAATGGCTTTGCAAATAGATGCGACTTGTATTTATGCGACAAGAGATTTCACCGCACGAAGGGTGAATGAGACACATCTCCATTTCGCATCGCCCTATAATACTTATATGAAAACTGGTCTCCCGCCAGGCCCTATTTGTATCCCAGAAATTGGTACAATAGATGACGCCCTCAACCTAGAAAGCCACCCATTTCTTTTCTATTGCGCCAAACCAGACTTATCGGGCTATCACGAATTCTCTACGAATTTTACTGCCCATATTCATACTGCTAGACAATATCAAAAGACCTTAAATAAAAAGGGAATTCATTGATTTTTTGATGCGTATTTCTTTGCAACATTTGATAAATTAAGTAATTTTATGAAATCAATTGAATTAGATACACAAGTTCTGTTTAGTTTTGTCTTATAAATCATCCATCTAACATGAAATACATCTACACCATATTTATATTTTTTCTTGCGTTAAACAGCCAAGCACAATCGGAATTGAGCACCCCCGCTAAGGTTTTCAATTGCAAAGATTTTAAGAATTCCCTTTTCAAAATAAAGACAAACGCCAATAGTGAAGAGTATTGGTTTGTAAAAGAGACCGATGTTTTACAAAAGGACATGGTCAATAAATCAGAGGCGGAGTCAACTTTATATTGGTTGGACTCTTGCGAATTTGTATTGATTTACAATAAAATTTCAGGATTCCCTTCCTTAAATTTAAAAGACAAATACATTTATACGATAGATAAAATAAACGGCAATTCATTCTTTCTAAGAACATCCTACAAGGGCTTAGAAGTGATTCAAGAGCTGGAGTGGATTGAAGAGCGATAGCACAAAGCGAGCTATCAGAAGCGATCGAAGATTAAACTTAAAGTAAAATATATATCATGAATTATTCAGAGAATAAGCTCTCCATCAAGCAATGGCATGAGGATGATCAACCGCGTGAAAAACTCATGCTCAAAGGAAGCAATGCGTTAAGTGATTCAGAATTATTGGCAATTTTAATTGGCTCAGGGAATAGAGAGGAATCTGCACTAGCCCTTTGCAAAAGAATCCTGCACGATGTGTCAAACGATTTAAATCACTTAGGGCGATTAAACATCAAAAAACTGATGAGCTATAAGGGGATTGGAGAAGCAAAGGCTATCACAATTGCAGCAGCGCTTGAACTAGGAAAACGTCGTCGCGAAAGCAGTCCCAAAGAAAAACCCATCATTCGTAATTCTAACGAAGCGTACAATGCCATCGCTTATCTTTTAGAGGATCTTGCAATGGAAGAATTTTGGCTTATTCACCTCAACCACGGAGCGCGCCTCACAAAACTTGAGCGCATCAGCATTGGCGGAATTGCCGCTACCATAGTCGACTTAAAACTAATTGGAAAGACCTGTCTTGAAAACCTCACCTCTTCAGTCATTCTCTGCCACAATCATCCCTCTGGCAATTTGCAGCCGAGTGAACAAGACAATAAATTAACCAAAAAAATTCAAGAGGCGCTATTGCTGTTTGATATTGCCGTGAGAGATCACATCATTATTGGGGGAAAGGGCTATTATAGCTATGCCGATAATGGGAACCTCTAAAAAAACAATTCGCGATTGTTTAAAACATAATCCAAATCCTCAGGCGTATCTATAGATTTAGCTTCATGCAATGTCTCTGCGACATGAATATTAAACCCATTCTCCATCCACCTCAATTGTTCTAGCGATTCTATTCTCTCTAAGGAAGACATCGGCAATTTGACTATCTGCTTTAATATTCTCGGCAAATAGCCATAGATTCCAATATGTTTGTAATAATGCCCGTCTGATAGCCATTCCTGCGGCTCGGCATTTCTGTTAAATGGAATTGGGCTTCTGCTAAAATACAAGGCTCGTTGATTCACATCGCAGACGACCTTAACCACGCCATGATTCAACAACAATTCAAGCGAATCAATCTTTTTCTTCAGTGTGCCGATTTCTACTGTGGGGTTTGATTGAAAACATGTGACCAATGCACTAATTTGCAATGGATTGATAAAAGGCTCATCCCCTTGAATATTAATCACTAAATCATAGGAATTCTCCATTGCTTCCATAACTTCAGCGCAGCGCTCTGTTCCATTCTGATGGGCAGGCGATGTCAAAACCACCCTCCCTTTAAAGGCCTCAACATGCGACTTAATTCGCTCATCATCCGTAGCAACGATGATATCAGTCATTTCTCGGCATAGCATAGATTGCTCATAAACCCGCTGAATCATCGACTTCCCTTCAATATCAATCAATGGTTTGCCCGGAAATCTCGAGGATGAATACCTAGCTGGAATTATTCCCAATACCCTCATATTAAAATAGTTTTTACAAATTAACAAAACAATCCTGACAATTTGATTGTTTTGATGTTCTTTTGTAATTAAACTCCAAGAAAGGAAATGATTCATTTGTACTTCTTTGCTTTTATTTTATTAGGCGGCAAACCCTACCATGTGGTGAAGAAAGGAGAGACATTATACAGTATTTCTAAAGAATACCATTTCAGCATAGAAGATATCAGGGCAAAGAATAAAATGACAGAGGCCAGTATAATCGCAATAGGGGATACGATTTTCTTCCCTACGGAAGAGGAGATTGAAAAGAAAGAAGAGCAATACATTTTTCATATTGTTCAAAAGGGAGAAACGATTTTTTGGATTTCAAGAAACAATACACAAATCTCCTTTGACGAATTGATCAAACTCAACCATATCAATAGCAATTTTGAAATCAACGTAGGACAAAAAATCATCATCGGCTATAAAAAAAAGGAAAACACCACTCCTAAAGAAGTGTTGAAGCCCGACCAAAAAAATAACTACACAGACATAAAGCCAAAGCCAATTGCAGTTAAAGAGCAAAGCGGCAAAAAGCCAAACCCCAGACCAGGCCCTAAAGATCATTGCCAAACCAAACTGTCCCTTCAAAACAGATTAGCCCCTTAAAAACCGATTCAACAAATCGCTCAAACCAAACGACTAATTGACCCCTATAAAAAAGATACAATTAGCAAACAAAAGCCACTGCCTTCCATTGCGAAAACCAGACCATTTAAAAGCCTCACCTGCTTTAAGAAAGTACAATAATCGTGAAGAAAGAAGTCACGGCATCAAATTGGATTCCATAAAACAAAAGCCATCCGACCATTTAAAAATCCCTGCACCCGCTTTAAAGAAAGATACGATTATCGCAAAAAAGCAAATCGCTGTTATCAAAATAGATTCCACTAAAACAAAAGCTCCACTGCCTTCCATTGCGAAACAACCAGACCATTTAAAAGTACCTGCACCTGCTTTAAAGAAAGATACGATTATCGTGAAGAAAGAAGTCACGGCAATCAAGTTAGATTCCACTAAAACAAAAGCGCCACTGCCTTCCATTGCGAAACAACCAGACCATTTAAAAGTGCCTGCGCCGATGGTAAAGAAGGATACAATTTCAATCCAAAAAATTGCTAAAGCAATAGATACAAATAAAATTGCAGAGGAACAGCATGATTACCAAAAACTCTTTGAAAATGAACAAAAAGGGAAGAGCAATAAATGTCTTGCCGCTAGCCTCAATTCTGGTAAAGATTTTGCCCTCTACAACGATGCAGCAGTTGGATCCTACATCAAAGTGCGCAATCTCAAAACCAATTTGTCTACTTACCTCAAAGTAATAGGTAAACTCCCTAATTTGAGCAGAGAAAAACAAGTCTGCTTAAAAATGTCACAAGCGGCCTCTGATAAAATTTCCGCAACTGGAAAAATGTTTCTCGTTGAAATTGAGCACTAGTTGAGTATAGGTCATTAATGATAATTAACAGAGAGAATCCCTCTTTAAATCCATAAATATCCTATCTTGGTCGCGAAATAGAAGAATTTGAAAGTCCCAGCAATCATAAAAGAAAATCAAAAAACACTTATCGTCGCTTTCAAATTGATTGTATTCAGTTTGCTCGTCTATAATATCTACCAGAAGCTCGCGGAAAAAGGTTTTAACGAAGCGCTTGAAAATTTCAAAAAAGAGTTTAACGTTTCTTATTTATGGTACTTAATTCCTGTATTCATACTCATGTTTATCAATTGGGGATTAGAGGCATGGAAGTGGTGGATTGCCACTAAATATATTGAAGATATCAGTTATTGGCAGGCATATAAAGCCATATTTATCGGTACAGCAATCAATCAAATATTGCCCATTGGCGCTGGAGAAGTAGCGGGAAGATCTCTCATGCACAGTGCGGGCAAAAAATGGAAAGCCGCTGCGATGACCTACTTTTCTCAAATGCCTCAAAAAACAATCACCATGCTCATAGGAGTTGGTTTTTTAGTCTATGTTTTAAATCAAAATTGGCTTGAGGGGCAATTCATGTATTGGCTCATTTGGATTGGTCTCATCGACTCTATTATTTGGTATATTCCCTTTTTCCATGCCAAGACAATTATTCCATGGATTAGAAAAATTTCGTTCTTAGAAAAAGTGGCGGTTTATCTGCAAGAGATAGAAGATTTCAAGACAAGTGATAAGTGGAAAATTTACGCCATCTCTGCAATGCGTTGGGGTGTATTTACGCTCCAATACGTTATCGTGTCGTACATTTTTTTCAATGATATCAACTTCTATTATTATTTCTCGCTTTGCGCTGTCAATTTCCTTTTACAATCCGTTATTCCCTCAGCGGGCTTTTTAGATTTGGGCATACGCGGAAATTTAGCATTCATGGCTTTTGCCCCCTTGATGGAAAATCAAATGGGGATATTGTCTGTATCTTATTTAATATGGATAATCAATTTATTGATCCCCTCTGCCATCGGATATTTCTTCTTGTTACGGATGAAACAAGTATAGACAACCATTATTTACTTTCGCTTTAATTTAGCCATATAGAATCCATCAGTATTGTCTATATGCGCATACAATTGTCTATCCTCTATCAATTCAAAGTCTGCATGATTCGCTAGAAAATAATCTACTTGCCCTCTATTCTCAGAGGGAAGAATACTGCAAGTGGAATACACCATTGTACCACCTGGCTTTAGCATCATGGAATATCGATCTAATATTTCTCTCTGTGTTTTTGTTTTATCTGCGAGATATGCCTTTGTCATTCTATACTTGATCTCAGGCTGTCTGCGTATCGTTCCTGAACCTGTGCAGGGCACATCCAACAAAAGATAATCCGCCATCGCCTCCATGTCTTTGATGAGTCCTCCTTTAATCGTCTTCACAATAATATTTGTTGCGCCATTGCGTTTAGCGCGGAGTTTTATATTATTGAGCTTTGCCTCTTCAACATCAAGCGCGATAATATTTCCTGTATTCTTCATGATATTTGATAGGTGCAGAGATTTGCCTCCTGCCCCAGCACATGCATCAATGACCAAACTATTTGGGCTAGGATTTAAAAATGATCCTATCATCTGCGACCCCAAATCCTGAAACTCAAAGAGCCCCTGAACATATAGTGGATTGTCCTTGGCTTGAATGCGCTTTTCTAATATCAGCGCATCAGCAACTACTCGATGCTCAATTTCCAACTTTTTCAATTGGGAACTCAACTTAGCGAGGTTCGTTTTTTCGGTGTTTACACGAATATAGATGGGCGCTTCACCATGACAAGCCACCATTTCCTTTTGCCAAATATCCAAGTCCAATTCTTCATTTAATATCTTCAGAAAATCATCTGGAATAGAATATGCTTCTTCAAAGGGCTCGTCTGAGCGCAATACAACTTCTTGATGTTCCCAATAATATTCGATAATCTCTTTCAAATTTTCAGACTTCGCATTGGATGAATAATGTCGCAAATTGCGAATGATGTCATATGCTGCTTTTGCAATACTCCTCCTATCTCTTCCTCCCCATTTCGGATTTGATTTAAGAACCAGTTTAACCGCAAAATCGGCACTAACTTGTTCATCTATCACTTTACTTATGATCGAACGAATGCCGTCGATATAATTTGCGTGTAATTTCATACTTAAAAATTGGTTTTAGGCAAATGTATAATAAACTTAGCCCCCATGCCCAATGAAGATTCAATTCTAATAGTTCCGCGCATTTTTTCTACAATCCTTTGACAGATAGATAAGCCAATTCCTGTGCCTTCAATTTCTTTCACATTGTTTGCTCTATAAAATATATTAAACACTTTGTCTTGTTCGTCAAATTCAATTCCCATTCCGTTGTCTTCAAAAATCAAATTAAAAAATGTTCCATCATTTTCATAGTCAATCTTTATGATAGGATCTAAAGCTGATCGATACTTTATTCCATTGGAAATCAAATTTTGGAATAGGCTAATCAATTCACTCTGATTGCCTTCGATGGCAGGCAAGTCTTCATAGATTATCTTTGCGTTCGATTCTTGTATACGGTCTTGTAAATTCCCCTCTACGATTTTAATGACTTCTTTTAAATCAACTTTTGTGTTGACCAATTTTTTATTATTCACCCTAGAAAATTCTAAAAGGTCTTCGAGCATTAAATTCATTCTCCACAGATTCTTTTTAATTTGCTCGAGCATAGTCAATTCTCTGCTAGTAGAGAAATTTTGCTTATTCTCCAATAAAATCGTGGAAAAATTATTTGATATGCGCAATGGTTCTCTTAGGTCATGTGAAATTGTATACACAAAATTCTGCAATTCATCATTGGCCACTTTCAAATTCGACTCAGAGACAATCAATTTTTCATTAATCGCCGCCAAGGCTCTATTAGCATAATGCAATTTTGATTGAGAATAATAGTTGCTCCTCCATAATTTAAATTGCAAATCACTCAAATAGACAATAATTACTTGTATCCCAGCAAATGAAAACCAATGTACAATGGCCTGCTCGAAAGAAATTCCTGTATAGTAAAGCATCACGCAATACATCATATTGATCACAAAATTTGCAATTGCCCTCTGTTGAAAATTGACAATGACAATAAAATTGATGCAGACAATAAATATTCTAAATGAACTCTCTTTGGCAAAATGGAGTATCTCTGTATAGCCTGATATTAAAATTGTAAACAAGACAAATAATACAATCAGGTTTACAATAAACATATTTCGATTATAATGCTTGAAATGCTCTTCTCGATTTTTACATTTTATCAAAAAGTAAAATGCCAATGTGCAGCACAAAAGAATGTTGCCCACTTTCTCTATGCTGTGCATATAATCCATTGCTATAACGCGATTGAATTCTCCATATATATCTTTCAGTACAAAAAATATAGATCCAATCGATAATGCGATGACACTGTATCGAATCTTGATGGTATTTTCATAAGCAATCTCCTTTCCAAAATCCGTTAAGGTATGCTTATCGATTCTCGACCCCATCATGAGAATCCTAAGATTATACCAGAATTTTTGGAATTTCTTATTCATTGCTTAAATTAGAATTAATTTTCTAAACTTCTAAAGTCAACCGGAACAACACGAGAGACGCCTTGTTCGAGCATCGTGACGCCATAAATTACATCAACCGACGCCATCGTCTGCTTATTGTGCGTGACAATAATAAATTGAGAATCTTGAGAAAACTTCTGAATGATATTATTGAACTTGGCAATATTCGTATCATCCAATGGCGCATCGACTTCATCAAAAATACAGAATGGTGCCGGTTTTAGCAAATATAAAGAAAACAACAATGCTGTCGCCGTTAGCGTTTTTTCTCCTCCCGATAATTGTGAAATCGTGAGAGGCCTTTTCCCCTTTGGCTTCGCAATAATTTCAATGGATGCCTCTAATGGATTATCCGTATCAGAGAGTATGAGGTCGCAATCATCGTCTTGCGTAAAAAGTATTCTAAAGGTATGGATAAAATTCTCGCGAACTTTTGTAAATGCCTCCATAAATTGAACCTTCGCTGTACTATCTATTTCTTTAATTGTTGAAAGTAAATTTCCTTTCGCCTCCAATAAATCCTTTTTTTGATTGATGAGGAAATCATAGCGCTCTTTAATTTCATTGTATGCTTCGATTGCCATCGGATTGACTTCTCCGAATCCCTCTACTTTCTTTTTTATATTCTTTACTTCCTCGTCCAATTGCTCCTCGGTCTTTTCCGATACAATCTCTTGATTCAGTAAATCATTTATATCTACGCCAAACTCTATGCTCAGTCGCTCTTTCACTGAATTAATATCCAATTTCAATTCATTGAGTTTATGCTGAATATCATTGATCAATTGATTCAAAAGATCGCGTTGTCTATTTTTTTCACGCAATTCATTTTCCAATTCCCCGATCTCACCTCTGCTCTTATAATATAAAGTTTCTGACTCTTCTACTTCTTTTTCTATTCCTCCTTTATTGTCATACTTACTCAATAACTCGCCTTCTAATTCTTTAAGGCCAATTCGATTTTCTTCTAACAACTTCGATGTTTGGAGGATGACTTCTTCGCTGCGCTTTAATTGACCTTGAAAATTCGCCAATTGCGTTTTCTTGAATGTCTCCTCTTGCAAACTAGATCTCAATTCATTTTGCAATTGAATCAATAGGATATTCTTTTGATTAAATGCCGCACTCGCTTCATTGAGCTGATAGGTATACTCCACAAACTCCTTATCAAAGACCTCTATCTTATTCTTTAAGCTATCCTGTTCTGATTTTAATTGATTGGACTTGCCTTCCAATTCTTCATTAATTTTAGATAGATTCAAGACATTTTCATCCAATACCGCCACTTTATTCTCACCACCTTCTATAAAAGACTGAAAGTTTTGAATATTGGTATTGTACTTTGTAAACTCCTGCATCACAGAATTTTGCTCTATTTGAAGTGCATTGATTGCTGACTTATTTGATGCATTCTTATAATCGATGAGCGATTCTTGCAACTGCTTAATTTCTTTCTCTTTGCTGGTGCAAGTTCTCTCTAGATCTTCAATCTCTTGCTTTAAAATCTCTAAATTTTTTGCCCTCCCAATTCGCTTTCCTTCAAAAAGACCCACAGCTCCTCCTGATAGAGAGAGCGGCCGCGATATGAATTTTCCACTTTTGCTCAATACGATGACTCCATCTTTTCCCAGTTTTTCAATTTCTGCTTCTTGATTGATGTCTCCAATATATACGTTTGCCAATAGATGCTGAATCAGCTTTTGATATGCCTTATCAATCTCCAAAACTTCCAATGCGGAAATCAAGCCCTGCTTTATTTCAATGCTTGGCGCTTTTATAGAATTAATTTTATCTAATACAAAGAAATTCGCTTTGCCTTTTGCGCTATCATGCAATAGATTCACTGCGGCTACAGCATCGCCCAATGTTTGAACGATATAATAAGTCAGATATGGCTCTAGAAAATTTTCAATAGGGATTCTATATTCCTCTTTGCACAAGAGAATGTCGGATAATAGCGGCGCGACCTCCATCACTTTCGAGTTCTTTTTCAAGAATTTTATTGCCTCTGGAAATCCCTCCAAATTATCCACCATGCTTTTGGTGAGGTTATACTCATTCTTCTTCGAATCTAATTTCCTATTCTCTATGGCAATCTCGTGTTTGCTCTTCTCTACATTCTTTTCAGTCAAAAGTATTTTCTCATTCAGGATTTCTTCCTGCGCCATATACTTTGTCAAATCAGCCTCTAGGCGTTGCTTGTTTTGCTCAATCAAGGCAAAGCCTTTCTGCAACATAACCATCTCCTCTTGCTTAAACATTCTCTCTTGAAGCAATTGTTCTTTCTCTCGTTTGAAATTTTCGACGTTTGATTTATTAATCGCCAATTTCTTTTCTATTTCATATAAATTCTTTTCATTCTCACTGAACAACTTTTTTTCTTCATCCAATTCACTCTTAACGGATGAATTTTTGCTTTTTATTAATTGCAATTGCTCATTGTAAATCTCAATTTCTTCTTGCGCTTTTGCACTGAGCAATTCGCGTTCAGCGATAATTGCTTGACCATTGGTCAATTCAACCTGAATGCGTTCTATCATATCATTCGCCTCCGCAATCTGTCTATTTGACTCTTCTACCTTCTCCTCAGCAAACCGAATTTGTTCTTTCAACAAATTGCGCTTATTCTCATTCACTCCTAAGCCACTAATCAATTCATTCAATTTTTTCTGCACCTCAGCTAAGCGTTTTTCACTTTCTAAACTACCCAATTTTTTTTGCTGCAGATTTGCCTCCATCGCATTCAAACTCGCGTCCAATTGGGTTTTATTATCCGACTCTTTTTGGATACTCTCTTTCAGTGAACTGAAAATAGTCTTGTGATTCTGCAGTTTATACTTTGTCAACTCGAGGGAATTCACTTTGTACTCCTCGCGCAGTTTCACATATCGCTCTGCTTTTCTCGCTTGGCTCTCTAATGATTTTAAATTCTTTTCAATTTCAAATAAAAGATCTTCTAAACGAGTAAGGTCTTCTTCCGTTCCCTTTAATTTGTTTAGTGTTTCTTTCTTTCTAATCTTATACTTGGAAACACCTGCTGCTTGTTCAAATAATTTTCTTCTCGAATGTTCTCTATCTTGAAGGATTTCATCCACCATACCCAATTCGATAATTGCGTAAGAATCAGTGCCGATACCTGTATCTAGAAAAAAATTATGAATATCCTTTAATCTGCACTGAACATCGTTAATCCGATATTCGCTTTCACCATCTCTAAAGAGCTTTCTAGTTATAGTGACCGTTGAATACTCTGTAGGGATTAAATTCTTGGTATTCTCGAAGGTGAGGGAAACTTCTGCAAGCCCAGCTGGTTTGCGTTGTTTTGTTCCATTGAAAATGACATTGTCCATTTTCTCCAAGCGCAATTGGGAAATTTTCTGTTCTCCTAAGACCCATCGGATACTATCGACGACGTTGCTCTTTCCACATCCATTCGGTCCAACAATTCCTGTGATATTATCGTTAAAATTAATTACTGTTTTTTCAGCAAAACTTTTAAATCCTTTAATTTCTAATTTTGATAAGCGCATAATTTCTCAACTAACTCCTTAATTAATTTCTAAGATTCCCAATATTTAAAGGGGTTTAAAGATAGAAATTTGAAACTCAAAACGCAATTTTGTTTTGAGAATATCTCCTTTTTGGTGTTAAATAAATATTGGACTTGTGAGTAGCGAGTGCGAGATTCCCCTTGGATAATATATCCTAGATTGGATGTTCAATTGCCATTAATTGTTTCTAAATCAATTAAATAGGACATATATAGATTTATTTAATTTCTAGAGAGATGGGACAATGGTCTGAGTGCACCTCTTCCTGCAGAATACTGGCAGATTTTAGTCTATCTTTAAGTTTTTCACTTACGGAAATATAATCAATTCTCCAGCCCTTGTTGTTTGCGCGAGAATTAAAACGAGCGCTCCACCAAGAATATTGATGCGCAGTATCTGGATAAAAATAGCGATAGGAGTCAATCATTCCATTATCAAACCATTGATCCATCCAAGCGCGCTCTTCTGGCAAAAATCCAGATGAATTCTTGTTGCCCACTGGATTGTGTATGTCTATTGCTCGATGGCAAATATTGTAATCCCCGCAAATAATTAAATTTTCATATTTAGATTTTAGCTGATTTATATACTCATAATAATCAGGTAAAAACTTCATTTTCACAGCTTGTCTCTCCTCTCCAGAACTCCCTGAAGGGAAATAGGTATTTACGATGACCAAGTCATCTATTTCAATCTGAATGACTCGCCCCTCTCTATCATATTCAGGGATTCCACATCCAATGATAACCTTATCTGCCTTTTTCTTTGAAAGAATTCCCACTCCGCTATAACCTTTCTTATCGGCGCAATGCCAATAAGTATGATATCCGAGATCTTCAAATAATTTAGCATTGATATCCTCGATATGTGCTTTGGTCTCTTGTATGCAAACGATATCTGGGTCTGCTCTTTGTATAAAGTCTACGAGTCCTTTTTTAATAGCCGCGCGAATGCCATTGACATTGTATGAAATAATCTTCATTGTCTTAGTTATGTACTAATTAATAAATGAATTAATAGAATAATGGAAAACAAATACTAGAAACTAGGACAATACATTCTTCTTTGTCTTGTTCTAGAGAATTTGCCGGTATAAGCCAACGTAAATTCAAAAGCTCCCTGATAAAAAGAGGCCGCTCTCAATTTTGAAAGGTTTAAATCATATGCTCCACCAAATTCAAAGTCTCCCACATCTATTCTCGCGGTTACTGCAAAAGATTCTGGATTAATAGAAGAGCTATCGCCTCCCACTGTTCTTATCAATGCACCAATAATAAATGCATTTCCACAAGTGTTTTCATTCTCCAATAAGAATTTCAAATCGACGCCTAGAACCTCTTCATGACTTTGTCCTTGAAGGAAGAACAACATTTTAGGCATGATATCCATATTTTTTTCCAGCAGGGAAACTAGCCCCTACGTGAGCATTCATGCGCATTGGCAACTTCGCATCTGGATTGTCAAAAAAGCTGATGTTCGGACGGTTAATATGCAATAAACTGACACCGCCATGATATTTAATTCGCGTGCGATCGCTCTTCTTTACCCATAGGATACCCGCAGAAAAATCATAGTTAAATTTATTGTTTTCAATCAATGTTTCTCCACTTGGACCTGGAACATACATATTTCTGATAACATCATAATTTGTTCCCCAAGTAAATTTCGAATAATCTACCCTATTTTGCAAAAGGGCTGCTTTAAATCCAACTGACATAAAATGATCACCCCACTTGTCAAATGAAAATCTATAGCCCATGGAAACCCCGATATTGTTTACCGTATAGCCCCCTTCGCCCGCCATATCATTCATGCCAAAAAGACCAATCGCAAACGCATCTGTCTTCTTAAATGCTTTACTCGTTCTCAACTCTACGGAACCTTGAATAGTTCTATAGGATGAAATCGTCTCCTGGCTCAATACAGAACCCCACTGACTTCTAAACTGCGCCGCTGCTTTAATATTTCCATTAAAAATACCTGTATAGGCAGGATTGATGGAAATAGGCACCCCGTAATAAGTTGAAAAATGTGGATCTTGCCCAAAGATATGGGAACAAATAAAAACAAATAATCCCAAAAATTTAATTCTCATAATTAAAACCCCTTTTAACATATTAACCCCGTCCTGTGACTACTGCCACAGAACTGGGCTTTTTAATTTTTTATTATCTAATTAAAGTAACACTACCCTTTTTAGATGTTTTTTGACCATTTAAATATTCTACTGCTGCGCTATAAGTATAAACGCCTGGTATCTGCATCTCTCCTTTATAAGTTCCATCCCATCCGATTTCCATATTATTGGATTCAAATATTTTTTCGCCCAATCTATTGAATACGTATAAGGTTACCGTCTTAACACCCAATCTATATACTTTAAATACATCGTTGATTGCTAATCCATCGTGATTGCCCGGTGTAAATGCACTTGGAACAAATATATCCAAAGGATCTTTAATTCTGACCATTGCCTCACTCTTTGCCAAACAGTTATGTAAATAATTCACTGTAATTTCATACAACCTGCTTTCATATGCTGAAGCAATTGGCGACTGACAATCAACACAGCTCAACCCTTCTGCTGGGTACCACTTATAACTATTGATATAAGGGATAATACCACTAGCAGTTCGCTTAGCAATTGTTAAGCGCGCTGTTTTAGCCAAATCAATTAAGGTATCACTTGGATTGGCATTGATAAACAATTCTTCTGGTTCAAAAATTTCCAATTCTCTTCTAGCCAAACAGCCATTATTATCTCTAATCCATGCCGTATATCTTCCTTTTCTCAAATTGGTAAACTTGCCATATCTCGAATAATTGATACTATCCAATGAAAACTCATACAATTTGCCAAAAGATATTGTACCGCCAATTGCTTGAATATCCACAACTCCATCTGCATATCTAGGACATGTTACACTATCCACTTTCAAATGATCAAATGCCAATTTTTCTGGCTCTATGATTTCTCTAAATCCTGATGTTGTACAATTGTTTCTATCTGTTGCAGTGACGCTGTAAAATTTTCTTTGGAGACAAATTCTCAATTGTAGGTGTTGTCTTAGGTGGCGTTGTATTCCAAACATAACTGAAGTTTGGTGTTCCCCCTTTTACATATACCGTCAACTTTCCATCATTATCGCCATAACATGTAATATGTTTTTGCTCGCTAAATAAGACCCTAAATTCCTCCGGCTCAGGAACTATACCTGTGGCCAATTTCTGACAACCGTTATTGTCTGTCAATCTAAAACTATATGAACCCGCTCTGAGACCTACAGCTGAGTCTCCAAATTGAGGAGGTGTTGTCAACCATTCCAATTTAGAATAAGGCAATGTACCGCCAGAATAGTTTGCAATCATTTTTCCATCCGCTGAACCAAAACACAAGGTCATTGTCGGGGTTAAATTGATTTGCAACTCAGAAGGCTCAGTTATTGCAACATTCCCTGTCGCCGTACAATTGTTGACGTCAGTAATCGAAACAGTATAAGTTCCTCTCGGTATATTTAATGCCGTTTTACTACTTCCCAAACTTAGCCCAGGAATTTCTGGATTGCTCCATACATAATTAAAAGGAGAGAACCCATTAGCCATGGTAACAGTCGCTTTTCCATCAGAGCCTCCAAAACACTTCACATGCTCTGGTGTGATATTGTCAATCGTTAAGACATAATCTACACCTACATTGATTGTCTTTTTCAAAGGACAAAGGTTCTTGTCAAATAACGTTACTTCATATGATTCTAGTCCACGAAGATTTGAAATTTGATCATTTGGTGGAACTGGACCACTATTGACAATATTCAAATTGTCGCTAACTCTTATCCATGTTGCTGTAAATGGCGCTCCAACGCCTCCTCCGATATTCTTAATAAATGCCGTTCCATTCTCACTCTCTTTACAAGAAGCATTTTTAAATCCTGTCGTAAATGATAATGGTGCAGGCTCGATCAAGGTCGTATTCTTTACTACTTGACAACCCTTCATATCCGTTACTGTGACGGTATAATTGCCTTGTGGCAATGCATTCCAAGTTCCTATTGAATTAGTCACAGACCCTGGATTTAATTGGAAGCTATTACCTCCGTTTCCTCCAGTTGTCGATGCAGTTATTTCGCCATTCGTAAATCCATTACAAGTAGGGTTCAAACCCGTCAAGGTAGCATCCAATACTCTAGGCTCTCTTACAAAAATTGAATCTCTCATCTTACATCCACGTGCATCTGTTACTTCTAATTTATATTCTCCCGCAGCAACTGGGCCTGTAAATGAATCTATCGATGCATTATTCCATAAATAGGTATATGGCGCTGTTCCGTTAAATATAGTTTGAACGATCGCTAGACCATTTGCTTGTCCAAAACACTTTACAGAATCCTGACGCAATACCGTTACAACTCGTGTCGGTAATGTCATTTGAACGCTCGGTTTAGATTGACATCCATTCGTATCTGTCACAGTCGCAATATAGAATGAGCCGCCCAACAAGCCTCCTGTGCTATCCAAAGTAGGCGTAGTTCCTCCAGACCAACTATACTTATATGGTGGAGTTCCTGTGAAAGTTCCCACGATTTTAACATTGGCTTTTCCATCTGCCACGCCTATACAACTCGAGTTTGAATTTCAAATGCTTGTGCTATCAATCTTGGCGGTTATTTGAATATTATCATATACTGTATCGCAACCCAAATTCGTCGTTATGCGCACATTATATAATCCCGCAGGCAATTTTTTAAGCGTTCCTTCAGTCACGCTATTTGGCACGCTGTCATTCGTCGACCATCCATTTGGAGACGCAACACTAAAGTAGTATTTGTTTGTTTTTGCAAAATTGAGTGTATCAAATGCTTTTAAACGAATTTGTCCGGTGCTATCTCCGAAACATTTTACATTATCTGTAACATACTCTGCGCCCAATTTGCAATTCACATCGATGATCCTAATTGAATCTTTGATTTTACAGCCATTGGCATCTGTCACCAATACCCATATTCTCGACTTTCTCACTTGAGAAAGACTATCTGACAATAAATTATTTCTTGTCAAAATATTTCCCGCAATTGGTATTCCTGCAGTTGCTCGTTGAATCACTCCACCATTCAAATTTATAATTTGGTGTGCCTCCCAATGGATTTGCAAAAGCTGCACCATCTGTTCCTTTAACATAAGATGCATCTCTCTTCGTCATGGTATTGGTCAATATAGTCGGCTCAAATAATATCGTGCTATCTTTCACTTTACATCCATTATTATCTGTCAAGGTCAGTTGATACTTGCCCGCTTTCAAAATCCACTCACGCCATTTCCGACACATCCGGTACCAATTGCATTTCCAACAGGCCATCCAGAAGAATGCACATAATCCATGGTATAAGAAGGACCAGTACCACCTGTAAATGTCCAACTAATTCCACCAGAACTATCATTGAAACATTTTAGCATAATACTATCCGCTCTGAACGTTAGCTTTTGTGGCTCTTCTATATTAATTGTTCTAACTCCAATACATCCTGTGGTAGAATCTACAACAGTTACAGTATAATTTCCAGCTGCTAAACCTGTTCGATTCTTACTATTATTTGTTCCTACGGATATCTGCCCAATCATAGCCAAACTTAGTCAATGGGAATGGATTTCCACCTGTAACTGAAGGAGTAATACTTCCTGTTCCATCTTGGAAACAAGTTAAATCCACATTGGTTGTGTCTATTTGGAGTGTCAATATTTGAGGTGTCAACACATAACTTGCCGTACCCGTGCATCCTGAAGGATTAGTAACTGTGACAGAATAAGTGCCTGCAGCGATATTATTCAAACTATCCGTTGTAGGCGCGATAGGCAATCCATCTTTTCTCCAAACATAAGTATATGAAGAAGGGACGCCCGTTGGGACTGCTTTTAATTTCCCTGTTTGACTTGTACAATATGGTTGAGTCGCTGTAAAATTAATCGGAATTGTCGGTTGAAGCGTAACGACCACTGTATCAAATACGACACATGATGCGCCAGTTCTCCAAATTCTAGCAGCAAAAACAGTTGTTGTATTGACAAACACGACACCATTTTTCGTATTTTTTTGTGGCGTCAATGTAGGGTTCGCTGGACTTGACGACCATAAAATTGAATCTGTAGGAATTACTTTGCCCCCCAATCTCAATCTGATATTTCCTGCGTTGCAAATAAATGTATCGTTGTTGATTGTCGGTTTAAATGTAGTATCTAAAGCAATCAAAACTGAACCATTGCCAATACAAGTATATCCACCTGATACTTCAGCAGTAAATGTTGCCTCTTTATTTACAATGACTGTTGGCGACTTCCCTGTATCTGGTGTTATTATATTGCCTGGCTCGCTGCTAGTCCACTTGATATTCAAACCACTGCTTTGTGCATTCCCATTGCAATAAGTAAATATCGCCTTTGGTTTTCTAATGCTGTATACTCTATTCGTCAAATCACAAGCATCTTGACCAGCTGCAGATGGAATATAGTAAGCCGTTTCTGTCGCTGGAGCAACTCCAGTAACCCACTCGTTATTTCTAGAGTAAGCGGAGTTTCTCATACAAATTTCCACTACGAGGTTATTCACCCCATCCCAATCAAAGTTTCTATCCAAATCGAAAGTCTTCAATCCTACGGCTGATGTTATTGTCCTATTTTTCATATCAAACACATCTATCATCATCGTCTTCACGTCTGCATCATTCCCTGCAGTAGTTCCAAACCGAATAACCAAATTATTGATTACGGTAGTACTCGCTAAAGATGCTAATTCAAAAGCAATCTTTTTAATTACCCCACCTGTAAATCCTCCAGCATTGAGGTCTGCCTTTGTATAAATAATTCTGTGCTTAGAAGAAAAACTCAAATTATCTGGGCCGAATATGGATGGATAACAATTTACACAACCTGTTAACGGAAACGTTGTATTAAATGTAGGCCTTGCTTCTGCAGTTATATCTGTTCCTTCACAAGCTAAGATACTCAATCCACTCAGCTTAGGCTTTACGTATAGCAATTTCAATTTTGTGGTATCACCTGCGCACACAAGGAGTCTATTTGCACTAACTGTTGGTGTTACCGCTGCCCCACCCACATTTACTCTCAGTGTATCCTTTATAGTACATCCAAATTTTGAAGTCATATCGACAATATAATTTGTCGAAACACTTGGAATTGCAATAGGCGTTGTACAAGTATCACAATTCTTCAAGGTACTTGAGCTTATCAAAGAACTACCAGGCGACCATTTTATATCGTACGGTGCTTGAGATGAATTCAAGATCAAACTCAGTGGCTTTTGCTCTTTCTGACAAATTGTATCCCCTTTAGGTGTCAGTGTATAGGTAAATTTGGGGACAAGAATTGCAAGGACGGTGTCCGAATTTTTACAAGAATTGCCTCCTCCAATTTGCAAGTTTGATTTTACAATATACCGCCTCGTACTATCTGGGCACAATTGCACCGTAGAGTAATTCACATTATATGCACATATATTCTTATTCGGGGTCCAAACAAAAGTGTCTCCTCCATATACGTTTACAGTTGGTGGCAATCCGCCTTGACAATAATACACTGTATCTTTGTCTGCAAAAGTATTATCCTTAAAACATACTTTAACCGTGAGCGTATTCCTTATGTCAAATCCTTGAACACAATATCCTACGTTCCATGATAGATATCTACAACCCAATTTTTTGATGGGCGTTTTATAGGTGAATTTCCCCCACAAAGTATCTCTCAAGCGCGCAGAATCTTTCTTCACTCTATAAGAATAATCATATCCGACTCCCAATGGTCCTTGATCTAAGAAAAAGGCATCAACACCTTCCATCGTCGAATACAATTTTACATCGAGTGGTAAATCTTTTACTCTTGCTCTGAATTGAAATTCAAGTGGCTTTCCTGTAACACAGACGTCAACATTGACTGAATCTACCCAGTTTCCATTTTTCACTGAATCCTTTAGAATACCATCAAAATCAATTGGACTACAAGCAACAACAATCGAGACTTGAACATCTCTCATCGTCATCCCTGCATATACCATTGAGTCTTTGCCATTAAATCCTTTCAATCTGCGATATTCAATTACCCTGAATCCCATGATGGAAGTCTGCAGTTTTGTTGGAGTAAATTGAAATTGACCTGTAATTGGATTAAATTGAATGGAAGATTCCACCATATCATAAGGCTTTACATAAGAATAGGGCGGCTTGTAAATTACTTGTCCCCCTGAATTATCTCCATAAGGCGCATAAAGCGAGAACACGAGCGAATCTCCATCTGTATCTATTGAATAGTGATTGTACTTAAATAATGTATTCAAACAAATAAAAGGGACTGGAGGATTTAAGAATTTAGATGAATTATTTCCTCTTTTTAAATCTGTATTGATATGCGTCTCCAAGTGCCCCCCCACTGGCCCTGATTGATCAACAATGGCGGGGTCGATGGAGCCCGGTCCAGTATTGAAGTTTCTACAACATTCATCCCATGTAACACGCGCTATTCCGCATCCTGGAGGAAATTGTCCTATCCATTCGTATTCCCACATTTCCGTTCCTTTGATCGTCGCTCCTGGGTTTGTACATCTCGTTTGCGGCTTTGGACTGCATAGCGGCGTCACCTCTTTCTTCCCGAGGAAAGTTGCATTTAAAACCATATTGGGGCAACCATTTGAGAAATTGACATTCCATGCAGCATTCCCCGGGGTAATACCGCTACAGTCTCGATATAAAAACAATTTTATTCGATAAATTCTATTGATTGAATCCAATACCACATATTCAATTCTCCGCCCATCACGTGCGTAGCAAAGCCTTCTCACAATTAGCGAAAGACAAGAACATTATCGCAGTAACAATTAATTTTTTCATGTTGACAATTATATAAAGGTTTAAAAATAATGCGTTTTGAACAATTGTTTATAATTTTTTTTTGACGATTTGCTCAAAACCCTTTTTCATAATACAAGAGTACAACCAATTTTGCTCTAAAAACAATACAATTTAATAGACAAATTACTTGAATAATCAACGAAAAAATGCAATCAAAATCTACAAGTGATTGTTTTTTAATTATTTACGATTTTACAATCGCCTTGCCATTATTGAATATTTATTGGTCATATTCCCTTATATCCCGCTAAAACTTCTTCTTTTCAGTTCTTTTCAAATTGAAATCATTCACAAAAGCAATTTTTTAAAAACGCTCCCTCTATGAATTGCACAATAGTATTTGAACCTATAGACCTACTTTCCGATTAGAGTTTGATTTCTTATAATTTAAACGCAATTATTTAAACTCGTATTGAATGAATAATTCTTCGAGATTTTGATAGATGAATGCGCGCTCAAGCCCGAATTGTTCTAGCGTATATTGATGGCGACTCTTGTATGACTTAGCGCGAGATACTGACTTTGCTAAGGATTCAGCATAAGCTGGAGTATATTCAATTTTAAATTGTGCATAGATTTTCATTACGGTCTCCACGGGATGATCAATGAGTGTCTCATAATTAAATGAAATCAAACGCTTACTATCCATTTTCTTTTGCGCTTCAAAAAAATGCGCATAATTATACATGAGTAAATGACCGAATTGCTTTGCATATTCAGAATTCATAGGAATTTCTGGACTGTGCACTTTCCATGAAACAGTGAACATGCTCACTCCAGAGGGAATCGCCTCAAAGGGGTTTCTAACTGGATAGATAATTTGCGCATCTGGAAAAATTTCAAGTAAAATCCCCAAACGACCACTTGAAAATACATTCTTGTTTAACAGCGTCTTATTCATTCCTTCTGCATAATAAAACCGCTTAATTGTCGACAAGTAATATGCTTTCACCTTCTCTTTAACAGAACTGTCTGCATGATCTAAAATCTCCAAAATACGGTCTTTCGAAATGAATGGGGAAAGCAATACCAAAGCTGGAGTGAGCATCATAAACGTAAAATACCCCTCATCTTCCTCAGCCATATTCAAGCCCATGGGATGTATATCCTTCCATCCACTGAATATAAATTCATCCAATTTCCCAACTAGTCGTTTAAACGGACTACCCATCTTTTGATCCACTCGCGAAAATACTTGCATCAATTTCAACAATACCACTGATGGCAAAAGCGTATGATAAAGCAGAGGATAAGTATATCGATCCTCATCTAGTGTCAATAATCGATGAAGATATGTTGTGCCTGAGCGCGGATTTGAAATAATAAATAGGGGCTTAACAATTTTTACTTTTCGATAATTCCAAAATAAAACCTCATCCAATATTCTGAAAAACGTGAGAAAAATGACATATCCAATTAAGATAAAAAGCGAAGGAATTGTAAATAGTATCCTTCTCCAACTGGGGTGTTTAATGCAATTATAGTAAACCACTAAACCCAACAAATGAAAATTTACATAAACAATCTCGTACATAATTGGCAATTGCAAAAGGCGAATATCTATATTTTAGTGGACTGCCAAGCGACTAATTTCCATTGTTTTCGTTTGATATATACATCCGTATAGCGCAATAAAACATCAAATTCCTTTCCTTTCAACTTCCCTTTAACTTTCACAATTCCCGTGATAATTGCTGTTTTCCCCTTCTGCACGATCTTCTGCTCTACTAATTCCATTGACTCATACCTAATTTTCTCTGTCCAAACTGCCAGAATAAAATCGCACTTATTCTCTACTAAGCCGTTTGAATGAGTATAGACTAAATCATCATCTAAAAGTACATTCAATGAAACCGTATCCATTTCCATCATTGCTTTAAAACGCCTTTTCTCGATAGCTGCTAAAGATTCTCTGGAGAAACCTTGACAAATAAATGCCATAAATAAAATTAGTACGCATGTCTTCATTATCGAAAATTATTTGTGATCATGACTTTGTGACGCTAAAAAATCGCGCTCTGTTTTCGTCAAACTCTCAAACCCAGAGCGATTGATTTTATCCAATATTCTATTCAATTCATCTTGTGCATCAAAAAAATATGAATCGCTTTCAGCCTCCGTATCCCCTGCTTGCCGCACGACCTTCAACTTTGATTTAGGCGCAGTCATTCGATCAAACCAAGCCACAGAGCGATCTATCACATTCACCATCCAACCCAACAAATCAAATCCTCCCTGGAAGAATTTGACATATAAAAATCCAAATAAAATTCCTGCAAGATGTGATATATGACCTCCATGATTTTCAAAGGGCAAACTGCTCATAAAAATTAATACATAAAACAAGGTGACATACAAAATTTTAATAGTAAATACCCCAAAAATCGAGACCTGAAAATGTGGTGAAAAAGTCGTCGCTGCTACCAATATAGCAATTACACTTGCTGAAGCGCCCAACAAGTATTGAGTCTGGTTTTGTTCAGCTAAAATGGGTAAAAAGTGATAGGCTAAAATTGTCACCAATCCAGCAAATATCCCACTCATCAAATACAAAGGCAATATGCGCTTCTCCGTTTGAAAAACCGTGAAGAGCGGAGCAAATACAAATAGCGAGAGCATATTGAAAAAAATATGACTTATGCCATCTGTCGCATGCATGAATTGATAGGTCAGCAAAGTATATGGCTTCAAAACAAAGGCCTTCGCCAACAAGGGCAGATATAAGTTTTGTATCCCCGCTTGAAATAACTCTCTTAAATGGACTGTCCAAAAAATCAATTGAAGAATTGATTGCAAAACAAAAATCAATAAATTAAAAAGAATGATTTTATGAACAATCGTACATTGACGATAAAAAATATAAAACTGCTTAAACATGTATGAGAGACCAAATAATATGCAAATTTACAGAATTAAAACTGCCCAAAAATTTCTTTATCGCAATTCAACTCTATATATTTAACCCCGATGAATTCCTTCATATCAATCAGCAAATATAAATCTCCGCTTGGCTCTCTCTTAATAGGGTCATTCGAAGATAAAATATGTCTATGTGATTGGGAACATCGGAAGATGCGCGCAGCGATAGATGATCGAATTCAAAGAAAAATTGGATTCCCCTATCAATATCAAAATGAGGCAATCATAGAAAAGACAATCTCTCAATTAGAAGAATACTTTGCGCGAGAGAGAACAAATTTTTCCATTCCGATTTCGCTAATAGGAACTGAATTTCAGCAGCGCGTTTGGAATGAACTTTTAACGATTGAATACGGAAAAACAATTTCATATTTAGAACTTGCCAATCGCTTAAACCAAAAACTAGCTATTCGCGCAATAGCAGCTGCAAATGGTGCCAACGCGATTTCCATCCTCATTCCTTGCCACAGAATTATCGGCAGCGATGGCTCATTCGTTGGTTATGCGGGTGGAATTCCAGCAAAGAAAAAACTATTAGAAATAGAAGGTTCAAATGCACAAAGAGAATTATTTGATTACCAATGAATCGCCAATTTGCCCATGGTACTTCTGTTTTCTAACATAGCATGTGCTTCCGCCAATTGATCTACCCCATATATACTTCCTGGGATGAGTTGAATTTTTTTATTGTTGTATAAAGACACAACTTCCGTCATGCAGCGCTGAATGATACTTGGCTTGTTGTCTGCAATCCTCAGCATATTCACGCCTAATATTGATTTAGAACTCATCATAAATTCCGCAGGATGATAAATTCCAAACTGCAATGCATTTTTAAGCACAATCAGTTTATTAGTGCTCTCGGATAATTTCGAAGCGCCATACATCACCAATCTACCGCCAGCATTCAGCATTTTATACCCTTTGCCTATATTATCCCCTGCAATGGAATCAAATACAACATCCACTTTCTTATGCAATCCCAATTCTTTGATTCGATCGACATAGTTCTCCGTCCTATAATTAATGGGATAATCCACGCCCATCTTTTTGAGCATTTCAATTTTTTGATCTGATCCTGCGGTTGCAATTACTTTACATCCCTTTAATTTGCACAATTGAACAATGCCATTCCCCACGCCGCCTGCAGCTGCATGTACCAATACTAAATCTCCTTCAAACAAATTTACCGCTTCATATGCCGCATAATAAGCAGTTGATAATTGCGTTGCCAACGCAGCGCCATCTGCAATATTTACATCATCACCTATGCTAGAAACAACGCGAGCATCTGCTACTGCATATTCGGCATATCCGCCAAAGCGCGTCAATCCGAGCACGCGATCCCCTTCTTTTAAATGGCCAACGTCCTTTCCCACTTTTTCAATACGGCCAACTACATCATAACCCAATACGGTTGGCAATTTTGGACAATCGTCATACAAACCCAATCTCGCCATCACATCTGCGTAATTCAATCCAAATCCCTCTACTTTTATGAGCACTTCGCCCCCACTTGGTTCTGGTTTTGGAACCTCGCGCATTTCAAATGCCTCAGTAGATTTTCCGAATTTCTTTAAAAAAATTGCTTTCATTATTTTGAATTAAACACTGCAAAATCCATTCTCCTCTTAACTAATTTGCTGAAGCAATAATTCTGCTAAATCAAACACTTTTACTTCTTTCTCCGCTGACTTCACCCCATCTTGCATCATGGTCATGCAAAACGGACACGCCGCCGCAACTATTTCTGCTTTTGTTTCAAGCGCTTCATTGGCTCTTTTGGTATTAATCCTCATAGTGCCAGGCTCATCTTCTTTAAACATCTGCGCACCTCCTGCACCGCAGCAGAGTCCATTCTTGCGACAACTTTTCATCTCCACCAATTCAGCATCCAATGCTTCCAATACTTTTCTCGGTGCTTCGTAAATATCATTGGCCCTGCCGAGATAGCATGAATCGTGATAGGTGATTCTCCTACCCTTAAACTCAGAGGCGTCAGTCAATTTTATTTTATTGGATTCTATTAATTCTTGCAGATACTCCGCATGATGAACCACTTCGTAGTTGCCCCCCAATTCTGGATATTCATTTTTCAAAATATTGAAGCAATGCGGACATGTAGTCACAATTTTTTTCACGGCATACATATTCATCACCTCGATATTTTGCAATGCCATCATCTGAAATACAAATTCATTCCCTGCGCGCTTCGCTGGGTCACCCGTGCAAGATTCCTCGCTGCCCAAAATGGCATATTGTATCCCGACTTTATTCAAAATACGCGCAAATGCTTTGGTCACTTTTTTTGCTCTTTCGTCAAAACTGCCAGCGCAACCCACCCAAAATAAAATTTCTGGTGTCTGACCTGCCGCCTGCATCTCTGCCATTGTCCTTATTTTCAATTCCATCAATCAAAGAAAATTTTTGTGAAATTAATAGATTAGATTATACTTACAAAATTAATTTCCCTTTCCTATATGATAAAAATCATGATTATCAATGGCCCGAACCTCAATCTGCTTGGCACTAGAGAGACGAATATCTATGGAGACCAGACATTTGAAGATTTTCTAGAAGATTTAAAAGAAGGCTATTTTGATTTTTCCATTGCCTATTTTCAAAGCAATCACGAAGGAGAAATTATCGACAAATTACAAGAGGCAGAAAAGAAAAACTACAAGGGAATTATCCTGAATGCAGGAGGATTTACGCATACTTCCGTCGCTATACGCGATTGTGTTGCAGCCATCAAAACCCCTGTAATTGAAGTTCATATTTCCAATATTTATGCTCGAGAAGAATTTAGGCATAAATCGCTCTTATCAGGCGTTTGTAAAGGAATCATTGCAGGCTTTGGATTGGAGAGTTATGCACTCGCCTTGGATAGTTTCGCAGAATAAAACTACGCTGTAATGTAATATTTATAGGCGAGGTATTGCCCCAACATACCGCTGGCGAGTCCTGCGATGACTTCACGCGGTGTATGTGCTTCCAAAATAATTCTGCTGGCACTGATGATCCCCATAATGATGATGCTTAAAGCGACAACCCAATACGACGATTGTGTTGCATAAAATGAGGCGATAATACAGAATGCAAAAAATCCGCCCACGCCATTTGAATGCAAACTCACTTTGAGAAAATTATTTGCAAAAAATGAGATACACAAACTGAGTGTCGCCCCTAAAAGCGATCCAACGATTAGCACTTGGTCAATAAACAGCGATCCAACCCTTGGCTTAAAACACAAAAAGGCCGCTAAATAAAAGAACAGCGCCACCAAATAGGGAATAATCCGCTGTTTCTTATCTCTTACATCTAAATCATCGATCATCTCCAATTTATGCATCATGATGTAGATAATGGAAGGGAAGAGACAAGTCAAGGCAAACAAAATCATCAGCGACAATTTCAACTTTCTCTCTGGATAAGTATTGAATTCCTCCGGACATAAGATCATGGCCGTATAGAAACAGAAAGTTGGAATCAATAATGGATGGAATACGTAGGAAAAAAAATTGGCAATACTTCTTAGCATTTGGATTGGTTTAAATCTGTTTTCTCATTCTAGCAACAGAAAAATTCATTTGCTCTCTGTACTTTGCTACGGTTCTTCTTGCAATATTATAGCCCCTTTTGATGAGCTCCTTCGTCAATTGCTCATCACTCAATGGTTTTTTCTTGCTCTCATTTTCCACCAATTCCGTGAGAATTTTCTTAATCTCCCTAGATGAAATTTCCTCCCCGCTATCATTGGTCATTGCTTCGCTGAAAAAGAATTTCAACAAGAAAGTTCCGAATTCGGTTTGAACATATTTGCTATTGGCCACCCTAGAAATTGTAGAAATATCCAAATTGGTCATTTCCGCGACATCCTTGAGTATCATTGGTCTGAGCGTTGACTCATCGCCCGTTTTAAAAAACTGGTGCTGCAATTTCATGATCGACTGCATGGTGATAATCATCGTCTGCTGTCGCTGCTTAATGGCATCTATGAACCACTTCGCGCTTTCCAATTTTTGTTTGATAAAATAAACAGCCTCTTTTTGCGACTTATCCTTTGAATCTTTATAAGATTTCATCATGTCTTTGAAATCCTTACTCACCCGAAGCTCTGGTGCATTCAGCGAATTGAGCGACAGAGTCAATTCATCGTTGCTGTTGGTGATGGTATAATCCGGAATAATATAGGTGAAAAATTTATTGGTTGAGTCTACTGCCCCACCAGGTCTTGGATTGAGATGGATGATTTCTGCAATCGCCTTCTTCAAATCCTCTTCTTCGACCTCAAATTCTTTGATTAATTTATCGTAATGTTTTTTCGTAAATGCTTCAAAGCCCTTCTCAATAATGCGTATCGCCAATTTTACAGAACTTGTCTTTTCTTTTCGCAGCAATTGAATCAATAGGCACTCTTTTAAATCTCTAGCACCAATTCCTGCGGGCTCGAAACTCTGAATCATCTTTAACAATTGCTGAAGCTCTGCCTCTGTGCTCTGTATATTCCTCGTGAATGACAAATCATCTACGACTGCATCTAATTCTCTCCTCAAATAGCCATCATCATCCAAGCTCCCCACTAAATGCTCTGCAATAGAATATTCTCTATCATCTAGATCCAACATTCCCAGTTGACTAATTACATGCTCGTGAAAAGTGATCTCAAGCGGGATGGGAATTGTCTTTGACTTCTCTTCATCATCTCCATTGTATTCATGGATATCATGTGTTTTATAGTCCGCAACCTCATCATCATCAATATATTCACTCACATCAATATCATCATTTCCTGAAAGATCCTCCTCAGGGCCACTATCCAAGTCTAATTCACTCGAATCCTCCATCGGACCCTCGCTTGATTCGTGATCTGCTGACTTCGGTTCTATATCAGAGGTATTCACCTCCACCGATATTTCGTCACCCTCTCCTAATTCCTCCAATGCTGGATTGGATTCCATTTCTTCCTTAATGCGCTGCTCTAAATTAGCAGTTGGCACCTGTAACAATTTCATCAACTGAATTTGTTGAGGAGACAATTTTTGCAATTGCTTTAAAGATAGACTCTGCTTTATCATATTCTATATGGCCAAAATTTTCGTTTCAAGAAAAAAGTACCTAATCAAAAATAAATTCTAAAATTTGTATTCAACCTATTCAGAATTTATTGACTAAATTACACTATTCTAAATTGAAACGCCGTTATTTCAACGTTCCAAAAATATAATCTTCCAGTGAATTTGACTGAAAATAAATTTTTAACATCGACATTTCCTATAATAGTTATTCTTTTTTTAGGGTATTGTGTCTATGGTAGTTTTATTGCGCCAAAAGATTTTGCGAAAGAAAGCTTACCCCTTTCTATTTTTAAAACTTGGAGCAAAACAGGCATTCAATCAACAGCTGGGATTCCTGCTATAGATACTCAATATCAACACAATCTATTTCCGAAATACGCCCCAAACGGCATTCAGAAAAATCAATTTAAATACCTCATTTCCCATCCTCCTTTTGCCTACTACCTGGGCTATTTTTTCTTTCTCCTCTTAGGAGAAAATTGGTTTTTAATCAATTATTTATTGACTTTTATCTCCGCCTTTTTTATCTATGCCACGGTCTGCGTATTGTGCTATCACAGGCTTCGAGATGCTATCCACATGCCAGCGCTTTTCGCCTTTCTCATCTATCTCTCCAATCCATTCGTATCGCACAATCAACTTTTCAATTACCACCCCGATATTTTGGTCCAAACACTATTCATCGCTTTAGCTTATATCATCCTCAAAATGATTATGAGAAAGAGACAAGGGTCTTTTAAGTATCTATTTTTCTTTGCCATTCTGAACTTCATTATGGTCTATACTTCTTGGGCAGGGGTATTGTTCTCGATTACGATACTTGTCTATGGTATTTTCAATTTGAGAAAAGGATATGCATTTGCGCATATCACCAGTCTTGCCTTTGTGACCATGATTTTGGCCATGAGCCTTATGATTATGCAATATAGTCAAGCCAATGGTTTAGAGGCGTATTTCCATTTTTTAACCTCCACTTATCTCAAAGAGACCAGCGCTTGGTATATACTTTACTCGTTTAAAACACTCAATATCTTCAATTCTTTCGCCCATTTATTTGCCGTCTATTTTAAAGCGTACTGGGCTATTTACCTCGCCATTTTTATTTTTATCCTTTTTTCTATTACGGGGAAAAAGAAAAAAATTGTCTTTACCAAAAATGGCTATCGCTATTTATTGCTCTCCAGTTTACCGGTTGTTCTAACCCACTTGATCTTGATGAAATACTCCATCAGCGGATTTACGATGCTCTACGGGCTCGTATTTATGAGTGTTATGATGGGAATCTTATTCGATAAAATCGAAAAGACAAAAATTTTTGAGCCCTATATTTTTCTCATTTTATCTTCCATCATTATTATTGCACAGTTAATTCAAGGTTTGATTATTAAATAATTTCTTTTACTTTTACTTTTAATCATTTCATATTATGAGCACGACATCATTAGTTCCCGCTTTGGATTTAGCCCACTTTATCTCAGGCAATCCCGACCAAAAAAAACAGTTTGTAAGAGACTTAGGCAATGCATTTTCTAATGTGGGATTTGCATGCGTAAAAAATATAGCTGTTACCACATCAACGATTGATTCTTTCTATAATTCCGTTCGCGATTTTTTCAATCAGCCTACTGAATACAAAAAGAAGTTCGAAGTTCCAGGATTAGCCGGTCAGCGAGGCTATACCTCCTTTGGCAAAGAGCAAGCAAAAGGCTCTGAAGTACCCGATTTAAAAGAATTCTGGCAAATAGGTCAAACTGTTGAAGATGGAGATCCAATAAAAAATCAATACCCCGACAATGTATCAATCGATGACAATCCTGGTTTCAATCAATACGGCAGGGACTTATACAAAGGCTTTGAAGAGAGCGGCAAATATTTGCTTCGTGCGATTGCATTGTATTTAAATCTCGATGAGTTTTATTTTGATGATAAGATTCACAATGGAAATTCCATCTTGCGCGCCATTCATTATCCCCCTATAACACAAGAGCCGAAGAGTGCTATCCGCGCAGAGGCACATGAAGATATCAACTTGATCACTTTGCTCGTCGGCGCTTCAGCGGAGGGATTGCAATTGCTCACCATGGACAATCAATGGCATGAAGTTGTCGCTCCCGAAGGGCACATCGTCATCAATGTCGGCGATATGTTGCAACGCCTCACCAATAATAGAATGGTCTCCACCACCCATCGAGTCGTAAATCCTCCGAAAGAAAAATGGATGAATCCAAGATTCTCCATTCCTTTTTTCTTGCACCCTCGCAGCGATATGGATTTGACTTGTCTGTCGAGTTGTGTCGATGAGAAACACCCGCTAGCGTATTCGCCTATAACAGCGGGAGATTACCTCAATGAAAGACTGATTGAAATTGGTCTATTAAAGAAATAATTCGTCCACACTCAATTTATCTAAATGAATTTTATTGAATTTAACGGAGCGAAATACTCCCTGCATCATCCTATTAATATCAGCATTCCTATGCATAAGGGATTTGGTCAAGTGAATGCTTTTCATGCACCACCATTTCGCGTAACACCTGTAAAGGAAGGCGATTTCATAGGCGCAGTAAAATTGGGAGGCCCTGTAAATTTCATGAATGTCCAAGTAAATCCGCATGGAAATGGAACCCATACTGAATGTGTAGGGCATATTTCACAAGAAGATTACTATGTGAATGAATGTTTAAAAACGTATTTTCATTTAGCAGAATACATCAAAGTCTATCCAGCGCTTGAAGAAAATGGAGATAAAGTCATCCATCGCAGGCATATCGAAATGATGTATGCCGGCAGTCCGCAAGTCAATGCGCTCATCATAGCCACACTTCCCAATGAAGAAGAGAAAATGAGTCGAAATTATTCTGGAAGCAATCCGACCTATATTCATCCCGAAGCCATGGAATATATCGTGGAATTGGGGATAGAGCACCTCTTAGTTGACTTCCCCTCAGTAGATCGAGAAGAGGATGGGGGCGCACTCGCGGCGCATAGAATATTTTGGAATTATCCATCCAATCCGAGATTGCATTGCACCATCACAGAGTTAATTTTTGTGCCAGAAGAAGTTAAAGAGGGGCAATACTTATTGCAAATCGCTATTCCAAATATTGCGTTAGATGCCGTCCCCAGTAGGATATGGTTGTATAAAAGCGAAGATTGATTATCCCGCTTTTAGTTTTTTCAATGCGATATTCAATTTAGGAACCACTTCCATCGCATCTCCAATCACGCCATAATCAGCTGCTTTAAAGAAAGGCGCTTCAGGGTCTGTATTGATTACAACGATGGTCTTAGAGCTGCTAACACCCGCCAAATGCTGAATCGCACCAGAAATTCCCACAGCGATATATAAATTCGGAGAGATGGCCAAACCTGTTTGACCTACGTGCTCATGATGAGGACGCCAGTGAACATCTGCCACCGCTCTACTGCATGCTGTAGCAGCACCAAGTATTTTTGCACATTCTTCTATCATACCCCAGTTCTCTGGCCCTTTCAAGCTCCTTCCTGCAGATACCACTAAATCAGCTTCAAACAATGGAATATCTCCTTTGACCATTTCAACGCCGCGCACCTTAATCGCAAAATCAGCATCCGTCAACGATGGGTTAAATGCATCCACAGTGCATGTTCCTCCCACTATAGCAACTGGAATTGTATTGGGAGAAATCGATACTATTTTTGTACTTGTCAATATCTCACAATCCGCAATCGCCTTTCCCGAAAACACATTCTTCTTTGCTTTAAACCCATTGGAAACATCGACCATTGAAGAGGCGCCTGGAATAATTCCCGCTTTTAACCTCACCGATAATCTTGGGCCTAGCGCCTTTCCATTTTGATTGAAAGACATGACCACGACATTGGCGCCAATAGAAATAGCTGCTTCTGAAACAGCCTTAGCAATTGGTCTCGCATCAAAAGAATCAAAGCGCGCATCTGTACAATGCAACACTTTTGTAATTCCATATTCGCCCAATTTTGAAACATTTTCAATTGTTCCCAAGGCAACTGCACAAGCACTCGTGCCCATTTTACTTGCCAACTGAACCCCGTATGTCGCCGCTTCTAAACTCGACTTTTTAATTTTTCCATTTGCGTGATCAATATATACTAAAACCATCTTATTCTTATTTTGAAATTTAAAAACCTAATTTGAATTATATCACCTTTGCTTCGTTGTGCAATAGGTCAACCAACATATCCATATCATCTGCTCCAATCATTTTACAAGCAGATTTTGCAGGAGGCATTTCATAATGCGCAATTTTTGAGTAGGTGTCAACCGCAATAGCTTCAACGACTTCCAAAGATTTTGTACGCGCACTCATGATTCCTTTCATATTCGGAATTCGCTGCTCTGCCATGCCCTTTTGCGCCGCAATCAAAAATGGCAGCGCCACTTCCAACACTTCTTCTCCCCCTTCAATTTCTCTGTGCACAACGCCTTTACTCCCTTCCATATCAATTTTAGTTGCTTGAGATACAAATGGCAAATCCAACAATTCTGCGAGCATTCCGCCCACGGCAAAACTGTTATAGCTGATGGTCTCTTTTCCTGTAAAGATGATGTCATAGCCCTTTCCCTTTGCATAATTGGCGATTTGTGAGGCGACAAAAAATGGCTCTACATCCTCTCCTGCATTGATTCTAACTGCATCATCTGCTCCTACAGCCAATGCTTTTCGAATGATTTGCTCATTATCAGCAGGGCCGACATTAATCACGGTAACTGCTCCCGCTCCCGCTTGCTCTTTGAGCTCCAAACGCGCACGAGGGCATACCACTCATCTGTTGGATTGATGATAAAGGGCACATTCTCATGAGAGAATTTTGAATTATTATCGATGAAAGCAATCTTTGCCGTCGTATCTGGAACTTTGGAAATGCAAACTAATATTTTCATGAAAAAAAGATTTCTTGACGCTTTAAAAATGGTCGCAAAGATATAAATTTCAATTTCCCGACTTTTAAATAATTCCCGCTTTTCTCACATAATTTCTTAAAAAATCATAAATCGCGACATCCTCCATTTAATATGCATACGTTTGCGGCAAAACACCCATTTTGAATCAACGAATTGATCAATTGACGAAACTGCTCAAAGGCGAAAATACTGAAGACTTTGTCTTATTTGCACTCGCCAAAGAATATGATAAGATTGGTGAACACAAGCGCTCCATCCAATTTTTTGAACAACTGATCAGTCAAAACAAAGAATATACAGGCGCCTATTATCACCTCGCCCTTGCTTTGAGAGCGAATGGATTAGAAGAGAAGGCCTTGGAAACAATACATCGCGGAATCGATATTTGCCAATCAACCAATAAGATACATGACAAAAACGAGTTGGAATCCCTGATAGACCCTAATTCTATTGATTTGTTCTGCTATAAATAATTGAATTCTTTGAACTATAATCCACTTTTTTTGTTTAAGTAGCATCCATTTTATTCATCATACTATGAAACATATTTTCTTTGCTATTTCCCTATTCATCCTTTCCGCTCAATCACTACACGCTCAAAAGTTCACGCTGAGTGGCACGGTGCGCGATGCTAAAAATGGGGAAACCGCCATTGGAACCATCATCCGAGTGCAGGAGCTGAGCGGTGTCGGCGCGCGATCCAACGAATATGGATTTTTCTCCCTGACCTTGCCTGGTGGAAGTTATCACCTCGTGGTGTCTAGTATTGGATTTAAAACCGATACCATTCAAATTGATTTAAAAGAGAATCAATCCATTAACATCAATTTGAGCGATAAAGTCAAAGAAATTAAAGAAGTCTTTATCTCTTCAAAAAAACAACAAAACAATATTACCAATGCACAAATTGGGGTAGAAAAATTAGAGATCCGAGAAATCAATAAAATCCCAGTCATATTTGGAGAGCGCGATATTTTAAAAACCATTCAACTATTGCCAGGCATCAAAAGTGCCGGTGAAGGCCAATCAGGACTCAACGTCCGCGGTGGTGCTACCGATCAAAACCTTATTCTCTTAGACGAAGCGCCAGTTTATAGTGCATCCCATTTGCTCGGATTCTTTTCGACATTTAACAGTGACGCCATCAAAGACTTGTCTGTCTACAAAGGCACGCAGCCAGCTCAATACGGTGGGAGACTCTCTTCAGTGTTGGACATTCGAATGAAAGAGGGAAATAAAAAGGATTTTAATGTTGCTGGCAGCATCGGATTGATCTCCTCTAAACTCAGCGTGGAAGGCCCCATTGTAAAAGACAAGAGTTCCTTTATCATTGCAGGAAGAAGAACCTATGCCGATGTATTTTTAAATTTTGCACCAGACACCAATCTGCGCAAAAACACTTTGTACTTCTACGATTTGAATTTAAAAACCAATTATAAAATCGGCAAAAAAGATGCCCTATTCCTATCCGGTTATTTCGGCAGAGATGTACTTGGATTTGGCAATGTATTCGGCATCAACTGGGGGAATTCTACCGCTACTTTGAGATGGAATCACATCATCAACGACAAACTTTTCTCCAATACGTCTTTTATATATTCCAACTACGATTACAAAATTAAAATCAGCAGCGGAACGACTGATTTTTCAATCAATTCGCGCATTAGAGATTTCAATTTAAAGGAAGAAATTCAATTTTTCCCAGATGCCAATAATTCGTGGAGATTCGGAATCAACGCCATCTTCCACAATATCAAACCTGGAGAAGTTATCTCCAACAATGAAATTTCTGTACTCAACCGCGCATTGGAAAACAGATACTCCCTCGACAATGCAGTTTATGCCATGAATGATTGGAAAGCCAGTGAAAAGTTAAATATCAATTTTGGCCTGCGCATCTCCGCATTCTCCGTAATGGGCGATGGAACCTTTGCAACACTCAATGGCTATGGGGATAGCCTCAACGCCGATCAACCAGAGAAATCCATTGCATCTACAACATCATGGCAAACGGCAGAAGTCCTCAAAACCTATATCAATCCAGAACCAAGAATCAATGCGAGCTATATTATTAATGGAACGAGTTCGATTAAATTGGGCTATGCGCGAAACACACAGAATCTGCATCTCTTGCAAAACAGCACTGCAGGCAATCCCGTAGACAAATGGATATCTAGCAATAACAATATCAAAGCAGAAATTGCAGATCAATTCTCTTTGGGATTCTTCAAAAACACCAATAATGACAAATATGAATGGAGCGTAGAGACCTACTTTAAGTGGATGCAAAATCAAATTGATTACAAAAACGGCGCGAATATTTTTGCCTTCACCGATTATATTGAAACACAATTGTTGTCAGGTGTTGGAAGAGCCTATGGCGCAGAATTTTTAGTGAAGAAAAAAACCGGCAAATTGACTGGTTGGGTCGCTTATACCCTTTCGAGAACAGAGAAAAAAATCGTCGGAATCAACAATAGCGAATGGTATGCGGCAAGACAAGATAGAACCCATGATATCACCGTTGTCGCTATGTACGAAGTCGGACCGAAAATCAATTTGTCCTCTACTTTTGTCTATTCAACTGGATTGGCAGTAACATTCCCTGTAGGGACTTATACCAGCGATGGATTGACCGTCAACGACTATGCATCGAGAAATCAAAATAGATTTCCATCTAATCACCGATTAGACATTGGCGCGAATTTTATCATCAAACAAAAGAAGAGATACACCAGCGAAATCAATGTGAGCATATACAATGTCTATGGCAGAGAAAATACTTATTCTCTAGATTTCAAACAGAGCGAAACCAATCCAAACAAAATTGACGCTGTTCAAACCGCTCTTTTCAGACAGGTTCCGTCAATCTCTTGGAATTTTAAATTTTAATCCACAAAATAAAGCAATCGATATTCATCGCATAAATATATGATCATGAAAAAATTCATCACTTTCACACTCCCTTTGATTTTACTCAGCTGTACCAAAGTCATTGAACTCGACATTCAAACGGGCTCAAGAAAATATGTTATTCAAGGAGAGATCACCAACCAAGCACCGCCGTATATCATCGATATCTCTACCAATGCGCCACTTGGCGACAAATCAGCCGCAGAGCAAATCAAAAATGCCCTCGTCATTATTTCAGATAATACGGGAGTAATTGATACTTTATTCAATTTGAATAATGGGAAATACCAAACCAACAAAATCATCGGAAAAGAAGGCCTCGTCTATACCTTGAAAGTCAATATCAATGATACCATCTATACCGCTATGAGTATGATGCCTACAATAGTTCCAATGGATTCACTTGTAATCAATAAAGCCGTTGGATTCAGAGAGGATTTCATGAATATTGTACCGAGCTATCAAGATGTCGAAGGAGAGACCATTACTACCGTTTCAAGGCTTATAGAGGTGATTCACTCATTATCAAAAACATCTTATTCACCGATGAATTGAGCAATGGAAAGAGAAATAGCCGACCCTTTTTTATGGAATTAAAAAATGACGATAGTCTAACGGTTGAAATGCGCGCACTGAATTACGAATCTTATCGCTATTTCTTTGGCGTAAATCAAATCACGCCAGGCGGTCAGAGCCAATCTGCAACACCGACCAATCCCATCAGCAATATTTCAGGTGGTGTATTAGGCTTCTTCTCTGCAAATACATTGGAAGTGATTAAGATGAAAATGAAGATTGTAAAGTAGATTTTACAGCGTGACATAGTTCAACATCACTTAGAATAAATACGCTTTGAATTTTTTATTATGGCGTGCCCTCCTTCATCCTTCAGGAGGTCGCGCACATGCATAGCATAAGATAATCCCTTTGAAATCAATTATATTATTATCAATTCGCCTTATTTCATGCCGGCTTGCTATCGCTCACGCGGCAGGTCCTATTCAACCATTTTTCAGCACAATACATTTTTGACACCTGATTTGGCGTAAGCATGAGGGAAGGGTGCTTGTGCTCTTTACTTCATCAAATAGATGATAAATTTCGACCTTCAATGCGGCACAAGCACCGCTTCATGCTTCGTTCGCTTTGCGCAAAAACATTTCATGATGCCGCTTATGAGCGGAGCGGTGCTTGTGACTTTTCCTTCTAAAAGTTTAACAATGTGACCTTTTAATGGGCACAAGCACCCGCTCATGCGCTTCGCTAATGCGTTGCGCCAACAAATTGCGGCTCATCTAAACAACATCACCTCTCCATGCTTCTCCACCACCTTGCCACCAATAAATGTGATTGTGATATGATAAGAATATACCCTTGTGCTGCTAAATCACTGCGGTAATTACCATTCCAATTTGCCTTTGCACTGACTCTTCATACACCTTTTCATTCCAGCGATTGTATATCTGTATATGCGTATTTTGTATATTCTCTCCATAGACTTTGAATGTCTCATTCTCCATCGCATCTCGCTGATTGGGTGAAAACGCCGTTGGAATAAAGATCCCATCTTTTATGTCAATAAATGCCTTGCCCTCATACTTACATCCATCATTGTAATCTAATTTCAGCGTATAGGTCGTCGATTGATTCGGCTTGCTCACAGGACCTCGCGCAATCACTGCAATCCAAGCCTTCTGTCGGAATCCATTGGTACTTGAATACATATTGTTTGATGGTATCTTTAGAGTTAATTCGCGATTCCAATTGTACTGGATAACCTATTTTGATCATGGTATCCTTCGGCAAAACAGTCAGTGTAATTCTAGGTGGCTCTTCTAGCTTAGCCGTCGTCTTGGTTTTGCAGCCATTCCCATCCATGGCATAGAGGGTATAAACTCCACCAGACAACTTTCTAAATATCCGATTGGTCTGCCATCGCACACTATCCATCGAGAATTGATAAGGCTTGGCATTCGATACCGAACCGCCCTTCACCGTCACTTCGATGAGTCCATCTTGGCATCCGGACAGGTGACTGCTTGGTAATAAATACTATCAAAATTAAATGATTGAGGTTGTTTTAAGCTAAAGGACATTGTATCCAGCGTATCCTAGTGCATTTTCCGTCACGGTGAGTGCGTATGGTTGATTTGCACCCAGGTTTTTAATGATGGAATCTTGGGTATTGTTAAACCATTGATAGCTATATGGCGACTTTCCGCCACTCGCTCTCACTTCAATCTCTCCATCGCCTCCGCCATAGCAGGTTATGTTTTTTGTTGTCGATTGAATGATGATATTCGATTGAATGCCGATGTATATGGAGTCTGTTCGCTGACAATTTAGCGCATCGATTATTTGAATTTTCATCCACTGTTTGCCTTGTATGTTTTGAATCGTATCTGTATTTTGTCCATTGCTCCATGTCACGGTAAATGGCGCTAAACCTCCTGTGATGCTTTCTATCCATGCCCTGCCATTGTCTATGCCGATGCATGCTGCGTCGATTGTTTTGAGATTGGTTTGGAGGGGTTTGCCTTGCAAGATGGTGAAGACTTTGGTGTCTTGACAGCCTTTAGAATCCTTGCAGTGGCGGTATAAATTCCTCTATCGATATTGGTGAATATAGCACTATTCTGAAAGAATGGTCCAATGCTATATTGCTTTCCAGTATTGCCACCGCTGGCTTTTATTTCTATTCTACCTCCATTTATACTTTCACAGTCAATAGGGTCAATTTTGATGGAATCAATTTGCAATTTACTTGGTTCAGAGATGGTGATGGTATCTATTTTTTTACATCCATTGGCATCGGTGCTCGTCACGCTATAATTGTTTGCACTTAGGTTGATGGCGATACTATCTGTTTGAATAGGACTGGTGTTCCATGTATAAGCATAAGGTCTTTTACCGCCTAGTATATGCACGATGGCCTTTCCATTTTGTTCTCCTTGCATCGCGCGCTATCCGCTTGATTGTTTTTGCTCATAAGCGAATCGCTTTGATAGATGATTGTGCTCGCTTGTTTATTGCACCCTTTTATATCAGTGACAGTAAGGCTATAAATTCCAGCCGTTTTGTTGGTTATGCTATCTGTATTAGTCCCTTCACTCCAACTATAGCTATATCCTCCATTGCCACCTGTGATGCTCGCTTTTGCACTGCCATTATTCTGTCCAAAGCATTTGGCGGGATAGGCATTGATTTGAATATGGATGGTATCGGGTTGCGCAATCGATATATTTTTAACCGTATCGATGCAATTATTCTTATCGGTGATGATGACTTGATGAATCCCTTTTTTAAGGGTATTCACTGCGCTATCGGTTTCATTGGTGCTATTCCCCCAATTGTATAGGTAGGGTTTTGTGCCGCCGATTACATCGATCAGCGCTATTCCATTGCTATCGCCATAGCATTTGACATCTTCCTTGTTGACAAGGTTTCCCGTCAATTTAATTGGTTGATTGATACTCGTCGTATTGCTATCCCTGCATCCCTTACTATCGATTACCGTGACGGTATAATTCCCAGCTGTTTTATTATTGGCACTGGCATTATTGCCTATGCTTATATCGCTCCAAGTATAGGTATATGTCGGCGTGCCACCTGTCGTTTTTGTATTCAGACTTCCTGTATTATTGCCAAAGCATAATACGTCTACACTATCCGCATCAATGGAAAGCTTGCTTGGTTGGGTTATGAGTATACTATCTCTTGCCGTGCAATTGCTCGGGGTATCGAGCACCGTAACACTATACCATCCCGCAGCAAGATTGAATATACTGTCTTTATTGGCGTTTGTAGGCATCCAAGTATATTGAAAAGGACCTGTCTCAGCACTATTGACTTTTACTTTCACACTTCCATTGGCCTCATTAAAGCAGCGCACATTTTGTTTGGTCAGGGTGAGACTTGGGGTTTGAATAATATTTTGAGCGTGATAGAATCGTTGCCCAGACAGCCATCTGCTGCTTGCACGGTCACTTTATATTTGCCGGGTACTATATTTTTTATCGTATCGTCATTGATATTGCTCGGATTCCAAGCATAGGTAAATGGTCCATTTCCATTATTGGTTTTGACCATCGCCCTTCCATTGGCCCGCTGCACGTCGGGTCTTTCTTGCTCATGCTCAGGTTCAGCGGAGTGCCTCTGGTGATTTTACTGTATCGTATTTATCGCAGGCACCGCCAGACATTTTGAGGATATAGGTGGTGGTTTGAGCGGGGCGAACAAATTGATTAATTTGATGGGGAATTTCAAACTTGTATCTGTGGGTATACTCGTCCATTGGAAATTAGTTGTTTTGAATGGAAGCGGATTGGCATTATATATTGCATAGAGTTCAACAGGCAAGCTCGAACAGATAAATGTATCGGCTCTTGCTTGTAAAAAGGATATCGTATCTATATTAATTTTGATGGTGTCACTAGATTGACAAATACCACTTGTCGCAGTGAGTGTATATTGTATCGGTGCACATCGATTCACGATGGATTTGCAATGGAATTATTACTCAATCCAATATTGGGACCCAATTGATACTGATTGGATTGACTATTTTCTGGTTGGCGGATGCCAAAGTGTATGACAGGTCTAATATTGCTATAATTGGAAAATTATTTTGGCTACATATACTCGCATTAGATGCCATATATGCCACAGAATTAAATGGGGTATTCTCTGTTTTAAACTGTGCATTTTCAAGTGCAGTAGTATCATTTTCAAAACAGAAATCGATGAATAAATGATCGTCATAAGACAGGTTATATCCATTATCATCTAGGATAAATTTGTATTCCACATTCGACAATAAAATCAAACTATCTCGATAGAAGACTTGAATGGGACTGATATTGGCGGCCAAGGTATCTGCTTGGCTGCAGGCCATCGAAATGCGCACTTTTTTGTATTTATTCTCATTCACTGTATCGGTGAATAGAGAGAATGAGCGCAGGTTTTTCCCTTGAATCCCTAATGCTTTTAATTCACTATTCTTAATAAGTATTCTACTGTTTTACATTCTTGCCTTGGCTTGCTCCAAATACACTTGGATAATCCGTCATGGGGCTTGATGGGAAAGATGTTGTACTCGCAGATAAGGGCACTGAAATCACGGGATTATTATTGGGATAGTTTGCACTCCGCAGCTTGCATACTGATTGCTCAAGGCATATATTTTTCTGTATCGCAATTACACCAAGCTGATTTTGGGGAATAAGCACCTATATTGGGCACAGAATCTGCCACTTGGATATTTACAGAGTCTCTCACTGTACAGCCATTTTTAGCTGTGATATCGACAAAATATGTGCTGTTTTGGAAGGGTTTGATTTGAATAGTCGATGCCGTAATACTACTCGCAGAATCGTGTTTTGCGCCTGTCATCGGATTGAACAATTGCTTGATCGGTGACCAAGTATATGTATAGGGTTTGAAAATACTATCGGCATTAATATTGATCACAGCACCAGTATTGATGCATACTTTTGGATTGATTGACTGAGGGTATGATTGAAATCTGGGACATATTTCAATACGATGGTATCGACCATATTGCAAGTGGGGCAAGTGACACCCCCGAAATAGGTATAATGAATGTAGTATGTCGTATCATGCGTCAATGCAATTTTGACAATGCTCGAATCTGCATTGCTAGACAAAAGCCGCTGCGGTGGCTCCAATCAAATGTGACTCCCGAATCGAGTTTATTGATTCTTATTTCTCGAGAACCGCCCTTAGCGCAATAGAATATCGTATCCTTCGATGGGCGCGGTGTGCGGATGACCTTAAAAGGCACGGTGATATAATTGGAGTATTTATTGTTGTAAAATGCCCGTATCGGGACAGTGATTGAATTCAATGGCACTAAAGTGATTGCCTGCCTTGGGATGTACCCCAAGAAATGCGAAAATCGCGCATCGAATCGCGCACCGTCGTATCTCTATCAGATAAGATGCCTTGGCCAGAATAGTTTTCAATTTTAACTACTTTTTCTGCAAATTCTTTACCTTGAAATTGATCTCAATCGGCGCATTCTCGCAGAATACCAACTTCGTGGCGATATAGGTATCATTATAACAGCCAAAACTATCCTTGACCTGAGCATGAGATTGAACCAATTTACATGAAGGGGAAAAGGCAGAATCTAAGGAGAGTTCGCCGCAGTTAGGACTTTCTTTTACATTAAATAAGGCGATGCGTTGAGAAGTTCCAATTAATTGACCAGTCCTGTACTCATTGATTTGCATGCCAATCGCCATCGCAGTTATATCATATATAAAAGTTCCATTCGTAATTTTTTTATAAATTGAATCAGCTCTGAATTTATATTCACCAGTCATTGAGTTAAATTTAAATCCACAATCAAAAGTGGGGTGTAAATACGTCAAGGGGGAGGTATAGGTATAGTTTGAATAGGTCGTAGGGAAAAGTAGACACGAAGGACAACCATTAATATTTAACCAATTAGATGGAAACCTAAGATTATATAAAGAATAAGTTATTGAATCAAGATCTTCATCCATTGTATTAAAACTATAATTTACCAAAGTATTTTTACAAAACAATGGCAATAAATTATGTTTATTTGTATTGGCATTCGTATTTTGTGGTGAAAAATTAAGATTCAAATATGCGTTAATATAATTCCTTCCTGTAGAATTTGGTAACCAAGGATATTAGCCATCCAATTAGTTAAAGGTTCCAAATCTTCATAAGCAATAAATTCATATTCATTGCAAGACATAGGCAATTGAATATAGCCTTCATAAATAACTTTTAAAAATCCAAAATTAACATTGCCAGCGGAACAAGCTGGGATTGACCCTGGACAAACTTGAGAAAATAAAAATGGATTAAATGGGTTAATTGTTTTAAGATTTAAAACGCGAACTGAATCGCCATTAAATGCAAAACAACCATTTAAAGATTTTGCATGCATCTTATAAGGAAATGGAAAACTTGATTAGAACCTCCAGTCAAGCAATCAAGAATTGAGTCAACTTCACTTTATAAATTCTATTGGCGGAATCAATGCAAAAATAATTTAGTTCACAAGAGCCTTGATATATAGCAAAAACACTTTGGGCTAGAACTAATAAAAGAAACGAAAGTAGAATTCTCTTCATCATTCACGAAATTAATGTTACTCTGCTGAAAACAACAGAGTAACATGATTTTAAATTATTCTTTTATTAATTTAGTACGAGATATAATTTGATTTTCTCTATCAATAAACACCAGTGTGTAAATGCCTGATATTAAATTGGTCAAATCAATAGCGATTTTATCGCCATCCTGTATAATCGGATAATTTCTTTTTCTTCCTTCGATTGAAATTAACTCAAGTCTTTGTATTCTCTCTAAATTCTCTGACTTGATTTTCAGTATTGTATGAACCGGGTTTGGGAATACCTCTACTGTCAAATTTGTTTTGATTGCTATACCATTTGTTTTGAATGAGTTTCCAGCACAATTTTGATCTTCAACATCAACAACAATTCTTGAACTATCATTTTCAATACTATTTGTATTAGTTAAAGTATCAAGAATTGGAATTGAACTAGTATTATTTATTGGATTAGTCGCAGTATCAATCGTATAATTGCTATTTCCAAAACAATTCGTCGTATTATTTTGAAATGGGTAAATATGGTTATACAAAACATTGGGATACCCATCAATGTTTGAACTAGGCAATATAAAATGAGGTGTATTAGATGCAAACATTAAGCAATTGCTAGTATAAGACCAAAAACCAATATTGGGAACAAAGGCTTGCGGTGAAATGGATGGACTGGCTAGATTGGATGTATAATCAAAATAACTATTAAATCCGCTAAAGCCGCTAGGCTTAAGCGATACATGATAGACAGGGTAAGTATTGGTTGTAGATGCAAATGCAGATTTAGAAAATTCATTTGTAAAAACTTCGTAGGAATTATTCCCTCCTGCAATTCTTTTGAATAGTCCTATGATGCTGAGCGTATCAGTTGCATCTTTAAAAATTTTAAACCCATGTGAATCATATGGAACATATGTTGATTCATTGAAATAAAACCTAGCCGTATTTCCTTGACTAATCTGAAAGGCGGTTAAATCGAGTCTTTCCATGGTCACTCCATTCCTTAATTTTTCATTTGACAATAACCATACAGAATTATCGGTAGTATCATAAACCGCATCAGCGACAACTGATTTATCATTATTCCCTGCACTTCCTGTATTATTGGTCAAATGAAAATTATGAACAACTTCATTGCCATTATAATCCAAACAAAAATTGGCTATAGTTCGATCTGGCGTCCCTGGTCCATACATCAACTCTAATACAGTACCTGTGACTAAAATTCTATCTACATTCTGATATTTTATTTCTGTTATCACATTAAATAGATCAAACTCAGAAGGCTGCAATGAAATATTTACCGGTAAATATTTCACCCAAGATAAATTCAGATTATACTGAAAACATGCGACAAAAGCTTGTTTGTATGAACTCGCACTTGCCACAGTATCAGATACAAAACCCACCACATAATATACATTGTCATTAAGCGCAGGGGGAGAGCTTAAACCCTTAGTTCTAGTCAAAACATCTAATGCATAAGTATGGAGATGACCATTTATTCCAAGAGACAATTCAGTATATTCCCCATTCTTTAAGTATTATCCATTCTTAACAAAAACATCTTATCTGTTGCTAGACTGCTATCAACACTGTGTCCACAAATAATAAATTTATTATTAATTCCTCCGAATTTTGACACATCACAATCTGTAGCAAATAGATTTCTGCCTCCAGCATCAAAATAGTCGTTGGTCCGCATAGTGCTGCCTCCTCTATACTCGAAATTTTGAAACCTCAGTCTCGATTTTCCAGAATCGGGATTTACATTTTTAATTTCATTGCTTACAAGCAAATTCCATTCTTGACCTACTCCTGTGCTATAAGGATTTAATAAGTTAATTTGCCCATGCATATCATAATCTACTGAACCAACTCCACCAGTTACTGGATAAAAGAGAACTCGTTGGTTTGTGAGTTGTGCATTCATATTTAAATTGTTGAATACTAAAATAAGGTATAAAATCGCTAATTTTTTCATTTTATTTTGATTTATTGTTAAATAATAGCCTTATTGAAAAGGCATGAGGAGGCATTAGAAGCAATACACTCCGTTCTCCGCGTTGATTTTGTTCGCGGGATTCGCATTTAATGCGTAGTTTTGCAAAAGCGTTTAATGTTAAAACTAAACGAAGCCTGTATAATATACAGGTGGCAGGGAGACCAAGTTATTCTGATGCTCGACTTTAGGAGAGGCAGAGCGGGAGAACTTGGCTCCTTTTTTATGTCTAATAAGGAATAGTTTTTTGATAAATATGGAAGGCAGTTTGAATTGAGCGCACTGGAAACTCGAGCCTTTTTCTGCAGAAATAATAAGAGAGAAATGCACGCTTTTTGAAGCGCAATAAATAAATTTGCCTTATCTTGATTGCCCTTATTTAAAGGTTGCTGGTTGCTGGTTGCTGGTTGCTGGTTGCTGGTTGCTGGTTGCTGGTTGCTGGTTGCTGGTTGGCAGTTGTTTAATATATATTTTTTCATCTCTTTTCATATTATCAACGAATGATAAAATAAAGATAGGAGATTAATTTAAAATATACAAATTTATTTTTATAATTTTAAAAACTAAACTATTGAGGGGAAATATAGTTTAGTTTGCTTTGATAAAAGTCTTTTAAAGGTTGGATGAGAATAAAAAGCATAATAGCCAATGCATTATTTTACTTTTTCTGTTTCAATTCCTCCTTCAAATATTTCCCAGTTATGCTCTCTTTTGATTTGACAATATCCTCAGGGCTGCCCTTCGCAACGACTAAACCGCCTCGATGTCCGCCCTCAGGGCCCATATCGATGACATAGTCAGCCACTTTGATGACATCTAAATTGTGTTCAATCACCAAGACAGAATTCCCCTTTTCCACCAATTTTTGCAATACTTCAATCAGCATTTCAATATCTTGAAAATGCAATCCCGTTGTTGGTTCATCAAGTATATAAAAAGTCTTACCCGTATCGCGCTTAGACAATTCAGAAGACAATTTAACGCGCTGTGCCTCTCCACCAGAAAGGGTTGTAGAGGATTGCCCCAATGTGAGGTATCCCAATCCCACATCTTGCAATGTTTTGATTTTTATGAAAATACTCGGGATGTGTTCGAAGAAGCTGACTGCTTCATCGACATTCATATTCAATACATCGGCGATGGATTTGTGTTTGTATCGAATCTCCAGTGTCTCGCGATTGTATCGCTTTCCCTGACAGCGCTCACAAGGCACTTCAATATCTGGAAGGAAATTCATCTCGATGGTGCGCATCCCCGCTCCTTCGCAGGTCTCGCATCTTCCGCCCTTTACATTGAAGGAAAATCGCCCCGCTTTATACCCGCGAATCTTTGCCTCTGGCACATTTGAATAGAGGGTTCGAATATCGTCAAAGACCTTGATATAAGTCGCTGGATTGCTCCTAGGCGTTCGACCAATCGGGCTTTGATCTATCTCTATCACTTTATCTAATTGTTCTAATCCTTCTACTTTTTTATATTGAAGTGGAAACAAATGCGATTTATAGAAATACTTGCTCAAGATGGGATAGAGTGTCTCATTAATTAAGGTGGATTTTCCACCGCCTGAAACGCCCGATACGCAAGTAAAAACACCGAGTGGAAAATCGACATCGATTTGCTTGAGGTTATTCCCCGCAGCGCCTTTTATCTTCACCCATCCATTGGGCTTTCTTCGCTTAGCGGGTATTTTAATGGATCGAACGCCATTGAGAAAATCCGCCGTAGATGTCTTCGTCTTTAAAAATTCTTTGGGATTTCCCTGGCCAACAATATTGCCTCCGCCTTTACCCGCTTTAGGACCAATATCGATGATATAATCACTCGCCTCCATGATCTCTTTATCGTGCTCTACGACGATGACCGTATTCCCCAAGTCCCTCAAATTTTTGAGTGAATTGATCAGCTTTTGATTGTCGCGCTGATGCAATCCAATACTCGGTTCATCTAGAATATACGTCACGCCAACCAATTGCGAACCAATTTGAGTCGCCAAACGAATGCGCTGCGCCTCCCCACCAGAGAGACTTTTAGACTGTCGATGCAAGGATAGATAATCCAATCCCACATCCAATAGAAATTGAATTCTATCGCGAATCTCTTTGAGTAAATCTTTGGCGATGAGATTTTGCTTAACATTCAATCGCTTTTCAATCCCCAGAAACCATTGGTACAATTGACCTAAATCCATTTCGCTCAATTCTCCGATGTTTTTATCATCCACTTTGAAATACATGGATTCCTTGCGCAATCGATATCCATGACAAGTCTGACAAGGTGATGCGAGCATAAAACTCTCCGCCCAATTTCGAATATTATCGGCTTCCGTTTGCGCATAGCAGCGCTTGAGCAAACCCGCCAATCCGCCGAATTCTAGGGTATACCATCGATCGGTAGAGAAGATATATTCATTGCTCTCCAAGACGCCTTCGGGATTTCCATAAACAATTTTATTCAGCGATTCCTTGCTCAATTTTTCAATGGGCAAGGCAAGAGAAATTTTTTCTTTCTGCGCAAATTTTTCCAATTGATCGAAGAGGGAATTTTCTCTCGAAACGCCCAACGGCGCGATTCCCCCTTTATTGATCGATTTAGAGGGATCGGGCATGAGCATATCAAAATTCACCTGAAATTCAAAACCCAAACCCTTGCAAGTCTCGCAGGAACCATAGGGAGAATTGAAGGAAAAAGTATTGGGAGAAGGCTCTGGATAGGAAATGCCACTCTCCGGGCACATGAGGTTTTTCGAAAAATAAAACACTTCATCGCTATCGGCATTCAGGAACATCATCAATCCATCGCCCATTTTCATGCCGACAGATAGTGATTTTCTAATGCGGTCTAGTTGCTCTTCTTTTATTATCAATCGATCGATGACGGCTTCAATATCGTGTGTTTTATATCGATCCAATTGCATCTTGGGCTTGATCTCTTGAACTTCGCCGTCGATGCGCACTTTGAGCATGCCTTTGTTTCTGAGTTGTTCAAACAATTCGCGATAATGTCCCTTCCTACCTTTGATCAATGGCGCGAGAAATATAATTTTTTTATCTCTATGATTTTTTAAAAGTTGTGCTACAATTTGATCTTCCGTAAACTTGACCATGGGCTTGCCTGTGACATAGGAATAGGCGATACCAACACGCGCGTATAGCAATCGAAGGAAGTCGTATATTTCTGTTATCGTGCCCACCGTAGAGCGCGGATTTTTATTGGTCGATTTTTGTTCGATGGATATCACTGGGCTCAAACCGCTTATTTTATCGACATCGGGTCGCTCTAGTCCGCCGACGAACTGTCGTGCATACGCCGAAAAACTCTCCAAATATCTGCGCTGCCCTTCGGCATAGATGGTTTCAAATGCCAAGGAGGATTTGCCGCTGCCGCTGATTCCCGTGATCACCGTCAAAGTATTTTTCGGAATGGAGATATCTATATTTTTGAAATTGTTTTCTCTCGCACCAATCACTTCAATGAAATCACCGCCGTTGTTTACAGTATTTGCTTTGGGAGATAGATTCGACTTTCTTTGCTTTGACAGCCATGTGTAGTTTATAATTTTAACCAATTGAAGCATCAAATGGTTCTGTATATGACAATTATTCTGACAATTCCTTCATACCCGTCTCTACCACTTTCATGATGGGATGGTTATTGGGCAAGTAGGTTAGATAAAGAATTTTGCGCGCTTTAAATAATCCAATGCCTTCTCCTTATTTTTCTCCTTTTCAATTTGCGATAGGTAAAAATTCAAATGCCCCATGACTCGGTTCTTCTCTTTGAAAATTTCCAATTGGGCAATATAAAAATCTCGGAGGTCATTGAGTCGATTGCCAAAATAATAGATATCGTATAAATCGTTGTACAACATCGTACTCTCAGGAACTAAGTAGAAGAGTGCCGCAAGCATTTCATTCGAACCATTTCTATTCTCTGCCACCAAGTATTTCAAGATGCTCCGAATGGCGTAATAATTATTGCTGGAGATTTTATAACTCATTTTATAATAGGTCAACGCATAGTCTTTCTTATTATTTGCTTCATAGATATAGCCGACTTTAAATGCCGCCTCAGATTTATTGACGCTATCTTCATAATAGGCAATGGCGTTTTTATAATATTTGAGGGAAGAATCCGCATCATAGATTTGTTCGTATGCCGCGCCTAGATTGAAATTCAATTCCCCATTTTTGCTATCGGTGAGGTAGGCTTTATTCAAATAGACAATAGCCTCTTTGGTGCGCTGTTGAGCGAGCAAGGTATAGCCCAAAATAAAATACTGTCGCGCCTCTGCTTTCTTTATAGCAGCTAGCTCTTGAACGCCTTTGTTGATATAGACAAAAACCGTATCTGTTGGAATTACCCAATCATTGCCATAGAACATATAGGATTGAAAATAGTATTCAATCAATGCTGTTTTTAAGTCAGTTTGATTGGGGTATTTTTGAATTAAATTGGCATATATTTGATGAAATGGCAAGTCATAGAACTTGTCTGAATAGGCTTTCCCTCTGTAATCTTCGATGATTTTTGTCGGATCGATGTCGATGAAAGAGAACTTGACAAATTTTTCATTTTGAATAAAAACTGTGCGGCAATCTCATGCTTTTTGAGCACTATTTTGGGATTGAGGTTGAGTGAATCTGCATAGTGGAGCAAGCGAAAGGCCTTGGCGTATTCGCGCATATACAGTTTATTTTCGACCTCTTGCATCAAGGCATCTTTCTCTTGTGCCCATAGAGATTTCGTGCACAAGGCTAAGGCCAAGATAAGGCATGATGTAAATATTGATTTTCGATACATAGTTATTAGAATCTAGGTAAAAATAATAGATATACGAGAACAATCGACAGAAAAAACACGGTCAATGATGAACAATTTGAATGCTGCTTCGTTAGGTTAGGATAAATTGCTTTTATACAAAGAGATAGAAGGGATTTTGCGCTTTTTCCCTTTGCGACCTTTGCGATTTCTTCTTTGCGCTCTCTGCGTTTAAAATCTCTCTTTATTATAGCTTTCGCCAAAAACTTTGCGTTAAAATCTTTGCGCTCTTTGCGTTTAAAATTGACACCCAAATGTCATTCTAAAATCATTTCCGCTATTGCTTCCCCCTCATGAATTTCGGCGCATCAAATCGATAGCCAAAGAATATTTCCGCTCTTGCGGTGAAAAAGGAGAAACCCGCATCTTTGAGTTTGTGCGTATAATATTGCGGATAAAAGGAACCGCCAAACATAAATCGATCTCGCTGATAGACCATCGCAAGTCGACTATGCACTTGAAAATTCGCCTTGAGTGAAGAAGTCGGTTTTTTAGTCCCATCTTTATCAGACTTTTTAACCTCGTCTTTATTATAAAATTGATTGATTTCAAAAGTCATCCCAGGAACGATAGACATAAAAATCGCCAAATTCTTTGCGATTACGAGGTTATACGCATATCCTGCCTTAATGCCTGGACAAATAAAATTTCCACACGAAGTGATCATCTGTCTTCAAGGAATCCTTCTTATTGTGGTCGATTGGCAAAAGGGTGCTGTCTGAGTGCATGTCGAAATAAGAAAAAGTCACCCCGACTAGCGGCGAACCCACACTGCGCAATTGCTTCTCTGTCTGAGCAAAAGCCGATACATAACTCAATTTTTCCCATTGAAGACATATTGATAATTCAAGGTCACACTATTGATCTCCATATCCCTTCTCTGCGGATAAGGCTTTGCTTCATCCCAATTTCTGACTACATCTGCAATATTGCTGACATAAAATCCCTTATAATTTTGATAGGCAATATCTGCAATATGTTTTTTTGCGAAGATATGAATGGCAAAATCCATATCGGTTGTCTTTCCCATATCTCTTGGGATCTCCCACATCAAATATCCCCAATGCATAACTGATGGTAAACCATTTATAACTAAATCCCAATCCAAAATCAAAGGAATTATTGGGCTTAAACGTGAGCACTGGCATACTTCTCGGCAAGTCGTAATTGATGGCCATAAAATTATGTGCCATAAACGGCTTGATCATCATTTTAGTCGGGAACTTCTGAATAAATATGGAATCCAGCACTTTTGCACTATAAAGTGATTGACTTCTACACAGAAGTAAGACTAAGACTATGATGAATTTA
>JADJOU010000006.1 GCA_016713645.1 Bacteroidota bacterium
AAGATATATAAGCTGTTTATAGAACCAGATAATCGCTTTTTTGCAGGCAAATGGGTAAAATTCCATAAATTATTCCTACCTTTGCCACCTCATTTTAAACTATATATTCAGTATGAGCGATTTAAAATACTTGGGCATAGCTAATCCATCTAAATTGCATTGGAACTTAAGTCCACAAGAACTAACACAGCACACCATTGAAAAAGGTCAGGGAACGACGAATGATACAGGAGCATTGGTTGTAAATACGGGGAAATTCACCGGAAGAAGTCCTAAGGACAAATTCATGGTAAAAGATGCCATCACCGAAAATCATATTGATTGGGAAAATGCCGCTTTTAATATTCCTTTCACTTCTGAGCAATTCGACAAATTATTTCATAAAGTGACTGCTTATTTAAACGATAAGGAAGTCTACTCGAGAGATTGTATCGCTTGTACGGCAGATGAATACAAGATGAATGTGCGTGTTGTGACAGAATACCCTTGGAGCAATATGTTTGCGGAGCAATATGTTTATCCGTCCAACGGATGCTCAAAAAGAAAATTTCTCTCCAGCATGGCATGTTATCTGTGCTCCAGGATTCATGGCTGATCCAGCTGCGGATGGCACAAGACAGTCTAACTTTGCTGCAATAGATTTCACAAAGAGAATGGCGATTATCGGTGGCACGGGTTATACAGGAGAAATTAAAAAAGGTATATTCACCGTATTGAATTTTGTATTGCCAGTAGATAAGAATGTATTCCCAATGCACTGTTCAGCGAATATCGGCAAAGATGGCGATACGGCTTTGTTCTTCGGACTTTCAGGAACAGGAAAAACGACATTATCTGCAGATCCAAATAGAGGATTGATTGGAGATGATGAGCATGGCTGGACAGATACAGGCGTTTTCAATTTTGAAGGCGGTTGTTATGCGAAGTGCATTGATTTGACAGAAGAGAAAGAACCAGATATTTATAAGGCAATCAAGCCAGGAGCGATTCTAGAGAATATCGAATTCTTCCCTGGAACCAATACCGTGGATTATTCTTCTTCAAAAATTACGGAGAATACGAGAGTATCTTATCCGATTGATTATATTGATAATGCCGTTGAACCATCCGTTGGCGGCATTCCAAAAATGTTTTCTTCTTAGCATGACGCAATTATGGCGTTTTGCTCCGATTTCTCAATTGGAGTCCAGAGCAGGCGATGTATTATTTCATGAGTGGATTTACTGCGAAAGTAGCAGGAACAGAAGCCGGAGTTACTGAGCCGCAATTGACATTTTCGGCTTGTTTCGGAGCACCTTTCTTGCCTTTGCATCCTTCAAAATATGCAGAGATGTTGGGCGCTAAATTGAAAGCAAGTGGAGCGAGAGTATGGATGATCAATACGGGAATGACGGGCGGTGTATATGGAGCAGGAACCAGAATGAAATTGCCTTATACTAGAGCGATGATTACTGCAGCACTCAATGGTGATTTGGATAATGTTACATTCAATCCACATCCAGTATTTGGATTGGGCATTCCAACATCTTGTCCGAATGTACCAGCTGAAATATTAGACCCAAGAACTGCTTGGTCTGATAAAGCAGCTTATGATGCGAAGGCAAATGAATTGGCTAAATCATTCAATAAAAACTTTGAAAAATTTGCTGGTCACGCTAGTGATGCGGTAATGAAGGCAGCTCCTAAAGCTGTTGAGAAAGCGAGTTAATAATTATTTTTTTGAAAATATGGAAAAGGGAAGACAGGTTGTCTTCCCTTTTTTTGTTAAGAAATGTAAAGGCGTGCGAGTATTTATTTTTCTTAATCTAGATTATTTTTTAAGCCTCGAATTCCCTGCATTTTTGCATCATAAATTTATTTAAACAATTAAAAAGAAAATCATGAACAAATTATTTACAATCGCATTTTTGCTATTCGGAATGGCAGCAAACGCACAAAACACAAAATGGGCATTTGACGGCTCACACGCTAAAATTGGCTTTTCAGTTTCTCACATGGGAATTTCTGAAACTGAAGGAAAATTCACTAAATTCGAAGGAACTGTATTATCAGACAAACCAGATTTTTCTGATGCTAAAATCGATTTGACGATTGATGTAAATAGCATCAATACAGAAGATAAAAGAAGAGATGACCATTTGAAAGCAGCTGACTTTTTTGATGCAGCAAAATATCCAACGATTACATTCAAAAGCAAATCTTTCAAATCATTGGGCAAAAACAAATATAAGCTTGTCGGTGATTTCACTATGCATGGTGTAACTAAAGAAATTGAATTGGATGTAACGTATAAAGGAACTGTAGAAGATCCTTATAAAAATACGAAGGCTGGTTTTAAATTGAGTGGTGTAATTGACAGAACTCAATTCGGCTTAGTATGGACAGGGAAATTGGCTGCTGGTGGATTATTGGTAGGCAATGACATCAATCTAGACATCAATATCGAATTGATTAAGAAATAAAAGAAGTGTAGATTTTTTAGTTAGGGGCTGGTTGATGTGAATCGACTGGCCTTTTTTTGTTTTTCTTTCATGTAGATTTCTAAAGCAATTTAAAAACAGAAATAAAAAATTTCAACTTACATGATAAGATTAGTTTGAATCAAATAAAATATAAAATTGAAGGTTGTTTCTAGGATAGTTTCAAAGCATGAGAACCATTCCTTACAACAATAATTAAATTCATGATTACATGATCAAAACCCAGTTGGCTTCAATATAATATTAGAATTGAGTGGAAAGTGGAACAATCCGTTTGGGAAACTTTAAATTGATTATAGAAAATATCTGAACAGATGGTTAAGTTTTTTTGATTTAGCTTTTCAATTTTCAATATATCAGAAATATGAAATGCAGTATTTTCTGAAGTATTTATACTACCATCTTGGTTCTTATATAAAGTGACCGCATAGCTGACCAATCCAGCTGGCACATCAATACATTCACTCTCCCCACTGGGCAATATTTTTCTTGAATAAACTTCTGTTTTTTCTTCAATCCGTAAAAATATTTGCATTGTTTGATGCGCTTTATTCGTTATAAAATTTTACCCAGTCTCACTATTTTCATTTGGAACTTCAAGTCTAATAGAATTCCCCTTTTCAATATCAGTAATTGTTGGACCTCCTGCATTTGACCAAATCTTAATATTAATATTCTTACATTGCAATATTTGTACAGTATTTATTTGCTCAGGGCTCATTCCAAATCCACGAATCTCATACTTTACAAAACCTGACAATCCACTGAAGGTTACGGTACTATTCAATCCCGGCTTTAATTTTTGATATGGACTAACTTGATTATTTATATAAATCCACACTTCATAATTTTTATAATTCGTATTATTTGTAAAACTTAAACTACCGTACCTTCTTTTTTCACAATCCTTTATTGAGACTTGAATTGGTTTTTCACGGTTATTGGTATTTGGCTTAAACAGATTAGCTTGCATCCATCCCCGATCACATGCAATTAGTCTCTTTTGCAAACAGGGGTGCAATGTATATTTATCATTTTCACAGGATGGGTGTTGTATTGATCTTAATGCAGCTTGCGCATTCAACGACTTCACTAACCTAATTTCGCAAGAATGTTTCCAGCAAATTCATCTGCTTCTAGCTCTTGTCTGCTTGATCAGCGGAATCTGTATAAATCAATGTATGTCCTGCTAAATGATGGGCGGATTTCATGAGCAATTATTCCTGGACCTATATAATTTGTGTCACCATTCTCAAACTTTATCGTCTTAATAAATGACGGATTATAGATTATAAAACGAGTCCCATCCCGAGTCGTTTTGGCCATGGCATCTGGAATATTATCACATGGAATCAACGTAAAATTAAAAGATAATCCACTTGAAATCGGAGTACATATCATATCTATTAATCTTTGAGCTTGAAGATTATGCGACATTGAAGAGGCCTTCACCTCATCACATAAATCAATATGCACCTTTGAGTCTGCATAATGACAATAATGACTATTCTCCAATTGTCCATAATTTACCTTTTGCATGGCAATTAAAATAAAAAGGCAAATATATCTTATCATTCCTGAATCATTTTTTTGGCAAAGGATACTATGGCAAAATCCTCTTCCTTTTTCAATTTAAGATATTCTGATGTTTTTTCAAATGAATAGAGAATTCCATCTCTATAAATATAGTATCCTTTAGTAAAATTATCAAATTTCATATATAATACAACAGAATTTGATTTAGTAAATGCTTTAGTGGATTTAATTTCCAATTTCTCACCTCAAATTTATACCCCTCTTCACCAATTGAGACATCCTGAATTTTATGATAATTGAATCTTTCTTGCTATTTTCTGAATACCCGTATTTTACATTTGAAACAATTCCTAATTTAAATACATCCTCACTTATAAGAATATCATTTTCTATAGAAGAATTTTCATTGCCTATGGTTGCAGTGTCAAATTTCACTTGCACTGTATCATTGGGAACTACTTCTTTCTCAGCTATAGTATTAAATCGATTCTTATTGGTATAGAAATACAATATTGAGGAGCAAATAAGAATTAAAAGAATCGCTGCAACTGCATAATTAACTTGAAATAACCCTTTTTCTCTATTAACGCTCTTCGCCTTTGCCAATAATTCATTTTTATAGTTGTACGCCTCTAAAGCATCTTTTGCACTGGGGTAAAATATTATATCTGGATATAAGTCAATATAATATAATAAATCTCTTTTATCTTCATCAGAAATGCGTCCGTCATTATACTATTCGATGAGCCTTTTAATTTTAGCGATATCCATATTTAGCTCTTAATTTAATATAAATAATTTCAAATGCTGGCTTACATTTCTTTTCATATCTACCCAAAGTTTTTAGACTAAACTCAAAAAGTTTAGTTCTAAAAATATCGATAATTCTAGTTTCTTCAACTAATCTTTCTTTGAGAAATTTCGGGCATTGCCTTAGATTATTATCCTTTCTCATCTCGTCAAAAGTAAGTTCAACAAGATTCACTCTTAACTCATTTTGATCGAATTCATCTTGCTTTTCGCTTTCATCATCTATTAAATAGTCAAATCCATCATCGCTATATCTTATTGTACCGAAGTAGGAATAAAATATAGCGCGTTTATAAACAAAGCTATTCTTAAAGTAAAACTCAATAGATTTCTTAACCCTATAAAGGTTGCCGCTCTCAATAGATGAAATCATTAGTGCAAAACAATACAATAAATATTCTTCGTGTTCAATTGGCTTAATTTTTCGATTTAATTTTACTTTGTTTTTTTCAACAAAATTATCAAGCATATGGTATTTGCATTTCTCAAACAACAAAAAATTCTTCTGGAGTAATGTCCAAAATCCTTCGGGTGTATTCCAAAAATTATAATCTTCTTGATTCATCGTATAATATAAAGCTCAATTTTTTCTTCGTCAATCATCACGATTTTACCACCAAAATATGAAGAATAATATTTTACTAGTGGATTTTTTTCAAATAATGAAACAGCTTCTGGATTATCACTTGTCCGCATAAGACCTATTCGCTCATACTCTTGACTTTTAATGCTCATTCTATTTCCTCTTACGGATATATCTCCTATTGTTTTGGGATTCGTACTAAAATGCAATGAAGAAGCCTGTATTTTCTCGATAATACGATTACTTATACTTAAATTCAACATTGTTTCATTAGAAGCATTCATTGTAAATAATTGTTTGTAATAAGCATAATAGGTTGATTTATTACAACTGCTACAATTATTCAAAACCATGAGCGCATTACTTGCATTATTTTGAGCATAAAATGTAAGTGCATAAAGCATATGTATATATTGAGAATAGAAAGAAGAATTATTAGAATTTGCTTCGGAAGACAATTTTATGGCACTTGCATATCGAGGCTCATGCTTTTGTATAAAATTCATAAAATTGATTAATTCTAATAAATACAAAGTCAATCCATCCTTAGAGTTCTGATCCAATCCATTCAAGGCCTTTCTCAGCCAATCTTCTCGCTGCATCCTAATGTTTTGACTTTCAATGCTATTCGGGTCTTGATAATGTGCATTGCTCTTGAGTCTTTGAATATTTATAAATTCTAAGGGCAAAGCATAATTCAATTCTTTGTCTATCTTTAAAAAGATTCTATTGCTTTCTGAATATAGCAGATGGCTATATTTTTATTAATAAGTTTTAGAATATAAGTATTTCGTAAGGAAGGTTTTACAAGGTTGAGGTATTTTATACATTGGTCATACTCTTTCTGCGCATACATCAATTGTGAGGCTTTATATACAATACATATTCTTTCAATCTCTTCTAAGCAATGAGCCATATTCTCTATTCTTCCAGTAGGATTGTTATTATCAGACTGGGCTAAATTCTTGTTCAAAAAAAATGTTATATTTTCTTTATTGCTTACTTCATATCCGGCCATATATGCTATTAGAACCCCATCGTAATCTGCCACTATTTCTTGCGCAGTTTCTATTTTATGTTGAATTCTATAATAAGACTTATGCTCTAGTATATGAACAAATTCATGTGTTATGATATGTGCTAAAATAGCATTTGCATTTATTCCAAATTCGCTGCATTTAGAAAATAAAGTATGTCCAATATGAATTGCAAATTGCCCATCATATTCCGCAATGAGGTTTTCATCTTTAACTATTTCCCAATGGATCTTTTCCCACTCCTCTTCACTAAATATTTGATGATTGTATAAAATAGATTTTTTTATCGTGTTAAATACATCATCAATTCTTTGATCATTGGCAATTAAGCCTTTTGATAGTAAGCAAAAAACGATCAGTATTGACTGCATTTTAAAACTTATTAATATTCTTTTAATCATTGACCTCCCTGTTTACTGGGTTCTAGAATAAATATTTCATTTTTTTTCTTCCTACATGTCCTTTTTTGAACAAAGCTGAGACTATATCAATGAAGTCGTTCATTGAAATACTATTCGTTATCACTTTTCGTTACCCAAGGAACTTAAGGGAAGAATTATTCCACCAATAAACAAATTTAAAAATTAAATCATGAAAACATTATTGCTTTTTTTTGCTATTACTTTCTTTTCACATCTTCCTTCCTATGCAATTGGCGGAGGAGCCACCACCGTAATTGAACAGGAACTCCATATAGATACAGAATGTGAAGAAGTCATCCTTCACACCACAATTCTAGGGAATATGGGGAATCCTGTTTTGGAAATCGTGGGGAATATGCAGACCCAGCAGGTAATCGGACTTTCATTACTCCAACCTGGAAGTTATGTTGTTGTGGTCCAGACCAGCGGAGATGGGATTTTCTCGGATATGATTTATTATTATCCTGAATCCAGAGAATAAGAACTAAGCGGGAGGAATATCCCTCCCTCTTATTTTCTATTGTATAATGAAACAACCCACTCTCTCTCCTGTATAAAACTCAATTCCAAAATTTCCACTTTCTTTTTTCAATATCTTTTTGATCTCTACTCTTTAAAATATACGCGACATATTTCACAAAATTACTGAATTGGCTTTTTTGATCCTCTGTAATGATGCTCGACCTCGATATCATCTTGGTCATATTACTGAGGTTGTGCATGATATTACTATTCTCAAGTCTGTTTTCCCAATTCGTTTCTACTAAGCATTTAATCAATTGCTTTTTCAAATTCAATTTCATATAATCGTTGTAATTACTTGTTTTTATTGCGACAAGGGTTTCATGGGCTTTGCCATAATTCCCCTCAGCAAATTCAATCAAACTTTTTGCATACGCCACAATATCCTCCCCGTTATACGGAATTACTTGCTTTTTGTATTTCTCGAAAAATCCTTTCCCCCATTGCAAATCAAACTTAACTGCTGTTGTTATAATGATTTTAAATAAATCGCCTTCAATGGTATTGCGCTCTACCAATGCATTTTTAGATTCTAAGCATTCTACTATTTTAATTAACAAAGGATAAAATTCTTTTCCTTGATGCCGAATAGCGACAATACAGAAATTAATAAATAGTAGGCCAATGGTCTGATTATCTTCAAAAGCAGCTGGTATGTTTTTTATTCTTTGGTACGTTAGAAGCAGTTCATTCAATTTAATGGCTGTAATACTAGAGTCCCGAATTGCTTGATAAATTTCTACATAAATTTCAATGAGAAGATTTGATGGAATATATTGCTTGTAAATAGACAAATCTTCCACCACTTCTTTTTTTGCGCCTTTAATAATGCGTTCGCGATTCAAATGTTCAATGGATATGCGAATCCGATCAATTAAATAAGCCTGATTCAGTAAATCTTGATAAACCAGAGATCGATCCACAAGATTGGCCCCGAAGTTCCGCTTGTCGATGATTTCAACCATCCGCTCAAAGCGATACATTGATCGAAACTCAGACGCCAGTTGAATCTCCAATTTCAATTTCTCCCCTTTTTGAATGGCACCTGTAAGATGTGTAAACAACTTATTCTCATCATAATATTCCATTAAAGCAATCTGTCTATCAATACTATTATAATCCAACTTAATAGAATTCTCGACTATAAAATCTTCTAAAAACCGCTTAAGTGGGTTAAACAATTTTTCAAATCGATGTGCACTTATTTCTACATTATTCTCTTGTATAGCTTCTTGAAGCAATTCAATCGTATCGATTTTAGTATTTAATAAAGCCCTAGCAATCGCTATTTCTTGAGGTTTGGACTCCTTCTGCAAGATCAAGTAATTGACAAAATCCTTTTTTTGATTTATCGTCAATGTATTGTGGAGTTGGATAAATTTTCTATGTTCCATTTGGCGAAAAAATTGAAATTAAAGAATTAAGAGAATACAAATAAAGTAAAGTTAAATCTAATGTTTGGATAAAACTGATTGGGTTAAATTGACAATTTGAGGGAAAAATCACGGGGAAAAAGGCGATTATTTGTCCAAGATTTGTATTGAAAAATTAAATATTGTTGTGATTCTTAATTATAAATGCAATAATATTTAATCATGAATTTCAAAATTGTACCATTCACTGCCTCGATTGATAATAGTGGCAATTCATCAGCAGTAGCCAATCAATTATCTCAAATAATTGCCAAAGAAACAGAAATGGGATATGAATATTATTCTATGGAGTCTGTTGAGACCAATGTCAAACCAGAAAATGGATGTTTTGGATTTGGAGCAAAACCAGGATATACAACTTCAGTTTCTGTGTTAGTTTTTAAGAAAAAATAGAATGAGATATCTCCTTCTATTGCTCATCAAAATTTATTGGATTCTGCCTAAAGCAATGAGGAGAAGATGCATATTCAGAGAGAATTGCTCGCAGTATGTGTATAGATGTTCAAATGATGGATTTTTCGTTGGAATGAGAGCATTGGTGGAGCGTATATGTACTTGCAGACAAATAAAAGGTTATGTAACTATTAATAATACAGAATTTGTTATCCTTTCAAACTTTAAACTAGAAGAAAAAAGTAAAATGAAGATATAATAAAGATTTGTTAACCCACATAACATTTAAGGTAGAGAAAATAAATTAATTATAAAATATGAAGACAATTTTATTCTTAGGGACTCTATTTTTTATTAGCATAATTAATGCTGGAAATCCATGTAAACCAGACCAAGATAAGATAGATAATATCACTAAACAAATAATTAAAACTTGGGATATTGTATTAGCTGGTGTTGGTTTTTGGGGAGATGGAATTAATAAAACTACAGCGTCTAAAATTAATGCCCAATTTGGGAGATATAGTTCGCAAAATTTACTTTCCCTTTTTGTTATTGTCGATGAAACTTCAGCACAAGGTGCCGCAAATAATAGTCAGAGCAACTTAAAAGTTGTAATGAATAAAAAGTTCTATCTAGGCTTCTCAAATGGGGATTATTTGCCGTTTACAATAGGTGGAGGAAACACAAAGACCAATGTAAGTAATTCTACAAGATATCCTCGGATTACTTATATTCATTCTTTAAGCACTGTTTTAAGTGACTCATCAATCAAAAAATTAAATTCTCTCTTCCAAAAAAGTGAATTAGAAGTCATTAAAATTGAATTTGATAATAACCAGATTGTCGAACGTAAAATTAGTGGTGGGAGGAACGAAAAATTGATAGAAATTTTTAACTGTTTTACAAAATACAACGAAGAGAATCCAATAATAATCAAAGAGCAAGATTGGAGCGATCTTCCTCCAAATCAAAATGTACCAGAAATATTGCCAAGAAATGCTGATAATAAAATTTCATTTTCCAATTCAGCAATAGTGGATGCGGTTTCTAAAGAAGAATTGTATAATAGAGCAATTTTCTGGGCTAAGAACTATTACAAAAATGACAAATTTGAAATCAATAGTAAGGATGATGGAAGAATAAGTAAAATAGGTCATTTTGACAAAATGTATAATGTTGGGAAACAAGCAAAAGAAAAAACAAGTCATACTTATACAATCTCAGTATTTGTAAAAGATAGTAAATACAAGTATGAAATTTCGGATTTCAAATGTATTGGTGAAGATAATAAAGAAAATACATTAGAAGAGAACTATGAAATGTGCAAGTTGAGATCACTAAATAAATTTGCTAAATACATAAATCAACAAATCTTTGAGGAGTTGATGAAGTTATTCAAAGTCTTGAAAGATCAATGAAGGAAGCAATAAAGAAAGATGATTGGTAAATTTTCATCTGATATTTTGTCTCAGAATGAAGTTATTAAACAATAATCGATTACGGATATTTCCAATAAAATTTAATTAAATAATATCATGAATAAATATACATTTTTTATCATTTCAACTCTAATGTTAATGCAAATTAGTTGCACTGATCCTAAAGTTGATAAATGGGATTTTTCAAAAACAGAATTGCTCGGAAAATTAACAAAGGCTGATGAAAAACTAAATGTCGATATTTATTTAGATGCCACAACATCAATGCAAGGCTTTGCCTCCTCTTCTACTACAAATTATGCCAGACTCTTAGATGATTTGGAGTTGGTAGTCAAAAATATTTGGAAGAAACTGACATTAAATTTTAAAATTTCATACAAAAATAGATACATTATCTCGTGAACAATTCATAAAAGGGAAAAATGAATCTAAATTCTACTCTGATAGATATACTTCAAACCAATTGAATATTGATAAAGCATTAGTAAATACCAATCCAAAAAGAGTAAGTATAATTATTACGGATCTTTTTTATAAAGGACAAGATATTAATAGCGTGGTAAGTGCGATCAACGAAAGTTGCATAAAAAAAGGAATTGATATAGGGGTATTGTCAGTCAGTTCAATATTTACTGGCATCGTAGCAGATGTAAATCCACCAGTACTATTACCTAGTCAAATTAGACCGCTCCATGTGCTAATTTTGGGGAGTAAAAGCAATATTACACAAGTATTTGAAGCTTTTAAAAGCAAACCTTATGTAAACTCAAATCAGAAATTACTTATAACCAAACATCCCTTAGAAAACTATGAAGTAAATGTTGAGAAATATAAAGATAAAACCAACTCAGCAATTAATTCAGATCAGGGCAAAGTTGCACCTTATAAAGATTTTGGTAATGTGTTTGGTTTTCGTCTAAAAGAGAAAGATAAAGCAGCATACCTTTCATTTGAATTAAACACAAAAATCAATGAAGCTTTTCCAAAATTTAAAAGTGAAAATCTCAAATTTACAGTATTTAAAAAAGTTCCTAATATAAAGGACTCAACTGAAAATGCAAATGATTTAGTATTTGAAGATATTAAAGTATTAGGGGGGGAAATAAAAGGGAAGATTAGGATTGAAAATAAAGATAAAAGCGAAGCCTTATCCTATTTAATTAATGTAGGCTTTGATAAAACAGTTCCAATGCAAACTCTTGATTGGATAAAAAAATACGACACAGAAATATATACCTCTTTTTCCCCAAAAGATAAAACCATATATCTAAACAAGCTATTTACTGAAATCGCAACATTTAACACAACCTATAAATAATCCGCTTATTAGTAAATTTTATCTCTCTATAAGGCATTAATTCTTTTTCTAATCTATAACAATAATTTTTTTATGAACAAAAGTCCCCTAAACCATTTATTAACATTTGCCTTTGGAGCTATACTATGGGTAATCTTTGGCGTATTCCTTGTCGCTTACCTTTCTGAGAATCCCGCATTGACATTGAAAGATCCAGCAGATTTAGCAAATGAACTCAGAATAATTTTTGGAGTAGGGACTCTACTGAGTATTGTTTCCGCGAGTTATTGGTACTTCTACGGAAATAAGGAAAGTACAGCAGGGGAACTTCAAGCTGCAAAAAAAAAATGGCTTAGCATATTCATTTTTCAAATCATTCTTTCTGTGACTTTAACAGGAACAATCGTAGGAACAAATGTGACAGAGGGAATAGAAGCAAAATGGTTTGGTATTTATTATGCAATTAATGCCGTGTTAACATTCCTTTTTTTTTGGCTTGCAACATTCCTTATGTCTCCAAGAACTGTAAAATATATTCCACTAGGCAAATAAAATATTAACTTATGTTTAAAAATGTTCTAATTGGAATCGGTGGAACTGGTTCTCGCGTAATCGAATCTGTTGTTCATTTATGTGCAGCCGGATATGGTCCCGATAAACTTCACATATTTATTATTGACCCAGATTCCGGCAATGGTAATTTGACAAGAACCAAAACACTTATCCAGCAATACAGCGATTTACGCCAAAAATTTCAGCGCGTAAAAGGAAATAATTGTTTTAAAACTGAAATCGTAATTCCACCGGACGGTGCCCCTTTTATATGGAGCATTTTTGACGAAAAGAAATATACTTTGAGTAAGTTTATCAACCATGATAATCTGAAAAAGAATGACCCTAATCTTGCCGATTTAGCAAATGTTTTATTTACCAAGAAAGAACTTGAAACGAAACTTGATGAAGGTTTTCGCGGTCATCCATCTATTGGTGCCGTTGTTATGTCTGACCCTCCAATGGATGAGTACCCGTTCAAAATGCTTTGGGACGATACCGCTTCTCTCCACGCTAACGACCTTCGTGTATTTTTAGTGGGATCTATCTTCGGTGGCACTGGTGCAGCAGGATTTCCTACCCTAGGCTCAGAACAACTTATAAAATTCAACGAGCAGAAACAAGCAAAACTAGCAGGAGGGAAAAGTAAAGTTTTGTTGGGTGGGGCTTTGGTGCTCCCTTATTTCAGTTTCTCTGTTGATGAAACTTCCAATGAGCCAATGTTTGTTACTCCAAATGATTTTCCAATAGCAACTAAAGCCGCCTTACAATATTATAATGATAAACAACTTGGTTTTGACCAATACTATTTTATAGGTGATTCGTTAGCTCAAAAAGTTGGTGAATTTAGTGCCGGTAGTTCTACACAAGAGAACTTCCCACATTACATTGAAATGGTAGCTTCTTTAGCCGCTTTCGATTTCTTTAGGCAAGAAACAATTGAAGGTATTCCTGATAAAAAATATTTTATCTCTTGTCGAGATGATAAAAATTTAGATTGGAATCAACTTCCATTAACACGAGACAGTAATTTGCTCCAAGACGAGCGAAAGGAATTCAGGAAATTAATAGTTGACTTCTCTGTTTTTGCTTACTCATATCTCACTTATGGAAAAGAAATACTAAACAAGGCTCACAAAGATTTGAAAAACGAAGCTTGGTACAGAGATACATTTGAAAAGAATTTCAAAGAGGAGAACTACTTATTCAATCCGAGGCATGAAGATAATAAAGCTATTTATGAAGTAGCTGATGATTATTTATCCAAATTTCTGTTTTGGATTAGCGCAATGGATGATGGAGAGGGTGGAAATGTAAATATGATTAACAAGGACATGATATTTTCGGGTGACTTAGGTCTTAATGTTAAGAATAACAATTTGAAAGACCCTAGTGCTTTTAAAGCCAATATCGGTCAAATCGTTTGGGAAAAAACAAACAAGAAAGATTTCAATGCATTTATAAGAGAGGGTTTGGAAGAATCTGTTATTAGTGACGAAACTTTAGGTGCTGGCAGTAAATATTTGAACGTCTTCTATCATGCAGCTGAAAAATTCAATAACAAAAATTTATCCCTCAACTAAAACGACCGTATGCCTAACAAACATTTATTTCTTCCTAAAATACTGACAGGAGCCAATATTGATGAACCTGTTGCAAATGCAATTTGGGAAGATAAAAGCAAGAAGATAATACTTTCTATAAGCGATGGTATTGAAATTGACGAAAGTGCTCACACGAGAGGTGTTTCATCAATTCCTGACATATATGCTCGACCACTTACATTTTTAAGTGCACTTCGTACAGAAACACATCCCTTGCGGAAAACTATTCTACAAGAATGGAAAGGTTTGATAAGCCTTTTAGCGTTGCACAAAGTTAAGCCTGACCTGAACAATTTAACTATTACTCCTGTAAATTTGAATGATGAAAAATTTAGCAAGGCTCTAAAAAATCTGGCTCCACGGAAAGTAAGGCTTCAACGCAACGGTATCGAATATTCCTGGACAGATATTTTGCTCATAAAGTTTGATAATATCCCAATTGGTGCTTTTTCACCAGCTACCTTGGTTTATACATCAGCAGACTACAATGCAAATGATGACTTAAAAGGGAAGTTAGTTTCATTAAGAGACAATAGAGGCTACTTGAAACCACCTTCTGACAAACGGGATTTAGAATATATTGGTGAATGGTTAGAATGGTTCACGAGAGGATTCAATCAATTTGCAAATACAGATGAAGATAAGATTACTGGTGATCACAAGTATGCGGGTGATTTGAATAAACTCCTTGATTCATGGTTATTGGAAATAAAACAGGAATTAGGAATAGGTTCAAATGAATCAATAGATGGAGGGAAAGTAAAAATTGGTAACGACACTATCGAAATCCCACCTTCATCTTTTTTGCCAAAGTACGATATATATAATTTGCTTTTAACTCCACTTGTTAATGATGAAACGTATGCCGCCGGTCTATATAAATCCGATTATGCCATAAAGCTTTTAAGAAAAACATCTGGGTATTCAGAAGTAGTAGTTATTACACCCGCATTATTGGCGCAGGACAGGGATTTGTGGGATAATACCAAACCCTCTGGATTAAATAAAGACACCACCTCGCTGATTCAATCTTTTTTTAAAGAAGGTTGGGGAACTAAAATCGGCAATATCAATCTTCAACAAAGCAATGCAATATGGATTAGACCTGAACTATATTTTCTAACCAATACATTACTAAGAGCTAAAAATGGTGATATTCTTTCCGAAGGCGAAAAATACTTGAATGCTAATAATACAAATTATATCCTCCCTTTTAGGCAAGAGATTTTACAATACTTCTCTCCCGATGAAATTAGAGATGTAATTAAACCTCGCTTCGAATCAAAAGATGAAAAAATTGTATTTGCATTCGATTTGCCTTTAGCTGATAATACATCCATTGAAGTAAAAAAAATCTATAAATCTAAAGGCGTTGATTTAAGCTCAGGTGAAGGACAAATTACTGAAACGGAAGTTCCCGTTTTGGAGATATTTCCGAATTATTTAGGAGAATTTTGGTGTCAGTACTTCGTTGTAAACTCTGTAACTGATGGTATAGAAGTATCCACTGTAAACTACTCTCCCGATTCTACATTAAATAGTGCTTCTGCAATACATAGCTATGAGGAAGGAGATAAAACATTTAAAGCTGTCACCACGAAACTTTCTGGGATTAATCCTTTCCCCGAAGGATTTGCGCTAAAAAAGCTTACGCAAGAGTTGGGATTAATATTAATTAAAAAAGGATAAACAACAGGGATTTTGATTCAAGTCCAACTATAGTAGGTATTGATTTTGGAACATCTAACAGCAACATTTATTTACAGAGTTCAGATGGGACAGAAAGGCTGAAATTTAGCTTTAGTAAGAATGTAAGGCAATTTACAAGGGCGGAAAATGAACTTAGAGCAAAAGTATGTCAGCACTTTTTTGTTCCTTCCGATGACAAAATTCTGCCAACTCCAACAGCACTTCGTGTTTTCAATGTTGGAAAGCATGAACATTTGCTCTTAGACTATTTTGTATTTTATCCATTCGATTACAAGTATCCCACGAACGTTCATACAAATATAAAGTGGGACTCAGAGGAATATACACGGTTGTTTATCAAATCAATATTACTGCTAATTTTAATTGAACTCATTAGAGACCGAAAAGGGAAAGTATCATTCAGATTCTCCTATCCAAGATCCTTTAATCCAACAAAACAATCAAAATATGAAAGTATTTGGAGAAATGCCTTAAAAGGGATCATTTACGATGCAAATGGCAGTGATGCTGATAATATATCGTGTATTTCAGGAGCTAGCCGCTCTTCTTTAACTTTTAATACTGAAAATGGCACATTTGAAATTGATGAAAACACTTTCTCTATTACAGAAGGAATTGCTGCGGGTGAGTATTTTTCAAGTAGTAGTATTATTGGAGATCCTCTCAAAAGAGCAGACAAAATCAATTGCGATATATGTGTAGATGTAGGAGGTGGCACAACCGACTATAGTATTTGGTTTAATGATAGGATACACTTTGACACATCCGTACTTCTCGCAGGTAAAACTATTTCGAGCATATTTAAGTACAATCCGAGAATAAAAAACCTACTATTTTCTAAAGATGCGGTAGCAGCTTTGGAGGAAGTCGCTAACAATGAAACGCTCTTTATATCTAGGTTAAATTTTATTCTAAAAAAGGAAGAAAGTTCTATTTCTTCCAATCTAGTGAAGCAGATAAATAACAAGGATATTAACTGGATGCGATGGATGTTGGCACTTGAATTTGCCTCTTTAGCGTATTATTCCTCTAATTTAGTTTTAGGCTTGAATGTCCACCTCAAAGGTAAAATTTCTGAATCTATAAAAAGCGGAGGTGTTAAACTATTTTGGGGGGAAATGCTGCGAAATTCATTAGCTGGATAGATTTTGGCAATTATTCAGATAAAGGTTTAGCAACAAAATTTCTGAACGCGGTTTTTTTAAACGCAGTTCTTGATAAAGAGTTGGGTGAAATGGCATTTAAACCACTTACTATTGGGCAAATTCAATCACCTGGTCATAAAGATGAAGCAGCAGGGGGGGCTGTTGTTCTCACAAACACTGCTCTATACACGGAGAAAAGTGAATCAGTTGCAGATGCAGATGACTTACAAGATTTAGTTCTTACTTCAGCAGATTCGACTTTTTCTAATAAAAGTGGTTTAGGATTTGTTCATGGTGAAGCATTGAAAGTTAATAACCATAGTTTTGCTGCTTTTGATGATGTAGATCATGACAAATTGTACTCAAATACAAACGATTGTTTATTTAATGAAACAGAGTTAAAACAATTTGACAAGTTCATTACAATTGTTAATGCATTGGGAGTTAAACTAGGTCTTATTCAAGATGGTTCGCAAATTAACCTATCTGTTCCTGAAAAAAATGCTATTAAGCAACAGGTCAGGGCTGGCATACTTAAGCAAGCTACGCTAAAAAAAGAAGAAAGGCTAATTGAACCTGTCTTTATTTCGGAAATAAAACTACTTGACATTTTCCTGCATGAGTTATATTGATGAAAACGGAGTTCCAGTTGTCATCAAGAATAGTGAAGGAAAAGAATCAACACCATCTGTAATATGGTTTGACGGAAAGGTGGCTTATGTAGGAGAGAAAGCAAATGCCAGAAAAATTATGGCAAATTCTCCTATCTATGAGTGTGTAAAGCGTGATATCGGTAAAGATACCGTTCATCGGTATACCGTAAATGGAATTAACTACGGAGCTTATGGATTATCTGCTATCATTCTAAAAAAATTCAAGCTTGAAGTATACAATTTTTTTAAAAAGAAAAATTGGCTCTCGCAAGAGGAGAATATAAACGACCTGCAAATTCCAGCAGTTATTACTGTTCCCGCATATTTTGGCGAGAAACAAAGATTGGAGACGAGAATTGCAGGTATTGCGGCAGGTTTCGATGTGTTAGCGATAATTAATGAACCTACTGCGGCAGCCTTAACTTATGGTATTCAACTTAATGGTTCGCAAAAAATTCTCGTGTTCGATTTAGGGGGTGGGACTTTTGATGTAACAATAATTGAAATGAAAGACGGTGAGGCAAAAGTTCTTGCTTCTGATGGTGCCGATGAATTAGGTGGCAAAGATTGGGATGAAATACTACTGAACTATATACTGTATGATTTTGAGCAAAAAACTAAAAAGGAAATACCGGATGATGATATTTGGGAGGTAAAAAAAGTAGCCACGCAATCAAAATATGCCTTAAGCGAAACAGAATCTGTAAATACAAATGTAAATGGGGGAGGGGATTGCATTGAAACGATATTGTATCGCGAACGCACTACTACTGAAGACGAAGACCTCGGATTGCTTGATTTGGATGACGATAAATTTTATTTTGAAGAACGTTCTGAAAACTTGCTTACCAATTGCAAGGCAATCTTATCAAACACATTAGAAACCGCAGGTATAACATGGAATGATTTAGATGAAATTGTTTTAGCAGGTGGCTCATGCAGAATGCCCATGATACCTAAGATGATAGAAAAATTGTCAGGGCGAAGCATTAGGAAGAATATTCCGGGTTTCAGTTACGATACGGCAATATCACAAGGAGCTGCACTGTATGGTAGGAATAGGAATAAAGTAATTGATGTTACTTCTAAGTCTATTGGTATTGAAGTAAAAGAAAATGGTCGTCCTGTAATTGAACAACTAATTAGAAAAAACACCCCGTTGCCCATCAAGATTACTCAGAAATTCAAATCCGAAGCAAACGCAGTTTTAAAGGTATTTGAAGGAGAAAGTAAGAGTCCTGATGAATGCGTTTTGAGAGGTAGATTAGAACTTGGCAATCCAGAGGGAGAAGTGTTGGTTGCTTTATCAATTGATTTTAATGGTTTGTTAATCGCGAGTGTTGAAGCGAATGGTAGCATTGCAACTTTAAAACTGCAATCAGAAGGTGGGGATATAGATGTTTCTGATCTAACTGAATTGATAAAAAAAGTAGATGTTAGGCTATAATTTAAAACTATACAATGTCAGAAAAAATTATTGGTGGGTCAAGTTACCCTATAAAAACTGAAAAAATTATTGGTGGAGAAGGCGTGCACTCTTCCAACAATAGAGTTACAAATATTGAATCGCCTCATACCTTAATCGGAACTCTAAAGGAAAGGATTGCCCTAAGCACAAAATCGGGCGGATTAGAAAGGGTCCCCCAAAATTTTGAAGATAAAAAAGAGGAGGGTGGTGATTGGGTTACGGTTAACTCCGAAGATTGTTTTGAGGTTCTTTATCTTGATTTTCGGCAACATGAAAAAATAACGCCTGAAATAGTTCATAAAAACTATGAAGTCATTACCAATTTTTGGAAAGAAAAAAATAAGGGGTTTTTAGGGGCAATCGAGAAAGATTGAAAGCTAAATATAGTGAAGACACTCTAACTAATGCCTTTAAAAAACTTGATAAGGCAAACGAACAGTTAAAAACTATAGACGGAATAAATCTTTATTTCCAAGAGGTAAACAACAAACGCTATAATAAAGCGATAGAGACTGTTAAGGATTTAGTAAATATTTCCATTGCTGACGGAGAAATAACAAAGAATGAAGCAAATACAATTATTGCTAAAGCTATAGAGTGCGATTTATCTGAAACGGAAATCAGAGAATACCTTTTGAATTTAATAAAAGAGAAGGGCTATAAGCCTAGAGCTACAAAAACTAACCCTGATCCATTTGACAATCGTTGGATGACAGATGAAAAATGGAAAGAAGCACAATCCAGATTTACTACCATTAATGGGGTTCCCGTTTCCTCTCTAGAAGAATATGGTGAAGTTCTCTTTAGCAATGAAGAATATGCCACTAAGCATCTTAAAACAATAAATTACATTACCCAAGAGGTAACTAAGCTGCATAGTACTGATAAGGCAATGGAATTTGAAGAAATTATTGAAACAGAATCGGATGTTGATAAACGGAATCTAAAAGTAATTTACCATCTAAACCCATCAATTCCATTTCGAATAAATGGCGTTTTAAATACCTTTAAATCAGTTAATGAATTATTTGAAAAAGGATTTAGCGAATTTGAAATATATCAAAAAATAACCCTATTGTTTAGCATCGAACATATACAAATTTGGCTGAAAGAATCCGACCCTACCAATGCATCCAAATTACCTAACAAGACAGATTATCGTTCATTTCTTGAATTTATTTATAAGGTAGATGATAGTTTTCCCTTCTATCTAAAGCAGGAAATAATTGCTACACCTATTGAATTAGTTCAAAAAATTAAAAATCTAAAATCATATTGGTTTACAACAATTGATTATATCAAAAATGGTAACATCCCAACTTGGTTTTTAGGTGTTGGTCAAAGTTATTGGTTAGACGCATATAATAACTCTGTAGATAAAATAATCAATTCCAAACTACATAATGATGAAGAAAGTAATTTGGCCAGTATTCAAAGCTTAGCCCAAATAATTGATCCAACAACTTCACAACCGACCCTCAACCCAGATAAGGATTCCATATCTCTTACTGAAATTGAAGGTAGTGATGAAATTATTCTAGAGTCATTGGTAATTACAATACAAAATACTGGGTTCGTTAAAGCTAAGTTTTATCTTGATAATAATTTTGAAGGAGTAAAATTGGACACTGATGAATTTGCATTTTTTACTCAGGATAATAAGAATTCTGTATCAATAAATTTAATTATTGATTCTTCCAAATTAGAGAAAGATAATCTATATGAGTTCAATGTAATAGTTGAGACTCTGTTTGAAACTTTGTCAGTACCCACAAAATTAAAAGCGGTATTCCCAAAGAGAGCATTTATAATTATGCTTGTAAAATATGCAGTTGTCTTTATGATCTTCTTTGGAATTGTTAGGTATTCATTCAACTACGAATTCAACCCATTTTTAATATTGATGGTTTTCATTGGCGGTCTTATAGGGAGTGTTTTTGCAATCAAGAAATTTGAAAAATTATGAACATCGAAAAATTAAGAACAGATAAATTCTGGGTAATTGTTATTATTTTAATAACTGGACCAATTGGCTATATTTTGCTATTAAATGAAGAATACAGAAAACAGCGATATATCTCTTTTACATTAATTGTATGGCTTTTACTTTTGGTATTATCAATTTCAAATGAAATTAAATTATTGTCATTGAGATTTCTCACCGCAATTGATAATATATTTTACATGACCAATTATATTAATTCAATTTTTGCATGGACAATTATAGGAATTCTTGTTGGTTTAGTTTTTGGTTCTTGCACAGCATGGAAGAAGTACAACTTAAGCTTTAAAGTAGCTTTGATACCTATTATCATAACTGTTTTATTGATTTCTATTTTAATAGTACTTAACAAAAACCGATTATCAGATAATTGGACGCCAATATCCAATGAAACTAAATCCACAGAATTAGCATATCAATATGTTACAACTACAACAAGTAGCCAATTGCAACTAAAGAATGGAATTTATTGTGGGAGTAATAATCTCCTTGATACTGATTATAAAACAGCATGGATTGGTGTATCAAATAACAAAACAGGAATCAACGAAGAAGTCAATTTTCATTTCAATTTTTCAAAACCAGAAGAAATAAAAAAAATAGAAATAATTGGTTTCAATATTGTAAATGGCTATTGCAAGTCAAAAAAAGTTTGGAATAATCATAACAGAGCTGCAACCATATCCATTTTTCATAATGGGACCTATCTAACCATCAAAAGTATTCCCAATTTGTATAATAAAGAATCACACATCGAAATGCCAGCGCAAGAAATTGAACCAAATGATAAAATTACCTTTAAAATTACAAGTGCAATTAAAGGATCTAAATATATAAATCAAACAGCGATTTCAGAGCTAATCCCAATATTAAATATTTATCGATGAATTTTTAAATAATTCTTATTACAGCATTATTCATCAAAAATGTAAAATGTACAAGACTTCAATTCAAACATTTAACGCAAAAAACAAACTCCAATATTTCAATTTTAAATTCGAAATGAATAAGCTATAACTATGAAATACTTCATCCCCATTATAATTCTATTTTTTACTTGCAAAAATGCAAGTTCAGATGTCAAAATTACAGAACTAACTATTAATTCGGAATATACTTCTAAAGTCATTGGGATTATTGACGGAGACACCTATGATATTTTGATAGATAAATCAACCTTTAGAATTAGAGTAGATGCTATTGATGCCCCAGAAAAAGGAATGCCCTATTATAAAGTATCTAAAAAATACTTAGCAGAATTGTGCTTTGGAGATAGTGTGCATGTATTAATTAAAGATATTGATAAAAATGGCAGATATATTGGTCGCACTATAAATAGCAAGGGAAAAGATATTTCTATAGAAATGATTCGTGCGGGATTGGCTTGGCATTACAAAAAATACAATGATGAAATGGCTTTAGCAAATTATGAAGATAGCGCAAGAAAATATAAAGTAGGTCTTTGGGGAGACCCCCATATTATTGCTCCATGGGAAGTTAGGAGAATGCACTGAGCTAGATTTTCAACTAAAGATTTATTCTCTAAAAAACACATGACTAATACAATAAAAATTATTCTATCTATTCTATTCATTGTCTGCCTTTTAAAAATGCCATACTCTTACTATGTTTTTGTTAGAACTATGGCATTAGTCGGCTTTGTCCTTCTCGCCTATATTAGTTATACCAGAAATGAAATAAAGTCCGTTGTCGCCTATATTTTTCTAGCTATTTTATTCCAACCAATATATAAAATAGCATTGGGAAGGGTTTTATGGAATATAATAGATGTAATTCTAGCAATCATTCTAATCACAACAGTCTTAATGGACAAAAAGCAAGAGAAGTAAATCTATTTTTAAATCCCCGAAAAATCAATTTCATATATGCCAAAATTCACCATTATACAATCTTCTTCTATTCAAAAAGATGTTCAAAAAGAGCAGAGAAATTATTTTTTGGAAAATTTAGAGGTGGGTTCGTTTGATTTAGGAAATTCTAGTGTTTTCATCGATAAAGAACCTTCCCACCCAATCATGGTTTTTGCTGGCGAGGGTATACTTGAGGGGAAAAAATTGTATCTCGGTAGAGATAAAGGATAAGCCCAAATTTCACATATACAAAGTCAGAATTGATTCATTTCAAATATTCAATTAAGACTAATCATAGTGATTGAGACTTCACCAAATTGTGATCCCCCAGATAGCTCAATGTTGTTGAGGTAAGGGCAGATTGCGGATTAAACTCACAAAGGGAATTTGTCTATAGTTTGTTGACTCATATAAATTATATGTATGTTAAACCTAAATGCAACTCCTCCCCTTTGGGGAGGTTGGGTGGGGCTTATTACCTTCGGGGAGCTTGGGAGGGGCTTACTCCAATATATCCCAAGTATGGTCTGCCAATAATTTCACTTTGGCGATATAGGCGGCGAATGGAATAGTAGCTCCCCAGCTCTCTTTAGATACCATGGACAAGACTTTTTTTCCATTTTTTCTCTCGTAGAGATAATATATATGCCCGATGAGGGGATCGAAGCCCATTTCTGCGAAATAGATTTCTCGGGAGATGATGATTCTATCTTGGATTTTCTTCGCTTGCATAGCTAGCAATTCTATCTGCTGTCGGATCTGGTCAAATTGCGTCTGCGTCTGCTCGTGCATTGCAGAGAGTGCATTGGTCTTCACTTTGCCCATGTCCTCTGGTCGAATGGCTGGGGCACTTAGCATATGGCCATATGGCAATAATCCTGGGTTTTCTGCGATTTTGTCTTTGTCAATTGGGTTGATGAATTCCGTCATTTATCTCTTTATTCTATTATTTCTGTAAGTCGTACTATCGTCTTTGTTTTGTTTAATAAAGTTAAACACATGCTAAACAAGAGTTTGAGAGTATTTGTTCAATTAGTCTTTTTTATTTCAAGTGGATTCTGCATGCTGCTTAACTAGGGTACTTATCAGGATTTTGAGCTGTATGAAACAAAGCTAAAATTTTAATTGTCATGCTTTGTTCAATCACCTCGTAGAAAAGAATGTAGGGAAACTTAGGCAATGGATATGACCGATATGATTTAATTTTAATCGGAAAAAATGGGCTTTCTCTAATTCTCTCTATTGATTCGAAGATTTCCAAGAAAAGGTTGTGTGCAATTTTGATTCCCGCTCGGTTGCGATAATATTCAATGGAATCCGTAATTTGGGATTCTGCTATATCTGTTATCAATACCTCAAAATGCATACTTTGATTCCAAATCTTCCTTCAGTTTACTTGCCGTGGTGCAATTCTTTGTTTCAGATGCACTGCTCTTATCGAGCAAATCTATTTGATCTTTGGTTAATTCAAATCCATCAGCTCTATGCAAGGTGTAATTGAATTTTTCGACAAGCTTCAAAAAAAATCAATATCACTATCCGGAATATTTAATGTAATCTGTGTCATATTTATTCAATTTTTCTATTCACATCTATTCAATAGGCTAATAGGATAGATTTAAATTAGTACTCCAAAAATACGATATTATTTCGATTTAAAAAAATATACCCCGAACTAATTACACCAAGGATAAAAGGAACCAATGCATACACCTTATAATCTGCATCGATTTCCAAAAATTCTGTCAACATCCAAAAAGCATTGGCAAATATCCAAAACACCACAGAGAGATTGAGCCAAAATTCCACGACTTGTCTCGTCCTGAATGCGATGATAACTGCCACACTTATCGTGGGAATTATCATAACAATCCCAAGTGTCTTAAAGTGCAATAACCAGCAAGTATCTTTGATCAACCACAGTGGAATGTGGTAATTTTCCAGTTTTCGTACATCCATCACATCCCTGCTTGACGCATTCTTTGATATTGTTGACTGTATGATTGGGCCGTTCCCTGCTGCCCAATTTGCCCATAGAGTTGCGAGAGAATATTATATGGCTCTGACATATTCGGGACAATTTGAATCACTTTCTCAAATGCAAAAATGGCGTTGTTGTAATCTTTGATTCCCAAATAGGCATATCCAAGGGCATTCATGGCGGAATGGCTCTCTGGATTGATTTGCAAAGCTCTAGTCAATGCTTGCACTGCGGGTTGCGGTTGATTGGTATTCACATAGCATACCCCCAAATGTGTCAAGGCGATTTCGTTATTCGGATCGTATTTCACGGCAGACTCTAGGAGAGGAATGGCATTGAGAAAATCACCGCGACCTTCCAACTCTATTCCTTTAAAATCATCTTTGTTTTCTCTCTTCACAATCACACAAATCGGTTTGCCGTCGATATCGATGGTATGGATGGTCCCCTTTAATTTAAAGTAACCCTCTTTCATGATATTGCTCTCTACAAATGCGGGAATCAAAACAGCATAATCCCAATCAGATTCATTGCGCTCGCTGTATCGCACATAATTCATCCCCCAACGCTTTTCATCGAATCGCTTGATGTCTTGCAAGAAACTCCAAGGGGCATTGGATACGATATTGATACTGGTATCTTTAAATACGCCAGGCAAATTTTTCTCCATCCAGATGGCTGCGCTATTCAAACTGTGGTGGTAATAGTCGATTTCATAATCGCCATAGTTCTTTTCAATTCCACCAGAGATGGTATTGAAATAGACATAGTAATTCGGGTGATTGGCTGCCATAAATCGAACTGGCAGAAACACCCCAATGGCTAGTAATGCCATCGCACCATAGCGAATTTTATCGCTGTATTTTCTAAAAACATATTCAAATGCCAAGGCTGCGAATATGGTAATCCCTAGGAACATAAAATACGAATGCCTCCATCCCGTATAGAAGAAGGAGCTCTTTTTCCAAACATACAATAATGGGAAGACAGAAATAAACAATACGAGCGCGATGCGATTGAATCCAAATTCAGTAATCAACTTTTTAATTAAAATTATCCCAATGATAAATCCGAGAATAACAATCTCCGGACTAGATATGACGAAATATTTGAGAATATAGTATTGAGGAACTTGATTGGAGAACACCCATTTCCCTTCAAACAAAGTCTTGATATAAATAGGGAATTGGGAATGTGTTGTCAATGCTTTAAATGGATGTGAGAAAGGCGCCATGAGGGCTTTAGGCCAGAAAAGAATTCCCAGCAGAAATCCGCCAGCACCGACTACTGCCAATTTAATAATCAAGTCTTTGAGTGCATTTTCCTTGTTTCCCAAAATCGTTTCTTTCAATTCCTTATTGGTAAATATCTCCAATGCCAAGAAGAGGGCTAAATAAGGCAAAATCAACAAACCTCCAATACGCGAGATAAGGGCAGATCCGACTCCCAATGCCAAATAAATGGTCATCTTCCAAGACGGTCGAGGCAATTCCTTGATAAAACAGAGGATAAAATAAATGGCACAGATATAACCCGCTGCGAAGGTGGGGTCTTTGGGATTATTAAAGGATTCTGCAAAAATTCTAGGATGGATAGAAATCAAAATAAGCGCAATCAATCCTGCTCTCCAACCGGCAATTTTCTGGGCGGTCAAGCCTGTGAAGAGGAATAGCATGGTGGAGAAGAGCATAATCCAAAAGTGTCGATGGTTGTATATATTCCCACCGATGACTTTTTGGGTGGCTACTGGTAGGATATCTAGAAATGGTCCGTAATTGTCCATGAGGGCCTGATCATCTGCCTTAGGGATCTAATGAAAAACGGAGTCATTCGACCCGAAACTCGCATAAAATTTATAGGCGTATTCCCCTAAGCCGATATAGGAAGCCTCATCTGGGGTAACCCCATAATCTTTGAATGTGGCGACGCGCAACAGGCAAATCAGGCCGAACAAGAACCAAAAAAAATTGCGAAATTTTGCTTCGGGAAGATTCCAAAAAGAATTCATATATGTTTTATTGAGTAAGTACAAACCTAATAAAAAAACTGGATTTCTGAGAGTTTCTTACCTGGATAGTTGAATAGCTCTTCCTAGTGCGGCTTCTTGAACTCTTCTAATTTATGCTCGATGGGCAATTATTCTTTACTCCGCATGAAGACTATTGCTGCTCGAATTCTATAGCAAGTTTACACGTGCTCATTGCAAATTTGATAAAGGGACTAAATTGCTTTCGCTGCATAGAATGAATATTATAATGCGTGAGCAGTTACAAAATATAGTATTTTTGATAAAATATTCGAATATATCGAAATAGTGTTCAAAAACATGCATCGACAGAAAGACCTTGTTTTATGCTTGGCAATATGCCTTGCTACATTTTTATTATTGATATTCCATATTGGTCATATTCCCCTTTTTTGATTGGGATGAAATTAATTTTGCGGAAATTTCGAGAGAGATGATCGTGTCAAACAACTTTCTTCAGCCTCAAGTTGGTTTTGCGCCGTTTTATGAAAAGCCCCCTTTGTTTAATTGGCTGCAAGTGATTTGCATGAAACTCTTTGGAATAAGTGAATTTTCAGCAAGACTGCCAAATGTGATTTGCGGTGTATTGTCTGTGGGGATGATTTATTTCTTTGGGTTAAAAAACAACAATAGAAGGTTTGCCTTACTCTGGGTTCTGTCATTTTTAGGCGGTTTTCTTTCCCTCATTTTTTTTAAATCGGGCATTATTGATCCATGGTTTAACCTCTTTATTTATGGAGGAATTCTCCTCTTTATCGAGGGCTATTTTAAAAGCAAAAGGGAAGAAAAATATGCCATACACATCATCTTTTCAGGAATTTTTATTGGTCTGGCGGTATTGACAAAAGGACCTGTAGCAATCATTCTGAGTGCTGTTCCCATTCTACTGTTTTTTTTCATGAATCGCAGTGTACTAGACTATCCATTTAAACTCTTTGCCCTTTGGGCTTCAGTATTTATTGCTGTTGCTTCTAGTTGGTTTATTTATGAAACTTATAGCCATGGGTTTACCTATCTCCATGAGTTTTTAAAATATCAAGTGAGGTTATTCAGTATTGAGGATGCAGAACATGGAGGCTTTCCGGGGTATCATTTTATCGTCATTTTAATTGGCTGTTTTCCTGCCAGCATATTATGTCTCAAACAGTTTAAGACAAAGTTGAAGCCTGATTTTAATTCCGATGATATATTTATATCGATAAACAGTATTTTATTAATTGTCGTACTCACCATATTTTCGATTGTACAAACAAAAATTATACACTATTCTTCGTTGGCATATTTTCCCCTTTCATATTTGGCGGCGAATTTTTTTAGTGGAACACTATTGTTAAATAAGGTTCAAAAATCCCTGCTGGTGGGGATTGGATTGTTCTATGCACTTGCGCTGTTCGCGCTTGCGTATTTCTCAGATTTAAAAAATGGAGTCATACTTCACACGAAAAATATCAATATAATCGAACAGTTTTCTCAGCGCATTGAGCTCAGTTCCATGGAAAAATGGGTAACGATTCTTATCGCCGTTTGCTTTATGATAGCCATCTTTCATTTTGTCTATTCCACTGCATTAAAATCTATTATTGCTGTATTTGCGGCGATGATTCTCATAGTTGAACTATTTTATTTTGTACATTTGCCTAAGTTGGAGCGATATTCACAAGGAGGGATTATTGATTTTTGCAAGGGGAGCGCAAGTGATGATGCATTCTATCATACCTTTAGGATGAAAAGCTATGCAATTTACTATTATACTAATTACCAATTGAATGATTCAATGGCGAGCAATCGAACTTGGCTTATAGAAAACAATAATTTGAATAAAGATTGCTATTTTGTGGCACCAAAAAAGGCAAAACCTGAAATTGATTCCGTTTTTACACATTACAAATTGGTTTATGATGAAAGAGGCGTAGTCGTTTATAAAAAATCAAAAAATCCTTTATAAATAATCATATATGCAAAATGAAATAGACATCTTTTATGTGGCAAGTAAAATCCGCTCCTTGTTAAAAGAGCATGCTAAATTTGTTCTTTATTCATTGTTATTGGTTTCCACAATTAGCATTTCATCATTTTTCTACATTAGATTCAATCCAGTCTACGTTATATCATTTCAGATTAAAAGCAAAATTATCGGGGTACAAGAGATTGCTCCATTTGAAGCGGAATTAAATCACTTCATTCTTCAATCGGGAACAGACACACAAAAAAATCCGCTAATTGGATTAATTAAGAAAAACAATATAAGTCATTTTTCGATTGGTGAGATTGTCTCTGAAGCAAGTGTTTTAAGAAATGCTGCAGTTGAAGATCATTATTATGAATTGAAGGTTTCAGTTAAGAATGAAATTGAAGATCAAGAAATAGAGAATATAAAAGTGCAAGTCGTTTCATACTTAAGGAATCGACTAAATAATACAGAAGTCGGCATCAATAAAAAGATTTTTGAGGCGAACATCAAAGAGTTGAGCTATATTCTTGATTCCACATACTCCAAGAAGATAAGCAATGGAGGCAATTCATTTGTAATAGAGAATATGTATAAGGGCTTAAGTGATTTGCAACAATTGAAATCCAATACGATATTTCGTTCTAAGTTTTATGAACTCGAGAATATTTTACTGAGCGATTATCCTGCGATACTATCACACAAGATAAAGTATCCTTGGATTGTTTTCTTTATAGGACTCGTGTTTTGGGTTGTTTCCGTTTCCAGTTATTTATTGTGGAAAGTATTGTTTCAAAAATCTGAATTGTAAAATATCCTTTCTTGGTGAAAAAGCTAAAGCATCTAATATTATTTGAGTGCAAATTCCCGCTAGGATTGCTTTCCCCATTTTTTCTATTGAGAAGAAATTTTTGGAAAATATTCAAACAAAACAGTTCATTCTTAACAGGAAGTCTCTTGATTTTGGCGCTGGGAATCAGCCGTACAAGGATTTATTTACAAATACAAGCTCGTGTGTTTCCCTAGACATCGAAACTTCTGGATATCCTACGGAGAAAAAAACAGCTGATGTATATTATGATGGGAAGACAATTCCCTTCGAAGACAATACATTTGATTCGATATTCGCTTCAGAAGTATTTGAGCATATTCCAAATTTACCTGAGATTTTACAGGAATTGCATAGGGTGCTAAAGCCTGGCGGAACATTAATGGTTTCATTCCCTTTTGTATGGCCAGAACATGAGCAACCGTATGATTTCAGACGCCTCACCAGATTTGGCACACAAGACTTATTTGAAAAGGATCAGCAGTTCAAAATCATGCATTATTATACTTTGTGCAATTATATAGAAACTGTTTTTTTGCTTATTATCTACTATATTTTCTGCTTACCAGATAAGTATTTTAAAAACAAAAAGAACCCAATATTCATCCTTTTAAGAGGGATCATCATTTTATTTTTTGTGATTCCCCTCAACGTCCTTGCGATGATACTTGGGTTTTTATTACCGAATAATATTGATTTGTTTACAGGACAAATTGTTATCGCAAAAAAGCTCTAAATACACTGACGATATATATTTTCGTGCAATAAAATATTCTTATTTAAATTGTAGTTTTGCTTGAGCGTCATCCTTGCATGCATGCTTATTTGCTTTCTTTTATCAGGAGATAGACTTAAATTTTCTAGGCAATCGACGAATTCTTTTGCGGTAATGCATAAGTAGCCATTCGTATCATGCTCTATTCCATCCACACAACCATCGCATTTTGATGTCACACATGGCACATCGAATGACATTGCTTCCAGAACGACATAGGGCATACCCGCTTCAAAAATTGAGGTGAGCGCAAAAGCATCTAGTGAATTATAAAAATCAGAAATTGAAACACTTCCCCAAGGAATAATTTCAATAAACCTGGATAAATTATGCGTCTTGATATAATCATTAAATTCAGAAATTAAATGGTCGTGCAGACCTGCCCCTAGGTATTTAAAAACAACGTTGTGATTCCGCTCAGAATATAATTTAACGATCTCCAAGAATAGAAGGGGATTCTTCTGCTGCGTTATCCTTGCCACCGTTCCTATGACAAAAGGTCCATTTTTATCTTTGTTTGATTGTATATCAAATCCAGTTTCAGGAAGACTATTTTTAATTACTGTAATCTGTGAGGGTTGAAATCCTATCTCATAAACCAGTCGATTGAATTCAGAATATGAAACAGCCACAATGCGCTTGGTAAAAATTTTTGCGAAGCATTCTATGCCGAAAAAAAACCAGCGCTTCATTCCCACCATCGATAAATAGGAGATTCCATGCGGTGTAAAGATTGAAGGAATTCCCATTAATTTAGTAGCTATTCTGCCCAGCAAACCTGCTTTTGAAGAATGAAGATGAACTATATCTGGTTTTAAAACGATGCAATAATAAACGATATTATAAAATGCGGTCATGTCGAAAATGGGGTGAAATCCTCGTTTGAATTTAATGGGATAAAATGAAATTTGGTGCTCATTTAAAAATTGAATGATGGATGAATTCGCCTCGCTTGGTATGATGATGGAATGCTCAAACTTACTTGAGTCTATTGAAGAAATCAAGAGTTTAAGGTGGGTTTCGACTCCCCCGAGTGATTGTGAAACATGTAAAACTTTAATTTTCCTTTCCACGTCTAGAATGTTGAATTTGTACAAAAATAAATGAAGTTAGAATTAAAAATGCAAAAACCCCAAACTGTCTTGAATAAATATTCTCAACCAACAGAAACAAGATAAATGAACCACTCACTAAAACGCTGTACAAATCTTTGTGGATAATCGCAAGAATAAAGGGATAAAAGCTAATCAGGACAATCAATAGAAGACCAATCAATCCATAGGACAACAAGAAATAAAGATATTGGTTATGCGTATTGTAATGACTGTCATACACCCAATAATAATCTACAAGTTCATATCGATGTGCTAAATTAATAGAATCCAATTTCCCTTGAATATAAGTTCCGTTGCTCAAGCCGAATGCCTTGTTAAAGCCTTGCTCTCTATATACTTCCGAGGCAGAGTTCCAGATAATTACTCTGGGCTCGTTCTTTGAAAAATCATGCAACCTATTCCTAAGTCCATCACCCAAGCCGGTGTTTAAAATGAGCACTATTAATGCTATGAAGAAGAGCAAGAAGTAAATTCCCAACATCGTTCTCTTTCGAAAAACAAAAATGGTTATTGCCAATAGATTCAGCAATACAGCCAATTTAGAGGCAATGATAATATTAAAAAGTAGAATGGCTATTGCGTAAATTATATATAGAAATTTATTTTTTTTATCGAATAGGAACAAGCTACTCAATAATCCCAAATGCAAGAAGAAGCCCATATAGGGTCTTTCAAGCCAAATGAGCTCATTGATATAGTAAATGTAATTGCTGTTTGAATTCAAGGAGCTCGCATTGATAAGCAACTTGGCGAAGGTCAAAACAAACAAAATCGCTGACATCGCGATGAATACATAGTGGAAGAAGTCAAAATCATTTTTGTCGTATTTATTGGCTAAAAAGACAAAAGGAATAAAGAGAATGGGAAAAATGAACCGCGTTAAATCCCCATCTATACTCTCATTCCGAATAAATGAAATTGTCAAAAGCAATAAGTACATTAAGAATAAGCTAAAAATTTCAATTGCACTTATTCCAATTTGGATTTTGTTGGTCCTCAATAAAAGAAAGGAGAACGGGATACAGATAATCAGTGCAATCGTTGCAGCTAAATTATTTATTGGGAAAATGACACACAATCCCATCAATAAAAAAAAGTGAATTCTATTTAATTTATTGGCTTCGATGATTAAATAGTTTTAGAACAAAAAAACAAAAATACAAAATGCTTAAAAACAAAATGGGCGTGCAAACGTACATTAGTCCATACCAAAGCATTCTAATAATAAGCACTAAGAAGAGCAATGATATCAATCTACCATATTCATTTTTTCTACTGATTAAATTTGCAAAAAGCAATCCAAAAAGAAAAGTATATGCAACCATCCCAATCACACCGTAGGCCATATAGCCAGCAGTAAAAAAGAGGCCTCCTCCAACATTGTTAATTTCGAGCGAGCACAATTTGGTAAATGAGTATGCTGAATGAGGCCCTCCCAAATCGGACATTGGAATAAAGCTAAATAAATCATTTAATAATAAAAAAGGCTGAGGGCCATGAATCTTAAAGAAATAAACCCCTGAATAAAAAACGTGAATTACATCCACAGCAGTCGATTGAAAGACAACATTGGAGACAATTGTCTGCACAAAGACTTCCAAAGAATAGAACAAGGGAATTTTCTGTCGGATGGCACCGCCAATAATGGCTAGAATAAATAGAATCCCCAATAAGCCATAATTTAGTTTCTCCTTTTTAATGAGTTCTGTTTTTCTTTGAAGAAAAGTATATTCTGAGGAAAGTAAAACTAGCAGCAATGTTATAACAGACTCAACACGCTCTCCGCCGAGTATATTCATGAGCAGGATTGAGGAAAAGACAATTTTAGTAATACTCCATTTTTTATTGTGAATGACTAAGGCTATTACACTAAAACATATAAATAAGACTTGTGGGTTGAAGACTTTGATAAAACCAAACCGACTGCTCGATAAATGATATACACTGGGGTAGGCGAGAACTGCACAAAAAATTAAAATAAGAACAACAGCTGTTCGAACGAATTTACTCCCTTCATACATTTGAATTTCAATTTGAAAATTTCGCACGGAGAATAGAGCGAAAGCGAATGTGCAATAAGCCAAAAATCCCAAGTATTTGGATTCAATTAAAATTGGATCGTAGAGTTCCATTCCAGTATTTACAATTCTTCCCGGGTTCATTCCATAGGACATAAACATCATGGAGAAAATTGGGTAAGCGAAAATGATGAGAATTAACTTTAAATATTTCGACTTAAACAATTTCAAACTATAGAAAAAGAAAATAACAAAGAAGATATCAATTAGGAAATAGTTATGCATATATCGACTTATATAGTTTCGTTAATTGCTCCCTATAAGCATTTTGAGAAAAAAGCAATTCCACTTCTTTCATTTTATTGAGAGGAGCCACATCTAAATTACTCAATTCATGGATTTTGTCATTTAAATTTTCATCATTAAACAAGATATAATTGTCGCACAATTCTGCCATTTCCTTCATGCCGCCATAATCTTTTGTAAGAATAGTCAAACCCATAAAGTATGCTTCAATAATGCTAAGCGGTGCATTTTCAAGCCATAAGGAGGGCAGAACGAAAGTACTATACTCCTTGCTAATGTCAATTATTTCTTGTTTGGTTTTTCTCCCCATCCATTCAATTTTCAGGGAGTCATGTGTTTCGGTTTTTACTTTATCGAATAAAGGCCCATCGCCAATTATTGCGAGATGAATCTCAACATCCTTAATCTTACTCAATTGCTCAATCAATTCAACGACCCCTTTCTCAAAAGAAATTCTTCCAAAATAGAGCAATTTCAAGACGTTTTGTTTTTTGATTTTACTTTCAGTAACTCGCTCGTTCTCCATGGATGCAATAGGATTTCGGATAACAGTCATTGGGATGTTTAGGCCTGAGGATTTATAGACTTCCATCAAGTAAAAGCTCGGACAAACAATTAAATCAATAACAGATCTAAGTTTTAAGATTTGATATCCAACAATCCATTGCATTTTTTTTATAGTAGAATATAAAAAGCCGCGATGATCTAACCTCTTGGAGAGCATATCTCCAACACCAGCGCCCAATTTGAAATTTTTCAATGTATTATTCTCTAAATAATAATATCCTGGGCATGGGCAAACTAAATGATACTCATGTGCGGTTAGAATAACTTTAACATTCCCAAATAAGCGTTTATAGATCGCAATGCTAAGTAAAATAGATGGCGTTAAAATATGAAAGAAAGTATGTAAATGAATTATTTGAGGTTTAGACTTCAACAATTTAAAAAACAATTTGAAGAAGTAATAAAGGGAGAAAATATAGGCTAAGGGATGTAAAGGGGACTTATGTTTTTTTGAACCATAAAAGGAATCACATTCATACATTTCATTCATTAAAAGGAATGTGTTTTTATGCACTTCTTCTGCGCCTCCCGAAATTTCAAAATCCGATATGTATAATATACGTTGCATTTCTATCACAACAAATATATTTTAAATTTAGTAAAAGAAAGAATATATTTGCCATAGCTTAAACAGAGGATTATTTAATACAATACTTTGAGAACCATGATACAAGTCACTAAAACATATCTTCCAGACTTTGATACTTATGTGTCATTTCTCAAAAAAGCATGGGATAGAGCATGGATAACAAATCACGGCCCGCTCGTTATAGAGTTAGAAGAAAAACTCAAGGAGAAACTTTCGATTCCTAATTTTCTATATACTTCTAATGGAACGGTTGTTCTTCAAATGGCTTTGAAGGTATATGGAATTACCAAAGAAGTGGTTACTACACCATTCAGTTATGTGGCAACAACAAATGCAATTTTATGGGAAAATTGTACGCCTGTTTTTGCTGATATTTTACCTACGAGTTTATGCATAGATCCTGATAGTATCGAGCGCAAAATCACGGAGAACACCCAGGCGATTCTAGCAACGCATGTATACGGATATCCCTGTGATGTCGATAAGATTGAAACCCTCGCAAACAAGTATAATCTTAAAGTGATTTATGATGCAGCTCATGCTTTTGGGGCAGAGTACAAAGGAAAATCTCTTTTGAGTTTTGGAGATATATCGACATGTAGTTTTCACGCCACAAAGATTTTTCATACTGTTGAAGGAGGTTGCATCGTAGCAAACGATACTGAGGTATATGAGAAATTGAAATTAATGCGCAGTTTTGGTCACATCGGCGATGATTACTATTGTTTGGGGATTAATGCTAAAAACTCAGAATTCCATGCTGCAATGGGCTTATCTATCTTTCCAGACATAGAAAATATCATTGCCAAACGCAAGTTTATCATTGAGCACTACAAAACTAAATTAAGTAGTACCCATATTACTTTCCCTCAAAGCGAATTGCCTTTTAAATCTAATTATGCCTATTTCCCTGTTCTTTTTAACGATGAAAATACATTGTTAAAAATCAGGAAAGCGCTTATGAATGCAGATGTAAATACCAGACGATATTTTTATCCTTCGCTCAATAACCTTCCCTATATCGACGAACCAGTAAGTTGTCCAAATAGCGATGAATTGAGTAAAAGGGTCTTATGTCTCCCACTTTATTATGATTTGGAATTGGATCAAATAGACAATATCTCTGCGATTATCAATTCAACTCTAATGTAATTCTTATCCTGTCTATTCATGAAAGTCGCTATCATGCAACCATATTTTTTGCCGTATATAGGATACTTTCAATTAATCAATGCTGTAGATGCATTCGTCGTTTATGACAATATTCAATATACTAAGAAAGGATGGATAAACAGAAATAGAATGCTTTCCAACGGAAAAGATGAAATGTTTTCAATTCCATTAAAAAAGGATTCAGATTTTGCGGAAATTTATCAGAGAAGTTTATCTGACTCTTGGAATTCTGATAAGCAAAAATTAATGAATAAAATCAAATCAAACTATCAAAAGGCGCCATTTTACAAAGAGGTCATTCCACTGATTTCCGCATGTATCGAAGAAATGGATCACAATCTTTTTAATTTTATTTTCAAATCCATACAACAAGTCGTTCACTATTTAGATATCCCGACTCAACTGATTGTATCTTCAAGTATTTCTGCAAATCATTCACTTAAATCTGCACATCGAGTAATTGATATTTGCAAAGTACTTGGCGCGAAGACATATATCAATCCTATTGGTGGCGTGGATTTATATGATAAGGAATTCTTTCAAGCAGAGGGAATTCAATTGCATTTTCTTAAATCTGGCGAAATCCAATACAAGCAATATGACAATGATTTTGTTGCATGGCTCTCGATTATGGATGTGCTGATGTTTAATGATAAGGAAAAAGTAAAAGAGTATTTATTGAATGTTAAATTAATATAGCGCAATGTTTCACTGGAAAAAAATGGGTAATTTATTTAACCCTTCAACGATTATTGATAGACCAATATGGATGCATGAATTTGCTCAAGCTCCAGCTACTTTAGTATTTGACACCTTCGTAAGAATTTATTTTTCATGCAGACCGGCACCAGATAGCAAAGGGCAATACGTAAGCTATTCTGCCTTTGTCGATGTAGATAGAAAAGATTTGTTTAAAGTGCTTAAAATGTCGAGCGAACCCATATTGCAATTAGGATCATTGGGCACATTTGATGAGTTTGGAACTTATCCAGTATCCGTTATTAAAATCAATAATCAATATAATGCCTCTTATGCTGGTTGGACAAGGTGCGAAAGCGTGCCATTTAATGTCGCCATTGGCCATGGGATAAGTGCCGATAATGGAGAAACATTTGTTAAATCGGGGAGTGGTCCAATACTATCCTATACGCCAGATGAACCATTTATACTCAGCGGTCCAAAAATTAGAAAATTCAATGATGTATACTATTTGTTTTATATTGCAGGAACAAAGTGGGTTTTAGATGGACAAAAACCTGAACCAGTATATAAAATACGCATGGCTCGTTCAACAGACGGGATACATTGGATTAAGGAAAACAAAGAACTCATCCAATCGAAAGTTGAAGATGATGAGGCACAAGCGAGTCCTGACGTATTTTATCATGATGGATTGTATCACATGTTTTTCTGCTATAGATATAGCAAAGGATATCGGAGCAAGGAATTTGGTTATAGGATTGGATATGCGTCTTCCTCAAATTTAATAGATTGGGAAAGAGATGACAGCAAAGTACACATCGATGTGTCTGAATCTGGCTGGGATTCTGAGATGATTAGTTATCCCCATGTCTTTGAATTAGACGGGGAAGTATATATGTTGTATCTTGGAAATCAAGTTGGGAAGGGGGGCTTTGGAATTGCCAAGGCAGTTTTTAATTAGAATAATTATACATCATGAAATGGCTTAAAAGAGATTTAATTTTTAACATAGAGAAACATGCATTGCCTAAGGGATGTATTGCTTTTGCGCAATCACCGGAGGCAATATTGATTGATGATTTCGTGCGAGTTTACTTTTCCACGCGATCTTTAGATCCGGAAACAAAAAAGTTCATCAGTCACATTGCTTATGTTGACTTTGATTATGATTTTAAGAATATACTTAAAATTTCTGAAACAAATGTCATAGAACTTGGCGGTCTAGGGAGTTTCGACGAACATGGGATATTTCCATTTAGTCCTGTTTGGGTTAACGATAAAATTTATGCCTATACATGCGGCTGGAGTAGAAGGGTCTCTGTTTCGGTAGAGACCTCGACTGGTTTGGCGATAAGCCAAGATAAGGGCAATACTTATGAGCGATACAAATCAGGGCCTGTATTAACTTCTTCACTAAAGGAGCCGATGCTCGTTGGCGATTCTTTTGTTTTGTATGAGAATAACACTTTTCACATGTGGTATATTTTCGGGGTGAAATGGACTGAAGCCAATGGAGTTGAACCACCAGCAAGACTTTATAAAATCGCTTATGCCAGATCTAGCAATGGCATTGATTGGATAAAAAATGAAGGAAATCAAATCATAACTGACCTGATTGGTGAAGATGAGTGTCAAGCATTGCCCACGGTTGTAAAACTAAAGGATAGATACCATATGTATTTTTGTTATCGATATGCCACTGATTTTCGAACGAATCCAAACAGAGGGTATAGATTGGGATACGCATATTCAGACGACGGAATTAATTGGACGAGAAGTGATGAAACTAAAGGCATCGACACCTCTGAAGGCGGCTGGGATAGTAATATGATGGCTTATCCAAATATTTTTAAATGGGGAGATAAAACTTATCTTCTCTACAATGGCAATGAATTTGGAAAATATGGTTTTGGTTTAGCAGAATTAATTTCAGACTAAAATGAATATTGATAAAATTGAAATTCGAATCAATAAGTCTACCGCATCTGATATTTTAAATCATTTGAATGAGGCCAGTGCATTCTTTATCCCGCCTTTATCTGAAACAGTGGATATAGCAGTTTATAGTGCGAAATTATTCAATTATGCCGATCGAATTGAGGCTTGGAATGAGGGGAAGTTAATTGGATTAATTGCTATTTATTTAAATGATGAAAAGCATCAAACGGGCTTTATCACGAATGTAAGTGTTTCACCGAATCATTATAAAAAAGGGATTGCAAAAAAATTGATGAATGAATGCATCATATATGCAAGGACTAAAAAGTTTGAACAAATCGATTTAGAAGTGCATGAAAGCAATGATAAAGCCATTGCACTATATAAAAGAATAGGTTTTGATGAAATCAGTGATTCGGGAAAAATGATCAAGATGAGGTATAATTATGTCGGATAACCCATTCTATAAATCCCTTTTTTCAAAAGTGTTGTATTTATTTGAATCTAAAAAGGAATCATATAAAAGAGGGATAATCCTATCTACCATTTTAAATGTATTTTCAAAAGGGTCTGTATTTATTAACTCACTTCTTTTACTGCGCATTTTTGGGATAGGTTCGAGCACTGATGCATACTTCCTGATCATATCTACGTTGGCATTGGTATCTTCATTCTTTATAGGGGCAACAAGCTATGTTATCATTCCTGAATCGATGAAAATTCGCCATGAACAAGGAGTAAAAATGAGCAAAATTTCATCAATTTTTTCTGTTCTCGTTTATTCTAATTTGTCTCTTGCTGGCTTTTATTATTTCTGTTTTCCCTACGCATTTCTATTCGCTGTTTTCCAAATTTGATAGCGCTTCATTTATCCAAAACAAGCGACTCTATTATATATCGGCTTTCATATTCCCATTGATGATTCTGACGAATTATACAACGCAGATACTCTCTTCATTTAAGCATTTTACTTTTCCAATGCTCGTCTCCATTATTAATGCCCTTTTGAGCATAATATTAGTATTGGTTTATTACAACGAAATAGGAATTGACATAGCGCTATGGGCCATGATTATCGGCTATATACTCAATCTAGTTTGGTTGTTTTATTACTTAGTTAAAAAGCTAAATTGGTCATTCACCTCTTTTGAATTCCCTAAAAATACTGTACTATTAAATATAGTGATGATAGAGCTAAATATTTTGCCTGTATCCTATTATTCCTTTCTGACCATTTATCTGCTATCAGGACTTGGCGAAGGAATTATTTCTTCTTTTACATATGGTCAAATGATTGGACTAATTCCCGAAACGCTCATCCTTGCTCAAATTGGCAATGTAATGAATATAAAATTCAATGAATTAGCATCAAAAAGTCAATTTGTAGAATTGGATATTGCCTACAGAAAAACATTGAAAATTGTATTTCTTTGCTTTGTTCCAATAGCCACTTTTATCTTTTTAATATCGGATGAGATTGTTTACTTATTGTCTTTTTTTATGGAGAAAAAAGAGTTTCATTCGAATAATAATATTGCTTTTTTCATTGGCTGCTTTGCGCTAATTATCCCGTTTAGAGCATTTTCAAATCTCACTTCAAATCTTCTCACTTCCATGCAAAAGATTAGGGAGGGATTGTTTATAGCCATTTCCTATCAAATTACCCTTGCCATCAGCTTGTATTTATTTATCCATTATTTCAAGCTATCTGGGCTATTGTTTAATAATGTGTTTACCCATTTTTTAATATTGCCGCTGTTTTTTTATTTTTTTATTCGACGCATTCTTCCGTTTGTTCAATTGAATGTTTGGTTGGTGGATAGTTTAAAATTCTTGACTATTTTTTTTATTGGCATTGCATGCATATATCTATTAAAACAATATCTCCCCCCATTTTCACAGATTGGCAATATCTTTTATTACCTTACAAATATTGTCTGGATATCATTCCTAACCAACCAACTCAGTGCATATTTCCCGATTAATCAATTGTTTGACAAATAGTTGCCTCTTTTTCTCATCAATTATAATCTAAACATAATAAAAGCAATTTGTACGAGATATTCTATTATTTTTGTTCTTCCTAAAAGTTAAACTACATGAGCAATAAAAGAGATTATAATAATGAATTTCACAATACTGCAGATCACCAATATGTCTACAATTTTGATTTTGACATTATGCATCGATATTTTATGCGTGCGATGTCACCATTTTTTGTCAATCAGGAAAATTGCTTAGAACTAGGAAGTTTCAAAGGAGATTTTACGAAAAGGCTACTTGCAAATTTTAAAAAGGTCACATGCATTGAGGCATCTGGCGATGCCATTAAAATTGCACAAGAAAAGCTAAATAATGAAGCGATAATCCACCACAGTACTTTTGAAGAGGCGCAACTCGCTCAAAAATTTGATACTGTTATTATGACGCATGTTTTAGAGCATATTTCAGATCCAGTAAGTGTTCTGAAAAAGATCAGAGAGGAGTGGTTGTCGGACAATGGTTACTTTTTTGTAATTTGCCCCAATGCGAATGCCCCTTCTAGACAAATTGCGGTCAAAATGGGTTTAATTACGCACAATGCAGCCGTTACTCCTTCAGAAAAAGAACATGGACATCACATTACTTATTCATTGGACACCTTAGAAAGAGATGCCACGCAAGCAGGACTAAAAGTTGTCTTTAGAACAGGAATATTTTTTAAAGCACTTGCCAATTTTCAATGGGATAAAATTCTTAAAACAGATATCATTTCTGAGGAGTATTTAGAGGGATGCTTTCAATTGGGACAAGTATATCCTGATCTCTGCTCAAGTATATTATTAGTATGCAAGAAATAGACGAATGAAATTTTCAAATTCTGACGAAAAGCCAATCTTGTCTATTTGTGTTATAACGTATAATCACAAAAAGTATATTGAACAATCTCTCGAGAGTATTTTCAGTCAGGAAACAAATTTTGCTTGCGAGATAATCGTCGCAGATGATTGCTCAAATGATGGAACTGCTGACATATTGCGGTCATACGCATCAAAATATCCACTTAAGTTAATTCTACAATCGCCCAATAAAGGTCCTGGACTAAATTGGTTAGATCTTGTAAATGCCGCTACAGGAAAATATATCGCTTATTTAGAAGGAGACGATTATTGGACAGATAATTTAAAGTTGCAAATTCAGGTTGACTTTTTAGAAAAAAATCCTGACCTATCCATGTGTTTTCATGAACTTGAAGTCTTTCATGAAGATACTCAAAAGTCTAGCAATTTTATTCATTTTTCAAATAGTTTTAAGCGAATTACTTTAAGGGAATACGTATTGTGTGATAATTTTATTCCACTTTTAACTACAGTATACAAGAATAAATTAGTTGATCCATTTCCAGCATTCTTTTACCAAAATAATTTCCTAGGTGATTTCTCCCTTTGTGCCATAAATGCCTCCTTTGGCGATATTGGATACATCCCAAAGTCCATGGCTAGCTATCGAATCAGCAATACTGGTATTTGGAGCCTAAAATCAAGACTGCATAAAATTGAGAAATTAATCAATACCTATAAATTATTGGAATCACACTTTGATAAGATAGAATATAAAAATTATCTTTATCAGAGCATACAAATTGAGTCACTGAAATTTGCATTTTATCAGTTCAAAGAAAATAAATCTTTTTCAGCATTATTTTCAGCTTCTTGTAAGTATTTCAGCGGCTTTTATTACTTTATATATCGGCGATTGCTCTCATTCTACATCATAAAAGTTAAAAAAGACACTTTTAATCTAAACTAGGCATTCGATTTTTAATTTTGTAATTATGCAAACTCATTTTTAAAATTAATTTTTAAGATGCTCCCTAAAGAAGATATCCAATACATCAATTCCAATTTGAGCGGTTTAGTTGAAAAGTTAAAAAACAAATCCATCTTCATAACGGGAGGGACTGGATTTATTGGGAAATGGCGTGTAGAAGGATTAGTGCATCTCAATGAAGAGAATAGATTGAACTTGGAATTGTATATTTTGTCTAGAGATGAAAAAGCTGCCAAGAAACATTTTGATTCCGTTTTCCCCAATCATTCAATCAATTTTATAGAAGGAGACATAAGAAGCTTTTCTTTCCCAAATACAAAAGTAGATTTTATCATTCACGCTGCTACAGATGCTAGCGCCAAAATGAATAATGAGCAACCAATAGATATGATGGATATCATATACAATGGGACAAATAGGGCTTTAATGCTAGCCAAGAGAGATCAGGCTAAATTTCTGCACATTAGTTCAGGTGCAATCTATGGAAAACAGCCAGACGCCATTGAGTCATTCTCTGAAACATTTATCGGAGGTCCTGATATATCGACGCACCTATCGGCTTATGGAGAGACAAAAAGATCAACAGAAGTTCTTTGCTATGCCTATAATAAACAGTGCGGTATTGATTTTAATATTGCTAGGTGCTTTGCTGTTGTAGGGCCCTATTTGCCTGTAGATACGCATATTGCTATAGGAAATTGTATTAATAACGCGTTAAAAGGAGAGGACATCATTGTCAAAAGTGATGGGAAGCCCTTGAGAACATATATGTATGCAGCGGATTTGACTATTTGGTTAATCCATATTCTATTGAATGGAGAATCCTGTCAAGCGTATAATGTCGGCGGTGAAGAAATCATTTCAATCAAAGAATTGGCGCACCTTGTCCAGTCAGTTCAAGGAACGGGATCGGTGAAAATTTTAAATCAAAATCCACCTATTTATATAAACCTAAATTATATCTGTGATATGCGCAAAGCCAAACAAGCTTTTGGGTTCGAGTCGCAAACTTCCCTTCTTGAATCCATTTCAAAAACGATTCAATATCACAAAGAGAAAAAGTAAATTTTCTTAACGGAATTAACAAGCGCAATCACATTAGTACGCATTCGGATCGCCTAGAATCGTATTTTTGATTGTCAACCAAACGATCTTCATATCAAACCAAAAACTCCAATTGTAAATATAATACCTATCCAGCTTTACTCTTCCAGCCATTTTATAATGCGAAGTAATTTCCCCTCTAAATCCCTTTACTTGCGCTAATCCCGTAACGCCTGGCTTAAACATATGTCGTGCATAAAACTTATCGATAACTTCTGCAAATTCAATATTGTGCTCTAATACATGAGGCCGTGGTCCAACGATAGACATGTCTCCTAGAAGAACATTTAAAAACTGCGGCATTTCATCAATATTGGTTTTTCTCAAGATGGCACCGACTTTCGTAATTCTAGAATCATTTTTTACCGTCTGGCTAAATGTTGCGGTGGGGTTGTAGTACATGGTTCTAAATTTGAAACAACTGAACATTTTATTGTCTTTTCCTTGCCTTCTTTGAAAATAAAATACAGGCCCTTTTGATTCCAACTTAATAAGGATAGCAATAATTATTGTCAACCATGATAAGACAAATACACAAAATAGAAGGGAGAAAATGATATCAAACATTCGCTTAATCAGTTTGTTCTTCAACCCATCAAGGGGCATTGAGTATAGATATACAATTGGATAATCGCCAACCAGCATGTGGTAAGATGATTTAAGATGTTGGTGGTGAATCTGAGACAAAACCATCACTTTAATCAAATTTCGCTCTGAAAAATCTCTCAATTTAATGTATTGATCATCTAGTAATTTAATGTCAGGCAGGTTGATAAACACATTTTTTACCTGTAATTTTTTGCATATCGATTCGATATCCTCTAGCTTACCGAGCACTTGATTGCCCTTGCCATCTTCGGATAAAAAGCCGATGAAATTAAATCCTGTCCATTTATTTTTTATGAGATTATTCACAAATTTTTTTGCATAAATATTTGAACCGATTACAATTGTATTTTCAAATCCAATGTGGCCGAGATTATACTTCCTAAGGAGGCCGATATAATAGATTTTGCTATAGAATAAGAGGATGAAACTTATTATAAAAAAAGAACTGATATGGAGTCTTGAATATTTTAATGAATGAATAACAAACCAATAAATCAAGACAAAGAATGCTATGACAAATATGTATTCTAAAGTGTTATAAAACAAGAAACGGTATGAGTAAGACGCATTAATTTGGTTTTGCATAGCCAAAAAATGAGATATTATGGCAGCAATATTAACAACGAATAACAAAGAAGGGTATGCCCAACCATCTACCCATAAAGTTTGAAAAATAATAAAATTTGCTAGTGCAAAAGCAATGTTAATAAAAAAAATATCAGATAGGAGATGGTATATTTTATAGCTTTTCATTAAAATTCATATTGTCGTTTGCGCAAATAAAGGTAGTAATTAAGTCTGATTGTACAATCTTATTTAAAGCGGGGGCGTATATTTTTTTTTATACGTTAAATTAAGTTTTCGACAATATCACCAATTCTTATTTTAAATCTGTCTAGGATAGTTAGTCATTTCGTATATTTGCGTTCTAATAATTCTATATGAATTCTAATATACAAGCCATGTCAAGATCTCGAGAATTAATCGACTTAGAAGATAAATACGGTGCTCATAATTACCATTCCATGCCTGTTGTGCTTGAAAGAGGTCAAGGGATATTCGTTTGGGATGTCGATGGAAAAAAATATTTTGACTTTCTATCCGCCTATTCAGCGGTCAATCAAGGGCATTGTCATCCAAGATTGATTCATGCGCTTACCGAACAAGCCAAGAAAATCACCCTTACATCGCGCGCTTTTCACAATAGCGAATTGGGAGTTTATGAAAAGTACATCACCCAATATTTTGGCTATGACAAGGTATTGCCTATGAATACAGGCGTTGAAGCTGTTGAGACCGCTTTTAAAATTTGCCGCAAATGGGCTTATGAAGTTAAGGGCATCGCAGAGAATGAAGCTATCGTGGTGGTGGTCGATGGGAATTTTCATGGTCGCACGATGACCGCCATCAGTGCCTCTAACGATCCTTCTAGTTATAAAGGCTTTGGCCCTTATGTCCCAGGAATTCTCCGCATCCCTTATAATGATAGCCAAGCACTAGAGACGCTGCTCTCTAGCAATCATAGAATTGCGGGCTTTGTAGTTGAACCCATTCAAGGTGAGGCTGGTGTATATGTTCCGAATGATGGCTATCTCAAGGCATGCGCTGAAATCTGTAAAAAATACAAGGTGCTTTTTATTGCTGATGAAGTACAAACTGGAATTGCGCGAACAGGTAAAATGCTCGCTTGCGACCATGAAAATGTGCGCCCAGATATCATTATCCTTGGGAAAGCGCTCAGTGGTGGCGTGTTGCCAGTTTCTGCGGTATTGTGTGATGATGCTGTTATGATGACCATAAAACCCGGTGAGCATGGTTCTACCTTTGGAGGAAATCCGCTCGCTTGCGCCGTTGCGATGGAAGCATTGCAAGTGATCAAAGATGAGCACCTTGCGGAGAATGCAGAAAAATTAGGCGCCTATTTCAGAGAGGAATTGGTGAAATTCAATTCGCCGATGATTCAAATCGTCAGAGGAAAAGGCCTACTCAATGCCATCGTTATCAACGATACTGAAGATTCAAAAACAGCATGGAATATTTGTTTAGAATTTGCAAAAAATGGATTGCTCGCAAAGCCCACGCACGGAAATATAATTAGATTAGCTCCTCCATTGGTCATCAATAAATCTCAGATTGACGAAGCGCTCGATATAATTAAAAAGAGCATCAATCAATTTGTTAAATAGTGGAAGAATAAAAGCGCATTACATCCACCTCTTTCATAATTGGCTTTGACATCAATAGATGCTCAATGAATTCTTGGCCAAAAAAAGGAATCAAAGAGGTTGCTTTCGTTCCCATGCCGTTAAATATATACATGTTTTTATGCTTCTGATGCGCCCCCATCACAGGTCGTCTATCCTTGATTGTCGGTCGGTCTGCCCCTAAATGTTGCAAAACTTTATACGGCGTTTTTATGGTCTCATTCAATTCCAATTCCAATTCAGCTCGCCCATGCTCTGTTATGGGTGCTTTATCTTTATCCCAACTAAAGGTGCCTCCATACCAATATTTATCTTGTCCCAATGGCATCAATACTTTATGGCTATTCAGCAAAAAATCTTGATCTAGTTCTTCCGCTTGAATATGAATCAATTCCCCTTTTGCTATGATAAATGGCAAATGTGAGAAGTATGGATTCTCCTGCACCAATGCGCCTTCGCAGAAAATAATATTCGCCGTGCGAATATTGCCAAAAGACACCATTGCTTCATCTATGCACAATGCATGGTGATTAAACTGCAATTCATGTATGGCGTGGTTATCCTTTAAATATTGATGTATAGAAAGACATAGTGTTTTAATATCTAATTGACGCACTTGGCCAATCTCATATGCCCCTTCCATCTCACCATATTTTTTCGGATCCAGCTCTATCAGTGTTTCGCCAAGTATTCCCTGATATTCTGCTTGCCCAGATCGCACGGAATAATCATTCATCTCACGGGCACTCCTTATCGTCCGAATCATCTCAGGTTTAGAATAGACGGAAATCCCCAAGTCTTGCTCCAACGCAGGATAAAATGCATCTGCACATGCCAATAATTCATCTGCCATCCATGTTTTAACAAGATTTCGCCCTGTTATCGGATTGAAAATTCCCGATGATATAGCAGAAGGAGATTTAGAAAAATCATTCCCGATGACTAAAACACTTTTTTTTAGCTTTGTGCAAGAGATAGGTCAATACAGAACCTGAAAGACCTTGACCTATGATAAGGTAATCGTAAATCATAAATAGATTGAAGATTTCAAATCTAAACTTTTTAAACGCAGTTCAAATAATTATTTTAGCGCAATGAGATATCTAGCCATTTTATGTAGCATCCTGATTTTATCCGATAAACTATTTAGTCAGAGCGGCAAACCCAAGCCCAACATTGTGAATTTGAAAGTTGGCAGAAAAGAAGATAGCAGCGCTATCAAAGATTATTTCAAGAGACAGCGCAAGTTAAAAAATGAAGCAGATGAAATTCAATTGAATCAAACCCTCGAATTCTTTAATGCCTATGAATCCGTCGCTGATACTTTTACAGCGCTCACCATCACGAGTTCCAAATTAGCTAGATTTCCTGAGAGTTTCAAAAAATTTAAGAATATTGAAAGCCTCATATTGATGCGATGTCAATCGGTGAATTTATACGACTTGTTTGATAAAATGCGCGACTTTAACAAGCTTAAAAAATTGGAAATTATATTCAGCAATAAAGCGGGAATCCCTGAGAATATATACCTTTTGTCCAATCTCGAGGAATTGAATATTTCAAACAATCAACTCAGAAAACTACCAGATTCTATTATCTATTTGAAAAATTTGAAGCGCATCAACCTCATGCACAATCCCTATATAGCAATAGGACAAGCATTTGATAGATTGGCTCAAATTCAAAAACTTCAATACCTCGACTTTTCGTTTAGTCAATTGGATTCCATTCCACAAACTATTGGTGACTTTAAGGAATTGACCTATTTGGACATTTCGGATAATCGATTTAATACGATTCCAGGGCAATTTGGAAATTTGAATAAAATCAAAGAAATCAATCTCAATGGCTGTAAAAAATTAAACCTTAAGTCAGTGCTTCAAGCAATTGGTAAATGCAAGTCCTTGGAAACTTTGCACATGCAATACAGTCTAATTGAAGATATCCCATCTGAGATTGGATTATTGACTAATTTGAAATACCTCTATTTGAAAAACAACCTAATCAAATCACTTTCATCAGAAATTGGGAATTTGAAATCCTTGATTGTATTGGATCTAGGTTCTGATATCATGAGTGGTGATAAGAATCAGTTGACATCCTTGCCCTCTTCGATAGGAAATCTTCAAGATTTAAAATCACTGAGTTTGAGTTTAAATAAATTGGATAAACTACCCGCATCACTTACCCAATTAAAAAAATTAGAAGGGATTGATATTGGTTGGAATGCTTTCGAGAAATTCCCTGAAGCCCTATGTGAGATGACTAATTTAAAAGCCATTAATCTCAATGTGAATTTTTTCAACGCTATTCCTGAGCGAATCGGCAATTTAACGAATCTGGAAGTTCTCTTGATGGCAGGGGATTTCAGACAGCAGCCAAAGCGCAAAATTAAAAGCATTCCCGCAAGTATCGGTCAATGCAAAAAATTGCGCGTTTTAAATTTGCGTGACCATGTCATTGAAGAGCTCCCCGCTGAATTATGGACGTTGAGTTCATTAGAAGAATTGAATCTCATGGACAATCTCCTCTCCAAAATTCCAGATGAAATCAGTCAATTGAAAAAGCTAAAATCACTCAATGTAAAAGCGAATGATATCGTCTATTTCCCCATTTCTTTTTCCAATCTAAAGGAGATCGAATATGTCAATTTAGCATACAATCCGCCCTTGGATTTTTCTCCCGTCTTTGGCATTCTAGCTTCTTGCAAATCCCTCTTAAAAGTGGACATCAGCTATAATGAACTCGATATTGAAAGAGCCAAGGAACTCAAGCGCTCATTGAATGACGCGAAAGTGATAAAACTAGAACTGAAGAGCAAATCAACCAAGGCGGACGTGATGAAAGAAGAGGAGAGGAAGTAAAATATTAACTACCAAAGCATGCGCATTTCATCTATTCAAATACTTATTCTCGCTACACTACTTGGTGCAATGAGTTCGTGTCTTCAATCAAAAAAGAAAGGCGATGTGCTCGTGAAAGCGGCAAAAGGCGACCGCTATTACGGGGGCGTTTTTAAGTATAATGAAACGGAGTATTATCGCAGCTTATATCCCTTAAATATCACAGAAGTCGTTGGACATAGAATATCGACTCAAATCTATGAGGGATTGGTCAAATTTAACCAAAGCGATTTATCAATTCAACCTGCGTTGGCCTCTAATTGGGTCATTCAAGACAATGCAACGCGATTTACATTTACAATAAGGCCAAATGTTTATTTTCATGATGATCCTTGTTTCCCAGGAGGTAAAGGTCGATTGATGAATATTAAGGACATAGAATTTTGTCTTAAAAATTTGTGCACCTATGACGCCAATAATCAAGGCTATTGGAGCGTTCAAGGATTGATCGTGGGGAGTGAAAATTTTTACAATACGACGAAGTGGAATTATTTGGAATCGCAATTAGCTGGAGCTTCTGATAGCAATAAGATAAAAATACAACGCGATATTGAAGAAGTTAAAACCAAAAACAAGGGTATAAAAACCACTGAATTAACCGGCCTTGTTATACTCAATGATAGCACCTTGGAAATTCGACTTGAGTCGCCATTTGCAGGATTTCTAAATCGCTTGGCACTTCCCTTTGCTTCTATATTTCCTCCTGAGGCATTTTTAAAATATGGCACAAAAATGCGCGATCACGCCGTTGGCACTGGGCCATTCTACGTCAAAACCATTGAGCAAGATATTTCAGTCATTTTGCGCAAGCATGAAAAATATTGGGGCAGAGATTCTTTCGGAAATACTTTACCGTATTTATCCGGGGTAAAAATCTCCTTCATCGCAGAGGAGAAAACAGAATTGATTGAATTTAATGCAGGAAATTTGGACTTGAAATATCGCATTCCTTTGGAGATGATTGATGAAGTCATGACTAAGAATGAAAGCTTAAAACCTGCGTATTCTAAATTTCAGTTACAGCGTGAAAATGAGATGAGCATTCAGTATTATGGGTTTTTGCATACGGGAAAAATATTCAACAATATCCATTTGAGACGAGCATTTAATTATGCAATTGATCGTCAAAAATTATGCGACTTTACCCTCAAAGGACAAGGCGTGCCTGCAGATGACGGCATAGTGCCAAAGGGGTTTGCAAAAATGAATTATGCAGCGATCAAAGGTTATACATTTGATCCTGCATTAGCAAAAGAACATTTGACAAAAGCGGGTTATCCGAATGGGAAGGGGCTGCCGCAAATTACCCTCCAAATCAACAGCGGCGGTGGCCGAAATGAAGCCTTAGCTGAAGCCATTCAAAAAATGCTCGAAGAAAATTTAAATATAGACCTCAATATCACTCAATTGGTTTGGGCGCAGCACACAGAAAATTTAGAGACCTCAAAATCTGATTTTTATCGATTGGGTTGGGTGGCAGATTATCCTGATCCGGAGAATTTTTTGAATTTGATACACTCCATGCATATTCCCAAAAATGCAAATGACAAGGCCTATATCAATTCATTTAGATATCGGAACCCCGCATATGATGCGCTATATGACGAAGCAAAGAAGACGATTGATGAGGATGAGCGATATGCGCTTTATACAAAGATGAGCCAAATCATTGTCGATGACGCAGTCGTCATGCCAATCTATTGTCCAAAAATTTATAGATTATTATCTCCACATATTCGCAATTTACCGCTCAATGCTATGGAATATAGAAACTTAGAAGCTGTTTGGAAAGTGAATTAGTTCCTTTTTAATTTACTTGTCGAGCACAACCTTATCAAACCAAACCAATTCTTTGCTATCGGGTTCGCAATTGTAATTGATTGTTATTTCTTCCCCCGCTTCAATATTTCGATGAGCCTTAATGTGAATCTCTTGCTCTTCATAATAGGATTCATAAATGGCATTTGCGCTATAGGAGTGGTTGTAGAGTGAGCCATATCCAAGGGCAATCGCGGAAGACTTTAAATTATCGTTCCAAAGAAAATAATAATTAAAAATAAACGTTTTGTCGATGAGTTTTCTGTCTTTTGGAGGCAAGACAATCATCGGACAAATTTCAATATATTCTCCCTTCTTAATTCTTTTGGTGGTAAAGACCCCTCTTCCTTTTCCTTCAATTAAACGTACTTCTATCATAAGGGCACAAACATAAAAAAAATATCCATAGGAAATACAATAGACATAAGTTTTTATTAATCAAGGTGTAATAATTTAGTATTTTTGATTCCTAAAGCTTAAATCAAACCAGAATCCATGAGACATTTTTTACGATTTTTTTTCGCATTATTTTTATTTTCATTTCATGCAAATGCACAAAACGTCAATGACACAGCAAACTTCCCCTATTGGTGGGATATGATGCACGATAGGAATATCAATTTCTTTCAAACACAAAGAGCATTTGAGACATATTGGTCAAATAAGCCCGCAGAAGCGCGCTCGCACAGTGGGTTTAAAGTATTTAAGAGATGGGAACACCATTGGAAATCTCGTGTGAATGGGGATGGTAGTTTTCGACCAGCAGATAATGACATCAATGAATATCGCAAGTTTCAGCAGCGAAATGCATCTCGTGCAGCGAATGGAGCTTGGACAGAATTGGGGCCAAGAATAATGCCTACTAATAGCACTGGTCAACCAAATGGATTGGGCAGAATCAATGCCATCGCATTCCATCCTACTAACCCAAATATTTATTTTATTGGGGCACCGCAAGGAGGCGTATGGAAAACCACAAATAATGGTGCTACATGGAGCATAAGTGGAACTGACAACTTGCCTTCACTTGGCGCATCTAGCATAGCTATCGACCCGACCAACGATCAAATTATGTATTTGGGAACCGGAGATAGAGATGCAGGTGATGCAGCAGGTATTGGCGTTTATAAATCAACAAATGGAGGTGCTTCTTGGACTGTATCGAATACTGGGATGGGAAATAGAGAAGTGAATAGAATTACTTTAAACACGTTAAAAAATACCACATTACTAGCAGCATCTTCTGATGGAGTGTACAAATCATATAATAGTGGGGCCACTTGGGTTAAAAAGACGAGTGTCAATGCGAATTATAAGGAGTTAAAAATGAAGCCAGGGGATACCGCAATTTGGTATACTACTGAGGGATCGAAATTTTATAGAAGTGCGAATGGCGGGGAAAGTTGGACACAAATCCCATCTACATTCGGGGCAACAATCACAAGAATGGTTATAGCCACTTGCCCAAGTAAACCGAATATGGTCTATGTTGTTGGGTGTAAAAGCAATGGCACATACGAAGGTTTATATATCTCAGACAATGCTGGTTTAAATTTTAGATTAAAATCTTCTACCCCAAATATCTTGGGCTATTTATCTGATGGGTCTGATGCAAAAGGTCAGGGGAATTATGACTTAGCATTATCAGCAGATTATGATGATCCCAAAATACTCTATGTTGGCGGAATCAATATATTTAAATCTGAAGATTCTGGTGCGACATGGGCATGCGTAGCTCATTGGACTGGGGCTAATTTCATTGAAAAAACACATGCAGATCAACATATTTTTGAAGTAAATCCACTCAATAAAATTCTCCATGTTGGAAATGATGGAGGCCTTTATATCACTACGGATCAAGGTTCTACATGGGATGATAAAACCTCTGGTTTAGGCATCGCTCAGATATATAGACTTGGTCAAAACTTATTAAATCCCAATAGTGTCATCACAGGATATCAAGACAATGGCACTGCTATATATAGAAGCACCTGGAACACTGTCATAGGCGGCGATGGAATGGAATGTATAATCGATCACTTAGACACGACCTATCAGTACGGCGCACTCTACTACGGAGATGTTCGCAGAAGAAGCGGTGCAGGCTTCTTTAATCAAATTGCTGGGCTGGATCAATCCAATAATCCAGTCAATGGAGTTACTGAAAATGGTGCATGGGTTACCCCGTACTGTTTGAACCCAGCAAATACGAATACCATGATAATTGGATATAAAAATATTTGGAGAAGCACGAATGTAAAAGCAAGTCCTCCAACATGGACTAGAATTTCTTCCAACGGAGGCGGAAACATTACCTCTTGTACATTTGGCAATGCCAATAATAATCATTTCTATTATTGGAGAAACAATAATTACATTTTTAGATCTACCAATATCAATGCTGCAACACCCACTTGGGATAGTGTTGCTATTCCAGGGTCTGGAACTGTTGAAGACATTGAAACGCATCCAACCGATGCCAATAGAATTTGGATAGTCCGCGGGACAAAAGTATATCGCTCACAAGATCGAGGCGCAAACTGGGCTGATATCACTTTCGCACTTCCAGGAACATCAAAAAATACGATCGTCATGGATAAAAATTCCAAAGAGGGATTGTATGTCGGAACAGATGCCGGAGTATACTATAAAGATAGCACCATGGCAGCTTGGATACTCTATTCAACAGGACTTCCAGTTGGTTCAGCCATCAATGATTTGGAGATTTATTATCACCCACTCAATAGCAATCTATCGAGAATTTCTGCGGCCACTTATGGAAGAGGTCTTTGGCAAAGTGATCTTTACTCTACCCAAACACAACCAATCGTCAATTATTATGCAACGGATTCTGTGCCATGTGTTGGAAGTACCATTACGCTCAACGATGTGTCTAGTCCAGTTTGTCAAAATTTCCAATGGACCATTACACCAGGCACATATACTTTGATGGGTGCTACTACTCTAAATTCAAAAATCCACAAGTAAAATTCAATTCAGCTGGGGCATATACCATTCGATTGTTTGCAACGAGCTATGGAAATGGTTATGATACAACCATTAAAACAAATTACATCAATGTCAAAAATTCCTCCAATGTCACGATAAGTTCATTGAACAAAAACAATATCTGTGCAGGAGATTCTGCGCTTATAACAGTGAATGGAGCAATTAACTATTCATGGTCACCTGCAGGAACTTGCACTGCGCCAACAAGTGCTACGACATATTTAAAGCCTACAGTTAATACCACTTATATCGTCACAGGATCTGCAGCTGGAGGTGGATGTATCGATACAGAATCTGTTTTCATCACAGTTAAACCATCTCCAACAGTAAATGTTACCGGATCAAACACCATTTGTATCGGTCAAGCAACTACGCTCAATGCAACCACGACTTCTGGAACCATCAATTGGTCTCCTTCAACTGGATTGAATACAACAACCGGTACAAGTGTAATTGCAACGCCGACTGTTTCCACCACATATAATGCTTCTGCGGTTGGCACAAATGCCTGTGTTGGATATTTTAATTTTCCAGTCACCGTAAATCCACGTCCAAAAATAATAGTGAGTGGCAATAATATTATATGCACAGGAGGTTCGACGAATCTTACCGCATCTGGAGCTAATAATTTGTTCTGGACTCCAGGATTGGGATTGAATATTCAGACGGGCCCTAATGTTATAGCAAGTCCAACTAATAACGCGACGTATACAATTATAGGGAATAATGCACAAAATTGTTTTGACACAGCGAAATATTCAGTTTCAGTTGTCTCTGGAGCAAATGTCACCATTCTCCCTTCCGCAACAACCATCTGTCTAGGCGATACCGCCACGCTCAATGTAAAGGGTTGCATTACGTATACAATCTCTCCAAATGCCAATACAAGTTTCAAAAATGATAGTACCATTTATGTTTTCCAAAACACGACAGGCACGACCACTTATACCATTGAAGGAAGCATTTCACCAACTTGTAAAAACACGAAAACACAAGCTCTTACAGTAAATCCTAAACCGACAGTTGGGTTAACTGCAACCAAGTCTACCATCAATAAAGGGGAATCAACCAATTTAAATGCAAGTGGTGCAATTACGTATACTTGGAGCCCAAGTTCTACGCTCTCTTCTTCAACTGGCGCAGCGGTAACAGCTACGCCCACTGATACGACAACCTACACGGTCGTTGGATTAAACCAATTTAATTGTTCAAACAAAGCAACAATAAAAATAATTGTTTTGAAAAATTCAAGCATCCAAGATTTGAGTGAAAAAGTTAAGATCTATCCAAATCCAACCAGCGCTTTATTGAATATTGAAATGACAGAAAAGTCCAAGATAGCCATCTATGATGTTCAAGGCAAAATGGTTTATACTGAATCTTTGCCGATTGGAACTACAAAAATCGACTTATCTAAATTGTCTAAAGGCGAATACCTCGTCAAGTTTGGAAGCAATCAAGAAGGCAATTACAAATTTATCCTCGAATAGCGATTACACGATTTATTCAAATGCAAGAGCGGGCTTAGTTTAAGTCCGCTCTTCGTTTTTACTGTAGAATAGCATGACTAATCCTATAGTGTTAATCCCATATATAGTGAAGAATAAATAATTATAGGGGACTTGAATGAATTGAAAAAATACAGAGATACATGCTGATAAACTAGCGGTTAAAAAAAGGGGATAATGCGTCGCTTTTTCTTTTGCTCCTATATATCACAAAGAAAAGAAACAATGAGAATAATACATTGATCATGATGTGTAGCTTCTGATAAATAAACACTTTTTGTTCTATTTCTCCTTTAGAAAAAAAATACCAAAACCCTGCCATGCCTTTCCCATTTCCAAATAGTTGATGTGGTAATTCATTGACTGCTTGCCATGATTGTCCATACCATTCTCCTATAGCAGCACTTGCATAACCCTTAAATACTAGACCAATCTGAATAGGGTGCTCAATAAAGAGGAATGGCAAAAAGAAAATAGAAAATAGAATACTTGTGATGATAACGACTTTCATCGTTTTCCGCATTCCAAACTGACGGAAATAAACCAAAGCATATATTGGAAGCCAGAATAGAAATGAATACCTGGATAGAATACAAAGAGTGATCGCTGCAGAAACAATCAATGCATTATCAGAGAAGAATGTCAAACACAAAATACAATAATAAATCATGATCAACCATTCCATTGAGGAATAAAAGTCAGAAGCATTAAATAGAATAATCAAGATGATTAATACATTGATTAAAAGCAGTGCTAGTAAATAGAATCCATTCCTATAGAATCTAAACGTCAAAGCAATTGCCAAAAAAATTATTACAACGAACATCAATAAATAGCGGAGGTCAATTAGCAAGAATTTTGGTATAATCAAGGGCATCCATACAAATGGAAAATAAAGAGAGGCAATAGGATAACCAAAACCCTTATTAACACTATAGGGGGATCTCCCTGAAATAAATTCACCTATCATGTAGTCCATGGTTGGAATAACATCAGAAAATTTTGGATTGATGGGAAATTTTGCCAAGCCGGCATTAAACACAAGCCAAAGAATCCCTATAGAGATAGCTACAAAATATCCTAAATGGTAATTCCCCCATTTATTATCGCCTAAAAGCCCAATGGAGGGAACTCTCCTAAAAGAATTGATGTAAAAGACGTATGCGAGCATTGCTGAGCTCAAAAAGAGACAAGTTGAATTCGCCCAATAATTTAGCCCGAGCTTGTTAAACCCAGTGAGGAGATGAATGACAAATAATATCATTGCTGATCTTTTGCCATGTTTGATAAATATCGTGTCCATTTATTCTGTAAATATCTATATTTATTATTAATATTACATTAAGCATATTCCCTTTATTTCTTTGTTTTAACAAACCCAATGCTCGCAATATTAAAAAAGCACGAATTCAAATTTCAATTATTGTGTTGGGCATTGATTTTTGCTCTTGATATACAATACTATGAAGTTAGAAGCACATTCAGCGATTGCTCTATCGGTGTTGTGAATATCATTTTTTCTGAAGACTTCATCAATACACATAACCGCTTTACAAATTCACTTTTTCAAATTATTCCGTTAATTTGGATAAAATGCGGCGGCAATCTAAAGGGCTTTTTAATATTATTGAGCATCAGTGCGCACCTCCTTATTTTCTTGGCTACCCTATTACTAAAGTTCATTTGTAAAGATGATAAATTCGGTTGGCTTATTCTATTGTCATGTTGTTTTTGGCTAAACCATTCATTTGTATACTTAACGCCAGAAACAGGGACTTTTATATTCTGTCTTTTTTACTTTTCGCTTTATGAGTCCTTTAAAAATAATGCGTCGAAATCAAAATTCTACTTATTAACCTCAGTGCTATTTATTCTGGCAGCTTTTGCTCACCCAATTTCTGTCGCCATGTTGTTGGTTCTCATGTCGTATTTATTCTTCGTGGAAGATAAAGCCAATTTTAAGATAATAAGCATCACCGTTTTCACCTTGTTCATTATAGTTGCATTGGTTAAATGGTTTTCTCCTTTGGTAGAATATGACAATAAAAGTATGAATGGTTTTGTCAATCATTTTAGTCAAATTAAACACATAAAAGAATCAGCATTTCTGAATTATTTTAAAGTCAATTATAGGTATAAATTGCTTTATAAGATCACTTTTGCTTTAATCATTTTGGCATTGATTTATTTCAGAGAATGGAAACGCCTTAGCTTTTTTTTAATTAGCCTTGTTGCACTCAACTTCATCTTAAGTATTTATCTATTTTCCAATAATAGCGCAACATATAGTGATCTATACATTCAATGTGTTGGGATTATTTTTTGCTTATTCATCTTTTACTGTGTCACAGAATTACTCGTATTGGGATATTTGCCATTTATCTTACTCATTGCAATCTCATGCAATCGATTGATAGAGTATGGAAAGTTATATGAGCAAAGAGCTGCTTATATAAAATCAGCAATTGCATATTGCCAATCACAGAATATGGGAGATAAAATTGTTGTCAAATATGGGGACATTTCAAATGCCCAACTCCTCTATGAAACTTGGGCGCTTCCCTTTGAATCCCTCATTTTTAGTACACTAGCTGGAAAACCAATGACAATAAGTATCGCCAACGATTTGCCCAAAGAAAATACCGGAGCGGAATTTTATTTCGGCAATTTGCCTTCTTTAAAACAAAGTGAAATTATATCACCTTCTATTTTTCCATTGAGCCAAAATAAATACCAATTATTGGATAGCATACCGCCTTTCTTAAAATGAAATACATAATTTGCCTTTTACTTCTTTTACCCATATTCTTCATGCCGATTTGCCATCTGCATGATTGGGGAGATGATTTCGCACTTTATATTCAACAAGCAAAATCCATTGGACAAAATAAATCCGCTAGTCAATCTCTCTTTATATACAACAAGCAATACCCCAGTTATTCTACTCAATCTTACCCAATTGGATTTCCAATTATACTATCTTTCATTGACCAATTGACGGATGTAGGAATTAAGGCCTACCAATACACCATCATCGCGCTTCTTTTTCTTTCTGGTTTGCTATTCTTTCGAATTTTGATTCAAAAAGTTGGCGACACAACGCTGTCATTAATTATGACAATGGCTTTAATCTATCATCCCTTTTTCTTTGCTTTTCGAGAGCAAGTGCTTGCCGATATTCCACTTTTTATTTTTCAGCCTGCTATTCTACCTAGTTTATGAAGAAAAAAGGCTATCGCGTTTAATCAAAATCCTCGCCTTGGCATTCATTGCCTATTTTGCTTTTACTATCAAAACAATTGGACTGACACTGCTAATCGCTTATATTATTTGCGAAGCTTATCGTGCTTTTTTGGACGCAAAGAGCCGCACCCACCTCTATCAAAACATACTTGCCTTAGGTGGTCTTTTCCTCCTGTTTCATTGGGCATTTGCTCAATTTTTACCTGACGCAGGAAATAGTCTTTCTCATTTTGTTCGTTTGACATTTTCAAACAATTTGCCTCAAACTATCTTGGATAACTTAGTTATTTATAAAAATGAAATCCTCGCATTCTGGGGGAATTTGGGCTTTTTCAATAAAGACCTCATCGCGAAACTCTTTAGCTATTCCTTCGCGATGGTTTGCCTCGTCTCATGGATGATTCATCGCGATAGAGAATGGGATTTTCTAAGAATCTTCACGCTTGTTTTTCTATTGTCTATCATGATATTCCCCAATTACCAGCAAGGTCTCAGATACTTTATACCCATCTTGCCTTGTTTGTTTTTATTATTTCTACTCGGGTATAAAAGTTTCAGTGAAAGGGTAAAAATCCCTGCGCCCATGAGTCAAATAGCATTGCTGATTCTATTCATCTATTTGTATTTGGCTCCAAATATGGCTTATACAGAAAGTATTGCCAAACGCAGCAATGAAAATGGATTGAACTATTCCCCTTATTCTGCTGCCAATCAGAAAATCATGCGCGAGATTCAAAGTATTATTCCGCAATCAGACACCTTGATAACCAGCTATCCCAGGGCATTTGCGCTTTTCACTCAGCGCCATACTTATATTCCATCTCCAGACATCACGCTTGATAATGCAATTCGAGAAATCGCTTCCTTTCATCAATTTTATCTGCTTGACTATTATCCTTTGCGCAAGAAATCAATCGAAACATTAGCAAACGCTATCCACTTAAATCCTTCCAAATACTACATAGATACTCTAGCCACTAATATGGACTATGGCTTGTATAAATGCACTGCGCGATAAAATTTAACTTAGGCGATAGATGCCTTTTTCACAATTAAAAAGGCAAATCATCATTCAAACTGCTCTCTGAAAAAGTATTCATTGACTCCGTTTGTTGATTTGATTTTTGCTCATCGCCATGCTCGCTATTGGTTTTTTTGCTGAGCATTTTCATACTATCGATAATAACTTCTGAAATAAATTTCTTCACCCCTTCTTTGTCTTCATAGGATCGAGTCTTCATCTTTCCTTCGACAAAGATCATGTCTCCCTTTTTGAGATACTGCTCAGCTACTTTCGCTAGACCCGTTCTCGTGATGCGTATATTATGCCACTCTGTTTGTGTGACCTTTGCACCTTGCTTATCGATATACGTTTCATTTGTCGCCAACGGAAAGCTAGCAATCACATTGTTCTCATCGAAGTATTTAACTTCTGGATCTTTTCCTAAATTTCCCAATAAAAAAATTTTGTTCACCATAATAATTTTTTTAGACTGTCTTAAATATTTTATTTTCTCGAATAAATGTATCAATAATTTTCGGGAATCCGAAATTTTTTAGTTGTGCAAGTTCTACTGTAATTCCATTGATTGGCTCGGGAATCGCGGTGTTAGGGCGAATAAAATAAGCGTGAATTTTTTGATGTGTCAAAACTTGTGTATAAGAAGGCCCGAGTATTTCTCCGCCAACATCTCCAAAAGCAATATCATGTGCCCCTTTTAATTTAATAAAATCCGCTTCGCTCAATTCTACTGAGGGAAATTGGTATAATCCTTTCCAAATGTCTTGCTCTCCTCTTTTCTGAATGAGAATTTTTTGCTTTTCAATAGAGACACTAAAAATAAAATACCTATTTTTTTTAATGGACAGTCTATACACACTGGTTGAGCAGGTTTACAAACCAAAGCCCCAAAATCCATAATGGCTTGGTTGTATTTCCCAATTGTTGGAATATCAATACGAGATTGTGCTAAAGACTGAAAGTGCTTTTTCCCTTCATTGGTGTCGAAGGCATGTTCAATTCCAAAAATTCTCGCCAATACCCTGATGACATTTCCATCGACAACAGCGACGGGTTCATTATACGCAAAGGAGGCAATTGCTGCGGCAGTATAAGAACCTACCCCTTTTAACTTTAAGAGCGATTCATAATTATTGGGGAATTTCCCTTTTAACTCCCCGACAATAAATTTGGATGTTTCGTGCAAATTTCTCGCCCTCGAATAATATCCCAAACCTTGCCATAATCGCAAAACCTCGTCTTCATGGGCATTTGCCAAATCGCTTATCTCGGGATATTTTTCAACAAATCGATTGTAATAGGCCCGCCCCTGATCAACGCGTGTCTGTTGAAGTATAACTTCAGATAACCAAATATGATAGGGGTTTTTAATTCCCACCCACGGCATATCTCGATCGATAACATCCTCATGCCACTTTAATAGAATCTTACTAAAGTTTTTTTTTGTCTTTGATAACATGGTCGTTGAATGCGCGATGAATTACTTCTTTAAAAATTCATTGAACTTTAAGACAAGAGAGAAATGATTGGATGCCCCTACGGGACTATATTTGGCGATGGAATATCCAAAATCAAATTTTCTCGTGACGATGCCAAACCCAAAGGAAAATCCAGCTAAGCCTCTATTGGTCTCAAAAATCAATTCAGTTCGCTTCTGATGATCATAGCCAATTCCCACGCGAATTACCTTGCCAAAATAAAATTCTCCGCTGAACGAGAGATGTCTAAATGCATTATTTAGAAACGAATAATTCGAGGTGCTCGCATTGGTAAAAGAATTTGTCGTCTGTAGATCAGGGTCATCATAGGTAATATCCCATCGGTATAAATCATGGGCTAATATGGTCAGTCTAAAAGGCAAATGCTTAAAGCGCTTTGAATAGGCGAATTGTATATCGAATGGAAGTGGTTCTTTTGTGGCATTGAATTGTACAACTTGTCCACCTAAATTTTTTATTAAAAAACCAAAGGTCTGAGACAAACTAGAATCGGAATGCATGATCGCAATATCCACCGCGCAGCCATAAGAAGAGGTAGAACCTAAATTCGAGTAGATCAACTTCGCATTTGCACCTAAGGTATACTTATCTAGCTTAGTTGCATACTGTGCATTGAGATACAAATCCATGGGGTTGATGCTACCAATTACCCTTCCCATCTCATCCGTCCTTTCGATGGGACCGTAATTCATCTGATGAACTCCCATGCCTAGATTGCCTATTTTCTTAATCGGTTGGACATATTCTAAGTGATTGGCATTGGCTCCGAAAAAAAATTTGAACTGACATTGATCTTCTTTTGCATTTTATCGGAGAGCAAGGCGGGATTGGTGCCCAGCAAACTGATATCGCCATCATTGCATGCCATAGCAGCTCTGCCAAGATATTGAGCCCTTGCCGAACTCGGAAGATTTAAAAATTCATAGGCATTCTCTCCTCCAACTTGAGCATACGCCGTTGAAAGTCCCATACATATGATTAAGATAATTCCCTTCATTGCCTCAAAAATAATGTGAATTTATAAAGTCGATGGCTTTTTGTTTGCGATGCTCACCAATTCCACTGATAACTGTATAGGGTTTTTGATATTCATTTAAATAGAACTCAAACTTATCGAAAAAATAGCGCGCCCTTGTTGGGTTTTCTCTAAGTATGTCGGATTCCCACGGCAAGTCTATATCCATTAAAAAATAATGATGAAAACTTGATTGACGCAGGTTCCATTCGATCCATTCAGGGACTTCCCAATTTTTATCTTCTAACCAAATTTTTATATTGATTAAATCGGTATCGCAAAAGAGAATTTTTTTTTCAGTTGCTTTGCTGCTCAATAGGGCATAGGCATTTTCTTCTTCTTGCAGTTGCTGTGCAGCAATGTTTAATACATCGCTTGCATCATAATTCAAGCCCTTGTCAGCAAGATAGTTTCGCGCAAATTCCGGAACATACATCCCTGAAAATTCTTTAGCCAATTCCAAAGTCAGAGAGGTTTTACCGGTGCTCTCTGGTCCTGTAATCGCTATTTTAATAAGATCATTGGAAAGCTTATATGTGGGCGATTTGTCCAAGTTGTGATTCGACATCGCCTTTAAGCCAATTCAATCAAAATTTGATTCTTCTCAACAGCTTGTCCCTTCTCGACCAAGATCTTTTTGATTACGCCTGTTCCCGCAGATTTGATGAGATTCTCCATCTTCATGGCTTCTAGAATCAATACTTTATCGCCCTTCTGAATTGAATCCCCCTCTTTGACGGAAATTTCAAAAATCAATCCTGGCATTGGTGCCTTTATATGGTTGATTTTCTTTTTCGTCTCCCCGCCCATGCCCATTTCTGCTAATAATAAGTCGTATTTATCTTGCACTTTGACCTGACAAATTTTGCCATTGATGCGGATTGTATATATTTTTTCTTCTTTATCAAAATTCAATAGAGAAATATTGTTCGATGAAGCCTTATCTATGAGGTGATAATTATTATTTCCCAAATCGATAATATCCGCTTGTTGAGCAATTGCAATTTCCTCATCCGATAAGATTCTCTTGCTGTCTTGATCAAAAATTAATTGTAGCATAATTCAAAATTGAATCCAAATGTAGCAGAATTTTTTGATTCCCTTAATCGGGGTTTTAATCAAACTGATAGAAATATGAATAAATCTAATCGAATTTGCAAACAAACATAGATATTTACAATATAATTACCGTCTAATGAAAATATTATTCACGAGTTTAATTCTTTGTACAAGCCTCACGATGGGGTACGCACAGTATTTTATGGGCAAGGTCAAATACCGCGTAGAGCCTAGAAATCCCAATCCAGCCTTGATGAGTGACGAGGAGTATCGAAAGAAAAACCCCGATCTCGCTGCCCATTACGAAACCATGGTTTTCAAGGACAATAAGTACAAATATACCAATGGAAATAAGATAGAATTATTCGACCCAAATACAGCCAGAGTCTATAATTATAATATCGGCAGCGATACTTGTCTGTATCAAGATGCAAATTACTCCTCTGACAATATGGTGGATCTTAAAGCCAATGCAGAGACTGACTCAATCTTAGGTCATAGATGTGAATCCATCACCATCAAAACCATGTGGGGCAAAACAACCTACTTTTTCAATCGAAATCAATACAGAGTGGACCCGACGAAGTTTTCTAGCCACAACTACAAGAATTTAAGCGCCTATTTCAAGGAGGCAAAGGTGATTCCGCTTAAAATTGTAGTCAAAACAGCATTTAACTGCAATGTCTACACTGCAACAGCCATTAAGGAAGAATTTATTGACGATATCGATTTTAAGGTGCCCAATTTTAAATATCCATTAAAGAACAAACACCAATAATTTAAGGTTTTTTAAAGGGCGAATGCCCGAGCTGGCAATACATTTGCAAATAAACATCTAAAAAGAACATGAAACAACTATTCGCCCTACTCGCCTTTATTTGCATATCTAGCGTCGCTTCAGCACAGCGTTTTGCATATATGGATTCGGAATACATCCTCAACAAAATGCCTGAATACAAAAAGGCTCAAGAATCATTGGATAAAATTGCTGGAGAATGGCAAAAAGAAATCGAAGATAAAATGAAAGAAATTGAGAATATGTATCAAAAGTTTCAAGCAGAACAGCCCCTTTTGACAGACAAGATGAAGCAAGAGCGCATCACCAGTATAGAGTCAAAAGAGCGAGAATTGAAAGAATTGCAAAAAGCCAAATTTAGTCCAAACGGGGAATTGTTCAAAAAAAGGCAAGAACTCATTCAACCCATTCAAGATCGGATTTACGATGAAATTCAAAAAATAGCCAAAATTAAATCCTACGATGTCGTATTTGACAAGTCCAGCGGGGCGTCTATGATATATACCAATCCAAAATTGAATATCAGCGATGAAATTGTAAAAGCCATGGGAGGCCAATAAAAATTCCCCATTTAATTATTAATAATATATTTGCAAACCAAAAAAAAAGAATCAAATTAACATGAAGAAATTAATACTAGCAGCAGCGGTTATCTTAACTACAAATCTTGTATCCGCTCAAAAAATGGCTACAGTCAATTCTCAAGAAATTTTATTGACAATGCCAGAAGTTAAATCTATGCAAGCAAAATTGCAGTCTAAGAACGATGAACTCTCCAAACAATTGGAGTCTATGTACAAAACGTACGAGGCAAAAGTTGCAGAATTGAAGAAATCAGATGCTAGTCTATCTGGCGCCATGAAAGAGGTTAAAATTCAAGAAGTTCAAGAATTAGAGGGAAGAATCCAAAAATTCCAACAAGCTGCTCAATCAGAAGTTCAAGAATTAGAGAAAACATTGACTGCTCCGCTCGTTGAAAAAGCTAAAAAAGCAATTCAAGAAGTGGCTAAAGAATTGACTTATACGCATGTATTCGATGTAGTAACAGGCTCGCTCTTAGTTTGGCCAGATACAAATGATATCACTTCTAAAGTGAAAATCAAATTGGGTATCGATCCAAATGCTAAGCCAGTTGCTCCTGCAGGCGCTCAAGGTGGTGCACCAGCTGGAAAATAATCAATAATAATTACCCATTTAAAAGCACTAATCAATATATTTGGTTAGTGCTTTTTCATTTATATTAAACATGAATAATTTTCCCATTGGTGTTTTTTGATAGTGGCATTGGAGGATTGACCGTGGCTAAAGCCATTACTGAGCAGCTTCCCAATGAGACCATCATCTATTTTGGCGATACGGCCCACATGCCCTATGGCGATAAATCTAAAGAGCTCATTCGAAATTATTCCATCAAAATCACCAATTTTCTACTGCGCGAAAAAAAAATGCAAAGCCATCGTCATCGCATGCAATACAGCATCAGCTGCGGCATATGAAGAATTGAGAGACAATTTTAAAAACATCATCCCCATTATTAATGTGATTGATCCCATGATTGAAGAAGTGATTGCAGATAATGCACTTTCTAAAGTGGGCATAATTGGCACTAAAACCACTATTCAATCGGGAATTTACCAAGAAAAGCTTACGCGGCGAAAACCCTCACTGCCCTTTGCGGCGATGGCCACACCGCTTTTAGCGACGATGATAGAAGAGGGATTTTACAATGACAATATAAGTCACGCCATCTTAACGGAATACTTAAATGCCCCTGATTTAAAAGGCATAGATGGTATTGTTTTAGCTTGCACACATTATCCCCTGATCAAAAAAGAAATTGATCAATATTATAAAGGCAAAGTGAAAATATTTGACTCCGCTCAAGTTGTCGCGGCCAAACTCAAATGGATATTGGAGAAAGAAGGATTGGCGCATGACAATTCTCGACCAAGTCCAAACGAATTTTTCATATCCGATTATACAGAATCTTTTAAAATAGCCACAAAGATATTTTTTGAAAGTGAAGTGCAGTTGACTCAGATTGATTTGACTTAATTACCTCCAAAATCCATTCACCCACTTCCAGTGAAAATACTCCTCTGCCACAGCGCCAAAACCCTCATTGAATTTAGCAATGCCTGGAATTTGTGATCCTTCAAAATCGAGCAATACATGGCTATGGGCATTTTCACGTATAATTGAATCGACGATATAACTAAAACCACCCATTTCCCTGCCTTTATCCGTTGAAGAGGACATCAAGAGGATAATTCGCCTAGGGTCATTTATTATTGCATTTGAAGCGATGATTTCACCTCCTTGATATGCCCCATACATTTTTAACAAACCGCTGGCCTTTAATGCAATTAGCGCATTTCTTTGCTTTTCATTAAAAACACTTTTCCAATTTTCAATTTTAGGGACTGTATTTTCTAGATACATTTTCAACACCAATTCCATCTCATCAATCAATTTTACTTCGATTTCCCCCTTCTTCAAATTCCGCTTCGTCTGCGAGGAATAGGCCTTTGACAATTGCTCATAGGGTTTGTTCATGGAGAGGATATGGTTATTTCGAACAGTGTTATGGTCTCCATAGAACTGCGTTTTGATATCGACATAGAAAAAACTGCGATTGATACATCGATAGACCTCCCGCTGTAAATGTTTATTGTGCTTGTCTCCCACCAATTCCATCCGCTGCAAAAAAGGCGGTTGATAGGCGTATTTTATTCCCCATTTCTTATTCCAACAAACAGGCATAAAACTATCATAATCGTCGAAAATGATGGCCGACCAATTTGCGCATACCGCATCTAAGTAAAAGGAGTACATATAGGGAGACGCCTCAGCATCTGCTCTGACACATGCATTCCACTTGTCAATATCAATTTTATCGCGCGGGATTAGTTGCATGTCAGGGTTAATTAGATTAATTTGTCTCCATCAAGAAGGACTCATAGATTTTGCTAAATCGCTCTTCTGCTAGAATATCATTGTGGAAGACACAGATGAAGACTCCTCCAAAGCGCTTAGTTTCATGGTACAAATCATAAAGTCGCTCGCGGATCTTTTCTGACTTGTACAATTTGTAATACTTGAAAGTCGCATCCATAAAGGCGAATGGGAATAAGCGCAAATTTGTTGTGCAATCCTTTGATAGGTCATACCAATAGTGTGCATGACAATAGGATGTTCTAAATCCTGGACGAGAGGAATAACCCATGGTATAATCCTCTGTAATGCCCAGTTCAATCAAGTTTTGATAGGTGTCTGGAAACTTCACCTTCAAAAAATGCTGCCTACTTTTTGTGATATTCTTACCACTATATCCATTGATTATACTCAATTCTCGCTTCAATTCTAAAACATTAGAATTAGAATAAAAAGAAGGATGAATGCCCATTTCATATTTCTCTTTTGTACTCTTTACTAGATCTTTAAAAAGCGATTTCCGATAGGATATATTCGTATCATTGGAGTTTTTCCCTCTGTTGATGAGAAAGAAATAAATCGGATATAAATTGTATTTTTTATGCAACCTATCCAATTTAGCGTAGGTATCAAATGGATCTTTTTGTCTAAAAAACAAAACTTTAATCTTTTCAGCAAGTTCCCCCAATTTAAAAGTCAACAATTGCTTTCCTGCGCTGAGGATATTTCTAATAAGTCCGCGGCCTTTGTGTTTATAGGCATTATCAATATCGTAGGTGGGGATAAATTCAAATTTATGCACTTTGAATACCAATTCAGGCATTCGATTCAATAAAGTTTCCTTGAGCAATTCGATATAATAATTGACCATGGGTTGCCGCAAAAATCTAAAGTGATAAGCAACAGAATTACTCGCCCCGAATCGCTTGTATTGATCGACGTGATGCGGCAAATACTCTTCATAACGACTCAAGAGATAAAAAGCTGAAGCAAACATATCGAAAGGGAATTCCGATTCAGGAGCACATTCAAATATTCCAATACAATTTTTATACTCGACCTTATCTACTTTTTGTGGCTTAATATTCGTTTCAAACAAAATAGGATGCGCCTCAAAAAAAAGGCCGTCGTCGATTTTTTCTTTTGAATAAGAAAATTTATATCCTGCGCATTGAGTATATGCTTGGACATCTGAGGTCAATACATAATCTAATCCCAACTGCTCTGAGAATATTAAATCAAAAATATACCTCAACCGATTGGTTTGCGCTGGCACATATATGGTTATGACTTGCTTCATCGACTATTTTTTAATGAATTTTTGATTCCTTAAGTACTTCGTCTTCAGCAATGGGCTCGGTTTATATCGCCCCTCTTTGGTATCTTCATACATCGCCATGAGATTTTCGAAAACATCTGTAATTCCAATTTGATCTATGGTCTCTAATGGATTGTCTTGAAAGAATTTTTCAATGTCATGTCCTGACGCAATTTGCTCTTGTATGCAAAAAGCCAATTCGTTAAAACGCACAAAATCGATGCGCGGTCGCAGCATACCTACTCGATCTGCCACCTGAATCATATTGGCTTGTAATAGATTTAAAACAGGCGCCAATGATTCATATTCATTAAACCTAAAGGCACTTATTTCCCATTTTCTATCTTGGAGATAATAAGCCATTGCATTAATTCCAAATAGTTTGCATTTTACTTTGGCAGAAGCGGTATAGGTGGACTCTGCCAGTGATTGTTTGGTAGAACTTACAAGTACAATCTTATCTTTTAAACCTGCATAAATAGGCATATTCTCATCGTCATCATCTAAATTCAAATCGACAATGACATCGTATTCCTCAAAATCCTCTTCCTCATCCCCATCGGATAAATCTATTTCAAAATTGTCGGTATTCTGAATATTCCCCCGAAAAGCATTTGTTCTCGCCTCTTCTCCAATTAATAACAATTTAATCATATGCACTGAATTCAAAATACAAGTATAGAGAAACTTTGATGGATTTCTATACTATTTTTCGACCCACTGCTCCAGCAACTGCATTCATGGATTGATAAAGGGATTGAAACTGCTCATGATTCAATTGCTGACTTGCATCTGACTTGGCAACCGCTGGGTTGGGATGTGTCTCTATCAATACACCATCAATTCCCATAGCGATGCAAGCCCTTGTCAAATCTGCAACTCCATAGCTATAGCCCATCGCATGAGATGGATCTAGAATAATCGGGAGATTCGTATATTCCTTTAAATACGCAACGCCACATAAATCTAAGGTAAATCTCGTCTTGGTCTCAAAAGTGCGAATTCCTCTCTCACAGAGAATTACGTTTGGATTCCCTCCTGAAAGGACAAATTCTGCCGCTTGCACAAATTCTTGCAAGGTGCTGCCAAATCCCCTTTTTATGAGAATGGGCTTTTGAGTCTTTGCACACTTCTTTAGAATACCTTGATCATACATGGCTTTGGCGCCGATTTGAACGATATCTGCATATTCGATGACTTCGTCGATATGGGAAGAATCCTTTACTTCTGTGATGATTTTCAAACCATATTTTTGTCGAACTTTGTCCAATAATTTCAACCCCTCTAAGCCCAATCCTTGAAAGGTATAAGGTGAAGTGCGCGGCTTATAACAACCAGCCCTCAGCACTTTAATGCCGAGCGAATGGATAAATGAAGCTGAGGTCTCTATCTGTTCTTCACTCTCTACACTGCAAGGACCCGTAATAACCAAGGTATTTCCCGTATTTCCACCTATCGAGAGATTATTTGCTATTTCGATTTGGCGCTTTTCGGGCATATATTTTGAACTCGCCAATTGAATGTCACTGTCCATCACCCAATGTTGCTCCACATACTTTTCGTCACCCGCCTGAACCTGCTTGTCCTTCGATGGAGTTACTAAAACATCTTTTTGCCCTAAAGCAAAATGAATAGCTTGGTATTTGTCTTTTAATGAATTGATTACCGAGTGATCGATGCCTTGATTTAAATGAAGTATCATTTTATGTATTATTCACTTTTTATGAGGTTATTAAATATCACGGCTCCCTTGAGCTTGTTTAACTCGTCTACCACGGGCAACAACAAGACGGGGAAGCTCACTTTTTTTACCGTTAATAACATTTCGTTGATGGTATTAGTTTCAAAAATTTTCAATGGATTTTGGTTGACAAAATGACTCTTATCTATTTCATGGAAATGCTCAAAATCTTCTATCATTCCGCGGCGAATATCTGCATTGGTCGAAATCCCATAAAGCTGTTCGCCCTGTGTGATAAAAGTACAGCCCAGCTTGTATTCCTCTGTTTTTAAGAGCAATTTTTTTAAGCTCATCTCCTCGAAACATAGTACTGGCAGCTCTTCAAAAGGAATCATAAAATCGGCCACTTTAAATTGCGAAGGAACATTGCGCGATTTTAATTGAAGCATGGCTGCGCCCATATTCACATGATTGAGCAAATAGGAGCCCGATACAATGCCATGTACGCCCAAAAGGCGCAATACAAAAGAAACCTCATGATTGACCCCACCATCGACTTGTATTTGCAACTGAGGGAAATATTGCCGAATCCTTCTTATATATTCGAAATTCTCTTTCTTAAAAACGCCACCACTCTCTCCAGGACGCGTCGTCATCACCAATACATAGTTGATTTGATCGCGGTATTTGTGAATTTCTACAAATGGCGTTGTTGGGAGAATAGCCAATCCAACAGAACCTGCCAAATCAGGCGGGAAGATAATATCCTCTTCTATATTCTCCAATTGAAAACATACTTGCTCTATTTTATGCTCCCGAATCTTTTGAAAATATTTAGAGGGCTGTGCAGTGATGATATGCATATCTATAGAAGTCGCTGAGATCGAGCGAATAGCAGCCACATCTTCAAAAACATCTAAATTGTCACGACAGTCGATATGAAAAAAGTCCAAATTATATTCATCCAATTCCCTGACCACCGCATCAAGCGGTTCCTCTTTGTTGGAATATATGGAGGCGGAAATATACATCTAGAGGTGCAAATTTAATCAATTCAAAGGATGAATTGCAAAAACTTAATATTGCTTCTAAACAGAAATTCCCCTGACTAACAAAATCAAAATATATTTGTAACATGGGTTTCCTATGATGGTTTCTCATACAGCCCATGTCTCCATTTTTGCCTATATTGATTTACATCGCGGCATACATCACCGCTTATATACTCTCAAAAAATTTTGGAGCTATTGCCAGAGAGGGGCGATATGAAACCATCGATGGTTTGCGAGGCTTCTTGGCAATAGGCGTATTTATTCATCACGCTGCTATTTGGCAACAATTCGCTACAACTCATGTATGGCAAAGCCCCAAATCGAATGTATATAATCAAATTGGCTTATCCAGCGTCATGCTCTTTTTTATGATTACCAGTTTTTTATTTACTTCAAAACTATTAAATACCGAACCTGCACCTTTTGATTGGCGTAAATTCTTCTTCGCGCGCTTTAAGCGACTTGCTCCCATGTATTATTTCTCCTTAATTTTATTGCTCATCATTGTCGCTATACAGAGTGATTTTATCATAAAAACTTCCCATGAAGAACTGATGAAATCAATGGCGCATTGGGCGCTTTTCGCGCTGCACGATTCTCCCGACATCAATCAATTGCCGCAGACTTCCATCATCAATGCGGGCGTCATTTGGTCTTTGTCCTATGAGTGGCTATTCTACTTCAGTTTGCCCTTATTTGCATTTTTATTATCTCCTGCTAAAAGTCAATTTCTCTGGCTAATGCTCTCTATGGGATTCATCTCAATATTCTTTTGGGCGCAGGGATTTATGCCCTATCCATTGCTCGCTTTTGCCTTTGGTGCCATCCCTGCTTTTTTTAAGAAGTACAGCGCGTATTCCCCTCAAATCAATCAAAACTTCGCGAGTATTTTTATCATTGGATTGCTTGCTTTGTTATGCACTTCCTACCACCCTTATAGTATCACCAATATGATGATATTGGCGGCAATATTCTTCACAATCACGCTCGGCTCAGATTTCTTTGGATTCCTTAAAAATCCAGTTATTCAGTTTCTAGGAGACATCAGCTATAGCACATATTTATTGCACGGAATTATACTCTATACGGTTTTTAATTTGGTCCTAGGAATAACGCATACAGCTAAACTAAGTTCTGCGGAGTACTCCATGTATATCGTCTTTTTGACGCCTTTACTCGTGCTCTTAAGTTATTTATGTTTTCGATACATTGAATCCCCCTTTCTCAAAAAGCAATCGAGATGAATCAATCAAAAAGGCTCAAACTATTATTCAACATGTTAAAGGAGATCCGCCTTAGTTTCTTTATTCCCCTTTGTATATGTAGAATCGGATTTACACAAACCTTTACTGAATTAGGGCCCATAACTGCTCCAAGCCAGCACATCGGAGCAATAGGCGCTATTCTCCCAATTGGGAATATAATGGGAAAGCATATCGCTATATGCAATGGATTTAATGGCTCAAACGCCATTTATAGAACGGAAAATTATCGCGCAACTAACCCCATTTGGACCAGAGTAGATGGGGAAAATCAACAGACAAACGACGGGCCAATTTATTGCTTCGCTCAAAATCCAAACAATCCAAATGAAGTTTTAGCGTTGAGAAATTCTCCAAAACACGGCACGAGAATTTCTGTTTCAAAAGACGCAGGGGCAAATTGGATTCAAACAGAAGGCATAAACAAACACCCATCTGTTCGCAATGCTTTTAAATGGAGGGACGTGAACAACGGACAAATCGGTCTGTTTGGAACCAATACAATTGACAAAATTATTTTTTCTCGGGCTGTTTTTCATCCTCAATCTAATAGCCAAAATCATCCTAAACCGCTGATTATTGGATTGAGCAGCAACCATATCTATTGTACCGATTTAAGCAAAAAATTCAGTTACCAACATGCGACATGGTTGAATATCTTGAGCTATATGCATCTCCCTGGCCATGTCTTTGTAGATATTATTGAAGACCCCAAGCACGATGGTTGGTTTTGGGTTCAGACCAATACAGGTATTTTTTATTTACACTTATATGAAACCGCGGGATTTAAGAAGCATGTGAATGCATTAGGCATGGATACCTTTCTGCTTCAAAATGGAATTGCCAATGAAATTTATACCAATTTAGATCCTGCACATGGCCTATCGGCGAGAAATCCTCAACTGGGAATTACAAAAATCATCAATGCTAAAATGTCCGTTGACAATAAGAATGATTTATACATTTCTTATCGCGTAATTGCGAAAAATGTAACGCATGATATCATTGAACATATTAAAATAGATATAGACTTTCATGAAAAAGTGCCGATAATAAAAAAAGCATTTTACATGATTGCACAAAACATCAATGCCAATCCCACGCTGCCATCAGCCCACAGAGGTGAGTATGTATTCAATCCCGCCGATCCGAGATTCATCTATTATGAAGACCCATACAGCAGACAGATGAATGAATTGAAATTAAATAATCTTCAGGGTCTTTCCTCTTCGATAAATGTTAGAGGGATAGCATCAGATTGCCATCAAGACGTCAGAACAATCGTTTTGAGAAATACGCCGAGAGACACAGCATCAGATTTTACAACAGAATTATTTATTGGGAATGATGGGGGAATCTCTTTTTCCGCTAATATTGAGGCGATAAATCTCACCAGCATCAATGGCATAGGTTTGAATATTAATCGTTTTTGGAATGTCGGAGTCTCACAAAATCTACCCGATTATATTTTAGGTGGAGCACAAGATGGCAACCATTATATTTTTAACAACAATGTTCCAAGCTTATATAGGCCAGGCTATGGCGATGGATTTAAAGCCATATTCAATCCGTTTCAGCAATTGAATAAAGACAATATCGACAATCCCCCCGTCTTTTTTAATTCCAATGAATACATTGGATCAATGAATCCGCATTCCTCTAGTTTTGTCTCTTCAGGGCCAAATAATTTCAGTCGAATTCCCTATATTTTGAGCAGCAAATCTAAGAGGGAATCTCTTCAATTGATATGCACCGATGCAGGTTATAATGGATTTCAAAATATCCATAGGGTCTTGTATAATCCTATATCCAACACTTCCTCAATCAGCCTTTTGGGCAATTATCCCAATGGACAATCTTCCATAGAAATAAACCACATTGACCCGGGAAATGGCTCGTCAATCAAACAAATGCGGGTGCATACAGGGCATATCAATGGACTTGTTGAATCTAAGTTAGATTCAAATACCTATTACTTTACGCGAGCATCTACCATTTGGTATAATAACGACCACCTCGAACAAGTTGGAGGTGTCTATTGCTTAAAAGGCACATCTGTAAATGATTTAACGGGCAGTTTAATGGAAGATTCGGTGCTGCATCAAATGAATTCACTGTCAGCTAGCACACCACTTTCTGATGGAGCAAGTGTCAATTGCGTTGAAACTGGCATAGGGCATGTATTTGGTTTCGGACCGATGAAAGAGATTGTATTTATAGGATTAAGTGCGGGAGTATTGGGAGCCAATGTTTTCTTTTGTTATCCTGATAACAATATTCAATGGCGCAATATCAGCGAAGGTCTTGGAGCGGGGATTTCAATCAATTGCTTAAAGTACGATCAAGTAAATGGGATATTATATGCAGGCACGAATGAGGGGCTTTACAAAATCAATTTTCGCAAATTAAATCCATTCTCTTCCTGGGGGAAAATAAATAGCATCCCGAATATCCCCATTATGGATCTCGATATTCAAACCACTCAAGGAATCCTTTATGCTGCGAGTTTTGGTGGGGGAATGTTTAAAGCCTCCTTAAAGGGATACTCTACTTTACCTCAGCAAAAATAGAGGCATACCATTGTTGAAATCAAATTAAAAAAAGGAACTTTCGTTATTTTTCTTTTTCTAGAAAATACGTTTTCATCAGGCCTTTCCCTTTTACCTCCATTTCTCCTCTTTCAACAAATCGATAAGCACTTTCTGACAATTCATTTTTAAAATCTTCACTCACATGAATCTTTCCCGGAACGCCGTGACTTTCCATTCTCGATGCCGTATTGACAGAATCTCCCCAGAGATCATAGGCAAATTTATTTTCTCCGATGACCCCTGCAATCGCCCTACCACAATGCAATCCTACGCGTATCTGCAATTCAGAATTTGTTTTCTGTCGATAGACTTTCATATATTCAATTACTTCTTGAGCAAATGCTGCTGCTCGCTCAGCATGATCTTCGCAATCAATGGGAACCCCTGCCACTGCCATATATGCATCCCCGATGGTCTTGATTTTTTCCAAACCATGTTTGCGTGCGATGCGATCAAACTCAGAGAATATTTCATTCAACATGGATAACAATTCATCTGGAGATATGAGTTGAGATAATTGCGTAAAGCCTACAATATCACTAAAGAAGACAGATACATTTTCGTGCAAGTCTGCAATTTGCTTTTCTCCTTCCAAAATGCGCTCTGCAATTTATGCCGGTAAAATATTCAATAGTATTTTCTCTTGCTCTTGAAAACGCGCCAATTTAACTTGTCTATCTCGCTCCGCCTCATCCACTTTTCGCCTGTTCTCTAATTGGATGGCCTTCTGATTTGCCTCTTCACTTTGAACTTCTTTTTCTATCTCGTGATAATGTTCAAATTGAATATAGCCCTCTTTCCAACGATTTTCTGACTTATATAATTCAGCGAGATGTTTATGAAAAATAATTAGAAAAGATTGAATCCCCAATTCTTTGCTGATTTCAATCGCTCTGAGCAAATATTCTTCTGCTTTTTTGTCATCATAGGAATCTAAGTTTGTGTTGGAAAATACAATCCCCATATTCCCCAATACATTGGCAATTCCTGATTTCGCGCCGATCTCCTCATAGATTGCAAGTGATCGATTGAAATATTCAAGTGATTTTTCGGCATTGCCCAATTCCTTGCACACACATCCTATATTCATTGTTATCAGAGCAATCTCTGATTTGTTCTCAATTTCTTCATTGATAGCAAGTGCTTTTAACATGTATTCCATGGCTTCTTGACTGGCACCTTGGGCTTGATATAAAAGGCCAATATTTGCAGTAACTGCAGCGACACCAGATTTTTCGCCTAATTCGTCATGCAGTTCTAGTGCGCTTTTACAATACTTTAAAGCTACCTCATAGGATTCTAGTTCGATATAAATCAATCCAATATTTGCAATAAGCCTAGCAACACCGGATTTATTGCCATTTTTCTCTTCAATGGTGAGTGCTTTTGCAGAAAATTCTAACGCTTTATCAAAAGATCCTAGAGAGAGATATATTGTTCCGATATTGCCGATGACATTGACTTGATTTGGTTCATCTCCAATATCTTCATATGCGGCTAAAGCCTTAGTGGAATATTCCAACGACCGCTCATAAGCCCCCAATAAAAAATTCGCTTTAGAGCTGAGATGCAGCGATTTTGCCTTTGCTTCAAGAAGTTTATGTTCCTCTGCTAAATGAAGTATTTTATCTATGAGGATAAGCGCATCTTCATACCTACCTTGTCTCAGGTAGACATTCACCATGACCAATTGAGCTTTTGCGAAGAGCGCTTGATCAATTTCAGAGGATGTATTTCCTTCCTGAATTTTTATGATAACGCCATTTGCCAAATCTAGTGCTTCGGTCAAATGATCCTTGTCTAATTCCGCATTCGCTAAGTCAATTTGTGCATGCCATTCTTGTGCCATCTTGTTTCACTTTGAATCAAATATATATATATTTAAAACAAATTGCGTACTAGAAAAACACGAAATGCTTTGAGATTTTAATCTCCATCGAGCATATTGCCCAATCCGCCTAAGATACTTCCCTCTTCTCTTCTGCCGGAAGCGCCCGAATAAGCGAGAATTCTGCTCGCGAGACGACTGATTGGTAGCGATTGCATCCATACTTTACCGCTTCCTTTGATTACTGCAAAGAAGACTCCTTCACCGCCGAAGAAAGTATTTTTAATCCTCCAACAAATTGAATGTCAAAGTCAATGCCGCTTGTATAAGCCACGATACAACCCGTGTCAATTCTCAAAACTTCGCCCGGTACGACTGTTCGCTCGATGATATGTCCTCCCGCATGAACGAATGCCATGCCGTCGCCTTCTAATTTTTGCATGATGAATCCTTCACCGCCGAATATCCCTGTTCCCAATTTTTTCTGAAATTCAATACCTATGGAAACCCCTTTAGCTGCGCATAAAAAGGCATCTTTTTGACAGAGCAATCTTCCGCCCATTTGACTCAAATTGATGGGAATGATTTTGCCTGGATATGGAGAAGCGAAAGAGACGCGGCTCTTATTGGCTGAAGTATTCGTAAATGCCGTCATAAATAAACTCTCGCCGGTGAGCAATCGCTTTCCCGCGGAAAATAGTTTTCCCATAAATCCAGATTGCCCGCCACTGCCATCGCCAAAAATGGTCTCCATTTGAATGCCATTTTCCATAAACATCATGCCGCCCGATTCTGCAACGACTGTCTCATTTGGATCGAGCTCAATTTCTACACATTGCATTTCCTCTCCAAAAATCTTGTAATCTATCTCGTGATTTATCATGTTTTGTTTTTTAAGGCAAAAATAAAGGCTTATTTTTCTATATTCGTTAAATTGATTTAAAATAAAATAAAAATTCCTTACTTTTATCCAATTCTATTGAAGTAATAGGTAAAAAGTCAAAATTTACTTTGATAGTTGGATACAATTTTTACTTTAGTGTTAAATTTCAAAATATTCGACATATGAAAATAATCAAAATCTTAATTCTCTTCGCATTTATAGGCGCTCAATTGCCTTCATTTGCTCAAGACAAGCAATTGGCGAAAGCATCTGCACTTATTCAAAAAGCAGTAGCAGAAAAAGAAAAAGGAAAACAAATGGAGATGATCCAAAAAGTATTGGAGATCTACAAAGAAATTAAGATGATGAAAGAAGGCTACAAAGCCAGTGGAGATGCTTTCTTTGACGCAGGAGATTTGACGAGTGCTGCTAGATATTACGTAAAATGCGATAAGGCAGAAAAGAAAGAGGGTTATGAGAAAATAGGAAAAGCCTATATCGACGAAGCTTTCAACGATCCTAAAACGGAGGCAAAGACGATGAAAAAAGCCTTGGATAATTTGAACAAGGGAATCGGAAATAGCGAGGCATGTCGCGTTATTGGCGATGCATATTTTGATAAAGGAGAAGATCAATACCCTAAAGCACTCGAATATTACGTCAATGGCGGCATCGTAGAAGGCATTAAGAGAATCGCTGATTTATACTATGCAGGGAATGTTACACAGAAAAGCCTAACACCTGAGACATACGCAAAAATGCGCAATAACGAAGGATATAGAATCGCTGGAGATATTTACTATGAGAAAAAAGAATTTGGGAAAGCATTTGAATTCTACAGCCTTGGCGGCAATGTAGAGGGCTTTAGAAAATACGCAGATGCAATTTATGATCAAGGAAAAGTACAAGAAGCTAATTCTATGTATGAGCGTGTGGCGGATTCTATGAAATCTAAAGAGCAATTCGACGAGATGAAAACCATGGCAGCTACAGCTGTTTCTAAAGCGAACTATGCATTAGCAGCTAAGATATACGATAAACTTGCAGATAAAACACTTGCTACGCGATACACAGCTTATGCAATGTTGATGGATATGAACTTTTTCGAAGCGCGTGATTTGTTGAAAAAAGAAAATGTGGTAGACTTGCCTAAAGCCATCGATGCAGCAATCAACCAATTGAGCAGTTTGCAACAATACAATATGATATTTGGCGACATCAAAAACGGTGTACCACAAGTGAATATGAAAGAAGATCCAAATACCAAAGAAATGAAGCCAGACAAGTCTGATTTGAAAGCGGTAGAAGATTATTACAATACGAACAAAGAAGGTATTGCAGATAATGTGTACAAAGTGTCAGAGGCGATGGTTAAAATTGTAAACCCAGAATTAAAGCGTTTGATGATGCAGAAATTCTTGCAATTCAAAGCTGTGAGAACCATATTGGACAACAATACTTTCCAAAAGAAAATGTTGAAACCACAAATCCAAGGCAAGGACGTTGTATTATAATTCAGACAAGTATTTTTATTAATAAAACAGATAACCCCTGCCGAAAGGTCGGGGTTATTCATTAGAGAGATTGAGCACAAAAAATTATGTTGACAAAAGAACAAATCGCAATTCGAATTGCACGTGAAGTAAAAGATGGCATGTATGTAAATTTAGGAATCGGAATTCCGACACTCGTTGCCAATTATATCCCAGAGGGAATCAATGTAGTCTTGCAATCAGAGAACGGCCTATTGGGCATGGGTCCTTTCCCTATAGAAGGGCAAGAAGATGCAGACTTAATCAATGCAGGTAAGCAAACGATCACGACTTTGCCAGGTTCTTCTATCTTTGATTCCGCAATGAGCTTTGGAATGATTCGCGCTCAGAAAGTGGATTTAACCATTCTTGGAGCTATGGAAGTATCGGAACAAGGCGATATCGCCAATTGGAAAATTCCCGGTAAAATGGTCAAAGGAATGGGCGGTGCGATGGATCTAGTCGCCTCGGCAAAGAATATCATCGTCGCTATGCAACACTGCAGCAAAGACGGACAATCAAATTATTGCCTCAATGCTCCTTGTCATTGACAGGTATAAAATGCATTAAAAAAGTAGTCTCTGATATCGCAGTTTTGGACATCACCGATGAGGGGTTTGTATTATTGGAGCGCGCACCAGGAATCAGCGTCGAGGAGATTATCGCAAAAACAGCAGGAAAGCTCATCGTAAGAGGGGAGATTCCGGAGATGGTGTTTTAGTAGATTTTTTACTCAATTAGAAGTACTTTTGATGGCTGCGCTATTTTCGATCAAGAATTTCAGATTGGAGGTTGCCACTGTTTATTTTCCATCTACTTTAATTAAAAGAAAAAACCTAGGAAATTACTTGATAATTTATATTCCCTGACTCAATAAATAATCCCTCAATTGATATAAAAAGTCCAAGACTTCATCAAGTTCTAATTCCATATATGTTTCACTATTATCCCACCCATCTACCACCCAAGCCGGACCATTATTAGCAACTAAAATTCTTCCTGGAGAATTTTCAAGTCCAATTTCAAAAGAATTAAATCCTTCTTTTGTTTTATACTTTCCCACTTTACAAGTTTTGACTAATTCAATGTCCTCTTTGACAATATCTGATTGCCATCTCATCCATCCAAGATTTCCTAACGATTTATATTTGTCTTCTTCTGGTATGATTTCTACAAACTTAGTTGTTATATCATATTTAAATTCATATACTGCCATAATTTCTAAATTAAATAATTGGATATACAGTTTTTAAGATTCCATTTTTATAAACAAACTCAATAGTAAATCCTGTTGATGATTTCGAGTGATATATTTCTATTATGTCTAAATTTGTAGTTGTCTTCTTTATTACTTGTTGTTTATGATTGAACGCCCTCGCTACTTCTTCTTTAATTCTTTGCTTATTCCAGTTTTTTGGAAAAAAAGTTGTTGCGTCTTTTTCTATTTTTCCATTGAAGATTACAGTCGAATTTTCAATGTTAATCCAATTTTTAGGATTAGTGAGGGGGCTTTAATTTCAACTAATTGAATCTAGTCCTTTTTGAGTTAATCCAAAGAATGAATTATTTGTTTTATATATTAATCCCTCACTTAGTAGTTCATTTATTTTCTCAACAATATTAATCATTGGAGCGTCTTTAGGTAGTAAATTAAACAGAATAAATCTGTCTATTAATGAGATATGCAGCTCGATTTGCTTATCTGTACCATATTCTTTTAAAAATTTTAAAATCTTAGTATTCATAATTTATCAATATTCATAAATTTCAATTTCATCAATAGATGGATGATATAATTGTTCAATTCTTTCATTAATTTTATAATCCTCTAATGCTGCTGCATGAGTATTACTCCATATTTCTTCAGTCGTATAACCACAGGAATTTTTAATGTCTTATATCTTTCATATTCTCTAATTTCATGAGTGTAAAATCTTTTATCATAATCAGACGGCCTGAGTTTATTTTTGGAAATCAATTCTAATCTTTCAATCATTTTTAAATTCCCTTTGAATCTTTTCCATTGTATCGAAATCTTTCCAAATGTTTTTAACTGCATCAACACCATCTTTGGTAAATTTAGTATTTCTCCAGTTCAAATTTAAAATTTTTCCTCCAGCATTATTTGGATTAAATAATCTATTAGAATATTTACCAATAACATTAATTTTATCGCTTGATGGCGTTCCTATTTCTGAAAATCTTTGACCATATATAGACAATGGGTTTCTCAGCAATTCTCTCCCTGCTAGACTCTTTGCAATCAATTCTTCTCCTTTAAAGGCAATCCCTAAATTCTCTATTAAGACGCCTACTGTAATATTCGCCCAAGTCTCATAAAATTGCACAATGCCTTGATTCTTTGCATTCGTATAATTATCTTCTGTTTGATAGAGCTCCCATTTTTTAGCCGAGGAATTGTACTTATAATAATTACTGCCAGTACCCATCTTCTTGGAATACATTTCATAAAGATAAGCACCATTTTGAAAATACATAGCCCCTTGTTGATTCTGTCCGATCATATTGCTTTTCTCAGGCAATCCGATTCTCCCACGCTCAGCTTGGATAGGATATTGCTCCGCTAAATTATTTAATCTTTGATTGCGCAGAATAAGTTTAGCTTCAGGCGAAGTATTGCGAATCCCCAAACTGGGATCACTCGTCGCAATTGGACTATATACATACGCATTCACTGAAGCAGTAGACCACTTAAAATTTGGCTGAGGCACTGCCTTGCTCACAGTAGGGGTTACCTTGGCATTGCTAGGTATGTTAAGGACTTCATTGGGGTAGATGAGGTTGGGGTCGCCAGATTGGAGGTTTCCTTTGTTTAGGTTCCAAAGATCTTCCCATGCCATATCATAGCGCTGAGCAATGGATGAAAGGGTATCCCCTTTGCGCACTTGATATGTTTTGGTACTCTGCCCACTGCCATTCATATTGGGCATCGTGGGCAAAGTCCCCAAGGCGATACTTTGCTCTAAATTCGGAATTTGAAATGAAAAATCAACTGCTTTAGATCCAAGTGCTTTGGAAGCGGCATTCATATCTCGCTGCAATTTCATTCTGAGTGCATCTGCTTGTGCTTCTAGTGCCGTTATTTTATTGTCTAGTTCCCTGATGCGGGCGCGGTTGGTCTCTCGGATCTTTTAATCTCTTCCGCACGTATAGCGTTGTACAATGCCCCTAAAGCAAGCACGGCAGCAACTATAGCCACTGGCGCCAATACTACTCCGAGTCCTACATTAGTTCCCAAAGAGGCTCCGGCTGCGCTAGCTCCTTTTACTCCTAAGATTCCTACTGGTTTAGTAAAAGCAATCGGCCCAGCAGTAATAGAATTCACTGGCCCTGCTATATTATAGATAAAAGGTGGTGACCAGAGTGTCATATTGTCTCAGTTTCTTTACAACAATCAGTTCCAAATACCTCTTTGTATTTCGCCGCCTTTTCTATTGGATCGGGAATCATATTGATAACATCCATAGCTTGTTGCAATTGCGCATTTCTCAATACAGTATTCGCATTCAACAAGTCTTGCGCTTCAAGATTTACCTGCTGCAAGTTCTTGTTGTAACAATCCAATGCTTCCCCTTGACCTAACAAGCTATCTACAATGACAGAAGATGTTTTTAATTTGTAGTTATTAACAGATAATATAACCCCTGGTAATGTAACATTCCCATAAGTATCGCTCAACCCCCTTGTTTTAACCCAAAGGCAATCTTCACTTGAAGGGAAAATATAACTGCCGCAAATATAACTTGCTGACGGAACTGGATAGGGACGTGGTTCAAAAAAAGTAATAGGGTCTTCATCATAGTTGAAAATCACACGAGCACAATCCATGATAGATAAGAACAAATCATTTGCAGCCAGCGGATCTAGTATAACGTCATTCAATAATTTCTCTAACTCATGTGCAAATACCAATCGAACTTCCCCTGTTTGCAAATCTGTATAACCAAATTTGATATTCTTCAACCAATGAATTACATTATATTCTTGCACCAATTCTCTAAATACAAAATTTAATGTTCGCGATGAATTAATATTCTCGAGTTCCCGAATAATACTCGTTGTCGTTGAATCGGAGTTTGAATTTGCAACAGTGGTGTTTATATTGGTTTGTTTTGCGCTATTCGTTTGATTCGTGACACTAAATAATGAATTGCTGACGACAGAATCAATTGTATTGGTCAATTTTGATGATTTTACATCAGCAGTAAAAGCACTGCTGCTGCTGCCACTGGCGAATAATCCCGCTATCAGACCTGTCCCAGATTCTGAATTGGTGGTTATTCCAACGCCAACTGAAGTACTATTGCTCTCTTGCGTTCCATTTTGATCTTGAACGGCACTTTCATACAAACTCCTTCCAGCAGTTGAATTTGTATCTATAATATTATCAGTCTTCATATATGATTCTGCACGATCCTTATATGTTGATATGGATATGGTTGTCCTTTCTCCAGGCAATAATGAAAAGGTCTCAATCGTCTTTCCTGCGCCATAATTGCCTAAAAAGCTACTTATGATTGTCTCATACTGCAGAAAGAATGCCTTATCCTTGATGATTGGATTTTCGCCATCCTCTATTTCCACCAAAATCCAAACTGATTCTGCCTTCCACATGCGATTGAAAAATCGGAATCTTTCCCTGTTTAATTTTGAAACAATGTCATTAATATCAAAATCAATCACAATTTCTGGAGAGAACTCTACGGTAGTCTTATCACCCAAAGTTTTAGCAAGCCAAAATCCTCCTTCGAGAACATCTGCAGATATTGTAATCGAGCCATATTTAATCATTGAATAATTCCCCCCAATATAAAATACGAATCCCCAATTACCAGATTTTGTATTGTATAATGGGCTTGGATGATTTAAAGGAGTGTCGATTGGAAGCGTTGGGATATTAATGTCATAACTCGCAGCCTTTATATATGGCTGACTGCTTGCACTTGCATCATAGAAGACGCATGGAAATGCACAATTTTTCAACAATTTGTAATTTCTAAAGTAAATAGATTGAGGACTATTTAAGTCCTCTAACAATTTTTGCTTAATAACTGAATCACTTAAGGCCATCAATTCATTCACTTTAGGGGGAATTGGGTCAATGCGCGGTTTAAATATTTCTTGATCTAGTGGAATTGGGACATAGGAATAAACACTGACGTTATTATTCGCTTCCATATTATAGTTCAATATAGGAGCTTGACTATTGTCTTCTTGAAGCTTCATGAAGGGCTTCGGGTCGCAGTTTGTTAAATTAAGTGGCATAAAAATGTTTTTAAATACTGATTAAATTTTATGCAAAAAAAACAAACTATAATTTGTAAATCAAGTTCTAAAATATTACTTTTGGTTATAAAATATTACTTGTATGATAGAAAATATAAATTTAAAGATTAGATCTATAAGAAGAGAATTGGATAAAAAATCCGTTGATATTGCCAATTCAATTGGATTTTCACAATCCTATTACAGTAAAATAAAAAATGGAAAAGCAAATGTCAATTCAAGAAATTTGGAGAAAATTGCAAAAGCATTGAATGTTAAGAAAGAATACATCTTGAGTAAGAAAATTTTATTAGAAAATTCAGAGGAGTCATTGCTCAACAAGAAGAATCTAGAAAGTGTGAATGAAATTGAAGTTTGCAAAGAGCTAATAGCGAACATAAGCTTATTGATGGAGAAATTGCAGGAAATTGTAAAAGTGAAACAAAGAGAAATACACTGAATCCTATTGATTGAAAATAATTCAATATTTGGTGTTTGCATTTGAAAATAGCCTTATCGCTATGCAGTTTCAAGTTTTTTGAAACCAACAATTTGACAATTTTCGTTTAGTAAAAAATCTTATCTTCGTCTTTTTATTCAAAACATTTCAATCATAAAATTTGGAATTTTAAGCATCATCCATGTTTCACAATAAAGACCTCTCTTCCTATACATTTCTCGTGACGGGCGGTGCTGGTTTCATCGGTTCCCATATCGTTGAATACCTTATCAAAAACGGCGCGAAAAAAGTCAAGATACTCGACAATCTCCTTACAGGAAATTATGAAAACATAAAGCCCTTTGAGAATGCTCCCAATTTTGAATTCATCGAAGGTGATATCACCCAAATGGATACTTGCTCTAAAGCATGTAAAGGGGTGGATTTCATCTCTCACCAAGCGGCACTGGGCTCTGTTCCGCGTTCGATTAAAGACCCTTCGCGCAGCAACCTCATCAATGTAAGCGGATACCTCAATATGCTCGTCGCTGCCAATGAAGCGGGTGTAAAGCGCGTTGTCTATGCATCTTCATCATCTGTTTATGGAGACGAACCAAACTTACCCAAAGTGGAAGAGCGCATTGGCAAACAATTATCACCTTATGCCGTGACAAAATACACCAATGAATTATATGCCCATGTATTCGCCAATACCTATGGCATGCAAATCATCGGCTTGCGCTATTTCAATAGTTTTGGTTCGCGACAAGACCCCAATGGTCCTTACGCCGCAGTTATTCCGCTATTTGTAGACAAAATTCTCAAAGGAGAAAAAGTGAATATCGATGGCGATGGCGAACAGACAAGGGATTTCACTTATGTCGACAATGCCGTGCAAGCCAATATCCGCGCCATGCTCACAGACAATGAAGCTGCAGTCAACCAAGTGTATAATATTGCGGTAGGAGAGAATTTCTCTGTCAATTATATGTATAACTTGATTCAGAAATACTTGAATATTTATATCGAACCAAACCACCGCGAAGCGCGCAAAGGCGATATCCGCAATTCACTCGCTGATATCACCAAAGCAAAAACACTTTTGGGATACGACCCACAATACCGATTTGAAGAAGGACTAAAAAATACGGTGGAGCATTTCAAAGTGAAATTTGGGTATTAATTTGTTGAAAGGTTCTGGTTGTTAGTTGTTAGGCAGCTTTATTGGAATTATTATAATTCCTCCTTTAATTCAAAATTTAAAATTCATAATTTTCCATGTTGTTGGGATGCTTTTGGAATATTCATAATTCCACATTCTAATTCAAAATTCAAAATTTAAAATTCATAATTGCAGTTATGCCCCAATTCAATCGCCATCTCGTCACCGCTGCCCTCACTTATGCCAATGGGCCACTCCATATTGGGCATATAGCGGGTTGTTTTTTACCTGCTGATATCTATGTGCGCTATCTGAGATTGCAAGGGAGAGATGTGAAATTCATCAGCGGCACCGATGAATATGGTGTGCCCATCACGATTAGTGCAGAGCGCGAGGGAATTTCTCCACAAGCCATTGCCGATAAATACCACCACCAAATCAAAACTAGTTTTGATGGCCTTGGGATATCCTTTGATATATTTTCAAGAACAACCAATGACAAACACAGGGAAGTGGCTAAAGCGTTTTTCAAAAAATTATATGACGCCAAAGTCTTTGTCGAGCAAGAATCTGAGCAATTCTTTGATGAGAAAGCGAATAAATTTTTAGCAGATAGATATATCATCGGCACATGTCCAAATTGCGCGAATGAAAAAGCATATGGCGATCAATGCGAGAAATGCGGTTCGACCCTCAATGCCACCGACCTCATCAATCCCAAATCAGCTATTACGAATGAAACACCCATACAAAAGAAAACAAAAAATTGGTACCTCCCACTCGACCAATACCAAAAACAATTAGAAGATTTTATTGGCGCACACCCTGAATGGAAAACCAATGTTCTGGGTCAATGCAAGAGTTGGTTGTCACAGGGATTGCAAGCTCGTGCGATGACGCGCGATATGGAATGGGGCATTCCCGTTCCAGTGGATGGTGCAACCGGGAAAGTGCTCTATGTATGGTTTGACGCGCCAATTGGCTATATTACTGCAACACAAGAATTGACTTCTGATTGGGAAAAATATTGGAAACAAGACGATTCCAAATTGGTGCATTTCATTGGGAAGGACAATATCGTTTTTCATTGCATCATATTCCCAGCGATGCTCATGGCGCACGGTGGTTATATCTTGCCAGAGAATGTTCCTGCGAACGAATTCTTAAATTTAGAAGGTGATAAAATTTCAACTTCAAGAAATTGGGCAGTTTGGGTACACGAATATTTAGAAGAATTCCCCGACCAACAAGATGTGCTGCGCTATACACTCGCCGCTCAGATGCCTGAAACCAAGGACAACGATTTCACTTGGAAGGATTTTCAGTTGAAAAACAACAGCGAACTCGTCGCTATTCTCGGCAATCTCGTCAATCGAGTTGTCGTGCTCATGCATAAATTCTATGACGGGAAAGTCCCTGAAACCAAGGGTTGCGATGAATTGGAAAAAATATGCGGCGATTTTAAAAACAGCATTGCAAAATCTATTGAAGAATATAAATTCCGCGAAGCACTGATGGAAGTGATGAATATGGCGCGCCATGGCAATAAATTATTGACAGAAAAAGAACCATGGAAATTATTTAAGACCGATCCAAAAGAAGCGGGCATTGTACTATACGATTGTCTTCAATTGATTGCAAATATTGCAATCACTTGTGAACCATTTTTGCCTTTCACCAGTGCAAAAATCATGAAGCAAATCAATCTCGAGCGACAAAAAATTTCATGGAGTGATATCGGCAGACAAGACCTTGTAAAACCAGGCCACCAATTGAATCCTGCAGAATTGTTATTTTCAAAAATAGAAGATGAAGCAATAGAAAAACAAGTTGCAAAATTGGTAAAACCAGCTGCTACAACTTTGGAAATAAAAGAAGAAAAAACAACTGCTACACTTGCGCAAAAACAAGAAATCAGCTTCGATGATTTTGCAAAAATGGATATCCGCATCGGAACCATATTAGAAGCATCCAAAGTGGAAAAGGCAGATAAATTATTGAAACTAAAAGTGGACTTGGGATATGAAGTGAGAACCATCGTATCGGGCATCGCTGAGCATTTCAAGCCAGAAGATATCATCGGCCAACAAGTATCTGTCATCGCTAACCTCGCTCCTAGAAAGATTCGCGGAGAGGAGAGCAAAGGGATGATTTTGATGGCAGAGGAAAATGGAAAACTAAAATTTATGACAACACTTGATCCTATTGCCAATGGGAGTGAAGTGAGGTAGAAGATTAACAAACAGAAATACAACTAAGAAATAAAAATATATTATGCTGAATTGGACATCCATTAAGACCTATACCGACATCAAATTTGATTTTTTTGAAGGGATTGCAAAAATAACCATCAATAGACCAGAGGTGCACAATGCCTTTCGTCCAGAGACAAATAAAGACATGCTCGATGCTTTTGAAATCTGTCGTGAGCGCAATGATATCAATGTCGTCATTCTCACGGGTGAAGGGAAAAAAGCTTTCTGCAGCGGCGGCGACCAACATGTAAAAGGCGTGGGCGGCTATATTGGCGAAGATGGGGTGCCGCGATTAAATGTCTTGGATTTGCACAAAAAAATTCGCTCACTACCCAAGCCCGTTATCGCGATGGTCAATGGATATGCTATTGGTGGTGGACATGTTTTACACGTAGTCTGCGATATCAGCATCGCTTCAGAAAATGCCATCTTCGGTCAGACTGGACCAAAAGTGGGGAGTTTTGATGCGGGCTTTGGTTCGAGTTATTTGGCGCGATGCGTTGGACAAAAAAAGGCGCGAGAGATTTGGTTTTTATGCGAGCAATACAGTGCTTATGAAGCCTTGGATATGGGCTTGGTAAATAGAGTAGTTCCTATCGATCAATTGGAAAAGGAGACCGTAAAATGGTGTAAGACTATGATGAAGCGAAGTCCAATGGCATTGAGAATGCTAAAGCGAGGATTGAATGCAGAATTAGATGGTCAGACAGGGCTGATGGAATTTGCGGGCGATGCAACGTTGATGTTCTATTTAATGGAAGAAGCGCAAGAGGGAAAAAATGCATTTTTGGAAAAACGCGATCCGGATTTTCAACAGTTTCCAAAGTTTCCATAAGAGGATATAGAAAAGGTGAAAGGAAAAAAATATAAAACTATAAGGTATATCCCGCAGGGATAACATTTCGGCAGATAGAAGAGCAAAATACATATCCCGTAGGGATAACATATCGGTAGCACGTTTTATATCACAGAAAACAACATATCGTAGCACGTTATAATCTTTGTCCCGTAGGGACAACATATCGGTAGAAAAAAATATATATACATATGCCAAACACATACACCCAAATTCACATCCAATTTGTATTCGTCGTTAAATACAGACGCGGTTTAATTCATCCATCATGGAAGGATGAATTGTATAAATACATCACTGGAATTACACAAAAGAATAAGCACAAATTAATTTCTATTAATGGAATGCCAGATCATGTTCATGTCTTAATCGGAATGCGACCGCATCAATCAATTTCCGATTTGATGCAGGATATAAAAGGGGATTCATCAAAATGGATTAATGAGAAAAAATTCCTACAAGGCAAGTTTGAATGGCAAGAAGGTTATGGTGCTTTTTCCTATTCGAAATCACAATTAAAAGATGTGATAAGATACATAGAAAATCAGGAAGAGCATCATGGAAGAAAAACTTTCTTAGAAGAATACAGAGAATTTCTAGAGAAGTTTGAAGTCGATTATGATGAGCGGTATATCTTTAAGGAGTTGATATAACCGTGGTTCTTCCTCAGAAAAGAGGTGAACCGATATGTTGTCCCTACGGGACAGGCCTTAGTCCTTTGAGGGGTTACCGTTATGATGTCCCTACGGGACACGTCTGCGATGGTCAGTGTTACCGATATGTTGTCCCTACGGGACATGTCTTCGTCTTGTTTGGAGTTACCGATATGGCGTCCCTAAGGGACTGGTATGCTTTCTGATGAGTTCCCAGTTACCGATATGTTGTCCCTACGGGACAGCTGCGCGTGAGTTCGTGGGTTACCGATATCTTGTCCCTATGGGACAGCGTGTTACCGATATGGTGTCCCTATGGGACAGATGCGCGTGAGTTCGTGTCTTACCGATATGTTGTCCCTACGGGACAGTCAGAGATAGTTCGTGTCTTACCGATATGTTGTCCCTACAGGACAGAGCGGAGTTCTTTATGATGTCCCTACGGGACTCTATGTCGCCAATATCACAGCGCCTGTTATGAGCATATTGATAATAGCCAATGGAATCAATGATTTCCATCCGAGGTGCATCAATTGATCATATCTGAATCGCGGCAAAGTCCAGCGAATCCACATAAACAACATGATGAAGAAGATGATTTTTAGAAATAAAACTGCGACACACATTACCGTGAGCAATGCTGAATTCTCAATTAATTGCATGCCTGGGAAATTATATCCACCGAAGAATATTGTCGCAATTACAGTTGATGAGATAAACATATTGATATACTCAGCGAATAGATAGAATCCGAGCTTCATAGAAGAGTATTCTGTATGGTATCCACCAATCAATTCTGTTTCGCATTCCGCTAAGTCAAATGGTGCGCGATTGCACTCTGCCAAGGCACATGTCATGAAAATTATAAATGCCAACGGTTGATAAAATATATTCCAATTCAATCCCTTGAGCGCAGTGATATTATACAAGGCACCTGATTGCTCTTGAACGATATTGCGCAAACTCAATGAACCTGTCATCATGACAATGGTGATGATAATGATGCCCATCGCCAATTCATAAGATATCATCTGTGAAGACGCTCTGATCGCAGAGAATAAAGAGTATTTGTTATTCGATGCCCAACCGCCAATCATAATTCCATACACCCCCAAACTCAAAAAGCCCATGATATAGAGAATACCGATATTGATATCTGAAATTTGTAAAGAAATTGTTCTGCCAAAAGCTTCAAAATCAGGTCCCCAAGGTATGACAGCACTCGTCATACATGCCGTAAACATGGCTATTCCTGGTCCTGCGATAAACAAAAACTTCTCTGAGTGATTCGGAATAAATTCCTCTTTGAAAAACATCTTTCCTGCATCAGCGAATGGCTGCAATAATCCGAATATTCCCGCTCTATTGGGTCCAAGTCTATCTTGCAAAAAAGCCGCAAACTTGCGCTCCAACCATGTGCTATACATCGCCATGACGAGGGTAATTCCAAATACCGAAACAATGAGTACTGATTTTTCAATGATGAAATCCATGAAATAGATGGGTTTTTATAGAATTTGTAAAAGTATAAGGATTTAGGAAAAAATGGAGAAAAACTTATATCCTTCCAAGGCCATGTTAAATTCTTGCTTGCGCTATATCTCCGTGCGAATCTTGACCTCAAATGGTTCGCGCATATAGGACGTATACAGCACAGCGCGATTGAATTCCAAATAGTTATCAATGCGCATTTTCATGATTTCGGAAAGGGATAAAGAGATTAATTCACTTCTATCCACCCATTTCATGCTCTCTAGCGCTTCTCCCTCAATGGATTGATCCCCCACAATGCTGCACCTAAAATCAAATATGATCTTGGTGGGCAATATCCTATCATCGACAAAGTCCTCTTGAATATCGGAATAGACAGCAATCAATTGATGACTTTGAATAACCCAATTCCCTTGCTTATCCAACTGTCTCTGAATGGATTCCATGATATTCTCCCCTTTGTCGAGAATACCACCGGGCATCTCCCAACCGCGGGTAGGATGATTGACCATGAGCACTTGATGTGCCGAATTTTCTACGAAAATACCGGTCGTTACAATATGTGTTGGTATATTCAACATTCAAATTTCCTTCAAAACTAGAGCATTATTTCAAATTCTGCAAATTAACCCGAGCATGCCGAAGTTCAAGATCCTGAACAATCCATATTGTCCTTGATTATCAAGCCTTTTCTATGGGTTTCAAAATAAATGCGTTTTGGCTTGTTTATTTAATTTTAAAGGCGAATTAATCGCTTATTTTTGTTGACTATTTTATGCAATTTTCTCAAGTCATCGGTCAGTCTAGTATCAAAGAAAACCTCATTCGCATCGTGCAAGAGGACAAGATTCACCATGCCAATATGTTGTCGGGCAAGATGGGTTATGGCACCTTGGCGCTCGCCTTGGCATTTGCTCAATACATTTTATGTGAAAATAAAGGAGAAGCAGATAGCTGTGGGACTTGTGCATCCTGTGTGAAGGTCAAAAAAATGGCGCATCCCGACTTGCATTTTGTCTATCCAACCTTTGAGAGCAAAGAATTATCAACGTCTATCATTGGCAAATGGAGAGAGATGAATGAAGCCTATCAAGGTTATTTTGAAATCGCCGATTGGGTCAATTTCAATAAAGCGAAGAATTTTAAAATCCGCAATGAAGACTGCGAGCAGGTGATTCGCAATTTTTTGTTGAAGTCATTTGAGGGCAATTATAAGATTCAAATCATCTGGATGGCCGAACTGATGGGCAAGGAGAGCAATAAATTGCTCAAGATATTTGAAGAACCGCCACCAAAGAGCATTTTTATTTTGATCGTAGAAAATATGGAGGAATTATTGCCCACCATCATTTCTCGTTGTCAAATTATCAAGATTCCACATTTGAGTCATGAGGAACTCACAGCGGAATTGACTAAAATCTATCCGAGCAAACCTGCGGAGATTCAGCGCATTGTGCCAATCGCTGAAGGAGATTTGCTCTTGGCAAAGGCATCCATCGAAGAGAGCAATTTCAATATCGAAGCTGCTGTTTATAAATGGTTGAAATTTGTTGTCACTGCTGCCCATAAAAAAGATTTGGCGACCATCAGCGGTTTGATGCGCTTCAATGATGGGATTGCTGGCAGCGGGAAAGAGGAGCAAAAGACCTTTCTGCACTACCTCTTGCATTTCTTGAGAGAAAGTTTAGTCATGAAATACTCAAATAATTGTAATTTAGCACAGGATTTAAGAAAAGTGGCTGAGTATTTTGCAGGAAATGTAGAAGTGGATCAGATAGCAGAGATTCAAACTTATATTGATACAGCACTTTATGAAATAGAGCGCAATGGAAGTTCGAAGATGATATTCATCAATTTGGGTATCAAGTCGAGCAGGGTGTTTAATCGGGGGGTCTTTGAGCGAGATTTTGCTTAAAGACAAATATTTTTAATTATAAAATGAATTAGTATAATGGCATGTGGAACGGGCGGAACTTGCAGTAGTGGCGGGTGCAACAGAATGAATACATACGATTGGTTTGCGGGAATGCCCTTGGCATTTGGTCAAAAAGAATTCGATATCGTAGAAGTCTCCTTTAAAGAAGGGGCACAAAGATTATTTTTGGAATGAAAAAGGCGCCGACTATTGCAAAGGCGATAAAATAGCAGTGGAAACTCCCACAGGCTATGATGTGGGCGAGGTTTCCCTCAAAGGGGAATTGGTGCGACTCCAATTGAAAAAGAAAAAAATCGATGAGAAAACCAAATTTCTCAAAATCCTGCGCATCGCAACGGAAAACGATTTGAAATCATTGGCCGAAAATCGAAAAAAGAAAACAATACCATGTTGTTGAGTCGGGTGATTGCGCGAACTCAACCTCAACATGAAAATTGGCGATGTCGAATATCAAGCAGATGGAAAGCGCGCGACTTTTTATTATATCGCTGACGAGCGCATCGACTTCCGTGAATTGATCAAGCGATATGCTGCTGAATTCAGAGTCAAAGTAGAGATGAAACATATCGGTGCGAGACAAGAAGCCGCGAGAATTGGTGGCATTGGTTCATGTGGACGCGAATTGTGCTGCAGCAGTTGGTTGGGCGACTACCCTACCGTGAATACTTCCGCTGCGAGATATCAAAACCTATCTATCAATTCTGAAAAGTTATCTGGACAATGTGGTCGTTTGAAATGTTGCCTCAACTACGAATTGGATTCATACCTAGACGCCTTGAAAGATATTCCATCAAAAATCGAAAAGCTCGATACGATGGAGGGAATGGCATACTTGAGAAAAACAGAGATTCTCAAAAAAGTCATGTGGTTTGAAGTGCGCAATAATGAAGACCGAAACATGTACAAACTCGATGTGAATACGGTGCGCGAAATCGCTAAGATGAATGCAGAGGGACAAAAACCTCAATCCTTGGAAGAACTCGCTATTCCAGATAAACCGACGGAAAAAGATACGGAGAAGTCAGAGGAATTGGTGGGGCAAATTGATTTAAAATCATTGCAACAGAGAGACCGCAAAGGACCTTCTAAAAAGAAAAAACCTCGGTCACCAGCGCAAGCGCAAGGCCAAGGAAGAAATAATCCACCTGCAAATCAAACAGCAGCGGCGCCGAATAAATCCCCGAATGAAGGACAAGGGCCTAATAAGGGCAATCCGAGAAATCCAAATAGTGGACCAAACAGAAACAACAATAACCGAAATCAAAACAGGAATCGACCTCCTAGAGACAATAGAAATCCACCCAAAAAAGATGGCGAATAGGTTCATATTTTTGACTTTTTTTTCAGCACTATTGTTCTTGTTCACCGCGTGCAATAGAGATAGATTATACGAGACCAATATCGATATTCCCAGCAAAGGATGGGATTATAGAGATAGTTTGAAATTTGAAATGACGATTCCAGATTCACTCACGCACTATAATTTCATATTGAATATTAGACATCGCGATGTATATGAATGGCAAAATTTGTATGTCAAATTGCACACCATTTTCCCTGACAAATCGATGGAGACTAAGGAAATCAACCTTCCGCTTTGCGATGATGCAGGTGCTTGGTATGGAGACTGCACGGGGGATATATGTTTTGCGCGTGTATTTATCAAAGAGAGAAGGAGATTCCCAATGACGGGTAAATATACATTTATCCTCGAACAAGACATGCGCACCAATCCGCTGCAGAATGTATTTGCCATGGGTATGCGCATTGAAGAATCCGCGAAAAAACAACCCTAAATTTTAAGTTTATTCAGATGAAGTCCATTCAATTTTTTCTAGTAACCATATTGAGTATTGCCCTTTTGCAATCTTGCGGATATGGCGAAGGCAACCACACCATCAATCAGAGCAACCTCTTCCAACTCACGATTCCTGATTGGGTGAAGGAAGAAAAATTAGGCGATGATGTCGTTTGCAGTTATGCCAATCGCTATCGAAATTTTTATATCGTTGTTGTCAAGGCCAATAAAGATATTCCATTTGACACGTTCAATACGCGCTCGATTCATAGAATTCATGCGGGTTTGGACAGCTCAGTCGTTTCTTCTACATTTAAAGAAAATGCCTATTTCAACGAAGTCTATGGAAAAATGGGACAAGAAGCGGAGAAGATTTATTATTCTCAAAAAGTGATCAATGGCAATAAGAATTATTACCAAGTCGCAATTTGGACGAGGGGATTGAATCGAAAATTAAAATACAAACCGACCATCGATACCATCATGGCATCGTTTAAAGAAATCTAATGGCTGCGAATAAAAAAAGAGGAACTGCTGTTGGGAGCATATTGCTCATCGCATTGTTGCTATTGGTGGTGGGCATCAAGAAATGCTATTTCTCTTCTCCCACTGCAGGCTTCGACACAAACTTAAATGAAAATGAGGTCCGCGTCAAATTGATCTCTCATAAAATGACTTATACCGCACATGCCAAATGCCGCATGAAATGCCGCGATATCGATGCCGGTGAAATTCTAGATGTATTGGAAAAAGGCGTCTTAAATAAAGAGAAGAGCGCCCCCAATGGCGATAATTGCCCGACCTTTGCCTTTGAAGGAAAATCCGCCGACGGACAAAACCTCCGCGTCATCTTCGCTGGATGCGATAAAACTACGCGCGTGGTGACATGCATTGATTTGGGAGTGGAGCATGAATGCAACTGCCGATAAAATGGTGTCTGGTTTTTGGTGTCTGGTGTCTGGGGCTATTGTGGAATGATCAGTTTTTAATGATGGACTGGATTTAAGAACTAAAGGCTATTGGATACTTTTATATTATATGTTTCTAAAACAAGTTATATTACCGTAGGCAAATTCAAAATCGAAAATATTTAGAGAATTAATTTAATTTTTTTACTTATTTTTCATTTATTGCTGATTAAAAACGAATTTCGAACAAGAAAGTTATATGACCAAGAAGATAACAATAACAATACGAAAGTAATAGGATGAAGTTTTTCTAAAAAATGCTGTTTTGAGAGTTGTCCTACTAGATAATTAAACTCTACAATACATTTCTTTCTTAAAGGCCAAATTGACTTTAAGAATGGTGTATATTATCTATTAGGTACAACATTGATATTTGCAATTTACATTTTTTTGACTCACCAATTATTGTTTAAAACAAGTTCTATTTTAGACAAATTAGAACTCGACAAAGGATTTAAAGAAGAATAAATTAAATTTAAATTTTTACAGCTCATGCATTTGAGAAAAGAAATTGCCTTAATTACTATAGTTGAGGTTTAATTTTAACAAATGAAATTCCAAACCTTTGTAAAGCCTTATATCAATATACACAGCATAAAACCATTGAAGATTTTACGGGAAATAAACCTGATTTAACTTATTCTGTTTTATGATGACGAATGTTATATTCAAAGATCTGATTATTAAAGAAAGAAAGAAGATGATCAATGTTATTCAAAAGGAAGAAGAAAGAAGAATAATTTATTCTTTATATTTTACTTATAAAAACCTACATTGGAACTCTGTGAAAATTTGTGTAGTCTGTGTTAGAAAAAAAAGTCAAACACTAGTCTCTAAACAGCGCATTTTGCAAAACGATAGCTCAACCACGGCAATCATCAATCGCAAAGCCAATATCGTAAATCGTACATCGCACATCCAAAATCATCCATTATAAACCACTTCCGCACCATCTTTCCCATCCTTAATCGTGATGTTCAAGTCTTTCATGGTATCGCGGATTTTATCTGAGGTGGCATAGTCTTTTTTATCCCTAGCCTCTTTGCGCAGCTCTAAGACAAATTTCATCAATCCATCTACCAAACCACTATTCGCAGCCTTCTCTATCTTCATCCCCAAGATATCGATGAAATAATTTTGAATGATTTGTTGAATTTTATCAATGCCCGCTTGGTCTGTAGTCAAACTACCATCGTACAATTTATTGATGAGGGTCGCCAATTCAAACAATTCTGCTATCGTCTTCGGCGTATTGAAATCATCATTCATGTGCATGGCGCAATTCGATTCGATTTTTTCTATCGCCTGTAAAACCTCTGCATTCGGGTCTTTCGGCTTGATGCCAGCCAATCGATCAAATGATTCCACCAATCGATTGAATCCTTTTTCAGAACCCTTCAATGCTTCATTGGAGAAATCCAATTCACTGCTATAGTGACTCTGCAACATAAAAAACCGAACGACCATCGCGCTGTATGCCTTATCCAATAAGTGATGGCTGCCGTTGATCAATTCCATCGGCAAGATAGAATTGTTCTTGGACTTGCTCATTTCACCCCTTCAAAGGTGAGCATATTGCCATGCATCCAATATTTAGCGGGTGATTTTTTAATAGCACCAATTGATTGCGCAATCTCCGCTTCATGGTGTGGGAATTTCAAATCCATGCCACCGCCGTGAATATCAAATTCATCGCCCAAATATTTCTGACTCATGGCAGAGCACTCGATATGCCATCCCGGGCAACCGCTATTTCCCCAAGGGCTTTTCCATTTCATAATATGCTCTTTCGGCACATTCTTCCAAAGGGCAAAATCCAAGGCATCGCGCTTCTCTTGCTGTCCGTCGAGGTCGCGCGTCTCATTATAGAGTTCGTCGATTTTTCTTCCAGACAATTGTCCGTAGGGATGATCTTCGTTGTATTTGCGCACATTGAAATAGACATTTCCATTTACATCATAGGCATAGCCATTCTCCATGATTTTCTCCACCATTTCAATTTGCTCTGGAATATGTCCCGTCGCGAGCGGCTCTATAGATGGCGGCAGCGTATTGAACAATTCCAAAATTTTGTGATAACCCTGCTTGTATTGCTCGACGACTTCCATCGGCTCTTTATGTTGGAGCTTTGCTTGTTTCTCGATTTTATCATCTCCTGTATCTCCGTCATTCTCTAAATGACCTACATCGGTAATATTGCGCACATAGCGCACTTTATAGCCCAAGAATTTCAAATAGCGATGCACGATATCAAAACTCACATAAGTGCGCAGATTCCCCAAATGCGCTTCGCTATAGAGTGTAGGTCCGCACACATACATGCCCACAAAAGGTGGATGCAGCGGTTCAAACTTCTCTTTCTGTCGACTGAGGGAATTATAGATATACAGCGGATTCATGCTTGTCATTTTTTGAAATTATACAGACAATGTCTCGTTCAATAAACAAGGCGACTAGCCTATTTGATTATTGGCCCCTTTTGGATAGACATTTTTAGGGACATGGGTTTTCATCTCTTCAGGCGTGAGTAAACAATAGCCGATGACGATGACGATATCGCCCACATGCACTTTGCGCGCAGCTGGGCCGTTGAGACAAATGGTGCCTGTGCCTCGTTCCCCTTTGATGACATAGGTTTCGAGTCGTTCGCCATTATTGACATTGACCACTTGCACGCGCTCATGTTCATACAATCCAGCCGCTTCCATCAATGCCTCATCGATGGTGATGCTTCCCACATAATTGAGGTCTGCTTGCGTTACAGTGGCGCGGTGAATTTTCGATTTAAATACTTGAATCAACATGGGACAAAATTATAAAAAAAGATGAGAGCATTGAGGAATAACTATGACTGCATTTTCTTGCCATAGGCGAGATCTCCCGCATCGCCCAATCCCGGAACGATATAGCCTTTGGCGGTCAATTCCTCATCGATGGCGCCCGTCCAAACGGTATAATTATCGAGGTTGCGCTCTAAATAATCAATGCCTTCAACACTGGCCACAGCCGCGACAATGTGAATATGCGATGGTTGCCCAAACTCGCGCAAGGCCAAAATCGTCTTGAGTATCGATGCGCCCGTGGCGAGCATTGGATCGCAGACAATCAACACTTTATTATTCAAATCGGGACAGGAGATATATTCCAAGCGAATCTCAAATTCTCCGGAGGCATGGTGTTTGCGATAGGCAGAGATAAAGGCATTTTCAGCACCATCAAACATATCCAATACGCCTTGGTGCAGGGGCAATCCCGCCCTCAATATAGTCGCGAGCACGGGTTGAGTCGCCAATTCCGAACTGAATGAGGTCCCGAGAGGCGTTTCAACATCTACCGATTTATAAGCCAGTGATTTGCTGATTTCATAGCCAATAATTTGACCGAGGCGCTCCAGATTTTTTCTAAAGCGCATCGAGTCCTTCTGAATATGAATGCTCCTCATTTCATTCATGAAAACTTTGACTAAGGAATCTCTGTCTGATAGATTGTGCACCATAATACTTAAATTTAATAGGCAAACACTTCCAATGGCGTCATCTCTTTGACTTCGCCTATTTTCTTCAATGCCTCGAAATTAATTTTTGTCTTATCTCCCAAAACCACATAAGTGAAATTCTTGTTCGCAATATTTGCATTGAAGAATTTCTCAAATTTATCAATATCTGTCGATTTGATTTCATTGTACACCGCTTCTCTAAAATCTTTTTCAAAGCCCATTTTTTTAAGGGCTTCATTTCGCCAGAAAATATTTTCCTTGGTAATTCTATCCGATGCGATTTGCTTAATGGTGCTGTTTCTAGCATTTTCATATTGCTTTTCAACGCGCGGCATCTTGTTCAATAATTTGAGCATTTCTGTCATTGCTGTTTCCATCTTATCTGATTGTGTACCGACAAAGGCTTGTAAGAAATGATTGTCATTCTTGCGCTCAGGCGTCGTAAATGCAGCATAAGCGCTATAAGCTATGGCTTTTTGTTCTCTGATTTCTTGGAATACAATCGATGATAACCCACCGCCGAAATAGTCTGCAAACAAGGTGCTACCTGATAGATTTGCAGGATTCAAAGGCTCCCCTTTGCTCACGAGCATAATCTGTGCTTGCACCATGCCTGGGTAATTATAGAACAATACTTGTTTGCCCGTATTTTCCTGTGCTTTGTATTGAATGGCATTTGGAATTGGCGGGATATATGTATTATCCATGCGCTGCTCAGCCCCGTTTGTTGGCTTACTAAACACAGATTGAACGCTGCCTACATCGCCTCTAAACAATTGGCGAATATCTTTTTTCCCATAGAAAAATATCTTGACGGGCATCATCGCGAACCCATGAATGGCACGCATAAAACCCTCGGCATTCATGCTCTTCAAAGTCTCTTCTGAAATAATATTGGTCGATGGATTGATCGGTCCAAATTTGGCATAATTGGTCATGTTGCGCAAGATCACACCCTTGTCCGTCTTTGCATTTTGTCGCTGCTTGATCAAATCCTTCACCATTTCCTCGAAAGCCTTTGGATCTGGCTTACAAGTAGCTATATGCTCTTTCAATAATTCAATGCCCTGATCAATATTCTCATCTAATCCAAATATCGAAAAGGTGGTTCTATCGCGCGTTACATTATAGGAAACAGTCAATCCCAATTTGAATAATTCTTTTTTAAATTCTTCTGCGCTTAACTTTCCAGTCCCTAAATACTTTAAATACTCTCCAGCCAAACCATACATTAAATCATTGTCCAATCCTCCATCGTATATCATGGTATATCTCGCCAAATCATTGTCTTGATTGGGAATATAATATACATCTGTCATTGGATTAAATTTGTGATTCATCATATTCGCAGATAGGTCGATGAAAACGGGATCGATGTCTTTTGATTTCACGGTGAAAAAATTCTTCGCAAAACCGGAGCTGCTATCTCTATTCAATACAATCGGCGTAATCTTTGGCTTATTGACTTTCGGCTTATTGTTCTCGCCTTTACGCTTATAAGATACGGCATAATTGTTTCCATAATGTTTATTGGCAAATGCCACCAAATCCGCTTTGGTAATCTCGCGCATATCGTCCAATTGAGAGATATAATCTTTCCACTCATAGTTGAGGGTAAATGCCTCTACAAATGCGCCTGCTCTATTTCTATTCGCTTCGAGTGATTTTAAAAATTCCACTTTGATATCATTCATCGCTGCAAAAACCATCCAATCTTCGAAATCACCCTTCTTTAATTTTTGTATTTCTTCCAATAAAATATTTCTCACTTCATCCAAACTCTGACCTGCTCTCGGCTTGCCGTATAGGGCGTGAATGGAGTGGTCATGCATGAGGTGATATGACGAACTCGCACTCAATAATTTTTGCTTTTGCATGATATCCAAATCAATTAATCCCGCACTTCCATTAGAAAGTATGCGATCAATCATTTTCAATTTCAAATTCTCCTTATTATTTGCTGCGGGCATTCTATATCCAACAAATACAAATTCATCTTGAGGGCCAAAATTCTCCACGGCAATTGGCGCTTTGATTGCAGGCAATGTAGGCTGCACAAAAGGCTTGATGTCTTTTGATTTCCAATCGCTGAAATATTTCTCAATCAATAGCGTGGTTTGCTCTACATCGATATCTCCAGAGATACAAATTGCGATATTATTGGGCACATAATATTTGTTGAAATAATTGTGAATATTCACCATAGACGGATTCTTCAAATGCTCGCCTTCACCAATCGTCGTCTGCGTTCCATAGGGGTGATTCGGATAGAGTGCCTTCATGAGGTTGGCATAAGCCCATCTTCGATCATTGTCTTGACTGATATTATACTCTTCGTAAACGGCCTCGAGTTCTGTGTGAAACAACCTCAATACCAGTGTTTGAAAGCGCTCGCTCTCTACCATCATCCATTTTTCCAATTCATTGGCGGGGATATCATTGACATACACCGTTTGGTCATTGGAGGTATAGGCATTGGTACCTTTCGCGCCGAGCGAACTGATCATTTTATCATATTCATTGGGAATGGCCAATTTAGAGGCTTCGAAAGAGGTTTTGTCAATTTCTTGATAGATGGCTTTCTTTTTCTCCGGATCTTTTTCTGCTTTATGTTTTTCATAGAGCGCAGAAATTTTATCCAATAATGCTTTCTCTGCTTCCCAATTTGATGTGCCATATTTATGGGTTCCTTTAAACATCATATGCTCGAGGTAATGCGCCAGTCCTGTATTGTCGGATGGATCAAATTTAGACCCCGCCTTGACGGCGATATAAGTTTGAACCCTCGGTTCATCCTTGTTTACAGAGAGATAAAAGGTCAATCCATTCGGCAATTTTCGAATGACCGCATTGAGTGGGTCGATATATTTTGTAGGGAATTTGGCTTTCTCTTCCCTTCGCTTATCTAAAGCATCTTTTTCATTTTGCATGCGCTGGTCTATACTCATATTCGATTTTGGTTCTGTTTTCTGTGGCATTGTTTTGTTTTGTGCCTCTATTGTTTGAAGCGATAAAATAAAAAGGGGCAGTATTAATCTTGTTTTCATAGGATTTGTTGAGTCGATTCTTGTTCAAATTGTATCCTACAAAGGAAACAAGATTTTTGGAAATCATTTAACTAAATCTGACCATTTCGATGACTAAAGACTTCCTCAATTCCATTCAATCTTATTATTTTTGCCTAAACGATATGCGTCTATTGGTTCTTTTATTCTTTTTTGCCACTTCCAGCTATGCGCAGCAGAGCTTGGAGAGCGATAGCGCTTTGATTCCATTGGAGATCGACAGCATTGACCACCGACTTCTCTTGGACCGCGTTGAATTGAATTATAAAGAATTGAAACTGCTCTATAAAGATCACCCAATCGCCCTACAATTGATTAAAAAAGGGCATAAATTCAAAGTGATGTCCACCTTTTCCCATGCTTTTGGAGCGGTTGTATTATGCTTGCCGATTATTCCCCTCGCCTATAATTATGCGCTGAATCCCTTGTTGGTCTTGGGCAATATCGCTGTAGGAACTGTGGGCATTTACTACGGAATTGAATGGACCAAAAAGCGCAATGCCCGCTGGATTGAGAGCGGCAATCGATACAACCAATCTATCGGGGAATCCACTTCTGAATCCAGCCTCCAACTTCGGTTTAAAATGAATGAAGTGGGGATGGCTTGGGTGTTTTGATCTTCTGCTTATAATTCTCAAAAAATATGTTGTAGGATTCTTATGCTTACAACATAACAATTATTAGTGATGAATCTAGCTGTGACTGAAAATCCATTCACTAAATGAAAATATATACTTAGGGGAATCCTTTATAAATGTCTTTTCGATGTTCGAATGCTGCAAAATAAACAATTTCATCTTCAATCTTGACACCGATTCTATAATCTCCAACACGGATTCGATAGTAACACGCCTTTTTAGTTTCTTTATTTTAATCTGACTTATATTTTTGGCAGATCTAACCTGAACAATACAATCTGCAATGGAATCTTTTAATGCCTTGTTTTTGATTTTCTAGCTCTTTCAAAAAGACTTTTTAAACTCAATTTTCATTTTCCAAGAGCCTTCATCACACATTGCGACTAACTTTAGAAGTCTTCATACCATCTCGATTTTTGAACTAGTTTCCAATCTTGAATTTTCTGCTCGACTAGTGCTTTTGCAGACATTCCAAGTTTCTTTTAGACTAATCAAAAAGTGATATCTGATTTTGTTTTGCATTATAAGAACCGTTTCCATAAATGATAATTTATGTAATTTAAAAAATAACTCTACAATTCCAAATATCGATTCACACTTTAGCTAAAAATAATCATTAGAAGATAATCAGTCTAAAAACAAAACCCAATGACAACTTGCATCAACGGGCATGTATCTTTCTTTTTAATCAATTTAACTTATCGCCCTATTCTTCCAACCATTTAAACCAAACTTCCTGATTGATAATGGGTATATTATTGGATACACATATTTGCATGGTATGCCCTGTTCCGCCCGACATTGGATTATTCAAATCGTCGTAGAATATCCCATAATTTGCTGGCATAATTTCATCTGTCCCAATTGCCTTAATCGTATCGCGAATGATATAAGCCGCCTTTATTGTGAAACGGTTTTTCTCTCCTAAAACATATTTATCGATGAGTTTTTCCATTTTCTTATTGCTCTTTGACTGATAAACAATTTCTGAGCCGGCTGAGATATTAATATCGTCTATGTTAATCGTTTTGTATGCAAGGTTGGTATCTTTCCTGTGGCCTGTATACGGGGTGATTACTTGCAGTCTTTTAGGATCGATGTTGGTGACGCCGTCAGAAAAAAACTGATCTGATCCCTCTGCATTGCCACTCCTAAAAGTCATTTTTGTGGTCCTCGTCGCCAATAAGGTTCCCAATGCCTTGAGCTTTTCTTTATCCTGTTCTAAAACATTTCGTTTTCCCTCTAAAAGAACAACAGCGTTGTCCTTGTCAAACTTGTTTATAAAATCATCTAGGGTCATTTGCCTATTTTAAAAAGTCAATGAAAGAAATTGAATAATCCATACACTTTTTTAGTGCGAATTTTATCTATTGAATGTTCTTTAACCCCATTTGTTGATGCATTGCATTTTTCCTTGCAAAAAGTCGATAATACTGAATACAATTTCCAAGAAACCGAAAAGGACTTCACTGATATCTGTTAATCATGAAAAATTTCAATTGACTTATATAAACCCTAAAATCCCACTTAAGTCCCAGACACCAGACACCAGACACCAGACTCCACTTAATAACTTACTGTTTCAACCTCGGATCCATCGCATCCGTCAATCCTTCTCCAAGAAGATTGAAAAGCGTCACCGTGATGAATATGGCAAATCCTGGGAATATCGCCAACCACCAAGCTGGGGACATAGGATCTAGAGGCAGATAATAAACTTCCCCAAGTCACTTCTTCTGGCGCAACGCCAATACCCAAGAAGGAAAGAGAGCTCTCCAATAATATCGCTCCGGCAATACCAAATGCAATCGTAATCAATACCGATGAAAGTGAATTAGAATCGCATGTTTCATGATAATTCTCATCTCGCTATAACCCAATGCTTGAGCAGCTTCGATAAATTCCAAACTGCGCACTTTGAGCAATTCCGCCCGCACATATTTCGCGATTCCTACCCAACCCAAAACACCGATGACGCACATCGTAATAAAAATAGATGGTTTTTTCATCAAGGCGCATATAGATAAAATCAATAGGAGCGATGGGATAGAAGTCATCACCTCCATCAATCTCGAAATAACAATATCCAATGGAATGGTGATTTGTTTGCCGAAAAATGCAATGCGCTTCAAGAATTTAGCGATAATATTTGCCACAATCATGAAGAGTGCAAAGATGAATATGCTCAAAACGAGCTGACCTAAAAATTTCCCAGCACCTTCGCTGAGCGCATCTCCAATTGCATATGAGCGAACGCCAAAGGCATAGAAAAATCCAAAGAACAATGCAGCGAGATTGAACCACAATCTACCGCGACTCATCTTCAGTCGCGTATCACCATAGTATCCTGCTAGAGATCCCATCAAAATTCCAATAAACACAGAGATAGACATAGAGATAACACCCACCAACATCGCTACACGCGTGCCTTGTATCATGCCCGCCATTACATCGCGACCCAATTTATCAGTACCTAAATGATGCTTAAATCTAAATGAAGAAACACTTTGTTCGTCAAATGGTCCTTTGAAATCGGAATTGTCGTAATCTTGATATTGTGGAGAATAGGGAATTAATGGCATTAAAGTCCAATCGAATTTCAATTTATGCCAATCCACATTGGCAAATTCTCTATTCCATTTAGAAATGCCCATACTCACGCCATAGCTATTCACGATAGGGAAATAGGTCTTGCCTTGATAGCCACAAGCTATTGGTTTATCATTGGCAATGAAATCTGCCAAGGTGCCGGTGGCAAAAATGACGACGATGAATCTCAAGGACCAAACCGCCATTTTGTTTTTATAGAACTGCCTCTTGACAATCGCCCAGTATGATTGATCTTGTGCTTGCTTTATATTATTTTTATCCGTTGACATAGTGTTGTATTTACTTGAACAGCCGCGCTATTATTTATTAAAAGAAATTCTAGGGTCTACCACCGCATACATGATATCTGCAAAGAGATTGCCCACCATAGTCAATATAGCTGACAACATCATCACCGTAAATACGACGGGATAATCTCTTGAGAACAAGGCATCCAAACTCAATTTGCCCATTCCTGGAATACTGAATATGGATTCTGCGATGAATGAACCCGCAATGGCTGCTGGGAATATAGATGCAAATATCGTGATGATTGGAATCAATGAATTTCTAAAGGCATGTCTCCAAACAACTCTTCCTTCGTCTAATCCCTTAGCTCTAGCCGTGCGAATATAATCTTGTCTCAAAACCGTCAGCAATCCACCGCGCATTTGTCTAGACAAATAAGCCAATGAACCGTACGTCAAACAAAATACAGGTAAAATGAGGTGATAACCTCGCTCCATCGCAATTTCAAACCAAGTCATCTCATCGTCGATATCTCCCAATCCGAAAGTAGGGAAGAAGTTCATACCATATTCTGAAGTCGTTAAGAAAGTGATCAACATGGTCGCAATCCAAAAACTCGGCAAGGAATTCATCAAGAATAATACGAAAGTCGTGATTCTATCAGCAATCGTCCCTTTGCGGCGCGCGCTCCATACTCCCAATGGAATAGAAAATAAATACGCCAAGAACAAACTGATGGCATTGAGCAATAATGTCCAAGGCAAGGCATCTTTCATCTTGCTCCACACTGGTCTTTTATCTGTATAGGAGAATCCAAAATCTGCGCGAATAAATCCGGATCCTTTGCCTGGTTCTTCTTCCGAACTAAACCATTTCTTATCGCCAAACATCCATCGGTGGAATTGGTTGTGCATACCATACCAATACAATTTTGGGATATAATTTTTAGAAGGCGTCGCATTGTCTTGAACCGCTTTGTAAGAGGTTTCCAGTTTTGCCATTTCTACGCCAACTCCTTTAAAATTAGGCGATTGAGCGATAGCAGCTTTCATCTCTGCAAATCCCTGCTTGATTTCTTCGTCTTTGTATTTGGTAAATAGCGAAGCGATATTTTCTTTCAAGGTTCTTCCCGATTCGTATGTGGTTGAATCCTGCTGTACATCATAGGTGGAATATTGCAATGCAGCGATTTGAACATAGTAATTCTGAATCTCTGGCCAGTTTCCATAATTGGCAATCATGCGCTCCAAAGCCTCTATGGGGCTTTTTGATGATTTTATACATGCTATCTGGTGTGGCGGCATTTGTTAATGAGACATAGAAAGTAGGCAAGTGAAGCCCCATTTTCTCCGCCATCTCGTAGTAAGAGCGCTCACCAGCCATTTTTTCGGAAGCTTGACCAGCTTCACCTCCTTTATCTTGATTTCCCAAGGCAGATTTAACGGGGTCACCGGGCGCCATTTTGCTGAGTAAAAAAGTACAGAGCGCAATGATGATAAGCGTCGGCACGAAATAGATAATCCTTTTAAGTATATATTTAAACATCGCTGATGTGAATTGAATGTGAATACGCCTTACCCAATAAAGCGAAAGTCAAAGATATATTTTTTTTTCAAATAGCGATATTTATGTGGAAAAGGCATTGGGAATCAATGCAGGTATGATAAAGATTGGGGCGATATTTATAGAACGCTGGAGCAGTTTTAATTAAATGAAATATAGATTATGCGGTTCGAATGTGCAAGCGAAGCAAATATGTATGGATATATTGTAAAAAGAAAGGAGTCAAAACTTGGGCATTGAATGCAGTAAATTCGTATGGGATTACAAATTGTTTGGCCGCTTACATATCTTATTATTTCAATTTGATATTCAACTGCAATTGACCGCCTAAACCCAATTCTACAATCTTCATCAAGGTGGATAGGCGCACTTCTTTGATATTATTCTCAATTTTAGAAATATAGGATTTGGTCGTCCCGACTTTATCTGCAAGCTCTTCTTGTGTCAATCCTTTTTCTAGTCGAGCATCATGAATCATGGAGCCGATTTTGAAATTCTCATAGCCCGCGTCCAATGCATCACACTTTTCACTACCTTTTACACCATAGTGTTTTTCTTTAAATTGATCAAGGTTTAAAACCTTCTTTTTGTATTCATAATTATACTTTTAAACGAAACCATTTTCTTTGTCGATTTCGTATTCCTTTTTGATTTTAATTGCTTTTTCAATCTCTTTCCTCGGTGTCTTTTGATCTTTTTTTTGAAAAGCGTTCATCAAAACGACAATTTCTCCTTGGTCAAAGAAACAAAAAATTCTAAATATATCACTCCCTTGCTGAACGCGAATTTCATATAATCCATCTGTGTTTTCTATATGTTTGAGATATGTCTCTGGGATTCTGTTTAACTCTTCTATCAACTCTAATGTCCAAATTATTTTCTCTTTAACTTTATCGCGCTGATTGATGAAAAATCATTGAAGTAATCTTTGTAAAAAATGATTGTTCGATATTTTTCTTTTTATCCACGTCGCAAAGATACAAAAGTTGCCCTAAAGTGCAACAATGTTTTTTTGACTGGGAGCATATATTCACAATTATAAATTGGGTCTTATGTAACTCAGAAATATCATGAAATAATAAAATGCGCTAATGCAGATAAACAATAGAGAAAAAACTTAAACTATCTCAATTCCATTCTTCAAAATTCTCTTCTTTATATACATCAGCCATGAAAGATTTATCGTCTTGATTTTCGTGCATTTTTTTGAAAGACTTCTCCCAACCCTTTCTCGTTGCAGATTTTGGTTTTAGTATGATACGCTCTTTCTCGAGGATTAATTCAATGGTCTTCTTAAAATTATACTTGTCTAAAATCGCCTTTGATAAGCGAATTCCTTTTGAATTGCCAATAGATATGATGGATACTTCTATTTTGCATTTATTTGTATTCATAATTACCCAAAGTAATAAACACCTAGCTTACAAATCCACTTCCACCTGATTCTTCAACAAATCCTCCATCGTTTCTCTCTTGCGGATGAGGTGGGATTCGCCTTTGTAGATGAGGACTTCGGCTGGTCTGAATCGACTGTTATAATTGCTGCTCATGCTATAGCCATAAGCTCCGGCATTGTAAAAAGCCAATAAATCGCCTTCGCGCACTTCATTCAATTTTCTATCCCAAGCGAATGTATCCGTCTCGCAGATATAGCCCACCACAGAATAGATGCGCTCGGTTCCTTCTGGATTCGATAGATTGACAATATGGTGGTGCGCATTGTAGAACATCGGACGGATCAAGTGATTCTGACCTGAGTCCACCCCAACAAATACGGTCGAAGTCGTCTGTTTGATCACATTGACCTTCACCACAAAAAATCCCGCCTCAGAGACGATATATTTTCCCGGTTCAAACCAAAGTTCCAATTCGCGGCCATATTCTTTACAGAAATTATTAAAACTCTCGCTGATCGCCTTGCCTGTCTCCGCAATATTGACGGTATAATCGCCCAATTTATAAGCGACTTTAAAGCCACTTCCAAAATCGAGAAAGCGCAAATTTTTAAAATTCTTCGCAGCATCGTAGAGCAATTCCGCACCTTGAATAAAAACACCAGCATCCAAGATATCGCTGCCCGTATGCATGTGCAAGCCCACCACATCGATATTGTGCAAGGTCACTACGCGCACCAAATGCCTCATTTGATAATAGGAAATGCCGAATTTGCTATCGATATGTCCTGTCGAAATCTGATGATTGCCTCCCGCCATGATATGCGGATTGATGCGGATACACACAGGAACCGTATTGCCGTATTTATTCCCAAACTGCTCTAGGATGGAGATATTGTCAATATTGATTTGAACGCCCAATTCAACGGCCATGGCAATCTCCTCTATCGATACACAGTTGGGTGTATATAGAATATCTTTAGGGTCAAATCCCGCTTTGATTGCTAGCCACACTTCTTGAATAGAAACAGTATCTATACCAGAACCTTCATTCTTGAGGAGTTTTAAAATATTGATATTGGTCAATGCCTTGCAGGCGTATTTTATCTTCACTTTGGTTGAGCCGAATGCCGAGCTCAACTTTCTATATTGATTGACGATCTTATCCCCATCATAGACATAGACGGGCGTTTCATACTGGTTGGCTACATCGATTAGATTCAGCCCTTGGATTTGGTATTGATTATTGATTAATTGCATCATGGTGTAAATATATAAGTAGATTGATATTTCAAGATATTTTTTCCTGAATCTATCTAATTAAAAAAAAGCGACAAACAGGGATTTTCTAAAAACAAATGCATGAATACTTGCGTCAGCTATTCCCCCTTCTGGGGTTAGGGGGCTAGAGGGGCCTATCTCTTCATCCCACCACTTTGCATGGTCTTCATCATCTTTTTCATTTGCTCAAATTGCTTGAGGAAATTGTTCAATTCCTGAATAGTATTGCCTGATCCCTTAGCGATGCGCTCTTTGCGCTTGCCATTGAGAATATCTGGATTGGCGCGCTCAGCAGGGCTCATCGATTGAATCATGGATTCAATACGCTTGAATGCTCCTTCATCGACATCTACATCTTTCAATGCCTTGCCTGCTCCGGGAATCATGCCCAATAAATCTTTGATATTGCCCATCTTCTTGATCTGATTCAATTGACTCAAAAAGTCATTGAAATCAAATTGGTTCTTGGCTATTTTCTTAGATAATTCCGCGGCCTTCTTGGCATCGAATTGCTCTTGCGCCTTTTCTACGAAAGAGACGATATCTCCCATGCCCAATATCCTAGAGGCCATACGCTCTGGATGGAATAGGTCTAGGGTATCTACTTTCTCGCCGAGGGAGACAAATTTAATTGGCTTCTGAACGGTATAGCGGATAGAAATAGCGGCACCACCTCTGGTATCGCCATCTAATTTTGTGAGTACAACCCCTGAGAAATCCAAGCGATCGTTGAACGCTTTGGCTGTATTCACCGCATCTTGCCCTGTCATGGCATCCACAACGAAAAGGGTTTCATTCGGTTGAATCGCCTTTTTCACTTCGGCAATTTCGTTCATCATCTGCTCATCGATAGCCAAACGGCCCGCTGTATCTATGATGACGCAATTATATCCCTTTGACTTGGCATATTCAATTCCCTTCTTAGCGATATCGACCGGATTCTTATTCTCAATTTCAGCATAGACTTCTACCCCGATTTTTTCTCCTAATGCCTTCAACTGATCGATGGCTGCAGGTCTATAGACATCACAGGCGACCATCAAAGGATTTTTGCTCTTCTTGGTTTTGACGAAATTCGCCAATTTATGGGTAAAAGTAGTCTTTCCAGAACCCTGCAAACCCGCGATGAGGATAGTCGTGAAACCAGTTGGTAATTCAAATTCCGCCGTAGTGCCTCCCATGAGCTCCGCCAATTCGTCATTCATGATCTTGGTCATCATCTGACTAGGAGATACCGCAGTGAGGACGCCTTGTCCCATGGCCTTGTCCTTTACTTTATCCGTAAATTCCTTGGCAATTTTATAACTCACGTCTGCATCTACCAATGCCCTTCTAATCTCCTTGATGGTAGAGGCGACATTGATCTCTGTAATTTTCCCTTGTCCCTTTAGGCTTTTAAATGCCGATTCGAGACGCTCTTGTAAGTTTTGAAACATAATTCGTCAATAGTATATAGAGCTCAATAAGCCTAATGCTTATAGAACTCTTCGCAAAAAATTAATAATAAGTCAATCGGATCACCCCAGCAATATACTTCGCCAAGCGCATTACCTGACATGTATAGCCATATTCATTATCGTACCAAGCATAGATGGTGACTGATTTTCCGTCTTCACTCATGATGGTCGCTTTGCTATCGAATTCAAGTGCATGGGTGCTTCCAATTACATCGGTTGATACCAATTCCGAAGAGAGAGAAAAATCGATTTGCTCCATCAATGGTCCTTCCAAAGAGGCTTTGAACATCATTTCATTCACAGCTTCTAGAGAACTCTCTTTCTTCAATCTCAAACTCATAATTGCCAAAGACACGTTTGGAATCGGCACTCGAACAGCATTTGCCGTCAATTTGCCCTTGAGTTCTGGCATCGCTTTTACTGCTGCTTTTGCTGCACCAGTCTCTGTGATAACCATATTCATTGGCGCTGAGCGACCTCTTCGAGATTTTTTATGGAAATTGTCGACGAGGTTTTGGTCGTTGGTATAAGCATGTACCGTTTCAATATGGCCATGCTCTATGCCTAAATTATCCTCAATGACTTTCAAAACAGGCACAATCGCATTGGTCGTGCAAGATGCTGCTGAAAATATTTTTGTCTTAGCTAAATCGAGGGATTTGTGGTTGACTCCATAGACGATATTCGGGATATCTCCTTTCGCAGGTGCAGTCAATAATACTTGTGATATACCTCTTGATTTTAAATGCTCACCCAATTGCTCTTCAGTGGTGAAAGCACCTGTATTATCAATCAATAAGGCGTCGTTGATGCCATAATGGGTATAATCGATTTCCGCTGGATTTCCAGAGATGATTTTTACGGTATAGCCATTTACGATGAGGTTGGAATTTTCTACATCATATTCAACTGCACCGCTGAGTTTGCCGTGAATAGAGTCTTTTCTCAAGAGAGAAGCGCGTTTCGCGATTTCCTCTTTATTTTTCATTCTGATGACAATGGCTTTGAGACGCAATTGTGAGCCCGTTTCTTCGAGCAACATTCTCGCTGCCAATCTTCCAATTCTTCCAAAACCGAATAATACAACGTCTTTTGGAGTCAAATGCAATTTATCTTGGCCGATGTGGTTGACCAATTTCTTAGATATAAATTCTTCGATTGAGGCATAATTCGCGCCTTCTTCTAACCATTCTTTCGCCAATTTTCCAATATCTATTCTCGATGGCGCTATATCCAATTTGGAAATCGCCGAGGCAATTTGGTTGCTCAATTCTGGTGTGATAGGCAAATTCACATAAGTATCAGCGTACAAATGGTCGCTCAATATCTCTGGAATGGTCTTATCAACTAATTTTCTTCTAAATAGCACCAAATCAACTGCTCTTTCATAAGATAATTTTGAAGCCGTAAGGCTCAATTCTAAGGCTGATTTTTTCTGGTCAATCCAAGTTTGCAACTCTTTTTCGTAGTGGTCTTGAGGCATATAAGTCTTTTAGAGGTGCAAATGTAGGAATTTTTTTGAGTTGGGGAGGTGGACTTTAAGTCTATTAAGAAGTTTTAGTTTTTTCCTTTCCTGAGCCCGCCTACCTGTCTTTGCAGGCGAAAAAAAATCTTATTAAAGACATTTAATGTTAGTTTGTCGTTTTACCAATCCTTCTCCACTTTAACAGGTACTGGTTTCCCTTTGATTCGTTGCATTTTCTCCTGTGTCTTTTTCTCTTGATTTTGAAGGGCATCTAACTGCTCTTTGCCGGTGCCTTTCTTCTCGCCTTTTTCATCGCCCTTCCCATCTTTTCCCTCGCCATCCTTTTTCTCGTCGCCTTTATCTCCCTGGCCATCCTTCTTGTCGCCATCTTTATTTTGGTCTTGATCGCCCTTGCCGTCTTTTTTATCCTTTTGGTCTTTGTTCTTATCGCCTTTTCCGTCCTTATTTTGCTGCTGATTCTTCTGCTCTTGCATCGCCAATACCAAATTGTACTTGGTATCCATATCTGTCGGATTCAACTTAAGTGCGCTTTTATAAGCTTCTATTGCCTTCTCTGCATCCTTTTTCATCAAATGGGCATTGCCTAAATTGTGGTAAGATCCCGCTCGCATTTGTTTTGCGTCGATTCCCTCGCTCTTCGTCGAGTAATTCTCCACCGATTTCTTAAACGACTCAATGGCATCGTCAAACTTCTTTTGCTGATACTGAGCTGTTCCCAAATTATAGACAGCCTCCTTATTCTTTGGATCTTTCTCAATCGCCTTTCTATACCAAATCTCCGCCTCTTCATATTTTTGGCCATTGAATAATTTGTTTCCCTGTCGAATATCAGGAATGGGATTGGCTTTTTTCTCTTGACCTGCTAGAGAGAAAACCGCAATAAACAATAGCGCAAATGATATAATTTTTCTGAACATTCTTTGATTTTTAATTAACTTATATCTATTTAAACAAACCAAGTTTTTCCGCCCAATGATTGCTCTTCTCTGTGATAAAATATTCCATGGCCATCAATGCCACTGCCAATATCAGCAGGATATAGAAATAGGATTGATAATCGGAGAATTGAAAATCTTCCAATTCTTTGCTCTCAATTTTTTCAAGCGATGCAATCAATCCATCTGCAATTTCATTGCCTGCCGCCAATTGATAAAACTGGCCATTGCCTTTCACGGCTAAATTATTGAGCATTTCTCGATTGAATTTGGTCATAACCACTTCTCCCTTCTCATCGCGCTTATAATCATTGCCAATCGGGATAGGCGCTCCTGTCTCTTCACCCACACCAATTGTAAATACTTTTATTCCCTTCGAGGTCGCCTCTTGAATGGCATCTTCTGCATCGCTGTCGTGATCATCTCCATCTGTGATAATGATCAATGCCTTTTGCTCATCATCTTTAGAGACAAATCCCTCCATGGCTTTGTTGACCGCTTCTCCAATGGCTGTTCCCTGTGTGGGCACCATGGATGTATTGATCATGGGCAAATACATTTTTACCGTCGAATAATCTGTCGTCAATGGAATTTGTTGATAGGCATTTCCTGCAAAAACAATCAAGCCAATTCGATCATTTTGCAATTTATCCATAAACCGCGAGATGAATAATTTGGCTCTATCCAATCGATTGGGCTTGACATCTTGCGCTAGCATGGAATTGGATACATCGAGTGCAATCATCACGTCGATGCCGCGGCGCTTTACCTTTTCTGCTTTGACACCAATTTGGGGATTGGCAATTCCAAAAATCAAAGCGATCATGGCTAGTGAGACCAAAGCAAATTTGGTATAATGCCTTGATGTCGCTGAATTGGGTGCCAAGGTATTCCATAGGTGCGGCGAAGCAAATGCGCGCTTAGACTTAGCCCTCCAGCGCATATAAAGTATAAATAAAAACAGCATGGGCAATAGGAGCCACAAAAACTGCAAATATTCTGGATGTTGAAATCTATTCATTTTCTTTATTCAATCTAAATTATTCCGACTATATGTTTTGCGCAATTTATCTACGGTAGTGATTTTAAAAAAGTATACCTCAAAATCAATTCGATCAAGAAGGCAATTGCCCCTGCCACTGCCCACCACAAGAACTGCTCAGACTTCTTAGAATAGCTGCTCACTTCAATTTCATTCGTCTCCAATTTATTGATCTGCTCGTAGATACTCTTCAATTTGCTCTTTGATCCAGCCCTAAAATAAGTACCTCCTGTCTGTCCTGCAATCTTCTTCATCAGCGGCTCATCGATGCCCATAATATTTCCGGTAACGGTTCCCACGTTAATGGTATAGACTTTTATCTTTAATGCCTTGGCAATATCAATCGCTGTCACTGGGTCAATCAAGCCCGCTGTATTGACGCCATCTGTCAATAATATACATACTTTGCTCTTTGCTGTACTCTCTTTCATCATACGCACAGATGTTGCCAAACCCATGCCTATTGCTGTTCCATCTTCCAATGCGCCGTTCTTAATTTCTTTGATTTGCTTTAAGACGATATTGTGGTCGATGGTCGTAGGGCATTGCGTAAAACTCTCCCCAGCGAAGACCACCAAGCCAATGCGATCATTGGGGCGCTGCGCAACAAATTCTGCGGCTACATCTTTCGCCGCTTCTAATCGATTGGGACTAAAATCTTTTTCCAACATTGAGGTAGAGATATCCAAAGCCATGACAATGTCAATTCCATTGGTATGCACTTTGTCTTTGCTCGATGAACTCTGCGGCCTTGCAATAGCGACAATGAGCAAACAAATAGAAATTACTCTTATTACAGGTAAAAACATTTTCATCATTCCTTTCCACGAAGTCTCATTCTTGAGCGCGAAAGAATTTGAAAGCGATAATGTCGGGTATTGTTTCTTATACTGCAAAAACAAATGCACAGCCATTCCCAGAGGGATAAGCAATAAATACCACGCCCAAGGATTGGCAAAAGTTATCGACAGAAATATAAAATTCAATATGGTCATGCGCTTTGTAAAAGGTTAATTCTCTATATCTTTTAATAGGCATTATGGTAGCAAATCGATCCAACAAATCAGCATATCTATCAATGAATCTCGATACATAGATACGCTGCATCACTTGTTCTCCAACAATTCTTATCTCACCGATGGCATTGATATCTATACTCTTCACTTGATTATAGGCAATTACTTTATCTCTTCCGCGATACTTTCTTTCAATAATGGAATCATCAGAAAATATCAATCGATAGTTCTCTGTGCGTTTCTTTCTTCGATTGTATAGATAGAGACCTATCCATGTCAATGCAGCCGCAAATCCCAATCCCAATGCCCAAGGATAATCTTGAATAAATTTTCCCTCTGGCATCATTGCGATGCGCGACTTAATCGAATCAAACTGGATGAGAAAAATGCCCATTGCCAATGCGCTTATCATCAATATTCGCTTATTGAATTTTGCATCGAAGGATTTCGGCAAGCGAAATTCATTCTGCGGTGGGGGCAATTTTCCTTTTAATTTTTCTATGGCTAAACAAATCATGGCTCTCCTTTTTTATAAAAATTCTATGGGCATAATCGCCGCTATTCGCTCTTTTACTTCGGTATACTTCTCAATCAAATTCGACACGTGTATTGTCTGTGTTGAATTATCAGTTTGAATCGTGATCTCTCCTTTGGCATTCGCAACAATACTCTTGATTTGTTCGTGCGCTATGATTTTATCTTTCTGACCTTTTCTTCGTTCAATGATAGCATTCTGACCAAAGATCAATCGATAATGCATTGTTTGATTCTTTCTTCTATTGTATAAAATATAAGCCACTATGCCGACCATGGCAACAAAGCCTATTGCCATAGGCAATGCGTAATTGGTGAGGAATATGATGATGGGTAAAACATTCATCCCGAACACAATTATAAAGAACAATAAAGGAATGACAATTAGTGCTCCTAAGCTTGTCAAGAGCAAGCGCAAATTGTATTTAGAATCGTGTGAAGATTGCAATCCATATTCATTCTTCGAATAATATCGCTTGACCACTTCCTTTTCTTTTTGGCCTTTTTCGAGTTCGATATTTTGTTTGGTTTTTTGAATAAACTCCACACTCAAATTCATGCATTCTGTATTCTCCATTGGCCCTGGCTGTGTCTTTGCAAACTTCGCCAAATCAGACAAGGTGAGCATGCGCTCCATGGCAGCTCGCTGGGTTTGATTTACTTTCGCTTTCTTCAAGCTAAATAGTAATTCGTCTGTTGTCTGCTCAAGTGCATTCACAGTAAACCTGCGCTCGATATATTCTCTTACTGTATCCGACAATTTGATATAGTATTCTTTTACTTTCTCTTGTTGCCAGAGTTTCTCTTCATCCAATTCCTTGAGCTTGCGCAAAGCGATGATATGCGGCGGCTCTTCTATTTTTTCTTCTTCTAGGATGGCCTCTTTTTTAAAGTACTTTTTATAAATATACAAGGCAATCAATAAAAGAGCAATTCCCAAAATCACCCAAATGAAATAGGGGATCACTTCAGCAAATGTCAACGGGACTTGCACAGGGCCCTTGATTGGCTTAATCTGGCCCGTTGTGTCCAATTGTATTCCCTGAACGTTCAATGGGATACTATCTGTAAAGAAATCTTGGTTCTGATAACTGTACTTTATCGTTGGGAAATGTACATTCCCCATTTGAAAACAAGTGAGTATATAGTTATCAATAACAGCAATATCACTGCCTATACGAAGTGTATCCGATTTCAATTTCTCTACAATCTCAAATGGCTTTATATTGCTATCTACCAAGATAGGACTCGGAATAAAAGTCGTATTAGGATAGGTTGTATTGACCTTTAAATAGACATAATCACCTATTAAAATCTTTGTGCTATCCAAGCTCGTAACAATGCGCTGTGCATTGCTTTTGGCCACTGGGCCAATTGAAAATAAAACAAGAAATATGGTTAAAAGGCGCTTCATCAATATTTACTTTCTCTTTTTAAAGGCTTTTAATAATGCTTTCGTATAATTCTCCATGGTCTCTACGCGAATCAATTCGGTGCCAGATTTAGCAAATACATCTTTTGTTCGCTCACAATGCTGAGCAAACCATTGGGCATATTTATCGCGACTGCTTTTTGAAGATGTATCCATCCAAGTCATCTCCCCTGATTCTGCGTCGATCGTCTGTATCAACCCTATATCGGGCAATTTCGCTTCGCGGTTATCAAATAATTGCACCCCGATGATATCGTGTTTTTTCTTCGCCAATCGAAGGGCGTCGCTATAAGACTTTTGGTCGATAAAATCGGATAGGATGAATACAACAGATCGCTTCTTCATCACATTATTCAAATACTTCAAGGCCATTTCAATATCTGTTCTCGGCGAACTGGCTTTGAAGTCTATCAATTCGCGAATGATTCTCAAGATGTGAGACTTCCTTTCTTCGGTGGAATGAATTTTTCAATGACATCTGAAAGAATATCACACCGACTTTATCATTATTCTGAATCGCAGAAAAACTCAAAACAGCCGATATTTCCGTAATGACCTCACTCTTCAATTGCTCTGAAGTTCCGAATGCTGATGATTTTGATACATCGATTAAAATGATCACCGTGAGTTCGCGCTCCTCTTCAAATACTTTTACAAATGGCGCACCACCTCTTGCGGTAACATTCCAATCTATATTTCGAACATCATCTCCATAGCCATATGCACGCACTTCTGAAAAGCTCATTCCCTTGCCCTTAAATGCACTGTGATAAGACCCCGCAAATAAATCATTCGACAAATTCTTCGTCTTGATCTCTATGCGACGAACTTTTTTGAGGAGATCTTGTGTGTTTGTTCCTTGTTGAGTGGTTTCTGGAGTCTGGTGTCTGGGGTCTGGAATAATTTGTTTAGAACTATTGCTATTCGTTTTTAAACTCGCAAATGATATTCCCTTGGGGTTATAATAATAGAAATAAACCAAAAGAATGATTATTAAAACAAGAATAAAAAAAATAGCGATTGAGCTCATTTATGTTTTTCGATTTTCTATATACTTAATATATCCGTTCAATGTTTTTCTTAAATCAATTAAGTTCTCATTAGTTCGAATTGTCAAAATTTGATTTATATAATTCAAATCTTCAGCTAATATTAATTGCGTTTCTACTTCGTTGATTGATGCGTTAGCAATTGATAAAAACTGAATGACCTCTTTTTTGTGTTTTCTACCGTAACCCTCAGCTATATTAGAAGGGATGGAAACAGCGGCTCTTCTAATTTGGTTTGTCAATCCAAATTTTTCATCGTCTGGGAAATGCTTCGATAATTCATAAATTTCTTTTACCAATAATCTCGCATACTTCCAAGCATCTAAATCTTTAAAAGTCATATATTTTTTTCAATAAGGTTAACACTTGTCATGACGCCAAAATTTCCCACTATTTAAAAATTCCAAACACCAGACCCCAGACACCAGGCACCAACAACCATTTCTAAGGTACTTCCACCACATTCAACATCTCAGTGATGATATCTTCGCTGGTGATGTTTTCGGCTTCTGCTTCGTAGGTCAAACCAATTCTGTGGCGCATCACATCATAACATATTGCGCGCACATCTTCTGGAATCACATAGCCTCTTCGCTTCATGAAGGCATAGGCTTTTGATGCCAAGGCTAAATTGATAGAGGCTCTCGGCGATGCTCCATAGGAGATGAGGTTTTTCATCTTGTCTAATTTGTATTCTGATGGGAATCTCGTCGCAAATACGATATCGATGATGTACTGTTCAATTTTTTCATCCATATAGACTTGTCTCACCGCTTCTCTGGCTCTGATGATATCATCTGTAGTCACGACTGGCTTAATCTGAATGTCCTCCTTCTGTGTATTCTGTCTGATGATGAGTTTCTCTTCGTCTTTCTTTGGATAAGATACCACTACTTTTAGCATAAAACGATCTACTTGCGCTTCTGGCAATGGATACGTTCCCTCTTGTTCAATGGGATTTTGTGTGGCGAGGACTAGGAATGGCTGTGCCAATTTATGTGTGGTATCGCCAATCGTCACTTGTCTTTCCTGCATGGCTTCCAATAGCGCTGATTGTACTTTTGCCGGAGCTCTATTGATCTCATCAGCGAGTATAAAATTGGAGAAAATAGGCCCTTTTTTAATCTTAAAATCGCCATCCTTTTGATTGTATATCATGGTTCCCAATATATCTGCAGGAAGCAAATCTGGCGTGAACTGGATTCTATTGAAGTCTGCATGAATTGCTTGCGCCAAGGACTTTATAGCTAAAGTCTTTGCCAATCCCGGAACACCTTCTAACAATACATGGCCTTGGGCGAGCAATGCCAAAATCAATTTATCTGTCATATTTTTTTGACCGATAATCGACTTCCCCAATTCCATATTGAGCAATTCTATAAATGCACTTTCTTTGTTGATGATTTCATTCAATGCGCGAATGTCTGTGCCTACGTTTTCCATCTTTGTTTAGATTTTTTTGGATTGCAAATTTATAATAAGAGATTGATTCAGATATTGTTAAAATTCTTTAAAAAATATATATTCAGCGTATAAGGCTTAAGACCATTGAAATACGCGTCAAATAAGAAAAGTTAAATAAGATCTAGCTTAAAAAAACAATCACTTTTTCTTTTTTAAAAGCCCTAATTGTCTATTTGTAATTATTAAACATTCCAACTAATCACCCCGTGATTCACGAATTGATAAGGCATCACACGTCCTCCAAATCGCTCTAATGCTTCGATGACTTTATACTTATTATTCTCTGGGGCATAAAAGGTCATGAATCCACCACCGCCGGCACCTGATATCTTTCCGCCTGTTGCACCTGCTTTCAACGCGGATTCATAAATTTCATCGATAGATGAATTGGTGATTTCCTTTGCCATCAATTTTTTCTGTTGGAAACCGTAGTGCAATATTTCTCCTATCTCATGGATATTGCCTCTAAGCAATGCCTCTTTCATCCTGCGCGCTTGCTCTTTCAATTGATGCATCGCCTCAATAGAAGCTTCATTTTTATTGTTCACATTCTCCATTTGCTTTTCAATGATGGAATGAGATAGTCGCGAAGTCTCCGTATTGAAGAGGATGAGGTTATTTGCCAATTCATGCATATACTTATCCTTGATGCGCAGCGGATTTACAATCACTTTATCCTTTTCATAAAATTCCATAAAATTTACGCCACCAAATGTCGCAGCGTATTGGTCTTGTCTTCCACCTGCCATAGCCAAATCCTCGCGCTCTACTTTATATGCTAAATGCGCAATATCATATTCGCCGAGAGGCAATTTAAAAACTTCTACAAATGCGGCGATAATGGCTACCACTAACGTGGATGAAGAGCCCAATCCTGAACCGGGAGGCGCTTCGACAAATGTCGTCAATTCAAAACCAAAAGGTTGAATGCCGAAATCGCTGATCAATCGATTGTATGAACCCTTTGCCAAATCCAATTTTCCATCAAATGTGAGCTTATCCGTGGCATCTAATTCCACCAATTCTTTGCGATCAATTGCGTGCAAAATGATTTTTTTATCCTCGCGCATCTTCACGCTGGCGTATGCATACATGCTGATGGTGGCATTGAGAATCGCTCCTCCATATAAATCTGCATAAGGACTCACATCTGTTCCCCCACCTGCTAATCCCAATCTCAATGGTGCTTTTGAACGGTATATCATATTCTTATTGTTGTGCTAATTTTCAAATCGATTTAATTGTTTTGGTCATTTCTCCCCATGCGTATTTCTTCTTTTCCTGCACCACGAATTCAATCATTTCGCGCTCGCGTTGATTTGCATAAAAATCCACCAAGGCATCTGCAATGGATTTTGCATTTACCTCTACGACATATCCCGCTTTTCCATGAGGGATAATCTCCGCAAGTCCCCCCACATTGGTCACAATCATCGGCTTTTCAAAGTGGTAACCAATCTGTGTCACCCCGCTCTGTGTGGCATGTTTATATGGTTGGACGATGATGTCACTTGCGCAAAAATAATATTTCACCATATCGTCGGGGATAAAATCGGTCCTCAAAATGATGCTATTTTCTACAGCGCACTTTTTTATCAAATCTAAATAGGGCTGGGCTTGTGTATAAAATTCTCCGGCGATAATAGCTTTGATGCCCAGTGCCTTGATTCTCGCATCAGCCATGGCCTCAATCAATATATCCAATCCCTTATAATCTCGAATAAATCCAAAAAAGAGCAAATAGCGCTCCCCTTGAGCAAGACCCAATTGTTGAATCGCCGATTCTTTATTCACCGCGGGTCCAAAATTATCATAGATGGGATGCGGTTTTAAAATGCAGGGTTTTTGATTGTCAAACTTTTTTAAATCCGCCATGACAGAATCACTCATGGCTATAAAAGCATCGACAGAACGGACAAAATACCGAATCAATTGCATATCGCCTATTCGCTTTTCATGTGGGATGACATTGTCTAAAATGGAAACAACCCTAGTCTTTTTATTTCTTTTGACGATGCGTGCAATTGTCCCAAAACAAGGCGCCATAAAAGGCAACCAAAATTTGATGATGAGGATATCAGGTGCTTCCTGTTTTATCATCCTGCCCACACGCCACCAATTGAAGGGATTGATGGAATTGACCAATTCCCTTATTTTAAGTCCTATGGGTGCAGCTTGATCGGAATATTGGGAAGTGCCTGGAAACAGAAACGGCGGATATTGCATCGTAAATGTGACCAATTCAACTTCTTCTCCCTCCGCTATAAATTCCGCGGCCAATCGCTCATTATACGCAGCCAAGCCTCCTCGAAAAGGATGTGCTGTGCCCAATATGATGATTTTTTTGCCCAATATGCTTTATTTTCCTTTGATTTGGAGGAAAGCAAACCTACATAATTTTTTTGAATCTATATCATCGATTGAAGGAGGCCAACAGACAAAAAATGGCAAACACAAAGACTTACTAAGTCAATTTAATCTTTTTTTATACTTTCGCAGGACTATGAAATCAATCATTCAACAGAGAATTCAAGAATCCATCGATGCAAAATCTGCTATTTTATCTCAACCTGCTTTGATTGAGACAACAGCGCAAATTGCTCAGTTGTGCATTGCTGCCTTAAAAGCGGGCAATAAAATCATGTTTTGTGGCAATGGCGGGAGTGCTGTTGACTCCATGCACTTAGCGGCGGAACTCACGGGGAGATATTACAGCGATAGAATGCCCTTAAATGCAGAGGCACTGAGCGCAGACAATGCATTTATCACTGCAGTGGGCAACGACTATGGATTTGAATTTATCTATTCGCGCATGGTCAAAGGGAAAGGTAAAAAGGGCGATATCCTCTTTGGACTATCGACTTCGGGCAATAGCGCCAATGTGGTTGAAGCATTTAAAGTCTGCCGCGAAATGGGCATTACCACCATCGGACTCACCAGCGAAAGACCTTGCGAAATGGATGCGCTCAGCGATGTATCCATCAAAGCACCGTCCTCAGATACGCCGCGCATTCAAGAATGCCATATGTTGATTGGGCATATTGTATGCGAATTCGTGGAGAAGGCGTTTATGTAAGATTGCACTTGCAGGATTTAGTGAAACATCATTGGCAGGAATAAGGACAGATTTGTGTTGAAATTGCCAAGAATCACTCAATCTTTTTGTTTCCAGCTAAATAGATTATCTTTCCTTCTAAAATTCCAGTTCCTGCAAATACAACAAGGGCATTGCTAGGTTTATGGTCAATAAATAAAGTCATCAGCCCATTATCGAATGACCCTTCTTGAAGATTTTGCAGAAATAATTCTTCCGCTCTCTTTTGTGCATCAGCAACTAATAGAGATGAAGTTTTAATAGTGAATTTTGACATAAATTCTATATTTATAAGTCTGTGATGTCCAATTATTTTTAGGTTGAGCTATTATATTAATAGATCATTCATCTTTGTTCCCTTTTGTAAAAATAATAGTTGAAATTAGATATAGTGCGACTATTACATCTACAATATTCCACAAAAATCTCCCTAATGCTATTTTATACAATGGCTGAAATAATATAGCTAGAAATAAATAAAGGACAGCTGACCTTAATTCATTTTTGCTGTAACTAATATAAGCTAGAAGACTAAAACCAACTAATGCGATTGTCCTTACCAAAACGTAATAAGAGTATGGCATTTTGGCAAGACAAATTAAAAAAAGTATAGATAGAATAATTTTAATGGTATTTGTCATAACTGCTTTTTTTAATTAATTTTTTCAAATGAATTTTTTGGCTGTATTTTCCTGATGCTGTATCTCTGTCTATAAGATGTGTGTTCATCAAATGAATAGTCGTTACTACATTTTCTTCTGTCGCATCTAATGCAAATCGAACTTTAAAGTCTTTAATTGTTTTTAATTGGGTCTGTTTTATACTTATCTATAATGTCTTGATTTGTTTATGGTTAATGTCGTTTGAGCCTGAAGTACAACGGTTTGCAGCTGCAAGAAGTTGGCGATTGCAGAGACGAAAACTGTCTTCTACCACTGAACTTGATGCGAAGCACAAAGCTTCATTTAACCACTGAATCGCCAATTTCGTGCAGGTGCTATTATGTGTAGTTTTTTGTATCATTGGTTTGTTAGCCGTCAATTTGAATTTCATAAGTTTTCCCGTCTTCACCGTCAACACTTGCATTGCCATCTTCGTCTATGTTGGCATAAGAAATATGGTCTTCGTCTAAGTAACCGTCATTAGGGAAGTTAATTTGAACAACTTGGCAGTCTTGCACCTCAACGTCAAGAGTATATGTTGCAGAGTAACCTGTTTCAGGATTATTGTAGTCAACGGTTGCAGAATAAGTTCCATCTTCAAATTTACAGTCTGAGGAATTTTCGCTTGTTTCTTCGCTGTCATTACTTTCTGAATCTTGATATGAACCTTCCTCATTGTTTTCATTATCATTGCCTGATGAGCTTGAATAAGGTGTATTTGAGTTATTACTTCCTTGACTATTTTCAGATTTTGACGAGCAAGAATAAATTAGACTGAATAATGTTAGGAGGCAAATGAATGATATTGTCTGTTTCATATTATGGCTATTCAAATATCTTGTCATACCATTTTGATACATCGTCTCTTATTAGGTCATAATACTTATAGATAGTTAATGCTAGACTAAAGTCAGCACGTTTGTCTTTGTATTCATTTACTGTAAAATAACCATAAAAATTCCCTTCCTTGTCAACAACAACTGGAGGATTTGAACCATAGGCATTCCAAGGAGAATTGGTATTATACCCACTTCCGTAAGTTCCATATTCATTCCAAATGGATTTTGAATTATAGCTATTTCCATAGGTTCCATATTCATTCCATATGGAATTTTTGTCATAACTATTGCAGTTTAAACAACCAAGATATTCATCGTGATTTTGTCCACCATAGAGGTGTAAAGTCTGGCTATACGATGTTGTCGCAGAAGCTAAAATGATTAAGAGGGAAAATAGTATTTTGTTCATATTCTTTTGTTTTGTCGGTTCGTTAAAATTACACATAACTAGTTTATATGCGAAAGTACAATTCTAAAATGTTGATTTTTAAATTGTAAATAAATATAAATATTCATTTTTAATCATTTACAATTATTCTTAACCACTTATAAATACTTAGAATCTTTAAATTTTATCTTCACCCAATTTGCAGCAGTATTAACTCCTTGTCCCCAAAATCTGTTCTAACGTTTTGCAGATACAAGAAGTTGGCGATTTCGGAGACGAAAACTGTCTGCCACCACTAAACTTGATACGAAGCACAAAACTTCATTTAAACACTGAACTGCCAATTTCTTGTAAGTGCTGTTGCACTAAACCTTCGGTAGTTTTCTCAAGTATCAGTACATTTATAGTTCATCAAAATTTAAATATGACAAAAAAAAGCCTACCGAATCTTTAGTTGCTCTCGCATGTGCTAAAGTACCACAATTTTCTAATCAATTAGAAAAATTTAAGTCGCGTATTTCCATCTCTGGAAAGAGCGAAAGCACCTATCGAAATTACGCCCAGCACCTCAAATTAGTCCTCCATTTCGAATGCCTCCCCACAGAACTAGATGAAGACCAAATCGCTGATTATCTCTATCACGTCCAACAGCAACACAATACACCCTCAGAGAGCTATTTCAAACATTCCGTGTATAGCTTGCGATTCCTAGTTCGATTAGAGGGATTGAATGATAAACGCATCTCCTTGCCATCGATCAAGAAGGAAACATAAATTGCCCATTGTATTGAGTCGAGAAGAGATGAAGCGTTTACTCATTGCCCCGAAATTATTGAAACATCGATTGCTACTTGGCTTGCTCTATGGCTGTGGATTGCGATGCATGGAAGTGCGCAGTATAAGATTGGCACATATCGATTATGATAGAAAGACCCTTCTAGTGCCTATGACTAAGGGACATCGAGATCGCTATGTTCCTCTATCCAATATGTTGATTCGAGGAATACAAAAGTATATCGAATGCGAAGCTCCCACAGATTACTTGTTTGGAATGCCACGTGAGAATAGAGCAGGAGGAGAATTTGATAGCAGGTACTCACAACGCGGAGTCCAATGGGCCGTGAAAGAGGCGGCGAAAGCAGCAGGAATTAAAAAGCCGATGAATGTGCATACACTGCGACATACTTATGCAACGCATCTGTTGGAAGATGGATTGAATATTCTCACAATAAAAAACTTATTAGGTCATAGTTCAATTGAAACCACGATGGTGTATTTACACGTGGCCAATAGCGAGCGAGTTAATCCATTTAGTCCACTTGACACCTTGTATCCCAAACAAAAGTGAGAACAGGATATGAAGTGGGAAATCTGCTTCAGCGACATTGGATTAAAGTAGAACACCAACTCAAGGTCAATTCATGGCAATTGAGGACCTTGAGTGCGGTGCGGCATTGCCGCACCGCAGCACTAGGAGGACATAAATCTGTCTGCACAGATTGTGGAATTGAAAGCATCAGCTATAACAGCTGCAGAAACCGCCATTGTCCAAAGTGTCAAGGGAGACAGCGAGAAGCATGGTTGGAAAAGCGCAGGACAGAATTGCTTCCTGTCAAATACTTTCACGTGGTTTTTACATTGCCCGATACATTCAATCAATTGGCATTGTACAAACCCAAAGAGGTCTATGATGCGCTGTTTGAAGCATCTTGGCAGACGATAGAAGCATTTTTGCAAAAGACCAAAAACATCTCGGCGCTAAAACAGGCATGATATCCATCTTACACACTTGGGGTCAACAAATATCCCTTCATCCACATTTGCATTGTGTGATTCCGCAAGGAGGTTTGACAAAGAACAATCAATGGAAATACGCCAAGAGCAAGGGTAAATACTTGTTTCCGGTGAAGGCGATGAGCAAAGTTTTAGAGCAAAATATCTAGCAACTATAAGAAAGAAAATCAAAGATATTGATAAGAATATCCTCAATACCGCGTACAAGAAAGACTGGGTGGTCTACGCCAAACGACCATTTGGCAATGCAGAGAGCGTGATGGAATATATCGGACGATACACGCATAAAATTGCTATAAGCAATAGACGAATCACTAACATCGATGAAAATACCATCACTTTTGAATACAAGGATTATAAAGACGAGGCGAAGAAGAAGGAATTGACGCTCGATGCGATGGAATTTATCAGGAGATTTGCTATGCATATCTTGCCTAAGAACTTTGTGCGAATCAGGCATTACGGCATCTTGAGCAGCACGAGCAAGAAGACAAGCATTCCCATTATCAAAGAACTATTTAACGAATCAAAACTATTGGAAAAGAGCGATGCAAGACAATTGCATAACTATCACCCATTGTACTGTGTGCATTGCAAAAAAGAATCGATGGTGATCGTGGAAGTAATACCTAAAAGAGGTCCACCGAATGCGATGAAAGTGAATCGCGATTTGCTAAAATATTGTTTTTGAAAAGACGCTACAGAAGCGACTAGCCGCTGCAATGGCTCAAACCTAAAAGATAATAAGTAAAGAAAGAAATAGATAGAATATGCGAAGAGAAATTCAATATAATATGCAAAAGAGAAGAAACAAATTTTCAGATTATTCTTCCATAGCAAACAAAGTAGACTCCTGAATTAGTCGCAATCCCCATAGTGATTTTTAAGTTTTAATTGATACGGTTCCGTGCAACAACGACTTCATTGTGCGTTTTACAAACGCAACGAAGTCTTAGTTGTTGCAAGCAGTGGTTTGCTGTCAGCTAACTTTGGTTCGATAACCTTTGCTTTCTAATTTGTGATTTTTATAAAATTATTAAATGTTAAATAGTCAACTTCATAGTAGCAGTATTTAAATAAATCTTTCGATAAATATATTTTCTTTTCGTCCCACGAATACATTCCGTTTTCATCTTTAACCTTGTGTTCTTTGATGATTCCAACGATTATATTATACTCGCTATAGCTTGAGTAAATTTGAAATTGGATGATATTCTTTGTCTTGTATGGTGCAATGTGGAAAACAAGATAATCTTCGATTTTCTTTATCACTTTTTTCTCGTCAATTTGTTTTACGATTTCTTTTTGAATATCCGAAATGTAAGTTTCATTGTTTATCCAAGTTATACTATTTGAATATAGAACATTAATTTTTATTAAGTTTATTGAGTCATTAACAATATTGTCTAGTTTACTTATCTCAGTTTTATCAAAAACATAGAACATCACACTATAATAATCTGTCCAACCCTTCTTAATTGAGGGATATTTATAGTGGCCATCTTTGTGTTTTTTAATCAGTATTAAATATGTTCTGTCTTGTATTTTTATTTCTCTTATCTGATATGAAATAAAATTATCAAAACCAAGGCCGTCATATTCGTAGTCTATTAATGTTTTGTATTGATTTTCAATAAATGAAGGTATTCTGTTGGAACGTGATATCCATTGCCCTTCAGGATTCAATAGCCAGCCAGTTGACTTTGTCAACTGCCCTTTTATTTGTGTTCCAATAATTGGAATTGGTTTACTTACTCTGTCCTGTGAAAATAGATTCAAACTGTTTAGCATTAAACTTGCTAATACCATTAAAATTGATTTTCGTTTCATTTCTTTTTGTTTTTAGTTAAGTTGTCTTTTACCATTGCTTACAGCGACGTTCCGCAGCTACAAGAAGTTGGCGATTTCGAAGCACTAAACTGTCTACCACCACTGAACTTGTTATGAAGCAAAAATGTTTATGTAACTAATGAAACGTCAATTTCTTGCATGTGCCCTTATGGGCTGGTTTTATTCAATTTTCATTCGTTCCTTTAATTTTATAAGGTAAGACCAATATTCTTGTTCATGCACTAGTTTTATAGTTCTTACTTGATTATTTGCTAAAATATTCTTAAGCCTATATTCATATTGAGCCTTAAAATGAACTTCAGAAAGTGAATTATTTTCAATCAAAATTTCGCAAAGTTCAAATAAACCTAGATATGCATCAATTTTTGCCCAAGTTTCATTGTCATTTGGAATTTGTCCTATACGCCATTCGCCTTCAGGTCTGAATTTAAAATGAATATTATCATGTTCTGGAAACATCTTTCTTAATTCTATAAGGAATTTACCTTGTTCAATTATTTTTGATTGACGAATATTAATCATTCCCAAGACTAATGTAAATATAGCTATAGGTAGTCCAAAAATTGTAACCCAATTAGCAATGCATTCTATTTGTTCCATGATGTATAATTTTAAAACAAGGCGGGCGAAGCTAGCCTTGTTGGTTACTTACTATTTTATTAATGAAAATTGTTTAGTTGATTTTCCGTTATTCGACGTCCAGCTACCTTTCGCTGTGCTACCAGTTATTGAGAACTTAAAAACTCCGTCCCATTTGTCGTCCCCAGGTTCTTTTAATTCAAAACTATAATCATCTCCGTTTTTACTTACTGTTCCTTCAAGCGGTCTGCGATTACCTTTTACAATGTTAAAGCCTGTTACAGAGCCGTCAGCATTTATAGTTTCAATTGTCAATGCAAGTTGGTCAGTACCCAAGGCACCAGTCCATTCACCAATTAAATTTGAATTGTCAAATGATTCTGATTGAGATAGTATTTCTGTTGACTGCTCTGGTTGTGTTTCTTCAACAGGAGCTTGTTCCTGTATTTTCGTTGTTGAATTGCCGTTAAGTTTCATAATTTCTTCCTTATACTTCTCCCTTTTTTTATTCCACTCTTCGTCAAACTTTGGATAACCATTAAATGCATCAAATTTCTTTGTTTCATCATCTTCGTGAAGTGGATGCACTAATTTGTTTGCAAGTTCCAAAGCTTTTTCTTTGTTTCCTTCTTGGATAGCAATTTTTACTTGGTCTTCAATTGATTCAAGTTTTAAATTTATTTCTACTCCTTCTTTTGTATTAGATTTAGAATTTAACATTAGATATCCTACTAGCAACCCAACAAATAAAATAGAAACTACAATACCAACTGTCGTTCCATGTTCTACAAAGAAGGCTTGAGTTGTTTTTCCTTGTGCCCTTAATTCGTCAGCTCTTTTTTGTCTATTTTTCTTTTCCTCAAGTTCCTGTTGTCTTCTTTTGAGAGCCATTTCATCATCGTGTTTTTCTTTTTCTAAATCAACACGTGCTTTTTCTGCTTTTGCAGCTGCTTCGTCTGCTCTTGATGAAGCAATTGCCTCATGGTCTATTTCTCTTGTTGGAGATGATGATGAAAAGTTACCTGAATTTCCACCTGTATTTAGTAAAGCAAGATTATAGTCACGTGCACATTTTTCAGAACACGCCCATTTTCCATCTTTCGTTTTACGGTGGTCGGTATTCCCATTTGGATGGTGTCCCAAACCTATGTCGAATCCCATAAAGGAGTTACATACTACACATTTCGTTTTTGCCATTATTTATTTTTTTTATTTTCCTACTCGTTTGGCTTTTCGGTGTCGCCCGTTTTTAAAGTGGTCGCTGGTCTCCACTTTTTTGTTTTGTCAGTCGTAACAGTCAAGAGCTGTCAAACCGAAAGAACGGTGGTTCTCTTGTCCGTCTGTGTCCGCTGTGTCGTTTTTTAAACTTGCCAATAACTTGTTTATATGCGAAAGTACTATTCTATAAAGTTGATATTCAAATTATAAATAAATATAAAAATTTATTTTTAATCATTTACAATTATTCTTTACCACTTATAAATACTTAAAATCCTTAAATTTTATCTTCCCCAATATTGCAGCAGTATAACCCCTTGTAACTTAAAAACTGTTTTAACGTTTTAGCGCTAGGCGAAGATGGCGATATTCACTGCCAATGTTTATGCGGAGTGCGAAACCCGCCAATAGCAAATTTGCTGTTCAGCGGCACGTTTTCTAATTCATTCGTTCTTTTGCTTCTATCTGTTCGTTATACCAAAACTTTTGTGTCGAGAAGTCAAGAGGCCAGTCGCGTTGTGCTTGCTTTTTAATTGAATTATTTTCAATTGTCAACATATATTCGTAGTCCTCCACTTGTTGATTAACCCAAAACTCTTGTGTCATGTAGTCGTTAGGCCAGTCACGTTTTGCTCTTGCTTTTAATTTTTCAATTATTTCTTGTTTTTTAGCACTTGCTTGTTCTGCTTGAATGTCTGCTTCATTCGGCGCTGAATTGGTTTGTTCTGGTGGGGTTGTGCTTTGTGTTTCAAATGTAGTTGAAGCAACATTATTAGAAGTGCTTTCTTTTTTTTCGCCAATATTAGCAATAACGATGAATGCAATAATTGCTGTCACGCCAATTTTCCAACCTTTACTAATTGTTGAATTTTTCCAAAGTGCATAAAGTCCAATTGGGAAAAAGAATATACAAAGTATTACTACTACCCAATTTTTTTCATACCAAGCGATTGATGTTGTGTTTTGCTGTTCCATAAAATTTGAATTTTGATTAGTTAGAAAATTGTTTGTTTGATTATTTATTGTTTGTTGATTTGTTTCTGTTGATATTGGTTGGCTCTGTGAAGATGAAAGAATTCGTAAAGTTATCGAAAGTATATTTTTGATATTTTTTCTGTTCTCAACTTTGTTTTATAATGTGAGAGATTTATTGTATTTTTTAGAATTGGGGAATAACAACTTCTTTATCGTCTACTATTGGACAAGTCATTCTAGAAACCCCTTTTCCATTTTTCGATTGCCTATTCCCACACAATGGCTTATTGGGCTTAAAAGTAATTCCAAATTCAAATGTATTTCCTACACCTATGACATTAAGCCCACCTATGTTTGATTCATAAGAGATTAGAAATTTCATTTGTGTATTTACACCAAAAGGCTGTAATCCTGCCGATAAAACAACTGAAGATGTATTGCTAAATCCGGAAGAATTGAATAGCGACAATCTATATCCTGCTCCAATACTTAATACTTCGATAAAATAATGCTCTAATAATAGAACATTTGTTTTATAGTTTTTTTGAATATCGAATCTAGATTTTATCAACCACGAGCTGTTTAATTGATTTTTGTTTCGAAAATACCAAAGTGCACCATAGAATGTAAACCTTTGTGGTAATTCATAATTACTTAAATATCCTATATTGGGTTCATTTAAATTATTCCATGTAATCCCAAGGTTTCCTAAAAAATGATTTTTTTCTTTATGATCTTGAAATGTATAATTAACTCCTGAAGTTAATGTATAAGCAGTAGAAAATTCTGAATAAATATTTGAATTAACTGATGACCTGACAACTCCTTGAACAGGATCTAATTGGTCTGAAAAAACAAATTGGCTCCAATCCACTTTTTGAAAAATCAATCCAAATTTTATTCCAACAGATAGGCATGCATATCTTCCAAATTCTTTTCTAAACCCCATTAATCCTTCAATTTTATTATTAGAGAGATAGCCATCGCCTTGTGTTTCATTTGACGCAATCAAACCAAATCCCAAATGTTGTGTTTTGCACATCCCGAAATCAACCGCAAGATTCGTATTGTGAAATGGACCTTCAATTGGTCGATATAGGTTTCTGTGAAATGCATTCACTCTTAACGACCCTTCTCCATCTCGCCCACAAAATGCAGGATTGAGTTCTAACCTATTTTCATAGAATTGGCTATAAACAGGGTCTTGTGCATAGCTTGATTCTATGATAAATAAAATAAAAGCTATTATGATTTTATACTTCATTTTTTGATTTTATATTGCAATTAAGCATCGTCCATTTATTTTTATCTAATCAAGGTCACATTTCCTCTAGTTTGCAAACTTCCGTCTTTCATAGGCATCCCAAGCCATGGATTATTATCAGTGAATATGGCTTGCACAGTCCAGATATAACTACCTTGCATGCAAGGGACACCAGATTTATCATTTCCATTCCAAGCCTCTTCAGGTTGTCCGTCTGCAGTAAGTTTTTGACTTTCCCACATCAGTTCACCCCATTTGTTAAATACCTTTATGTGATACGTACCTTGAGCTATTTCTATACCTGCGGGTTTAAATTCATTAGCACCGCCTGATCCAAGTGATGGTGTGAAAGCGCTTGGTACGAAGATTCCTTTCCAATATCCAGGGAGATAAATACTATCAATATACAATGAGTCACATCCTAGGTAATTTGTGGCTTTCAGTGTTATGATATGCCATCCAGAATCGCCATCAGCATATCTGAATGTTGGTTTGGATATATGAAAGATGTTTCCATTGCCGAAATTCCATTCGTAAGCTTTGATGCTATCTGTGTTCAATTCTACACTAACCAATCTATAAGGTTTTTTATCATAAATAATAAATGGTTTGAAAAAGGAATTGGGCTTGGGATATACGGTGATTTTTTTAGAATGACTAAAACTATCGAAGCACACTCCTGCTATGTTAGATTGAATTTTAACGAAATAAAATCCAGGCTTGGAGTAATAATGAATCGGATTAACGGCTGTATCCTTTATTCCATCTCCAAAATCCCAGATATAATTGGAACTGAACTGAGATGTATTTTTGAATGCAACTGCTAAAGGAGGACACCCTCTATCTATGGTGAAATCAAATCCTGCTATTGGTGCTTGATAAAGTTTGAATATTTTAATAGCTGTGTCATAGCAAAAAAACTGATTAGATACAATCAATCTAGTCGAATAAAATCCGACGGTACTGTATATTGTAGTGGGGTTGGTATTATTAGAAAATAAACCATTGCCAAAACTCCAATTATAAGAATTAGCACCAATTGATTTATTGGTGAAAAATACTTTCACCGGACCAGTGCAAGTGTCATTTGGATTGTAAATAAAATCCGCCTTCGGCAAAGGATAGACATTGATTGTTCTAAAAACAGAATCTATACATCCTGAAAAAGTTTGACCCACCAATTTTACAATATAAGTTCCTGGGCTTTGATATTGATGTGTTGTATTAGAACCAATTCCAAAATTGCCATCTCCAAAACTCCAGCTGAACAAATTCGAATTAGAAGAAGTCCCTTTGAAATTAAAGACGTAATTTAAGCAAGCTTGAGATGTATCTACATTCAAATTAATATCAGGCAATGGCATAATATCAATCGAATCTTTCTTAATACTTACACAGCTATTAGTAAAAGATTTCAATGTCGCAGTAATATACTTTCTTCCTGGAGTTTTATATATATGCATTGGATTATAGCCATTGGATGAATCCCCGTCCCCAAAATTCCATGTTATCGCTCCATTGTTTACTATTGCAGCAGTGAACTGAAGAGGCAACTTAACACAACTAATACTATTACTTTTAGCAATTGAAAAAATTGGTTTGGGTAATACTTTAATGGTCACAAAACTTGTATCAAATCCACAGCCGTCATTAACGTATTGTGAGGCAATAAATATACCTGTATCACTATAGAAATGGATTGGGTTTTGCAAAGAAGAACTCGTGCCATCTCCAAAATTCCAGCTGATGTTATTCCCCCCTTTAGAGAAATCATTAAACTTCACTAAAAGGCTTTGACAACCCTCATTACCCGAAGTGGTAAAAAAGGAACGCACGTTATTAGGGAACACTTTAACGATTTTCTTCATTGAGTCTGAGCCACAGGTATTGCTAGCATAAAGCCGAATAGTGAAATATGAAATGCTATCAATCGTCTTATAAACAACAGGGTTCTGCAATGGATAAAACCGCGAAGAGCTATCACCATTGCCAAAATACCATTTGTTGATTTGGGGCAGTCCTATCGTCTGATTACTCATAAATACAGGCAAAGGTGAACAACCAGAATCAGTGCTAATCAAGAAGTTTACTGTAGGTTTTGGCAATACTTTTAAAGAATCTTTATATTCAAATACACCACATTTATTTGTTACTTTTAAGCTAATTTGATACACTGAATCTTTGTATATACTTTGAGCAAAGATGATAGAGGGCGGTGGAATTTTATTGGTCGACGTGATTCCATTTCCGAAATTCCAAAGATAATTTGCTTTCAAATCATTGGTTGTTAAATTGGTAAAACTCACTATCAATGGTCCACAACCTGAATCTAATGTTTTAGAAAACTTGACCAATGGTAGTGTCTGAATTAATATTTTGGCGGTATCATAGCTCACTTTACATATATTTTTTGCTTTTAAAACAATATTATAAATACCTTCAATGGAATATGGATGATAGATTGTAGTGTCTTTGGTCGTCGTCAATAATTGTCCATCACCGAAATTCCAGAAAAAAGTATCGACACTACCGTAAGAGGCATTTTGAATAGTTAGTTTGGTTGGATTCAATGCATTGGTGCAGAGAATTGTATCCGTCAAAACAATTTTGGCGGTAGAAGCGGATTTTACTTTGATACCTTTTGTAAATGTATCTATACAGCCATTAGATGAAGTCACAGTCAGTTTTACAAAATAGATAGTATCTTGATAAATACTGCCATTGAAAATTTTGGTCACTGAATCTAAATTATTTGTTTGCAATACACCATCGCCGAAATTCCAGAAATTTGAAGACGGTTTTTTGGTAATCGTATTATTATAGAATTTAACTGTTAGTGGTGAGCACCCAGAATCAATATTAACCGTAAAGTTGGCTATAGGCTTTGGCAAGACGATGAATGGCTCCGCAACTGCTATCTACATTAAAATTATATAATGCAATAGGTCTTGTAGGAATGATAAAAGTCTTTTGAGAACTATCGATACAACCAAAAGTGCTTGTGGCTCGAAGCCATACTTTATATGATTTATTTACACCAGTTTTATTGTCTGGGAAGACAATATTGACAGAATCAGATGCAGTATCATTGATAATATTACAAACATCTACCCCTTGTACTCTCCATTTGTATCCGGTATTACTTAAAGGTGGAATGATAGCGCTTATATTTTTGGCAGTCAATATTCCAGGAAAACATTTTACTGTATCAATAAGATTTATAAAAGGCCGAGGCAATGGCTTTACAATTAACGGCTTCAAAATTGACTCAAAACATCCTGTACCTCCAGCAGTGGCTTTAAGTTTGATAAAAATGGTGGTGTCTGTGGTGGATGTGTTATAGAATGTAAATGATGGATTCGTTAATACACTGGTGTCAAATGGACTTCCAAATTCCCATTTGTAAGTGAGACCTATAGGGGTGGAACTATTTGTAAAATTAACCAAAAAAGAGGTACAACCAACTGTATCACTCATGGTAAAATTAGGTTTTGGATTGTCAATAGTTCTATATGTTCTTTGTAAAGTATCAGGTTTGCATCCATGAATATTAGTGACTATCAATCTATAAAATAGTGTATCATTTGGATTTTTGATGGTATCAATTGGAATAATAATACCTATTGACGTTGATTTTATTGTTCCATTTTTATTTAAAATTTCCCATTTGTAAGTATTATTTGCATTAGGATATTGAGTTAAACTTGCATTGCTACTGTTAATAATAGATGGGGCACAAGATGAATAATTAGTAGAAAAAAAATCTGCCTTGGGCAATGGAAATACTGTTACGGTATCTTTAATCGTATCACTGCAACCCCATTTACTTGTGGCAATTAATTGTATAGCGGTGATGCTATCGTTGGTTCCAGTATTTGTAAAAGTTCTACTTTGATCTTTAAATGTATCAATGATTGAAGCTCCAAATTTCCAAATAAAACTCATCGAATTGATACTCTCTCCATTTTTTGGATTGGAATTATTTGTAAAATTAACTAGAAGTGGTGTACATCCCGAGTCCTTTGAAGGTGAAAATAAAGCCGATGGCTTTGGATAAACAATTATGTTTCTTGAAGTAGTATCTATACATCCTTTAGTACCATCATTTCGAGTAGTGGTAAGCAAGATATTGTAATTAATTGCATTCGGTGTGCTATTTACTGGAAAAGTAATCTTCGGATTTACAGAAGTATCGGTGATAATAGTCGATGGTAAATTCGTCGTCCATAAATATGAGCTCACTACATTTGAGGTTGTATTGTTCATCGTATATAATGCTGGACCACAGTTGATATTTGCTCCTGTCGCAAACACTGCTTTGGGGCGTCTCAATACAGTGATTGGTCGTATTGTATCGTGGAGACAACCATCAACACTCGTAACCCAAAGGCGAATATTATATAGACTATCTATACTTGATTGATTGTTGGTAAATGTAAATAATGGGGAGAATGATGCGGTGTCATTGATTGTACTTGAAGTATTTTGAATAAATTTCCACCTATACGTTGTAATTCCACCTTTGAAAATACTATTATTGAAAGCACTGGCAGTATCAATAGCACAAATTGGATTGGTAATATTGAATATTGCTTTAGGTTTTGGAAACACTCTAATATCTTTTGTAATAGAATCTTTGCAACCACTACCTGCAGTTACTACTAATTTTACTTTATAAATTGAATCTGAAATATTTGATGGATTTACAAAATTTATACTTGGTGGCGAAAAAAGTGAAGAAGTTTGATTATTCCCAAAATCCCAAACAGCACTGACCCCAACAGTACTCGTATTCGTAAATAAGACAGGCAAAGTGGTACATCCTGCTGTATCACTTCGATTGAATGAGGCGATGGGATTATCAATAGTCACAAACATTCTTTGTAAAGTGTCTGGTTTGCATCCATGAATATTAGTGACTATCAATCTATAATAAACAGTATCATTAGGAACGAAAATAGTATCAGGTGGAATACTTGACCCATTTGCAGTTTTCTTAATGTTCCCTGCTTTGTCAAATATCTGCCATTGATATGAATGATTGGCATTGGGGTAAGTATTGATATTTATTTTTGAGCTATTCAAATAAAATGGAGCACAAGATGAATAATTAGTAGAAAAAAATCTGCCTTGGGCAATGGAAATACTGTTACGGTATCTTTAATCGTATCTCTACAACCCCATTTACTTGTGGCAATTAATTGTATGAAGGTTATACTGTCATTGGTTCCGGAATTAGTAAAAGTTTTACTTTGATCTTTAAATGTATCAATGATTGAAGCTCCAAATTTCCAAATAAAACTCATCGAATTGATACTTTCTCCATTTTTTGGATCGGAAGTATTGGTGAAATTAACTAGAAGTGGTGTACATCCCGAGTCCTTTGAAGGTGTAAATAAAGCCGATGGCTTTGGATAAACAATTATGTTTCTTGAAGTAGTATCTATACATCCTTTAGTACCATCATTTCTGGTTGCTGTAAGCAGTATAGTGTAATTAATTGCATTCGGTGTGTTATTTACTGGAAAAGTAATCTTCGGATTTACGAAGTATCGGTGATAATAGTCGATGGTAAATTCGTCGTCCATAAATATGAGCTCACTACATTAGATGTTGTATTGTTCATCGTATATAATGCTGGACCACAGTTGATATTTGCTCCTGTCGCAAACACTGCTTTGGGGCGTCTCAATACAGTGATAGGTCGTATTGTATCGTGGAGACAACCATCAACACTCGTAACCCAAAGGCGAATATTATATGTACTATCTACACTTGATTGATTATTGGTAAATGTAAATAATGGGGAGAATGATGCGGTGTCATTGATTGTACTTGAAGTATTTTGAATAAATTTCCACCTATACGTTGTAATTCCACCTTTGAAAATACTATTATTGAAAGCACTGGCAGTATCAATAGCACAAATTGGATTGGTATTATTGAATATTGCTTTAGGTTTTGGAAACACTCTAATATCTTTTGTAATAGAATCTTTGCAACCACTACCTGCAGTTACTACTAATTTTACTTTATAAATTGAATCTGAAATATTTGATGGATTTACAAAATTTATACTTGGTGGCGAAAAAAGTGAAGAAGATTGATTATTACCAAAATCCCAAACAGCACTGACCCCAACAGTACTCGTATTCGTAAATAAGACAGGCAAAGTGGTACATCCTGCTGTATCACTTCGATTGAATGAGGCGATGGGATTATCAATAGTCACAAACATTCTTTGTAAAGTGTCTGGTTTGCATCCATGAATATTAGTGACTATCAATCTATAATAAACAGTATCATTAGGAACGAAAATAGTATCAGGTGGAATACTTGACCCATTTGCAGTTTTCTTAATGTTCCCCTTTGTCAAATATCTGCCATTGATATGAATGATTGGCATTGGGGTAAGTATTGATATTTATTTTTGAGCTATTCAAATAAAATGGAGCACAAGATGAATAATTAGTAGAAAAAAAATCTGCCTTGGGCAATGGAAATACTGTTACGGTATCTTTAATCGTATCTCTACAACCCCATTTACTTGTGGCAATTAATTGTATGAAGGTTATACTGTCGTTGGTTCCAGAATTGGTAAAAGTTCTAATTTGATCTCTAAATGTATCAATGATTGAAGCTCCAACTTTCCAAATAAAACTCATCGAATTGATACTTTCTCCATTTTTTGGATCGGAAGTATTGGTGAAATTAACTAGCAGTGGTGTACATCCCGAGTCCTTTGAAGGTGTGAATAAAGCCGATGGCTTTGGATAAACAATTATGTTTCTTGAAGTAGTATCTATACATCCTTTAGTACCATCATTTCTGGTTGCTGTAAGCAGTATAGTGTAATTAATTGCATTCGGTGTGTTATTTACTGGAAAAGTAATCTTCGGATTTACAGAAGTATCGGTGATAATAGTCGATGGTAAATTCGTCGTCCATAAATATGAGCTCACTACATTAGATGTTGTATTGTTCATCGTATATAATGCTGGACCACAGTTGATATTTGCTCCTGTCGCAAACACTGCTTTGGGGCGTCTCAATACAGTGATAGGTCGAATTGTATCATGGAGACAACCATCAACACTGTAACCCAAAGGCGAATATTATATGTACTATCTACACTTGATTGATTATTGGTAAATGTAAATAATGGGGAGAATGATGCGGTGTCATTGATTGTACTTGAAGTATTTTGAATAAATTTCCATCTATACGTTGTAATTCCACCTTTGAAAATACTATTATTGAAAGCACTGGCAGTATCAATAGCACAAATTGGATTGGTAATATTGAATATTGCTTTAGGTTTTGGAAACACTCTAATATCTTTTGTAATAGAATCTTTGCAACCACTACCTGCAGTTACTACTAATTTTACTTTATAAATTGAATCTGAAATATTTGATGGATTGACAAAATTTATACTTGGTGGCGAAAAAAGTGCAGAAGTTTGATTATTCCCAAAATCCCAAACAGCACTTGCCCCAACAGTACTCGTATTCGTGAATAAGACAGGCAAAGTGGTACATCCTGCTGTATCACTTCGATTGAATGAGGCGATTGGATTATCAATAGTCACAAACATTCTTTGTAAAGTGTCTGGTTTGCAACCATGAATATTAGTGACTATCAATCTATAAAATAGTGTATCATTTGGATTTTTGATGGTATCAATTGGAATAATAATACCTATTGACGTTGATTTTATTGTTCCATTTTTGTTTAAAATTTCCCATTTGTAAGTATTATTTGCATTAGGATATTGAGTTAAACTTACATTGCTATTGTTAATAATAGATGGGGCACAAGATGAATAATTAGTAGAAAAAAAATCTGCCTTGGGCAATGGAAATACTGTTACAGTATCTTTAATAGTGTCTCTGCAACCCCATTTACTTGTGGCAATTAATTGTATGAAGGTTATACTGTCATTGGTTCCGGAATTAGTAAAAGTTCTGATTTGATTTTTGAATGTATCAATGATTGAAGATCCAAATTTCCAAATAAAACTCATCGAATTGATACTCTCTCCATTTTTTGGATCGGAAGTATTGGTGAAATTAACTAGCAGTGGTGTACATCCCGAGTCCTTTGAAGGTGTGAATAAAGCCGATGGTTTGGATAAACAATTATGTTTCTTGAAGTAGTATCTATACATCCTTTAGTACCATCATTTCGAGTAGTGGTAAGCAAGATATTGTAATTAATTGCATTCGGTGTGTTATTTACTGGAAAAGTAATCTTCGGATTTACAGAAGTATCGGTGATAATAGTCGATGGTAAATTCGTCGTCCATAAATATGAGCTCACTACATTAGATGTTGTATTGTTCATCGTATATAATGCTGGACCACAGTTGATATTTGCTCCTGTCGCAAACACTGCTTTGGGGCGTCTCAATACAGTGATAGGTCGAATTGTATCATGGAGACAACCATCAACACTCGTAACCCAAAGGCGAATATTATATGTACTATCTACACTTGATTGATTATTGGTAAATGTAAATAATGGGGAGAATGATGCGGTGTCATTGATTGTACTTGAAGTATTTTGAATAAATTTCCATCTATACGTTGTAATTCCACCTTTGAAAATACTATTATTGAAAGCACTGGCAGTATCAATAGCACAAATTGGATTGGTAATATTGAATATTGCTTTAGGTTTTGGAAACACTCTAATATCTTTTGTAATAGAATCTTTGCAACCACTACCTGCAGTTACTACTAATTTTACTTTATAAATTGAATCTGAAATATTTGATGGATTGACAAAATTGATACTTGGTGGCGAAAAAAGTGAAGAAATTTGATTATTCCCAAAATCCCAAACAGCACTTACTCCAACAGTACTCGTATTTGTGAATAAGACAGGCAAAGTGGTACATCCTGCTGTATCACTTCGATTGAATGAGGCGATTGGATTATCAATAGTCACAAACATTCTTTGTAAAGTGTCTGGTTTGCATCCATGAATATTAGTGACTATCAATCTATAAAATAGTGTATCATTTGAATTTTTGATGGTATCAATTGGAATAATAATACCTATTGACGTTGATTTTATTGTTCCATTTTTGTTTAAAATCTCCCATTTATAAGTATTATTTGCATTAGGATATTGAGTTAAACTTACATTGCTACTGTTAATAATAGATGGGGCACAAGATGAATAATTAGTAGAAAAAAAATCTGCCTTGGGCAATGGAAATACTGTTACAGTATCTTTAATAGTGTCTCTGCAACCCCATTTACTTGTGGCAATTAATTGTATGAAGGTTATACTGTCATTGGTTCCGGAATTAGTAAAAGTTCTGATTTGATTTTTGAATGTATCAATGATTGAAGATCCAAATTTCCAAATAAAACTCATCGAATTGATACTCTCCATTTTTGGATCGGAAGTATTGGTGAAATTAACTAGCAGTGGTGTACATCCCGAGTCCTTTGAAGGTGTGAATAAAGCCGATGGTTTTGGATAAACAATTATGTTTCTTGAAGTAGTATCTATACATCCTTTAGTACCATCATTTCGAGTAGTGGTAAGCAAGATATTGTAATTAATTGCATTCGGTGTGTTATTTACTGGAAAAGTAATCTTCGGATTTACAGAAGTATCGGTGATAATAGTCGATTGTAAATTCGTCGTCCATAAATATGAGCTCACTACATTAGATGTTGTATTGTTCATCGTATATAATGCTGGACCACAGTTGATATTTGCTCCTGTCGCAAACACTGCTTTGGGGCGTCTTCTTAAAATTATATTTTTTGACACACTATCTTTACAGCCATTATTAGTCGTAGTGATTAGTTTTATAGTATAAGTGCTATCGTTTGAAGTTTGATTTTCAGGAAAAGTAGCAAGAGGATTAGCTAAAGATGTCGTACTTAAAACACTATTATTAATTAAACTATTAATTGTAACTGTCCAATTATAATTGGTAATGGTAGATAATGGATTAGTCGTTGCGATAATAGTGGTAGTATCCTTAGGGCAAATTTGAGTCGGTAGAGTAAAATTACTATTCGGTCGAGGATTTACAGTCACCAATAATGTATCTGTGCCTACGCACCCTGATCCATTAATAAATTTGTATATCAACATTTTTTGTCCTAAACCAGCGATCAATGGGTCAAACAGTCCACCTAGACTCACCCCTGAGCCACTCCAAGTGCCGCCTAAGGGGGAGAAACCAGTGAGTTGAATGGTCGCAGCATTTTCACAGATATTAAAATCTACACCAGCATTAACAGCAGGTGATGCAATTACATTAATTACTACTGTATCGCGATTGACACAGCCATTCAAATCGGTATATGTATAAATTAATGGATATGCGCCAATAGACATCGCAGAAGGATTGAAACTATCAGGAAGAATGATGCCTGCACCCGTCCAATTGCCTCCAGCAGGAGAACTGAATAATTTGAAAGTAAGGTGATTGATACATTTTGTTGAATCAGCGCCTACACTTACTATGGGCAGTGAATTTATTGTGATAGTATCTGGATTGCTTGCAGAACTGCAAGGACCACTGGTAACTATTCTTCGATAAATAGTAGTACTAGATAAAATTCCAGGGTTAAAATCTTTAAAAGTATCTGCAGAACTAGTATTCACAAAACTTACACCATTCCATTTTTGCCATTGATAACTATAAAATCCATTTCCACCAATAGGAACATTACTTCCAATAGGGGATGAAGGCGTTCCTTTACACAACTTTTGACTTGCTGAAATGATATTACCAGTGATACTTGGCAATACATTTACATGTATCTTGTTGGTGTAATTTGTGCAAATCGCAGATTTTATTTGTAACCTAAACCACTTAGTCAAGATTAAAGTGGGTGCTTGATAAGTTGAAGAAGTCGCGCCTAAAATATCAGTAAAGTTATGCTATCATTGCTTTGCTGCCATTGATAATTATAAATATTATTTCCTCCAGTAGGAACAGTACTTGTAAACAATGCAGGGGATTGTCCGTTGCAAATTGTTTGATTGGAAGAAATGGTAGATTGAATCAAAGGATATACGGTGAACTTCAAAGTATCTCTGCTCGCAGGGCATTTCCCGTTCGAAACTTTCCATTCTATAAGATGTATACCAGCATTGAGGTTTGAGATGGTACTGATGTTTTGATTTGGACTATTAATCGTAGGGGTATTAGGACCAGAAATGTATGTCCAATTCCCTTTCCCTATTAGAATATTATTGGCAATAAGTGAATCATTTATACCGCCAATCAAAGATGCAGCGCAAGCAAATCTATCAGGGGCATCAGCATTGGAGGGAATAGAGTCTACTACGATTCTTACACTATCTGAAGTCACAGCACCGCATACTCCGTTTTGAATGATAACTCTATACCAAGTACTTTGTGTCAACCCTGAATATGGTAGCGGATTAGCAGTAGAAGCGATGTCCACCCATGAGCTAGAATTAACTGGGTTGGATACATTTTTCTGCCACTTGATGATATTTCCTTTTTTGTTATTGACTGCAATGTTTCCTGAATTCCCACTAATACATACAGTATCAAAATTGGACAATAATCCTCCAATGGATGGTGAATCAACTGTGATGGTCACAAAAGGACTTTTGACCACAGCGCAGCTGCTGCCATTTTGAACTGCAACTCGGTATTGAGTTGTTTGCGTTAAATTCGAATAATTTAGAGTTGTTGTAGTATTAGCAATATTAGTCCAAGTGCTAAATGGAGCTACGCTATACTCCCAGTTCACGACCGCACCAATATTACCGCTCAATACCAAATTACCACTATTGATGCCGCTGCATACTGTAGCAGAGGAAGCTAATGTTCCTGAATTGGAGGGTGGATAAACTTTGATTGTATCATAGCTGACAGAAGGGGTACAGGATATTTGGCTTATCGTCCATTTATAAACATATATGGAAGGATTGCCGGTTGAATTCAGCCCTATTATGCTCGCTGAAGGATTGGAAGGTCCAACAATTGAGTCGCCTGCTGGCCCGCTAACTTTCGCCCAAGAACCAATGCCTACTATAGGCGTATTGGCAGCCATTGTAGTAGCAGTGGCATTGCATAATATTTTAGTGGGGCCCGCATTGGATATAGTAGGACGGGGGTATAGCGTTACTGTTTGCGTTTCTACGGGGGAGATACCACATTCATTGGTAGCAGTAGCTTTGACTGTATAGGTAATAGGTGCAGTGGTAATATTCAGCGGGAAAAAAATGGTCGGATTAGCGCTACCGCTATTCCCACTTACAAAAGTTGAACCTACAGGGGTGATTATCCAATTATAGGAAGATATTGTGCCATAGTTTGGTTGGTAAGTTGGAATAAATGTAACGGTTTGACTATCGCAGAAGCTTTGGGAAGCGAATGATACAGTAGGGATGTCCTTAACAGTAAGGAAGGTGTCTTTGATAGAAGTGCCGCATCTATTGGTTAATGTCAATCTAATTTTATATTTTCCAGCTTGGGTAAAAAGGAGTTTTGGATTAATACTATTCGTATCAGTTGGAGCCACAAAGCTATATTTGGTCCCTTTTGAAACAACAACATTTGTAGCGCTATCCAACACACTCCAAGAATATTTTGTAGTCCCACAACTGGTTAAAGTATTGGATAAATTAGCAATTTGCACTGTACTGTTTTTGCATAGCGGAGATTGGGTGAATGTGAAATTCGGGATAGATTGCGGATGAACACAAATGGTTTTTATAATTGTATCTGTTCCGCATGGCGAGCTGTTGTTATATAAAACAAATTTAATTTGAAAAATACCAACTGTTTGAAAATTGATAGTGATAGCATTAGTTGAAAATCCGGTCATTACTCCTGATACCACAGTCCAACCCGTGTTCGGAGAAATTGCCCATTCTTTTAAATTAGAAGAATCACATAATGTAGGAGATGAAGGATTTATATATTTTCCATTGATTGAAGTATTTGTAAAAGTTAAATCATTATTGATACAAACAATGGTATCAGGAGATATGCTAAAATTTGCTTTCGGCTTAGTAGAAATCTGAATTGGCTCTATTGTTTGTGTTGAAGATCCACAAGAATTGGATGCAGTAATTTTTAAATAATAGGAATTCGGGTACGGATTTGGTGAAGTATATCCACAAGAGTGGTTATTATATGTTTTATTAAAGAAACTTGGAGGTGGATGTTGGAAAATGGTATCTATTCCTTTGTCATTGCTTTCTATTTTATAAGTTGTCCCCGGTGAATTAGATGCGAATCCAGCAATAGTAAACGAATAAAATTTAGGTAAACATTGTCCTGTCGTACTGCCTGGATTGGGCATCGAGATAGAAGGATTAGAACCAATGTATATAATAAAATTTTGTGTGTCCTTGCATCCATTGCTATTAGTAACAATATGGGTCAAAGAGCGAAATCCATTAAATGTATAAATATGTGAAAGATTTGTAAAACTTGCGGCATTATTATAATTTGTAGAAGTATCCCCCCAATTAACAAAATAATTTGAATTTGTTGTAGTACTACTATCGTAAACAGTTAATGTATATGGGCTACTAGCATTGCACCTTGTAAAAGTGTTTGGAGAGATAAAGGAGAAGTTCCTAAGATGAATGGATTTATAATTAAATTCGCTTGTGGTTTGTGTTTAACTATTACATTAGTGACCAAGCTATCTTTGCAGCCATAGAAATCTATCACAACTAGTTTTACAGGATAATTAGTAGAAGTATTTCCAATAGTTGTAGGATAAATCACCCCACTTGGATTTGGCAATGCACTGCTAGAAGGAGTTGCCGCGGCATTAAGATTCCAGGCATAAACTAAAGGACCAACACCAGTAGAAGTGCTCACAAATGCAATGGGAGTGCCAGGGCAAGTGTTATTATTCGTGATTGTAAAGTTGGCTGTAGGTTTTGTTAGCGTGATAAGCTTTAAAGTATCGCCTATAACGGTATCTCGAATAACGCGAAGAGAATAATTAGTTGATAATGGTAATGAAAGTATAGAAATAGGAATTTTTTTACTAATACTCGAACCTATACTGGTAGGGGCGCCAAATCCACCATTGATATCTGATAATTGAACAGTAAAATTAGCTCCCGAAAAAGCTCCTGTAGTATCAAATGTAATTGTGTCATTAGAACCCAAACAGAAGTGAATTCCTGTATTGATTCCTTTCCATTTTGTATTTGATATAGTTGACTGTGCGAAAATATTATTAATGCAAAAAGAAGTCATTAATAATAACAGAAAAATGGGGTCTTTTTTCCTTTTTGGAAAAAAAAATGCATCAAATATTTTATATGTTTATAATGTTGATTAATAATATTTTGTTTTGCAAAATTCATGGTTTAAATTTAAATTATTTCTTCTATATGTTCCCTTTTAATTCTTTCGTTTACGATTATATATCAGATATCATTTTGCAGATTTGCGACGGGCGGGCTTTTTACCATTCCGATAGTTATCTTAATTGGTGCGGAGCGCTTAACTTTCGGCTACCACAATCCCAATAACTATCAGGATGTCTTTGAAACACGAAAACCTGCTTTTTGGGCAGGCGCGGCTCAAGTAAAATTTCAAGTGTTAATTTGTCAATTTCTACAATCAATCATTATTGTTCCAGCATTATTGATATAAATATCATTAACTCTCTTGTCATTTTTATAATGGCTTTCTATGTCTTCTACTAATTCTTTATAAACATCATTACTTACAGCAGTTAAAATTTTTACGTTAATAAGTCGGCCCATTGGCATAACTTGATATAATCCGTCATTGGTTACTTTCATATGTTCTTTGCCCCCTAAAATACCGTAATTGTCGTAAGTCGTTTGTAATGATTCAACAAAAGAATCCGTTATACCGTAAAGTTCTTTCTTACTAGGCGAGCAGCTTACAACAAAAGCTAAATTGTTAAATAGATAATTTTTTCATTAATTCTGTTTTTAAAATTGTTTTATTAATCTTTATTTTATCTAGGAAGCATTCCGCAAACTTGCTGTACAAATGTTTGTAGCTAAAAGAAGTTGACGATTTTTTAAGCTCAAATCTTTCAATTTAGTTCAAAGTTCAAATAATCCACAACCGCGCTACTTTCAGGTAGGTGCGGTTATGGGCTAAGTTTATTAATCACCTGCTTATTCTGCTGCTACTGTTTCTTCTACTGCCATGTCACTCGCGTGTTCAAAAACTGAAATTACAATCACAACATTTCCGTTTTTTGTAAATATTTTAACAGATTGTTTAGCATTTTTATACACGGCTTCCGTTTCATTTGACATCGTTGGGTCTTTAGTATAACCTTTTAGCGAAGTTTCAATTGCCGTTTTTACGGCATCTTCTTTACCATAACCATTACTTGTAAGATTAATTATATAAGCAAAACCTCTTGGTTTTTGTCCTGCGTTAAAGGTATAGTCATAATATCCATTCGAAACCCAGGGGCTACCTAAAATATAAAAATTTAAGGTTGCATCATTAGTTATCTTTTCTGATGAAATCATCATATGCTCTTGATTATATTTACTAAAATCTTCTTGTGATTTTTTAAACTTTGCAAGAATTTCTGACATTGTTGAATTGAAAGATAAACCTTCAGGTGCATCAGTCTTAATGCGAGAAGTTATTGCACCAACATTAAAAAAATCTGTTTGAACATTACTATATATAGAACCGCCTGTTTGAAAATACTCAACTAGGTCTCTTGATGCATCGTCAAATTGTGGGTTTATAACATATTTCCCTTCATTGTCAATAAATCCAATTTTGTTTGAACTTACCACAAGTGCAAGTTTGCCATTGAATGGTAAAGCCATATCAAACTGTGGGTTAATAATTATTTTTCCTTCTTTATCAATAAAGCCGAAACTTTTACCTGATTGAACAGCTGCTAATTTCCCATTAGTAAAAGGAAATGCTATACTAAACTGCGGGTTAATTATAATTTTCCTTCTTTATCTGTCCATCCAAATTTTCCGTCTTGCTCAACTAAGAATAAATCACCATCACTCTGCATGTTTGAGAATTGAGGATTAATTAGAAATTTGCCAGAAACGTCAATTAAACCAGCTTTGCCTCCTGATTTAATAACAGCCGAACTATTAAAAAATGATTCTGCATTTTCAAATTGATGATTAATGACCAATTTGCCTTCTTTATTAATGTAACCCCATTTGCCGTCATTGTTGCTTACTGGACATTTGCCAGCTGCAAAGCTTCCAACATTAGAAAATTGGGCATTAATTTTCACTTTCCCCTCCTTGTCTACAAATCCCCATTTTTCTTCACCTGTTTCATTAATTTCTTTAAAACCTGCTAGCCCGTCTGAGAAAATTTTTACTTCCTCTGCATTTGTTAAGGTGAATTTGACTTCTCCTTTAGAATTAATGCAAGAAGGTGCAGCATTTTCACTTACTACCCAAGCCATGTCTTCACTAAAAACCGTTGCACTTTTATAATTCGCAATTATTGCGAACTTACCGTCTTCACCAATAAAACCCCATTGAGGTTTGTCTCCAGAAGTTTGAACCAAAGCCAATCCATTTCTAAAAATAGTAGCTTCTGAAAATTGAGGGTTAATGATAATTTTTCCCTCGACATCTATATATTGAAATTCTTTACCCATTTTAACAGGCATTAGCTTAACTGCATCGATGTCCTTACAACCGCCGCCGCATCTAGTCATTGCAATAGCAATAATTGCAATTGCTGAAATTTTAAATGTTTGTTTGAGGTTTTTCATTTTTTTCTTTTTATTTATTTATTATTTTACCCTTGGCGCTATGCGATTATAGATTTCCTAGTCCTATCCATTTTTTTCGACATAGAATTTATAAATTCCAACCTTTCCGCTATTTATGGATTTCAGCTTCTTCATTTTGGATTTCAATAGAGGCTATAGCTTTTTCAATTTAGGGAATTGTAAGATTTTTGATCCTTAATTTTTAATTTAATAAGATAGTTCCAGATTTTTTATCTCCTTTTGAAAGTGTTATTCCTATATTTTTTGATTTATTTACTCCATTAATAGAGTATTTTGTGAAGAAATAGTAAGTTCTTTGACCACCAGTTGCAAAGTCTAAATTTTCAATTATAAAAGTGGCTAACCCATTATTATCAGTTACACTCTGCTGATCTTTGAAGAAGGGGTCTTCCCCATATAAATTGTATTTTGTGTCGCCAATTTGATAAACTGTCCAATTTGCTTTGTTGGCGATGGCGTCTTTAACTACAATTTCTACTGTAGTGTTTGTCGGGGTGCTTATGGAAGTATCTTTGCTGCACCCAATTAAAGCAGCAATTCCTAGTAATAATGTAAAAAGAAAAACATTTTTTGGCATAATAATTTATTTGAATTGGTATATATGGATGGTTAATTGTATAGTTATGCGCTGATGCCGAAGTATTCAGCAGGTCTTTGTTATTCATTGTTATATTTAAAAACGAAACAATATTAGAAGGATTTATTGTGAAACATTAAGACAAATAATTGCCTTTTTCCCCAAGAATTATCTCCAGAGAATTTAATTCATTACATGAAAATATATCAAGACATTAGATATAACTTAGCTTTATTTGTAGGCCCTTGATTGTTTGATTTCAATTTTTTCGCCAAATGGAACAAAGAAAGTTTATTCAGCTGCACAATACGTTGACGATAATTCAAAAAAAGGATTTTGTTAATTATTTGATTTTACAGAATGAATCAAAACCTCAAGAAATCGAGATTGCGAGAGCTTTGTTGAATGTTAAAATAGATACTATTGAATTACTTCAAAAAGCGATGCTGGAAAACAATGTAGAAATAAGCGAGCATAGATTTGAAAAATTATTTAATCCCCTAAAAGATTTTTAGAGGACTTCATTGTCAATAATACGTTGAAAGTAGAGGCTAATTCGATAGATAAACTGACGGCATTAATAGAATATTATGATGAAAAAAAATTGTTCGCTCATCTTTCGAGTGCTATTCAAAAAGTGCCGAAATTAGACAATGAAATCCAGTTAGCTTCGGAGTATAGATCTATGTATAAATTGGAGAGAATTATTGAAATTATAGACAAGCGGAATAGAGGAGCAAATTTAGATGATAAGTCAGAGCGATATCAAAACTTATTAAATCAATCCTATCTGATTGAGCGAATTCGCATCGCAATTGAGCATCGAAATAGAGCGAATATAATATCAGCAGATAAAAAAAATATAGATGAGGATTTATCTATCTACAAACTGTATATTGATTCAAATCTCTTGATAGAAGTCTATGTTGAAATCTATATTGCTATAAGTGATCAAAGAATTCTCGTCAATAAGCTGAACGAACTCATCTTGAAATACCAAAGAATAAAGAATACATCGACGGCATTCGAAGATAATCAGACTATAGGTCTGCTCTTCATTAATATCTGTATAGTTGCAATTAGAAATAGGCGCAATGAGTTTTATCCTATATTAATCAGAATTATTGAATGTATGGAAACTAAAGCCGCTTTGATTGAGAGAAATACGATAGAAGGTGATTTATTCAAAATAATTATTGTCACTGTTATTAAGTTTGATATTGAATGGGGAATTCTATTCTTCAATAAGTATAAAAAGAATGTCATTTCATATAACGATGAAGATGTCGTAGGATATGCAAAAAGCTTGATTGAGTTTGCGCAGGGGAAATTTGAAGATGCACAATCCACACTTATAAATATTAAAACAACAAAATACAATGATTATTTGAAATTGAATTTGAAAAAGCAATTGATTAAATGCTTGGTGGAATTGAATTGGAAAGAAAGACAAGAGAATAGTATTATTGTCTATAACCTAAATAACATGGCTAAAATGATATCACGGTCTAGTGTTATAACAGAGAATCAAAAAAATCAAATGAACAATTTTGTAAAATACGTTCAATATATTTTGAAGGTCAGAAATCAAAAAGATATCACAAAAAAAATAGTGGAAATCGCAGAAACACCATTGATACATGAACGGGAATGGTTGCTCACTCTTTACAATCGAATATAATTTTGAATTTCACTTCATATTTATTCCATAGCAATATGATAGTATATCATATTTGAAAACGAACCATTATTGCTAGTCTGCACTAGCACTGCATAATTGCCTGGAGGGAGTAAAGATATATCTATGATTTGCTGGGTTTGCATATGGCCAGCGATTTCTGAAATTGGATTGCCTAGGTTTCCTATAATACTGATTTGAAGAATTATCTCTTGATTCTCTGTATCTATATGGAGTTCTTGCTCTATTACAGTTGTTGAACCACCACCGAAAGCAAATGAAGCAATGGGATTTAGTAAGGAAAATACTAGAAGCATTTTGATTCCTAAACTTTTCATTGATGTCTTTGTTATTGTACTTTGATTTTCATAAATAATTTATTGATTTTTTAATTGTTATTTTGTTTAATCCGGAAGGATATTTTAATTGGTATGCTTAGGTTAGGGGCATTATTGTGCTATTCTGCCTTATTGGGTTTTCGCCCTTTAATTAAGCAGTTGTGGAATGCTGTATATTCTTCTGATTTTTATTTTACATGATTGTCTCTTTTAAAGACTAAATCAATTGCTACAATTTGCTCGTTGGTAACTGAGAATAGTTCTAATCTAATAGTTATGCGTGCCTTGTTATTTAGGGCAAACAATTTCTTTTCTCTAGTCAATCGAAAATGAGATGTGCAAGTTTGCTCATCTCTGTAAATTGTCATGTAAGTAATGAAATCCTTTATTCTGTATATTTAATCCAAAAATCAGTGCCATCTATGCCAAACCATGTCGTTCAAATAAATTTATTTCTGTCTTGCAGATAAGCATATTAATTTATCTCCTATGTTACCTGGCCCTTAAAAAAAATGCATTCGGTTTCTTATAAGGGGAGATTTTTTCAAATGCATACCTAGATTTTCTTCCGCTTATATTGCACGCATTGGCTTTTGCTGACATCTTGCCTGCAAACTTTATTTTAGAAGCAAATGTTGCCATAGAAATATAAAACTTATTATCAATCAACTTATCTGCTTCGCTTTTTTCACTTGTGGAGTAAGACAGGAAGTTCCTAAATGTAACTGGAGATACCTCTAGACCGAAGGTTTTCGAATCGCTTTGCTTTAAACTTTTATGACTTAAGTTAAAATCGCAATCAAAATAGACAGATCTGCTGATGGCAAATTTCGATACTTGAATGGTACTCTTAGGAGGGAGTTGAATGATTTGCTTGGTCTTTTTGCTTTGTGAAGCCATAGAACCCGATGTCGCGCTATATCTATAATTGCTTTGAGGATAACCATATGCAGCCGCAATGACCGATAGTGCTGAAACACCCGCCGAGGAAGTTGACGATCGATAGGTTGTTCTTGACACTTCTTCGTCGTACCAATACTCATAAGATATTCCATTATTGATTAAATGGGAATGGTCCCAGTCTATATAGATAGGGATGTCTAATTTATTGGTTATCGAGAAGGATACTTGTCCGCCCATTGCCCAGAAATCATAATTGATGAGCAGGTCTGGATTTTCAAATATATAGGCGTTATTCTCCAATTTTACTTCAGGAGATTTCGTCTCTAAAACTTGATACATGGATGTGCATGAATTTAAAGTAAAAGCAAGTTTGCATGCTAGGCATAATTTTATCGCATAATCTTTCATTGGCTATATGGTGTTGGTTTAAAAATCTTTTTTGTATTCTATTTATGTATCGTCTTTTATTCGATACTCAAAAGTCCAAATTAATTTTCCTGGATATTTAAGATAGAATGCATATTTTTAGACATTAATGGAAATTAATGTTTTTGTAAATCACTGATATTTATAACAATAGGTTAAATTTGGATAGACAGTTTTCTAATTTTAAAGCCGTAGAAATTTTACAAATGATGGATGCCGAAGAGCGTGCATTGGCAAAGAAATATATCCACCAATTTACCGCTCGAAAGCAAATTCGGGACTTGTACGACATCATCGAAAAGAAGTTGGATCTGTTGTATATCGATAAAAAACAAGTTATCAAAGTATTAAAATTAGAGTCTAGCACCGCGAGCGATTTGATGAATAAATTGCATGCTGAATTGCGCACTTTCATTGAACGCCATCTCCATCACCACAGAGAATTCTCACTTTCTCAAGTTCAAAATGCTTTTCACTTCTATGCGCAGAAACAAGCGATTCATTATGTGCGTGAACTAGTAGAAACCCATGATATGGAGCGCCGCGCAGATGTTGCTGTATATCCTCTGGAACATCTCGATTGGTATCTCTTGATGAAGAGCAAAGAAGTATTTGAGCGCAATACTACTCACCGACCCGCAGAACTGCAACCGATTCAATATGTAAAAAACTTGGATGTGTTTTATTGGGGCGAGCGCATACTCGCAGCTATTGAAGACATCAATAGACATGCGATATACAATATTCCCTATGACAATCAAAATGTCCAAGAGATTATAAATTACATTGAAAAGAATTTATCTGATCAGGATCTCTTATGCATGTATGCCTGGATTGGAAAATTGTTGGCGCTCTCTTATCCATTTGATCAGGGGACTTACAATAAGTATATCGCCATCATCGAAAGATTGCCAGAGAATGAATATGCTGAAGAGACAATTCGATCAATCACCTATTTATTGTCGAACATACTCAATAGGAATCGCGCAGTCTTAGGAGAAGATTTTCCGCGACTATATATTGAGCTTGTCGAAATCATGGCTCATCGGGGCGTTCTGATACTAGAAGAAAAATACATACAATTGTCTATTTTTAAGAATGTGATTCAATTGGCCTTGTATGATGGGAGATTGGAATGGGCAGATGCCTTTTTCAAGCGATACAAATCCTATTTGCCAGGGGAGGCATCGCGGTTGTTTATAAGCCTGCATATTGATCGAGCACATGGATGTGAAAGAATCACATAAATTATTGGCGAAAATTGAAAAGAGCAGCGATGATATTTATATTCTATTGGACACAAAAATTTTATGGCTTCAGAATTACCTCATTGATTATACAGAGAAGTTGGATTATGAATTGGGATTTTTACATGCTTATGCAAAGAAGATCGTCTATTTTATTGAGCAACACGATGTGAATCAAGCGGCTCGTCAACGAGCAAAAAAATGGGTAGAATATGTAGTGCAACTAATGAAATGCAATAATAGTGCGGCTTTTGATAAGTTTCTTTTGAAATTGGAAGAGGATGTCGATTTTTTAAAGCGACATTGGCTAAAAAGAATTGTAGAGATGAGGATGGAATTGTTGCGCAAGGGAGAAAAAAAAAGGTGAGTCCTTGACTTGTTCTGCGGGGGAACTAGAAATTATTCTGTAATTTCTATTCTTTCCGTTTGCCCCCCAATATTATGGCACGGGAAAGTTTCGCTATCTGCGGTTGTGACAACCACATCGATTAGCCCCTCTGGAAGCGGACCTTCGAGCACATAAGTGCTATTGATTTTTCATAATACTTTTCTGAATTATATTCAACAGCGAACAATTACATAGATCTTCAGAAACCTATCTATTGCGCTTGTATACCTTCATCGTCCTATCCACAAACATTTTCAACCCATACTCTTTTTGGACAATATCCAATCCTCGATGAATTCTCGCCGTTTTTAATTCTTGAGATTCCAACACTTCCTCCATGGAACTTCGAATAGAGGCCGCTTCGTGCGGATTAAAATACCCAACGGCATCCACGCCCACTTCAGGCATAGATGATATATTCGAACAGACAACTGGTGTGCCACACGCCATTGCCTCGACAATCGGCAAGCCATAGCATTCATACAAACTCGGATAGACAAACAAACTAGCCGCTTGATAAAAATCAATCAATTCTGCATCATCCACTGTGGTTAAAATTCTAACCCCAATCAAATTCTTATTCCGTATTAAATTATGAACTTCTTCTAAATAAGTAGTTCCCCTTCCAATGAGGATGAGCTCATAGTCTGCGGACAATTTGCTCTGAGCAAATGCCTCCACCAATTTTAGTTGATTCTTCCGCGGATTAAAACTATTCACGCATAAAATAAATGGCTTGTCAATGACATATTTATCTGCGGTTTTCTTTAGCTTTTCTTCGTTGCGAATGCTCGTAAAACGGCTATCTACAGGTAGTGGGATGATTTCTATTTTACTTGCACTCACCCCGTATAAATTGACTAAATCCATTTTAGTCTGATTGGATACAGTAATAATTGCATCTGCATCACGACAGGCTTTTTTCGTCTTATATCGATACATTCGGCGATCGATGGCGGCATAAAATTCGGGATAGTGCTCGAAGATGAGATCGTGGATGGTCACGACTTTTTTTCCTTTAAAACGACCGATGTTGAATGGCAATTCAGCGCTGGTGCCGTGGTAGACATCTATGTCATGTTCAATCAGAGAATCGGTAATTTTAAAACTTCGCCACAGCGGACTGATTTTTTTATAAATAAAATTGGTGGGTTCAATAATCTGAATTGAATGATTCTCTTTCAAAAAGGAGATGCGCTGTTTGGGCGTATACAAAAACAAGTCGTGCTCGGGATAGAATTCGCGCAGACCAAGAATCAACATCCTATTGTAGACGCCAAGTCCCGACTGATTCATAAAAGCCCTTTTAGCATCTATCCCTATGCGCATATTATGTATTTACTTTTCGCTCTAGTGCCAACCAATATTTATAAGTCACGCCTATGCTGGTAATTCCTGCGCCCACAATTCCTCTCCATCCATCCAATATTCCTCCCCATAAAATGAGCGACTTAAAAAACCGAAATACGCCGCTGAACAATAATTTAAACCACAAAGTCCAAGCAGATTTTAACCACACTTGATCTGTAGATAGAAGTGCATATTTAGAAGACTTCAATATATGTTCATCGATGGACTGATGCGTAATGTGGAGTATATCTAAAGGGATGTGCGTGGATTTTAAATCGCTGTTAAATAGAACGGTTTCATGCGGAATGCTTCCGCCCCATTTAGCGCAGCCCTTTCTCCATAGACGCACTTTTTTGTCGGGATACCATTCTCCATGCCTCATCCATTTGCCTATATAATTGTTCAATCGGTTGAATGAAATGATATCAAAAGATTCAAATGATTTTGAGTCCTTCAATTTCTCTCGCAATGCCGGTGATAAATATTCATCGGCATCCATACTCAAAATATAATCGCCCTTTGCCTGCTCATTGCCAAAATTCTTTTGGTCGATATAATTATCCCATTTCCTTTGCAAGACTTTAGCGCCGCATTGTTCTGCCAATAAAACCGTATTATCGGTGGAATAAGAATCTACCACAATAATTTCATTACAGATATCGGCGAGGCTTTCGATACATCGACCAATATTTTTCGCTTCATTGTATGTAATGATTACTGCGCTGATACGGGTGGACATGTAATTTGATTGAAGATGAAAAATGGAATGGAAAACCATGCTACGCCCAATTGAGCCTCTAGTGTTTGCTCGACCAACATAGATACAATTGCAATGATGGTGAATAGAAAGAGATACAAATTATGTTCTTTGTATGATTTATAGATATTGGCGAGAAAAACCCCTGCGAACAATAAAACACCTAGCAAGCCATTGGCAGCAAAAGTCCATATAAATTGATTGTGCGGCATTTTAATATAGGTATCTGCTTCAGGAAAATGATCTCCGTAGATTTCACGCTTCATTTCGTCCTCCACATCTCCTTCTCCAACGCCCATGAGCATATTTCTCTTCGCTATACTCAACCCGTGCATGATAGAATTAATGCGCTCCCCATCTGAATAAGATGCAACATTATTCTGTCGATATTGCTCCCAATCGTATTTCATATAGGCCAATTTGCTGCGCAAACTCGGGATATATTGACTAGATAAAAATATGGCAGTGCCAATGCATGAGATCATGATAATACTTTCAAAATATTTTTTGGAATGGAAAACAAAATAGAGGAATGAAATTGCGAATACGATATACGTCGCAATAATGCCGCTTCGAACGGCCAAAATATGCACAAAAACAAAAAAGTATATGGAGAAAAATAGTCCCCAGGTATTTCTTTCATACAAATACAAACCCAATCCGAAGATGCAAGCCACAGCATAGAAAAGGGAGAATCGAATGTGATTGAAAAATGGCACTGGTAGATGTTCTCCGCGCAATAAGCCACTTGAATACTCTTCCAAATGAATCACATAATCGAATAGAACGATGAGCGATGCAATAAATAGCAATGCAAACAGCGCGTATGCTATTCTCCTAAAATCATATGCTGAGAAATTTGGCAAAAACAAGGCCATCATGGGACATAATAATAGGGGCAATTTTATTCGAATGCGATCCCAATAATACGTGTGATTCTCGCTCCATATGCCGCTCAATATCATCCAAGCCACAAGGGCAATCATCAAATAATACGCGATATTGTGATTCGATTTTGGTTTGTTGAAATAGATATGCACTATGGATGCCAGACCAAAAAGCGCCATGGAAATGCTCATCACCGCATTCATTTTAAACATCCCGATAATAATGCCGAGTATGCTCAAAAGTAGGATAGGTTGTGTATCGTATTTTTTATGGATCAAAGACATATTTTGTCTAACAATAGTAGTGATTTTTTTAGGAATTTGCAATTTGGATTGCCCTTTCAGAATATCGAGAGACCAGCTTTAAGACAATCTATACAAAATGCAATGCGCACATTATTCGCCAAGGACGATGTATTTATTCCACAATAAAACAGCGAGGAAAATCAAAGCAGTGCCTTGATGCAAAACCCCATAAAGCGGGGGCACAGAGCCAATACAATTTGCTACAGTGAATAATCCCAATAGCAATTGAATCACAATGAGGAGGAATAGGATGCCACCGCTTTTAGCAAGAGAAGAAAAATTCTTGCTGATGGTATAATAATAAATAGTACCCAATGTGACTAAATAGGCAGTGAATCGATGAGCCAATTGAACATAGGCCTTAATAGCAGCATTGGATTCATAATCGATGATATTCACTGAATCTAGCTGTCCGTTTAAGATAGAAATAAACCTAGGTAAATCCACCCAGATAGACCATTCTGGAAAAATCAACCCAGCGCGCATTCCCGCCATTAAACCACCTAAGCCAATTTGAAATAGGGTAAGCCACAACAAGCCTTTCAACAAAGCTTGAATGGGAGGATGTTTCAAAGCGATTGCTTCTCTATCTTTATAAACGATGAATGCTGTCCAAAGCAAATAAGCAAATAGCCCAGTTGCCAGCATCAGGTGTATCACCAATTTATAGGCACTCACCCAAGTGCGCTTGTCTTCGCTCAATCCACTTGCCACCATAATCCAACCGAATGTCGCCACCGCAGTTGCCATTAAAATAACCACGCCCAATCGCTTGATGATATCGGTGCTCAACCATTTCTTTATCACAAAAAATAAAAAGGGAAATAGAAAAATAAATCCAATGCTTCGCGCCCAAAGGCGGTGAAAGTATTCCCAAAAATAGATTTTCTTAAATGCTTCGATGTCCATATCTGCATGAAGCGATTGAAATTGAACGGATGCAAAAGTCTTGTATTTGTCAAATGCTATTTGCCATTCTGCTTGATTGAGTGGCGGCAATGTTCCTTTGATAATTTCCCATTCTGTAATGGAAAGTCCTGAATTGGTCAAACGCGTAATCCCTCCAATCACCACCTGTACAAAGACGAGTATGAGTCCCAAAACAAGCCATCGAAAAACAATCTTTCTATGTTCACCAGAAATATTTTGAATTGAAGCAGGCATCGTCAACAGTTTTTATAGGTAGTTTATAAATCCAATTCTTTGGACTTAAATTGAAATCTCTGCGATTATTTTGCAGGCAAAATCTTTGTAACACTCTCTCCAAAACCAACGCGCACGCCATCTTTTGTGGCAAAACCGCGCAGTGTATTGGTGTCGCCATCTTGCAAAAACAAACGCGTACTGCCGTCATTCATGGGAATAGGTTTAGTTCCCTTCCAACCTAATTCCAACATGGAGCCATAAGAGTCCTCTGTTGGACCTGATATCGTGCCAGAAGCCAAGATATCTCCAATATTCATATTGCAGCCATTGACTGTGTGATGCGCCAATTGTTGACACATATTCCAATACATAAATTTAAAATTCGAATGACAAATAGTCTGCTCTTTTCCGCCTTGAGGTGTAATCGAAACTTCCAATTGAATATCGTAATTCTTTTTTCCCTCGAAACTCAAATAGGGCAATACTTGTGGGTCTTGAACTTCGCCTGCAACCCTGAAAGGCTCTAGGGCCTCAAGGGTAACAACCCAAGGTGAAATGACTGAAGCAAAGTTCTTTGCCAAGAATGGCCCCAACGGAACATATTCCCATTGCTGAATATCACGAGCCGATAAATCGTTGAATAAGATTAAACCAAATATATGATCTTCTGCTTGTGCCGTGCTGATGCTATCTCCCCAATTCATTGCCTTTGCCAATGATAAAACCCACTTCCAATTCAAAATCCAATCTCTTGGATGGACCAAAAATAGGCGGTTCAGTCTCTACTGGTCGAGTCTGACCCTTTGGTCTATAAATGGAAGCCCCTGAGGGCAAAATCGAAGAAGCCCTTCCGTGATAGCCCACGGGCAGATGTTTCCAGTTTGGCAACAGCGCATTTGCTGGATCTCTAAACATCACGCCCACATTGTATGCATGATCTTTGCTGCTGTAGAAATCGGTATAATCCCCCACTTTAACGGGCATCAACATCACCGCTTCCTGCTTGCAATTAAGCCGTTCTTGATGTCTGCATGATTTTTCAACGAGGTATTATCTGACTTCAACAAGATAGCAATATCATAGCGAACCTTATTGGTCGTGGGTTTGCCCAATCCAATAAAATCATTGAGGTAGTTTTGATTCACCGTATTGATGGGAATATCAAGGAACTTATTTTCAACCAACCAAGTGAGGTCGAGTATCATATCGCCAATCGCAACTCCTGCTCTTGGGCTCTTTGTCGCCGTTTTAAAAATCCCGAAAGGAATATTTTGTATTGAAAAATCTGAATTTTGAGGGATATTCACCCAACTGGTCCAATCAAAAGGTATTTGCATAGATATGAATTTTGCAGGGCAAATATCCACTTTTTTGACGAAAAAACCATTTGTTTATTGTCCCTTCATTGGGAAGTAAATAGTCCTAATTTACACTATTTTTACCTTATTCTCTTGAAACTCAACGACCATACCGCGATAAATCTTGTTGCGCTTGCGCACTTCTATTTCGCCGTTGACCATAACATATCCCTCATCGATGGCTGCATTGGCAGCTCCACCATTTTCAACCCAACCAAGTGCTTTGAGCAATTGGTTGAGTTGAATGTATTCTCCTCGGAGTTCAAATGTTTCCATTTCCTTTAATTTGCGCACAATAAAGGGATATTATTTAAGATTTCAAAAATATTACTTTCCAACAACGACTATTTTGTTTCCTTTTGAGCTTTGTTCGCCCCATTGTTTAACAAAATAGATTCCTGGTTCGATGTCTTTTATTTCAATCGTGTTGTAGTTATCAGCATTCAAATGAAAACTTCTCATCACTTGTCCCAAGCCATTTACAATGGTATATTCTCCAGATTCATCTGCCTTTATTTTAAAGGATTCTTGTGAAGGATTCGGAAAAATTTCAATGGAAATTTGTGTGAAATTTGAAATACCCGACATAGAAATCGGCGCACATATAGAAGTGTCTGAGCAACCATTTTGACTAATCGCCACTTTATAGGATCCATTCGCTGTCGCAGTATAAGATTGATTTATTGCGCCGGTAATTCCGATATTTGTCAAACAATTAACCCATTGATAATTCGCTCCAGCAAGCACTGCTGTAATAGTATTGTTTAATACAGTAATCGTTTTATTGGGCAGCGGAGTCACTGTTAAATTTAACGTCACGATGCTATCACACCCTTTTGAATTGATTAAGGTATCGAGATAAGCTCCAGCGATATTTCTATTTGCGCCATTGAAAAAATATCCTTGATTTGCACAAATGGTTTTATTAAACGAATTAGAACTGGTTGGATTGATAAACAAATTCAATGTCACAAAACTATCACATCCGGAAATAGAAGTGAAACTATCTAAATAAGCCCCAGCAATTGTTCGTGCGGCTCCATTCCAACTATAAGATTGATTCGAACATATGGTTTGATTCAATGAGGTAGAGAAAAAATTAGCAACGGTCAAATTCAATGTAAGAAAGGAATCACAACCTTTTGCATTCACAAGTGTATCTAAATAAGGCCCAGATGCATTTCTATTTGCGCCGTTGAAAAAATAAAATTGATTGGAGCAAATCGTTTTATTGAAACTTCCAACAGATGTTGGATTTACGGTGAGATTTAGCGTTAGGATTGAATCACATCCCTTTGCATTTAAAAGCGTATCTAAATAAGGTCCAGAAACATTTCTATTTGCCCCATTGAAAAAGTAGGATTGATTCGCGCATATCGTTTGATTGAAACTCCCTGCCGTTGATGTATTGACGGTAAGATTCAGCGTTAGGAATGAATCACATCCCTTTGCATTCACAAGCGTATCTAAATAGGGTCCAGATACATTTCTATTGGCCCCATTGAAAAAGTAGGACTGATTGGAGCAAATCGCTTGGTTGAAACTGCCTGCAGTTGTTTGGTTTACGGTGAGGTTTAATGTTACAACGCTATCACAACCTTGGAAAGTTGCGAAGGTATCTAGAAAAGCACCCGTTGAATTTCTATTGATTCCATTCCATACGTAGGTTTGATTTGAGCAAATTGTTTGATTAAAAGACGAGGTCTTTCGCGGCTTAACTGTTATAAACAAGGAATTCTCTGTTCCTGGCCCATAAGTATTGCTATTGCCTTTCACGGTAATATTTCCTGAAACAGCAGCCAATCCATAATTGACGGTGATGCTATTGGTAGTGCTGACGCCTGTTGCACCAGTCGGTAATGTCCAAATATACGTATTGGCATTGAGAATGGGTGGCACGGTATAGGTAACGGAATTCTGTCCTTGGCACACGGAGGTGGCACCTGCAATATTGCCCGGACAATTTGGAAGCAATTCCGTCAATACTCTGTAAAGTATTGCTGTAATACCGTCAACTGCTGAATAATCGCCATTAGACAAACCGATGACTGTTGTCTTCATGCATGGATCATAAATGGTTCTGCTCTTATAACCAATCGTTGAGCCGCCATGTCCCCAAGTTGTTCTTCCAAAGAAAATTGTTTTTTGCAAACCTAGCCCATAGTTTCCAGGCAATAGAAAATTGGTCAATTCATTGAAAGAATTTGCATTCAATACTTGTCCGCTCATCAAAGCATTGAACCATTGGGCCATTTCCCTCGAGGTTGAAAAAAGTGAACCAGCGGGACCTCCTGAACTATTTACAGAAATGCGCGATGTGTCGTGTAAGTCGATGCCGTTATCCCATCGATGGGCTAAAGTGCCAACAGCAGCTTCCTCGACATCATAGAATGTGCTATCCATATTCAAAGGGGTGAGAATACTATCGCGAATTACTTTTGATATGTGATTTCCCGTAGCATTTTTTGCAATCATCCCTGCCAAAATATAATTGACATTGGAATAGTGATATCCCGCTCCAGGGTTGTTTTTTTGAAGTCCCGTCCATGCAAGCACTTCATTTGGTGTGTATAGCTTGTTTGGATATTTCTTAACAGTATCTAATAAGGTGGAATCAAGAAATGGGTCAGCTATTCCACTGGTGTGATTCAATAATTGGCGTATGGTGATAAAAGGCTTGACATTCGGATAATTGGGAATCCATTTGCTCAGAGAATCATTAAGGCTGATTGTGCCTCCCTGTGCCAATTTTAACATGGCAACAGCGACAAACAATTTTGAATTACTGGCCAAACCCAATTCCATGCCTGATTTCATGGGTTGACCTGGGTGTGAGACACCACTGACTCCCTGCCAATAGCCCTGCCCGGGAACATAAATTCCAGCAGAGATGCCCTGTGTGCTTGCGGACAGCATATTGCCCATCAGGGTCAATGTGTCTTGCAATTTGGTGGCGAGGTTGGTGTTGATTTGTGCTGTTAACCAATGTGAATTAAACAGCAATAGGATTGAAATGTAGAACTTCATCATAATAGTAAGGGGTTTTACAAATATAACTCTTTGTTAATGAATTGTCAAATAAATTTTTAAATCAATTTGTTTCTTTTATTATAAATCAATCGGCGATTGCACAAAATGTGAGAACGCCTCTTTTTAATGGGACTTTCTGCAGTGAAATCTAGAGAATAGATTAATATTACATCTTTAAAATTATTAGTTGTGAAGATGAAAAACAGAGAAGAAGAAATCATCCTCGATTGTCCTGTAATGAGCACCACACAAGATGGCAAGGGCGTTGTAAAAATCGATGGACGAGTCATATTTGTCGACTTCGCCGTCGAAGGTGATATCGTCGATATCCGCGTGAAGAGACGAAGTAAAAAATACTTGGTGGGGGAAATCGTTCGCATTTCAACTCCTTCTCCAAATAGGGTTCAAGCACATTGCGAACATTTCGGCAAGTGCGGTGGATGCAAACTTCAATACATCGATTATGCGAAACAATTGGAGATTAAATCACAACATGTTAGAGATGCCCTCGAGCGCATTGGCAAAGTGGAGATTGAATCCTTCTTGCCCATTCAAGGCAGCGCTGAAAATCGATTCTACAGAAATAAATTGGACTATGCTTTTAGTTCTAAGAGATGGTTGACCATCGACGAAATACAAACGCTTCCAGAAAATGTGGACCGCTCCGGATTGGGATTTCATATGCCCGGTATGTTTGACAAAGTATTGGATGTGACCTATTGCTATCATCAAATCGACCCCTCCAATGCCATTCGCGATGCAGTAAAAGAATATGCACGCAAACATGAGATGGACTTCTACGATATTCGCATGCATTCTGGACTCCTGCGCAATATGATTATTCGAAGTAGTTCCCTGAATCAATGGATGGTCATCATCGCATTTACAGAATTGAATGAAAAGACAAAAGGACTGTTAGAATTTGTGAAGAATAAATTCCCTGAAATCAAATCACTCCAATACGCAATCAATAATAAGAAAAATGATGTCATCTACGATCTGGATTTGGTGACTTATGCTGGGGAAGATTTTATTTATGAGATGATTGGCGAGTATAAATTTAAAGTAGGTGCCAAATCCTTTTTTCAAACAAATTCTGCTCAAGCGAAAGTATTGTATGATATCACGAGAGATTTTGCCAATATCCAACCCAATGAAATCGTCTATGACTTATATACGGGGGTGGGAAGCATTGGAATTTATTGTTCCAAAAATGCCCAAAAAGTAATTGGCATCGAATTGGTTGAAGCCGCTATTGCTGATGCAAAAATCAATGCAGCGCTCAACAATATTGAAAATTGCTCTTTCTTTGCTTCTGATATGCGCAAATTATTTGACGCCTCTTTTATCGCTAAACATGGCAAGCCAGATGTCATCATTACCGACCCTCCGCGCGCAGGCATGGATGAGCCCGTAGTTCAAACACTTTTGGATACAGCATGCAAACGCATCGTATACGTCAGTTGCAATCCATCCACTCAGGCAAGAGATCTTGAATTATTATCCGCTAAATACCGCGTGGTGAAAGTTCAACCCGTTGACATGTTCCCTCATACAGTCCATGTAGAAAGTGTCGCGCTTTTGGAATTAAAAACAACCTTTTAACATGCGAAGTTGAATCGGGCAATCCTCGACTTTTAATTAGATTTGCATTTTATTTAATTCAGCAATAGACCATCGATGAGCATGCGCCAATTTAAAGCATTTATTCTATTTCAAATTCTTTGGGTTTGTTTGATCTATTCTTGCGCAAATGTCGTCCCTCCCAATGGAGGTCCAAAAGATGCCAAACCGCCGATGATTATTGAATCATACCCCAGTCAAAGACAAGTCAATTTTGTTGGCAAGTCTCTATCGCTGCGTTTTAATGAATATGCTGAAATCAAAGATCCAAATAAAAATATTCAATTCTCACCGCCATTAAAGCTCGAACCAAATTATAAAATCAATGGAAAGACGCTAGAAATTCAACTAAAAGAAGACCTTCAAGCGGATATGACCTATCATATCGTCTTCTCAAATGCTTTAGCGGACTATCACGAAGGCAATATCCTCAATAGCTATGATATGCTCTTCTCCACAGGCAATAAAATTGATACTGGATATATCAAGGGAGAAGTTATAAATGGCTATTCACTTAATGGAGAGGCCGATGTCTTGGTCGTTCTCGCCAAAAATAGATTCAATTTAGAGAATGGCTCTTTTCAATACATCACAAAAACCAGCACCAATGGGTCTTTCACGTTTGGCAATATCAAAGAGGGCGCCTATGAAATGCTCGCATTTAAAGATGAAAACGAGAATAAAAAATATGACGAGAATGAAGGAATCGCATTTATTGATACGCTTGCTATTCATGCTTCAACGCATATCATGAGCATTTCCTATCCCATCGTAAAACAGCGCCTCGGCAGTTTTTAAAATTCTGAACTGGGCAAATTGGAATTTAATTTTCTCAAAGAAGTCGCAGACTTGGAGCTCAATGCGCCTATTTTAAACAGCACGAATTCAACCTTTGAATTGAGCACAGATAAAAAGAATGTGGTGATTTGGTATACCACTTTAGATTCACCAGAATTGGATATGGTCATCACCGCTAATCGAGAATTAAAAGATACCATCAATAAAAAATTAAAGACGCGCGCTACAGCCAAACCACAAGAATTTTTCTGCGGGAAAGACATCAGCGCTGGCAATGCAAATAGAACCACAGGGAATGCCCCAATATCGCCAAGCACCAAATTCACCATCAAATAGGCTGCACCCATCAAACATGTTTACAAATCAAAAATTCAATTGTTTGAAGACAGCATAAAATCAATGCCATTCGATGTGTCTATAAATGCGAAGAAACGCGAATTCTCCATTCAACACAATTGGAAGCCCAAAGGGAAATATCGCTTGATCATCAAGGACAGCGCCCTGGTGGACTATCGCGGATTTTTTAATAGGGCTATCGAAGAGAGAATTGAAATTGCCAAAGACAAACTAGAAGGTGATATCGATGTAAAAATCAAAGGCCTCAACAACAAGAAACAATACATCATTATCGTGATGAAAGAAAAGACCGAAGAAGTTTTTAAGAAGATTGAAAGCAATAAAGATTCGCTCAGTTTTTCACTCGTGGATGCTAGAATCGGGAATTACGACGTCTATGTATACGAAGATGCCAATCGAAATAAAAAGTGGGATGGCAATGACTACAAAAAAAGGAAACAAGCGGAAAAAGTCAAGATGCTCAAATCATTTGCATTCAAAGGTGGCGTGGAAATGGAGTTGGAATTGAATTGGAAATAAGGAATTAAATGTGTGGGTAGTTATTTCGCCTCTTCACTATTTAAGTAATTCTTCAATTTCTCTGCACGACTTTTGCCAATCAGCAATTCCAATTCCTCCTGTTTTGCCTCCTTAATCTTGTTCATCGATTTATACTTTTTATACAAAATATCGATGGTGTGTTTTCCAATTCCCTCTACATCTTCCAACATAGAATATTTGACATTATTTGATCGCTTGAGTCGATGAAAATTCAATCCGAATCGATGCGCTTCGTCGCGCAATTGCTGAATCAACTTGAGCACAGGACTCTTCTTGTCGATGTATAATGGAATAGGGTCGTCCTTGTAATAAATCTCTTCCAATCTCTTAGCGATGCCAATCACACATACCTTATCTGCAATATTCAAGTCTTTCAAAACATCAATAGCCATGCCCAATTGCCCCTTGCCGCCATCAATGATAATGAGCTGTGGCAATGTCTCTCCTTCGTCAATCATCCTTTTGTATCTGCGCATGACGACTTCTTTCATCGTATCGAAATCATTTGGACCAATGACCGTCTTCACATTGAAATGCCGATAATCCTTCTTGCTCGGCTTGCCGTTTTTAAATACTACACAGGCTGAAACAGGGCTGGTTCCTTGAATATTTGAATTGTCAAAACACTCAATATGGATAGGCGTTTCCGTCAATCGCAATTTATCCTTCATCTCTGCGAGCACATCCAATTCCTTCTTCTTCTTCTCAAAATTCTGCTCTTGATTGATGCTGATAAAATGCACGCGCGCATTCTTGAGGGAAATATCCAATAGGCCTTTTTTATCTCCCGATTGTGGCACAAATTGTTTGACTTTATGAATCGTTTGAATCTCGTGAGGTACCACCAATTCTTGAATTTCGGGCATATCCTTGAGCAAATAATTCATCGTGAACTCCAATATTTCTGATTCAGATTCATCCAACTTTTTCTCCACTTCTAAGTTCTTGGTGGCGACAATTGATCCATCGGCAATGACCAAATAATTGACCACCGCCTTCTTTTCATTTCCATAAACTGAGCCCACCAAGATATTGTTATAATAAGGATTTACAATCACCGTCTTGGATTGATAATCTTGGATCATATCCATTTTGCGCTTCCATTGCGCCGCTTCTTCAAATTTCAATTCGCTCGCAGCTTGCTCCATTTGTACTTTTAAATAACTCATCACAAAGGTCAATTTCCCCTTTAAAATATTTCGAATTTGGACCACAGAATTCTCATACTCTTCCAAACTCTGCTTGCCCTCGCATGGCCCTTTGCAATTGCCAATGTGATATTCCAAGCAAACTTTAAATTTCTTCGCTTCAATATTCTTCGGAGTGAGTGCAAGTGTGCAACTTCTCTGGGGGAATAATTTCTTGAGCAAGGTCAAGATCTCATTTGCCCTAAATGGAGAAGTAAAGAGACCCAAATATTCTGAACCATCTTTGATAAATTTTCGCGTAAAAAATATCCTCGGAAATGGCTCTTTCTTGATGACGATAAAAGGGAAATTCTTATCATCTTTTAAACGGATATTGTACTTGGGTTGGTATTCTTTGATCAAGCTATTCTCCAAGATCAAGGCGTCGTGTTCGCTATTGACAATGGTGTATTCAACGTGGTGAATATTATGCACTAAGAGTCTCGTCTTGGCGCTATCTTGCTTGTTCTCCAAAAAATATTGAGCAACTCTTTTCGAAATATTCTTCGCCTTGCCGACATAGATGATGACATTCTTATCATCAAAATATTTATAGATGCCCGGTTCACTAAGCAGTGATTTTCGAATAGTTTGAAAGTCTTCGATGGTCAAGGGAAACTGATTTTAAAATCAACAAGCGACTTCAACGAGTCTATTTCAATACTTTATTATACCGCTCGATATTGATGCCGTCGAGCTTTTGAATTTTCTCAAGCAAGGCCTTTCGCTGGTCTGCAGGAGCTCCTTTGAAGATATTGATGATTTCATCTGATTTAGCGCTCATAAATATCGTCGTGATGTACAATAGTGAAGATGAATTTGCCTCTTGCAACATCGTCAATGCGCTGAGGATATTCTTTCTCGCCTCATCACCTTTATTGTACAATAAATCCAATCCCTGAAGATGATATTTATAAAAGCACTTGCGGATATTGTCATTTTTAGTGTTGAGTAAATTATTGATGATCCAATATCGATTTTTTTGTGCTCCCACGCCACGGCTATCCGTCTGTTTCCAACCACTGATTGACTGTCCACCGGCATTGGCATTGAATGGAACGATATTGGCGATATTGTCCGCTTTTTCAAAAAATTTTGTGCCGTTCTTCGGTGAAAAACAATCATAATCATACCCTAAAATCAAATAGACATAAAAGCCCATCATCGAGGATAAATTATTGATATAGATATTATCGCTAAACTCTAATGGATCATTTTCTTTATATTGAAATACAAAATCTTGGTCGATATGCTTGACCACTTGTGTCTGATAACTTGAATTAAAAACAGGTCTAGAAGATTGAATCGTCAATTCTGCGACATAGACGTTTTCTGCAGGATTCTCTTTGATATTGATAAAAAAAGTGCAATTCACCCTTTCGTAATCTGCAAAATTTTCATCTGTCCATTTTCTTGAATTGATAAAATCCAATAAGCTTCGCTCCAATGTTTTAAATACTTTCGGATCGACATTATTCCCTGTCATGGTGGAAGATACCGTTAAATTGCAATTGATTTCCTGTGCCGTGAGGTGCAATGAAAAAAACATCATTGCCGCCATCATTGCAGCAAATCTAGATTTCATTGTATGATAAAAGATGGATGTTAAATTCATGCTCCGGCTATTTTTTCAATAAATTCGACAATATCATTCGCGACCGCTGATTTATTTTTCAATTCAAAACTAATCATTTCGCCATTTCTTTGAATAATTTTTATTTTATTCGTCTCATGCGCAAAACCCGCCCCCGCATCATTCAATGAATTCAAGACGATGGCGTCTAAATTTTTTCCTTCAATTTTTTTCATCGCATTCGCCTCTTCATCATTCGTTTCGAGTGCAAATCCAATTATGCATTGCGTTGGCTTTTTTGTTTTGCCCACTTCTTTTAGAATATCCACCGTTTTTTTCAACGCGAGAAAAAAAGTATCCTCCGATTTTTTAATCTTTTGATCAGCGACATGTACGGGCGTATAATCGGCCACAGCCGCTGCAAAAATGCCGATATCACAGGTTGGGAAAGACTTCATCGTGGCACGATACATCTCCTCAGCCGACTCAATAGAAATGACTTCTAAATTTTTGTGTGTTGGAACGGGTACCTGTAAAGGCCCATGAATCAAGACGACATGACATTGTTTGTTCAATAAACGCTCTACAATCGCCAAACCCATTTTACCCGTTGAGCGATTCCCGATAAAGCGCACTGGATCAATCGCTTCATAGGTCGGTCCCGCAGTGACCAATACGCGCTTATGTTCCAGGGTATTCAAGGTGTTTATTTTACTTTTGCATTTAAATCGCTGATGACTGATTTGGTGATATCCAAACTGTCATTGACATATAAGAATGCGCCATTTTTCTGGTAACCAACGACCATGTCGTAATTGCCATAAGCCGCTTTATTCTCTTTAAAGAATTTAGATACTTCATTGATCAAGGCGTCATTTTGTGTTTTCGCTTTTCTCATCAATGCATCGCCTTCCATTTGTTTCTCTTTTTGCAAAGCATCATTGCGCTTCATCAAATCCTCTTGCTGCGCCTTAGCAGTAAATTCAGTAATTTTGCCCGCTTGTGCTTTTTGCATCAATTCGACATAATCTCTCTGCAATCCCTCTTCCTTTGCTCTAATTTTATCGCTGAGCGCTTTCTCTTGTTGCTCTAAATCATTCGACATGGCTTTAAATTTAGAATATTGCTCCATCAATGAATCACTATTGATAAAGACCACTTTGGCACCGCCACTCATTTTTTGGATAGCCAATTGAGTTTGAGGTGAAGTCTTGCTGCAACCTGAACATTTGGTGAAATGCAAATAGTATAAAACAGCTATTGCGAGGAATAAAACGACATTAAGGATATTGGAAAAGTTTTTCATGTATTATCTTGTTTCTAGTTTGATTTTTGGCAATATTCATCATTTTATGCGGATTCTGCAAATAAATAAAGTTAAGGGTTCGCGAAATCTCTAAATTGAATATATTTGCCTTTTATAGAAGTCTACACATGTCAAAAAAATTATTGCTCGCCAACGATCGAATTCCCGGGATAGAAACGTATGATGTTTATAGAAAGCACGGCGGCTATGCTTCCGTAGAGAAAGCATTGAAAATGACTCCTGACGAGATTGTGCAGGAAGTGCAAAAATCTGGACTACGGGGCCGAGGGGGCGCAGGATTCCCAACGGGCATGAAATGGAGCTTTCTCGCCAAGCCTGAGGGCATTCCGAGATATTTGGTTTGCAATGCCGATGAATCTGAGCCGGGCACTTTTAAAGACCGCTATTTGATGGAGAAGATTCCCCATCTCTTGATTGAGGGAATGATTGCATCGAGTTATGCCTTGGGCGCGAATACCTCTTATATCTATATCCGCGGAGAGTATATGTGGATTGTAGGCATTCTCGAAAAGGCCATCGCAGAGGCGAAAGCAGCGGGCTTTTTGGGTAAAAATATCTTGAATTCAGGCTATAATTTAGAATTGTACGTCAACCCAGGTGGTGGCGCCTATATATGTGGCGAAGAGACGGCGCTCTTGGAATCCCTCGAGGGAAAGAGAGGCAATCCACGCATGAAACCACCATTTCCAGCGGTAAAAGGCCTTTGGCAATCTCCTACGGTGGTGAACAATGTTGAAACCATTGCTGCTGTTGTTCCCATCATCAATATGACGGGAGATGAATACGCGAAATTGGGCATTGGCAAGAGCACTGGGACGAAATTGATTTCTGCCAGCGGCAATATCAATAAGCCAGGTGTCTATGAAATTGAAATGAATATTTCTGTCGAGGAGTTTGTGATGTCTGATGAATATTGCGGCGGAATCAAAAGGGGCAAGCGATTGAAGGCTTGCGTGCCCGGAGGATCATCGGTGCCGATATTACCTGCCAATCTATTATTTAAGACGGCCAAGGGCGAACAGCGTATGATGACCTATGAATCCCTCAGCGATGGTGGATTTGCAACAGGTTCGATGTTGGGTTCTGGAGGTTTTATAGTCTATGACGAAGATCAATGCATCGTTCGTAATACTTGGAATTTCTCTAGATTTTACCACCATGAGAGCTGCGGACAATGCAGTCCGTGCAGAGAGGGAACGGGATGGATGGAGAAAATATTGCACCGCATCGAATACGGACATGGCACTGCCCAAGACATCGATTTATTGTGGGATATTCAAAGAAAGATAGAGGGGAATACCATTTGTCCTTTGGGAGATGCTGCAGCATGGCCAGTAGCGGCTGCCATTAGGCATTTTAGAGATGAGTTTGAATGGCATATCAAAAATCCAAAAGAGTGTATGGAGCGCAATTATGGCTTGGCGAAATATGCTGATGAGCGCGAAATCATTCCTGCTTAATACAAGTTTATGTATCTATCTGCTTCACAAATAGAGTTAATTAGGAAGTATTTCTCCGACAAAAAGTCGATTAAAAGGGCTTATTTGTTTGGTTCATATTCAAGGGGAGAAGCGAATGAGACCAGCGATATAGATATTTTATTGGATTTAGATTATTCAACGGCTAAGGGGTTGGATTTTATTGGTTGGAGATTGGATTTGATGGAACAATTAAATAAGCCTGTTGAATTTGTGACGGAAAAATTTATTAGCCCACTTCTTGAAAGTCAGATTCATGAGGATAAAAAGCTGATTTATGCGCAATAATACTGGCGATAAATTTAGTAAAGCAATTTTGACAATTTTATTTTTATAATTATAATATTTGCAGAACAAAAGCAACAAGGCATGAAAGTAACCATAGACGGAATCGAGATAGAAGTAGCTGACGGAACAACCATCCTACAAGCGGCGAGACAAATTGGAGGAGATGTTGTACCTCCAGCCATGTGCTATTACAAACCCTTGGCGGGAAGTGGAGGCAAATGTCGCACTTGCCTCGTAAAGGTAACTGCAGGCTCAGCAAAAGACCCAAGACCGATGCCTAAATTGGTCGTGTCTTGTTCTACCATGTGCCAAGATGGAATGGTCGTAGAGAGCAGCACCAGTCCGCAAGTGGCAGAAGCCCGCAAAGGCGTCACTGAGTTTTTATTGATCAACCATCCTTTGGATTGCCCTGTCTGCGACCAAGCAGGTGAATGCAAATTGCAAGATTTGGCATTTGAACATGGCGCCCAAGGAACCAGATATCAAGAGGATAGGAGAGAATTCGAACCAGTCGACCTCGGACCGAATATCAAATTGCATATGACGAGATGCATCATGTGTTTTAGATGTGTGATGACAGCAGATCAATTGACGAATGAGCGCCAACACGGTATCCTCAACAGAGGCGATAAAGCGGAGATCGGCACTTATATCGAACAATCCCTCAACAACGACTTCATCGGCAATGTCATCGATGTATGTCCTGTCGGCGCATTGACAGATAGAACATTCCGATTCAAATCTCGTGTTTGGTTTACCAATCAATTCAATGCACATAGAAATTGCACGACTGACAAATGTTCGGGCAATGCCGTCATTCATAAAGTGGGCGATGAAATCGTTCGGGTATCAGCGCGCAAAAATGAATTTGCCGAAGTGACTGAATGGATATGCAATACGTGTCGATTCGATAAAAAAGAGAACAGCGATTGGACTATCGAAGGGCCAGCGCATATCGATAGACACAGCGTTCAGAGCCAAGGGCATTATGAATTGTCTACGGAAGAGAGCGTGGCGATTTAGAAGTAATATCTTTCATTTAATGAAAGCATAAAACAAAAAACCCCTTCTTAGAAAATCTAGAAGGGGTTTTTCTTTTTAATTAAATCAATTGTCTTATGGACCTACTTTCGTCCAAGCGCCATTCACCAATTTTGCAATTCCGAAGAATACTTGTGTTTCAAAGCTTCCGCCTGCATACAACTCGCCATTATACACTGCTACGCATTTCATGATGGTATAAGGAACTGTTGGATAAGCTGTCCAAGTAGTTCCATCCCACATAGCGATACCGCCTGTTGGCACTTCTTTTTTGCCCACTTTAACGGATGAGAAAGATCCTGCAATATACACTTTGTTGCCGTCAACAAATACACCTGTCATATCGCTTTTCGGTGCATCTGGAATTTCAATCAATTTCGTTCCATCGAATATTTTTACGCCAAATTCACCTACTAAATAGAGATTTTTTCCATCGCTCGCCATGTTTTTGATTCCTCTTAATCCACCGCGAACTGGCTCAGACCAAGCTGTTCCATCCCACTTTGCAAATCGCTCAATTGGCTCGTCTCCATTCAAAGTAAAAATACCTCCACAGTATAAATCCTTGCCATGAAAAGTCATAGAAGTAACGGCTCTGTCAAATTTTGCATTGCCCAATCCGCTCCATTTCTTTCCATCGTGCACAGCAACACTTCTGGTTTCGATTGTTCCACCTACTTTGGTGAAATTGCCTCCGATATACAATTTGCCATCTTTTGCAGCGGCGCAAAAAACTTCTCTATCTACAGTTTGCTGACCTAAACTCTGCCAAGCAGCACCATCCCATTTTGCGATGCGATTGCTCTCAATAGCACCTGTTCCATCACTGCTCTTGTTTACATAAGAGAAATCTCCTGCAGCGTAGATCACTTTGCCCTCAGCGGCCAATCCCTTGCACTGTCCGTCAATTCCCTTTCCCAATCCAGCGAATTTTGTTCCATCCCAAGTTGTGATGTTGTTCACGACCCTGCGATCACTTTTCTCAAATCGGCCACCGATGATGAGCTTGCCGTCTGCAACCAACATATAACTAGATTCCCCAGCGATGTCTTGCGCATTTACATTTTGATGAGTAATCGCTGTCAAAGCAATCGCCCTAATAGAGTTGAAATTTTTCATGATTATTTTTTTTGTTATCCAACAAAGCTAGCATATTCACTTGTTGGATTCTATTTGAGTATACGAAATAGCCCTTTTAGTTTACGAATGGACGTTTTCGTTTAGGAACGGACATATTGATCATTTGATAAACTATGCGTTTTAACGAAATAAGAGGAAAATTTTCTTTATTAATGTTCAATATGAATTGAGATTCTTTTTCTGAGCGTATTTATTGTGCGGGTTTCTAAGTTATAGTTTCCTAAGAAAAAAATTCTCTTTATGAAACTTCATTGAAATATTTATTTTAGAGACTTTAAAAAGAACAATTGAGTCAATTATTGCGCACAATTAGTCAAAATTTTTTATCAAAAAATCTTATAAAAATGACAACAAATCAAGTTAAGCTCCACCGCGTCTTTGCAGCACCCGTAGAGAAAGTATTCAAAGCATTCACGGATCCTGATGCCATGGCCGCTTGGTTGCCTCCATATGGATTTATCTGTAAAGTGCATGAGATGAATTTTAAAGTAGGTGGACAATATAGAATGACCTTTGTGAATTTTACAACGGGAAATGGACATTCATTTGGAGGGGACTATTTAGAAATTGTACCCAATGCATTGTTGAAATATACTGACCAATTTGACGATCCCAATTTACCTGGACAGATGATTACCACCATAGAATTTAAAAAGGTCTTATGCGGCACAGAAATTTTTGCGACACAAGAAGGCATCCCCGATGTAATCCCTGTAGAGATGTGCTATTTGGGCTGGCAAGAATCCTTAGATAAATTAAAGCGCCTCGTCGAACCCAATATCCCAGATGCATAGGAAATTTGGATTCGATGAATCATGGGATTCAATTTTTTAATGAAGCTCGCCCTCATTTGTACATCGTTTGATTTGATTCTATCTAATCAAGGTCACACTTCCCTCTTTCGTAAAAGTCTGCTTATCGATAGTATACACGAGCAAATAAGTATACACTCCAATCGCACAATCACGGCCATCCCAGCCAATTTTTGTGTTCTGAATAATCGTGGACTTTTTGTCCCCATCGATTGAATACATCAAACGTTTGAATGTCCACTTCCCCGCTAAATATCGGTCTGAAAATATCATTCACGCCATCACCGTTTGGAGAGAATCCAGTTGGGATAATCAATCTTCCACCCACTTGTACTTCTACTCGGTGCAAATCTTTGGCGATACATCCAGCGCTATCTTTCGAGATGACTTCAACAATCTCTGATTTAAGCGGCTTATAGCGAAGTGGATTCTTAGTTGATTTGATGGGATTCCATTCAACCCAGCGCGATGGCGTATTTCCAACAGCTGTGAGTTCTATACTATCTCCCGATTTTACAATGTCCACATTAGATTTTATCTCCACGAGATGAAACATGACCTCAATTTTTTTAGAAGTGTCGTGCTGACAATAATCATTGTATGCGGTTACTGTATAATTGGAATTGATTTTTGGTTGAATTTGAATGGATGCATTGGTCTCTTTTGTATTCCATGTATATCGAAGCCCTCCAGACGCTTTTAAAATCAGGGTATCGCCTAGGCATATTGAATCGCGCAGACTGAAAATATTCGCCGTGGGCAATGCGTGGCTGATTAAATTCAATGTGAGAAAACTATCGCATCCTGTATAATTTGAAATAGTATCGATAAAGATTCCATTGCCAGATCTCATGGCATTGTTAAAGAAATACTGCTCTCCATCACATATGTGTTTGGTATAATTGCCATTGCTATTTTGATATGCTAGCAAGGTAAGCGTGACAAAACTATCACAACCCTTGGCGTTCTTAAATGTGCTATTATAGGTTCCCGCAGCGGAGAGGAGCGTGCCATTGAAATTATATGACTTGCTTGGACAAAATCCGCGCGTGATTGATTTGTTTGAAATAGTGTCTACTTTCAAATTCAAAGTCAGAAAACTATCACATCCACGGCTATTGACCAAAGTATCTAAATATACACCAGCAATATTTAATGCTTTGCCATCAAAGGAGTATGTCTCATTGGAACAGATAGTGCGGAAAATTTGATGGGTACTTGTGGGGAAGCACTGTGAGTTTCATGGTTAAGAAAGAATCACAACCATAGACATTGAGAATCGTGTCTTCATAATTCCCTGCTGTATTTATATTGATGCCATTGAATAGAATAGATTGATTCGAACAAATCGCCTGATTGAAACTGCCTGATGTGGCATTTTCGACGGTGAGGTGCAAGGTAAGAATTGAATCGCAATTCAGTGCATTGATCAAAGTGTCTTTATAGTTGCCGGCCGTCGTCCTCAGGACACCGTTGAATAAGAAAGATTGATTCGAGCAAATCGTCTTATATAAATCTCCTGTGGAAATGGGTTGTATAATTAAATTGAGTGTAATAAAACTATCACAACCCGCAGCATTCGTCAAAGTGTCTAAATAAATACCCGTTGTATTTCTGATGACACCATTGAATAAATAGGTGTCATTATTGCAAATATTTTTTGTGAATTGACTATGACTCGTATCTTTTACCGTTAAATTCAAAGTCAATATACTATCACATCCCAAGTAGTTGTTTAGCGTATCATAATAGGTGCCTGTTGTATCTCTGTTGATGCCATTGAAAAAATAATTCTGTCCAAAACAAATAGACTGATTTAAATTTTTATTTGAAACGGGTTGAACAATTAACTGAAGGGAGAGAATCGAATCGCAACCATTTGCAGCAATCAGCGTGTCTTTGTATATCCCCGCAGTATTGCGCAGGATGCCGTTGAATAGATAGGATTGATTGGAACAAATCGTTTTTGTAAAACTTCCATTGGAAATGGGTTTGACCGTTAGATTGAGACTGATAAGCGAATCACAGCTATTCGCGCTGACTAAAGTATCATAATATATTCCAGTAGTATTTCGATTTACTCCATTGAATAAGTAGAATTGATTGGAACAGATACTCTGATTGATGGTAGAAATAGAACTCGACTTAATGGTAACAACAGCAGTATCTCTAGACAAGCAGAATCCATGTTGAGTCGTCAAGACAAAATCTTGTACATTATCACTTCCAATTGTATTGATCATCGCACCTGTTGTTGTTGAAGTGTAGGGACTGAATAGGTTTGCATTCGGGGTCCAAGTATAAAAATTCGTTCCTGCATTCGCAGCAACACCTAAATTGAAAAGTCTGTTGGAACAGACTATGGTATCTTTTCCAGCATTTTTTAATTGAATAAATCCGCTGCTGGCTGTAGGGAAATTGCAAGTGCAATAATTGTTTACATCTTCAATTACGGCAATGATTGGGCATGATTGAGTGCTATTCAATAAGGCATTCCAATTGAGTAGAATGGAATCATTGGAATAAATTCCGCCAGTCCATTTCCTTGTGAAAAGCAGCACATCGCCAATTGATTTAGCGCCATTCACATCTGCATCGTAATAGTAATTAATGTTTAAGGTATCGCCGCTTGTGATTCGATTGCCTTTATTGACTAGATAGAGGGATGTTGCAATACTATCGATATTGCTCGAATGAGCGTATAGGGTTGTTTTAAAATTGGATAATTCGATGACCGACTTTTGCACAGGGAATTTGCTGCTATTGTCGCCAGTCAATATTTTTATAAAACACACACTGCTATCTCTTGAACACATCGCTGCTGCTCTAGCACTCGTCTCAGATAATATATCTAAGGAATCACAATTGGCTGTTAAATTAGGATTGGAATTGACCTTAAAACTAAATTTGATGGTGTCCCCTGGAATTAAGCCTGTCTTGAGTTTCCAAGTCAATACTTCTTGTCCGCCATAATTAGAAATAATGGGATTTAACTGTGACAGATTGGCGATGTTTTTCGTGGAATTATTGATGTATTTTAATACAGAAGGTAAAGTAATCGATAAACTATCATTCGCACCCAAAGTGTCTAAACCGAGATTTTGAAATCGATAAGTCAATGTCGTTCCCGTATCACAAAATTTAATTGGAGAAAAGCTCTCAGGAATAATAGAAGAGAAATAAGGTTCTGTGATATTTTTTAGTTTGTATGGCTGACTGGATTTTTTTTCACTGCTAATAGACTTCCCGCAAATGGCAGTACCACTTGTTTTGAATAGGGATTTTTTACCACTGACAAAGCCATTGCAAGAGCTCAGCACTTTGAATTTTAAATAGTAACTATTGGAGTCGAGTTGACTATTGCTCGGCAATAATTGCGTATTGATATAAATATTCGCATTGGAAATATTCCAATCGACAATTGGTCCTGAAATACTCGGCGTTGTCACTAGCCATTTAGTCGTATCGGGGAAGGCATAAAAAGTTGTTCCTGGAATAATGCTCAATCCAGGCGCTAGGGTGAGGGTATTTCGAACATTGTCTACCCGACTGCCACCAGCGTTTCTGACTCTAATTACATAAGAGGCCGTGTCACATAAATTAAGTGAATTGGGAAGGGGTTGTTGTAAAAAACTAGATTCAAACTCGGGCAATTGTGGATTTAAATACAAGACCATGGAGTCTGAAATACAATTGATATCTGCAATCGTTCCAGGGTAAAGGATGCAATCCCATCCTGTATATACGATGAAACTATCCTTCGAACAGCTCTTCCAATTCAAGGTTATTTTATACTCCTTGTTGGTGTTTCCGGCAATTCCACCGATGCGGTATAATCCGCCTGTCGTGGTCAATGGGGCCCCGCTGGGCACACCGCCTACAAGCAATTGAACTTGACTGATTGTCATACTAGACCCAAGCGGAATCTTCACATATATCCAATTATTATTGGTTAAATTACTGGAGGAATTTTGTACGCGAAATGTATAAGAGACAGATTTCTCTCGTCCATCTTGATTATTGAAATCGGGAATTAATTTGATGGTCGGTGAATTGTAATTGATGGTATAATTGCGCGCATAAGTCCATCCCCCCGAGAGATAGGTCGGATGTAAAGGTGCTTGGTTGTTGACACAAAACGAATCGAAATTCCGATTGTGCTCTTCTAAGAAAATTCCAGAGCTAGGTATGACCACACTTGAATTAAACGAGCAAGGCGGTTTTAGAAAAATGGAAAGGGCGAAATAACCGCCTTCACTTCCATAGGTGAATGGCCCACCACCAGATTCTACAAAGAAATTATCAAAATTGAATGTCACAGTATCCAAGGTGAAAATGGAGGGAACAACATTATTGATATCGCCATAGGTATACTTATAATCCCCACCATTTCTGCCTGGCCCAGCTGGTGCCTAGAATTGCCCACCTCTATGCCATCGCAAATTGGCATAGTCCCATTTAAATCCCGTCGGCATTTTGAATTTAAAACTTTTTGGTTTAAAGAATAATCTATACTCATTGATAAACATTCTCGTATGCCAATCGCCACCGAGCCGTGCAATCATGTTTTGAGAAATCGGATTGACTTGACATCCATTGATATTGACAATCGTAGAATTATTGTCCAACTGCTCTGTATATCCTCCAATCAAAATTTCATCTTTATAGTTACCGCATGCGGCTTTATTCGGACATACCGCCGGCACCGCGCTGTTTGATGCATAAAAATCTGTATTGATGGTATACGTGGTGGTTGTATTGCCAATATTTTTGAGCCATTTCACTTGGTGCTCTATCCAAATACTGTCTCCATGTCTGAATGAATCAAGTGGAAATGCCGCATTCAAACCATTGAGCACACTCATGCTGAAATTGAATTGGACAATATTGGAAGGGCTAACGGTTGCTGGAAAATTATGGAATGTATAAATATTTCCATTGGCCCTTTTGACGATAATTTTCGCTTTTAAAAATTGAATGCTATTTACCAATGAATAATCTACTGTGCCATATGCATTGGTGAATTTGGAAATGGTGCCATTGCTGCCATTGGCAAAATAGCCCATGAATGTAGAGGTTAAAGTATCGCCCACCATGGCTCTATTCAACTTAAATAGACTTGGATTTGATGGACCAGCATCTTTGATTCCGTCGTTGTTTAAATCATTCCATCCATAATTGGCTCGCTGAATAGAAAATGCACTATTGACTAAGGCAGCTGTATTACAAGTGACGCAATGCACATTGATATTTCTATTGGTGATGCAATCGAGTGGATAAGCGTATGGTTTGCTGCAAGTGGAATCTGTGATGAGAAATAATTGATAAGACATATTCCCGCCAGCAATGCCGCTTACAGGCGGTACACAATTGCTGCCGCTTCCATTGAATCCATTGCAGTTTCCTTCAAATTTGATAACGATATTGGTGAATTCCAATCGCGAGTCAGAATTGTATGTGCTAAATGGCCAATTCATTTTAAAATAGACATCTACTTTCCCCCCAACACCGGTATAATCGATTTTGCTCGGATACCAGATGACCCCACTTACTGGATCTCTCCAATAGATATGGTTGGTGCCCGAACTCGGCAATCCCAATCCTGGAGGGAATTTGACAGAGAGTTTGATCATTCCTTATCAAGCCATGGGTTGTTGGTGTAGTAATAAAAATTTTGTGTGCGAACGGTATAAGTCGAAGAGTCAATTTGAAGATGATTGATATCAGCAGGAGATTCGATAATTCCTGCTGCGTTAAAATAGATGCCCGAATTGCCTGCATTTACTGGGTTGTAGGAGGCATTGAGGAAATTACATGGGTCTGAATACGTATAATAGGGAATCCACTGATCTAAATAATTTCCATTGCCGCAACCTACATTTGAATCGCAAATATATTCTTGCATTTCTACAAACATTGTATCTCCTGGATATAAAGTAGGAGCAGTAAAATAGAATTCACCAATGCGCGGATTGGAAGGGGCGAAACAGCCCCGCGCCTGTGCATCCCAAAATGCATTATAATCTACTTGTCTTTTGACTGAATCGATTTTAGGATGTTTTAATGTGCCATTTACACCAATCTTATAATAGACAGATGCCGTATCCCAAACACTTCCGATAAAGGTTAAATTCTTACTTCCGTTGTAGTGATTTCGTATGCCGAATACAAAATTTCGTGTGTGGGTGTTCCCATTATTGAATATGTAAATGCCCGTATTATTGCCTGCTCCAGGACATAGGTTTCCGTAATTTCGCTGTCGACCGCCAATAACTAAATTGGGATTTTTCTGACCAAATTTAATCAATGCATTGGTGGAAGTTCGCCGACAATATTGTTCATTGCATCCCCACCAACTCATCAACGTTGACGAACCAGCACCGCAGGATGATACGATGATGCGCTCTCTAATTTCTATATATTCTAATTCTTCGAGCAGTGAATCACCATCATCATTTTGTGCATAATTTTGTATTAAATTCCCCGTGAATTGAACGATAGCTGTATCGAGATTATAGGCAATGGGCATGTCGAATACGGGAATTGCCCCGTTCATAATTTCTATTTTATCAATTTGGATACTCGTGCCATTTTTATCGGCAAAGAAAAAATTAGATAAGCCTCCGATTTTTAAATTGGTGATTCGAACAGTTCTATAAATCGTATCGGGATTAGTTGCATCAATGCTTGGAGTAGGTGTAGAAATGAGCAAGGAAGCGTATTCTACGGTATAGGTATTGGTATTTAACTGATCAAATCCACCTGTATAACTCGCTTTGATGGTATTAAAAGGCACTGGACTCGTCGGAGATAAGAGATAATTGATCATGTCACATCCAGCAGTGGCGCGCAGACGCAATTTAACCGTTGCACCGGGATTGATATTGCCAAGATTAAAAACGGGAATATTCGCTGAGCCCCCTGTATAAGCGCCGCCAGAATCTGAACCAATTTGATAAATCATTCCAGAAGGCATGGTATAGGTCAGCGTCACCAATCGTGGAGTGCCAGAAATATTCGTGGCATGAACATAGAATATAGAGGCCTCTCCTTGACAAACATTGATGGCTGAAGTGGGGACTGTATTGACATTGATATTGATCACCCCTGCTGAAAAAAGGGAATTATGAGCCATTGTGCATATACTTATGCATACAAAAAGCCACTTAAAATTCATAGATGGTATTTTCACTGCTTATTCATTCTTGTTCATGTAATTTGACTTAGTCCCGCTTCCCAGCGAATTTTAAAAAAGTATATATCGCTACAGCAGCAGTCAATACAGCCAATGCGATAAACTTGATCCATTCATCTGCTTCTTTATTATCCGCTTCACTTTGCATGCGCTTTTCTCGCATGATTTCTTCTACACGCGCCTTATAGACGGCATCTGCCTGATCTTGCTTTCGATACTGTTTCTTCAATTCCTCTAAATACCAATTATAATCCACGCGGTCTTTGCTCAAGTATTCGTAGGCCTTGGAAATTTGGATAAATTTGTGTTGGGCATCAGCACTGTTGTTTTTATCGGGATGGTATTTCAAGGTCATTTTTCGGTATGCGTTCTTAATCGCATTTGCATCCGAATCATAGGGCAATCCCAAGATGGTATAACAGTATTCTTTGTTCATAAGGAAGGAATCACAAGATACGCAGTTTTAGCGATTTTTGTTCAAATTATGGTGGTGCAATGTGGTGGTTATAACGGGCCTTTGTTTTTTTTCAGGGGTATGGTGCAATGTGGTAGGTTATAACAGGCGTTTGTTGTTTCACGAGTATGGTGCAATGTGGTAGGTTACAACAGGCGTTTGTTGTTTCACGAGTATGGTGCAATAATTATTGCACCATACCCTTCGCGGGCACATTTTTTTAGCAGAAAAACCTTTATCCCAGGATTTCTTCAACTTTCAACCCTACAGTATCCTAAATAACCGTATTTTGCAGCATAGAAATTGGTTTTTTGAATGAATAAAAACTTAGATCCCGATAGAGAACATTTAGAGAGCGATGACTTAGAGCTCGACAGAGCCCTGCGTCCAAAGAGATTGAAAGATTTCAGTGGGCAGGATAAATCCATTGCCAATCTCGAGATTTTTATCGAAGCCGCCAAACAAAGAGGCGAAGCGCTCGACCACGTCTTATTGCACGGTCCTCCGGGACTCGGGAAGACAACCCTTTCCAATATTATTTCCAGCGAATTAAATGTCAATATCAAAATCACTTCTGGTCCTGTATTGGAGAAACCGGGTGATTTGGCGGGATTGCTCACCAATCTCCAAGAGCGCGATGTACTGTTTATCGATGAAATTCACCGCCTCAGCCCTGTTGTAGAAGAGTATCTCTATTCAGCCATGGAGGATTATCGCATCGACTTGATGATAGATACGGGTCCGAATGCACGCACCGTGCAGATTTCCTTGAATCCATTTACGCTCATCGGCGCGACTACCAGATCGGGTTTATTGACTTCCCCGCTCCGAGCGAGATTTGGCATCAATTTCCGCATGGAGTATTATAATGCGGATATCCTCACGAAAATCATCACGCGCTCATCGCAATTATTGAATACACCCATCGAGCCAAAAGCTGCGGGAGAAATTGCCCGAAGAAGCCGCGGAACACCGAGAATCAGCAATTTATTGCTCAAGCGCATACGCGATTTTGCACAGATAAAGGGCGATGGTAAAATAACGTACGAAATTGCCAAGTTTGGTTTGGATGCCCTCAATGTCGATGAGAATGGATTGGATGAAATGGACAATAGAATCCTATCGGCCATCATCGATAAATTCAAAGGAGGACCAGTCGGTTTGACGACCATATCCACTGCTGTCGGCGAAGAAGCTGGCACGATTGAAGAGGTCTATGAGCCATTCTTAATTCAAGAGGGCTTTATCAAACGAACACCACGCGGACGAGAAGCGACCGAATTGGCCTATAAACACCTGGGCAAAGTTCCTCCTTCTGTTACTAGGACATTGTTTGAATAATTTAATTACATAGATTATGCAATATGTTATTTATTATTGTATAGGAATATAAAATATTATTCATATAGAATCATCAAACATATTTTTAAAATTATGCCAAAGCGATTCTATACATTCAATTTACTCTTTTTTACTTTCTTCCTTCTATCGCTTTCAGCCATTGCCAAGTCTGAAAAGGCAGAACAATCAAGTCCTTGGATTCAAACAAAAATGGAGGATACAAGCGATGTAAATCAATTGATCAGCTTGTACAAGAATGTGTATTTGAATAGCGATGATTCGATTAAAGAAGGATTGAAATATATACTTCGCGCATACCTGATTTCCAAACATATAAATTATAAAGATGGCCTCATTGAATCAGCATATCTTATTGGCAATAATTTTTATTACAATAAGAATATGTCAAAGGCAATCGATTTCCATTTTATTGTGTGGAAACTATCAAAGGAGAAGCAAGATACAATTATCGAAGGAAAGGTATTGATGAGTTTGGGCCTTGTCTTTTATGTGCAAAAAATTGGAAGGAAGCTTATTCGTATTTTAATAAAGCATCGGTGGTGCTGGATAAGACAAATGAGGATAAACGCAAGAATAGGATTGAATACTTAAAAGGGCTTTGTTTGATTGAATTGTCGAATAACGAATTGGCAAATAATCTATTGAATAAGGCAATGCAAAAAGCAATTCAATTGAAAGATACCAACCTGGTGAATGAATGCAATTTGGGATTGGCAAAGGTCGATTATAGTTTGAAAAAATACGATTCATCGCTGGCAAAGTATAAATTGGCGCAAATATTTTATGAGCAGAACAAATTGAGTGCTCCACTAGCAATGATTCATGAAGGGAAAGCAAAAGTATATGTAGCGCAGAATAATCTAGGAGAGGCACTCAAAGAATCAAATCGAGCATATGCGTATGCAGGAGCCACCTCTTACGATTTAAATCTTCAAGAAATCACCTCGCTGCTTTCAACCATTTATTATCGTTTAGGCGATAAAGATAAAGCATATAAATATCTTCAAGAACTCGGTCGAATCAAAGATTCTCTCTTTGCTCAAGATGTCTCGGAGAAAGTGTCTATGACAAATTCAAATGTTGAATTTGAACAGAGAGAAAGAGTTTTGAAGCGGAGATGGAGCGCAATGAACGGCGGAGAAATGTTGCGTTTGCATTTGTCACCATATTGGCAATATTTATTCTTTTTGGATTGTTCGCCTATAATTCATTGAAAAAAGAGCGAAGGAAATCGGAAGATTTGTTGTTGAATATATTGCCCAAAGAAACGGCTGAAGAGTTGAAAAAATACGGCAAGACAATTCCTAAAAATCACCCTTCGGCAACCGTGATGTTCTGCGATGTATTGGGCTTTACGACGATATCGTCTTCCATGACAGCTGAGGCCCTCGTCAATATGTTGGATTTTTATATTCAAAAATTTGATGAAATTATTACACGACATGGATTGGAAAAAATAAAGACAATCGGCGATGCTTATATGTGTGCCGGCGGTCTTCATCCAATCTCTGAATCAGAAAATCATGCTCAGAAAACCATTGATGCAGCGCTTGAAATAAGGGCATTTGTCGAGCAATCACAAGAAGAAATGATTCGCTTATATGGTCATTCCTTTTCATTTAGAATTGGGATCAATTCAGGGAATGTCGTCTCGGGAGTGGTGGGGTCTAAAAAATACGCCTACGATATCTGGGGCGATACAGTCAATGTCGCTTCGCGCATGGAACAGAATTCTGAACCTGGACAAATCAATATCACGGGACAAACCTACCTCATGGTAAAGGACTTATATAAATTCAATTATCGCGGTCGCATCATCGCCAAGAACAAGGGCGAATTAGACATGTATTTTGTTGAATCAAAGATTTGATGGTTTTTTATAGACTCCGCTCTGCAGGCGGAGAGATTGCGGCTCGCAGGCCGCAATGACGATTCCGATGATATCACTTCGCGCCCTGCTATCGCTGGCGCATGAATTCATGCGCCAGCGATAGCCCGCTATGCGTCATTGCGGGCAGCGAACCGCAATCTTCGCCCCTCAAGAGGGCGACATTAAGTATTTAAATAAAGAAAGGTGGTTTTAATCTGCAGAATCCTCCTGGCAATTTGTGACATGTCTCAAATTAAGTTGAGGAAGGATAAGTTGTGTTTAAACACCTATTTATTGATTTATAGAAAGTGTTATCCGAGCTATTGTATAATGCTCAAAGAATCTATCCTCCCAAGAGCGGAGCCAATTCCCTTTATTATTTTTTGATGGACTATTTTACAACAAGAAGAATTAAAAAAGTGCGTCCCAAAGGCTCACGACTTATAATAATCCAATGTGTATTTATTCAACCCAGTGATCACAAAACATCGGACAAAATCGATCAGAATTATCCGCCATTCTATACTTCAATTCTTGTCCCAATGGATGCGTAACTTGTGGATCTGGATTAATCAAACCACCCCTAAAGATAATCGTATTCTTACCAGATTGATCAACACCAAAGCGGTATTCTACATATTCATCAGCGGGATCCATGCTGTAAAGAATATTGGTCAAGGCGCATTTGCTGATACTGCCGCCAACTATAAAATCTGGTTTATTTGCTGGATTGTACCTGGCTTTAAAACTATCTACAAATTCTTGGGTAATTGGGTCAGGCGAAGACCCACCTGCTGGGATAGGGTTATCATCACCTACCCTCGTTTCAGCAATAGGCATTGTGCAAGAAGGACAGTTTTTATCGACAATAGGCTCATCTTTAAAAAAATGAAACATGAAGAAGAAGTAAGAAAAAATGAACAATAGAAGAAGGATAAGGATAATGGGTTTTTTCAATAAGCCGATCATAGTATAAGGTTTTAAAATGAGAAAAAGTAAACACAAACAAATCGCTATTAGTGAAACGTTTAAATGTTTATAACAAATTTAATAAGAATTAAATTAAATATTGTTTTTTTTCTTCCTTATCTTGATGAAGGTTGATTATTTCAATACCCCTGCACCGGTTTATCCTTTACTTCATTCCTCACTTTCGCCGCATATTGTTTTTCCAAGGTTGTATATTCTTTCGCCGCATCATCCAATTCCTTGCGGATATAATCGATCTTCTGTATCTGCGAATCTGTCGGTCGGCCTTGATAAAAACTCACCCCAAAATAGAGGTCGGTGATTTTCTCTCGCGTATTCTCCTCATCCACGAATATGGCATTATTGCCCTCTTTCACAGGAACCAATTTTCCGCGCAATGCATCTAGTTTGGTAAAGTATGCTTGAGCATCTTTGCTCAATGTTTTCTTTGCATCTTTTGCTTTTTTGAGCGGCGCATAGTCGGCCATGATCTTATCCATTAAGGCCGCCAATTCCTCTTCCATATTGAAAGCGGTCTTTGTCACTTCGCGATTTTTAGAAACTTCTTCTGCACTGAATGCATTGATTGGGTCTTGAATCAACGTCATTTTTCCCTCAGCGATTTTTTCTCCCGCCTTAATTTTTATAGAATAAGTGCCCGCTTCTACTAATGGCCCTACCGTCGAAGCCCAATCTGCTTTCGCACCGCCAGCGGCTGTTTTAGGTGGATTGGAGCGCATATCCCAACTCACGATATTCAAGCCTTTTCGTTTCGTGCCTGGAATTTCAGCCACCATTTTTCCACTGCCATCATAAATTTCTATTTTCACAGAACCACTGTTTTGTCTATTCTTCATATAATATAATATGGTCGCTTGCTCATTGGCATTTTCTCCTGTGAACCCGCCCAGATTAGGCCATGAACCTCCATAGTGACCTGTGGAGATGGGAGTGGGTTTCGATGGAATAATCGAGATATCACTTTGAATAATTTCATTGGTCAAATTTCTCAATGGACTGATATCCGATAGAATAAATATTCCCCTTCCATGTGTGGCGACGATGATATCATTGGTCTTTTTATCTTGAACCATATCGCGCACTAAGGCGTATTCAGGCACTTTTCCCTTCCATGGCAACCAATTGGCCCCACCATCAATGGTGAGGTAGAGACCCATTTCTGTGCCGAGGAATAATACATTCGGATTGGCATAATCTTCCAATATCTTATGCGCATATCCTTTGAATACTTCACTATTCAAGCGCTTCCATGTATTGCCCAAATCTTTAGAAACCGCTAGATAGGTTTTCATATCGCCATACATATGGTTTTCAAAACTTGCGTAAATCATATTTTTATCGTGGTGTGAAAATTGGATACTGCTCACCCAAGCTTGCGAGGCAATGCCCGAAGCAGCGATATTCTTGCTCACATTTTTCCACGTCTTTCCGCCATCACTGCTTATCTGTAAATTCCCATCATCCGTTCCCACACCGATGAGATTAACATCTAGTGGAGATTCTGCAATGGTAAATATCGTGCAGTGATTTTCTGCGGAAGTGTTGTCTGTGGTCACCCCACCACTTTCTTCTTGTTTTTGTTTGCTCGCATCATTCGTTGTGAGGTCGCCAGAAATGCGCTCCCAAGTGATGCCCTTATTATCGCTTCTAAATAAAAATTGTGCACCAGTATAAATCCGCTTTGGATTATTCGGGGAAGTATAAATCGGCGTATTCCAATTGAAGCGCAATTTTTTTTCGCCTGGCAATGGTTGCGGTTGCACGTCTTGATATTGATTGGTCTTGGTATTCACTTTGCTGATATGACCACCTTGGTATTCTGAATACAAATAGTTGGGATCTTCGCGATCGGGTTGCACCCAAAATCCATCTCCACCACCTACATTTTTCCAATCTGAATTTTCAATTCCACTGGAAGATTGCGATGCTGCCGTCCAAGAACCATTGTCTTGCAAACCGCAATAGACGCGATACGGCACTTGTTCGTCGATGGCAACATGGTATAATTGAGATATGGGCATGCTGTTCAAAAACAACCAATTATTTCCTTTATCGACACTCATATATACGCCGCCATCTGTCGCGAGATACATATGAGAGGTATTCAAGGGATTGATCCAAAGCGCATGCATATCGGAATGCACCCATCCATTGCGGCCTTCTGCCCTGCTCCAACTATAACCTCCATCATTGCTCATAGAGAATTCAAAGGATGGTCGATAGACTTTTTTTGCATCCAATGGATCGATGACCAAAGTGGAAAAATAGAATGGACGCGCGGTGACATTGTCATCGGCGCTGAGGGATTTCCAAGATTCACCCGCATCTTCAGAAATATATAAGCCCGCTTTTTCTTTTGCCTCCACAATAGCACATAATTTTTTGCCATCGCTCGGAGCTACCGTTATGACTATTCTTCCAAGATCGCCTAGTGGAAATCCCTGATGGATTTTCTTCCATGTATTTCCACCATCGTAGGATTTAAATAGACCACTGCCCTTGCCGCCACTCGAGAATGAAAAAGGTTTTCTTCTAAATTCCCACATAGAGCAATAGAGAATTTCGGGATTTTTAGGGTCCATCGCGATATCTGCACAACCCGTGCTATCATTGATAAAAAATAATTTTTTCCAAGTCTTGCCGCCATCCATGGTTTTAAACAATCCGCGCTCAGATGAATTATTGTAGAGATTTCCCGGCGCTGCCACGTAGATAATATCTGAATTGCTCGGATGAATGATAATCTTGCTGATATGCTCTGTTTGCTCTAGGCCCATGCGAATCCAGTTCTCTCCATCATCAGTGGTTTTGTAAATGCCATTTCCGATTGAAACGGTATTGCGCATATTGCTCTCACCAGTTCCCACCCATACTGTCGAAGGTGTTTTCTGATCGATGGCTATAGCGCCAATGCTCTGGCAGTGCTTGTCAAAGACGGAAGTAAATTGTGCACCGCCATTGGTCGTTTTCCAAACGCCTCCACCAGCTGTGCCGATATAGAGTGTCTTGGGATCTGCATTGACGCCGTCTATCGCTGTGGTGCGGCCGCCCATGACAGCGGGTCCTATTGCTCTTACTTCCATTTTGCCCAAGGCAGCACTCGTCAATTTTGCTTGCGCAAAACTTTGATTTGAAATAAGAAGGATAGAGAATATATATGTAGAGAATATGCTTTTCATAATGGTGAATTTATGCTTGCTAATTGGTTGAAATTTGAATGGAATTATTTACCTGGAGTTTCAAGGAGTTTATCATCAATTTTTACATTGACTTCTATCTTTTTAAATTGTGTGAGACCGCCCTCATCGCCTTGTTCATTCACCCAGTTATTGGCATATGGAAGAATGATGCCGAATTCGTTTTTCTTAAAATCAGAATAATTAGTATTGACCTTTTGCTCTTTATCAGACAATTTAATTTTTGCATAAATTTTAAGTAAATAAAAAGTTTCAATATCGAAATAGTAATAGACAAAATCGCCTTCTTTGGTGGTTAGTTTTATTTTGTGCACTTCTGTTCCATCAAAATCATCTGTTCCCAAGTACTCGACAAAATGCCCTTTTTGTGCATAGTTGAATAGCAATCCCTGCGGGTCACTCATCAGTTTGGATCCATGAATATTATCTTTGGTCATTGGATCTGCTATTCGCTTGCCACTCCAAGGAGTAAAGCTCCATCCCTTGTCGCCATTGCGCGCGCTTTTGCTCGTCATGCCATTCCAAGAAAAATCTGAATAGGAAATTTCATTGGCGATATATTGATTGACAGGTGCAAATGCGCCGGGCCCCATGACATAGTGCCCTTCGTATTTTAGGGATTGCACCTTGGACCAAAGGGCTTTTCCACCAGTGGCTTCATAGTATTTAGAAATAATTTCATCAGCATTTTGACTGGATGCATTCATTAGTTTAAAAAGTAAACCAATGATAATTGCTGTTTTGCGCATAGAGAATATTTTTTGTAAATGTAATAAAGGAATTGTATTGAATTGTCGATTAGTTGTTAAATTGAAGACATTTTATTGGAGATTTTTTTGCTAGCCAATACGAATCAAATTTTAAACACAACTTGTCCCTCCGCAAATAAAGTTGGGAAGCGATGTAAATCATGTGGACACAACGCTCTTAGAATTAGTAGATAGGGTTTTAAACACAACTTGTCCCTACAAAGTGTAGGGAGAGTTGCACAGAGTTAATACACAGAGTTACACGGTTTTCTTCATGGAATATGATTAGTTAGCGATAGGATTCCGATGATATCGCTCCGCGCAATGCTATCGCTGGCGCATGTATTCATGCGCCAGCGATAGCCCGCCATGCGTCATTGCGGCCTGCGAGCGCACGTGTCCCTATAATGTATAGGGAATCTTCGCCCCTCAAGAGGGCGACATGAAGTTGTTAAATAAAGAAAGTTGGTTCAAATCTTTTCACGAATAAAAATAATTAATACTATTCAATCTTTAATACTATATGCACAATCCAGTATTCACATTTTTATTGCCTAGCATAAAAAAATAAATCAAAAAGGCTCCGCTCTTAAGGCGGAGAGATTGCGGCTCGCAGGCCGCAATGACGATCCAGATGATATCGCTCCGCGCCTTGCAATCGCTTACGCATGAATACGTGCTTCAACTTAACTAGTTCGCGATGCGGGTCATTTTATAACGGCCCTTGATTTCCGCTATGCTTATGCTAGCGCATCCCACGCTTGTATACTTTTTTTATCAAGATTGCGAAGCCAATGAATACAATACTCTGCAATTAGAATCATGAATAAAAAAAGTGAGTCGCCAAAGGCTCAGGAGTATTGAATCATGTAAATTTAACCCAACAAAAACCCTACTATACTATTTTACAGAATATAGTTCATTTATTCAATAAATAAGCCCATACAGCACTGAATAACAATCATTTAAATTTGATGAGCACTTTGCTTGAATAATTTTAAATTTACATTCATTTTGTGTGTTTTAATTTAAGGAAGTGAAAGCTATAATACCCGTTGCAGGGGCCGGAACAAGACTACGCCCTTTTACATATTCCCAGCCCAAGGCGCTAATCCCCATTGCGGGAAAGCCCATGCTCAGCTATATCATTGAGGAATTGCAAGAAGCGGAAGTGGAAGAGTTTATTTTTATTGTGGGTTATCTAGGGGATAAAATCATCGATTTTGTCAATACGACTTATCCTCATTTGAAATCACATTTTGTGCATCAATTACAACGTGAGGGCTTGGCGCAAGCAGTTTCGCTCTGTAAACAATATATTTCGCCTTCAGATGAAATTGTCATCGTGCTCGGCGATAGCATCATCGATGTGGATTTTAAAGAAATTATTCAACTCAATAAATCCATATTAGGCGTTAAAAAAGTCGATGACCCATCTAAATTTGGTGTGGCAGAAGTGAACGCAAATGGCACGATTAAATCATTGGTTGAAAAGCCCCTCATTCCAAAATCGAATTTAGCCTTGGTCGGTCTATACATTATCAAGGAGACTGCCGTTTTGATGGAATGCATCAATAGTTTGATTGAAAACAATCGAAAGACCAATAGCGAGTTTCAATTGACGGATGCCTTGATGTGCATGATTCAAAAAGGCGTTGAACTGCATTCTTATAAAGTGGAGAATTGGTTTGATGTGGGACAAGGTGATATTTTATTGCAGACCAATGCGCAATTGCTCAAAAAGTTTGGCCGCGTTGATCCAAAGGCACAGGTTGAGAATACCATCATCGTCGAACCGGTGAGTATTGCTGCTAATTGTAAAATTACCGATTCAATTATTGGCCCGAATGTGACTATTGGTGAAAATGCCGTAATCCGAAATTCAATTATAAGAGATACTATCATTGGGAATTACACCACCTTGGTAGAAATGACGCTGAATAATTCCGTGATAGGCTCTGATGCATCTATGAAGGGATTGAGTCAACGGTTGAATATAGGAGATAATACAGAAATAGATTTTAGCAAATAATTCAATGAAAAGGAGTTTACTTCGCATACTGAATATTAAACCGCTGGAGACAGAGAAGGTGAAATACCTGTTTCTCATCCAATTCTTTTCGGGGGTTGCCATGGCGTTTTTATATACCGCTGGTAGCACGATATTCCTTCACGGAATGGATATCAAAGAAATGGCGACTGTCTATCTCGTTTCAGGGTTTTTGCTCATCGTCTTCAATAATATTTATACCTATCTAGAGCATCACTATTCGCTCAAAAAGACCTATTCTTTTATCCTGATTTTTTCACTGATAACCGTTTTTATCTTTAAATTTTTTATCTCAGATCACAGTCATGGATTTATCGTCTTAGCGCTTTTAGTCTGGTATCATATTTTGTATTTCCTCTGTGGAAGCGGATTTTGGGGAATCGCCTCTATTATCTTCAATGTGCGCGAGAGTAAGCGCGTATTCAGTATTATTGGGAGTGGCGATATTCCAGCAAAATTATTGGGATACTTGTCGGTCTCGATTTTAGTCCCTTATATTGGGATAGAGAATCTTTTGACTGTAGCCGCGTTCTCTTTTGCACTCGCTTTTTTCTTCTTCTATCGCTTTTTGAAAAAATTCAATATCGATGAAGATCACGATCATCACGAAGCCATCCATACGGATCAAAATATTCAAAAAAATGTCACGACTTTTTTTGGCAATAACCTCATCATGTTTATTGGAATTACCACGGTGTTCTTTGCTGCCAGCACGGTTTTGATTGATTATGTTTTCTTGAGTGAAGTAAAACACAAGTATTATGAGAATGAAGAATTGGCCTCTTTTCTCTCAAAATTCTTTGCTTATTCTAGAATCTTAGCCGTTATAGTAAAAATATTTTTGAGCGGGAAAATTCAACAATCATTGGGAATTAAATCTACCTTGATGGTATTGCCCTTGGTGATTATCCTATTTTCTTGGGGCGTATTTATCTGCACGACAAATGAGCAAAATCAGTATATTCTCTATGCCTTTGGAATTTTGATGGTACTCAATGAGGTGATCAAGTCCTCTATTTACGAACCGATGTTCTTCACTTTATTTCAACCGCTAAAGCCATCGCAGCGGCTTCGCGGTCACAATATCACGAAGGGAGTTATGGGGCCAATTGGCTATATCTTAATGGCGAGCTTCTTGATATTTTATGTTCGAAGTATTGGCGTTTTGGACATGAGCCATATCTGTATCATCTTGTTTGTGCTTTCCTTAATGTGGATTGCCGTTATTTTTTTAATAGAAAAGAGTTATTATGATACGATGAGAAAGGCGATTAAACACAATTCGTTTTTCAATTTAATCTCCAATACGTTTATCAAAGAGGGAGCGACACTCAAACTCATCGAAGATAAATTGGAGAGCAAGAATAGCATCGAAGTGCGCACCGCTCTGCAGTATATTTATGATATTGACATCAATCAATTTAAAAAGGAAATTAAAAAGAAAATCAATCGCGAAACCAATGAACATATACTAGAATTCATCATTGAAAAAATCAATCTGCACAAATGGACTGAATTCAATGAGTAATTAGCGGATATTTTTGGACAATTCGAAAATGAACATATCAATAAAATGATAGCGATCACACTCTGTGAATTGGATGCGGATAAATACAGCGAGTATTTATTGATGAGCGGGGAATGAAGCGATAAAGAATGGCTGTATATCTGGGGCACTGAGAAGCGAAAACCTCAATGCAATCATAGATGCGGGACAATCTCTGATTGAAAAATTGAATTCTTCCAATACAAACCAGCGAAAAATTGCGCTCGAAATAATTGAAGAAACAGAAAATCCAATCCTTTTCAAGCAAATTCAACTTCTGCTCTACGACCAAGATCCAGAGATTAAAAAGCAAATTTTAAAGTCAATCGTCAAGATTAAGAATCCGAGTTTTGTGGCATATATCATCGAACAATTGAGCGATAAAGAGCTTCAATTTGCCGCTGAGCAATGCATGATTCACTATTCGGATGTTTGGGCGAAGGATATCGATTTGATGAGCGAAAAAATCCCTAGAGAAAAATTAATCGAGTATATCGTCAAGTCTCAATCAACAGAAGTGATGAATATTGTCTTGGATTTGTTTGCCAAAGAAGCCCATCCATTGATGTGTGAATATTTGTACAAGAAGAAACACAAGTTTGAGGATGATGCACAAATTCTCGACTTGATCAATAAACAAGTGGCCGCTTTAAATAAGTTGAAAAATTTGATTGAATCAACCAAAGATGCCGCGCTGAAATCAGCGCTTAAAGATGAGTATTATAATAAGGTTTTATTTGCGCTGCAATTGCTCTTTTTGATGCGAGATACGAGCAAAGTCTATGATGTCTATCAGAGTATTCGAATGCGATTGGTCGATAAATATGATCAGGCGATTGAATTGCTAGAATACAATACGAAAAAATTGAGTATTGAGGGATTGGTCAATCTCGTTGAGCTGTATTGTGATGATTTTAAAAATAGCTTTGAGACGGATAAAACCGCTGAAGTTTGCAATGAAATTATACTTCAAGAAAAATTGTACAGCGATTGGACAATTGCACTTGCCTTGTATACGTCAAAACTAGTTCCGCGCAATGCGCTAAAGAATAACTCTAAAATTGTCAGAGAAATTGTTGAATTGAATCAAAAAGCGAAATAATATGCTCACTATTGAAAAAGTATTTTTGTTGAAATCCATTGAGATGTTTCAATCTACCCCAGAAAATAATTTGATTGCGGTCGCTGAAATTTTGGAAGAAGTTTTTGTGGAAGCTGGTCAAACGCTTTTTAGAAAGGGAGATAATGCAGATAGTATGTATATCATTCATTCAGGCGAAATGCGCATCCACGATGGTGATCACGTCTTTGCTGTGATGAAGGGAAAAGAATTTTTCGGCGAATTATCCCTGCTCGATGCAGAGACAAGATCGGCAACTGCCTCAGCGAATAAAGACACATTCTTGTTCAAAATCAATCAAGGCCCATTCTACGAATTGATGAGCAATAATCAAGAAGTGACGAGGAGTATCATTAAGACATTGTGCACGCGTTTGCGTCAACAGAATAAAATTAATTTTGAATTAAAAACGCAATTGAAACAAGTGGGACAGGCGTAAAACCTTATTTGTACTCCACCAACATCGCCATAATTTTTCCCACTTTCAGCGGACTCTCGACCATGATAGGCATCCTGCGCTCATCATCTGTGACATAAATTCTCATTTGATCTGTTTCATCAAATACACGACCTTCTAACAATAGTGGCTGAGCGACTATGCAGACAAACTCTCCCAAATCTGTGATGACTTTTTCTTTTCCCAAATAGCGAATGCCGATTTTATAATTCTTATTGTCTAAGAATAAATTGATGGGAAATATTTTACCGCTATCGGCCCCAGCGATATTGATATTGCGGGCATAGTATAGACAAGAAACCAAATCCTGTGCATTGTTTGGAATGGTGTAAATATCAGAAGCGAGCGGATTTTTAGTGTCCTCTGTTTCACTTTCTACATTCGAACTGTCGTGATTGAAGACGTATTTATTGAATATCCTAAAACCCCCTTCATTGACATCTCGCGCAAAGACGAAAGGCAATAATGTTTTTGGATTGATTACGGAGATATAGTGATCGCGCACTTTATAGAATAAGTCAAATCCAGGCGCTGTTCGGCCATAGACATCCAATTCTAAATAGTCTTCCCCTTTCACTTTTTTATTGCTCACTTCAAAGTCTATCGTCCCAGCGGAAAGCCATAGGTCATTCCATTTATATCTAACAGTATAAGTGAGTTTTTCTTTGGCTTTAAAAACGTTGTAGGGTAATAAGGCACTATCACGTGTCGCACCTTGCAGTTGAAAAGCAGTAAAGAATAAAATAAACGTCGTGTAAAGCGTTTTCATAGTCGTTTTACAATAATAGGGAATAATAGAGCCGAAATGATAAAAAAAATGTTAAACCTACGCAGTGGGTTATAACAGACCCTAGTTGTTTTGACTTGTATGGTGCAATAATCATTGCACCATACACAAGCTGTGTGGTGGGTTGTAACAGACCCTTGTTGTTTTGACTTGTATGGTGCAATAATCATTGCACCATACACAAGCTGTGCAGTGGGCTATAACAGACCTTAGTTGTTTTGACTTGTATGGTGCAATAATCATTGCACCATACACATGCGTGGACGCATTTTTGTTCAAATAAAACGTAAGGATTTAAACGCAGAGTTTCACAGAGTTATGCCACCTGTCCCTAAAAAGTGTAGGAGAGTTCCACAGTGCAGGGAGCACGCTAGCAGACTTGAACGAAAAATAAGTTGAATGAATTCATAAAGCAATTGATAAGTTGCGCCAGAATATTCAGTTCGAGGAGCGGGCCATTTTATAAAAATGACTAATGATCAAGGTGAGGATTTGTGCGTAAGGAGGCATTTAGCGATTTAGTATTTGCATTGAAAGACCAAAAATAGAAAAACTGTCATAGCGGCAAATACCTTTAATCGCTAGCAAAATCCAACCAGATCTTGTCATTTTATAACGGCCCTGTTTTGCTTGGCGCTCTCTTGCTTACTTTTTTTAACAAGAAAAAAAGTGAGTCGCCGAAGGCAAAAAGAATTTTAAATTTCTAATGACGAATACAATAAAACTGCAGCATCTTTAAATTATTAAGTATTGAGTTTCTATGAAGAAATGATTTTCTATCATTTCCTCCTCGACTGATCCCCCTTCACTTTACTCAATGCCTCTGGGGTAATCCCCAAATAAGACGCCACCATTTTCTGCGGCACGCGCTGAATGATATTGGGATAGGTTTCCACAAAATGCTGATAGCGCTCAATGGCAGACGAACTCATCAACATCAGTATGCGCTTTTGCAATACAGCGATGCGTTTGAGCAAGGGTTTATGATCTACTATAGGGACTGGCATATCTTTGTCCATGACCTGCACGACAGAATCTTCCAATGCATCGATGAATAATTCACTGGGAAGTTTTTCATCTGTGGCATCTGCAACAATCCATCCCTCAGGTGCAAACATGTAAATATGTTCTTTCCCTTTTTGATCAATAGAATAACTGCGCAACAAGCCCGATTCAACGATATATACTTTGGAGTTTAAATCGCCATTTCGCTGAAGAATTTCGCCTTTTTTTACTTGAATTGTTCTCAATGTATCAATCGTAGATTAAGTTAATGATGTTGGTTTTCATTCAATGTATAAATATACATAAACCTCCTAGAATTGAAATTGTTTTAGTGCTATAATTCTCAAACGGAGCCCAATCAATCTTCTATTTTGAATTTAATCCATCCACCAATTCTTTGCTATTGACAATCTCCAAACCTGCAATGGAAGAACTTCCATGGTATAGCACTTTACCTGCTTTATCGCGAACAGTTAGTAGGATGCGGGCATCTAAACTCTCAGGAATCCGTCGATCCATTTGACCTTGAATGGGAGCTTTGAGCAATCCGATGGCACGGCTATTTGATTCAATTTCGTAGCTATATTTATTGTCTCTTATGTGAATAACCGCTCGATGAGGATTGGCTTGAATAATTTTCAATTTGGCTTTGGTATAAGTGGCAAATGTATGTATGGTTCCATCGTGATAAAAGAATCCCAAGAAACCGATAAAGGATTTTCCCATCCAGGGAATATTGGCGACCGATAACATAAACGAGCTGTTTCCTGATCCAAAACTATTCGACTGCATCCAAATCCAAGACGAAGGCATGGAAGTTCCCCAATCTTTTTCTATATACCCTCTGCCACCATTAAAGAGATATGTTTTTTCATCAATTTTTAATGTGCCAATCAAATTGTGTTGCATGCTCACCACACCATGATAACATTGCATAAAGGGGACAAATCGATACCAGCCCATAATGCCCGCATTGAGCGCACTTTTTTCTGACAGCATGACTTGATTATGCATCCTCACTTCACCGATAATATGAGAACTATCTGTTTTCAAGTTCAAAATGATTTTATCCTTGGAGAAAAAATTGGGACCAATTCTAACTTCAAAAGATTTGGAAGAGAAATAAAAGGAGTCTATAGGGAAAGTAAAATATTTCGTCTCTGCAGTTTTGCCATCGATGATTTGAATAAATGCATGTTGTTTTTTCCCATCTGCTGAAAGTGAGATGCCAGGAATTATGCTGAGTGCACTAGAATCTCCCTTGGAGACCATCTTAAAATACCAACCTTCAAAGTATTTTTCGCGCTTCTTATTTCCCTGGAAATAATTAGGGTGTTTTGCTTTTTGGAATTCGTAGGAAGGAAGAAAAGGGTGTTCTGCGAAGTGAATTTCATGAGCTATTTTCTGCCCCAGTAAAGTAGGTGCATGAAATAGAATAATCAATAGAAAACTGCTTGAATAAAAAACTGCCCAGCGCATAAATTGGAATTGATTTAAAAGCAAAAGGATTTTCACCATAGCCTCTGACCGACAATATAACAATTAAACAAAAACTCCATTCATCAAAGAAAAGTTGACTCGAATTGTTATGTTTTGTCGAAGGGTTTAAAATCTTCCAAACTTGCACTATTTGCTATAAGTCAATTGGGTGAAATTCGCTAGCGTTGATAGGAATAGCCTGCAATTGTTGACACTTAATCCCTGTCTCTGTGCAACTCTGTGCAACAACTCTGTGAACTCTGTGTTATAAAAAGTTATGCCAATCTTGACTATTTTATCGTTATACTTTAATGCACGCTTCTTTTGGTTTATATTGGAGAAGTAGCATTTAACCACTTTTTACCCTCTTTTTGGTTAAAAAATGTTGTAGAAACTTATTTATCTCTTGATATTCCAAATATCACTAATTTTGGAAAAATTTTTACAAAACATGAAATCTTTCAAACAATTATTTTTAGTAGCAATAGTCGCTTTAGGCCTTAGCAGTTGCGGATACAATAGAATGGTAGAGCTTCAAGAGGGCACTTCTAAGCAATGGGGAAATGTGCAGAATTCTTATCAGCGTCGAGCTGACCTAATTCCCAATCTCGTTTCAACTGTGAAAGGACAGGCCAATTTTGAGCAAGAGACCTTGACAAAAGTGATCGAAGCGAGAGCCAAAGCAACACAGATGACGGTGAATGCTGATGACCTCTCTCCTGAGAAAATCAAAGCTTTTCAAGAAGCACAAGGAGGCTTATCACAAGCACTTGGACGTTTAATGATGATTACAGAAAATTACCCGACATTGCAAGCCAATCAAGCATTTCTTGAATTGCAAGCGCAATTGGAGGGAACTGAAAATCGCATCAACGTGGAGCGCAATAAATTCAACGAAGTTGTCGGCGAGTACAATTCTTATATCAGGGGAATTCCTAGAGTGTTCTATGCAGGTTGGTTTGATTTCAAACCAAAGGGTTATTTTGAAGCAGACCCAGGTTCAAAGAACGCACCAACTGTTAAGTTCTAATGTCTGTTGATTGTAAAACCATATTTAATGCGGATGAGCAAAAGCAATTGGTGCGAGCCATTGCTGACGCTGAGCAAAACACCTCTGGGGAGATTCGCATTCACCTCGAGGATTATTGCGATGGTGAGCCATATCACAGAGGGCTCGAGGTTTTCCATTCTCTAAAAATGCACCAGACTGCTTTGAAAAATGGCGTGCTAATTTATATCGCAGTCCAGGATAGAAAACTGGCCATTCTTGGTGATAAAGGAATTAACGATATTGTTCCACCGCATTATTGGGAGGAAATATTGCAAGCGTTGAAAGCCTCGTTTAAACGCGATCAGTTTTTAGCTGGCATAGAGCAAGCTGTTCATGAAATAGGTCAAAAATTAAAAATTCATTTTCCATATCAAAAACATGATATCGACGAATTAACCAACGAAATCTCCATTGGAAAAGTATCTTAAAATATTATTAGTCTGTATCGGATTCTGCACCATGCAATATGCCATGGCGGGAATCCCTCCGAGACCTGAACCAGCGAAATTCGTGAATGATTTTGCTGGCATGCTCTCTGAAACGGAAAAAGGTGCATTGGAGTTTAAATTGCGCGGATATTTCGATAGCACTTCGACCCAAATAGTGGTGGTCACATTGCAATCACTCGAAGGAGATGAAGCATGGAGTGTAGGCCAACAAATTGGACAAGCCTGGGGTGTTGGTCAAGATAAGAATGACAATGGCATCGTCTTTCTAATCTCAAAAGAAGATCGCAAAATCAATATATCCGTGGGCTATGGATTAGAGGCTCGAATTCCTGATATCTATGCCAAGCGGATTATTAGAGATATTGTTTCTCCAAATTTTAAAGCTGGGCAATTTTATGGTGGCATCGATCAAACCATCGATCGAATGATTGAATACAGCAGTGGAGAATTCAAATCGGATCCCAAAAAGAAACGCGGTGATGAACTATCTGCGGGTCAAGGAATGGTCGTTTTCTTCTTTGTACTCTTATTTATTTTTATTGTCATTGCGATGGCCAATCGCAGAAATCGATATACATCATTCGATCGAAGAGGATCCAATTCTTGGATAGGGCCAACCCTCTTTAATGTGATTGCCAGTGGATTGCTTCACGGAAACAGAGGCGGTGGAGGAGGAGGAAGTGACGGATTCGATTTTGGTGGCGGAGATTTCGGCGGCGGCGGCGCGAGCGGGGATTGGTAAAAAATTCGATTTTTGATTTACGACGAAGTAGATTAAAAATTAAGAATTAAAAATTATGGATGTAGAACAAGACCAATTCAAACCAGACACCATTAACCATTTTTGATTTACGATGCAGTAATTCAAAGATTAAGAATTAAAAATAGGGTGGATTAGAACCAGACGCCATTAGACCAGACACCATTAACCATTGGTTTGGTGGGATTAAGGAATTAAAATTAAAATTAAAAAGTTAGCTGTGGACTTGAAGCCAGACACCATTTTTTTCTTCGAAATGCTTCATTTTTAAAAATCCCGCGAAATAAAAGTATTTTTGCCCCTAATTAAGTCGATACAGTGTCCATAATAGTAAAAAATCTCACGAAAAAATACGGAGAGCAATTCGCAGTCAATGATATTTCATTTGAAGTGCCTTCTGGCAAAGTCTATGGCTTTCTCGGCCCAAATGGCGCTGGTAAGTCAACGACCATGAAAATCCTCACCTGCTTTATTCCACAATCATCTGGCGAAGCCATCGTATGCGGAAAAAATGTTGAGACGGATAGCATTGAGGTGCGCAAACAAATTGGCTATTTACCTGAGCATAACCCGCTTTACAAAGATATGTATGTGAAAGAATATTTGGATTTTGTCGCCAATATTCTCCATGTACCCAACCCCAAATCTGCTATTCAAACGATGATTGAGAAGACGGGTTTAGGTGTGGAACAGCACAAAAAAATCGGCCAACTGTCTAAGGGATATAGACAGCGCGTAGGATTGGCACAAGCATTATTGCACGACCCAAAGGTATTGATTCTTGATGAACCGACCTCAGGATTAGATCCCAACCAACTGACAGAGATTAGGAATTTAATCATCGAATTGGGCAAAGAAAAAACAGTGCTCTTGTCCACCCATATTATGCAGGAAGTGCAAGCCATGTGCGATAATATCATTATCATCAATAAGGGCATTATCGTGGCAAATGATACGACTGAAAATCTCCGAAAAGGCACGGGAAAAGAGGTAATTATCACTGTTGAGTTTAAAGAGCAAATCGATGGAAATCTCTTGAATCAAATACGCGGAGTGAAAAAAATCGAAAAGATAAATGAGCGAAATTGGAAACTGACATCGAGCGATAAAAAGTAGATCTGAGAGCGGAATTATTTGAATTTGCAGTAGACAATAAGTGGACCATACTCGAATTGCAAAAAGAAGAGCGAGATCTCGAAGATGTATTTAAAGAATTAACCAAGCAAAAAGCTTAAATCATATTGAAGTGGTAGAGAGCATCATTAAAAAAGAAGTCGTTGTTAAAATCGCCGGAGATTCAGGTGATGGGATTCAATTAATCGGTGGCCAATTTACCGGAAGCACCTACGAAGTGGGCAATGACTTGGCGACATTCCCCGATTTTCCCGCAGAAATTCGCGCACCTCAAGGAACGCAAGCTGGTGTTTCTGGATTCCAAATTCATTTCGGCAGTGTTGAGATTGAGACAGCTGGGGATGATTGTGATGTGCTTGTGGCTTTAAATGCAGCGGCACTGAAGATCAATTTGAAGAGTTTGAAACCAGGCGGCATATTGATTGTCGATACAAATGGATTTGATTCAAAGAATTTGAAATTGGCTGGATATGGGACGGAGAATCCCTTGGACTCAATTGACCGCGCGAATTACCAATTCTATGGCATTGCAATTTCTGATCAAACGAAGAGAAGTGTGGAGCAATGTGCCATCGACCCCAAAGAAAAAGACCGCTGTAAAAACATGTATATTCTCGGCGTGCTATATTGGCTCTACGAGCGGAATATGGATTCGACCATCGCCTTTTTAAATGCAAAATTTGGAAAACAAGCGGGGATCTTAGAGGCAAATGTATTGGCATTGAAGGCAGGTTATTATTTCGGCGAGACAACTGAAATTTTCAAAGCGAGATACGAGGTCAAAGAAGCGCATTTGGCCAAAGGAGATTATAGAAACATCACGGGAAATCAAGCGATATCACTTGGTCTTATTGCAGCCTCGCATCAATTGCAAAAGCCACTTTTCTTTGCGACATATCCGATAACGCCAGCCTCAGACATCCTTCATGAATTGGCAAAATACAAGGAAATAGGCGTAGAAACTGTGCAAGCTGAAGATGAGATTGCAGCAGCGACTATGGCGATTGGGGCGGTTTTCGGAGGAAATTTAGGTGTTACCTGCACCTCTGGTCCTGGTATGGATTTAAAAGCAGAGTCGATTAGTTTAGCCGTATCGATGGAAATTCCCTTGGTGGTGATTGATGTGCAGCGGGCAGGGCCTTCAACAGGCATGCCGACGAAGACAGAGCAAGCGGATTTGATGATGGCCATGTATGGCAGACATGGTGAATGTCCCTTGCCGATTATCGCAGCCAAATCTCCTTCCAATTGCTTTGAAGCAACCTTGAAAGCATGTGAAATCGCCTTCAATTTTAATACACCGGTGATTTTATTGAGTGATGGATATATCGCAAATGGCTCTGAACCTTGGTTGATCCCAAATGTCGACGAAATAGACATGCGCGATACAGAGTCGAAAAGGGCAAATTTAAAGACGTTTGAGCGAGATGAAAATATGGTTAGACCGTATATCCCATTTGGCATCGCGGGAAAAGAATACAGAATTGGCGGATTGGAAAAGGATTTTGTGACTGGCGGAATCTCTTATGATGCCCAGAATCACGAAAAAATGATTTTAACTAGAGAGGCAAAAGTCAATGCCGTCGCTAATTTCTGCAATCCTTTGAGCATAGAATTGGGCAGTGAAAATGATGAAATAGCGGTGATTGGATGGGGTTCAACCTATGGATCTATTCGCGCGGCGGTGAAAAAATTGAGAGAAGAGGGTCATTCCGTGGCACATATACATTTCACTCAATTGCATCCTTTTCCGGCAAATACAGAGAAAATTTTAAAAAGTTTCAAAAAAATTATTGTCCCAGAAATGAACCGCGGACAGCTTGTAAAACTAATCAGAGAGCAGTTTTTGATAGATGCTATCTCCTATTCTAAGGTTCAGGGGTACCCTTCAAACAACAGGAAATCGTAGATTTTATTTTAAAAATAAAATAAAGGATTATATTTGTAGTGAGTTATGACAATTATTTATAATTATTGTGGCTCTTGTTTTAATTATTAAATAAAATTTTAAATGAACATCTACGTTTCAAATTTGAGTTACAGCGCAACAGACGATAACTTGAATGAACTTTTTGCCGCTTACGGCGAAGTTACCTCAGCAAAAGTAATTTTTGACAAATACATTAACCGCTCGCGTGGTTTTGGTTTTGTTGAAATGTCTAACGACCAAGACGCAACTGCAGCAATCAATGCACTAAATCAAACTGACCACATGGGCAAAACCATCAATGTCAGCGAAGCACAACCAAGAGAAGATCGTCCAAGAAGAGACTTCAATCGCGGTGGTGGAAATGACAACCGTGGTGGTGGCGGCGGAAAAGGCGGCTACAACAGCGACAGAAGAGATACAAAAAGATGGTAGTATAACCGTTTTTTATCAAAAAGCCCTATCATTGATAGGGCTTTTTTTATGGGCTTATTCGCTCAAAGAACCTGCTATTTCGAACGAAATAAAATACCCCATAGTCTTTTATTAATTATAATTTTGTCCTTGAAGTCATTCGTTTCAATTTAATCCAATCTCATGAAAACACTCAAAGCAATAATACTCTGCATGGCCTTGATACAAATGCCATCTCTTTTCGCTCAAGATTATTTGCACCGTTGCAACGAAAAACTCATCGAAGTAATCATGGCTGATATATTCTCACCTCCAGTAGCGAGCAGATTACATGCATATCCAAATATTGCGGCATATTCAGTTTTATGCTATAAGGATAAGAGCTTGACACCCATGCATGGAATTCTAAAAGACCTCACCGAAGTGCCTGCGCCGTCAACGACTATCGACTATTCACTTGCCGCTTGTGAAGCTTTTTGCATCGTCGCGAAAAAACTCGTCTATACGGAGAGCAAGTTTGATGCATTTGAAAATATAGAATATACGCAATGGCTGGCTGAACATAATCAGGACTCCACTTTGTATAAAAACTCGCGTCAATATGCAAAAATGGTGGGCAACCACATCATCGATTGGATGCTCAAAGACAATTATAATTATACCCGAACTTTAATTCGTTATCAACTCACCGAGTCCCCAACAGCTTGGCGTCCAACACCACCCGAGTATATGAATGCACTAGAGCCCAATTGGCCCTTGATGCGCTCTTTTGTTTTTGATTCTTCAAATGTCGTTCGTGCTATTCCCGATGTACCATACAGCGAGAAGAAGAATTCTACCTATTATAAAAATGCCATGGCGGTCTATAATACTGCTAAGAACTTGCAACCTGAGCAAAAGGAAATAGGCGTTTTCTGGGACGATAATGCCAATATCTCTAAATCCACAGGGCATCTCTCTTTCTTTATTCATAAAGCAACTCCAGGAGGGCATTGGATTCGAATTGCGCGAAAAGCATGCAAAGACAATCGATTCAATGAATCTCAAACAGCGACAGTCTATACCGCCGTCACCATTAGTCTTTACGAGGGCTTTATCTCTTGTTGGATAGAAAAGTATAAATCAAATGCTGTTCGTCCTGAGACCTATATCAATCGATTGGTAGACCCTAAGTGGATGCCACTGATTGAATCACCGCCTTTCCCTGAATATACGAGCGGACATAGCGTTGTTTCTTCAGCGGCAGCAGAAGTTCTAACGCATTTGATCCCACAGCCATATGCTTATATCGATAGCAATGAAATGGAATATGGCATTGCTCCTCGGTCATTTGCAAGTTTTAAAGCGGCAGCGGCAGAGGCATCAATTAGTCGCTTTTATGGGGGAATCCATTATATGCCTTCTTTGGATAATGGGGCTATTCAAGGAGCACAAGTCGCCGATTTTGTGCTTAAAAAATTGAAGTTGAAAAAATAAACTAAATGTTAGATTGTTTTCTATCTAAAAGACTGAAATTAATCTATTTTGTCGTGGGATAAAATTATATTTTTACTCTTTAAAGAATCATGCTATGATAAGTCGCCCTTTCAATCTCCACAAATGGATAGATGATAATAGAGAATTGCTCAAGCCACCTATAGGGAATAAGAATTTATATCCCGAAGGCACGGATTATATCGTGATGATTGTCGGTGGGCCCAATGCGCGCAAAGATTTTCACTACAATGAAACAGAAGAATTGTTTTATCAAATCGAAGGAGACATTACGGTGACGATTCAAGAAGATGGCAAACCCGTGGATGTCGTCATCAAAGAAGGGGAGATGTTTTTATTGCCTCCAAAAGTGCCGCACAGTCCTAAGCGCCCAGCGAATACAGTGGGTCTTGTCATAGAGCGAAAGCGCGATGCGAATATGAATGATGGCTTGCAATGGTATTGTGAAAAATGCAATACCCCTTTGAAAGATTATTATTTCTATTTGAATAATATAGAGAAAGATTTTATTCCTAGATTCAAAGAATTCTACGCATCGGAAGAATCGCGCACCTGCAAGAATTGCGGACATGTCATGGCTACGGATAGCCGTTTTGTTTAAATTTAAAATCGTTTTTTATAAAAACAATTGATATACATACTCATATCATCCCAGAGCATTTACCTCGTTGGAGCCAGAAGTTTGGCTATGGCGGATTTATCTATCTGAGCACCATAAGCCGGGCTGCGCCCGCATGATGCAAGATGATGTTTTCTTTAGAGAAATTCTAGCCAATTGCTGGGACCCCTCCATTCGAATTCATGAGTGCAATCAATTCAAATGCGATATGCAAGTATTGAGCACGATTCCAGTCATGTTCAATTACCACATCCCTGCGCAGGATTCTTATGATATTGCGCGCTTTTTAAATGATCATATTGCTGGAATATGCAAAGACCATCCAGATAAATTTATTGGCTTGGGGTCAATTCCAATGCAAGATACAGAATTGGCTTGCAGAGAACTCGAGCGCTGCATGACCGAATTGGGCATGGCGGGAATAGAAATAGGTACGAATATCGATGATATCAATTTGAGTGAACCTCAATTCATGCCGATATGGCAAACTGCTGAGAAATTAGGAGCTTCTATCTTTGTGCACCCATGGAATATGATGGGACAAAAACAGATGAATAAATATTGGTTGCCATGGTTGGTGGGTATGCCCGCAGAATCTAGTAGAGCAATATGCAGTTTGATTTTCGGCGGTGTGTTTGAGCGATTTCCCAAATTGAGATTTGCCTTCGCACATGGCGGTGGTTCTTTCCCATCAACGATTGGGAGAATAGAACATGGTCATGCGATGAGACCAGATTTGTGTGCCATTGACAATCCAAAAAATCCTCGACATTATTGTGGACATTTTTGGGTCGATAGTTTGGTACACGATCAAATGGCTTTGGAATTTCTAGTGCAACTGATGGGAAAGGATAAAGTCACTCTAGGCACGGATTACCCATTTCCACTAGGCGAGAATGTGCCAGGGGAACTCATTCATTCCATGCCTTGGGACAATAAAACCAAGGAAATGATTTTGTGGGACAATTCCATGAAATGGTTGGGACGGAAATAAGACGATTGAAATTTTCTTTAACTACTTTATAAAATTAACTAAAAATGCTCGTAAAAATTGCCAATTATATTATCCCGACTTTCTTCTTTTTGTTTTGGGCGATTACTTTTTTAGAGTCGGCGATTTCAAAATTTTCAGACATCAAAGGGAATCAATCCTATTTTAAATCTGTATTTGAAAAGACATTCATCGCGCCTTTTATAAATCCCACTTTTTGGTTGGTCGCTTCATTGGAAGTCATTACGGGACTATTGGCACTCTTGTCCATTATATTTTTGTACGTCGATGTCAAATTGTTTATTGTGTTAGCGACCTATACCAATATATTCATCGCAGCGCTTATTTTGATGTTGTTTGCTGGTCAGCGAATCGCCAAAGATTACCAAGGCGCATCTGGAATCGTTCCATACATAATCGTCGCTGCTTTGGGATTGGTCTATTTTTTTAGAGGGTAATCATATGGTGGATTAGAGTAAAGACTAACAAATTGAATACAAAATTTTTTAATGTATAGATAGGCCTTCAAAATGAGTACGAAGTTCATAGCGAAGTAAATGACTTTTGTTAACGCTCGTTTTGCATCATGCGGACCTTATAGAAAAATGAATAATTCTAACTGAGAATGTCGCGTAGACACTTTTTTGTGTCAAAAGTATTTAATTTTTAAACACAGAGTTTCACAAAGTTATTGCACAGAGTTTCACGGAGTTTGCCAAAGAAAACATGCGTCAGCGATATGATTGCGCAAAGCGGGCCATTCTAGAAAAATAATGGGATTATCAAAAGTGACAATGAATCATAGCTGACTAAGTAATTTTAATAAACGCCCGATGTACGTGAGGGTGGGCCATTTTAGAAAAATGACTAAAGATCAAGGTGAGGATTTGTGCGTTAGCAGGCATTTAGCGATTTAGTATTTGCATTGATAGACCAAAGTATTTAAAAACTGTCGATAGCAGCAAATACCTTTAATCGCACTGGTCCCTACACTGTGTAGGGATCATTTTTATAACGGCCCTTGATTTCTGCTATGCTTATACTAGCGTATCCCACGCTTGCTTACTTTTTTTTTCAAGATCGCGAAGCCAATGAATACAATACTTTACAATTAGAATAATGAATAAAAAAAGTGAGTCGCCGAAGGCAAAAAGATTTTTAAAACATTCAAAGAGTACCAAATTAAAACTAATATTTCTCTTAATTAAACGACATTGGTCCCATTTATTTTATCGCAACTTGGTAAGGACTGCCACTTCCAATCGTCAAGTAAACATATTCATCGCAAATGCCATCACCAAAATCGATGGATCCAAAATTGTCATTTTTAATTACGCCTTTCGAGATGAATACACAATCATTATTCTTGATAAGGGTTTCTATAATATTATAACTTTCATAGACTCCGTTACGCGCATCATCCAAGTGAATACTGCCTTTGGTATGAAAAACATCATCTAAAAATTCAGGGGTCTCAAATCCACTCATGACCGAGGTCTCCACTTCAAATTTGAATATCAGACCAATAGAAGCGGCATCAATTTCATTCCTGAAAGTCCAAGTTTTTTGAGCACTTCCATTTGCAATGGTTTCTATTAAAAGAGGAACCCCATTAAGTGTATTTAAAGAATTGCCGTTGATGGTAAAATCTTCAAAAGTCACTTCTCCGCGAAATCCTTCATCATAAAAATCGACATCGTTGTATTTAACAAAAACCTTCCCTTTGAATTTATGACCACTGCGCGTGCCCATGTATTCATCGGGGAAATCAATTGTGATGATTTGATTCATGGAATCTTTGGTGACAATACCGCCGTCAATGCCCGTTCTTGATTCCTTCTTGAGGTCGCCAACAATCCCAGTTTCTATTCCTTGTCCAACAACGCGAAGTATATCGTCGACAATTTGAATACCAAATGCCGCATTTTGAGTATTCGTTATTTCAGATTCAGTTACCTTTTGGCAACTCGTAATATATGTAGCGATAAGAATTACAGATAGTAAGCGTGAAATTGTTTTCATAATATTTACTTTTGTCAATTAAAAAGTCAGCGATGAATATTTTTTGTTTGATTGAATTGACTTTCAATTCATTGATTCATAATTAAAGATAATATCTTTTTGAAAAAAACAAATTTTTTTTGAGATAGCGCATTGTTCACTTAATAGGGGGATTTAGGATGTATTATAAAGTGAAATAGGCGCAATAGTCTGTGCGTGAGGGGGATTAAAATCTAGGATGTATTTGAGCATGGCAATATTTATTGCGAAACCAATCTCAAATATTTCAACTATTATTAGAATAAGTAGAAAATGAAAAAAATAGGATTGCTAAAAGTTTTTTGTATACATTTGTATTGCGTTTCAAAGTAGTGAAGGAAGCTTAGCCTATATACAAGTATCCATTTTCGCACTTTTCAATCAAATTTTAATCAATCAAAACTTCAACTTTAAAAAGTTGCCTACCCATTTTTTATAATAAACCAAAGATCTATGTACGACATTTTACAGCTCAATGAGATGATAATGCCTGATTTGCAAGAAATCGCCAGTAAATTAAAACTTAAAAAGACATCAAAACTCGAAAAACACGAATTGGTTTTAGCAATCATCGAAGAGCAAGCTCGACAAGGAGGACTCAATGCAGAAGCTGATGATAAGCCCAAGAGAAAGCGCATTGTCGGGGAGAAAAAAGAGCGCATCAGCATAGGCGGTGACGATATCAATAAGCGAAATCCAGTCAATGAAAAAGGGGATGTGGTCCTTAGAAAAAAGTCTCCCATCGATATCAGCAATTTAGAAGTGGTTGAAATGCCCAGTGATTTAAATGGAACAAGTGAATTGAATGAAGTGGCAGAAGAAGCTGCTCCTATTGAGCAAGTGAAACCGAGAGAGCAAGCGCCTGCGCCATTCGAGCGAAAAGCACCTAAAATGGTGATTGAGCCATTGGAAAAAATAGAATTTGTAGAAGCGCCGCCAATCGATAAGAACTTTAAGCCGAGTGAAAAGCGCAACGAGCAAAGACAGAAGCCCAATCAAGAGCGCAACCAAGATAGAAATCAAGACAGAAACCAAGATAGAAATCAAGACCGCAATCAAGATAGAAACCAAGATCAGCAAAGAGAGCGCAATCAAGACCGACATAGAGAAGGGGCGAATGGAAATGTAATGGATCAAAATCCAGATAGTCAACAGGGTGATGAAGAACAAGGTCAAGAAGAAGTGAGAGAGCACCGCAGACCAGAGCCTAAAAAGCAATCCTTTATCATGGAATTGGAAGGCGTGATTGAAGGGGAAGGTGTATTGGAAATGATGCAAGAGGGCTATGGGTTTTTGAGATCTTCAGACTATAATTATCTATCCTCACCAGATGATGTATATGTATCTCCATCGCAAATTAGATTATTCGGTTTGAAAACGGGTGATACCGTGAAAGGGCCTATCCGTCCGCCGAAAGAGGGAGAAAAGTATTTTGCCCTTTTAAAAGTGACCACCATCAATGGCAAATTGCCAGAGGAAGTGCGAGACCGCGTTCCTTTTGATTATTTAACACCATTATTTCCAGAGGAGAGAATGACGCTTTCTCAGGGAAGTACCGTCAATCAAACGACTCGAACCATCGATTTATTTACGCCAATAGGCAAGGGCCAGCGTGGAATGATCGTTTCACAACCGAAAACAGGTAAGACGACGATATTAAAAGAAATTGCCAATGCCATTGCTGCCAATCATCCTGAAGTATACTTAATTGTATGTTTGATCGATGAGCGACCGGAAGAGGTGACAGATATGCAGCGCAGTGTGCGCGCAGAAGTGGTTGCATCTACTTTCGACGAACCAGCAGAAAAGCACGTCAAAGTGTCTGCGATGGTTTTGCAAAAAGCCAAGCGTTTGGTCGAGTGCGGACACGATGTGGTGATATTGTTGGATAGTATTACGCGTTTGGCGAGAGCCTATAATACCGTTGCGCCTTCTTCAGGGAAAGTACTGAGCGGTGGAGTAGAAGCCAATGCCATGCAAAAGCCTAAACAATTCTTCGGTGCAGCGAGAAAAATAGAGAATGGAGGTTCATTGACCATCCTCGCGACCGCATTGATAGATACAGGTTCTAAGATGGATGAGGTAATTTTTGAAGAATTTAAAGGAACGGGAAATATGGAATTGCAATTGGATAGAAGATTGTCCAATAAGCGAATTTATCCTGCCATCGACCTCGTGGGCTCATCTACTAGAAAAGAAGAATTGCTCTTGGGCAAGGATGTGGTTCAAAGAATCAATATTCTCAGAACGCAAATGGCAGATATGAAAGCGGAAGAGGCGATGCAATTTTTAATTCAACACATGAGAGGTACGCGCAATAATGATGAGTTTTTGAAAACGATGAATGGATAATTTTATCCCGAATTACACTTTAGAGATTTACGAAGTAAATGAATAAAGTGTTTATGAGGGTAATTCCGATTTAGTTATTGTTCAATCATTTTATTAAGTGATTGATTATAAAGATTTAATCGATTCCGCAAATTTTATTTCGGAATTTGGATTTGTCGAACGCAACCCTCGAATTCAAATCGTCGTTATGTATAGTATAAACCCATATTATCATGAACCATTTATTTAAAAGCGCAGCGACAGTGGCCATTTTTACGGCACTATTATTCTCTTGTACAAAAGAAGAATACACCACTCAAACAATAGATCAAACCATCACGGCTGGACAAGAGTATTCAATTGCCCTGCCATTGACAGATGATCCATATATTATTATCTCCGATGCCAAGAACGCGACATCGAGCTATATCAGTAAAGATGCCAATGGCAATCCGATTTATGTATATACATCAAATGCAGGATTTGTAGGAACAGAAGCAATTGTTGTGTCGACATATCACCCAGAAAAAGGCACAATGGGAGAGCATCCACATCCTAAGCACGACCATATGGATAGACCGCTCGATTCTAATAAAGTGTGTGGAAACAAGCCACTTGATTCAAATAGAGTTTGTGGACCGAAGCCACCTCATATGGGCAAAGGAAAACATAAAGGCAAAGGAAATTGCGATAAATCAGATACAGAAGATGACTATATCGTGAATATCAACTTGACAGTTGTAGAAGACCCGTCTTTGAATTAATTCTTTTTTTGTAGTTTAGTTAGTAATAATTTGAGGAGCGAGCAATCGCTCCTTATTTTTTTGCATAGTTGCAATGCATTTATCTCAATCACATTCTAGCATCCATGTTTCCACTTCTGTGCCCAGCGGCACTTCAAATCCAGGGTCAAATTGTATATAATCCGTTGCCATTAAATTTATCTTTATACCTGTAGGAATGGCAGTTGTATTGCTCAAAGTGTAAGATTTTTTAAGCCCCCAAGTGAATGTGTTGAAATCGAGAATTTTTATAACATCGGTCGTACAAGCTTTTGTGAGGGTATAAACACGGATATAATCAATTAAAAAAGTTGCAGGATTATTATAAGGGGTGATAGCTTGTGAAGACCAAGCATAATCTCCATATATACTGACCCAAATGCGCATACCTTCATTATAATGATTAGTCGGCTTTATGTTTTTCATAATTAATCTATTATCTAAATAATGGTAAATATTATTATTGGACAATCGTCCCAGAGTTGTATGAAACTGACTAAACGTATTGGGAATATAGTATCCTAAACCATTATTTATTGTATTTCGACAAGATGGTGTTGAAGAATTGCAATAATGAATATTTGCAGTAGAAGTATCCTTACTTCCTAAATATTCCAAAAAATCAATTTCTCTATAATTAATGCATGGACTAGCTAAATTGCACTCACCGCCATTGCCTTCATAAAGCCAAAAACTTGAAGTTGTTGTTGTACAATTTAAAGGTAATTTATACCTAATTTCAAAAAAATTGTCCGGATAAAATAATTGATTTGAAATTATTTCTGCCCCAGTGCTTAGACAATTGCTGCCAACTGGCAAATTTTCAACACGTGATTTTAACTGGAGAAATCCGTTGTTTTCAATTTTAATAATTGAAAGATTCTCTGGCCGTTTTGTTAAATAACAATAATAATAACTATCGCCACTATTTCCTGGCCCCCTCACGCTATCCCTAATTGTCCAAATGGATGCGCTAATTGAAGTGTCAAAATTATCCACTAAAATAGAAGTAAAGTTTTTGTTTTCAATTAATGATTGACCTATTAATTCATTAGTGATAAGGGCTAATACAAATGGTATAATTTTCATAATTATTCTACTTTTTTGCTATTTATTAAATATATAAATCCATCATACTTAGTTATTTTCCTAGTCTTTAAATAGAAACTATCTTGATATAAATTTCCTTCCAATGAAATATTTAAGCTTTGAATATCATGTAAGAGTCCTATTTCATTAACTCTAATATAAAGTAAATTCTTCTCCAGTGAATCGGGTAAATAATTTACATGTGCATTAATAGAGGTATCGATATAATCTTTACTGTTTGGGTTAAAATCAATGGTTGAGGAGAATTGAATGGCAACTCCATCATTATACTTCAAATCTTTTACAAGAACTGAATAACCATACATTGTATCGTATCCTATCTTACTACTCCAATCTTTTGATATTGAATCATAAAAATAATGTTTGCCAAAATAAACTGTTTTAGTATTATAAATTCCACACCATTTATCTCTATAATCTGTAACTTCTTTTGTACAGGTCATGCAAATTAAAAGCAGTCCTATTATAATAATTCCTTGTTTCATACCCTTATTCAATTAAAAGCATTTTGCTGTCTTTTGCAGAGCCATTGACTTTTAGGGTGTATACATAATAGCCAGCAGATAAAGAGCTGCTCGAATAAGCAGAACTAACATTGTTAAATACTACTTGCCCCAAGCCGCTTTGATCAGCAAGTGGAATGGTGGCTTTTAAATTCCTAGTCAAATCATGCACTTCCATGCTACATTTATTTGTTGCATTATTTATCATCATTCACGTTTTTTTTAGTCACATTCAATCATCCATGCCTCTAATTCTGTACCAAGTGGCACTTCAAATCCAGGATCAAATTGTATATAATCTGTCGCCATGA